>NZ_JAUMKB010000004.1 GCF_030519375.1 Mucilaginibacter tolerans | reverse complement strand
ATTTTACTCCATGCTTTCTGTTTTTTGCCATAAAAATGCCCCCAAATAGTGTCTAACTTTTTGGGGGCAGTGCAGTTTGACGGGCTTTTGTATAATGTAAGCAAAAATCAACCTCTGCTTTGGATATCTACGTAATCCCTGGTCGTTGCGCCTACAAATATCTGGCGTGGGCGACCGATTGGCTCTTTGTGTTCCTTCATCTCTTTCCATTGAGCGATCCATCCCGGTAAGCGGCCTAACGCAAATAGCACGGTGAACATATCAGTTGGGAAGCCCAATGCACGATAGATAATACCTGAATAGAAATCTACGTTCGGATACAGCTTACGTTCGATGAAATAAGGATCTTTCAACGCGTGTTCTTCCAGCTTCTTAGCTATTTCCAATACTTCGTCATCAATGCCCAATTTCTCAAGGATATCATCACAAGCCTTCTTTATAATTTTGGCGCGGGGATCAAAGTTTTTGTAAACACGGTGACCGAAGCCCATCAGGCGGAACGAATCGTTTTTATCTTTTGCCTTCTTGATCCATTTATCGGTATCGCCACCATCTTCCTTAATACGTTCCAGCATCTCGATCACTGCCTGGTTAGCCCCGCCATGCAGCGGGCCCCACAAAGCTGAAATACCGGCAGAAACAGAAGCGTAAATATTAGACTCCGATGAACCAACAATTCTTACTGTCGATGTTGAGCAATTCTGTTCATGATCAGCATGCAGGATCAGAAGGGTATTCATTGCACTTACAATAACCGGATCGATCACCACATCCTCCGTACGCTGACCAAAGGTCATGTGCAGGAAGTTGGTCACATAATCGTATTTATTCTTTGGATAGATATATGGGTGACCCAATGATTTTTTATAGATCCATGAAACGATAGTAGCCATTTTACCAAGCATCTTGATAATGCTCAGGTTCAGCTCTTCTGTAGTCTGATTTGATTTTAATGATTCAGGATAAAAAGCTGACAACGAACATACCAATGAAGAAAGCTGGCCCATCGGGTGCGATCTTGACGGGAAGCCGTCAAAAAACTTCTTCATGTCCTCGTGAACCAGCGTGTGACGGCTGATCTGATATTGAAAGTCTGCTAACTGCTCCTGAGTGGGTAGTTCGCCATAGATTAGCAAATATGCTACTTCAATAAAGCTTGATTTTTCAGCAAGTTGTTCGATAGGATAACCACGATATTTAAGTATACCCAGCTCTCCGTCAAGAAATGTAATAGAGCTTGTCGTTGCTCCCGTATTTTTATAGCCGATATCCAGCGTTACATACCCCGTTTGGTCTCTGAGTTTTGAAATATCTATTGCTTTCTCACTTTCTGTACCTTCAATTACCGGGAGCTCATATGTTTTGTCACCTAATATTAATTTCGCTGTTTCCGACATACACGTTTATTTTTTAAACGTAGCAAATGTAAATAAATCCGTGTATTATAAAGGATGGCAAAGTGGACTATTTGTAAAAATTATGTGTTTAACCAAACGAATTAACATTAACTTAACCAGCCTTTCATACAATCAGCGGGAAAACAAATCAATTTGAGCGGATCGCTTCAACAGGATCGAGCCTGGATGCTGAATAAGCGGGTATTATCCCCGAAATGACGCCGATTGTAATAGATGTGCTTATTCCTGCGATAATATTTTTCACATCCAGCACAACTTGCACATCGGCTGCAGCTTTTAAAACAAAAGTGCCAGCAAAAACAACCAGCAGTCCTACTATACCGCCTACCAGGCAAAGCACGATCGACTCTATCAGGAATTGAAGAAGAATAAAATAATTTTTAGCCCCTAATGATTTTTGTATACCGATAATATTGGTACGTTCTTTAACTGATACGAACATAATATTGGCAATACCAAATCCACCAACCAGCACCGAAAAGCCACCGACTATCAACCCCACGATATTGAATATTTTGAACACAATATCGAGCTGATTGGTAAGCAAGGTGGTTTTATTCAATGAGAAATTATCTTCCTGGTTTGGCCTTAATCTTCTTATCGAACGCATTAAGCCTTCCAGTTCAGCTTCTACATCACCGTCAGTAAAGTTGTCTTTACCCTTTACTACTATCTGCGGGTTATATTTCTCGTTCTGTATATCAACGATGTTTTTAGCAAAGTTCAGCGGCAATAATATTTCCTTGTCATCTGTTATGCCCAAAATATCCTGTCCTTCCTTTGCAAAAACCCCGATAATGGTAACATACCGACCCATTACTTTGATTTGCTTTCCTATAGCATTGCCGCCCGGGAACAGGTTTTCGGCAATATCATACCCGATGACAGTCACAGGCGCGCCAGTACGTGATTCCATATCCGTAAAATAACGCCCCTCCTTAAAATCAAAGTTCCAGGTTTTGTTATGCTCATGCGAAACCGCATCAATCTGCGCGCCTTCAACGGTGTTACTTTGATATTTTACCACCCGGTTATCGATGCTGATCTCATAAGATACGGCTTCAGCGGTTTGACTGCGTCTTTGTACCTCATCAAAATCATGCAGGCGCGGTACTGGGCGTTGCAGATATTTCCACCATGGAAAATCTTCGCCGCCTATCCAGGGCCATTTTTGTACATAAATACTATTGCTGCCCAACTTATTTACGCTGCGCTGCAGGTTATTTCGCAAAGTAGCCACTGCCGATAACACCGCTATGATAGTAAAAATACCGATGGTTACCCCTAAAAGGGATAACATGGTTCGGAGCTTATTTTGCCTTAAAGCATCAAAAGCAAACACGAAACTCTCGCGAAACAGTTTAAAAAACAGCATATGAGACGATTACACCGATTTATATTGCAATATACCATACTATGACTATCACATATCAATTTAGTTACATTTAAGTCACACTATTTTTAATATCTTGTGTTTACCAATTAACCTTGAAATTACCCATAAAAAAATCATCCAATTTAACAAAGTTTATTCGTATCTTTGCGCCCTAAAAATTCATTTGTTTTAATATGAAATTATCTCAATTTAAATTCAACTTGCCTGAGTCACTAGTTGCCCATACACCAGCTGCTACCCGTGACGAATCACGATTAATGGTATTACACAAGGACTCGGGAAAAATTGAGCATAAAGTATTCAAAGACATATTAGACTACTTCGACGACAAGGATGTAATGATCCTTAATAATACCAAAGTATTCCCTGCCCGTATGTACGGCAACAAGGAAAAAACTGGTGCTACCATCGAGGTTTTCCTTTTAAGGGAGTTGAATAAAGAACTTCGCCTATGGGACGTGCTGGTTGATCCGGCCCGTAAGATACGTGTAGGCAACAAATTATATTTTGGTGATGACGACCTGCTGATTGCTGAAGTTGTAGACAATACCACCTCTCGTGGCCGTACTATCCGCTTCCTGTTTGACGGCACGGATGAGGAGTTCAGGCGTAACGTGGAGATCCTGGGTGAGACCCCGCTTCCAAAATATATCAAACGCAAAGCGACTGCTGAAGATAAAGAGCGCTACCAGACCATATTTGCAAAACATGAAGGCGCAGTGGCCGCTCCGACCGCAGGTCTGCACTTTAGCCGCGAACTAATGAAACGTCTTGAGTTAAAAGGTGTTGAATTTGCAGAAGTAACCCTACATGTAGGCTTAGGCACTTTCCGCCCTGTTGAAGTGGAAGATCTGACCAAGCACAAAATGGACTCGGAACAATTCATCATCGAGCAGAAACAGGCTGATATTGTAAATCGCGGCATCGAAAGAAAAAGCCGCATTTGCGCTGTAGGTACCACGTCTATGCGTGCCATCGAATCCTCTGTTTCGGCCAGCAAAACTTTAAAGGCTGCAAACGACTGGACAAGCAAGTTCATTTTCCCGCCGTATGATTTCAGCATTGCCAATACAATGGTAACCAATTTCCACACGCCGGAGTCAACTTTATTGATGATGATCTGTGCTTTTGGCGGATACGAGCATGTGATGCATGCTTACGAAGTAGCCGTGAAAGAGAAATACCGCTTTTACAGCTATGGCGATGCTATGCTGATTATTTAATTTAGATTTGAGGCATTAGATATGAGATTTGAGACTTGCTTTGAATCTTATATATTTTAATATTTAGTCATGAGCGCTTCTGATCTCACATCTCACGTCTCAAATTTCACATCTAACTACGTTATCATAGTAGCTGGTGGTTCGGGGAGCAGAATGAAATCTGCTGTACCGAAACAGTTTTTGTTACTAAATGGGCTTCCGGTATTGATGCATACGATTAATGCATTTTATCATTGTAATAGCAAGCCCAAGATCATTGTTGTCCTCCCTGCTGATTCGCACGATTATTGGGAACGACTTTGTCAGACTCACCAATTTGAAATACCATATGAATTAGTTGATGGCGGTGAAACACGTTTCCATTCGGTAAAAGCCGGTCTCGCTTTAATTGAAGATAATGATGCCATCGTGGCGGTACACGACGCGGTACGCCCACTAATTACCTGCGACATTATTGACGAATCATTTGAATGCGCCGCATTATATGGCAATGCCATTGTCGCTATAAAAAGCCGTGATTCGGTAAGACAAATTAAGGACAACCGCTCGGTAAACCTGGTGCGCGACGAAATATACCTGATACAAACCCCACAAACCTTCCAGGTAGCGCAGTTAAAAGAAGCTTATTTACAGGTTTATCAATCTTACTTCACCGATGATGCCAGCGTAGTAGAACAAACCGGCGTCAACATCAACCTGATTGGCGGCAGCTATCAAAACATCAAGATCACCTACCCCGAGGACATTGCTATTGCTGAATTTCTTTTAAAACAAAAAAGCCACTCCTTATAGGAATGGCTAAATGGACTCCTATTCAAAATACTTATTAAGCTCTTCTGATCACCCCTAAAAGTAAAGCGATAATGGCTATTACCAGAAGGATATGAATAACTGAACCTGCTGAATAAGCAAAAAACCCAATTGCCCATCCTATAATCAGGATGACAGCAATAATGTAAAGTAAACCTCTCATGTGGTGAATGTTTTAAATTTATAGATGATTGTATTATCTATAACCAAAAACAGCCGAAAAGGTTCATAAAATGAAAAACCCTGTCAGTACAGGGTTCCTAATAATATCTGAAAAGCTAAAGCTGGGGCTAATACTCGTCTTCGTTAAAAAAGAAATCGTCCTTTGTAGGATAATCCGGCCATATTTCTTCAATGTTTTCATATGGCTCACCATCATCCTCAAGGGCCTGAAGGTTTTCTATAACCTCAACGGGGGCTCCCGAGCGAATAGCATAATCGATTAATTCATCTTTAGTTGCGGGCCATGGTGCATCCTCCAGGTGAGATGCTAATTCAAGTGTCCAATACATATATTATTATCTATTTAAGGTAAATCAATTTTCGCAAAAGTATAATATTTTTAAATCGATTATCAAATAATTTTTTTAATTTTTTAAACACGCGGTATCCATTGATTTTCAGGAATATTTTGCTCGTTTCCGATCTTCCTGGCCAATACAAACAGATAGTCGCTTAACCGGTTCAGGTAAATATTCACCTTTTCTTCTACGGTGCTTTCTGCCGAAAGGTTTACTGACAATCGCTCAGCTCTGCGGCATACACAACGTGCAATATGGCAAAATGAAATAGCATTATTACCACCCGGCAAAATAAAATGACGCAACTCAGGCAATTTCTCATTCATTGCATCCATTTCTTTTTCCAATAGCTCAATATCTGAAGTGTGTAAATCCGGTATGATCATTTTCGACCTTTCGGGGTCTGACGCCAGTGACGAACCGATGGTAAATAGCCTGTCCTGTATCTCTTTTAATACTTGTTTATCATGTGCATCGATATCCTGATCGCGTATTAATCCGATATAGGAGTTTAACTCATCCACCGTTCCATAACTCTCGATACGAAGGTGGTGTTTTGGCACCCTCGTCCCCCCTATCAGAGAAGTATAGCCCTTATCGCCTGTTTTGGTATAAATTTTCATTCGCTCCCGAATTTATTGTTTTGGTTTGGGATTGTAAACAATATTTTGATTTCGCCGGCAAAACTCTTGAATACCGTTAATGTTATTACATTTGGCCGATGATTTAGCATTAACTTTCCTTTGGGAATAATTTGTAACTTATGAAATCCATTTCTGTTATATATAAAATCAGTTCTGCCCTATTACTATTTCTACTATTAAGTTTTAAATGTGGTGGTGCGAATAACAAACCAATTATTCCAAATAATATTCCGGTAAGCAGTTTTCTGAGCGAAAAGCAGTTTAACGATTTCTTTCCACAGCGCGATAAGTTTTATAATTACCAGGCATTTATGAAAGCGATTCAGCAGATGAGTAATATTAAAATAAAGGTAGTTAAACGTGCAGTCTCTGTTTACCAGATCACCCGAACTGATAAAAAGACAGGCAAATCAGTGGTGGTTCGTCAGGATGAGGACTGGAATGAAGACTGGGCCAAAAAGAAACCCGATAGTTCTTATATATTGGATTACGGCAACTTTTGCAGTGAAAAAGACCTGCAAACAGATAAGAAAGAATTAGCAGCCTTTTTTGCCAATATTGCCCATGAAACCAGACATGGACAAAACGGGAAATATGATGACGGATTAATGTTTATTCATGAAAGCAATACCTCATTGCCCTATGTGGCAGATAATGACAACTACCCTGCCATCCCGGGTAAAAAGTATTATGGCCGGGGACCATTGCAATTGAGCTATAATGGCAACTATGGTTATGCTTCCGATTGTATATTTGGCAATAAAAGCATTTTGCTAAACAATCCTGATCTGGTGGAAACAGATGCGGTTACTGCATTTAAAGTAGCCATCTATTTCTGGATGACGCCGCAAACCTATAAACCATCAGCTCATGACGTAATGATCGGCAAATGGCAGCCTAAAGCCGACGATAAATCCAAAAATCGTAAATCCGGCTTTGGTATGACTATCAATATTATTAACGGCGCAGTAGAATGCGGACAAGGTGAAAATATATTCAGCATGAATGACCGAATTGGGTTTTACCAGTATTTTCTAAAGAAACTTGGCGTAAGTGATCCGAATTGCGCGTGCTCCTGCGGTGCGATGGCAGCGTATAAATAATGAGTGAACGACTGAATAGTGATTGATTTTGAAGATTTGCCAAATCAAGTCATAACTTAGCATTTAATCCACTTGTCACAATGAACCACTTATTATTTTTCTCCATTACACTCCTATTCTCCTTCAATATTTATGCTCAAACCGAGTCAGAAATCTTTAAGAAGAAAACTTTATCAAATCAATATTTATTAAAAAAGGGATTAAAAAGCGATCTGATAAAATATGACTTTTCAAAGCTTTTGTTACATACTGATAATTCTATGGTCTACGGTTTTATTGGCGATAACTATCAAAGGATGAGAGTAAAAATTATCAGGGTTAAAAAAGATTCGCTATTGCCGGATACCTATCATGTTTATGGCGAATCAATGGTAAAAAATAATATTGATGAGTTTAATGGGACTCTCAAAATATCCAATATCAGACAGCTGAAAAGCATGTCTTTCGGGGTTGACGATGAATATAAAAACAAGGGAATAAAAGGAGAATATGTAATTATAGCGGACTACAATTTTTTTGAAAATAAAGATCAGTCCCATTCAGGAGCCTTTAATGGTGTCTTAGAATCTGATTTTTATTTGGATAAGAACCATAAAGTACACTACGATGATATCGAAATGAATTCAGACGGCTACACAAACAATCAGTTTGTTGGTCAATGGATAGACTATAAAAGCAATTTAGCTAAACGGTGCAATTGGGGCGATTTCCGAGTACCTAATTCTGGAGATTTAGATATTGGCGCAGGTGAATTCTCACCAAATGATAAATACTTAAAATTTGGCTGGCAAAGCGTCAGAGATAAGAATGATAAAATAGAAGAAGCTAAATGGTGGGAATAATCAAGAAATAAAATCCCCCTCAACAAAATTTAAAAATCAAAACAATCAATGGTTCATTTCCTTAAAATCCTGAAATCGTGTATTATTGTACATGGACTACCCCTTTGATACTGTCGGCCTAAGCAGCGAAGCTATCGATACCTTCGAGGATACGTATAAGTTATTACAATCAAAATTCCGCATTGAACATACCGGGAACATCGATTTTCACCTGGAAGATTTTGAGGCCTTCAAAGGCTGCGACAATATTAATGTCAAAGGCTCTTACGTTATTAAAAATGCCCGGACCGACTGCTATATACTTTTCGTTGAGATTCATAAAGTAAAAAAGGATGGTAACACAAGGTCGTCTTCCTTATACGATTATTATGAATATCAAAGCTGGGCTTTGGCTTATCTGAAGAAAGATTGCGGGCGAGCGCTTATCCGGCCTGAGACATTGGCTGATAAATTGATCGAACTGGTACATCCTGTGGAACTGGACTTTTATGACGATAAAGCTTTCAGCGACACGTTTTATGTATTGGTTAATGATCGTTACAAAGCTGAATCAGCCATGAACCGCGATTTCCGTAATGTAGTAATGGATATGCGGCACGAAGATGTGATTATTGAGATCATCAATCATACACTGATCATAGGTCATCACAAACCTATTATGCCTGAAACTACCCTTAAATTAGCTGAATTTGTTGCGCGGTTAGCTTCTAACTGCTGATTAATTATTTGCTTGCAATTTCGGCATCATCCGCAAGGATTTTGCTTCTGTCCACCTTATGGATATTGGTATTAGGATAATCATCTTCGATCAGGCCGTCGCGCATACGTACAATGCGGTGGGCGTGTTTTGCAATATCTTCTTCGTGAGTTACTAAGATAATTGTATTGCCCTTTGCATGGATGTCTTCGATCAAACCCATTATTTCGATGGAAGTTTTGGTATCGAGGTTACCTGTAGGCTCATCTGCAAGAATAATAGACGGGTTATTTATTAACGCCCGGGCCACGGCTACACGCTGACGTTGCCCGCCTGAAAGCTCGTTTGGTTTATGAGTTACCCTATGACCAAGCCCTACATTCTCCAGCGCTTGCCTGGCGCGTTCTTGCCGGCCCTCTTTATTAATACCTGCATAAATCAGGGGAAGTGCTACATTATCAAGCGCAGTATTACGAGGCAATAAGTTGAAAGTCTGGAAAACGAAACCGATTTCTGTATTACGAACCTCCGCCAATTCGTTATCGCTCATATGGCTTACATTGATTCCATTGAGAATATACTCACCTTTAGTTGGTGTGTCCAGGCAGCCCAGAATGTTCATTAACGTTGATTTGCCAGAGCCTGAAGGCCCCATAAGGGCAACGAATTCGCCTTTATTTATTGTTAAGGATACCGATTTAAGTGCATGTATGGTTTCTGCACCGATCACATATTTACGCCCGATATCTTTAATGGTAATTAATGGCTCCATCCGTGTTTTCCAGGTTTGACTATAAGAGGATAGGAATTGTTACAGGAAATTCAAATTCTAAATTCTAAAACCTAAACTCTAAGAATTTAAATTCGAAATCGGAAATTCGAAATTCGAAATTCGAAATTATTTCTCGATCACTTTAGCTACCAGGAAATAATCGTTATCGTGCTTCGGTGCATTCAACAACGCTTCTTCATGCGTGATCTCTTGCTTTATCACATCCTCACGCACCGTATTGATCTCGTTGGTCATATAAACCAGCGGCTCAATTCCAGACGTATCGATCTCGTTCAGCTTATCCATAAAACCGAGGATTTTATTCATATCGGCAATCATCTTCTCTTTTTCGTCTTCAGCCAATTCCAGTCTTGCCAAATGGGCCACTTTCTCGACGGTTTCTTTATCGATGTTCATTTTCGTCCAGTTTCTGCTTTATCACGTTATAAACCTCATCTTTTAGCAGATCAGCATCTTCAACACTCATGTGCGCCGTTTCGATGGGTTTGTGCACAAATATATGACAAATCCCCGGTCTGCTGCCATGTACACTACCAGTATCCCACATTACCTTCCATGTATCCAGCGAAGTAATAGGCAAAATAGGTATTTTTAATTCAATGGCCAACCGGAACGGGCCATTTTTAAACTCTTGCAATTGCGGCGGGTATTCTTTCGAGATAGTCCCTTCCGGAAATATCACCACGGTGATACCCTGTTCCAGCCGCTCGCCTGTCAGCTTAAATGCCTTATAAGATGACAGCTTACTTTCGCGGTTAACGGGTATGTCTATCGACCTGAAAAAAATGCCCAACAACGGGTTGTCCAGCAGTTCGTGCTTACCCATAAAACAAAAGGTATTTTTGAGTGCCTTGCTGACAGACATGATATCCAGATTTGAAATATGATTGGGACAAACAATATAGGTGCGCGACCAGTCTATCGGTTGCTCATACTCTATCTTATAAAAAATTCCGGTAGTTGCTGAACTGAATGCGGCGCATATCTTCCGCAGCCGGTTCATCAAAGGGTACCTGGACGGCTTTTTGGAGGCATAATGAATAAGCGGCCATTGCAGGTAAAATATAAATGAAATACTAAACCTGTATAGTAAACGATGGAATTTTTTAAGGGCCAGGATCATCGGACTCAAAAATAAAAAACCATCCCCAAAAATTGAATTATCAATTCATACTATCAAACTTTCCCTTCATGATCCGGTACACTTGATCTCTCAAATTATCAGCATCATCAACTGTCAAATTTTTTGTTTCGATAGGTTTATGTACATAGATATGGCATACGCCCGGCATGCTGCCATGCCTGGTGCCCGTATCCCAAAGCAATTTCCAGTTATTTAATGAGGTAACGGGAACTATGGGCACACCTGCCTCTATCGCCAAACGAAACGGTCCGTTTTTAAAACTATGCAATTGTGGCGGGTAATCATCCGGTATCTTCCCTTCCGGGAAGACGATCATGGTAATACCGCTTTGCAGCTTTTCTATTGCCTTTTTAAAGGCTCTAAACGAGGACATTTTGCTTTCGCGATTGACAGGTATATCTACCGTTCTAAAGAACAGGCCGGTTACCAGGCCTTCCGTCAACTCCTCTTTACCCATAAAACAACAATCATTTTTTGCAAGAAGGCTCATCGCCGTAATATCCAGGTTGGAGGTATGATTGGGACAGATAATATATGGCTTGGTACGATCGAACGGCACCTCGAAAGTAAAGCGATAAAATATTCCAACGCAGGCTGAACTTAAAAAGCCCCACAGCCGCCGGAACTCGTTCATTTGCTTATACGTAGATGGGTTTCGGGAATAATACCAGAGAAAAGGGTAAAGCAAAAAGTAGAAGAGTGCCACACTACCCATGTATAGGTAACAGTGTGCTTTCTTCAATATCAATTTCATCGGTATCAAAAATATAAAAATTCCTTACTTTCGCGCCCATGGAAACTGTTGTTAGTGGTATACGTTCTACCGGGAAGCTGCATTTGGGGAATTACTACGGAGCTATTCAAAACTTCGTAAAGATGCAGCATGAGTATAATTGTTTTTTCTTTATTGCTGATTGGCACTCTTTAACTACCCACCCTACCCCGTCTGATCTTCATAGCAACGTGAAACAGGTGTTAGTAGAATATCTTGCAGCGGGCCTCGATCCTGAAAAATCCACGCTATACGTTCAATCGGACGTACCGGAAACTACTGAATTATATCTATATCTTAATATGAATGCCTATGTAGGTGAACTGGAACGTAGTACCTCATTTAAAGATAAAATACGTGCTCAGCCAGACAATGTAAACGCCGGTTTGCTGACGTATCCTGTATTAATGGCCGCCGATATTATCCTCCATCGTGCTACTAAAGTCCCTGTTGGTAAAGATCAGGAACAACACCTGGAAATGTCCCGTACATTTGCCAACCGTTTTAACCGTCTATACAATCACGATTATTTTCCAGAACCTTACGCTTTTAATTTCAGCGATAACCTGGTGAGAATACCCGGTTTGGATGGCAAAGGCAAAATGGGCAAATCAGAAGGCGAAGGCAATGCCGTTTATCTATCCGATTCGCCTGAAATTATCCGTAAAAAGGTAATGAAAGCTGTTACTGACAGCGGCCCGACGGCCGAAAATCAAGAGAAACCAGTAGAGATCCAAAACCTGTTCGACCTGCTGAAAGTAGTATCCACGCCAGATACTTATGAGCATTTCGATAATCTATATAATACCTGCCAGATACGCTACGGAGATTTGAAGAAGCAACTGGCTGAAGATATGATCATCGCCACCACTCCTATTCGTAATAGGATAAATGACATCAGCCAGGACACCTCTTATTTGCGCCAGGTTGCCCGCCATGGCGCAATCAAGGCACGCGAGAGTGCTTCAAAAACTATTCGCGAAGTGAGGGAAATTATCGGCTTCCGTAGTTTTTGATTTAGTCAATGGTTGATAGACAATAGTCCATGCCTGCTTTTACCATCATTATTATACTATGGGCCATGGTCTATTGACAATTAACTATTCACAAAATATTGTGAGTTCATACTTCATAATGTATATTAGTCGGACGTAGTTAATTGTGGTTTCTACACTTCCTTGTGAAGAGCTATGAACCATCAACCGTAAACCATGAACTAAAACCATCGCATGCACATCGCTATCGTAGGAAACATCGGCGCCGGAAAGACCACCCTTACTGAATTATTGGCCAAAAATTATAGTTTTGAACCGCTGTATGAGGCTGCTGACAACAATCCGTACCTGGAAGATTTCTACAGCGACATGAAACGCTGGAGTTTTAACCTGCAGATCTATTTCCTGAACAGCCGTTTCAGGCAGATATTGGATATTCAGCAAAGCAATAAAAATATTATCCAGGACCGGACCATCTATGAAGATGCATACATCTTTGCCGAGAACCTGCATGACATGGGCCTGATGACCACCCGCGATTATGAAAATTATCGTGCCATTTTTGATAATATTACCGCATTCATCAAACCTCCCGATCTGCTGGTCTATCTGAAAGCATCAGTGCCTACGCTGGTTAATAATATCCAGCGCCGCGGTCGCGAATACGAAATTGGTATCCGTTTGGATTATCTGTCCAAACTGAACGACAAGTATCAAAAATGGATCAACGGCTATAAACTGGGCAAACTGCTGATTTTAGATAAAGACAAACTCGACTTCGCCAATAATACTGATGATATGGCAACTATTGTAGAGAGAATAGAGCGCGAAATAAACGGGCTTTTTTAAATCACAATTCGTCATTTAAATAAATGAAGGAACATTTATTAGGTTTTAAAAAACTGATCATAACAATATCAATCGTGTTTTTGTTCCCGATAGTCGGATTCTTATTAAGTAATATCGGGCATTTAGATAGTATAAGCTCAAAAGATGTAGAGTTCTTGCTTTTAATATCAATTGGAGGAGGATTAATTGTAAATTCAGCAGTGGTATTAAAAGAATACTATTTTAAGAACTTTTTTAAAACCAGGCTGAATAGTATTGGCCTCGCTGAGATAAAAGAATTCCCTGTAGTGATGTATGAAACATACAGTGGTTGGGGATATAAATTATTCTATAATGCGAATATAAATGGTCAGATAGTAAAGATTATGCCAATTGTAGAAAAAGGGAACTGGATGATTCCTTGTATTGATATATACAACGAAACCGGAGTAGAAAATGAGACAAGAATAAAAGTTGACGCGCATTTAAATCTCGAAAGCGTTAAATTGGCCATACAAAAACACGTTGTAAATCCTGATGATAATCTAAATTCCTTCTAACTACTTTATTTCGTTAATGCAAATCCTCGGTATCATTCCCGCCCGTTACGACTCCACCCGCTTTCCCGGAAAGCCGCTGGCGGATATTGCCGGAAAAAGCATGATCCAACGGGTATATGAGCAGGCAAAAAAATGCGCTCAATTATCTGAGGTGATCGTTGCTACGGATGATGACCGTATTTTTGAGCATGTGCTTGGTTTTGGAGGGAAAGCAGTGATGACCTCCCCGTCTCATCAAAGCGGAACCGATCGCTGTGCCGAGGTAGCCGAAAAATATTCGGAACATGATGTGATCATTAATATCCAGGGCGATGAGCCTTATATCGATCCGGAGCAGATCAGCAAATTGATTGGTTGCTTTAATGGTGCTGATACACAACTGGCTACGTTGATAAAGAAAATATCAAACGAACAGGAACTGCACAACACCAATTCCCCAAAGGTTATTGTCAACAAAAACTCAGAAGCTATTTATTTTTCGCGCTCCCCCCTACCTCATATCCGCGGACAGGAGTCTCAAAATTGGCTGCAGCATTTTACTTATTTTAAACATATTGGCATTTACGGTTACCAGGCTGATATTCTGAAACAGATTACCAAATTGCCGGTATCCCCACTTGAAAAAGCCGAAAGCCTGGAGCAATTGCGCTGGGTAGAAAATGGCTACAAAATAAAGGTAGCCGAGACCGAAATTGAAACCATTGCTATTGATACACCGGAGGATTTGAAAAAGCTTATATTTGATTAATAGACTATCTCAACTGACCTTATCATTATGAAAGCCAAATTATTACTACTGAGCTCAATTTGTTTGCTTGTACCCATCGCTAAAGTGTTTGCACAGGATGCGGATACTACTAAAAAATTCAATGACTATATCATCAGCCTAAAAAATGATACCATTAAATGCCATTTAGGAAGTAGGTTTTCAGGGAAATTAACGTATAAGGTAGATGGTGCCCACAGGGCGAAACCTTTCGATGCTGATAGTGTTAATGGCTTTTACAGGTCTGAAGATTCAAGTTTTTTTGTACCCCGGCGTTTGCCAGGGGCAGACAAATTAACTTTTCTTCGGTTACTTGAACGTGGTAAAATAAATTTATATGAAAAAAATGCAAGCAACGCTAATAGCATATCTTTTTTTTGGTATGTAAGCAAAAATAACGATTCATTAAAATTTATTAAAATCGGTACTACGGGGATTTACATTGGCAGTTCTCGCAAAAGCCGGGAGCAAGTTTTCATGAATCTCATTGCAGACAATCCAGCCTTGTTAGACAAGTATAAAGAAGAAAGAAAAAGCACCAATTATAATTTTGAACTTATCGAATTCTATGTAAAACTATATAATGATGGATTTTTAGAGAATCAAAAAACTTCTAAATAAAAACCCTAAGCCTTTCTGTCTGAACCAAAATTTTCACAATTAATTAATTTGCAGAATTCTCATTCTGTCATCTTATTAATTCCGCAAATTCAGGTTCAGACAATTAACAACTTTACAACAAGTTAACATTCTCCACATCACGATTCCTTTTCAACATTTGCGATTTCAGTGAGCAAAGTCTGAAAATTTTGCTACTTTTGTATCCCGTACACAAACAAAAGGTGCAGGTGTAAAAACAGGCGCCAAATACACATATCATCATGACTAAATACATCTTTGTGACGGGCGGCGTTACTTCGTCGTTAGGGAAAGGCATTATTTCTGCCTCGTTAGCCAAACTTCTTCAATCGCGCGGATACCGCGTTACGATCCAAAAGTTCGACCCTTATATCAACATCGATCCCGGAACACTTAACCCCTATGAGCATGGTGAATGCTATGTTACTGAAGACGGTGCCGAAACCGACCTTGACCTGGGTCATTATGAGCGTTTTTTGAATACGCCAACTTCACAGGCCAATAATATTACTACCGGTCGTATTTACCAGAATGTGATCAACAAGGAGCGCGAAGGTGCGTTTTTGGGTAAAACGGTTCAGGTAGTTCCTCACATTACTGACGAGATTAAAAGAAACATCCGTTTACTTGGCGAGAGCGGTGATTATGATATCGTGATCACAGAATTGGGAGGTACGGTAGGCGACATCGAATCACTGCCATATATCGAAGCTGTACGTCAGTTCAGGTGGGAAATTGGTTCTGGCAACTCATTGGTTATCCATTTAACTTTGATACCATTCCTTGCAGCAGCAGGCGAATTGAAAACTAAGCCGACACAACACTCTGTGAAGATGTTGTTGGAATATGGTATCCAGCCAGATATTCTGGTTTGCCGTACTGAGCATCATATCAACCAGGATATCCGCAAAAAAATCGCTCTTTTCTGTAACGTAAATATCAATGCGGTAATCGAGTCCATCGATGCTTCTACGATATACGATGTTCCGCTGCTGATGCTGAAAGAACAGTTGGACAAAACGGTATTAACCAAGCTGAAACTTTCGCACAAAAACGAACCCGAACTGGAAAGCTGGAAGGATTTCCTGGGCCGTTTGAAAAACCCGACATCAGATGTACGCATTGGTTTGGTAGGTAAATATGTGGAGCTTCCGGATGCTTATAAGTCGATCACAGAATCGTTCATACATGCGGGTGCTAAAAATGAATGTAAAGTACGGGTTGAATATATCCCGTCAGAACAGCTAACGCCGGAAAACGCGATTGAACGTTTAAAAGGCCTGCATGGCGTATTAGTTGCACCAGGCTTCGGTGAGCGTGGTTTCGAAGGCAAAATTGAGGCGATCAGGTATGTTCGCGAGAATAATATTCCGTTCTTTGGTATCTGTTTAGGTATGCAGTGCGCAGTTGTTGAGTTCGGTCGTAATGTTTTAGGGCTGAAAAATGCAAATAGTACCGAGATGAACGAGCACACTCCCCATCCGGTTATCGCCATGATGGAAGAGCAGAAGAAAATCAAGAACAAAGGCGGCACTATGCGTTTAGGCGCTTATCCTTGCGATATCAAGAAAGGATCAAAAGCGGCCGCTATATACGGAAAAACGCATATTACCGAGCGTCACCGTCACCGTTTTGAATTTAACAACAAATACCTGAAACAATACGAAGAAGCCGGAATGACCCCCTCAGGCATCAACCCGGATAATGGTCTGGTAGAGATCATTGAGCTGAAAAATCACCCGTTTTTTGTGGGCGGACAATTTCACCCGGAATTAAAATCAACAGTTGCTAATCCTCACCCACTTTTTGTTAACTTTGTCGCCGCTTCGCTGGCATATGCCCGCAAGAAGTAATAAAGTACGATAACGATAAAATGGATAAGAATACAATAACAGGGTTTGTCCTGATAGTTTTGATCATGCTGGGGTCTTATTTTCTTTTGAAGCCCTCGGATGCTGAGCTGAAAAAAGAGCAGTTGGTGCAGGATTCAATCAAAAGAGCAAAAGCCGCCGCTGCTGTTGTTAAAACTACTAAGCCGGACACATCAAAAAAAACTGTTGCTTTAGCCGACTCAACATTGAAGAAAATTCCTTTCGGCATGGCATCCGTAGGCAGCGAGCAATTCGTCATCCTCGAAAACCAGGAACTGCGCGTTAAATTAAGTACACATGGTGGTCGCGTTTACTCGGTTGAATTGAAGAACTATAAGACTTTCGATAAAAAACCTCTCATTTTATTCGATGGTGATAATAATCAGTTTGGATTAATACTAAATATCCCCGGTAAAAACGTCAATACAAAAGATCTGTATTTTACGCCAAGCTCTCAGAGCCTTACTGTAGCAGAAAAAGACTCAAGCAACCTGACCATGCGCCTGAGCTATAGCCCTACCCAGTACATTGACTATGTGTACTCATTAAAAGGGACCGGCTTTAAATTGGGTCTGACTATAAAGTCGACCGGATTGGATAATATTATCGCGAACAGCAGCACCTTTAATCTGAACTGGCAGGCAAGCCTGCACAAACAGGAAAAGGACATGAAGCAGGAGCGCCAGTATTCGGAAATTTATTATAAAAATACGGACAATGAGGTAAATGACTTCGGCGATACCAAAGACGACCAGAAGTCTATCACAGATAAAAAACTGCAATGGGTAGCTTTTAAGCAACACTTCTTTTCAAATATCCTGGTCGCTAAACAAGGTATTGATAAGTCGAACTTAACAGTAAGTACCGATGTAACTAATACTGCCGATGTGAAGCAAATGAAGGCCGATCTTTCTTTTACCCGGATGGCTGATGGTGCTGTGCCTTTGGAATTCTACTTTGGCCCAAATCGCTTTAGCACGCTTAAGGAGCAAGGTTATGAGCTTGATAAAGTGGTTAGTTTGGGTTGGGGGCCGTTAAAATATATCAACCGTTATGCAGTATTGCCGGTATTTAACTTCCTAAAACAATTTAACTGGAATTACGGTCTTATCATCCTGGCTTTAACTGTACTGCTTAAGTTAGTATTGTCTCCACTTACCTACAAGTCATACCTTTCAATGGCTAAAATGCGGATACTTAAGCCAGAAATGGATGAGATCAAAGCAAAAGTTGGCGAAGATAATCCTACGCTGCTGCAACAGGAGTATATGAAACTGTATAAAAAGGCAGGTGTAAACCCGTTGGGCGGATGCTTGCCATTATTATTACAGATGCCTATTGTGATTGCATTCTTCCGTTTTTTCCCAAGCTTATTTGAGTTAAGAGGTGAACACTTCCTTTGGATGCATGACCTTTCTACTTATGATTCAGTAATCAGCTTCTCGCCTATATTCGGTGTTGATCATATCAGCTTGATGTGTTTGCTGATGACCATCTCGACTCTGGTTTATACTTATTTCAACAACCAGATATCAGGTGCAACCGGGCAAATGAAATATATAGGATACGTCACGCCTATTATCTTCCTCATCACACTGAACAACTACCCCGCAGGTTTGAATTACTATTACTTCCTGGCCAACATGTTCACTTTCCTGCAGCAATACCTGATCAGGCTGATGGTCGACGATAAAAAGATCCACGCCCAGATACAAGAGAACAAAAAGAAACCTGAAGAGAAGAAAAAGAAATCAGGTTTCCAGGCGCGTATGGAAGAAGCTATGCGCCAGCAGCAACAAATACAGGGAAAGAAGAAGTGATTTTCTTAGTCGGGAAGTCGGGAAGACCGCAAGTCCGAAAGATTATTAATTGATACTAAGACCCGGCAGAAGTACCGGGTCTTATTTTTCAGATTAAATTATCACTTACGGACTTCCCGACTTTTTGCGGACTTCCGGACTAAAATTCACTAAATTTGAACCATGTACGCTATTGTGGATATAGAAACGACGGGGGGACATGCCAGCTCAAATGGTATAACCGAAGTTGCTGTATGCCTGCACGATGGTAAAAGAGTAACCCAACGCTACAGCACACTGGTTAATCCAGGGCGGGATATCCCGGTTTACATCCGGGCGCTGACAGGTATTACCAACGAAATGGTCCAGGATGCGCCGCCATTTGAGGATGTAGCCGCTGACATTTATCACATGCTTCACGGCAAGATATTCGTTGCCCACAATGTCAATTTTGATTTTTCCTTTATTCGCCATCACTTAGCCGTGGCCGGCTATGATCTGCAATGCAATAAATTGTGTACGGTAAGACTTGGCCGTAAGATTTTGCCGGGGATGCCGTCTTACAGTCTCGGTAAGTTATGCCGTCATCTTGGCATAGAAAATGAAAGCAGGCACAGAGCTGCAGGTGACGCGGAAGCAACAGCCATCTTGTTCTCAATCCTGCTTCAGAATGATAATGGCAATCATATCGGCCAGGCACTCAAACACCGGTCGCGCGAGCAGGTATTACCGGCCAATTTGCCTAAAGAGGACATTGACCAACTCCCCTATATACCCGGCGTTTATTATTTTCATGATGAAAAGGGTAAAGTGATTTATGTTGGTAAGGCACGTAATATAAAGCAACGGGTTTGCAGCCATTTCTCAGGCAATAATCCCGGCTTACAGCGGCAGGAGTTCTTGCGCAACATTCATCATATATCTTATCAAAGTTGCGGTACGGAGCTCATCGCCTTTGTGTTGGAAGCTATCGAAATCAAACGGCTGTGGCCAAAATATAATCGCTCATTAAAACGGTTTGAACATGCCTACGGGCTTTATGCATTTGAGGATCAGAAAGGCTACCTGAGATTGGCTGTAGATAAACGTAGGAAGCTCTCACAACCAATATACACCTGCAATTCGTTATTGGATGGCCGTAACCTGCTGCTTAAACTCATTGACGAGTTTGAGCTTTGCCCAAAACTCTGTTTTATACAAAACAATAACGCACCCTGCACCGGTGCCATGCACCATCTATGCGCATGCGAAGGCGTTGAAACCGTGGAGGACTATAACAGAAAAGTAAATCAGGCGATTGCCCAATTGAAGGATGCATTACCTACCTTTGCAATACGCGACGAAGGCCGACAGGTAGATGAGCATAGCTGCATTTTGATCGAAAAGGGGCAGTTTTATGGTATGGGTTATATCTCCCATTATTTTGATGTTGATAGCCTGGAGCAGCTTAAAAACCACCTCACACCTTACCCGGGGAACGATTATATAAGGAATATGATATCTAACTATGCGCTAAGATACCCTGAGAGGACGATGGTGTTCTGATCTACTCTTTAAGACTTAGTTTTGAAAACTTTGTAAGTCTCAAAGAGTAGATAACGTAACTAATGGCGATTTTGCCGGATCAGTTATTACTAATTAATTTAGACAACTCCTTAAGATCGCTGGATTTGAAATTATTACTCATTGATTTTTCATATCGCGAATAGATAACCTCGCCTGTGCGGGAATTAATAATGGATACCAACTTACTACTGCTATTCCTTATATATAAAATGTAATAGAATTGCTCTTTGTCCTCCAATATTTTTTCGCCAAGCTGACGGTCTGAAATAGATTCCTAATTGAATTTATAATCTTTCGTAATTTCCTTAATATCCATCACCTTTTGTTTATTAACAAATGCTGTCACCTTATTAAGATTATCTTCCGCAATGAATAATGTCTGCGTACTCAGTGCTTTTACCTGCGATTTATCGGTCATATCATCGTGATAATCCAATTTTTTACCTGTTTTCAATTCTGCTGTTAAAAGCTGCAAGTAGTTTTTTAATAACCCAGGGTGCCAATGAAAAAGACGGCCTTCGCTATTAAAGTCAAAGAACATACCGTTAGTCTTCATAGTTTCCTTCATTGTACCAAAGTCGGCCGAAATGGCGATATGTGCCAGCTCTTCTTCGTGTTCGATTTTAAAGTTTTTATCTTTTAAACTCTTTGCCGATGGCACCCATAAATTAAGATAATAATATATCTGCTGAGATCCATAATACCCCGATATATGAAGCGCCTCGATGCTAAAATAAGAGTCGCCTGCCACCAGGCTACCCGACAAGTTTTCTGAACTGATAAAGTCGACACCTTTGGTTAATGTCCAATATTTCTTAAAAACGTCTAAAAAATCTTCGGATTCCGGAAAATGCAATTCATTAACTACAACATGGCTATGTCCATTCTGAATTTTCTCAAGTGCATTTTTTTCCAGTATTTGCACCTGTGCATTGGCTTGAATGGCGATAAATGTAATTACAAAAAAAAAGGCAATAGACTTAGAGAGTATTTTCATGTGATTATTGGTTTAAGTTATTAATAAAATGTCTTATATAATTCCGGCATTTTTCAGTTCAGTTTCCATTTGCCGCTGCACTTTTAAAGCTTCTTGGCGTGCAGCTTCGGCAAAATCTTCGCCGTTTGATGCATAGATAATAGCCCTGGAACTATTGACGATCAATCCGCAATCTTTGGTCATACCAAACTGACAAACATCCTCCAGGCTGCCGCCCTGTGCTCCAATTCCCGGAACAAGCAGAAAATTATCCGGTGCATACTTGCGAATATTAGTAAATTCGGTACTCTTGGTGGCCCCTACCACATACATCAGGCGGTCGGCACCTGCCCAGGTATTGGCCTTTTTTATGACTTCTTCATACAAATAACCGTCGCCAGTTTGCAGATATTGAAAATCCTTGCTGCCGATAGAAGAAGTAAGTGCCAGCACGATAACCCATTTTCCTTCAAAAGCCAGGAAAGGTGTTACGCTGTCGTTACCCATGTAAGGTGCAACGGTTATGGCATCAAAATCCATCCCGGCAGCTTCCTTATCAAAAAATGCACGGGCATACATACCGGAGGTATTGCCAATATCGCCGCGCTTGGCATCAATAATGCTCAAGCAATCTTTTGGTAAATATTCAGAAGTAGCTATCAAACTTTGCAAACCTTTTATACCGTGGCGCTCGTAGAAAGCAGCATTGGGCTTATAAGCGATGCACAGGTCTTTGGTGGAATCGATAATACGCTTATTAAATTCAAATACCGGGTCGGGGTATGCCTTTAAAAACGCAGGTATTTTATCGATATCAGTATCGAGCCCTACACACAGGAAAGATTTTTTTTGTTTGATTTGCTGAATTAGTTGCTGGCGGGAAAGCATTAGCGCGGATTATTTTCTGTTGCAAAACAACTAAAAAATAACCTAAGTGTTGATACACAAACATATTTTTTCAAAATTTTTGTTTTGTTAATATTAATGAGTAAAATTGCAGCGTTATCCTTTTGAATTTTTCTTGCGCTAAAGAAACAATTTAAAAATCCACAATCTATAAATTTTTAGATGTTGCGTAAGCACAGTTGCAAGACAATTTCTCTCAAGTAAAATATTCCATTTGAATCATTATTTATATCCATGTCTGATACCACAGAATTGAACGACAAACTCGTTTCAGAGTTGCGCGAAATGGCAAAGAGTTTAGGTATTGCTGAAGCCGAGGAACTGCGAAAACCTCAACTCATAAGCAAAATTGTAGAACAACAACAATTAATAGAGGCGGCCCGCGCTCAGCAGGCTGCTATGATCAATAATTATAGCGAAATAAAACCATCAGCAGCTACCGAAGAACCTGCTGAAAGAACCCGCAAAAGAATCCGTACCACAAAATCAAAAAGCAACGGCCCGCGTGTAGAGGTTCCTTTGGACGATACAAACCTGTTTGACGAACCTGATGATGAAACCCTGGTAGATGATACAGAAAGCGAACCCGTTGTCACATCGACTCCATTAGCTGATGAACAGGAAGCACCTGGAATCAAGTCCGAAGAATCTGTAAGCGAAACCAAACCTCAAAAATTTGAGCGGCGCTTCAACAACCAAAACCAGCAAAAAAGCCAGGAACCGGCTATCAATCTTGATTTTGATAATGTAATTGTAAACGAAGGCGTTTTGGAAATCATGCCGGATGGCTACGGTTTTCTGAGATCTTCGGATTACAACTACCTGACTTCTCCTGATGATATTTATGTATCACAGTCGCAGATAAAATTATTTGGTTTGAAAACCGGCGATACCGTCCGTGGAAGCATCCGTCCTCCAAAAGAGGGCGAAAAATACTTCCCGTTGGTTAGGGTTGAAGCCATTAATGGGCGTATCCCTGCCGAAGTTCGTGACCGGGTTCCTTTCGACCACTTAACGCCACTTTTCCCCTCCGAAAGGTTGGAGTTGTTTACAGACGCCAGTAACTATTCAACCCGCATCATGGATTTGTTCTCTCCTATCGGTAAAGGGCAGCGCGGCTTGATTGTAGCTCAGCCTAAAACGGGTAAAACCATGTTACTGAAGGATGTGGCCAACGCCATTGCCAGGAACCACCCTGAAGTTTACCTGATCATCCTGCTGATAGACGAACGTCCGGAAGAAGTAACCGATATGGCTCGCAGCGTGCGTGCTGAGGTAGTATCATCAACATTTGATGAGCCTGCTGAGCGCCACGTAAAAATCGCCAATATCGTTTTGGAGAAAGCAAAACGCATGGTTGAGTGCGGACATGACGTTGTGATCCTGCTCGACTCGATCACCCGCCTTGCCCGTGCCTACAATACCGTGGCCCCTGCTTCAGGTAAGATATTATCAGGTGGTGTTGATGCTAATGCGCTACACAAACCTAAACGTTTCTTTGGTGCTGCACGTAACATCGAGGATGGCGGTTCGTTAACCATTATTGCTACAGCTCTTACAGAAACCGGATCTAAGATGGATGAGGTGATCTTCGAAGAATTTAAAGGTACCGGTAACATGGAGCTGCAACTGGATCGTAAGTTATCTAACAAACGTATATTCCCTGCTATCGATATTACTGCTTCAAGTACCCGTCGCGACGATCTGTTGCTGGAGCGCGACACTTTGCAGCGTGTTTGGATATTACGTAACCATTTGGCAGATATGAATTCGCAGGAAGCGATGGAGTTTTTGCAAAGCCAGATAAAAGGCACAAAAACGAACGAAGAATTCCTGATCTCGATGAATTCTTAATACTTTTGGGATTATGAAGTTATGATATCATAACTTCATAATTTCTTTATAAACCTTGCATATCTTCGCCCCGAGAAATGAATAAACGCGTAAGCAAACATGTTCCCAATGCCATTACCTGTGCTAACTTGTTCAGCGGATGTGTCGGGATAGTTTTTGCTTTTCAGGAAAACCTGATATTTGCATCATACGCTCTTTTCTTAGCAGCAATATTTGATTTTTTTGATGGCTTTGCATCCCGCGTATTGCAATCATTTTCACACATCGGAAAGGACCTTGATTCGTTAGCTGACATGGTGAGCTTCGGTTTTTTGCCTTCGGCTATCTTATATGAGTTATTCTTAAAAACCCCGCAGGTTCCTAATGTTAGTCCGTGGCTTAATTTTAGCGCGTTTCTGATCTCAGTTTTTTCGGCACTGAGGCTTGCTAAATTCAACAATGATACACGTCAGGCTGAAAGTTTTATTGGCCTGCCTACCCCGGCCAATGCCATACTGATAGCATCTATACCATTTATACTGGAACATCATGTCAATTTTAGTGAATACATATTAAACGTGTATGTGCTGGCAGTTTTTGTTTTGATAATGTGTTCTTTGCTGGTGGCTGAGATCCCCTTAATGTCGCTCAAATTCAAAAACAGCGACCTGGATAAGAACATTTATCGCTATTTATTATTACTCTTCTCGGCAATATTGATACTATTTTTTAAATTTGCCGCGGTTCCGGTGATCATATTAATGTATATCACCTTATCTATCATTCAATATAAGTTCTCTAATGACAAAGTTTCAGGCTGAAATCGACGTAATGCCAAAAAAGGAAATTCTTGACCCTCAAGGAAAAGCTGTAACCGGTAGTATGAAAAATCTTGGATTAACCGAGATACACAACGTGCGCATCGGCAAACACATTTCGCTCGAAATTGAAGCTGAAAATGAAGAAATAGCTAACTCAAAAGTAGAACAAGCCTGCAAAAGCCTGTTAGCTAACCTGATTATGGAGAGCTACAGCTTTAAAATCCAAAAAGTTTAAATTCCGGCTTCTTTTTCAGATTTGATGCGTGAGAGTGCAGTGAGGTTAGTTTCGACCAGCTCTTTTGCCTGATTGTATTTTGCTCTTATCTCATCTGGCTCTTGCCCACCAGCTTTGCAAAGCAATTCCACGTCCTGCAATAAGCCCTGGGAAATAAGCATCCCGAAAAAGCCCATAGATGGTTTTAGTTTGTGAGCAGCTGCAGCAGCAGTAGGCCAATCGGCTGATTGCAATGCCTGGTCAATGCTGTTGAGCATTTCCGGTGCTTGCTGCAATAACATATCAATAGATTCCACAACAAATTCGTCGCTGCCGTCAGCAATTTCATATAAAAATGTAAGATCAAGATCTGGTGTTGCTGAGCTGTCCGGCATGTTTAGGCTGGTATATTATTATAAATTCAGTTAGTATTAAATCAAAATTATAACTTTTTTACGATCAAGTTATCTTTAAGTTCGTTTTTAAGATGAAAAATACTTTTTTTAAATACTGGATGCTGCAAATCAGCGGCAATTTCGCTCAATGGAGCTAAGGTAAACATACGGTTATGGAGTTCGGGGTGCGGGATAATAAGGCCAGGTTCGTCAATAATATCTTGCCCATAAAACAAGATATCGATATCAATAATCCGCGATCCCCATTTTTCCTCTCTTACGCGCCCGATACTGGTTTCAATCTGCAATACTTTTTCGAGCACCTGGCGCACCGGTAATTCTGTACCAGCGCATACTACCTGGTTCAGGTAATTCGGCTCGTCGGTTTTGCCCCAGGCTTCCGTTTCATAAATCGATGATTTTTGAATTACAGGACCTATTTCAGTCTCAATCAGGTCAATGGCTTTTTGCAAATACGCTTCCCTGTGCCCCAGATTACTACCCAATAACAAAAAAACATCAATCATTGTTGTAACAAATATTATAGACAAAGCTCTTAATATTATACATATCGAATTGCTAAGTTTGCATAGATAAAAGATTTATAATATTTAATGAAACAATTCTTCAAATTTGTTTTCGCCACGATGGTGGGGATTATTTTGTGTAGTGTGGTATTTCTGGTTATTATCGTTGGAATAATAATGGCAGCCGCAAGTGGTGATAAACATGTCGAAGTTGATTCAGATTCATACCTGCATATCGCAATTACGCACGAAATACCTGAGCGCACCCCATACAACCCGTTTTCTGGGCTCGACTTTTTAGGTCTGGACGGTGACAAGAATTTAGGCCTTAACGATATCCTCGCCAATATAAAACGAGCAAAAGCAGACAAGAACATAAAAGGTATTTTCCTTGACGAAAGCTATATGCTTTCGGGCCAGGCTACTACCGAGGAGATACGTGATGCGCTGCTCGATTTTAAAAAATCAGGCAAGTTCATTATCGCTTATTCCGAGGTGTATACACAAGGCTTCTATTACCTGGCATCAGTAGCCGACAAAGTGTACATTAACCCTAAAGGCATATTTGAATTTAGCGGCTTTAATTCAGAAATCACTTTCTTTAAAGGCGCTTTGGATAAACTGGGTATTGAAGCTCAAGTGATAAAAGTAGGCACTTACAAAAGTGCTGTCGAGCCATTTGTATTGACCAAAATGAGCAATGCCAACCGCGAACAGGTAAATTCTTACCTGGGCTCATTATATAGCTATTTCCTGACCAATATCAGCAAAAGCCGTAAGATCAGTAAAGATTCTCTGTATCATATAGCTAACAATTTGAAAGTGCAATTCCCCGAAGATGCGCTGAAATATAAGCTGGTTGACGGCCTGAAATACAAGGACGAAGTCTTAGACGAATTGCGGGACCGCACCGGCATTGGTTCAAAGACCGAGCTTCATAAAGTAGAGATGGGCGACTATGCAGCCGGCAACCATTCCTCATCGAAAGACGATGATGATTCAAAGAAAAAGATCAAAAACCAGATAGCTGTTGTTTATGCCTCGGGAGAGATCAATGGCGGCGACGGAGATGATAATACCATAGGTTCAGAAAAAATATCAGCTGCTTTACGTAAGGTAAGATTGGATGATAACGTAAAAGCGGTGGTTTTACGCGTGAACTCACCCGGCGGTAGTTCGCTGGCATCAGATGTAATCTGGCGCGAGGTGATGCTTACCAAGAAAGTAAAACCGATCATCGTATCGATGGGTGACCTGGCAGCATCGGGTGGGTATTATATATCATGCGCTGCAGACTCGATCATTGCCGAACCGAATACCATAACCGGCTCCATCGGTATTTTCGCGATCATTCCTAACCTTCAAAAACTATTTAATGATAAGCTGGGCATCACCTTTGACGGTGTAAAAACCGGGAAATATTCCGATTTGGGTGACATTAGCAAGCCATTATCGGCTGAAGAAAAAGCTATCCTGCAGAACAATGTGAACCATGGTTATGACGATTTTACCAAGGCAGTTGCCCAAGGCCGTCATAAAACACAGGCATATATCAATAGTATTGGCCAGGGACGCGTATGGACCGGCGAACAAGCCGTAAAAATTGGCTTGGTTGACCGTTTAGGTAATATTAATGATGCCATCTCATCAGCAGCTAAGAAAGCTGGCATCAGGAAATTTAAGCTGGTAGCTTATCCGGAACAAAAGAAAGGCGTATTTAACAAGTTCGGCGCTGATATCAGCGAACAAATGAGGGTACACTTTGTAAAATCAGAGCTGGGTGATAATTACCGGTATTACGATCAGATAAAAGGTCTTACCCAAATGATGCGCACCCCGCAAATGCGCATGCCTTATGATATTGTAATCAAGTAGATGTTAGTTCATGGCTGATGGTTCATAGAACATGGCCATTTGTTTTAAAGCTATTTCCGTTATGGGAATAGCTTTCGTTTTTCTCCTTTAAATTGCCGACAAGCTATGAACCATGAACTATTATCTATGAACTATTTGTATTTTTACACCCCGAATCCGCTTATGGAAAACAAACCCATTGCCCGTACGCTCCGCCTGCTGTCGCAACTGATGGAATTGCACGACGAAAACCCCTTCAAGGTGAAGTCGCTGGCCAATGCTGCCTTTAAGGTGGATAAGCTCCCCTATGGCATCGCAGGTAAAAGCCTTGCCGAAATGGAGAAAATTGACGGCATTGGGAAAAGTACCGCTACCAAAATAGTGGAATTACTGGAAACAGGTGCCATAACAGACTTGACCGATCTGCTTGCAGCTACGCCGGAAGGAGTCGTGGAGATGCTGGGCATCAAAGGTATTGGCCCTAAAAAGATCGGCATCATTTGGCACGAATTAGGCATCGAGACGGTCGGCGAATTGTACTATGCCTGTAATGAGAACCGCCTGATCGAAGCAAAAGGTTTCGGGTTAAAGACACAGGAAGAAATAGTAAAGGTCATTGAATTCAGGATGGCCAGCAATGGCAAATTCTTGTTTGCGCGGGTGGATGCCATTGCAGGTGAGCTGTTTCAAAAGATACAGGATATGCTTCCTGAATCCATATTGAGTTTTACCGGGGAATTCCGTCGTTGCTGCGAGATCATTGATGAATTGAGTTTCCTGGTTGGCTCCGGTGATGTTAGAGCAGATGTAGAAACATTGACTCAATCGGATATACTTCAAAACCTGACAGTTAAGGAGCATACGATCAGTGGCGAAACGGCCAATGGTCTATTGGTGAGCATTTCAGTAGTAAATAATCTTTCGTTCCATTACGAATTATTTACACAGACCGGTGCTGACGATCATGTTCAGGCTGTTTTGGCTCGTATATCTGATGATATAAAACAAGCCGAAAGCGAAAAAGCGATCTATAAAAAAGCTGGTCTAACCTATATGCCGCCGGAGCTTCGTGAGGGTAATACATTCATTGAAAAAGCTACCAACAATGCCTTACCTCAGCTAGTTACTTATCAGGATCTGAAAGGTACGCTACATAACCACAGCACATGGAGCGATGGTGTAAATACATTGGAAGACATGGCCCTATACTGCCGTGATCAGCTAAAACTGGAATATTTGGGCATCTGCGATCACAGCAAAAGCGCCTTTTATGCAAAAGGTTTAAGTATTGAGCGGGTATTGCAGCAGCATGAAGAAATTGATCATCTGAATAAAAAGATCACCGGCTTTCATATTTTTAAAGGAATTGAATCAGATATTCTGAACGATGGTTCCCTGGATTACCCCGATGAGATATTGCAGCGTTTTGATTTTATTGTAGCGTCGGTACACTCCAACTTGAAAATGGATAAGGAAAAGGCGACCGCGCGTTTGATTAAAGCCGTTGAAAATCCTTACACTACCATTTTAGGACACCCTACTGGCCGGTTATTGTTAAGCCGTAAAGGCTATGAATTTGATTATCAAAAGGTAATTGACGCTTGTGCTGCAAATCATGTGATCATTGAGATCAATGCCAACCCATTGCGCCTCGATCTGGATTGGCGCTGGCACCAATATGCATTGGATATAGGTGTAAAATTATCCATTAACCCTGATGCACACCGGGTGGAGGGTTTCTCCGACATGCATTATGGTGTTTTAGCTGCGCGAAAAGGCGGTTTATATAAGGAAATGTGTTTAAATACGTTCTCCCTTGAAGAAATTAAGAAAGAATTTGAATCAAAAAAGCAGGTAAATGCTCATAGATAAAGTACGTTATATACAACAAAAGCAAACCCCGCCTGCTGTCCTGGTCATCGGTGATCTGATGATCGATCATTATATCTGGGGTGATGCCACCAGGCTCTCGCCTGAGGCACCGGTTCCGATAGTCAATGTAAAAAATGAATCAACTACATTGGGTGGGGCTGCAAACGTGGCTCAAAACCTGGTTGCTTTAGGTGCAAAAGTGACACTTGGAGGCTTGGTCGGCGAAGACACTTATGGGCTGCGCCTGATTGAAATATTAGAAAGCGAAGGGATTGCTACAGATGCCATTCTGAAGGATGTAAATCGCCCAACCACCGTAAAAACCCGTGTGGTAGCTGGCAGCCACCAATTAGTAAGGGTCGACCGGGAAATTACTGATCCGGTTTTGAGTGAACTGGAAGATGAACTGGTGAATCAGCTGGATCACTATATTAATGAGGCTGATATTGTACTGTTTTCTGATTATGGCAAGGGCTTATTCTCTGAGAATCTGACCCAAAGACTGATCAAGCTTGCCAAAAGCAAAGAAAAGAAAGTGATCATCGATCCAAAGGGATTGAATTACGAGAAATATAAGGGTGCTTTTATTATTAAACCCAACCGTAAAGAATTGGCCGAAGCTGCCAAAACAGAGCGCATTAAGACAATTGACGATCTGCAAAAGTCCGCTAAAGTCATCTTTAAACAAACTGGGGTTGATTACTTAATCGTTACCTTATCAGAAGAAGGCATGGTCATACTGGATGAGCTCACTTACAAACTGTTACCGGTTAAGGCAACGGCCGTATTTGATGTGACTGGTGCTGGCGATACTGTATTGGCAACCATCGCTTACTTTATTGCCTCGGGATTGACCATTGAAGAATCCTGTGAGCTGGCGAACCATGCGGCTGCTATTGTAATACGACGTGTGGGCAGCGCAACTACCAGTATTGACGAAATTTTAGAAGATATAACTAACGGTCAAACTAATTGACCAACGAAATACAATATGAATAAACTGGTTATTGAGGAACTGCAAGATCATCAGCAATTGATACAAAAAGTAATTGATTCGCTTGGTGCAGATATTGAAACTGCATGCGAAATGATTGTAAGTACCCTAAAAAATGGCAAAAAGGTATTAATAGCAGGAAATGGCGGTAGCGCAGCTGATGCTCAGCATATTGCAGCCGAATTGAGCGGAAGGTTTATGAAAGAGCGCAGGGCTCTACCCGGGATCGCCCTTACTACCGATACCTCCGCTTTAACATCCATAGCCAATGATTATGGCTACCAGTTTGTGTTTTCACGTCAGGTGGAAGCATTGGCGCAACCGGGCGATTTGTTCATCGGCATATCTACCAGTGGCAACAGCGAAGGCATACTAAAAGCCTTTGAATCAGCACAAAAGCTACAATGTAAAACACTGGGTCTATCCGGCAGAAATGGCGGAAAAATGAACGGCATATGTGATTTAAACGTCATCGTGCCGTCTGACATTACTGCCCGCATACAGGAAATGCATATCCTGATCGGTCATATACTTTGCAAGGCTGTTGATAATGAATTCTGATCGATGAGAAACAACCTGGAAAAAACACTGCTTAGTAAAATAAGTGACATACCATCACTTAAAGCTTCTATTGCACAATGGCAAAGCGAGGGCAAAAAGGTTGTCTTTACGAATGGCGTTTTCGACCTGCTGCATATCGGACATATTACCTATATGGCCAAAGCAGCTGAACTGGGTGATAAATTGGTAATCGGATTAAATTCTGATAGTTCAGTAAGACGGATCAAAGGCGAGCACCGGCCTGTAAATGATCAGAATAGTCGCGCTGCTTTGCTGGCAGCATTATTTTTTGTGGATGCCATAGTCGTGTTTGAAGAAGATACTCCGATAAAGGTAATCACGGCCCTGATGCCCGATATATTAGTAAAAGGAGCCGATTACTCAATCGCAAACATTGTCGGGGCTAAAGAAGTAATGGCCAATGGCGGCGAGGTAAAGACCATTGATTTTGTGGAGGGTTACTCCTCTACCTCTATCATCAAAAAGATCAGGGAACAGATCACAAAATAACATGAAGATACTGGTTGTCCGTTTCAGCTCAATGGGTGATATTATTTATACGACGCCTGTGGTGCGATGCCTGAAAACGCAACTGCCTGACGCCGAAGTGCATTTCCTAACAAAGCCAGCCTTCAAATACATCTACGATAACAATCCGCATCTCGATAAGCTGCTCTTATTAAAGCCTACCCTGGCCGAAACTATTGAAGAAATAAAGGCAGAAAAATACGACTACCTGATCGACCTGCACAGTAACCTGCGGACTTCGCTTATCAAATTGCGGACGGGTATTAAATCTTCCTCCTACAAAAAGCAGCGTATCCGCAAATGGCTTAGCCTCAAATTCAATTTAAAGCTTGTTCCATCTGTTCATTTGGTGGAGCGCTACATGAAAGCGGTTAAGTTCCTGGGTGTTAAAAATGATGGCAAACCGATAGATTATTATATAAAAACAGAGCACGATCTGACAAAATTATTGCCCGTTTCTCATCAGTCGGACTTTGTAGCATTTATCATCGGAGCAACGCATTTTACCAAACGTATGCCGAATGAGAAGATCATCAGCATATGCCATAAAATCAACTCCCCAATTGTTTTGCTAGGAGGAAGCGACGTAAAAGAAAATGGCGACGAAATTGCCAATGCCATCGGCTCAAATATTTATAATGCCTGCGGTATTACTTCACTGGATGAATCCGTATATTTAGTTTCGAAAGCGAAACGGGTGTTAGGGTTTGATACCGGGTTGACCCACATTGCCGAAGCATTTGACAGGCCGATCGCTTCAATTTGGGGTGGTACAGTACCGGAATTACTTGGTGTACAGCCCTATATGGTAAAAGACGCGGAGGTGATCGGGATAAACTTACCTTGCCGCCCGTGCTCAAAGTTCGGCCTTGAAAAATGTCCGCTTGGGCACTTCAAATGTATGAACAATATACCCGAAGAAGTTGTTATTAACTTCGCAAATGATGCCTAAACAAAAACGCTATGAAAAAAATATTGCTGATTCGCCATGCCAAAGCTGTTCACGACGATAGCTACAGCGATTTTGAAAGGCCTCTTAAACACTCCGGCATGCGGGATACAACCATCATGGCCGAGCGAATAGAAAGTGCAGGGGCAGTTCCTCAGATACTCATAAGTAGCCCTTCGCTGCGCACTTTGGCGACAGCTAATATACTTTCAGAGCATTTAAGCCTGCACAAACCATCAGAAGATTCCCGGATTTATGATGCTAGTCAGCAATCGCTGCTTTCTGTTATCAGTGAATTCCCTGAAAATCAAAATTTTGTAGGCTTGGTTGGCCATAATCCAGGGATAGCGCAATTAGTTCATTATTTTACCGGCCAGATACGCGAAGTCCCGCCGGGGGCCGCCGTCCTGATCAGATTTGAGTTCGATTCCTGGCGGGAACTGACCTATGACTCGGGCCACCTGGAATGGTTTAGTTCACCGAAAGAAAACCATTGATTTGAAGATTTGTCAATTTGAAGATTTGAAAATTGAATCTCAATGCTAACTTTCAAATTTGAAGATTTACCAATTTAAGGATTTGAATTTGACTCGCTCCCACCTGTTTTCAAATTAGCACATCTTCAAATTTTCAAATCAATTGATACAATAAGTTTTCCCGGGTAACGACCTGGCAAACCCCTGCATTTCCATATTTAGCAGGTTGATTGCCAGTTGGCTCATCGGCATATTTGTTTTCAACCTCAATTCATCAATAGCCAATGGCGACTTATGCTGATGAATGATATCAAAAATAACCCTTAGTGGCCCTGCGGGCGCCTACAATACTTACCACGTGGCCTGGGTTTAGGTTGAAATCGCCTTTAGCATATAATAATATCGGGCCATCTATACAATTTTTCAGTCGCTTTGGGTATTGCGGATCAGTATAAAAAATAGGTCTGACATTATTTCTTTCGATATATTTCAATTCTTCTTCTGCGCGCTCAAGGGCTGCTTTAAAATTCATGTCAATAAATCTCCTTTCGCAGATGCCCGGTATTTGTATCAGCTTCAATTTAGATGCTTTGAACACCTGTTCCTGATCGCCAAAATGAAAAAGCATGGACTTGGATAGTGCGGGACCAATATTTTTTATAAAAGTTAAAGCAATGCGATGAAGTAATGACATATTTTAAAGTTCAGGTATCTGGCGTTGAAATTACAAACAAATTGAATTTGCTCAAATTTTTAGCATTTATTTTCAAAAAGCTTAACATAAATATTATATAAACTTTAGCTCTGAAAAGTATTTTTTGATAATTTAGATCAGTAAATAACCGCCTCAAAATCAAGCTGTATGATGAAGAAACCGATAAAAAGAAAAGGTTACCCAGCCAGACTGACATGCCTGCTTATAGTTCCAATATTCCTGGCATTATTTTGTGTTTCAAACCATGCATTTGCACAAAGCCAGCCATCACCCCCTCCGGGCGGACCACCTCCTCCGCCACCACCGGATGAAGTTTTGAAAAAAATCAACCCTTTTAAAAAGCATAAAAAGGATACCACGACCAACAAAAAAAGTGATGATAAAACGGCCGCGCCGCCTTCCGGACCTTCTACACAACCGGCGGGGCCTCCTCCTCCACCAAACCCTTTAAATCTCTTCAAAAAGAAAAAGAAGGATACAACTAAGAATGGCAAAAATTGACAGAATAAATAAAGGGCCACAAGAAATTATTGCCCCTTTACATAGATCACCTGCTTGGTTTCGAAAAACTCTTCTGTAAAATAATCTTTCAGATAATACTGCTTTACCGCCAATTTCGATTCAGCAATCTCCTGAGTCAAGTCGCCGCCTTTTAGATACAGTATGCCGTTCGGCAGTTTATTCTTTGAATCTTTATTGAATTTTCCTTTCACCCAGGGATAGAAATCCTTCAGTTGTGTTACTGCGCGTGAAACTACAAAATCAAATTTTCCGCGTATTTGTTCAGCTCGGATATGTCCGGCTTTCAGGTTTTTCAGGCCGGTGGCTTTGGCTACTTCGTTTACCACCTTTATCTTTTTCCCTATGGAATCGACCAGGTAAAATTGAGTCTCAGGAAACATAACAGCTAGTGGCACTCCCGGGAAACCGCCTCCGGTGCCAACGTCCAGCACGCTTTCGCCTGGCAAAAAGGGCATCACTTTGGCAATGCCTAACGAGTGTAATACATGCCGTTCCAATAAAGACTCGATATCTTTTCGGGATATAACATTGATCTGGTCGTTCCAGAAATTGTATAGTTCGGGCAGTTGCTGGTATTGTTGCTGTTGTGCTGAGCTTAGATCAGGAAAATATTTGAGTATGATATCAGATGTCATCCCTGTTAAAGCGGTTTATGATATTACCCAGCAGGTACCTGGCCCTAAATAATTGCGCTTTAACTGTACCCAAAGGCAGGTCGAGCTGCTGCGCTATTTCTTCGTATGAGAGTTCATCAAAATATCTCAGGGTGATCAGGTTGCGATAGCGGGGAGGCAAACTTTCAATCAGAACTTTTAACTCTTGCGTTTGCTGCTTCTTAATAGAAGTTTCTTCCGGGTTGAGTACATCTGCCTTTATCTGTAGCGTTTTTTCTTCTCCGTCGTCATCCACCATTCCGTGGATGGACATGGTATTCAATTTCTTTTTGCGAATAAAGTCGATACAGTTATTGGTAGCTACACGGAACAGCCAGGTACTGAATGCATAATCCGGTTGGTATTTCTCCAATTTCTCGAACGCCTTGGCAAAGGTTTCAACGGTGAGGTCCATTGCATCCTCCTTGTTATTCACCATTTTAAGCGCCATAAAATAGATAGAATCCTTATACCTGTGCATCAGGTCGGCATAAGCTTTTTGATTTCCCTCGCGTGCTTTCACAACAAGGTGAAAATCGTTTTTTGCGTTTTCGGTAAAATTTGCGTTTACTTCCACTGTGTAGTTTTTATAAAAGTACCTATCAATCCAAAAGTATTTAAATAAACATAATAAACAAGGTCGAAGAATGGTAAATACCACAATAAGTTTTTAACATCCAACTTTGTAAATATCCTTGAATATATAATTATTTGCGCAATAAGCCTGAAAATGAATAAGCCCAAAGCAGGCAGCGGATCATAGTCCAGGACAAGAGATAATATAAGTAGTATATAGAATAAAAAGCCTGTAAGCGCATCAAAACTCAGCATACGGCGGTGATTATTCTTATACAGCTTCCCTACGCCCATGTGCCTCCTCTTTTGAACAAAGAAAGAGGTAAAAGTGTTTTTGGCCGGACTGAAAGTAAAGGCATCAGGGTGAATTTCGATGTTGGTATTCTCAGCCGTAGCATTTTGATTTACGAACAAATCATCATCGCCCGACATGACGTGCATATGTGATGCAAAGCCTTTGTTCTTAAAAAACAACGTTTTTGTATAGGCCAGGTTGCGGCCTATTCCCATATATGGATTACCCGCAAGCGCAGCTGAAAGATAATTTATGGCTGTTTTAGCTGTCTCGAACCGGATAAGCGAATTTAGAAACCCTTTGGTTTTGTAATAAGGAGAATACCCCAGAACAATCTCCGTATCACCTGTAAAATTTGCAACCATACGCGCGATCCAATCAGCCGAGGCAGGTTTGCAATCTGCATCAGTAAACAGCAGGTGTTCGTTTTTAGATGCCTTGATGCCCATAGTCAGGGCGAATTTCTTCCCGGTTTTATGACGGTCATTTTCAACTACGGTAACAATTTTCAGTCGCGGGTATTTAAGTTGAATCGCTTTTAATACATTTTCCGAATCGTCAACTGAACAGTCGTTTACTACAATTACTTCAAAATCGGGATAATTTTGTTCAAGTATTAAAGGCAGGTTTTCCGGTAATTTTTCAGCCTCATTCCGTGCACTGATGATCACTGAAACTGCAAGAGCAGATGGTGCTAATCCCTCAGCTGGCTTATAAGACTTCAGCCTGTTATGATAATAAATAAGATAAAACAGCTGGGCAATAAAACAGAAGGTTAATAGTACGAAGACCGCGTCGGGTAAATAGGTTTCCAAATCAGATGAATATATAAGGGTAAAATTGTAAAAAAAACCATGATTGTCTAGTAATGGTGGATAAGTTTTGGCTTGAAAACCCCTATTGTGGAAAAAATCAGGTGAGGTTGTATAGTTGGATCGGTTGTAGAGGTTGCGGTAGCTGCAATAATTGGAAATATTAAGATTGGTGAAAATCAATCCATTTCAACCCTTACAACATTTACAACCACTACAATCAAATCAAACATAAATGACTAATTTTGCAGCCTCGAAATGAAATTCAGTTTAACAGCACAAGACCCGTTATCGAAGGCCCGCGCGGGCGAAATCACCACAGATCACGGCACTATACAAACACCGATATTTATGCCTGTGGGTACTGCAGGTACCGTAAAAGCTGTTCATCAGCATGAGTTGAAGGATGATATAAAAGCACAGATTATCCTGGGCAATACCTATCATTTATATTTAAGACCAGGGCTCAATACCCTTGAAAAGGCTGGCGGATTGCATAAATTCAATGGCTGGGATAAGCCAATATTGACCGACAGCGGCGGCTACCAGGTCTATTCGCTTACTGAGGTACGTAAAATAAAGGAAGAAGGGGTTACATTCCGTTCGCATATCGATGGCTCAAAACACCTGTTTACTCCGGAAAATGTAATGGATATCCAGCGAATTATTGGTGCCGATATCATTATGGCTTTTGATGAATGCACACCTTATCCCTGTGAATATGGCTATGCGCGAAAATCTATCGAAATGACCCACCGTTGGCTCAAACGCTGCTGCGAGCGTTTTGATAGTACAGAGCCAAAATACGGATACAACCAAACCTTGTTCCCCATTGTGCAGGGCTCGGTTTATAAAGATCTGCGGACTAAATCTGCTGAAGTAATTGCTTCATTTGAACGTGAGGGCAATGCTATAGGTGGTTTATCCGTGGGTGAGCCGGCTGAGGAAATGTATGCCATGACAGAATTAGTTTGCAATATATTACCGCAGCAAAAACCACGTTATTTAATGGGTGTAGGTACACCTGTAAATATATTGGAGAATATTGCACTGGGTATTGACATGTTTGATTGCGTAATGCCGACCCGCAATGCACGTAACGGCATGCTTTTCACCAAAGAGGGTATTATAAATATCAAAAACGAGAAATGGAAGAATGATTTTAGTCCGATTGAAGCTGATAGCGACTTGTATGCTGACAGGAGTTATACAAAAGCTTATCTTAGGCATTTGATTCACTCGGGCGAAATCTTAGGAGCGCAGATTGCAACCTTACATAACCTGCATTTCTACCTGTGGCTTGTAAAGGAAGCACGTAAAAAGATCATTTCGGGCGAATTCTACAATTGGAAAAACATGATGGTAAACCGCCTGGGCCAACGATTATAAATGAGAAATTTTTTAAGACGACATCTGAAAGTTGTTGACCGGTATATTATAAGAAAATATCTCGGCACGTTCATATTTACGCTGGCCATTTTTTCGGTAGTGATGGTGGTTTTTGATGTATCGGAGCATCTGGACAACTTCCTGAAAAAGCAAAGTACCTTTCATGATATCGCCTTTAAATATTATGCCGGATTCATTCCGTTTTATCTGAATTACTTATCGCCGCTCATCAATTTCCTGGCAGTTATTCTGTTTACTGCCAAGATGGCCAATCAAACGGAAATTGTACCGATACTGACATCGAAAGCCAGCTTTAACCGGTTTTTGAGGCCTTATTTTATTGCGGCGTCGCTGCTGTTTATCATATCATTTCTCGCCAACGTATTTCTTATCCCCTATACAAATCGCCTAAAAGTCGACTTTGAAGCCACGCATTTTAGTGATAGCGACCCCACAAAAAATGAGGTGCACATGCAGCTGGATAAGCATACCTTCGTTTTTGTACGATCATTTGATCCTGCTTCAAAAACAGGTTATGAGTTTATTTTAGAGAAGTTTAACGGCGATGTAATGACCCGTAAAATCGTTGCCACCAATGTAGTTTACGACTCAGTAAAGCGCTTCTGGACCATGAAATCCTACTCTGACAGGCAGATCAACGGCTTAAAAGAGACCATGGTATGGCATGGAGCCACAAAAGACACAGTGCTCGATATGCGTCCGGAGGACTTTGAAATAAAAGATAATCAGTACAGCGCTATGTCGATGAGCGTTTTGAACAAGAATATTGACAAGGCAAGACTGCGCGGAACGGGTGAGTTACTGGACATGCAATTCGAAAAATACCACCGTTTTGTTTACCCGCTATCCACCTATGTGCTCACCTTAATTGGCGTTTCGATGTCCTCAAGAAAGGTCCGCGGAGGTGTAGGATTACCGCTTGGGATAGGCATTATTTTGTGCTTCACCTACATTATTGTCGAGCGATTTGCATTGGTTTTCTCTATAAAAGGAGGCGCACCGCCGTTGATTTCGGTGTTTATGCCAAATCTTTTATTCTTCATACTAGGCTACTATTTACTGGTAAAGGCGCCTAAATAATGGCAGAAAAATATGCTCCGGCCCCGCTGAATAAGAACCTGATAATTCTTCATTTTACGGTTTTTATCTGGGGCTTTACGGGCATTTTAGGCAAGCTGATTTCCATATCCGCAGTGCAATTAGTATGGTACCGTGTGCTCATCGCCTCGGTCACATTGTTCCTCTATTTTAACTTTAACAAGACCGTCTTCCGCGTAAGCAGAAGCACATTTTTCAAGCTGATTTCTACCGGAGCATTGGTTGGCGGGCACTGGATTTTATTCTTCCTTTCCATTAAATTATCTACTGTTTCGGTAAGCCTGGTGTGCCTTTCATCCGTGACATTATTCACGGCAATTTTCGAACCGCTGATCAATCAAAAACGGATATCGAAACTCGAAATCATTTCGGGAGTTATGATCATTTCGGGCATACTGATCATTTTTAAATTCGAAACACAATACACTAAGGGTATCATAGCAGGGCTTACAAGCGCTGTTTTCGCGAGCCTTTTTGCCATTATCAACTCACGGCAAGTTAAGAAATATGAGGCGCCCGTGATCGCATTCTACGAGCTATCCGGCGCCTTTGTTTGGATCTCCATCTTCCTCGCCGCGATCGGCGGATACGACAAATCGATGATCCTGAACCGTGCCGATATTGGCTACCTTTTGCTTCTCGGTACTATCTGTACGTCGCTTGCTTACGTCGCCGGAGTGTCTGTAATGCGCGAGCTTTCTGCCTTCCGGGTAGCTCTTATCACCAACCTCGAGCCGGTATACGGCATCATCATGTCCTTCGTATTTTTTGGCGACATGAACAAAATGACCACCGGTTTCTGGGTCGGCGCCGTCATTATTTTGTCGACAATTTTCCTGTTTCCTGTTGCCCAAAAACAGGTCGCCAGGAGAAGAAACCGATAACTTCTGCGAGTCTATTTTACTTAAAAACTTCTGGATAAATTCCCCAATATAATGACAGTTGCCCCCGGCGGGGAGGAGAGGGGCCCTCAAAATACATACCCCTTACGACGCATTTTAAGCCCGAATAAGCGACCTTAAAAAAACAGCTGATCAGATTATCAATAAAACTATTTCGAACGGCCTGACGCAAAATCTATTTTTTACTTAGTGTAATTAACCCAATCCTGCAAAACATCAATCCATCGATATATTTTCTCACAAAAACCACAAATATTTTTTAATTATACATTCCAATCAAAATTTTTAAATCAATAAAAATCAAATGCTTACACTATTTATATAAATCAATAGTTTAACAAAACCAAATTTTGAAAATATACCAAAAGCTAATATTTTTAGCAACTGACGGCTCCTATAGCTCTTTTTAGGTATATAACATTTATAATCAATTATTTAATATAAGTTATCTAACAAAACACTTCATAGTATAAATCTAGCACGCATTTCTTCTAAGTGTGTACTGAATCAAAAAATGAGAATTTAATAAAAATCGAGGCCGATGCAGATTCGTATGCAAAACAGATTTTAGTGCGGTGAATTTCTTTCAATTTTTTGCAGAATTTTTGATTAAAAATTAATAAATAAGAGAGTCTATTTTTTGAACAGACAGCGAGCCGTTCAGCCCACCCTACCCACTTTCGGTCAAAAAATCGCGATGGATATTCTGGCCTAAAAAAGTGCCCCTTTTGGTTAATTTTTTGATTTTCGATTTTTTGCAAAAAGAGGCTTCAAGATTTTATCAATTTGTGATACCTGTACCCTTTTTGTAGATTTATAAAAGGAGCGAAAATTCGATGTGAATTTTTCACACCATTAAAAACCCCATACGTTTCACAACTCTTAAAATTGAGATCGTCATGAGAATTAAAACGATGTTCATTATCCTCATCACCGTGCTGCTTACCGTAGTGGTCATGCAAAACACCAAGGAGGTTCCTTTCAATTTTTTGTTCGCTACTTTCTATGTTTCCAAACTAGTCTTGCTGCTGGCAGTGGCCGTCGTTTCGTTTATCGTTGGCGTGCTGGTTGGCCGCCCGGGCAGACCAAAATATATTCAGGGCCGGGACGAGGAGCCTGAAGAACCAAAAACAAAACCTGATACACTAAGTCAGGAAGACAGGGATTATATAAGTTAAACTATGGAAAACAAACCATCATGAGCTAAGAGCAAAAATCAATTGTTCATGGTAGCTTCATCTCCTTTAAAAAACAAATTATATATGATGAAAATTGGATTTATCGGACTAGGAAACATGGGCGTTGAAATGGCCAAAAATCTTATCACCGCGGGCTATCACTTGCAGGTCTACAACCGTAGTTCAGGCAAGGCTGACGAGCTGGAGCAAACAGCCATCACGCGGTGCAAAACGCCTGCCGAAGCGGCTGCAAATGTACCGGCAGTAATCACCATGCTTTCGGACGACGAGGTGGTAACAGAAACAGTGATTGGTACGGATGGTATCCTGCAAACTTTGCAGCAAGGGGGCATTCATATTTCCATGAGCACCATCTCCCCTAACGCCTCTGAAAAGATGGCTGCAGCACATCAAAAAGCAGGCAGTAAATACCTCGCTTCACCGGTGTTCGGGAGGCCAGAAGCTGCTGCCGCTAAACGTCTCTGGATTTGCGTATCCGGAGACAAGGAAGCAAAAGAATCCGTACAGCCGATTCTCGAGGCGTTAGGACAAGGAGTAATTGACTTTGGAGATAGTATAGGCGGCGCTAATGTGGTGAAGATTGTAGGGAACTTTATGATCTTCGCTTCTGTAGAAATGATGGCCGAAGCATTTACACTTTCTGAAAAACAAGGGCTGGATCGTGCGCAGGTGGCCGACTTCTTCGGCTCGACCTTATTCAATGCGCCCATCTATCAAAACTATGGCAAGCTCATCGCCACTAAAGCTTACGAGCCTGTCCGGTTTAAAGCCAAGCTGGGCTATAAAGACGTCAGCCTTGCTTTTGATCTTGCTCAACAAAGCGGAACGCCAATGCCTATCGGCTCAGCACTGCTAAACCGTATGCTCACGGCCGTAGCCAAAGGTTGGGGCGATCGCGACTGCGTGGAAGCGTTTGACCGGGGAGTCGCAGAGGATGCAGGACTGTGATGATTTCAAATCCCAAATTCGAAATCAATAAAAAACCTGGTTTGTCTTTTCTAATTCCGACAGATCAGGTTTTTTGTTGAATATGCTGAATACAGAGGCACCGCTGCCACTCATACTAGCGTAGATAGCACCGGATTCGTACAAGGCAGCCTTTACGCCGCGTATTACCGGGTGATTTTTAAAAACAGAATCCTCAAAATCATTTTTGATGTATTGCTTCCATTCTTCGACCGGGAGCTTGATTAACTCTTTCAATGATTGTTTTACCTGAACAGGTCTAACACCACGATAAGCCTCGGCCGTAGATACATGTGCGGGAGGCATTACAAGGACTATATGATAACTTGAAAGGTCGAGTTGGATATCCTCGAACCTGTCCCCCTTGTCAAATGCAAATACAGGCTTATTTTCAATAAAAAAAGCGCAGTCGGCGCCCAACTGCCGGGCATAGTTCAGCATCTGCTCAACGGTCAGCTTCAGATCGAATAAATTATTGATCAGTTTTATAAAAAACGCCGCATTAGCCGACCCCCCCCCCAAACCCGCTCCTATCGGGATGTGTTTTAGAAGATGAATATTCACCGGAGGCAGATCATAGTCTTTGCTTATCAGGTGATAGCCTTTAATACACAGGTTATCCTCTATCCTGCCGGGGATTTCCAGTCCGGACGAGTGGAAGGTTAGCTCATCGCCTGGTAAGGCCTCTAAAGCGTCGTAAATGGGCAACGGATAAAAAACAGTCTCGATATTATGATAGCCATCCGACCGGCGGCCGGTTATGTTGATGCCTATATTGATCTTGGCGCTTGGAAATACGATCATTCAGATTGATTAACATCGGATGTATTTTTGCACATCCATAGGATACCAAAAATAGATTATTTTTCTTTGTGGTTGGAAATTAGTTGGACAAGTTGTAAAGGTTGGAGATGTTAAATTTTAAATTATTACAACCATTACAACTACGTCAACCATTACAACCATTATAACCAACATGAAACAGTACCTCGATTTGATGAAGCATGTTTTGGAGACCGGTACCCAAAAGCATGACCGTACCGGAACCGGCACCCTTAGCGTATTTGGCTACCAGATGCGTTTTAACCTGCAGGAAGGTTTCCCGCTGGTGACGACCAAGAAACTTCACCTTAAATCGATCATACACGAGCTGATCTGGTTTTTAAAGGGCGATACCAACATCGCCTACCTGAAAGAGAACGGCGTGCGCATATGGGACGAATGGGCCGATGAACAGGGTAACCTTGGCCCGGTGTACGGTCACCAGTGGCGCTCATGGCCAAAACCAGACGGCGGACATATAGACCAGATCACCCAGGTGGTGAACACGATTAAAAAGAACCCGGATTCGCGCCGCATTATCGTTTCGGCATGGAATGTTGCTGAAGTTGAGCATATGGCCCTACCTCCCTGTCACAGCCTGTTCCAGTTTTATGTAGCAGAGGGGAAATTATCGTGCCAGTTGTATCAGCGCAGTGCGGATATATTCTTAGGCGTTCCTTTTAACATTGCTTCTTATGCGTTACTCACCATGATGATGGCACAAGTATGCGACCTGCAGGCGGGCGATTTCATCCATACCTTTGGCGATGCTCATTTATATAACAATCACATCGAGCAGGCCAACCTGCAATTAAGCCGCGAACCACGACCGATTCCGACTATGAAAATCAATCCTGAAGTGAAAGATATTTTTGAATTTAAGTTCGAGGACTTTACTTTGGAGAATTATGATCCATGGCCGCACATTAAAGGATCGGTTGCTGTATGATCGTTACCATCGTCGTGGCCATTGCTGAAAATTACGCCATCGGCAAAAACAATCAATTGCTTTGGCACATGCCTGCCGACTTGAAGCACTTTAAGCAGATAACCTCCGGACATACGGTTATCATGGGCCGTAAAACTTATGACTCTGTTGGCAGACCATTACCTAATCGCCGCAATATCATTATCACACGCCAGGAAATTTCTATTCCCGGATGCGAGGTAGTTAAGTCAGTTGATGAAGCGCTGAAGCTTTGCGCCAATGAGGGAGAAGTATTTATAGTTGGTGGTGCCGAGATCTACAAATTGGCCATGAGCAAAACCGATCGCATTTACCTTACCATTATTCACCACTCATTTGAGGCAGATACTTTTTTCCCCGAGATTGACTATCTGGAATGGAAAGAGGTTGCGAGGGAAGATCACCCGGCAGACGAGAAACATAAATATGCTTACTCATTCATCACACTCGAGCGCATTTAACATCTGAGCGCAATAATTTGTTTGAAGATAAAATTCTATGGTTATAAAATTTTATTAGATTTGCCGTCTTGTTTAAAAAGCTTATAGACTAATTTATTACATATTCTAATTTACAATGCAAGGTAAAGGGGTTATTAAATTTTTTGCCATTCTACTGGCGATAGTATGCTTATACCAGCTGTCATTTACGTGGGTAGCAAATAAAGTAGAGAATGATGCAAAAACATACGCCAAAGGCAATGCCAAAAAAGAAAGGGCGTACCTGGACTCAATGGAGACACAACCAGTGTATCCATTATTCAAACACACTTATCAATACTGCAAAGCAAAAGAGCTGCAACTAGGTCTCGACTTACAGGGTGGTATGAGTGTAACCATGCAGGTATCGCTGCGCGACCTGGTGAAGGCTTTATCCAGCAATAACCCTGACGTTGCCATGGCACAGGCTTTGGATAAAGCTGATGTTGACAGCCGTACCAGCCAGAGCGACTACATTACACTTTTTGTAAGCGAGTACGAAAAATTAAATCCAAACGGTAAATTGGCGGCCCTGTTTGCTACACAGGCGAATAAAGAGCATGTGAAGTTCAACTCAACCAATGCTGAAGTTGAGGCTTTCCTAAAGGAGCAGGCTGATGTTGCGGTACAACAAACTTATACCGTATTAAATACCCGTATTGACCAGTTCGGGGTAGTTCAGCCAAACATCCAGCTGTTAAAAGACCGTAACCAGATATTAATCGAGTTACCGGGCGTGACTGAGCCCGACCGTGTTCGTAAATTGTTACAAGGAACTGCAAAACTTGAGTTCTACAAAACTTATGACAACACAGAGGCGTACGGGATATTAAGCAATGTAAATACCTTCCTGGCCGCAAAAGCCAAAAGCGCAGCAAAAGATACTGCCGCTAAAGCCACTGCTACGACTACTGCAACGGCTAAAAAAGATACATCAAAAGCTGGATTATCTTTATTGAATAAGGTAAACAAAAGCGCATCTAAAGACACTTCGCTGTTAAACAACAAAGCCCAATTAGCTGCACAAAATCCGTTATTCTCCATATTACAGCCTGCTACTTACCAAACGCAAAACGGTCAGCCGGCATTACGCCCTGGTCCAGTAGTAGGGTATGTGGCCCTAAAAGATACTGCAAAGGTTAATACTTACTTGCACAGTGCCGATGTTAAATCGCAAATGCCTCAAACTATTAAATTCCTTTGGGGTGTAAAACCACTTGAGAAAACAAAAATATTTGAGCTATATGCTATAAGACTTGCTGGTGCCGATAATGGCCCGGTACTTGACGGTGACGTTGTAAACGATGCAAGAAACGATATCGATCAGACCAAAGGTGGTTGGGAAGTAACCATGTATATGAACCCTCAGGGTGCTCAAAAGTGGGAAGCAATTACGGGAGAAGCTGCGCCCTCAAGTCCTAATCAACCAGGCAAAGCTATCGCTATAGTTCTGGATGATAATGTCTACTCTGCACCTGCCGTAAATGGTAAAATTTCAGGTGGCGTTTCCTCTATTTCCGGTGGTAACTTTACACAGGAAGATACAAAAGACTTAGCCAACGTATTAAAAGCCGGTCGTTTACCTGCTCCTGCGCTTATCGTCTCAGAAGCAACCGTAGGTGCTACCTTAGGTCAACAAGCTATTCACGCTGGTTTGCTATCAGCGGTAATGGGTTTTGTGGTGGTGCTTATATTTATGATCGCCTACTACAATCGTGCAGGCACTATCGCTGTTGTTGCGGTTTTGATAAACGTATTCTTCCTGATGGGTGTACTCATCAGCTTAGGTTCGGTATTAACCATGCCAGGTGTTGCAGGTATCGTATTAACGCTCGGTATCTCAGTTGACGCCAACGTACTGATCTACGAACGTGCCCGCGAAGAGCTGCTATTAGGCAAGTCCATCAAATTGGCCGTGGCCGATGGTTTTAAACATGCTTTATGGTCAATTCTTGACTCGAACATCAGTACATTCCTTACCGGTTTGATCTTGTTCACATTTGGTAGCGGCCCTATCAAAGGGTTCGCAGTTGTATTGATGATCGGTATCGTTACCTCGCTGTTCTGTTCATTATTAATCTCAAGGATCATTTTTGAATGGATGATCACCAAAGGCTGGGATATCAAATTCTCTAACCCATGGAGCTCGCATACTTTCAAAAATGCCAACTTTGGATTCGTAAAAAACCGTTTCAAATTTTACATATTCTCAGGAGCATTTATCACTGCCGGAATCATATCCATGTTTACACAAGGGTTTAACTACGGTGTAGACTTCGTCGGCGGACGTAACTATATTCTCGAGTTTGACAATAAAAATGTGACTACCGAACAGGTGCACAGTGCTATTGACAAAGTACTTGGTGCCAGCGAGGTTAAAACATTTGGCGCCAATAAAATAAGTATTACTACCAAGTACCTGATCGAGGAAAATACAACAACTGCCGATACAAAAGTAAGACAAACATTGTTCAATGCTTTAAATGCAAACCCGGCGACCAAGGTTACTGACGATCCGGCTAAAACTCAATACCAGAAAGTTAAAGCTACTATCGCTGAGGGGCTCAAACGATCGGCCTTCTGGACAGTGCTTTTCGCGATTATAGTAATATCAGCTTACATACTGATCCGCTTCCGCAAATGGCAGTTCAGCTTGGGTGCAATGGTGGCAACTTTACATGACGCATTAATGGTATTATCGTTCTTCACTTTATTCAGACAATGGATTCCATTTTTGGATATCGACCAGTCATTTATTGCAGCCATTTTGACAGTAATCGGTTATTCTATCAATGACACGGTTGTGGTATTCGACCGTATCCGCGAATTCCTGAGTTTGCACCATTCAAAGGCCGATGACCCTAAGGAGGTAATCAATCATGCGATCAATAAGACGTTAAGCCGTACCATTATCACTGCTTTGACAGTATTATTCGTGTTGATCGTGTTATTCATCTTCGGTGGTGAAGTGATCCGCGGTTTCTCATTCGCTTTATTGGTGGGCGTATGTTTCGGTACATACTCGTCTATTTGCATTGCGACTCCGATCATCATCGATTTCGGCAAAAAAGACCTGAGATAAAGTCATATAACCGTTATTTTAAAGGCTCCAAACAACATTTGGAGCCTTTTTTGTTTACCATTGTATATACTCTTCTAAATATATTATTATGGAAACAACAAATGCATCCCGGTTTCCTTTGGTTGTGATAGTAGGAGGCGGTTTCGGAGGCCTCGAAGTAGCTAAGGCTTTAGCTAACGAACCCGTAGAAGTACTAATGCTTGATAAACACAACTATCATACTTTTCAGCCCTTATTATACCAGGTGGCGACCGGCAGCCTTGAGGCAGGTTCTATAGCCTTCTCACTCCGTAAAAACTTTGATAATCAGAAAAATTTCCGCTTTAGGGTAGCCGAAGTAGCGAAGATCAATCCTGACAAAAACACGATCGATAGCTCAATTGGCGAGATTAAATATGATTACCTGGTGATTGCTACCGGGTCGACAACAAACTTCTTCGGCAATAAGGATATTGAATTCCATGCCATGCCCATGAAATCAGTACCTGAAGCGCTGAATCTTCGCTACATGATATTGCAGCACCTGGAAGAAGCTGTTTTAAAGGCAACTCCCGAAGAACGTGCACCTTATTTAAACTTTGTACTGGTTGGCGCAGGTCCTACTGGTGTTGAACTGGCAGGGGCTTTGGCTGAACTCAGAAACAATATCCTTTGCAAAGACTATCCAGAGCTGAAGAAAGAGGAAATGAAAGTTTACCTGGCCGACTTTATGCCACGGGTGTTGGGCGCCATGTCAGAAGAGGCATCAGAAGCAGCAAAGGATTTCCTGACCAAAATGGGTGTCGAAGTGATGCTGAATGCCAAGGTGGAGAATTATGATGGCGATGTGATCACTTTTGAAGGCGGAAAAAAGATACGTACGAAGAATGTGATCTGGTCAGCAGGCGTAATGGGTAATGTCTTTGAGGGAATTGATAAGGATATCACACAAAGAGGCAACCGCATCAAGACCGACGGTATTTGCCGTGTGGAGGGATTTAGTAATGTATTTGCTATTGGCGACGTGGCAGCCATGATCACTAAGGATACGCCAAAGGGCCATCCCGGAGTAGCACAGGTAGCGATACAAATGGGTAAAGCCACAGGCAAAAACATTCTTCATATCATAAGAGGTGAAGCAACCGAACCATTTAAATATTTTGATAAAGGCTCATTGGCTACAATAGGCCGCAACAAAGCCGTTGCTGATTTAGGTAAGATCAAATTCCAGGGATTTTTTGCATGGGTAGTATGGATGTTCGTGCACCTGATCTCACTTTTAGGTTTCAGGAACAAGGCTATTGTGTTTGTCAGCTGGATAGGTAATTATCTTACTTACAACGGCGGCTCAAGATTAATTATCCGGAAGTTTGTAAAGGAAGACCCTTTGCATGAGGCGGAACTTGTAACCCATGAAGAATAAAGGAAATATCCTGCTATATTTAGCTTAAAATACAGGTGTGTTATGAAAGCTTTGTTAGTGAGTATTTGTTTGTTCCTTATTGCACTTTCCGGGTATGGGCAGGATGAAACAACAAGAACCTACCAGGTAAATGGTTCCGTTCCGATGCCGCAGGGCGACTCCGTGAGGATGACGATTGACGGCACGAACGCCTATTATCAAAAGACCATTAAAGTGGATACCGGCATTGGCGTGAGTTTAATCTATCTGCGCACGTTACAATTCATGGCGGCAAAAAACTTCCAGCAAACCTATGGCTTTGAGCAGGAAGGAAAAGAGATATTCACCACCACACAGGACCTGAACACTAATCCATTTACCATCGGCAATTACTCTGATAATATCGATCCGTTTACCGTTCAGTTTGCAGTAACTGTGGATATGAAAAAACAACGTTATCGCTATACCATTCATAACGTGACATTTTACAGGCCGACAGAGACCGGCAATCTTCGAATGTCGTTGTATGAAATGTATTTGCGGGCAACCAATGGCGACTCGCGGTACATAAAAAAGGATTCAAAAAAAGTGATCGATGCCTTTGAAAAATACATTGGCTCATTGACTGCCGAACTGAGGGAAAGTATCAATCACAAGGCTATGATCTATAATAGCAAATTCTAACCGCATGGCCTCAGACATCCAGATCACCGAATGCCCGAGAGATGCCATGCAGGGAATCCATAACTTCATCCCTACAGAGATTAAAGCGGCCTATATTAACCTGCTATTGCAAGTAGGCTTTGACACTATTGATTTCGGCAGTTTTGTTTCCCCCAAAGCCATCCCTCAGATGCAGGACACTGCACAGGTATTACAACAATTGGATCTGAGCAGCTCGCGATCAAAGTTATTGGCTATCATAGCCAATTACAGAGGCGCTGAAGAAGCGGCACTGCATAAGGAGATAACCTACCTGGGTTTTCCTTTTTCTATATCTGAGACCTTCCAACAGCGTAATGCCAATACCAGCATAGCCGAAGCCTTTGAAATTGTGAAACGAATAAAGACACTTAGCGATACTAAAGGAAAGAAACTACTGGTTTACCTGTCAATGGGTTTTGGCAACCCTTATGGCGATGAATGGCATAACGACATTGTATTGCACTGGGCCAAAAAACTGATCGATGAAGGTGTTGAATACATTTCGTTGGCGGATACAATCGGCATTGCATCGCCCGAGCAAATAGAAAGTTTGTTTTCTTCTTTATCGGGTAATTTTAGAGAAACAACCTGGGGTGTTCATCTGCACTCGACACCAGATACCTGGCGTCACAAGGTTGAAGCAGCTTATCAAAGCGGCTGTAAACGGTTTGATTCAGCATTAAAGGGCTATGGTGGCTGCCCGATGGCAAAAGACGAGCTTACAGGCAACATCGCTACGGAGAATGTAATCTCTTACTTGCAGGATCAGAATATCAACCTTGGGCTTAATTTAGATAAGTTGCAGGCGGCCATGAATTATTCGGGAAGCGTGTTTGGCTGATTTAATTTCGATTTCAGACATCCGGCATCAACTCTTTTCCATTTTAAAATGCTGAATGCCTGCCTCTTCAAACTGCGGACCGGTCTTCATAAAACCAAATCGTTCATATAGCGATACTGCCTGTATTTGCGCGTGCATGTAAACATAAGTAGCATCTTCAGGAAGATCATCCAAAACCGCCTGAACAAGCGCCTGCCCTACTCCGTGTCCTCTGTATTTTTTCAGAACGGCAAAACGCTCCAATTTATAACCTTTTTCGGTTTTGCGCCAGCGTGATGCACCAGCCGGTTCGCCATCAACAGTAGCTAAAAAGTGGTTCGATTCTTCTTCATGTTCCCATTCCAGCTCAGGCGGGCAATTTTGTTCGCCTACAAAAACTTCGCGGCGTATGGCAAATACCTCTTCAAGTTCAGAAGGATCAACAACTTTTTTTACTTCTACCTTGTTTGACATAGAATGTTCAGATTTAGGTTCGAAATTAGTTAAAATAACAAACGCCCCAACAATTATCGGGGCGTTTGTATTGTAAAATTATACTGATATTACAGCTTGCTGTTCACATCGACACAATTCAAATCTTCGAATGCAACAGTCAAACGCTTAACGAAGTTTTCTTCAGCTTTACGCAACCATACACGCGGATCGTAGTATTTTTTGTTCGGGGAATCTTCTCCATCAGGGTTACCAATCTGCGACTGCAGGTAACCTTCTTTCGCTTTGTAGTAATCTTTAATACCTTCCCAGAACGCCCATTGCATATCGGTATCGATGTTCATTTTGATAGCGCCGTAAGAGATCGCCTCGCGAATTTCCTGCTGGCTGGAACCTGAACCACCGTGGAATACGAAGTTGATCGGTTTCTCAGCAACCAGGTTATAATGTTGTTTTATATACTCCTGTGAATTATGCAGGATGATCGGTTGCAGTTTCACGTTACCTGGCTTGTAAACACCGTGCACATTACCAAAAGCAGCAGCAACCGTAAAACGATGGCTAACTTTTGAAAGTTGTTCATAAGAATAAGCAACATCTTCAGGCTGAGAGTATAAGTGATGGCTTTCAACATCACTGTTGTCTACGCCGTCTTCCTCACCGCCGGTTACCCCTAATTCAATTTCCAACGTCATGCCCATTTTAGCCATACGTGCAAGATATTTTGCTGATATCTCGATATTTTCCTGGATAGGTTCTTCAGAAAGATCCAGCATATGTGATGAGAATAATGGTTTGCCGGTTTCAGCATAGAATTTTTCACCATGATCAAGCAGTCCATCAATCCATGGCAATAATTTTTTGGCACAATGGTCAGTATGCATAATTACCGCCACACCATAATGTTCAGCCAAAAGATGAACGTGTTTTGCAGCAGAAACAGCGCCTAAAATAGTCGCCTGTAACTGTGAATTATCCATTGATTTGCCAGCATAAAACTGCGCGCCACCGTGTGATACCTGTATAATTACCGGTGAGTTAACCGCTTTTGCAGTTTCCATTACGGCATTGATAGTATTGGTACCGGTTACGTTAACAGCAGGTAACGCAAACTGATGCTTTTTAGCGATCTCAAACAGCTCCTGCACCTGATCGCCGTGCAAAACGCCTTTATAATTTTTTAAATCCATTAGCTTAAAATTCCTTGGTTCTCTTAAATTCCTTAGTATTTATTGGGGCTTCGAAGTTATAAAATTTCCTGATTTATATCATGTAAGTATCTAATTTTTAATATCCAATGTGGCATTTTAACATATTTCCATTTAACAGTCATATCATTTTGATTTCTTCAAAATTTAAATTTTCAGGATGCGCTATTTTAACATTTTTGCAATAGCTTTAGATGTACAAAACATTTAGGCGTGTTACAAGCTTTATTGCTTAACTACTTCTATGATATATTTTTTGTTTCTTTGCACTGAAATTGGAGGCACAACTAACAAATGACCTGGTTTAAACGAGAATCAAAAGGGATAATAACTACTACCGAGGAGAAAAAAGAGGCCCCGGACGGGATATGGAATAAATGCCCGAACTGTAAAAAACCATTGCATTATAGCGAACAAGTTGAGAACCAATACGTTTGCCATTACTGTGGTTACCACATCCGCATAGGTTCAAAAGAATACTTTTCTGTATTATTTGATAATAACGAGTTTACCGAATTATACCCGAACTTAAAATCAGGCGACCCGCTGCATTTTGAGGACACCAAAAAATACACCGACAGAATTACCGAAACCACTAATAAAACCGGGCTGAAAGACGCTATCCGTGCTGGAGTTGGGAAGATTGATGGCCAGGATATCGTGATCGCCTGTATGGACTTTAATTTTATCGGCGGTTCGATGGGATCCGTTGTTGGTGAGAAAATAGCCCGCTCTATCGATTATTGCATCGAGCATAAAGTGCCGTTCCTGATGATATCCAAATCAGGTGGTGCGCGTATGATGGAGGCAGCCTTCTCCTTGATGCAGATGGCGAAAACATCTGCCAAACTGGCTTTATTATCTCAGGCTAAGATACCATACATTTCATTACTTACCGATCCTACCACCGGTGGTGTAACCGCATCTTATGCGATGCTTGGCGATATCAATATTGCTGAGCCAGGATCATTGATCGGCTTTGCGGGTCCGCGGGTTATTAAGGAGACGATTAAGAAGGATCTTCCAAAAGGATTCCAGACTGCGGAGTTTGTTCAGGAACATGGTTTCCTAGATTTTATAGTCGACCGCCGGGAGATGAAAGAAAAACTGGCGACGTTCTTAAAAATGATGGCTAACTGATCATCAATTTAATGCAAAAGAAAAAGGCTTTGGTTGTAACCAGAGCCTTTTTCTTTTTTTGATGCGCTTTTTCAACGCCCGTCGGATATTCGGCTACCCGACTATTTGCAATAATTCCGGAAATAACTCCAAAACGTTTGCTATGTTAATACCAAGTTACGATTTTATTTGATCTTTCCCAGGTATTTTTTCATTTTATGTGCCGATGCCTACCGTGCCCTCCAAAGCACCGCCTCCCGGCTGATTATTGTATGGTAAATCAGCAAGACTTCCATCCTTTTTAAGCACTTTCTTTTCTAAATCCTTTGCCGGGCCATCCTTTTCAAAAGATGCACCAGACTTTTTATTACCAGCTAGATTGTTTGATTTTACAGTCTTATTTTTATCCCGAACTTCATCTTCAGGATCAAGATACTCACTCATGGTAGATCGATTTGATAAAAGACATATCACAGAGCAATAAGCCCTGCGATATGTCTTTCTGATAAATTATATGCTTTCTGTTCCGGGTTCGTGACCGATCATGCGGCCCGTGGTGCGACCCAGTTTACGCGCCTCGAAGTCGGTTTTGGCCGGACCGACTGAGGGGAACTCTTTCTTGTTTGGCGGCGTAACATCGTTACGCTCGGTAAATGAAGCGTCTGCTCCTTCACGCTGCGGACCCGCTTCACTCTGGTGAGGATAAAGTATTTCCTCTTTTGAAGTGCGCTTCCGGGGGTCTTCTTTCGGCATGTTACCGTGCCCGGCAGCCTCATTCCTGGTATTTTTACTCCGGGCGTGGCCGGATTTATTTTTTGCAGTTATCATAGGTTTATACATTTACTCTATTGTATAAACCCTTTTTATTGCCTTGTTGTTTTTAATTATTTCTTATTATGAAATAAATTTATCCAATAATCCAGCTTGCTTAGACGTAAGCCATACACAGTTCCTTTAATTTGGATACAGTATAATCCACTTCTTCTTTGGTATTATATTTCGAGAATGAGAAGCGAACTGAAGGACGGGTAGGGTCACCGCCAATAGCTGTTAATACATGTGAACCTATATCGCTGCCTGAGCTGCATGCACTGCCCCCGGACGCAGATATACCTGCTATATCCAGGTTGAACAATAACATATCAGCCATATCACTGCAAGGGAATGATACATTTAGCACGGTATAAAGGCTTTTAGCCGGATCAACCTCACCATTAAATTCTATGGCAGGTACATTTTCTTTAAGCTGACCGATCATATAGGTCTTAAGTGCCTGTATCTGGTTCTGATGCTCGTCCATATTAGCATAAGCCAATTCCAGCGCTTTCGCTAAACCAACTATTCCATATACATTCTCGGTACCACCGCGCATATTGCGTTCCTGGGAACCACCATAGATAAAAGGTTTGATCTTCACCTTGTGGTTTACATGCAAAAAGCCTACCCCTTTGGGACCATGCAGCTTATGCGCTGCACAAACCATGAAATGGGCTTTCAGCTTACTCAGATCGTGCCTGTAATGGCCCATGGTCTGAACCGTGTCGGAATGGTAAATAGCATTGTAATGTTCGCACAGGTCGCCAATACGTTCCATATCGCTAAGGGTGCCTACCTCGTTGTTGGCATGCATCAGCGATACCAAACTGCGGTCGTTGCCTTTTAATAATTCTTCCAGATGCGTATAGTCGATATTGCCTTTATCGTCTGTATCAACAAAGCTTAATTTGATCGAACCGGCCTTTTGCATGGCTTCCAGCGTGTGAATTACTGCATGATGTTCCAAACGACTCGATATGGCGTGTTTTAAGCCATTATCTACAATTCCGCAGCGGATAGCAGTATTATCAGCCTCTGTACCACCTGAGGTAAAAAATATCTCTGCAGGCGAAGTATGCAGCAAGTTAGCAACAGTTTTACGCGCTTTTTCTACAATAGAACGGACTTCACGGCCATGAGCATGTATAGATGACGGATTACCATAGTTGTTTTCCATCACCTTGTACATTTCTTTCAAAACCTCAGGGTCAATAGGCGTAGTAGCAGCATTATCAAAATAGACACGCATCTTTAATTTTTGAATTAGTGAGTTAGTGAATTAGTGATTTGAATTCACCAGCAGAAAGAATCCCCAAAACTCTTTTGTCCTGCCTGAATTCAGTCAATAATCCTGTTATAAATTGAGAATTTCTTTTATATCAGTTATGATCTTGTTGGCCAGATTATCTGCGATAGTTTCCGAATTACCTTCAGAATAGATACGGATAATTGGCTCTGTATTTGACCTGCGCAAATGTACCCATTCTTTATCAAATTCTATCTTCAGGCCGTCGATAGTAGTGTGTGGTTGCTTTTTATATTTGTTTTCCACTTCATTCAAAAGTCGATCGATATCCATTTCTGGTGTCAGTGTGATCTTATTTTTAGAAATGAAATAGCTTGGATACGAAGCCCGTAAACTTGAGACCGACTTGCCGTATTTAGCCAGATGTGTTAAAAACAAAGCAATTCCCACCAAAGCATCACGGCCGTAGTGCAATTCAGGATAGATCACTCCTCCATTGCCTTCGCCCCCAATTACTGCATTCACTTCTTTCATTTTATTTACCACGTTCACCTCGCCTACTGCCGCGGCGTGATATTCTCCGCCTGCTTTTTCGGTAACATCGCGCAATGCACGGGTTGATGAAAGATTAGACACGGTATTTCCTTTTTTATGTTTTAGTACATAATCGGCAACGGCAACTAATGTGTATTCTTCACCAAACATATTGCCATCCTCGCAAACAAATGCCAGGCGATCAACATCAGGATCAACAGCAATGCCTAAATGTGCCCCTTTTTTTACAACTTCACTTGAAAGAGCAATCAGGTTCTCAGGCAGAGGTTCCGGATTATGCGGAAAGTTACCATCAGGATCACAATATAGTTTATGAATAGTTTTTACGCCCAATGCTTTCAATAAAGCAGGTATAAATATTCCGCCGGTCGAGTTAACACAGTCAATGACAATTTTAAAATCAGCCTTGGTAATGGCAGCTACGTCCACCAACGGTAAAGCCAACACTTGATCGATATGTTTTTGCAGATAGCTATTATCTATGGTAATCTTACCGAGATCATTTACATCGGCATATTTAAAATCACTATTTTCGGCAATATCAAGAACCTCTTTGCCATCCGCATCGCCGATAAATTCCCCTTTTTCATTCAGTAATTTAAGCGCGTTCCATTGTTTTGGATTGTGACTGGCAGTTAATATAATACCACCTGCAGCTTCTTCCCATGGCACAGCTACTTCAACCGTTGGTGTAGTAGAAAGGCCAAGATCGACAACATCGATGCCCAGGCCCTGCAAAGTACCTACAACCAGGTTATTCACCATAGTGCCCGATATACGCGCATCACGGCCTACTATGATCTTCTTTTTCCCGGATCGTTTTATTGCCCATGTACCGAATGCTGAAGTAAATTTTACAATATCCAATGGTGTTAAACCATCACCTGCAGCGCCGCCAATAGTGCCGCGAATTCCTGAAATTGATTTTATTAAAGTCAATGTGTTAAGTTATTTAAGTGCAAAATTAAAAATATTTGAACGATAGCTGTACAAAATCCGAGGCTTAGAACGTATTTTGATAAATAGCTATATTTGTGACTATACAAAAACACGATGGTCAGCGAATGGTTTTATGACTGGTTTAACTCTCCGTATTACCATCTTTTATACCATAAACGCGATGATGCCGAGGCTCAGTATTTCATCGATAATTTACTTTCCAAACTTCATATCCCATTGCATTCAAAACTTTTGGACATAGCCTGCGGACGCGGCCGCCATGCTATTTACCTGAATACGCACGGTTATGATGTTACCGGCATCGACCTCTCCGTTGAAAACATTCGCTTCGCCAAACAATTTGAAAACGATACGCTGCGCTTTTTCGTGCACGATATGCGCGAATTATCCTATGATCGTTACTTCGATGTTGCTTTTAACCTGTTCACCAGCTTTGGCTATTTTACAACAGACGAGCAGCATATCGGTTCGCTTATCAATTTCCACAATGCTTTAAAACCGGGCGGAACATTGGTGTTGGATTATTTCAACAGTCATAAAATACTGCAAAACCTGGTGCCAAATGATGTTAAAAAGGTAGAAGACATTGATTTTCATATCCAGAGAACTATTAACGGAAATAAGATCATCAAAACAATCTCCTTCGATCATGGCAACGAAAGCTACTCATTTAAGGAAATGGTGAGCACGTTTATGGAGGCCGATTTTATGAGATTCTTTAAACAAAGTGGTTTTGAAATTATAAGTACTTTTGGCAGCTACGGACTGGGCGGATTTGATGCAGAACATTCAGACCGATTAATATTTATTTGCAAAAGATCAGATGCTTGAACATCTTATACAGTTAGACCGGCATATCTTTTTTTTTATCAATCATGATCTGACCAATCCTTTTTTTGATTGGTTGATGCCGATCCTGCGCAATGCCCGTACCTGGATACCGTTATATATTTTCATACTTGCGTTTTGCTTATGGAAGTATAAAAAGACAGGTGCGCTCATTGTGATTTTCTTCGCACTGTCTGCTGGCTTTGCCGACTTTACCAGCGTACATTTAATGAAAAATAATGTACAGCGCCTTCGCCCCTGCCGTGATCCTATTGATTCAGAAACTGCTATTATCCGGGTACCTTGCGGAACTGGCTATAGTTTCCCATCAACGCATGCTACAGATCATTTTGCCATGGCTGCATTCATCAGCCTTGTATTTTTCAGGCGCTGGAAATGGATATGGCTCTGGGCTGTTTTGTGGGCCGGCTCTATCTCATTTGCACAAGTGTATGTTGGCGTCCATTTCCCTATCGATGTTACGGCAGGCATGCTGTATGGCCTTTTGGTAGGGTGGTTATTCTACCTGGTATTTAAAAAATTTCAACCCGATTTTTAATGGCTCTCTGGAAGATATTAGTTTTGTTTTTAGGCGCCTTTTCAGGCGGCACGTCGGTATTCCTGTTTAAGGGGGATAATCATAAAAATCTGAAGCTGGTGCTCTCCTTTAGCGGGGCATACCTGTTTGGCATTACTGTTTTGCACCTGATCCCCGATGCTTATCATGGCAATGATAACTATGTAGGCGTCTTTATCCTGATCGGCTTTTTATTTCAGGTTATTCTTGAACAATTTTCAGAAGGTATTGAGCATGGCCATATGCATAAGCCTGATCACGCACATGTGGCTTTCCCCCTGGGTATACTGATCAGTCTTTGTATACACGCGTTTCTGGAGGGTATGCCACTGGCCGAGGGCAATCAGAATCAACTGGTTTGGGGTATTGCACTGCATCACGTGCCAGCAGCGTTTGCATTGGCGACAGTGTTATTAGCAAACCATCAGAGCAAAGGCAAAACCATATCCTTTGTGATTCTATTTGCTGTTATGGCTCCCGCGGGGTATTTCGTAAGCAATGCACTCAGTACCGGTGGGATCGGTAACCTGCAGCAATACTTTAACCGGATAATGGGCGTAGTGATTGGGATATTTTTGCATATATCTACAACTATCTTGTTTGAATCAGGACCGGATCATAAATTCACTATACGGAAGTTGATTGCTGTGCTTTTAGGTACCGGAATGGCGCTGGCAGGATTTATAAGTGAATTGTAACGTGCTGGGTGCGCAATCCGAATGACAAGTGTTAAAATCTAAACTCGTAAATCAAGCTCAGCCTCTTAACTTATCCAGCAGATCGCTTAGCTTCCCGGCTTCTTCTTCGGTAAGGTTATTTTTAAATATTTCTTTGGTTTTGAATTCCTCATCCATTTTGGATAATATTTCCAATCCAGCTTCGCTGATTCGGATATCTACAGCTCGGCGGTCTTTATTATTGGTACAACGCGAAACCAATCCCTTCTGCATCAAACGATCAACGATACGGGAGGCATCAGACATTTTATCCAGCATACGCTCTTTGATCATGTTGATGGTTGCCGGGTTAGGGTATTGCCCACGAAGTATGCGCAGCACATTAAATTGCTGCTGGGTAAGGTTATGTTTTTCAAACTTACAACGGAAGGTATTACTCAACCACAAGTGGGTGTAAGTAATATTAATAACTGCCTTGTGGTAATTATCCTCGAACTTGTTGCTTTGAATTTCTTCCCCTATTTGCATACCAACTTTCACTTTAATAATCGCTTAATACAAAGATGTTGATTATTTCTTAATTTGTTTAGACTCCTTTTGTTTTCCGTAGTCCCAGGGGCAGTGGAGGCATTTATTTTTGCAGCAATACCCCCGTTTTAAATGGTATTCTTTGGTAAAAACAAAGTTTCCATCCTCATTGATATAATAGTCAACATTCTCTATCAGCATCCTAATTCAAAAGTTTTACAAAGATAGCATCGCCGAAATGTTTTCGTAAATAATTGCCGTCGCCGTGCAGGGTCCATATTTGTTTAGGCTGAGTTTTTTCTATAGTGAGTAAAATATCGTTCCAATCTACGTGATCAGAAACAAACAAGGTATCATTCTGATTTACCTGCAGATTTTTCCATCCCGAAGCGAATAACCTCTTTACCCCTGTCGCCCTGATATAGCTATCAAAAGTGAATGGCGGGACTATGTATACGTATTCCTGCTGCGTTTTCATCAGTTTGCGGCTGTACAATTGATATCTTCCTAATGAAAACCCCATCTTCTCATAGATCGAATTCAATGGCATGATTTTATGATGCACCAGAATGGTCTTCTTCGGCGCATATTCATTAATCATCTTTATTAAACGCTGGCTTTTACCGAGGCCATAGGCGCCTAAAAGAATATTGCTTTTGATATCACTTAACTTTTTTATCTCCTCAACAGGATCAGGGTGGATAATATCCGGATCGGCAAAGGTGCTTTCCGTTATAAGCACATCTGTTTTTACCCATTCTAGTGGTTCGCAGGTAGGGTCTGGCTGTAACTTATAATCACCTGTATAGAGGTATTTTGTCCCCTCATACTCCATTAATATCTGAGCCGAACCGAGCATATGTCCGGCTGGTATAAAGGTAACCTGTATATCGCCAATCTTAAATGACTTATCATACGCTACGATATTGAATTCCTTTGCAGCGGTTTTCCCATACCGCAATTGCATAAAAGCCGATGTCGCTTCGGTACAATAGACCTGATTATTGCCGGCAATGGCATGATCAGCATGGGCATGAGAAATGATAGCGGTATTTACCGGTTGCTGCGGGTCGATATAAAATTGGCCATACTTACAGTATAGGCCGTTCGCATCGAAATAAAGGAAGTCATCTAATATCATTGGTTCATCGGTCATTAGTCATTGGCATTGGTCATTCAGTTAAAACACTAATGATCGATGCATCAATGATTAATGACTACTGAGAGTTAAAAATTTCTTATGAAGTTCCAAGGCCTGAGGGATCACCAACTGAGTATCATCATTACGAATAACAAAATCAGCCAGCTGGATTTTCTTTTCCTCCGAAAATTGTCTTGCGTTTCGGCTTTCTATTTCCGCACGGGTAAGTCCGTCACGATGCATTACACGATTAATACGCAATTCCAAAGGCGCTGTCACCATGATGGTTCGATTGCACATTTTGTAGGATGAACTCTCAAACAACAAAGCCGCTTCTTTGATCACATACGGCGCATTTTTTATCCCGGCTGCCCAGCTATCAAAAGCTCTGAAAACAGCCGGATGAACTATCGAATTCAGTTTGGTCAGTTCCGCTTCATTATTAAAAACAATTGCTGCAATATGTTTCCTGTTTAATGAACCGTCGTCAAAGTACGACTCGTTGCCAAACTCGCTCTTTAGGGTGTCAATCAGGATGGGATCTTCTACCATTACTTTTTTGGCAGCGTCATCTGCATAAAATACGGGCACATCCAGTACCTCGAATATTCTACTTACGGTGGTTTTGCCGCTGCCTATATTGCCCGTTATTCCTATTTTAAGCATCTATTTTCTGACGATGAAATCAATATTTTGCGGTTCTATTTTTACTATTTTGCAGTAAGCGGGTCGTCTGGAAAGTTTTACAGGCAAAGTGGTATAATTATGGCTTTTCCATAAGTTCAGATCGGCGGTAGCCTCAAACAAATCTTCATCCAATTCGGAATAACGATTGAGTGAAGTGGTGAATGTCACCTTTACCTTTAAAGGGAATATCTTCACTTTGTAATAATCGTGGTTATTGACAAGCTTTACTGGAATCGATATTTCTTTTTCTGTATACTCATCAACCGGTACCACTACCTGTACCGATTTTGGATAGATATTTACATTCCCTTCCTTAGATGGTTGTAAATCTACACTCGTTCTCATGGTCTCATCTACGCTATCAGCTGTGAGGGAGTCTGTATCCCACGATTCGATATGCTCAAGCACATTGCCGGGGCCGCTTAATGTCACATACGACGGTTTTATTATCACATCATTCGATTGTGAATACTGTTGCTGATAATTAATATTGGATACCAAACGAATAGGTACACGCTTCACCGCCCTGTTTGAAAAATCAAAATAAAGGGTATCCGGGTTAAAGCCAATGATCTGGTTGTCAAAGTCCTTTCGCTCATTGATGTCTTTCAGCTGAGAACTTAAAACAACATAATCTTTATTGTCGAGTGTATGCAGGTCGACGGTGATTTTCCTGTTCGCAAAATTCATTTTTGAAAACAACATATCCCAGCCTGTGCCCTGGATAGTTGTATTAATCGTGTCTGGCTGCAACGAATGGAAAGCGCGCTTTTGCGGCATGTTTTTATAGGTCAGCACCTCTTTCACCGTAAAATTATAGTTATTGGACAGCGTAGTAAAAACCCAGGCCACCGCTGCTAATATTAAGCAGGTAAAGAAGGCCGAAAGCCGCCTTCGTTCCGATGCCGATAGTTTTATAAATGCCATTTTGAGGTAAAAAGGTAAAAGGTGAAAGGTAAGCTATTAAAAACTTTTGCCTTTCACCTTTTTTCCTTCTACTTTACAAACTCTTACTTAGCTACTGCTGGCGGTGTGTTTAGCGCTTTTGAAGCTTCGAGCGATATAGCCGATTTTTCAAATCGAATTTTATGACCACCTTCGGTCTCAACTAAAAAAGTTGTTTCAGCCACATCTACGATTTTGCCATGAATGCCAGCTGTGGTGATCACTTTATCACCTTTTTTAAGCTCCTCAACATATTTCTTTTGATCTTTTTGCTTTTTAACCTGCGGACGGATCATAAAGAAATAAAACACAACTATGATCAATACCAATGGTAACATTTGCTGAATACCAAATCCACCACCTGCTTGTAATAAAATTGTCGCTATCATTGTTTTAAATAAAAAATTAATTTGCTGTCACTTCGCCAATCAGGTGAACAAGGTTTTGTGCCGGGTTCGTGTTGGCTGTTATTGTAATTTGTTTATCCTGCAACCCCATTTTACTGCGGCTGTCAAAAGTAACTTTTATTGCGCCGCTTTCTCCGGGTTTTATAGGTGTAGATGGCCATTCGGGTTTAGTACAGCCACATGAAGCGATTGCATCCTTTATGATCAACGGTGATTTGCCGGCATTAGTGAACTTAAACTCATAAGTCACTTTATCGCCTTGCTTTATTTTGCCAAAATCGTGCGTTTCTTTTTCAAATTTCATAGTAGGGCCATCGGCCGTTGCCGAAGCTCCAGAACTATTATCTGCTGTATTGTTCCCATTCGAATTACAAGCCAGCATCAGCATGCTTGCAGCCATGAATACCAAAAACAATTTTTTCATTGATCTTTAATTATTTATGTACTAATTATCAATTCAAATTTAATCATTCTTCAATTAAACCGCGCCCTACTTTCTTAATTACGTTCTCGGCCTTTAATTCGTATAAAATTTTATCCAAAATACCATTTATAAACGAATTACTTTTTGGTGTACTAAACTCTTTGGATATCTCCAGATATTCGTTAATGGTTACCTTAACCGGGATCGACTTGAAATTAACAAACTCGGAAATAGCCATTTTCATCAATAAAGTATCCATCATCGCAATGCGTTCAGGCTCCCAGTTCTGGGTCTTTTTGCTGATCATCTCCTGGTATTCCGCATCATGGCGTATACTTTGTTGGAACAACTCGATAATGAATTCCTTATCCTCGGCCCAGTTACCTGTCACTTCGGCCAATTTGTTTTGCTTATAATCGTCATTTGAGAAATTCTTAAATGTTTTTGCAATCAGGGCTTGCAATACATCCCTGTCGACAGGCCAGAAAATAAATTTATCTTCAAAAACCTGTTCGGCCAAAAGCGATTTCAGAATTACTTTTTTGAAAATAAACTTGATGATATCCTTATCCGTCAGCAGTGTATCGTCTGTTTTTTTCAGATATTCCGCATATTCAGACGAGTTTTTGAGGATTATGAACAATGATTTTGCCAGCTCAGGCTCAAATGCCCAGGATACTTTATACTTTTTCAGTGCTGCCAGGTATTCCGCGTTCTGATTTAAAGAGACAATAAACCTGTTCGTAAGGATTTTGAGTTGTGGGTTAAGATCTTCGGCAGTGGGTAAATGTTTATGCTTGCGCTCTTCGGCATCGGCTTCTGCATACTCCACCACTTCCGAAATTAAGGAAAGCATCCAGATATACATTTCGTATACCATATCAACACTCTGGAGCAGGTTCTTTTCGTGTTGTTTTATTTCCTTGTTATCAGATTGGTGGTAGGCATATAATGCCTGTAATACTTTTACACGTAGATGTCTTCTGTTTAGCATGGTGGTAAAGAACGATTTAGGGGGTAGTCCCGATTTACTTAATTGTGTTTATTAATAGGTTGATTTCACTTTTTTGATGTCTGATATACGTTTTTCGGCAATTTTGTTGGCGGCTTCAATAGTTGAAATATTTTCGGCCTTTGATAATCTCAATACGTTACGCGTTGCCTCATAGATATTTTCTGTTAGCTGTAAGGTACGCTTTTTACTGAAACCCATCAACTCCGAATAACAATTAATTACCCCGCCTGCATTGATCACATAATCCGGTGCAAACAGCACTCCTTGCTCCAGCAACCTCCGCCCATGAATATACTCGTCCTCGAGCTGATTGTTTGCCGATCCTGCAATTATTGCAAATTTAAGCTTATTTATTGTTTGATCGTTAATTGTTGCACCTAAAGCGCATGGCGAGTAAATATCGGCATCCATATCAAAAATGGTGTTGTTTGATATGGCCTTAGCACCATATTTTTTTGCGACCTGTGCGGTCCGTTCCTCGTTAATGTCGCTCACATACACCATCGCATTCTCATCGCGAAGCAAACGGGTCAGGTTTTCACCGACATGACCTATGCCCTGCACTACTACCGACCGGCCTGCCAGGTTATCATTGCCATAAAGTTCCTTTACAGCTGCTTTAATACCCATAAAAACGCCCTGTGCGGTTATAGGCGATGGATCACCGCTACCACCAATGGTCTCAGGCACGCCCATTACATATTGCGTTTCCATACGGATAAACTCCATGTCGCGGGGATTGGTGCCCACATCTTCAGCAGTAATGAATTCGCCATTCAGATTTTTAATAAACCGCCCGAATTTGCGCAGTAAAGCTTCGGTTTTGTCTTTGCGTGAATCGCCGATGATGACTGCTTTACCGCCACCAAGGTTAAGGCCTGCTACTGCAGCCTTGTAGGTCATGCTTTTTGACAGACGCAGCACATCATTTAATGCATCCGCTTCGGTTTTATAAGCCCACATACGTGTGCCGCCCAGGGCAGGGCCCAATGTAGTATCATGTATGGCGATAATGGCTTTTAAACCGGAATCAGGATCATTACAAAATACAATTTTTTGATGGCCGAAGGCATTCATCTGGCCAAATATAGATTCGCTGGTATTTTGCTCGGACATTAGACGGTAACCTATATATTAGGGTATGCGACAAAAGTATAGGTTTTTTTCATTGTGGCAAACTAATTTAATTAGCGAATGGGTGAATTAGTGAATTAGTGAGTGGTCAATAGTGAATGGCGAATGATTTAAATCGGCAAATTACTTCTTGCTGACTTACCGGCTTTCCGACTTACGGACTAAACGTTACCTTTGCTAAACAACCATGAAGAATCTTGCTTACCTGAATAAATTCTTTTATAAATACCGTTGGCGACTGATACCGGGTGTGTTGTTTGTTATTATTTCCAACATTTTTGGGGTACTTACTGCGCCGCTTATTCGCGTGGCTTTCAATTTGGTTGCTGAAAATATTTCGATCTATCACCTGTTTGCTAATTTTAACAGGCAAACTATCATCTATAACCTGTTTGGATACAGCATGCTGCTTTTTGCGGGTGTTGTACTGGCTTTAGCCGTCTTACGGGGATTATTTCTATTCCTGATGCGTCAGACCATCATCCTGATGTCGCGACATATAGAATACGACCTTAAAAACGAGATATACGACCACTATCAATTGTTATCCCTTGCGTTTTACCGCCGCCATAATACTGGCGACCTGATGAACCGTGTTACTGAGGACGTGAGCCGCGTGCGCATGTACCTGGGGCCGGGTATTATGTATACCATTAATACCGTGACGCTTTTTATCATCGCCATCTGTTTTATGGCGGCGGTGGATATCAAACTAACGATATTTTCTATCTTGCCCATGCCTATCCTGGTGGTGACCATTTATTATGTAAATAACATCATCAATTTCCGCAGTGAAAAAATACAGCAGCGCTTATCGGCACTTTCAAGCTTTGTGCAGGAGAATTTCTCAGGTATCCGGGTGATCAAATCTTACGTACGTGAAGAATCCGTTCGTGAAAGTTTTGCCGGGGAAAGTGAAAATTACAAAACCCACTCCATGGAATTGGTAAAAGTGCAGGCATTATTCTTCCCTACCATGCTTTTATTGGTGGGATTGAGCAACGTTATCATCATGTATGTGGGCGGTGTCGAAGTAATGAAAGGGAATATAACGGCAGGTAATATCGCTGAATTTATCGTATATCTTAATATGCTCACCTTCCCGGTAATGTCATTGGGATGGGTTACTTCGCTGATCCAAAGAGCTGCTGCTTCGCAGAAAAGGATCAACGAGTTTCTGCATGAACGGCCGGAGATTATATCACCGGCTGTTGCGCCACGGACGATAAAAGGCAAGATCAGCTTTAAGAGTGTATCTTTCTATTACCCTGATACCGGCATCCATGCCTTAAAGAATGTATCCTTTACTGCCGAACCAGGACACATGATTGCAATTATCGGGCGCACAGGATCAGGCAAATCAACTATAGCCAATCTTATCATGCGTATGTATGATGTGACCGGCGGGCAAGTACTGATCGACGATGAACCAGTACAAGAGCTTAACCTGGAAAGCTACCGTTCTCAAATTGGCTTTGTGCCGCAGGAGGTTTTCCTGTTTTCGGATACCATTGCCAATAACATAGCGTTTAGCGCCGATACTTTAAATATGCCACTGGTAGAACAAGCTGCACGTGATTCAGCCGTCTACAACAATATTATGGAGCTGGAGCATGGTTTTGAGACCTTGATCGGCGAGCGTGGCGTTACTTTATCCGGCGGGCAAAAGCAGCGTGTATCCATAGCCCGCGCTATCGTTAAGCATCCACAGATATTGATCTTTGATGATTGCCTCTCGGCAGTAGACACCCGTACAGAGGAGGAGATACTGCGTAACCTGGGTGGTATTATGGAGGGCAAAACAAGCATCATCATCGCCCACCGTATCTCCACCATAAAAAATGCCGATAAAATATTGGTAATGGATAATGGAGAGATTGTCGAGCAGGGCACCCATGACGAATTGATGAACCTGAAACAGGTTTATTTTGAATTGTACGAAAAGCAGCTGCTGGAAGAAGAGGAAAATGCCCAGTAATTAACTTTTAATATAAAAATAGGCCCAAATAATTGAAAAAAACTCAACAATATTGTTTTTGATGCTTGTACTTTGAAAAATTATTTATATTTATGCCAAATCAAAAACTAATTACAATTTTTTAACATGGGTGATTTCGACAATAGAGAGCGTGAGGAAGTATTCTCAAAAAAAGTCAGAGCGGGTAAAAGGACGTACTTTTTCGATGTAAAGGCGACTCGTTCAAACGACTATTATATTACGATTACTGAAAGCAAGAAACGCCTTGAAGATGGTGTTTTCATTAAGCATAAGATCTTCCTGTATAAAGAAGATTTTGAAAAATTTGCTGAAGGATTGAAAGACACTGTGGAGTACATCAAAGCCAACCAGGAAGTGCAAGAAAAACGCTATGAAATGAGCGAATCACCTGAAGTTGCCAAAACCGCCGACGACGATTTCTCTTTTGATATTTAAAACTAACTAAACTACCCCATATGAAAACCCTGCCTATGGCGGGGTTTTTTGTTGTATACCGGGTCAATAGAACGCACGGCACCACCACGCTGGTTTAAGGGTTCACTCTTAAATCCATAATGGTCGCAGGACTCCGTCCGGTATTTATAGCAGAGATATATTTTTATTCCCAGAACAAATTCAGGTGCATGTAGCCGGACAGAGTCCCTCTTTTTGCTAGTTGATTTAAGTCACCCTTCGGAAGACTTAAACCAGTTGGGCGTTTAAGATACGATAGAACTATCCTTTATTAACTCATAAATCTCGTCCAAAATTTTATTATCCGCAGGGGAGGAATCTTTTCCTTTTTGAGAATAAATACTAATTCCTAGATAAATATTATAATGTAAAATAAACATTGCCCCCATGAAATCGAACTCCCAATATATGGAATCAAAATCATGTACTTGATTTGTGTATGCTATACCCAAAAGCTTCCCGAGGTTCTCTGCACAGAGGTAAAATAGTTCAAAATCACAATCATCAACAATAGTTATTTCTTTAAATCCTATTTCATTAGTTATTGATTTCACCTGGTTTTATATTTTTTCATTTTTAAGCCTCCTGGTTTCAGTCTTTCCCCTCGCTGTATACTCGCACCAGATTAAAGGTTCTTTTTTATTTACGTTCAAGGGTTGCTCCTATGGAGCATAAAATCATTTATTTCGGTTTCTACAAATATTTCGGTTTCTACAAAGCGGTAACCGCTATGCGGTATTTTTATGCTCAATCACATCGTACTACCAAAGTCAAGGAAGCTTCTACGCAAGAAAATGTTCCGTAGGAACAACCGCTTTGTAGCAAAAAATGAGGAATATTTATGTCTTGCCGGGGCTATCCTAACCCCGAATTTTATTTGGTATGTATAATATGCCCGATATGACCAAAAATGATCATGGCAATATTAAAATAGATCACCAAACCGGTGACGTCTACCAGTGTAGCTACAAATGGTGCCGATGACGTTGCCGGGTCAAAACCTAACCGCTTAAGCACCAACGGAAGCATAGAGCCTGCCAATGACCCCCAAAGTACAACCCCTATCAGTGAAAATCCAACGGTAAATGCCATTAATAGCCAGTGTGAGCCATATATATCGCTAAAGGTTGTCCATATGGCCACACGCGAAAAGCCAATAACACCCAATATACCACCCAGTAACAAGCCGGAGATGATCTCGCGACGCATTACACGCCACCAGTCAATCAATCTTACCTCACCCAATGCCATTGCCTGGATAATAAGCGTTGATGCCTGCGACCCGCTATTACCACCGCTCGAAATAATCAGCGGAACAAAGAAGGCCAGCATAGTTAAGGCTGCTAATTCGCCGCCATAGGATTGCATTGCCGTAGTAGTTAGCATCTCGCTTAAAAACAGCACAATCAACCAGCCCACACGCTTTTTTACCAGCCTGAATATATTGATATCCAGATAAGGTTCATCCAACGCTTCGGTACCACCTATTTTCTGGATATCTTCGGTATATTCTTCGTTGGCTATCCAAAGGATATCATCAACAGTTACTATACCAAGCAGAATGTTCTCATTATCCGTAACCGGCAAAGCTACCCGGTTATTCATTCTGAATATATTGATCGCCTCTTCCTGCGGATCGCTTACTTTCAGCGATATCAGGCGACTATCCATAAGCGAACTCACCTTCGTCTCCGGATCGGCCAATAATACCTCACGTATCCTGATATCATCCAGCAACACCCCTTCGCTGTCGATCACATAAATCACATCAATAGTTTCGGAGTTTTTGCCATACTTCCGGATGTGCATCAGCACACGTTCTACGTTCCAGGTCTTTTTTACAGCGATGTAATCAGGGGTCATTAAGCGGCCTACACTATCTTCTTCGTAGCCTAATAAGATCAATGCCTCCTTGCGGTCGGCGGGCGGAAGGTGCTGGATCAATACCTTTACGGTATCGCCATGCAATTCACTAAATAAAGCAGTACGGTCATCCGGCGGAAGCTCATTGATGAGCTCGGCAATTTTTGTTCCGGAAAGCTTTTTAAGGATACGCTCCTGTACGGGGAAATCGAGTATGCGGAATACATTAACCGCGCGGTTAACGGAAAGTATCTCAATGAATCGGGGGCCATAATCGGGAAGCTCTCCTATCAGAATTTCAACATCTGATATGTTAAGATTGTTGAGGTATTCCTGAAGCTGTTTTGGGTCATTTTGCTCCAGCAATAATTCGATTTGCTCAACCATTTCATCGATCATAATAAGGCCCTCGTTTTTTTACATTGGTTACTAATTTAATTTTTTCGGAAACGCTGCGCAAAAGTCGTTTATTTTTTCAAATTACAGGCTTACTTTTTTCTTTTATCTTTGCGGCGCAAAAAAGGACCAGGAGACAAGATTCAAGAACCAAGATTTAAAGGGTTCGATCTGTCTTGATTCCTGATTCTTGAATCTTGATTCTAAAAAAATATGGGACTACAATGTGGTATAGTAGGTTTGCCAAATGTGGGTAAATCGACACTTTTTAATTGCTTATCAAATGCCAAGGCACAGGCGGCTAACTTTCCGTTCTGTACTATTGAACCAAATGTAGGCGTGATTACTGTTCCGGATGAGCGGTTAAATAAGCTGGTAGAGATAGTTGAGCCTAAGAATACGGTCCCAAATGTCATCGAGATAGTCGATATAGCAGGATTGGTAAAAGGCGCCAGCAAGGGCGAAGGTTTAGGTAACCAGTTTTTGGCCAATATCCGCGCAACCAATGCCATTATCCACGTTTTGCGTTGCTTCGACAATGATAATGTGATTCACGTAGACGGCTCTGTTGACCCCATCCGCGACAAAGAGATCATAGATACGGAATTGCAGTTAAAGGATCTGGATTCGATTGACAAAAAGATCAGCAAAATCGAAAAGATGGCTAAAACAGGCGGCGACAAAGAGGCAAAGAAGGCTTTTGACGTATTGACCATTTACAAAAACCATTTGCTGGAAGGCAAATCAGCCCGTACTGCACCTGTTGCCGAGGAAGATAAAGAATACATCTCCGATATATGGCTGCTTACCGCAAAGCCTGTAATGTATGTTTGCAATGTGGATGAGGCTTCTGTAAACACAGGTAATGCTTATGTAGAGAAGGTGAAAGCCGCTGTTAAAGACGAAAAAGCCGAGGTGCTGATCATCTCCGCACAGATTGAGTCTGAAATTTCCCAACTCGAAACCTACGAAGAGCGCCAGATGTTTTTGGATGATCTGGGTTTGGCTGAATCAGGCGTAAATAAACTGATCAAAGCTGCTTATAAATTACTTAACCTGGCTACTTACTTTACGGCCGGTGTACAGGAGGTCCGTGCATGGACCATCACTAAAGGTTTTACTGCCCCACAGGCAGCCGGAGTGATCCATACTGATTTTGAAAAAGGTTTTATACGCGCCGAGGTGATCAAATATGATGACTTTGTAAAATACAATGGCTCAGAAGCAGCCATTAAAGAAGCGGGCAAAATGGCGATTGAAGGTAAAACCTACATTGTGCAGGATGGCGATATTATGCATTTCAGGTTTAATGTGTAAGGTTGTTCTGTTCCTGCAGTTTAATGGAAAGAATGATTAATTCCGCGCTTAGCTAATCACGAATTTAATACATAAAAAAGGGCCCCCAGTTTAAAAACTGGGAGCCCTGACATTACTCTTTAAAATTATTTTACGTCCCAGAATATCTTGGTATCGCGTGTATCCTTAGCTCTAACAGCGTTATAGTTACTATTATATGCCGTTTCGATACTTGGATAAACTAACCTTGATGGTGGCAGAGCGTAACCATTCAAGGTTTGCGTAACAAATGTTAATTGCGGAAATTTAGTCCTTCTGTATTCAGACCACGCCTCATCAGCCTGCAGGCAGCCGAAATGCGCCCATTTCTGCGTCCAGATTAATGCCAGTTTCTGATCAGAAGTACCTGAGTAAGCTACATTTGGGTTACTTAAAAAGGCAGTAATGTCTGTAGGGGTTGGTGCAGGCACTTTACCACCGCCTAAGCCGTTCAAGTAATAATAAAATGATACGGATTGGCTTACGGCATTATTGTAGGCAGTTTGCGCCGCACCGGTACTTCCCCAACGCTCATAAGCTTCAGCTTTCAAAAAATTCACTTCGGATGCAGTAATCACGATACCTGGCAACTTGATATTGTTCAGGAAAGTGGCTGAGTCTAAAATTGCGAAATTGGTGTAATTATTAGCCTGCTCCACAGACGTATAAGTTATAGGCATTGCCTTATAGGTTGGATTTGGAACAAACACACCATTCACGGTGTTTCCAAACTTATCAAATACAACAGGCATACGTGGATCGTTAGCCGGTGCCATAACGGTATTAAGCATGTAATCCGGTGCAAAATAGCTGCTGCTTTCTGTAAAAGCGTTCAAAGGTGAGTTTTGGTAAGTTGTAAGCGGCTGTAGCAATACGTCAGATGATGCGGGGTCATATGTACCTACGTTACCACCATCGATCAATGGATAAGCTGAAGGGTCTGCCAGCATAGCGGTTACGGTGGCTTGTGCGCTTGCGTCAACATTGGATATGCGCATTAGTAAGCGTAAACGTATAGAGTTGGCATACCTTCTCCACATATCTAAACTACCGTGCAGCATGATATCCTGTTTCTGAAAACCGGATGATGAAACTGTAGTTGATGCGCCGAAATAAGTTGCGGCCTCGTCAAGCCCACTGATAAATGTTGCATAAAGTGTTTTGGCATCATCAAACGGAGCATCTTTAACAATACTGCCCGATTCAAGGCTGCCGGCTTTGCTGAATGGAATGTCGCCCCATGCATCAACCATTTTTGAAGCCTGGTCATACAATACAACTTTTGCAGCTTCCATGAACACTTTTTGATTAGCCTGATCAGTAGCTGAAAGACCGGCAAATGTATTTTGCATAGCGGTATACAGTGCAAGGTCGCCGCTGCCGTTGCCGCTGGCATAATAAAAATCGGTCCAGTAATTACCGGTATAGCCATCGTTTTGCTGGTAAGCCGTGTTTACATTGTCAAAACTTGCGCTTTGCGAATAAACTGCAACTCCGGTTAGCAAATAAGTACGTAAATTCCAATATGAAGGTCTAACACGGTCGTTATTAAGGATCGCTGTGAAGAAACCGGGTATGTTAGCCTTTGGATTGAGTTCGGGATTATTATAGTCGTCGGCCAGCTTTTTCTTGCACGAACTTACCGCTACAACAACGGAAAGCAGAAGACTGATATTTATAAGTATTTTTTTCATTATCTGATTATTTAATGTTTTAACAACTTAGAAGCTTGCATTTAATGACACACCAAAGACACGGGTCGCCGGCATAGAACCATTATCAACACCCTGATTGTACCACGCGCTTCCCAGCATCGTTTCCGGATCCAGATTTTTCAATGTCCGGTAGAAGTACAATAGATTCCTGCCAAATGCTGAAACTTTAAGATTATAGATACCCAAACGCTGGGTTAGGCTGCTTGGTAATTTGTAGCCAAGAGTAACCTCACGTAATTTCACATAGCTGTTATTGAAAATGGCACCGTCCTGGTTATCAGCCTGATTACCCCACTGGAAAGTGTTAAAGTAATAAGTAGCTGCCTGGATAATAGTTGTGTTTGGTGCACCGCTTGCCGTTACGCCCGGTAATATCACACCGTCATTGTACACTTTTTCTCCATTAGGCCCGGCGCTGGCTGAAGTTGGCACATAAGTACCTGAATTGTTTACATAATAAGACATACCACCATGTGCCGCATCACGATACTTTAAAGTGCTCTGGTACATACCTGCTCCGATCGCATATTTTTGCGGCGTTGACACTAACTTACCACCCAGGCGATAATCGACCAGCACGTCTAATGAGAAGTTTTTATAGTTAAAAGTATTAGCTATACCACCAGACACTTTTGGTAGTATATTACCAGCCTTAACGTATCTGCTGTTGTCAATTATAAACAAACCATTGGCATCAACTTCTTTGTTGCCTTTAGCATCGGTTGCAATAGGGTTTACATAAATATTACCCAATTCTTCACCTGGTTTTGCTGAAATATAAATAGCATTTTGTTCAGCAGTATAGAAAATTAACTGAGGAACACCTGTTGGCAAGCTATAAAGTTTTGAACGGTTAAATGCAAAGTTCAAACGTGATTGCCATTTAAAGTCGCTGGTTACAACCGGTGTGCCGTTTAACGCAATTTCCCAGCCATGGCTGCCGATCTCGCCGCCATTAACAAGCTGACTGCCGCCACCGTTGCTCGGTGCTACCTGCAACTGAATGATCTGGTCTTTTACCCTGTTGGCGTAATAAGTTACATCGATACCTAATCTATCATTAAAAAACCTGGTTTCAAGCCCTATTTCCTTTTCGTATTTCATTTCAGGTTTTAGAGTTGAGTTACCGTAGCTGCCGGGTATGCTCAATGAAGTTACAGGACCGTTAACCGATTGCAATGTACTTTGTGCGTACAATATATTTGACCGGTAAATTGGAGCGGGGGTACCAACTACTCCATAAGATGCCCTTAGTTTACCATAGCTTAAAAATGATGGCATTGCATCTTTAAATGCGTCTGTAAAAACAAAACCACCATTTACAGAAGGATACCAATAGCTGTTATTTTGCGGTGGAAGCGTAGAAGAAGACTCCTGACGCACAGTACCTTCTAAAAACAGGTAATTTTTATACGCAAAATTTAATATACCAAAGTAGCCGTATTTTATAAGTGCCTGCCTGGTTGCAGAGGTTGATAAGATACCGTAAGAATTGCTTAATGAGAAGAAGTTTTCTGTAACCAAACCATTGGTAGTTCCTGATGACTGATCCCTGTAGTGCTCCGTTCTGTAGGTGAAGCCTGCGCTTGCAGAGTAAGTCAGGTCTTTGGTTAGGTTGTTAGAGTAAGTTAACAACTCGTCATTATAAACAATAGAATAAATGCCATTAGAAACCTGGTAGCCACCGGTGCTATTGCCTTGAGGGTTAAAAGCTGATGGATACTGATTGTATTGTTTATCTTCCTCACTGCGTGAAGTAAAGTCATTACCCACCCTTGTTCTGAATTTCAGATGTTTAATGATATCCCAGTTTAAAGACGCGCTTGAATATAAGCGGTTCTCATTTTCATCTGCAGTGTTTTTTAACGTGGTCCAGAAATAATCATAAAGATTAGGCCTTACTCTAAAAATAAATGCTTCTGAAGGGTTGCGGGCAGTTTGATCGTTAGGTACCCAATCATATCCTTGCGATGTTTGATACTTTTGCAGCACCAGGTTCATATTTTCCTCACGACCAAAAAAGCCATCATATGAAGCAGCTAATTGGTTGGTTTGATAAGGACGGTTATGAGTAAGAGTATTAACATAGTTAGCGATCAGGTCTACACTAACGCTTTTGCTCAGTTTCACCCCGCTATTTAAGCTGAATGTATTTTTCTGCACGTTGGATTCGCGTTGAATACCGCTGTAGTCCAATCTTGTTGCAGATAAGCGATAGTTATAGTTGTCGGTTTGGTTAGATATTGCAGCGTTGGCAGATGAGCTGTAACCGGTTCTGAAAATATCTTTATAGTTATTCGGCTGAGGCGAGTAAGGGCGAATTGAACCATCCCACCATTGTACCATTTGCCCATCCATTTTTGGACCAAAATCGGCATATGGCCTGAAGTTGGGGCGAAAACCGGTTGGTGACTGGGCATCTACTATCCAGCCGTCTTCGTTAGCACCAACCGCTACGTTTGTAGCACGGTCATAACCTTGTCCGTAAACATTTTGGAACTGCGGTAAAAAAGCAGCCTGTTCAGTGCTACCGTAGTAATTTATCTCAACTCTTGGGCCATTACCTTTAGCACCCTTTTTTGTTGTGATAACAATGACACCATTGGTAGCGTCAGAGCCGTAAAGTGCGGTTGCACTTGCTCCTTTTAGTACTGTTAAGCTCTCAATATCCTGAGGGTTAACATCTAATATACCGTTGCCGCGGATGCGCTGATCGTCCCAGTAACTGCCATTGTTACGTCCGTTTGCACCATATTGACCTTCACTTCGTAAAATAACCCCGTCTACAACATAAAGAGGTTGTCCAATACTCCCCAAAGAGTTAATACCACGAATTTGCACATTGACAGCGCTGCTGGCACCACCCGGAGCGGTATTAATTTGAACACCAGGGGCTTTACCATACAAAGCTGATGCAAAGTTGGTATTACCTGATTCGGTAAGTTCCTTTGCAGATACAGTAGCCGTAGAGTAACCTAACGATCTTTCTTGTCTTTTGATACCGAATGATGTTACTACGACGGCTTGCAGTTCATTGCTGTTAGGCGCTAATCGGATGTTAACAACAGTTTGATTAGCAATAGTCACCTCCTGAGGTTTATAACCAACAAGAGAAAATCTTAAAATGTCGCCCTTTTTTGCGCTGATAGAGAACTTTCCGTTAACATCAGTTTGTGTACCTGATGTTGTACCTTTAAGGGAAACACTTACACTTGGAAGGGGGCCGGAGTCATCAGTTACCTTACCTGTAACTACGACCTGGGCAAAAGCGCCATTTGCCAGTATAACCAGCAGAAGTAGTAAAGCGCTTTTGCAAACACAGTAGAGTTTTTGCATAAATTTGGATTGTTAGTTAGTTAATTGATTATTTATTTGTTATTGAGTTGCGAAAATTAACTTATCGACATTGTCGACGACGAGGGCGGCTGCCCCTATTAACTGGGCATTACTACCCAGCGGAGATAAGATGACTTCGGTACTATTTAATAATGCGGGGATACATAATTCGTTAAGCGCCTGTTGTATCGGCGCTAACCACACCTTACCGGCTTCGCTTCCTTTTCCGCTTAAGACAATACTTTGCGGATTCATGATATGTATCAAAACAGCGATACCTTGCCCAATATAGTACCCGGCTTCCGATATGAGTTTTATTGCGAGATGGTCTCCTTTATTAGCTTCGGCAAGTATGGAGGATATGGTTACTTTACCATTTTCATTAGCGGTAATGGTACTGTACTCCCCGGTGCTGATCGCTTTTTGAGCTTTTTGCTCAATAATAACTAATGAAACTTCTGTCTCCAAACATCCGCGTTTTCCGCAACTGCATATCCGCCCGTTTTTGAATAGAGGTATATGACTAAACTCACCGGCAAATCCACTAAATCCTCTGAATATTTTGCCATTTACGATCATTCCTAACCCAATCCCCCACCCTATATTAATGACCATAATCTCCTTTTTCGTCCTGCCTACCCCGAATTTTAACTCAGCTAAAGCAATTGCGCTGGAGTCGTTATCAATAAAAGTTGGAACACCGGTAAATTCAGAGATATAATCACGAAGGCTTTTGCCATCGTTCTTTAAAAAGGTTTTATTAGTGCCGGTACTGATATCAAAAAAGCCGGGCATTGCAATACCGATACCATAAATTTCCTTTTTACTTATGCCTGAGTTATCAATAAAGTCGTTTATTTTTTCAATGAGATAGTCTGCACTTGTATTGACATCATATAGATTAAAATCAAAACATTCAACGTCTTTAACAAAACTGTTGTTTACGTCAACGATTGCTATCCTGGTTGAAAACTGGTCCATCGCAACCGATACGATATAAAACTTACCGGCAACCAATGAATACATCAGCGGCTTGCGACCGCCCTTTGATTCTGCAAATCCTTTTTCAATCACAAAGCCCTCATCAATAAGCTCGTAAAGATTTTTTGAAACATTTGGAATGCTAGCGCCGGTTATCTTGCTGATATCTGAGCAAGAAATTGTGCCATTAAAGTACAATGCTTTAACAATAGACAAATGGCTTGGTGACTCGGGTAAAAGTTTGGTCATGTTTTATATTACGATTGCAATATAAATATTTTTAAAAACTTTCTAAAAAATTTAAAAAGTTTTTAAACATTTTAATATTTCAAAAATGTTACACTTTTGATTTTAAAAAGTAACCATGCCCTTAATTCTTTCTAATAGTTATATTTGCAGCGCATTGTTCCCGTAGTTCAATGGATAGAATGTCAGATTCCGGTTCTGATGATATGAGTTCGAATCTCGTCGGGAACACTCAACGGGGCAACATCAAATTCTGATGGTTGTCCCGTTTTCTATTTTTTTAGGCCGATCAGGATTTTACTGCACTCGCAAATTCGGCCAAACTCATTGCAGCCACATTGGATATATAAGTCTGTACTGAAACAAGATTTGCCGTTGCATTGAGCAATTGGGCGGGTGCCGCTGCGTTATTGCTCAGAACCTTACATTGATCAGCACTTTGGGTTAATGCTTCTATAATCAAATAAAGCGTTTCCCTAAAGTTTGCTGGAAACGACACATGTCTGTATAGTCCAAAGGAAGGCCCGCATTTCAGGTCGTTTCCATGTCCCGAAGGAAGAAGCGTCAATGCCTCACCTAATGGCTTAAGTACCCGCGTCATTAGCTGTATCGAGCCATCAGCAATGTTTTTTTGGAGTCCGTCGGGCAAAGGGCCCGACTGAAAAACATATTGAAGCATCCGCAACATAAGGCTATATATATTATCAAACAGAACAGACACATGGCTACTGAAATCGTTTTTGATTACGTTTGCCCCCGCAAGAATCTGACCCGCATAAAAGGCCGGCATAGGATTTTCTATTACTTTTCGTGCCGGCTCAAATTTTAAACCCTTCTCAGTAGCTGCTATCCGCATATTTCTATATTCTCGCTCTATTTCCAGATACAATCCATAATGGCAGTCCAATTGATCGGTTTTTGTGCCCTCACCCTGTTCTGTAATGGTGTGTATTGCCCGTAAAGCAGTCTCGCGATTAGTAACTTTTACGATCTCATTAAAATGGCAAACCTCAGGCCCAACCTGCAGTGCCGGATCGCCTATGAACAACTTGCTCTCCGGTATTTGCTTAATGCCGTTTAAAATACTTTCATACAGCTTACCAACAGTAAAAGCTTTTTGAATACGCTCTTTAGGTATATGAAACTCTTTTACCAGGAATTCAACATCTGAAACATGTTCCGGCAGCTCATAAAATATAAATCGTTTCAATGCACGTTCGCCAAACGGCTCCAGGACAAGGGGCAGATCGATCGGATAATAACGATGGCTTTGTGGGAAATTTGGACGGCCATAATAAGGGGTTCCCCCCAGGGCGGTCAGCAAATTCCAGGCTTGCGACAGGTGGAACATTTCCTGCGATGCAATAAAATAAAGCTGACCAGCCCACCTGCGCGCATATTGAAGCTGATCCCAGGTAATGTCGCCTTCTGAAGCGCTTTGCTTTATGGAAAATGCTGCATACAGATATGAGCAAGCCAGCCCGTGCTCTAATTCGCAGGCCTCACTCAACAAACTAATTATTTCTGACCTTTTTCCGTTTGATGCCATTGAGTTACTGGTTTAAATTGTTTTTCGATAAATGAAGCAAGCCGGAGGCTCAATGCTGCTATTGTAATAGTAGGATTAGCTGATCCGACAGTGGGGAATACGCTTGCCCCGGCGATATATAGATTTGGATGCTGATGACACCGAAGATTTTTGTCAACCACTGATGTTTTAGGGTCATTACCCATTCTGCAAGTACCCATTATATGCCCTGCTGGAAGGAACGAGGGGTTTTTAACATTAATATCCTCCAGCTTTGATCCTAGTGCCAAAAAAATAGACTTCATTACTTCTCCAATCACAGCAAAACTATTAAGCGTGTAAGTATCCACACTAAATGTTATACGCGGCCTGAAAATACCGGCAGCGTCTTTATCGGGTGATAATGTTACCCTATTGTCCGGAGAAGGGAGCATTTCTGCAAGAAAACTAATGCGGAATTGACTGGTGACACGAGCTTTTAGGTTTTGCCTCAATACCACACCGAAATTGTCGTTTATCAGTTCCTTTAATACTCCCTGAGGAGGGTTTGACCTGCCCCCGCCATCGTTGCCCATGGATAGCCTGAATGCAGCTGTTTTTGCGCGGAACGTGCCATCCCTGAATTTATCGATACCAGATGTGGTGGGTGGCCCCCGAAAAGGAAAGACAGGTTCATTTACAATACATTGCCCCTCCCCTTGCGGATGGTCCATCAAGTTCCTTCCAACCTGGTCGCTTTCATTGGCCAAGTCAGACATCAGTAAAATCTTGGCAGACTCAATGGCGTTGGCTGCAAGGACGAAGATTTCACCCTTTACATTGTGTTTTTTATCTTCCCAATCCTGGTATTCAACACTGGTGATTTTGCCCGATTCATCGGCGATAATACGGGTCACAATGGCTTTATCTAATAAATCGGCGCCATTTGCCTCCGCTTTTTTGGTATGAACGCTAGCATCATACTTTGCTCCTATCGGGCAGATGGGCACACATGACGAATTACCGGCGCAAACTGGCCTGCCATCGTATGGTTCGGAATTACGGGCCTGCGGGGTAGACATGAGCGCCAGCGGCTTGTCGTTGAACTCTGACCAAAGGTCGCTTGAACCTGACAGTTTTTGAGTGATGAGCAAATCGCTGTACGAAGGCCAGATTTTCGGCATGGGAAACGGCTGTGAGCGGAAAGCCCCGAAGTAATTGTCTAATTCATCGTGATCACCGGCGACGCCAAGCTCGTGTTCCGCCCGGCAATACCACTCTTCCAGGTCTCTATATTTTATTGGCCAATCAACACCAATCTTATATTTACTAGCCGTCTCGAAATCATTGGGCAGCAACCTTGGGCAGTTTCCGAGCCAATGCCAGGTGCTTCCACCCACTCTTCGTTCATAGTTGCTTTTAAAATATTTATTTTGATCAGGTTGGTTATAATCCTGATCGTAATAATGTGGCAGATTGGGAGCATCTTCAATTGGCGCCTTGTTAATCACGCCCGCAGGAAAAACATTGTAAGGCGAGCCCAGGGATCTGTTAGTGGAGTTCAGATAGTTTCCCACAAGATCTGTTCTTTCTTTTGGCCCTCTTACACCAGCTTCAAGAATCAATACACTGCGTCCCTTTTTGGCGAGCTCGTTTGCTATTAATGCGCCGGCAACTCCGGCGCCTATGATCACAACATCGTACTTTTTCATAACTAATTTTCTGGGGCATACCTCCAATAGCCAAAATAGCCCCCCGATATGGCAGGCGGGTGGGCTTCGACAGCCCGCCATAAAAGAGCATCGTAGTAAAATTGTGGCGGAGCCTGCCATGTTATACCACTGCCAGGGTTTATGGAGGCATTATACCATATAAGTATAATTGACTGGCAAACGCTTTTTAATGTAGAATCGGCCCAGATTTTCTGCCTCACCCGTTCTTCGATATCATTTTTCGGATCGCGTAACAAAGCTTTAAACGCTGTCAAAAGGCTTTCCAGGCCAGCTGCGTTACTTTCTGATAGTTTTTGATGGTACAATTTAGCGGCTTCCGGGCTTAGGTTGTTAAAGCCGGTAAGCACCTCGGATAATTTCAGAAATAGCTCATCCATCGTCTTACATTTTAAAGTTATCAAAATCACACTTTACCATCGCGTGCCAGATGCAGCAGATCTTTAATCCTGAATGCAGCGCCTCCAAATTCTTTTAGCGGTTTCCAGTCAGGGTGCTGCGACAAAAACGAGTGCTGATCCCCCAGCAGAAGCCCAATAAATACTTCCGCAACTATTCTTCCGCCAACAGGACCCAACCTGATAGGCGTCTCATTCTTTTTAAATTCCTGTTGGGCTTCGGCAAGAATATAATACCATAAGGGTGCATTGCCTTTAAACTCCGCGGAAATATCTACAAGAAGCCCATTAGCAATTTTGCCGGTTTTCTGGTCTGGGTTTTCGCCATCTTCATTGGCTTTGCCCACTCTCAGTTTTGAGTCATCAATTACTTCTTCGCCTATCAATTTGGCAACAGACTGCCCGGAAGGCAGGCTAAATTCTCTTCCGCGAAGAAGGTTGCGTAGTGCCAGTGATGGCGGGCCACCTGAAATTGCACCTGCATCCAACCTCAGATCACCAAGCGGATTAACTAATGAGGTGTCGATCTTATAAGACTTTTGAGTGCGGTCTTTTCCCAATGACGGAGCATTGCCGGGGTTGAAAAAGAGATCCCAATCTATAGCCCAACCAGGAGGAAACTCTCTGAACCCATTCAGGCTATTATTGCCATCTTTTGCAAAGATTGTTTTACGTTCCAGGTCGAGATTTAAGCGGTAAATTGGCCTGACCATAGAATGGCCAAACCTGTAGGCAGCCACAGAAAACTCAACTGGTATAAAAGGATCTTTCTCCCATGAATAAATGCGGAGATCAGGCTTAACCTCATGTATTTTCTTGCCAAGTTTGAGGTGTGGCAATATACTATGCACCATTTCATGTCCGACAATAGTCGGCAGGAAATCGTGCAAGACAACCCATTGATAATGCCATCTCACTTCTTTTTGAATATGTTCGAAGGTTGTATTCGGATTCCTGGCCAGGTAATGGTCGGCAATGACATTATGAAATCGCAAGAAATTGGACTGTAATTGTGAGACAATCACATTTTCGTCGTTCCTCGGGTCACCAATGATTGCCCTTTTTGGATTACTGTTATTACGGGGAAGTCCACGAGCGTTTTTATCCTTCTCGTTACCGCCTAGTTCAGGTCCGAGAAGAAAATGGATGCCGTCTGGTTCGTACATGTAAGGCTGATCAGCCGGGCCACGTCCGTAAAGATTGTCCAGGTCAAATCTTGGTGTGCGGTAATCCACCAAACCATTCGGGTCATTAATCTTCTGCAGGCTGCTCGCAGGATCAAACGTCAGATCATGATCTATAAACTGGCCGAAATAGGTATAACCGGCATCTATTCCCTGATTTTCTTCATCATCAACCTGATCTTCCGGCGTTGGCGGATCATCCAACGGTGCAACCATTTTCGCTGCAAGTTTTTCGAGCGCATCATTTGAAAAATGAGCTGCTGGTAACGTTCTGAACATTCTGCCAAATGTACCTTCAAATGAAGGTGACGAAGGCTGTTGAGACAGCCCTCTGGGCTGTGCACCATGTGGTCGTTTCATAACAAAATTTCGGTTTGGTTAATTTCTAGACATTAAGGATTGATTTATGTCTGCAAATACTGTCGGCATTAATCAATTTATATTTGAATGGCCTATTTTTATTCGCCATCGATCAAGACTCCGGCTTTTTAAGCCTGTTTTTCAAGGTTTTGTTAATTTAAATCTAAGCACAAAAACATCTGTCTACAACCCGTTTTTTAACGGTATTTGGTCACGTATTTTTACGGTATTTGCGTGATCGCCGGGCTATAACATTTACTGATTATGGAAGCTGTCAAGATGGCTATTGAGGGCAAAATCTATATTGTGCAGGATGCCGATATAATGCAATTCGGGTTTGCTGTTTGATTTCAGGAATAATTAAATAGCTGAAAGCTAAATTATATATTTGCACTGCATTGTTCCCGTAGGTCAATGGATAGAATGTCAGATTCCGGTGCTGATGATGAGATTTCAAATCTCTCCGAGAATACACAAATGGCCTTTCTGCTAAATAGATAGGCTTTTTTATTTTCAAACGACCATTTTGTAATTTTTCTACGTATACAGTGCAGGTTTAAACATTCAATAAAAACATAACTGCCCGAATAAGCATTTATGCTCTGATAATGATAGGAACTTTAAAGAACACCATCTCGGCATTTTTTTCTAAAGGTCACGAGAGAACCGTCCTTGCGAAAAAGAACATAGCTTTTTCATTTTTTCTTAAGTGCATAAGCATAGTGGTCGGTTTTGTATTGATACCGCTGACCATTTCCTATGTGAATCAAAGCGAATATGGCGTTTGGGTAACGTTAAGTTCTATTATCAGCTGGCTGAGCTTTTTTGACGTGGGTTTGGGAAATGGGCTTAAAAATAAACTTGCAGAAACGAACGCATTAAAACAATATGACAAATCGGTCACATATGTGAGCACGACTTATGCAGTGCTTGGCCTTATTGCTTCAGGTGTGTTTATTGTCTTTCTGATAGGAAATAACTTTATCAATTGGCCGAAGATATTAAATGCACAAAGCAACAATCTAACGGAACTGGCACTCATTGTTTTTGGCTTCTTCTGCCTCCAGTTTGTATCTCAAATAATCAGTACGGTACTGACAGCATTTCATGCGCCGGCAAAATCATCGCTGATAAGTGTAATAGGGCAATTGCTGGTATTGGGTATTATTTTTGCCCTGACGAAAACAACGAAAGGTTCATTGTTATATCTCGGACTCACACTTGCCGGAATTCCTGTCGTTGTACAAATTCTGGCCAGTATTTGGCTTTACAGCACAGAATATAAAATAGTAGCTCCTAGTTTTAAGGCGGTAAATTTTAAATATGTAAAAGATCTCCTGGGTATTGGTGGGGTATTTTTCATTATACAAATTGGTGCCCTTATACTTTTTCAAACCGATAACATTATCATTACACAACTGTTTGGGCCTCAAAATGTAACCGTATTCAATGTAGCCTATAGACTTTTTTCAATGGTGATAATGGTATCCAGTATCATATTAACACCTTTTTGGAGCGCGTATACGGATGCCTATGCAAAAAACGATTTCGTCTGGATGAGAAGAACCCTGAAGAAGACCAGAAACATTTGGCTGATATTATCAGCCGGCGCATTTCTGCTACTGATCGTATCGCCTTTTGTATACAAAATATGGCTGCACGGTAAAGTCGACGTCCCTTTCTCCGTTTCAATAGCTATGTTCTTGTATGTTGTTGGCTTTAACCTGATGCAGGTAAACTGCTTTTTTCTGAATGGAATTGGTAAGATCAGGATCCAGTTGTATCTCTACATCTTTAGCATTATCGTAAATATCCCCATCGCCATATTTTTGGCTAGATTTTTCAATATCGCTGGAGTGACACTCTCCAATGTATTTATTTTTGTAATTATGGGCATAATCCTGCATATACAATGCAACAAAATACTGAACAAAACAGCGACAGGGCTTTGGGATAAATAATCTTTCACCCCCACTGAAAAAAAGAACACCTTTGAACCGTTTGGAAAAGGATTGCTCACCTAAAATGCAATTAACAGGGGTCACAACTTGTCATTTATAGAAAGATCATCCCTGTTGACATAGGGCTGTCATTACCGCTGCGTTACTTTGATATAGAAATCAAAAGCAAACCACAATGGAAAACAACGCAGCAAACCAACAGGACATCAAAACTATCGACGGATTCACTACGCCTGAGTCAATTTTAGAACACTGGCAGGGACATCGCCGCTTAACCCGTAAAGTAATTGAAGCTTTCCCCGAAAAGGAATTATTCGATCACTGCATAGGCGGTATGCGCCCTTTTGCCGAAATGATAAAAGAAATTATTGGTATTGCCGATGCAGGCATGCAGGATCTTTTTAGTGATACAGAAACACCCATCAGTGAATTGAGTCATCATTCGGGTAGCTCTTTCACGAATACTAAAGAGGATCTGTTAAACACCTGGGATGATGTAACTTATAAGATCGATTCTCTTTGGCCCCTGATTCCCAGGCAACGGTTTCACGAAACTATGAAAGCATTTGGTGCCTATGAAGGCATCACCTCAGATATTATTTTTTACTGGATAGATAACGAGATCCATCATCGTGCGCAAGGTTTTGTGTACCTACGATCATTAGGTATTAATCCGCCCGCATTTTGGGACAGGTTATAAAGAAAAGGTGAAAGTTTACACTTTCACCTTTTTCCATTTACCGCCTTTAAACAAGAAGAAGCTGGCAATCGCCATACAGGTTTCGGCTATCGGGATAGCTAAAAACACGCCTGTTATGCCCATATTGAAATTTTTGTCTAGCAAATAAGCCAACGGAACCTGTAACAGCCAGAAGCCGAACAAATTCACCCAGGTGGTTGTCCAGGTATCACCAGCCCCGTTAAAGGCACTCATCATCACCATGCCTATACCATAGAAGATATAGCCCACACTCAATATCTGAAGCGAGCGGGTCGCTACTTGTCTCACCTGCTCGTCGTTGGTGAAAAAGCCAGTTAGGTATGTGGCCAATAAAAATGTGATGACCGTTACACAAGCCATATAAAGCACATTGTACTTCACCGTCTTAAAAACGGAGTCTTCCGCCCTACCCAACTCTTGTGCACCCAGGTTTTGCCCTACCAATGTAGCAGCGGCGTTACTCATACCCCATGCCGGAAGCATAAAGAACAGCATTAAACGGATGGAGGTTTGATAGCCGGCCGAGCCATGGTCGCCGCCAGTAGTTGCCACCAGCTCGGCCAGGAATATCCAGCTGCATGATCCGATCACAAACTGTAATATGCCCGGAATAGCGATTTTGAGTATGGCTTTTATCTGCTCCCAATGCGGTTTCAAATATGCCAGGCGGACTTTTATCAGGTTTTTGCCATTAAACAAATGATATAACTGATAACAAACACCGGTTCCCCGGCCAATTGTGGTAGCAATAGCTGCTCCTGTTAGTCCGAAGCCCAATACATTGATAAATAAAGGACACAGGATGATATTAGCAATGTTTGCTATCCAAAGGCTGCGCATAGCTATTGCCGCGTTACCTGCTCCCCTGAAAATACCATTCACCAAAAACAGCATAACGATGATCAGGCTTTCGGCCATCATAATTCGGGTATAGTTGGTACCCAACCGCACCGTTTCAGCCGATGCGCCCATCAATGACAGGATATTGCTGGCGAAATAGAAACCGGCAATCCCAATTACAAAATTGACTAGTATAGCCAACGTAACGGTTTGCATACCGGCTTTGGCCGCTTCAACAGGATTTTTTTCTCCAATGCGGCGCGCGACTATAGCCGTTGCAGCCATACTCATGCCCACTGCCAGTGAGTAAATAATCGTCAGGCAGGATTCTGTCAATCCAACAGTTTGAATAGCATAGCTGCTGTGGGGTAAATGCCCTACGAAGTATAGATCGACAAGGGCAAAAACCGATTCCATCGCCATCTCGAGCATCATCGGGATTGCTAATAATAATACTGCACGCCGGATACTGCCGCGCGTAAAATCGTGATTACCGCCGCGAAGCGATTCTTTTATAAGTGTAAATATTCTTGTTGATCTGCTAATAGCAGTCGTTTGATCTGTTGCCATGAAAAAGTAATTAATAGGTTAAAATTGGAACGGTTCAGCGAGATGCTGAAAAAGAAAAACCGGAAGTTTTATCCCCTGATTCTAAATCGCATGGGGACTATTGCTATTTTCATGACGATTAGGATTGAGTAACAAATATAGAAAAATCTGTTTGGGAAATCCAAGGGTTGTGAGAAATTAAATGGAAGTCAAAAGACGGGAGTCGCAAGCCCTTTTAATCGGAATGCCCCCCGCCAAGAATCTGTTGGGACAACAAAACAGTTTCAGCTTTCAGCCCTCGTTCCCCTTACTTCACCAGGAACTTATCAAAGGCCTTTTGTATCTCGTCGCGTATATTTTGAGGAAGCTTTTTGTTTGGGTCGATATCGATGATATATTTTTCGGTACCCCGGTCGGGGTCCAGTTCGAAGTAGCTGAAAATGCGCCGCCCCTTAAAGGCCTCACGATTTGCCGCCTCGATCTCGATCATACGGCGGTTAAACTGATCAATACTCATACCAAACCCTTTTTCTATTGTAAATATACCGAGGTATTATTAATTAAACCACTTCAGCCACCAATCTTTCCTTTTTGATTTTTTCCCTGTGCATAATACCCCATTCGCTTAATGCCGATAAAACAGGTCCGAGCGTATCACTGTACTCTGTTAACTCATACTCCACAATCACAGGGGTTTGGGTAAAAACGGTCCGCTTTATAAAACCATTCATCTCCAGTTCTCTCAATTCATGCGATAACACCCTGGCTGAAATACCGGTGATGGTACGCTGCAATTCATTAAAGCGTTTAGTCCCCCCTTTGAGTGCAATGATGACCCTCAATTTCCATTTGCCCCCAACAACATAAAATGCATCGCCAATCCCGGTTAATGCCCGCGTGCATTCCTCTTTTGAATGAATTTTTCTCATGTCTATCTGTCCATCTAATACACCGCTAACAAAAAGGTTACTACTAACCTTTTGTATAGTGCTAACTTTTTATAAGCAAATGTACATAGTTTTGCCTCACAAAAAAATACAAAAGATGAAAGCAATTAAAATTACTTACTGGGCCACAACGGTTATAGTAACCATCATGTCGATATACACTGCCTATGCTTACTTAACACAAGATGCCATGCTGCAGGCATTCCGCCATTTGGGTTATCCGGATTATTTCCGTGTCGAGCTGGCTTATGGCAAGGTGATTGGCGCAATTCTATTGATCGCCCCTGTCTCCGCACGAATTAAGGAGTGGGTATATGCAGGCTTTGTGATCACCTATGTTTCGGCATTTATTGCACATACGGCTTCAGGTGATCCCGTTAACTACAGGGTAATGCCCCTGATATTCCTGGCTTTTCTTATTGTTTCTTATCTGACTTACCACAAACGCAGCCCTGTTTTGAAAACAGCTTAATCTGATAACTCTATTATAAAAACATCAAAAAATGAAAAAGATACTAAATGTTATATCCAGTGCAAGGGGCACAGCCTCTAACAGCACTCAATTAGGCAATGCTATAGTTGAAAAACTGGCTGAACAATACCCTGGAAGCACGGTTAAATTACGCGATTTGGTTGTGCAGAAATATCCTCACCTTGAAGAATCGCATTTGAACGCCTTCTTTGCACCCGCCGAAAACCCGACACCAGGATATAAGGAAGCTATACAGCACTCCGATGAAGCTATACAGGAAGTAATGGAAGCAGATGTTATTGTGATTGGCGTACCGATCTATAATTTCAATATCCCTTCTGCATTAAAGGCGTGGCTGGACCATCTTGTTCGTGCAGGCAAAACTTTCTCTTATCAAACAGGGCGTCCCGAAGGTTTGGTAAAGGACAAAAAGGTTTACCTGGCTATTGCATCCGGTGGAGTTTATTCAAACGGCCCGATGAAATCGTTTGATTTTGCAGAGCCTTACCTGAGAGCCGTACTAGGATTCATTGGCATTACCGATATTACAACATTCCGTGCCGAAGGCACTAATGTACCGGATCTGAAAGAAACTGCTTTGCAAAAAGGGATTGACAGCATTGTTGTGTGACGTTTTTATGTCAATAACAGTATGAGAAAACAATAACCATCCAAGCCGGGTTATCATTTTATGTTCACAATTCATGAAATTGCCAATGGCTTGAAAGAAATGGTAGGCGAACAAAAGTTTGTAGAGGCTTACCAGCTACTCTTTTCAGAAGATGCTGAAAGCATTGATCCGCTAAATACAAGTGGTCAGCCGCTAAAAGGGCTGGCCACCTTGTTAGAACGCGAAAAGGACTTTTTTTCGCGCATTACTGCTATCCATAAGATCAGTTTATCCGAACCCATCATTGCAGGCAGCTACTTTACCCTGAGTCTTAAAATGTCTTTCGAAGTGCAGGGCCAGGGACATATGGAAGTAGAGGAAATATGTCTTTACAAAGTAAAAGACGGTAAAATAATCAGCCAGCAGTTTTTTATAGGCTAACCAAGGCTAGCTAGTAGTTGATTACAGTACCATCTGATTATACAACTTCTCAAGAGTTTCTTTCGGATCGGAACACAGTCCAGGGTGTACTTTCGAGGTTTGTACCACCGTACTTCGCGTAGCACTAAGCCAGCGGAAACGCGAAGGCATATCCAATTGGGCTATCGGGCCGCCATCCTTGCTGCCGCGGCATATTTCGGCAAAGGAATGGAGATGACCTTTCAAGTCTTCAATATCTATTTTATTGGAGAATGAGCAAAGGCGCTTTTCATCCACTTCGCAAAGGCATTGCAAGAATTTTAGCTTAGGGCAATAGAGGATCACCCCAACATTGAGAAATTCCTCGCGCTCTACTTGTGGTACCACGCGGATCACGGCATACTCAAACAGGTTATTCTCTTGCATGTTGCGCCTCCTTTACAAAAATAGACGATGCCGCTATACGGGCTTCCAAAAATTGCGCGTAAACTGCGCGGACTTCATCCGGCTCTTCCAGCCATTCTCCTTTTATCCACTCATCAGGCACCAAGGAAACGATGGCGTTTATCACATCCGATTTCAGGATCGATTTAAACTCCTCATCTACAGCATCCAACTCTGATGCCTTTGATAGCAATACATGATCTTTCACCTGCATGAATGGACGCACGGCTTGTTCTTTCCAGTTATCCCACGAATGATGAAAATATAAAGAGGCCCCGTGATCGATCAGCCACAACTCCTTGTTCCAGGTGAGCATATTGGTATTGCGTGGTGTGCGGTCGACGTTGGTCAGCAAACAATCCATCCAGACTATCTGTGAAGCCAGTTTTGGGCTGACTTTTGTCACTACCGGATCAAAGGTTATCGCACCCGAAAAATAGTGCAAGGCAAGGTTTAACCCAACGCTGGCTTTCAGTAAGTCTTGTATTTCCTCATCAGGTTCTGAGCGCCCAAAAGCAGTATCCAGGTTGGCGAAAACGATTTCAGGAACTTTAAATCCTAATGCCCGTGCAATCTCTCCACCTATCAATTCAGCAATCAGTGCCTTCACCCCTTGCCCTGCACCACGAAACTTGAGCACATACAGGAAGCCATCATCCGCCTCTGCAATGGCTGGTAATGAGCCGCCCTCGCGCAAAGGGGTTACATAACGGGTTACATTAACAGTGCGTAATTCAGGAGTTTTAAAAGTCATGTTGTTTTAGCCGGGAACAAAGCTATAAAATCCCCGCAAGATAGAGTCAAGAAACAAGAGCCAGGAATCAGGATAAAAAACGTCCTGGCTCTTAGCGCTTGTTTCTCTTATTTTACTTTTTCGTGTATTGCTGATCGAGGAAATGGTAGCGATCAACTAACAACGGCTCCATTTTAGTTTCTATATTGATGGCAATGCTTTTCGTCACTGTGCCTTTATTAGCTTCCCATTTTGGCAAGCCTTTACCATTTGGATTTCCGGTCTTGATAAAATTGGCAAAATAATCTTCCATAGTTGCCGAGACTTTAAAATCTTCAGGCTTCCAGTCGTATACTTTGTTGCCGGGCAGATTACCCATTGCATACTCGATCTCGGCAGAATGCACGGCACCCGGATATGGTGCAGGCGCTTTTTTCTGAGCGTCGTCAGCTCCGCCTTTGACTACCCCACCTGCAAAACCAGCCTTAGCGTTGCCCATCGAAGCTACCATTTCTGGGCGTGGTTTTCCGAAAATGTAAGTATAAACCGGCTTACCTCCTGTTTTCGCAACCAGATCGGCCCATTTCCAGGTGCTGTAAACGATGAAGCGGTCACTACCCAGTTCGGTAGCTGATTTGATTACCTCGTCCTGTGTGGCACCCGGATATAATTTCAGCACCTCATCAGCTTTATCAGGATAGGTTTGCTTTAACTTCTTCAGGTAATTCTCCGGAGTAGGTGCATCGCCCCACATAAATGCCTGGTAAGGTATTTCGGCCGAGTTCCATCCAGCCAGCAGCGGCACGTGAGCCTGCTCACCCGCTGCAAATATTTCGTTCGGCGTTTTATCTAAAAAATAACCATCTACAACGGGTGACATCGGCGGCATACCTTGTTTGGAAGCCATTTCCAGCACCTGATCGGCCGGGATAGCACGTAATGCCGCTAAGGAAGTCGCATTAACCTTTTGACCAAAAGCAACCCCGTTTTTCTCCCCATCAGCCAGTGGAATTGCCGGGATGGTTGGCGCGATCATGCCACCACTTTCGCCAATGGCTCCTGCGATCAGGTTTCTTGATAAGGGCGAAGCCATTTGAGCACAAACGGCTATCGAACCTGCTGACTCTCCTGCAATGGTTATCTTATCCGGATCGCCGCCAAATGCTGCTATATTTTTCTTCACCCATTCCAATGCGGCATACTGATCCAGCAAACCATAATCGCCTGAAGCATGGTGAGGTGACTCAGCGCTCAGTTCAGGATGCGCCATAAAACCGAATACCCCGAGACGGTAGTTTACTGTTAATGCAACGATACCTTTCTGGGCCATGCTTTCGCCATCATAGCGCGATTCAGAGCCATCGCCTGCAACAAAGCCACCGCCATAGAAATAAACCAGCACGGGCAATTTTTCTTTGGATGATTTGGCCGGCGTCCATACATTCAGGTACAGACAGTCTTCACTCATCCCTGCAGAGCGAAACATCATATCGCCAAACACATTCTTCTGCATAGGATTATTGCCGAAATGGTCGGCTTTGCGTATGCCGTCCCAGTTTTTTACGGGCTGAGGTTCTTTCCAGCGCAGATCGCCAACAGGTGGCTGGGCAAATGGAATACCTTTAAAGCTGCGGATACCGGTAGCTTCATTGGTAATACCCTCCAGCGTTCCGTTCTCAATTTTTACCTGGTTATTTTGTGCAAATACATTAGTGCAACAGAGCGTAGCTAATGCCAATAACACGAGAGTCGTTTTTCTCATAATATTTCTGATTTGATAATTTGGTTTGACGGAATTTAGATTATTATTGTAACACAATGTTACAATAATAAAAATCGAACACCAGAATATCAAATGATTACTGTAATTTTCGTGATAGTTTATGAACAAGAACGAGCCGTCAGAAAATGAAACCGGAACTACCGGAACCGACTTTATGCACGGACTGGCTATTGATGCAGTGATATTTGGCTTTCACGATCATCAGTTAAAGGTGCTGCTGATGCGTTATAACAAAACTGGTGTTGTGGCTTTACCAGGAGGATTCATTCACAAAACGGAAAATCTGAATGATGCAGCAAACAGAATTGTAAGTGAGCGGACCGGACTAAAAAATATTTACCTAGAGCAATTTTATGTTTTTGGTGATTATGGACGATCCGACCCGCGGCCAATGAAAGACATCCTGATTGCCAATAATATCACGCATGATGATAACCACTGGCTACTGCAAAGGTTTATATCGGTCGGTTACTATGCCCTGGTTGATTTTACAAAAGTCGTCCCAAAACCCGATACCATATTTGACAGCTGCGCCTGGTATGATCTGGCTATCATTCCTAAATTAATGCAGGATCATAATACTATCATTCTGAAAGCTTTAGCATCTCTTCGAACTGACCTGGATAACAAACTGATTGCCTTTAACCTCATGCAGGAAGAGTTTACTCTGGGCGATCTCCAGATTCTTTATGAAACCATACTCGACAAAAAGCTGCTCCGTCCCGCTTTTCAGCGCAAAATGCTAAGCCTGGGCATATTAGAGCGCGTCGCTAAGAAATGGACCGGCGCGGCTCACAAAGCGCCTTATCTGTACCGCTTTTCTAAAAACATTTAAACACCTCACTCCAGATTACTTCCGCAAAGACGCGATGCATCGCGTCTCTACAATAAATAATTTATTTTTTATAGTACTATGCATTGAATAGTACTATAATATTATATATATTTGTTTATTCATCATTTATGACGATTAAAAGAAAAGATATGGAAAAATCAGGGATAGCCCTATTAGTGGCAGGAATGCTGTTTTTAGCAGCATGCTCATTCGGCAACAGGCATACAACAATTGTAGAAAAAAGTAATGACCATTATCTGAGAATAGAATATGCCGGGCATATCAGCTTTAACGAGGATGGTACTGCGATCAGAAGTATTTCGAGGGATGGTTATGTAGAATACCAGCAAGACAGTAAAAAACTGGAAGCGAAAAACAATGGCAACGGCGGTATTAGCTATGAATTATATGACGGCTATGAAAAACTTGGTATGGATGAACGTGGCCGTCAGTTTATTGCCGAAGCGGTTAAGGTAATGATGCAGAAGACACATCACCCGTAAGTTTTCCAAACCGGTAAACCCCAAAAATGTGGATAAATACATTGCTTAATAATTAATAGTGATATAACCTTTTTAGCGTGTCTGTCGTTACAGATACGTATGAGGTCAGTATTGTGTACTACTTTTGTCCTTTTTTTCCTGATCTTTTCAGGTTGTAGTAAAAAGGAAGGGACTACCCCCAAAGGCACTAATGGTAATACCACAGGTACCAAGAACAACAATGGGAACACAGGAAGCGGCAATACTTGCAATGTGCAGCTAGCAGATGCCGAAAGCATTGAAATTTTCCCTACTGATAACCCATGGAACCAGGATATTTCATCAGCTGTGGTTGATCCCAACAGCTCGCAGATCATTGCAAACTTCAGCAGTTCGAAACTGAAAGCAGACTTCGGCAGCGGTTTGTGGGATAACGCACCTATCGGAATTCCATATACCGTAGTTTGTGGCAGTCAGCCTAAAGTTAATGTAACTTTCCGGGCCAATTCAAACGATGGCAACTACGGCAGTGAAAGCGATCCGGGACCTTATCCTATTCCATCCAACGCGCCTATTGAGGGCAACGGCCAGGGCGACTCTCATGTGCTTGTTGTAGATAAAGATAATAACATGCTGTACGAACTTTACAATGCCAGCTATACCAACGGACAATGGCAGGCATCAAGCGGTGCTATCTTTAATCTCAAATCTGACGCATTAAGACCCGACGGATGGACATCAGCTGATGCTGCAGGTTTACCCATTTTTCCGGGCCTTGTACGGTACGAAGAAGTATTAAAAGGAACTATCGATCATGCAATACGTTTTACACTGCAATCGGCCAATGTAAAGCCGAATTCTTACATATCACCAGCACGGCATGGCGTTAACAGTAGTGGCGGACAGTATTCTTTGCCATTTGGTGCTAAACTTCGTCTCAAAGCCAATTTTGACACCAGCGGCTATTCAGCTAATCTGCAAGTTATACTGAACGCAATGAAAAAATACGGCATTATTCTGGCGGACATCGGCAGCAACATGTATGTCAGCGGTGCTCCTGACGAGCGCTGGAACAACGATGACCTTCAAAAACTTGGTCAGATAACCGCCTCCAATTTTGAGGTAATCAAAATGAATTGATCTGCTTAATGCGTTACCGTACCTTTTTTGATGGAATGAGCTTCTTTTAGAACAGTTACCAAAACCTCTAATTTGAGTGGTTTGGAGATATAGTTATCCATGCCTTTGCTCAGGCAAATCTCACGGTCTTCTGCGAGCGCATTCGCGGTCATCGCTATAACATAAGGTTGCGGCATATTCAGCTTGCGGATATTTTCTGTAGATGCAAAACCGTCCATTTCAGGCATTTGCACATCCATTAATACCACATCGTATGCATTTTCTGAGACATTTTGCAAGGCTTCGAGACCATTTTGTGCCATGGTTGTTTTATAGCCGAGTTTAGCCAATATACGCTGGATCAGCATCTGGTTTACGGGATTATCTTCGGCTATTAGTATGTCAAGCGGATAACGGTTGGCAAACTCAGGGTCAAGCACATTTTCCGGCTTTTCGCTGACTGGTGAGACTACTTCTTTGCGTTCACCCAATTCAGCATAAATACTCTTTAGCAATTGACTTTGCTTCACTGGTTTTACCAGTACTGCCGAAAACAATCCCGGGTATTTCTTACGATTGGTATCCCCTATTGAACTGAGCATGATAACCGGTAATTGGTTGGCTGAATTTCTGATTGCCCTGGCCAATTCTACACCATCCATATCGGGCATGGCCATGTCAGAAATAACCAAGTCAAATCTTCTGTCTTCTGCCAGAATGCTTAGCGCTTCTCGCGCCGATGTGCAAGTAACGGTCTGTAGTCTCCAATGCTCCAACTGCGATTTTAAAATAACCAGGTTAGTATGATTATCGTCAACCACCAGTATACGTTTACCTTCAATACTGGTAATACCGGGTAACAAATGAATTTCGGTATTTGATTTATGGCTGATTTTAGTTTGTATGGTAAAGTTAAATGTAGAGCCTTCACCCAGTTTACTTTCAACCCATACGTTGCCGCCCATTAGTTTTACCAGGCGCTCGCTGATGATCAATCCAAGTCCTGAGCCGCCATATTTACGCGTGGTGGATGAGTCAACCTGTGAAAATGCCTGGAACAAAGTAGATAATTTCTCTTCAGGGATACCTATGCCGGTATCTTTGACGCTAAAGCCTATCTCTAACCGATCGCTATCAATTGTCCGGGACAAATACACTTTAATAAAAACCTCGCCTTTTGAGGTGAATTTTATTGCATTGTTGATCAGGTTGATAATTACCTGTTTTAAACGCAAACTATCGCCCACTACAAAATGCGGCAGGTTAAAGTCGATCTGGTAGATCAGGTCGAGACGTTGCTCCGCCGCTCTTTGTGAGAACATATCCATGATCTCCTCAATGCTTTGGCGCAGATCAAATTCCTCTTCTTCAATATCCATTTTGCCCGATTCGATCTTTGAGAAATCCAAAATGTCATTGATCACATTCAACAAACTATCGCCGCAATTGATTATTGTTTCGGCATACTCGCGCTGCTCATTGTTCAGCTGGGTTTCGGCCAATAATGAGGCCATGCCGATCACACCGTTCATCGGGGTTCTTATTTCATGACTCATGGTAGCCAGGAAAATACTCTTAGCCTGATTAGCTTTATCAGCTTCCTGCCGTGCTTTATACTCCTGGTTTTTTTGATCCTCTAATTCTTCGGATTGTGCCTGCAATTCTTCGTTCAAAGATTGCAGCTCTTCTGATTGAGACAGCAGCTCTTCATTTAATGCCTGCAAATCGTCCGACTGAGCCTGCAGTTCTTCTGACTGGTGCTGTATTACCGCAGTGCGGTGCTTTACTTCTTCTTCGAGCTTTGCTTTTTGTTTAATGATACTGTGAACACGGTAGCGGTAAATACCATAAATCAAAGCAATCACAAAAGCTCCCGTCAATAGTTCAAACCACCATGTTAACCAAAATGGAGGTACCACTGTGACTTTCAAAGACAATACCTTGGACCACTCGCCCGAACTGTTTTGGCTTTTCACTTTAAAAGTATAATCACCCGGAGGCAGGTTAGTATAAACCGCAGTATTCTTATTACCTACATAATTCCATCCTTTATCAAAGTTCTCAAGGATGTATGCGTAATTCTTTTTGTTCGGTGACAGGTAATCCAGCGAAGCATATTCAATTGAAATAACCGATTGCTCATGCGATAAAGTAATCGACCGGGTCTCAGAAATATCTCTTTTAAGCGGCGATGGGTCATTTTTGTCTTTAGCTACCTCAAGTGACTTATTAAATACCTCAAAATTGGTCAGTACCAGGGGTGGGTTATAGAGTGAGTGAACAATATGATCGGGGAAGAAAGAATTAAAACCATTCACTCCGCCAAAGTAAAATGCTCCTGTGCTGCTTTTTAATGCAGCATGTTGTTTAAACTCATCACCCTGTAAACCATCCTCCGTTGTATAGTTTTTGAATTTATTTGTTTTAGGGTCATACATGGAAATACCATTATTGGTACTTACCCACAAGTGTCCCTTATCATCTTCGAGCATAGCCTGGGTATAATCATTTGGCAGTCCGTCTTTTGTTTTGAATACCGTAAAATGCTGTGTGGCCGGATCAAAACGGTTAAGGCCGCTTAAAGTACAAATCCAGATATTCCCTGCACGATCTTCATGAAGATCGAAGATCGTATTACTGCTTATGCTATTTTTATTGTCATCATGTGGAAAACGTACAAACGAGTTTGTGTTTGGATTGAAAAGATTTAAGCCTGCATCATCAGTACCGATCCACAAATTACCTTTACTATCAGTCAGAAGCGAGTTTATTCTGTCACTTCCTATGCTGGTGGGATTTTTTTCAATGTTCTTAAAATGGACAAACGTATTACTTTCAGGCTGATATAAGTTTAATCCGTCGCCAAAAGAACCTAGCCATATTTTTTTATCAGGGGTTTGAGTTATTGCATAAATATTGTCACCACTCAGACTATTAGGATTGGCTGGATCATGTTTAAATACTTTAAAGGTTTTGGTTTTTGGGTTCATCATATTTACCCCGTTCCCCCATGTGCCTATCCATAAATTACCCTCGCCATCAGGTTTAATATCCAAAATATTATTGCCAGATATACTATGTTTATCAGCCGGGTTATTTTTATAAACCGTAAAACTACTCGACTTAAGATTAAACATGTTCAGACCGCCACCATCTGTACCTATCCAGATGTTGTAATCCTTATCTTCATACATGCTTAACACAAAATCGTTAGAAAGCGAGTTTGGCAACATGTTATGCTTGTAGTGTTCAAAATTACTTGTGTTTTTTTTGTACAGGTCAACACCTCCGGCAAAAACACCGAGCCACATGTTCCCCGCCCGGTCTTTCAGGATAACATCTACCGAGTTATTGGCGAGCGTGGTATTGTCAATATCATCATGATAGTAGCTTTGAAATTGGTCCCAGTCCGGATAATAAATACTCAATCCTCCGTTTTCAGTACCTATCCACAGGTTATTGTTATCATCCTCGGCAATACTCTGAATACTATTATGTACCAGTGAATTTTTATTATGAGGATCGTTAACAAAACGTTTAAACCCATGAGTAATCGGGTTATAAAGATTTAACCCCGCTTCCTGAGTACCCACCCATAAATGATGACGGCTGTCTTCAAAAATAGCCGTTATCTTATTCCCCGAGATCGATTCAGGATTTGACGGCAAACTTTTAAATGAAGTGAAGTTATTGCTATTCCGGTTAAACAAACACAAGCCATTATTATCTGTGCCCACCCACAAATTATCATTGTGGTCCACAAACACCGTCATAACGCCGTTATCAGCCAGGCTTGAAGGATCACTTGAATTAATATAGCGGGTACTTTTCCCCGTTTTAGGATCGAATAAATTCAGGCCGTCTTTTTGTGTAGCAACCCATATTTTACCCGATTTATCGAGAGCCAGTTTACTTACAAAGTTACTGGAGATAGAGCTTTTGTCTTTTTCGTTATGCAGATAACGGTGAAACCGGTTGGTATTTCTATCAAACTTGTTCAAACCTCCGCCAATAGTAGCGGCCCAGATATTACCTTCTTTATCTTCAATTATATCCTGAACATAATTATTTCCTATGCTGGCATTATCTTTTGCGTCGTTTCTGAATATTTTAAAATCATAACCGTCATAACGGTTCAATCCATCAGCGGTACCTATCCAAATAAATCCACGGCTATCTTGCAACAAACAATTCGGGTTAAGCTCGGAAAGGCCATCCTCTGTCCCTAAATGCGTAAAATGTAACTGCTGATTTTGGGCAAATGAACACGTTGCCACCGCCAGTAAAATGGCGATAAAATAATATCTGATTCTTTCTACACTTATGCTTCTTATTAAATTACCCGCTATGGTCATTAATTTATATTAATCAGGTTTTGACAGCCTATTGCTGGTTTGCTGCTACTATTCACATTTGTACGTAAACCCAATCGCTTTGGTTATGGGTAATTCACTGTGTTTTAACCTGATACTAACCGCATTAAAACATAAATAGTTATATTTATTTTACCCAAAACATATCCGAATTAACAAAGTTTGGGAGCTTTATACGGCGACTGCTGCATCCTTATTATACTTGTTGCGATAATCAACTGGGGGCATACCTGTGATACGTTTAAACACATCTCTGAAGGCTTTGATGTCGGTGTAACCTACGTCATACATCACCTCATAAATGGTTTTCCTGCTGCTTTCAAAACTTTTTTTGGCAGCCTCTATTTTTACCCGCTGGATATATTCGACTACCGTGTTATGGGTCGATTTCTTAAACCGCCGTTCAAAAGTGCGGCGCACGACGCTGAATTTATCAGACAATTCATCTACTGATATTTTATTATGAAAATTATTTTCGATGTACTCCTGCGCATTTTTTACTACTTCATCCTCATGATCTTTTTGTCCCTGGAAAATAATAAACGGAGACTGGTCATTCCGCCCCATATCAATCACAAAGAATTTGGAAGCCAGAATAGCCATTTCGCGGTTGGTGTATTTTTCAACCAGGTACAAAAGCAGGTTCCAGTAAGAATTGGCGCCTCCGCTGGAATAAACGTGGTTCTCTTCAGTGATCACCTTTTCATCAACCAGGTCGACTTCCGGGAACATGTTCCTGAACTCATTTGCAAACAGCCAATGGGTCGAACATTTTTTTCCATTCAACAAGCCTGTTGAGGCAAGCAAAAATGCTCCCAGGCATAAGCTGGCTACTTCGGCACCTCGTCTGTATTGTTCCTGTATCCATGGAATAAATTCTTCGTTTAGTTTTATCGCTGCATTCAGGTCGCCACTTAGTGGAGGAACGATGACCAGATCAGATTTTTTTACTTCATCCAGTAACAGATCGGGCTTGATAGTAAAAGCGCCATCATTAAGCCTTACTTCTCTGCTCAATCCTACCAATTGTACATTGAACAAGGGTGGTTTACCTGCATTTTTTAAGAACATGTTCACCGCGGTGAACATATAACGCGGGTCTGCAATGCCCTGCAACACAGCGCATTCGGGTACCAGGATGGAAACTGTTTTCATATTATACTAAGCTAAAGTATTTTGTCGTAAATAACCCTTCACATTGTCGTATTTACGCGTTTTATAACCGGTTTATTGACACTAATTTGCATCATTCAATCAGTGAAAACAAAAAATTATGAAAAACGATTTGCAAAAAACAATTGCCCAGGCAAAAGATGAGTTTTTGAAAGCTCTAGATCTGTTTGACCAGGATAACGTCAATACTGTTCCGTTCGAAGGGAGCTGGACCGGCGGCCAGGTAGCCGAACACATATTAAAATCAATATCCGGTATACTCGAGACATTAAATGGCCCGTCAAAACCGACCAAAAGAAACCCGGAAGAGCATGTAAAAATGTTCGGTGACGTATTCCTGAATATGGACATTAAAATGAAATCACCTGATTTTATTATCCCTTCAGATTCTCCGAAAAATATATCCTCTTTGCACGCATCCCTTGCAAAAACTTTTGATGGTATTGAAGAAGCCGCCGGAAAAGATGATCTTACCGAAACATGCACATCATTTGAGATGCCTACAATTGGACTACTCACAAAAATAGAGTGGATACAATTTGCTTGTTTTCACACCAGGAGACATGCACAACAGTTAAAGAACATTGCTGGTCATTTAAAAAAGGCTGAAATTGAGCTATAACTTCTTAAAACTCAAGATATTTTATAATTTAACATAGAACCAATTAAAACATAAGACAATGGCAACTGTAAATCCTTATTTGAATTTTAGCGGTAATACCGAAGAAGCTTTCAACTTCTACAAATCAGTCTTCGGTACCGAGTTTCTGGCTGTAGTGCGTTTCAAAGACGCACCTGGCGGCGACAAAATGCCCCCTGAAGCACAGAATAAGATTATGCACATGTCGCTTCCCATAGGAAACGGGAATATATTGATGGCGACTGATATGATCGAATCAATGGGTCAGATATTAAAAACAGGCAACAATTTCAGTTTATCTATAACTCCGACGAGCGAAGAAGAGGCATTGCATTTCTTTAATAGGCTCTCAGCAGGAGGTACAATTGAAGCTCCTTTCAAAAAGGAATTCTGGGGTGCCTATTTTGGAATGTTCCTGGATAAATTCGGCGTTCGCTGGATGATTAACTATGATCCTAATCAGGGTAAATAAATTAAAAATCAAAATCTCATGAGTCCGAAAACCATAAAAGTCACCTACTGGGTGCTGAATATTATATTCTGTCTATTCCACGTGGGCGATGCATACGGTGGCCTGTCAAAAGCACAGGCCGGCGTAGATGCCATGAATGCGATGGGCTATCCCATATACCTGATGGGCTTTTTGGCCGTGCTCAAGCTGTTGGGCGTGATAGCTCTATTGCAAAACAAATTTAAAACCATCAAAGAATGGGCTTTTGCAGGCTTTTCATTCACATTAATAGGTGCTACGGTTTCACACATCTGTGTGAATGACCCGGTGATGTTTATCGTAATGCCTATCGTATTGCTGGTACTGCTTTTCGCACTCTACTATTTCTGGAGAAGAATGGAGCAGGCACAGCCTCAGTTGGCATAAAAAATGTACGGGCTGATTGAATCCCTGTAATTACCTAACTTCGTATAGAGATAGGTAATTACCGGGATTTTTTATGGAAAATGATTATTTAGAAAGCTCGATCAAGCAGTTTGAATATTACAAACTGCTGGGCGAAAAAGCCATTGCTCAGCTGCCTGATGACAAACTGTTTTGGCAATACAATGTGCAAAGCAACAGCATAGCCATTATTGTTCAGCATTTATGGGGTAATATGCTTTCGCGATGGACAGACTTTCTGACCACCGACGGTGAAAAGGATTGGCGTAACCGCGATGCCGAATTTGAAAGTACCATAAATACCAAAGGAGAATTACTGAACAAATGGGATGAAGGATGGGCCTGTCTTTTGGGTGCACTCAAACAACTGACAGGTGAGGATCTGAAAAAAATCATCTACATCCGCAACCAGGGGCATACGGTAATGGAAGCCATTAACCGGCAACTGGCGCATTATCCCTACCATGTAGGACAAATCATTTATATCGCAAAAATGATTGCCGGTAGTGATTGGCATAGCCTGAGCATCCCAAAAGGTGCCTCCCAAACTTTCAATGCTGAGAAGTTTTCAAAGCCAAAAACGAAGAAGCACTTTACGGATGATTTTTTGAAAGAAACTAAAAAGTGATATACTCATTTCACTGCAGCCAGCATATCATCATAAACCTGATCAAAAGGCTTATCCTTATGTTGCTGCCATAGTGCTGAGTATTTGATCTCGATATTTTTCAGAAGCTGGATGCATAGCTGTTTATCGTCCTCACTAAGGTCAATAGTCATCATACCGGCCACTTTTCGCATACGTGCCGTACAAAGCTCAATTGCCTTTGCTCCTGTTGCGGTAAGCTCAATGCGCTTTGAGCGCTTGTCGTCTTTATCGTCGTATTCTTTTATCAGCCCTCGTTTTATCAGGCGGTTCAGCATGTCCGTCCCGCTTGATAGCTCGAATAAATTGGCATAGATCACTTCTGATTTTTTGGGGTTCCGTTCTTGCTGCACGGTCAACAGAATGCCAAACTCTTCTACCTGTTTCACGCCGGTACCTTCCAGCGCATTGTTTGCGTAGCTCATATTCAGCTTATGAATACGGCCAATCATTTTCAACAACAACCCTTCGCTGGTTGGCGGTACAACGCCACCTGTTAAAGGCCCCGCATTTTTTTGCTGCTGATGAGTAGCAAGGTAATGCCTGCAAAAGTCGTCGATATTGGCATCAGGGTATGCAGTCTCAAAATCACCCCATTCATTTACCAGCTGAATTGTCTTATTCATGTCAATTTTATTACGATTTCGAAGTAAATATAAACAAAACTACTCCGGAATTTGATTATTAATTCTAAAACGTATTACATTTGATTAAACAACTACGAAAACGTATTAAACTATCAATTTATGACAACCGAAACAATTTACCATGCTGCACTGGCAACACACATTGCCGGGCTAACCATGATGGCGGGAACGACATTAATGGACTATGTGATCTTCAAACAAATATGGAAGCAATATTGGGCAGATAAGGCTAAGGCGCTTGCCATCAGTGAAGCTTTGGTAAAACTTCAAATCATATTTGGAAGTGGTTTCCTTCTCCTGATCATTTCGGGTGTAACCATGATGTACCTTACCCATGGTGTTTTTGGCGAGCAATTATGGTTTAGGATAAAATTTGGTTTGATCCTGTTTATTATGATTAATGGATTGGCCTTCGGGCGAAGACTGGGCGTGCGATTAAGAACGTTGCTACCCGAAGAAATATCCGGCATAAACGTAAGCGATAAGACCCTAAAGATCAGGGATAATCTTAACATTTTTCATATCAGCCAATTGGCAATCTTCCTTACAATTTTTGTATTGAGTGTCTTCAAATTCAATTAATTCAAAATGATCTTTCAAAGTGAAAACAGAACATCCAAGTATGGTTTTGAATATACTGGTGATAGGTGCTAATGGAGGCATCGGAAAACAAGCAGTAGAAATTGCTCTCCAATCCGGGCATAAGGTCACAGCGCTACTGCGTAACCCGGCTAAGCTTGCTATTTCACATCCTAATCTTCAGATCATAAAGGGCGATGTAATGCGCCCCGAGACTTTCGAAGATCATTTGGAAGGTAAAGATGCAGTAATATCTGCCCTGGGAACCAACACCATCCGTAAGCCTACCAAATTGTATTCGGAAGGGAATAAGCGCCTGTTGAAAGCCATGAAAAAAAAGGGCGTACGGCGGGCCTTCTTTATCTCGGCTTCTGCAATAGAAATAAGTCCGGTACTGCCTTTTTATGCCAGGTTTGCCGCAAAATATATCTTACAAAAACTATTAAAATACATGTATGATGACTTGCGCATAATGGAAAAACTGGTGAAAGAAACTGATTTGGATTGGACGATAATGCGCCCGCCAAGACTGACGGATAAACCAGTTACCAGTGACTATCGTTTCGCTATGAACAGTTTTTTAAAGAATTCCCTCAGTATTTCGCGGGCTGATGTTGCGCACTTTATGATAAACAATATTACCAATGAAGCAACCTACCGAACTACAATTGAGATCGGCTATTAGGGCGATCATTCAACGCGAAAACAAATTTAAATTTCCAACAATGAAAAGAGATAAAATCATTTATTGGTCTTCGACAGGAGCCCTTAGTTTCATCATGCTATTCAGCATGTTTAAAATGTATACACCAATTTATGAACACTTAGGTTTTCCGCATTATTTCAGAACAGAACTTTTGATTGCCAAAATATTAGGACTGATTGCCCTGCTTGTTCCGCGTATTCCGATAATGTTTAAAGAATGGGCTTATGCCGGCTTTACTATTGTCTTGATTTCGGCTTCTATAGCTCACTTTAATAGTGGGGATACTATTATGAATGCTATTGAGCCTTACATATGGCTCATTATACTGGCAATTTCCTACCGGTATTTCCACAAACTAAATAAAGTTTAAAAAGGATTTATACTGACTTATTACCAGGGCTTTTTTTCTTGTTTTTGAATTTCCTGCGGTTATTGTTTCTCTTTGGGGATGATTTGTGCGCTTTGAATACGGGCGCCTCTCCCAATTCGGCGGGGAGGATATTTTCGTCAATACTTCTGCCTATCAGTTCCTCAATAGTCTTCAATTTCCGGTTATCACGCTCATTTACCAGGGTTATTGCCGTACCTGTAGTTTCAGCACGGGCGGTACGCCCAATGCGGTGAATATAATCTTCAGGATCAGATGGCACGTCGTAATTGATCACCAGGTCGATACCTTCTACATCAATCCCGCGCGAAAGTGCATCGGTACCTATAATAACGGGTAACTCGCGATTTTTAAAGTCCAGCAGTATCTGTTCACGCTCTGCCTGTTCAAAATCAGAATGAAAGGCGCTTGATTTAACGTGGGCAGCTTTTAGCTCCTTGCTTAGTCTTTTTACCTCGTCTTTGGTGTTGGCAAATATGATGGTGCTGGTGTAATTCCCTTCTTTAAGCAGTTTGACAACCAGTTTTGATTTCTGGTCGTTATGCAATTTGTAAATCTGTTGATTGATCCCTTCTGCCGGTTGCGAGGTAGCCAAATTGATCTGCTCGGGATGTTTTAATATCGAATTAGCCAGTTTGCGTATCGGCCCCGGCATAGTTGCCGAGAATAAAAGCGTCTGACGGTGCGCGGGTATATCACGGATGATGCGCATAATATCCCCCATAAAACCCATATCCAGCATTCGGTCGGCTTCATCCAATATTAAATACTTTACCTGGTCGAGCTTTAAAATACCCGAAGTAAGGTGCGCAATTAGCCGGCCTGGCGTGGCAATCAGTATGTCTACTTTGTTTTGAATTCCGCGGCGTTGTTGTTCGTAAACAATTCCGTCTCCGCCGCCATATACGGCAATAGAGCTTAAGCCGGTAAAATATGCCAACCCCTCTACCTGCTGGTCGATCTGTTGCGCCAGTTCGCGCGTGGGCGCTAGTATCAGGGTGGTCGTTTTATGCCCTTCATTACCTTCTGCAATTTTATGCAGCACCGGTAATAAATAGGATGCCGTCTTCCCGGTGCCGGTTTGCGCACAGGCGATCAGGTCTTTACCTTCTAAAATTACCGGGATCGCCATTTCCTGTATAGGTGTCGGCGTGGTGTAGCCCATACTCAGGATACCTTCGGTTAAGTGTTCGTTAAAATTAAAATCGTGGAATGTCAATCAATTAAAAATATCCTCAAAGATATAAAACCTGTTAAGAATCCGGTAGTTATAAACGATTACCCAGCAATATATTTACCAATAACAGGTATTTTACTAATAATAAATATCAGAAATGACGATAAAAGGAAACAAGCCAGGGCCGTTAATGGTATGCTGAAAACAGGATTGAACAATTTATAATTGATCCCTTGCCCATCCAGTAGCGTCAGGAACAAAGCATGGCACAAATAAATCCCTAAACTTAAGCCACCTGCTATAGCGCGTAGTTTGACTACTACTTCGGGCAATTTAAACACAAATACCCTTGCCAGCAAAAATGCCCCCGAAGCATACAGCACGATAAAGGGGCCAAGCGGTTCATACATCACCGTGCTTAGTCCTTTTGTATTTACGGACAAGAAATATGTGCCAATAGTTATACTGATCAAACAAAGAAAAAAATAGATAACAAGGGGCGTTTTAATTCCTTTTTCGGGTAATTCTATAAATGCAAGATAATGCCCTAACACCAGGTAACCGGAATAACCGATAAAATAATGCATATCTATCAGTGGTTGAAAGCGCGATAAATAAGGCTGGCTGAATATCATTACTACGAACCATACCAGCAAAAAATAACGGATCTCCTTTGCCGACGCATTACGAACAAATTTGCTGATAATTGGCATAAACAAGTACAGTCCTATCAGCATGTATATATACCATAAATGGTAGTAAGCTCCGTATTTAAGCTGATGAAGAACGGTATGAAGGTTTGTCCATATATTATCCGAGAAGGCAATTTCTTCATCGTACCATGCGTAAGCGATATAAATAAAGCTCCAGAGCAAAAATGGCCATAAAATCCTTGATAAGCGGCGTGTCAGAAAATCGGTCAGCTCATACTCCCTGTGAAGCAAAAGCGCGCCAGTGATCATCACAAAAACTGGAACGCCAAAACGGACCAGTGCATTATAAAAATCCCCCACCAGCCAATATCCGGTATCGGCATGCTTAAAATCAATTAATAAAGGCGAAGCCGTATGTAATATGACAACTGCAAATAAGGAGATGACCTTAAGGTTATCAATCCACTCAAAGGTTTGATGTCGGGTTGTGACGCTGTCTGGCAAGGCTTTATTTAGATAACTGCGCTAAAGTACTGATTTTAAATAAAAAACCCGATTGCTTTTTACGGCAACCGGGAGATATATAGGGCTAATGTGTGCAGATTATTTTTTCAGCTCGTTTATTGCTACCTGCGGCTGCAAAACATTATGCACTTTCTCGGTAACAATCGCTTTAGCCACGCTGAATTTTTTGGTCTTTTTTATGTCAGTTGCCGAATCACCAACTTTTACTTCGTAAGTACCGGCTTGTACAATCCATGATTGTTTTGCGGTATCAAATGATGCCAGGTCTTTGGCTGTTAAAGTCAGATTGATAGTTTCTGATTCCTTTGGCTGCAATAATTTAGTTTTAGCAAAGGCTTTCAGCTCTTCGGCTGGCTTTGGCAATCCGCTCTGAGGCGCACTTACGTAAAGTTCGGCTACTTCCTTACCTGCAACATCGCCCGTGTTGGTAATCGTAATGGTCGCGGTAATTGAGCCGCTGAATGTCGGTGCGCTTAGCTTCAGATCGCTGAATTTGAAGTTGGTGTATGACAAACCATAACCAAACGGATAGGCAGTTTTTACATCAAAAGTATTGTAATAACGATAACCTACATAAATTCCTTCTTCGTAGGTTACCTCACCTGGTCTGCCCATCATTGGATTGGGTTTTTCACCTGGAGGCAATGGCAAGTCCTTTCCAGGGAAATTCTTCGCTGATGGCACGTCTGAATACTGTATCGGGAAGGTGGTTGCCAGCTTGCCCGAAGGGTTTACTTTACCGCTTAGTATATCGGCTATAGAATTACCTCCCTCTAAGCCTGGCTGCCATGCCAGCAATATACCGTCTGCCTGATCTCTCCAGCTCACGGTTTCAATTACACCACCGATATTTAACACCACTATTAGCTTTTTGCCTTTAGCGTGGAAAGCATCTGATATCGTTTTGATCAGGGCTTTTTCGGTTTCAGAAAGATTAAAGTCATTATCTACCTTACGGTCGGCGCCCTCACCCGCATTACGACCGATAGTATAAATAGCAACATCGGCTTCATTAGCCTGTGCTGCAAGCAAATCGGCATTAACGGGCATTTGCGGAATAGGAGGCGGAGTCATAAAGATCGACATCCCTGTACGGCGTGGCTGTTTTGCTTTAGCCTCATTCAAATATGATTCATAAGCGTTTTTCAGGTTCTCATTTACTTGATAGCCTGCATTTTTCAAACCTTGTTGTAATGAAACAGTGTACGCTTTGTGGACGTCACCGCTTCCGGTACCTCCGGCTATCAGGTCATATGAACCATTACTGAATAGCGCCACGTTTTTGCCTTTCTTTATTGGCAAGGTATGATCATCATTTTTCACCAGTACCATTCCCTGTGCTGCTGCCGAGCGGGTAATCTCAGCATCTTTTTTCAAGTTGGGAGCATTGGAGAATTTATACTTTTTGAATTCCGGTGTTTTCAGAATAATGTTCAATATCCTGGTCACGTTCAAATCCAATTGTTTCTGGCTAAGTTTACCACTTTTCACCGCATCAACAATAGTCTGTGATTGCTGAGGGCCGCCAGGCATGATCAGGTCATTTCCGGCTTTCATTTGTGCAACGGCATCTTTTCCACCAAACCAGTCGGTCATTACAAGCCCTTTAAAGCCCCACTCATTGCGCAATATGGTAGTTAATAAATCGTGCCTTTGTGAAGTATATGTACCGTTGATCAGGTTGTATGATGACATTACTGTCCAGGGCTGTGAATTTTTAATAGCAATCTCGAATCCTTTCAAATAAATTTCGCGCAAGGCTCTTTCACTTACTATAGTGTTCACCCCATTACGATTGGTCTCCTGGTTGTTCGCAGCAAAGTGTTTGATAGAAGTGCCTACCCCTTGCGACTGGATACCATTGATCATTGCAGCAGCTATTTTACCGGTGATCAGCGGGTCTTCCGAATAATATTCGAAGTTACGGCCGCCCAGCGGGTTGCGGTGAATATTGACACCGGGGCCCAAAAGAACATCGGCTCCATATTCATGCACCTCAGTTCCAAACGCAGCCCCTACTCTATGGACCAACGCCGGATCCCATGATGAAGCCAGTAAAGTACCTACCGGGAAAGCGGTGGCATAATAGGTTTTGGAGCTGTCGTTGTCCCTGATCGGGTCGATACGAATACCGGCGGGACCATCGGAAACAGTAATGGAAGGAATACCTAATCGTTTGATGCCATGCGTACGGCCCGCAGCACCAGGCACTTTTTCGGGGATATTATAAGCATCCTCATCAGACGGCGGCAGCTTGAACCCACCAACATCAATACCTTCCTTCATTTGTTTTTCGGTCGGCTTAGGCATTCCGGGCATTTTAAAACCCATACCTACTACCAGTTTCGCTTTTTCTTCAAGCGTCATGGCTTTAACAACGTCTTTCACCGGGCTCTTTCCGAGCTGCGGCAAGACTACCTGCGCTTTTTGCTGCGCAGATGTATTCAAACCGATAAGGCACAGCAAACCCAGTGCTATCGGGTAGATAAATGCGTTTTTCTTCATCTCGAGTTTATTTTGATTTGAGAACCGACAAAAGAAAGCCGGGTATAATTTATAGTAATTGGTTTGTCCGACACATTTCAATAGTTAGTGTCATAATGACACAATGATAGTTATTATTTTAACATCTCCAAATTTTTTAATCATATTTATTTTATAACAAGCCTGTTACCCAACAATATTCTTCTCCTGCAATCAAATAGACAAATAGTATAATTTATAGCAGATGAATGGTTTTTAATTGATTAATTTGTCGGCCAGAATAAAATAGATTATGACTTACTGTTTAGGAATAAAGGTAAAAGAGGGACTTGTTGCCATTGCTGATACACTGATCACATCAGGAACGGAGACTGCCGTAAAGAAGAAAATATTTGTAGAACAAAAAGATGGCTTCTCACTTTTTATCATGACAAGTGGTTTACGGTCTGTAAGGGATAAAGCCGTAGTTTATTTCAAGGAGCAACTAGAGACACAAGAGTTTAACAAATTATACAAAGCGGCTAATGCATTCGGGCAGCAAATAAAGCGCGTTGCCGAAGAGGATAAAGTGTCGCTGGAAAAGGCGGGCTTTAAGTTCGATCTCAATACCATTATCGGAGGCCAGTTAAAAGACGATAAAGAACATAAGCTTTTTCTTCTGTTTCCTGAAGGCAACTGGGTTGAACTGGAACAAGGCGCACCTTATGTCATCATTGGTAACTCTGGACACGGTAAGGCGATATTGAACCGTACTTTAACGGAGAATACCAGTATGCGTTTGGCATTGAAGGCCGGATTTTTATCATTCGATTCGACCAGGGTAAGTTCCAACAATGTCGACTTTCCGATTGATGTGGTGCTGTATAAAAAAGACAGCTACGAATTAGCTGAACAGCGATATGAGCAAAAGGATTTACAGGATATATCGACCCAGTGGGCAGAAGAGCTAAAAAAAGCGCTGGAAGATATATCGGACGATTGGATGGAGCCCGCGTTTGCCAAATTGCCTAATAGCGAAAAGGTATAATCGTTGATTGAGTTAAGTGGCTGATTAAATTGATTGGTTATCATTAACTATCCCGTTCAATCCAACTTATTCTAACTCAATCCAACTTAATCAACTTAATTCAACAATAAAATGAAATTCAATGTTTCCGCTGAAATGGGGTATGAGATCAGGTCTGCGGGAACGCTGATATTGAATATTCATGCTTTGCGAACGCCAACCCAGGCCGTATTAGAGGAAACATTCATTGTCGACCCTTATGTAAAGGTGGAAGAGTTATTTTCTGTTAATGGCGAAAACAGAATCATCCGTTTGGAAATTGAAGAGCAGGGAGTTCTAAATATCACCTATAAAGCCACAGTAGATAATAACTTCGAGATAAAAGATCATAGCACCCGGGAAGAAATATTGATCGGGAAAATGGACCCGCTGGTATTGCCTTACCTGTACCCAAGCCGCTATTGCCAGTCGGATAAATTGTTCCGGCTTGCTCATAACCTGTTCGGCCACATCGAGAATCCTTTTGAAAAAGTAGTTACACTCACCAGTTGGATCAACAAAAATGTTGAATACCGCAGCGGTTCGACCAATGCGCAGACATCTGCCTACGATACTGTTACCCAACAGACCGGTGTATGCAGGGATTTTGCCCATTTGGGTATAGCCCTTTGCCGCGCTTTAACTATTCCGGCCCGCTATTTTACAGGGTATGCCTATCAGTTAGAACCCGGAGATTTTCATGCCTGCTTTGAAGCCTATATCGGCGACGAATGGATATTATTTGATGCTACCAAACTAGTGCCACTAAATGGACTGATAAAAATAGCTACTGGCAGGGATGCCGCCGATACCGCCATAGCCAATATTTTTGGTGATATATTATTTACTTCTATGCTGGTAAAGTGTGAATTGGCAGACGAAAATTTTATGCCGTTTTACTTGTAATAGCGGAAAAGCATGATTATAATACAGGGTGAGAAAAAGCCCGCAAAATGTATCAGAGAGGTGACGGATATCAAGGTGCTGGCTGCAAAATAATTTGCAGGTAGAGACGCGATGCATCGCGTCTCCACGATATACTGTACAATCACAACGGTTTTACCGGGCTACCGGTCCAATCAGTAGCAGGGGCAAGCCGCTCACCTTTCATCACCAGCGACAGGGCTTCAATTTTTGTATCATCCCCTACTTCGCTGTCATATAAAATAATGGTGCCTGCGCCAATGCTGCTTCGGGCGCCAATCTTCACCGGACCAATCTTCATTACCCTATCCTCAAATAAATGTGTCTGTGGACCGCAATCGGAATTCAGAGCTGCGTCATTACCAATAGTTACCATATCGAACTCTGTAATGTCGGTTGTGTTCATCCACACCCGTTTACCGGTTTTTACGCCCAGCAATCTTAAAAACAAAGGTAGCCACGGTGTTCCCTGCATATATTCCAGCAGGAACGGGATCGATAATGCCTCGTAAGTAGAAGTGATGGCCTCACTGCGCCACACCTTCCATGTCCACATTGGTTTTTGCTGAGATTTGTATTTACCAATAAACAGCCATTTTAATACTGCGGTAAGTAAAAAGGCCGGAATACCCATAAAAAACAGGTAATAAAATGGGAAATACAGGATGATCTTCCATAATGGATAATCGACCAGGAGATCATGGCCATAAGCGATAAATAAAATAGAGAAACAAATAATCGCACTTTCCGGCAGTATAATACGGATAAACTCCACCAGGCCGCGTGTTACCTTACGACGACGTTTAGGACTGATGGTCAACTCTGGCGGGAATGGGTTACTTTCCTGTCGTCGTGGCAAAGGTATAGCAGGCGAACCAAACCAGTCGCGGGCTTTACTATCTGTCACTTGTTGTTTATCAGGTGGGGTAGATAAAACGCCGATCAGCATATTACCTTCAAGATGGTATCCTTGGGGTATCAATGCGCTGTTGCCCACAAAGCTGTAGCTGTCGATGGTGGTTTTATCCAGTATCAATTGCTGGCCACGAACATCGGCTTCACCCAAAGTCACCGCATCGGCCACAAAAGCACCATCGCCGATCTCCAGCAGTGGGTGCGTAACGCTGCTCGCTGTTGATATTTCGGTATCCTTTCCAATCTTGGCACCCAAAGCACGGAAAAATCTTGAAACAAATACCGTGGCGTAAATGGGGTGTAATACGATCAGGCTTAACGACATCATCTGATCTGAAAACCATTTGCGCACATAAAACATACTGTAAATAGGGTAATTGCCCGGTTTTACCTTGCGTTGCAATAGCCTTGTGATAATAATAGTTTCGCCTGTGAACAGGATGATATACAGCAAGGCGAGCCCTGGGGCCCCTATCAAATAGGTAAAGTCGTAGTCATCAGCGGCATTATCCAGTTTGTTAATAGAAATAATGGTCGGTAGCAGTGGCAGTAGAATAATAAATGGGAATATCAGAATAAACAAACTGAATATCACTTTATACTTGCGGCGGGTAAATTTTGATACCGGCAGTGGTTGAGGCAAATCGGCGATGTCTTTCTTGTCGATTGATTGTGCCGGGCTTCCTTTCCAAACCTCCCCTGAAACAATGGTCTTACCTGCCTGCAAATGGCTGAGGTCTTGTAATTCGCCCCAATCTTCTATTACGCTATCCCCATCGATCATTGCACTGCTACCAATATAAGCATGTGCCCCAATCGTGATCCTGCGCAACTTCAGCATGCCGTCTTCTACAAAAGCATTGTTAAGACTGGTTTGCGAGCTTAAGCTGGCATCGTTTCCGATAGTAATAAGATCTTCAGCGCCAAAGCTAAAATCACTGATCTGCGCATCAGCGGCTATTTTCATACCTAGCATGCGGAGATACGACGGATATAACGGCGTACCATTCAGAAACTGAGCCGGCAATAGGCGTTGCATCGTTTTTACAAACCACCAGCGGAAATAATAGGTCCCCCAAAGCGGATAATCGCCCTCTTTCATTTTGCCTATTACCAGCCATTTCGTCGCCAGGCAGATGACTGTAAAAATGGGCGGCATCATTGAAAACAAAACCAATGATGTAATGATAGAATAAGCGATTACCCCAGTTTCCTGATCGACATAATAGTATCCCAGATAAGGAATAAATATCTGGAATGCAAATAGGCCGTAGATAATAAGCAATGAAACAGTTTGAGCAGCCCAGCAAGCGAGGTGCCGCAAGAATGGAACTTTTTTGTATTCACGTGCTTTCGTTTGTTGCACCCGCGGTTCTTTATCCCATGCAGCAATTAATGTACTCAGCGGACGGTTTATATACACATCTTTCAGCGAAGCATGTGGCAGCCCGGCATCACGGCGTAATTGTGATACAAATCCGGCAGCTAATAATGAGTGCCCACCCAGATCGTCAAAAAAATCCAATGACGGATCAATGGTTTTATTCGGGAATACCCTTCGTAAAATAGCCAGTATGCGGTCATGTGCCGGGGCATTCAGGTCAAGCGTTTCCTGTGCGGGACTGTTCTGATCAACGGTAAACGAATCTGGTGTTGGTAATGCTTTCCGGTTAATTTTTCCGCTCGGCATCCGCGGCATTTCAGGCAGGGTAACTATAGTGCCAGGTACCATATAGGATGGCAATGTTTTGGCCAGCTCTAATCGAAAAAGGTTTTCTTCGATACAAACCTGATCTTCCATTACCACATAACCCACAAGCTGCTCCTGTCCTGTTCCATCCTTCCGTACGGCAACTGCTGCTGATAGCACCCCGGTGATGCTATTTAATCTGTTTTCTATCTCACCTAACTCAATCCGGTATCCACGTAATTTGATCTGATCGTCAAAACGACCTTGAAGGTCGATACTCCCGTCTTTATTAATAATAGCTGCATCACCAGTGCGGTATACCCTGTCTCCGGGTAATATGGATAATGAGGCCGGTTTCTGCACAAATTTTTCCTGTGTCAGTTGCGGTAATTTTACATAACCTGCCGATACTCCCGGACCGGTTATCACCAGCTCCCCGGCTTCACCAAAAGGCACAAGGTTCAGCTTTTCGTCAACTACAGCCAGGTTGTAATTAGGCAAAGGTTGACCAATCACGATCTGATCTCCCCGATGTAATTCACCAATGGTAGCTGTTACTGTAGTTTCAGTCGGTCCATAGCTGTTATAAAATTTGATACCATCACGCGCCCATTTTGCCAGCACCTGTGGTGTACACGCTTCGCCACCTGCATTAACCAACCGGAGCGATGGTATGGTGTCTTCCATCACTGCCAGTAAACTTGGCACCGCATGCAGGATAGTTATATTTTCCCTTTTCAGCGTATCACTTAATTCATCAATAGCTTTTGAGGTGGTATTATCAGCCACCCAAAGTGTTGCCCCCACAAAATAACTGATCCAGGTCTCCTCGCACCACATATCAAAGGATACCGAGAAACCCTGGTACACTTTGTCATCAGCATTGATATCAAACACGGATTGCTCAGCACGCACCAAATGGCATATCTGTTTATGACTTATCGGAATACCTTTGGGCTTGCCTGTGCTGCCAGATGTGTAGAGCACATAAGCACAATCCGCCCCCTCTAAATCTCCCCCAATAGGGGAGACTTTTAAAAGAGGCTCCTTCGAATAAAAATCAGGACGGTCCGGTACCTGCAGCATTTTGCATTCTACATTAAGTTGCTGCATACTAAAGCAGGCTATGGCACCTACTTCTTGCAAAATCACTTCTACCCTTTCGGCGGGTATCTCACGATCGACCGGAACATAGGTTGCACCTGCCTTAATAATACCCAAAATTGCCGCATGAAGCTCGAAACCACGTTGCCACCAAACCCCTACATAATGTCCCCTGCCAATGCCGTTTTCTTTCAGGTAATTTGCTACTTTATTGCTCCACCGGTCAAGTTCAGCATAGGTCAATTTTTCATCATGGAATATCAGGGCTGTTTTATCTGCATACCGCTGTACCGACTCAGAAAACAGAGACGCAAGCGTCTCATCCCTGATCAGATCCGGGCGATCAGCGCCAATTACTATACTAAAATCATTCATAAAACAAGCCTACTTATTCGCTTTCAGGTGTATAAGACGGAAAGTATATTCTAAGGTTTATACAGGTCAATAATAATCATAGTTCTGGCATCAAAACAAGCAATGTGTGTAAATCTTTTAGTACTTTTCAACTCAAATATTAAACGCCTTAGCAACTGAATGATAACTTGCTGTTTCACTGAAATTAAGCACCGATGGAGTGACCACGAACTTGCTGATAAGCTGGCTTTACTCCCCGAGAGCCTGCAGCACCAGGCACTGCGGAAAAGGCAGTGGATAGATAAGCAGTTATCGGTTTGCGGCAAATTGCTGCTTCTGGAATTGTTGAAGGAATATAACAGCAAAAACTCCCTGGCCGACCTAAAATACAATGAATACCAGCGGCCCTGTTTTGATTGCAGACCCGATTTTAACATAGCTCACTCGGGCAATATCGTTATTTGTGCTATGACGGATGAAGGACAAATTGGCATCGATATAGAACAAATAAACAAATTAGACTTTAACGATTTTACCGACTTTTTTACTGCTAACGAATGGCATTTTATTAATGATCACGCCAATAAATTTGATGGATTTTATAACTTCTGGACCAGGAAGGAGGCGGCGTTAAAAGCTATTGGCTCAGGTTTTCACACGCCTTTAAACTCTGTGGATGTATCAGGCGAAGAACTTACTTATGATGGCATTACTTATCAAATCACCCCCATGGATGTTCATCCTGACTACAAGTGCCATATTGCTTCTACTATCTTCCCTCAAAATACCGAACTCAGGGAAATGAACTTTTGATTAATTTTACAGGTATAATCTTCCGCATGAAAAAGCTTTTATTATCAATCTGTGTTGCCATACTAACTGTCAGCTTTGTTTTTGCTGATACCGTCACTATTAAACATTTTGAAGTAAAGGGTAACCCTTTTGCTAAAGATGAAATTGCGGTGGTGGCCACTGATACCGCTCATAATATTCTCGAAAACGTTAATGGAAAATTCACTTTTTCGGTGAACGGATTTGAAGAACAATTACGATTTGAAAAAGGCACCGCTTTTTATCACCATAAATTGGATAAATCAAGCTTTTTGTATGTAAAGCATGTAAACGATTCCGGCACACATTCACTATTGTATTATGTATATAAAACCGATGATAAGCTAATCCCGATTCATATCAGTTGGATGGTGCTCCTTATCATCCCGGTAATTCTTGTTGTATTGAGCTACATGTTCAGGCGGTTCATCATTTTTGCCATCATCATTTTTTGCATATTCCTATATTTCAACCATCACGCTGGCCTGGGCATCCCCACCTTTTTTGAAAGCATTTTTGATGGGTTAAAGGGGCTGTTTAAATAGGGTTATAATTGTTGTAGAAATTGTAAAGGTTGGATTGGTGGGTGGTTTAACTTAATCAACCTAATTAACTACTTAACACATTCAATAACTCACTCATTTACTAATTCGCTAATTGCATTAAAACGGCAGTCCTATACCGAAGTTAAGCTGCAGGAAGTTGAAGTTATCATAGTTCGATGCTCTATATGCCCGTTTAAAATCTCCGGTGTGAAATAACTCATTGAAATGGTTGACGAGTACCCACTGATCAGAGCCTGTAAATTCCGGGTCTTTAAATTTAAGAGCAGCATCAAATCTGAAAATAAAGAAGCCCAGGTCGAAACGTAATCCTGTACCAATACCGATTGCAGTGGATTGCCAGAATTCTCCCAGCCTGAACTCTCCATTAGGGTTCTCAAATTGCTTATGCAAACGCCAAACGTTACCAGCATCAACAAAAACGGCCCCTTTTAGCTTCGAGCCGAAAAAATCATTTGCGAGCTTGTACCGATACTCCAGGTTCGAAACAAACTTTATTTCGCCAAACTGATCCAAATATTTCAGGCGCTTTAAGGTTGTAGTATCGCCGGCATATGCCAGTCCCCGATTGAACAGGCCCGGGCCTAAAGTACGGGGTAACCAAGCCCTGATATCGTTTGCGCCTCCAGTGTAAAAGTTTTTCTCAAACACTAATTGCGAGCTATTTCCATATGGCACACCTATACCCGGGTTGATACGAAACACCAGCTGCTTTTCTCCACCAAAACTCTTGTAAAATCTCAGGTCAATTTCACCCTTTGCGTATTGGGCAAATGTATAACCAAAAATTGTCCGCTGGCCAGCTGTATCTCTCGGCGTATTCAATAGCTTGCTTAACCCCCAAAGTGTGTTACCCCCTATATCAATTGATCCTCTGAAATAAAGAAAATTACGATAGGTATTTAGCTTGTTTGCATTCAATTGATAGGTGTATTGACTACCGGATGAGAAAATGGTGCGACCGATCAGGTAGACATAAGAATAATAGTTTCTATCTAACAATTTTCTTTTGGCGGCAGTGTCTATGTTTCCTTTTGAAAATTCGATATCAATAGGGGTTAGAGTATGTACCTTGTCCGGCGTTTCAGTGAAATCATAAGTTATAGAATTTACAATGCTCTGGCGTTCAACGAGGCCTTTTTGAAAGAAAAGCGTGTAATTGCTTGAAAACGAGGTATGTGGCACACCGTATTTGCCTAAAACAGGCAAATTGAATGGCGATAATATCTGTGGGTAGGTTATTGTTCCACCCAATTTAAACTCCTGGTTTTCAATACCCCCCGCGTTCGATGAACCGTTATCGAACAATACGCTGTAATTGAATTTGATCTGTAAAGTTGCGGCGGTTTTAAATATATTCCTGTCGGTAAAAGTATTACCCGCGCTAAACCCGTAACGTCCTGAATTAAACAGAAACTCCCCCTCAACCCGGTTCGACATTTGTTTTAATGGTACAAGGTCAATTTTGGTGTTCAGGCGATTAGTACTATCCGGAAGCTTTTCATAGGTGGGGTTAGGCACATTACGGAACACATTCAATTCCGAAAGCCTTGATGTGGTCAGCGATTGCTTATCGATACTATACAGGTCGCCTTTTTTCTGAAAACTATAAATCGTAATGATCCTTGGCCGGAATTTCTTAGAGAAATCAACAAACCTGAATTGCGAATCAACCCGCATGGTATCTACCTTCCCCGGTGTGCGCCCACTGCTGGTTGAGACTGTAATTATGGTGTTATTAATTTTATAAATAGGGTGCGCCGGTTTGCCGGGTGGATTATCAATAATCATTTTTATATCAGCAATACCTTTATTAAAGGTAGTGTCGGAATTAAAACTAATGTATTGCCTGAAAAAGTCATAATAACCGTTACGCTTCATTAGCATATACATTTCATCGCGTTCAGCCGCCAAACTATCCGTATCGAATCTTTCACCCTGCCTGACATGGTTTAATCTGCCGGCATTGGCACGGTATAATGCCTGCATTTTTTTGTCGGCAATACTGTCGGTGAAATTTCTCACCCTGAACATAGGACCTTCTGTTGCTGTAAATATCAACTCAGCCCTTTTCTTTTTTACCCTTATGCTGTCGGTCACCTTCGCTTTCAGGTAGCCCTTGTTTTGCAGGAACTTCTGGATCTGTAATCTTGAAAATTCTATCAAGGCACTATCCACTAAATTAGGGGATTCACCAATGTCCCTTTTCCCGTTTTTACTGAACCAGTAATACAATTTAAGATTGAGGGCATTATTTGGCTGCTGCTCTTTATCAACGTAGTTAAGGGCTGCTTCTGAGAACTGTTTATCAACACCTTTTATAGTGATCTTCCTGATAAGTGCCTCATTATCTTTAAGGCGGTGCGTCAAACCGCAGGACGACGCCAGAAAGAGGAGCAAAATACTTAATATTGTAAGGCGATACCCTTCAGGTTTATTATATGCTTTCAAAATCTCAGATCAATTTATTAAAGTCATTACAACAAAAAAAGTTTCGCCGCGAACATGGTTTATTTATTGTTGAAGGCCATAAATCTATCGCTGAATTTATTAATTCGGCATACCTGGTAGAGGCCATTTACTACACTCGTTCGTTCGATTCAAAAGTGCTGAAATTATCCCAAAAAATAAACTCTTGTGAAATTTCTGCTACGGAGCTGGAGAAGGTGAGTAGTTTAAAAACACCGCAGGATGCTCTGGCGTTAATAAAGATCCCCCAATGGCCGGTTTTGCATCATGAACAGCTAAAAGGAAAGTTTTCATTAGTGTTGGATGGCGTACAGGATCCTGGCAATATGGGCACTATTATCCGCATTGCCGACTGGTTTGGTATCGATCATATCATTTGTTCGGAAGATACGGTTGATGCTTATAACCCAAAAGTGGTACAGGCCTGTATGGGCTCGCTGGCAAGGGTGAAGATTCATTATACATCATTGACTGAACTTTTGCCTGGAATAAAATTACCTGTATTCGGCGCACTGCTGAACGGCGCGAATATTTACGAAACTGATTTTGGCAAGGAAGGGTTGATCGTGATGGGGAATGAGGGGAATGGTTTAAGGCCTGAAATAAAGGAAATGGTAGATAAAGGCATCACCATACCGCGCATAGGCAAAGCAGAATCACTAAATGTGGCTATTGCTACAGCGCTGTTTTGTTCGGAAATAACGAGAAAATAATATTGATTAAGAATCTCAATATTTTTTCAGATCGAATACCAATAAAAAGGTCCATAGGAACCAATTGCTGGTGAAAAGTGCCAATTAATGAACATCGCGTGCCATAGGTGCGAAATGTCATCGCCAGCCGCAAAGCCGGCGATTTACATATTGCCCCTACAGGGCAGAAAATACATTTATATTTTTTTCTACCAACATTTGGCTCCGGCGGAGCTTTAACCGTGTAACTTTCTTCATTTTGGTCTCGTTGTGCAACACCAAACGCTTTTATTCGTAATAAATCTGACAAATAAACTTGGCAGCCAATAAATATTTACTATTTTTGCACTCCTTAAAAATGGTCGGATGGCCGAGTGGCTAGGCAGAGGTCTGCAAAACCTTTTACAGCGGTTCGAATCCGCTTCCGACCTCGAGGTTTAAAAAATTTAAAAATACAACACCATGGGCGTTACTCGTTTAAAAAGAAAAGACAGAAGAAATAAAACTGTATCTCGCTTAGAAGTACAAGGTCTGAAACTGGCTACCAACATCGAATTAGGCAGCCGTTCAAAAGAACCAAAACACAGCCAGATCGACAAAAACAACGCTGCTTTAGCTAAAGCAGTAGCCGGAAAATAATTCTTCTTTCGGGTTAGAATGAGACGCAATACATAGCGTCTCTACAAAAAGGAAATACAAATCCTGTTAGTTTTTTGCTGACAGGATTTTTTTATTGATCCTTTTGATCAGTCCCGGACCTTCGTAAATAAACCCGGTATAAAGCTGAATCAATGATGCGCCTGCCTTCAATTTTTCTATGGCATCCTCAGGTGAGTGTATCCCTCCCACACCGATGATCGGGAAAGCGCCGTTTGATTTTTTGGAAAGATAGCGTATTACTTCTGTTGAACGTTGAGCCAATGGTTTCCCGCTTAATCCGCCGGTTTCTCCACTTAATTTCTCCGATTTCAATCCTTCACGTACGACGGTAGTATTAGTAGCGATAATACCAGCTATTTTAGTTTCCTTTACTATATCAACAATGTCGTCCAATTGTTCGTTTGTCAAGTCAGGGGCAATCTTTAGTAATATCGGTCTGCTGATGCCATTCTTTGAGTTTCGCTGCTGCAGGGTGTTCAGGATATGCATCAAGGGCTCTTTCTCCTGCAATGCGCGCAGACCGGGTGTATTTGGCGAGCTTACATTCACCACAAAATAGTCCACCACATCAAATAAGCGGTCGAAACATTTTATATAATCGTTTACAGCTTCTTCATTGGGTGTAGCCTTATTCTTGCCAATATTACCACCGATGATTAATCCCTTCCGTGATCTTTTCGCGTCACGGCGATAGGCGGAAATCCGCTCCGCAGCAACATCAACACCCTGGTTGTTAAAGCCCATGCGATTGATCAGTGCTTTATCAGACGGCAGGCGGAACATTCTTGGCTTTAAGTTGCCTGGTTGTGGTAACGGGGTTACGGTACCTATTTCAACAAAACCGAAGCCCAGATTGCCCATTTCGTAGATCATCTCTGCGTTCTTATCAAAGCCCGCTGCCAATCCAACCGGATTGTTAAACTTCAAACCAAAAACCTCCTTCTGCAATCGTTTATCTTCCAGATCCCAAAGCATCCTGCTGAATGCAGTCCCGCCCGGAATGCGATTAAACCTTTTCAGGTTGCGGGTGACGAAATAATGGACTTTTTCAGGGTCAAACTGGAAGAGCAGCGGCTTAATTAACTGATACATGCCGCGAAGTTAGTAGTTTTGGTTGTAATTGGTCGTAGCAGTTGTAATGGTTGTAGTAGTTGCATTTGTTGTATTGGCTACTCAGTAATAAATTCGAAATTAAAAATTCGATATTCGATATTACTTAACCATTCGCCTTTCCACCCTTCGCCTTTCACCTCAAAAACGTATCTTTGCGCGCAAATGATTGCTATTAACAACCTTACGTTCGAGATTGGTGCGCGGGCCCTGTATGACGAAGCCAACTGGCACATAAAACCTGGTGAAAAAATTGGTCTTATCGGCGCCAATGGTACCGGTAAAACAACCCTTCTAAAGCTGATCGTTGGTGACTACACGCCTACTTCGGGTACTATTTCCATGGCGAAAGATTTGACCATGGGTTATCTGAACCAGGATTTGCTCAGCTACTCATCCGACAAAAATATATTACATGTTGCTATGGAAGCTTTTGAGCGCCAGAACCAACTGCACGATGAGATAGAAGTTTTGCTTAAGAAACTGGAAACCGACTACAGTGAAGATCTGTTGCATAAACTGAGCGACAAACAGCATGAGTTTGAATTGCTTGACGGGTACAACATCGAATATAAAGCACACGAAATATTAGCTGGTCTGGGTTTTAGCGAACCGGATACTCACCGTAAGCTGAGCGAGTTTTCGGGCGGGTGGCGTATGCGTGTGATGCTGGCGAAGATATTGTTGCAGGCACCCGATATTCTATTGCTCGATGAGCCTACCAACCACTTGGACTTACCATCTATTCAGTGGCTGGAAGAATATCTGAAAGCTTTTGAAGGAGCGATCATCATTGTTTCGCACGATAGATGGTTTTTGGACCGTGTGATCAACCGTACGGTTGAATCGCGCAAGGGCAAACTGACTGTTTATGCGGGCAATTATACTTTCTATTTAGAAGAGAAAGCTCAGCGTGAAGAAATTCAGCGCGGTGAATTTAAAAACCAGCAGGCAAAAATAAGACAAGAAGAACGCCTGATCGAACGCTTCAGGGCAAAGGCATCAAAAGCAAAGATGGCCCAATCGCGTATAAAAGCCCTGGACAGAATGGAGCGTGTAGACGATGTGGATGACGATAACCCCGAGGTTAGCTTCTCTTTCCGTTTCTCGAGACAATCAGGCAGGCATGTAGTGACGCTTGAACACGTTAATAAAAGCTTCCCTACTATCGAAATATTAAATGATGCGGAAGCTTTGATTGAAAAGGGTGATAAAATCGCTTTGATCGGTGCCAATGGTAAAGGTAAATCAACCCTACTACGAATTATTGCCGGAGCTGATAAAGATTTTAAGGGATCGGTACAGCAAGGGCATAACGTAACGCAAACCTTCTTTGCACAGCACCAGTTGGAGGCGTTGCATTTAGAGAATACCATACTAGGCGAGTTACAATCATTCGCGCCAAAGCACAATGAGACAGAATTGCGTACCATTTTAGGTTCGTTCCTGTTCACCGGAGATGATGTGTTTAAGAAGATCAAAGTATTATCCGGTGGTGAGAAATCGCGTGTGGCACTGGCCAAAGCGTTGACGGCGGATGCCAACTTCCTGATCCTCGATGAGCCTACCAACCACCTGGACATGCAGTCGGTGAATATATTGATACAGGCTTTGCAGCAATACGAGGGTACGATCATCGTAGTATCGCACGACCGCTATTTCCTGGATCATGTGGCCAACAAGATATGGTTTATTGAAGACCATAAGATTGTTACCTATCCGGGTACTTACCAGGAGTACGATCATTGGTATTCGAAGCGTAAATTGCAACCAAAAGCTGAGCAGGCTCCAAAACCTGAGAAGAAGGAAGAAAAGAAAGTGTCTGTTGCTTCTAAAAAGCCGGATGACGAAAAAGCTAAACAGTTAAAGAAACTAAACCAGGAGCTGGCAGGGATGGAGCAACAGATAGAAGCGCTGGAAAAAGAAGTTAAAGGTTTGGAAAGCCAATTGGCAGATGATAAACTCTATACTAATGCGACTAAAGCGCAGGAAGTGACCGATACCTATCAGCTTAAAAAACTAGAACTGAAAGAAGTTCAGGCGAAGTGGGAGAATTTGGCTGAGCATATTTTGGAGCTGGAGGCGTAAGGTTAGTTAACTAGAGATTAGTTGATTAGAGAATAGGATTCTAAAACAAAGGGTGTCACACTGAGGCACTCGAAGTGTGTGCGTAAAGGCCTTTGCCCGCTATGCTTCGAGTGCCTCAGCATAACACCGATGCACAACAATAAATCCGTATTATGCTTATGAAGTGGTTAATCATTTTAGGATTTGTTTTTTCTTTTACTCTCCATTCCATTGCACAACCATATACCAACCAGGTCTTAAGGCCAGAGATCAAGACGGTTGAGTTTTTCAACACCAAAAAGAACCCTTCTTTTCCGATTATCAAGTTTAACACGGAAGAGCAGCTACAGTTAGACTTTGACGATCTGCATGGTGGCACACGCGATTTGTCCTATTCCATTGAGCATTGCGACGAGAACTGGAACCCCTCCATTCTTTCGCCGATGGAATACTTGCAAAATTTTACCGAAGACAGAATACTCAATTACAGTTACTCCACAGCTACACTTCAGAAATTCACACATTACGAAGTAAAGTTGCCTAATGACAATATCAAGCCCAAGATATCCGGCAATTACGTCCTGAAGGTTTATGAAGATGGGGATAAATCAAAAGTTCTGATCATCCAGCGATTTTATGTGGTTGATTCAAAAGTATCTACCCTGGCAGAGATGGTTCCGTCGGCAGATAATAATTTGCGGCAAACTAACCAGAAGATCAATCTGCAAATCAATTACGGTGCATTGCGGGTTCAAAACCCTAACTATGATATTAAGGCTTTCATTATGCAAAATTCACGCCCGGAAACTATGCAGGTGAGCACACAGCCCTCAAGCATCAGGGGCAATACATTGGTTTATAATGATGTGAGCACTTTTGATTTCCCGGGATTGAACGAGTTCAGGCACTTTGACACGCGTAGTTTGAAGCTGAACTCTGATCGCATATCTCATATTTACAGGGATACCGCCAATACCGTTATTCTGCTCACTGATCCTACTCTGGATCAGCCTAATTACACCCTGTTTTACGATAACGACGGCAACTTCTATATTCTTAACCAGGAGGGCAGCGATCCCCGTATTGATGCCGATTATGCGCATATGTATTTTACGCTGGCAAGTACAAAAACAGCAGGTGATGGTTCGGCTTATATTGTTGGTCAGTTTAACAACTATCGTATGGATGAAAGCAGCAAGCTGGATTTCGATGCTGCTAAAAACCGCTATTATATCCAACTGCTGTTAAAGCAAGGGGTTTACGACTATGAATATGTTTGGGTACCCAACAATACCCACAAACCTGATGACGCCTTTTTTGAAGGCTCTCATTACGAGACTGAGAACGAATACCAGATATTGGTTTATTATCACCCCGCAGGTGCCAGGTGGACTGAATTGGTTGGGTATCGTCCTGTGAAAGCTGCTAAGAACTAACTCCATCCCGATTACTTTCATTGGCTGGAGGAAACTCGCTTTCAGAACCTACATGACTTTTTGGCTAAAGCCATTACCCTGCCATCTCCTCCTTCCCATAAATGGGACGGCAATGAATTTTACTTCTTATTTTATATTCATTGCCGTTGGCTTTAGCCTAAATCTGTGCGTGAAGGCTTATTGCACATCAAAGTGCTATCTTTGCAGAAATTTGAACGATGGACGCAAAAACCCCTAAGGACTCACACACGATAATGAATGAACTGGTATTGCCCAATGATACCAATACCTTGAATAACCTGATGGGGGGACGCCTGCTCCACTGGATGGATATTGCGGCTGCTATTTCTGCACAAAAACATTGCAACCGTATTGTTGTAACGGCGTCGGTTGATAATGTTTCCTTTAAGCATTCTATTAAACTGGGGGACGTTGTAACGCTGGAGGCTAAAGTTACCCGTGCCTTCAACACCTCAGTGGAAGTCCGCCTGGATGTTTGGGCGCAAAATATACCTTCGGGAACGAAAGTGAAAAGCAATGAGGCTTACTATACTTTTGTAGCTGTTGATCAAAGCGGTCGCACTATACCAGTGCCGGCGGTTGAGCCACAAACCGAGGAAGATAAAATGTTGTTTGATGGAGCGCTACGTCGTCGCCAACTGAGATTAATCCTTGCCGGGAAAATGAAACCGGATGATGCTACTGAGTTGAAAGCTTTATTTTTTGCTGAGCAAAAGGATTAAGCTTTCAAATTCCCGATCTCTTCATGCAGAATATTTAGCACGTTGCCCTTGGTTACATCGCCAAAAAGTGAAACGCCCGCAGCGCCATTTTTAAATGCGAATTGCATACCCTGGCGTATTTCGTCGTCATTATTAAAGTCTGACAGATACAAACCAGCATACAACGGAAATTTACCGGCTAGGAAATGTACGCCTTCTTCAACAGCGTCGCCTATCCAGCTTACTTTCTCTTTATAAAAGCCATGATAGATCATCGGGCATACGCCATCCAATCGCCAGTTTGTCCAGTCCTGGCGTACATTCCGGCGGGCCACTTCTGGTGTAGGGAATACGGCAGCAGTGATGGCTTTCTTATTACTTTTAGCAATGTCCGACAGACTATTTACTACACGTGTAATATTATGATAACGGAACAATCGCCAGGAAAGGCTCGCCTCCGGATATTGAATGCTGGAAAGTTCAATCCCATAGTCATTGTTAAACTTGGCCTGACATACATCGCAATAGCAGAAATCGTATTCCGGCAGTTCTTTTGTTTGCTCGATATTATATTTCGACCATAAATTTACCGGTAACACCACATCGCAATAGCGCACATAGTCCAGGTGGATGCCATCGACATAATCCTTATTCAGAATCTCAGTTACTTGTTGCTCCAAATATTGCTGTACTTCTGGCCTTGACGGGCATAACCAGCGATAATAAGTAACATACGGCGGATGATCGGCACATGACTCTCCTTTGCGGTTTTTGCTGTACCATTCGGGGTGGGTGCTAACCAGTTCGGCGCGGTTAAATGTCCATATCCAGCGGTGTGTTTCCAATCCCTGAGCTTTTGCAGCGCGAAAATGTCTCTCGCTATCAGCTTCAAAAAATATTCCCGTTATGCCGCCTGCTTTAAAGGAGGCATAGCGGTTTTTTAGTTCGCCATCGGTATCTTTGGGGTTAGGGTTTGTCCAAACCCAATTCTTCATTTTCTTTTTCTTAGGCTCAGATGGCGCAGCTAAGCTATTTACAGGCACTTGGGTAGCTAAACCGGCTAAAAGGCTGGCTTTTAAAAAGTCGCGTTTATTCATGAGGCTGATCGGTAATTCGTTGCACCAAACCAAACCGGTCAATGGCCCACATCTCCTTACCCTGGTTGTCCCTTATAAATGCCATAAACTGATGATTGGTCGCTTCTAGTTGTAATGTATTTTCCTTGTTATTTATGCTGACATGCTCATCTATTCCCAGATCATGCAGCGTGGCGGCATAAACTTTATGTTCACTATACCATTGTTTTTGCCGGTAGTAAATTAGCCATAAATACTTCTTTTGGTCCTCTGCATAAGGTAAATTAAATGTTACAGAATTTACAGGCTGCTTACTGAACTGCAGATATCCCCATCTTTCAGGATAATGCATTGCTATCAATCCCTGCGGCGACCACGACCAGTTATGCTCCGGTAAAGGCCTGCCTTTATCATCTGTTAGTTTAACATATTTGCCTTCCACCACTTCAGTGTCCCACTCTACGCGGGAGAAATTGATTCGCCAGATGGCGCCCTCCTGTGGCCTTTGCGAGCGGGAATTTGTAGTGAGCGCCTTAAGCGGAACAGCCATTTCAACTGTCCAGCCTTCGTCTTTGTCTGATGGATCATTCAGTGTCCCTTGTATTTTTACCGCCGATCTTAAATTCGGCACATCCCAACTTGAGACAGAGGTGCCGCCATCGCGGTAAGCCCTGGTCAGCAGGAGATCCCAAATAGTATTAAACGGATTTACTTCTACCTCGAAATAGGGTTGTGTTGAGCCTCCCGGGTCGATAAAAAACTCAAAATCGTTATCTTGAAAAACAACATCATCATGTTTTTTCAATGAAGCCCATATCTGTGGTTCGGTTAATTGTGCCGCGATATAAAGACAGCTGTCATCCCAAAGCATTTTTATTTTGGTGGCCAATGGCGGTTTAGGTTTGTCACGGCCTTCGATATCGACAAACTCTTTTGACCAGTTAACCTGCTGCCAAACGGACTCTTTAATATTGCCATCGATTACTGGTGGATGATCAACATGATAAACAACGTAATTCTCGGGCGTGTCAAACAGGTTTTCCAGTCCCTTAAATGCGGATTGGGCATTGGCGGTAATTGCATACAGAAAGATTGCTGATAATGATGCTAATCGCTTCAAACAGTTACCATGAACTATGAGCCATGAATTATTATCCATCAGCTATTCGCCATTTCCAATACCTTATCAAATTCTTCAGGCTTTACAGCGCTGACCGACAAGCGGCCCAGACGAACCAGCTCCATACTCTTCAAAGAAGGTTCAGCTTTGATCTGTTCGAGCGTCACTGATTTTTTAAGTGCTTCAAAAGGGGCAAACTCAACCACCAGCCAGTTTGGATCAGTTGTGGTTGGATCCTGGTATGATTCTTTAACAACCCTGGCAATCCCGACTATATCTTTCCCCTCATTGCTGTGATAAAAAAAAGCCAGGTCACCTTCTTTCATAGCACGCAGGTTATTACGGGCAGCAAAATTGCGTACGCCATCCCACATGGTGCGGCCATCTTTGTTAAATTGTTCCCAACTGTATTTATGAGGTTCTGATTTGATTAGCCAATGGTTCATTCTGTTTTTATTTGTAGTCGTAAAATTGTGAAAAAGGCTGCAGAAACAAAAATGAGAATTGGGTTTAATGCTTTAAATCAACCAGAAACCGCCAACTATTTTAAGCTGTAACACGTAAATAGTGAAATGGCATAATAAATGCTGTATTAAACAAGTTAATATTGAACATATTAACCCCCTTGAAAATATGACGAGAGCATATCCTTTAAAGTTATTTCTACGTATTTCGGTTGTCCTACTGCTATTCGTGCTGGCATCCTGTTCAAAGGACAGCAAAAAATCGAATACGAATATTACACCTACACAGGCTACGCCTACAAAATTCGGATTGTATGAGGCCGACTCATCTATATATAAATTAGTTTACACCTTCGTAACAAAAATAGGCACGCAAGATGTAACCAGCGCCGATTATGACTTATTGTTCGATACCGGCTCCGGCGGCCTGGTATTTGATGCGCATGGTATCATTCCCTCCAGCATGATCACCAGCAATGGCATTACCTTTTCCGGAGATTCCACAGTTGTAAATGGCATTACCATTTACAATCAAAAAGCAACTATTTCCTACGGCGATGATACTAATACAACAGCCAATGTTTATGGTTATCTGGCTTATGCGCCTGTCACACTCGGCGAAGCTAATAATGGCGGTATTACAATCAAACGCCTGCCTTTCCTTTTATACTATAAAGCAGCTGATACCAAGGGTAATGTATACGCAGATCACGAATTTGATGTCTTGGGGGTTTCATCAGAGTATGATACCACCTTCCCTAACAATGCTTATATAACCAGCCCTTTCGCATACTTTGACCCGGGCGAAGGGCTTTTAAAAGGATTTAAAATGGATGCCCTGGGCACTAATAATTTTTCATTGAACGGCACCTATGTACCCGGAGCAGTAACATTAGGATTAACTTCATCAGATTTGTCGTCCTATACCATGCACCAGCTTACTTATTACCCGGGCGATGGCTATGCGCCAATTATACCGGTGTCGTTAACCTACAATGGCAAAACCTTTACTACCAATACCATATTTGATACAGGAACAGAACCTTACAGCTATATCCAGGATCCAACAGCAGGTAGCAGTGCCGTATTATTGCCCGCCAATACGCCTGTATCACTTACCACTACACCGGGTGGGTTCACTTACTCCTATGCAACCTCGGCCGCGGATAATATTACCTATGTTGAAAACCCTGCCCAGTCAGGAAGCAATGTCACAGTAATGAGTCTTGAGTTCTTCCTCAATAATGGATTCATGCTCGATTATTACGATCACAAACTGGGATTGAAAAACAACTAATTGGGATTTAAACGGCCAATTTGTTGAAAATACAGTGCTTGTTTAAAATTAGATTTACTTATCCACAAAATATCAAGCATTGTTGATATTTTCTTACTAGTTGAATAATTAAGCTAATAATAGTTAGACTATCTTTACGAAAGAAGACCGCGCGTTTATGGGATTACAATTACGGATGACTTTTAACGATACGGATTACGCGTATCAGATTATTAACAGCAGGCTTACAGAACATCACACGACAGAACTCGAATTAGTGCTTGAAGGTGAAAAAGTGGAGTTACTGAGGGATAAGAACATGGTTTGGATACAAAAGGATGGGGACAGTTCTTTTGATCCGGGACTTATTCAGGCTTTGGGCCGCTCAGCATCGCTGCGTTTAAGGGTGTGATTCACCTTTAAAGTTCACTAATACTTACCAATAGTATACAGCGTCATACCCAAGGGTACGACGCTTTTTTATGCTATAAATTTCAGGAAATTATCTGCCGCCTCTGCGGTTATCTCTTGAGTAACCACCGCCTCCGCCACCAGAGTATCCGCCGCGGCCACCACCGCCACCGCCACCAAAGCTTCTGTTTTCTCTCGGTTTTTTCTCTTCGGCCTGGTTTACCACAATATTTCTACCTGACACCTCGCTCCCATTCAAATCGGCTATTGCTTTTTTACCAGCTTCTGCATCGGCCATCTCAACAAAACCAAAGCCCTTGCTTCTGCCTGTTTCACGGTCATTAATAATTTTCACTGAGTTCACGTCTCCGTATGCTTCGAAGAGTTCTCTTAAATCTGCTTCCTGTATCTTGAACGGAAGGCTTCCTACAAAAATGTTCATTAACTACTTTTTAAAATTGTTAAGATGCAGTGCTTAACATCACTTTACAACGCCAAAATGGGAGTCAAGAGTAAAGATGCACATTATTTATTTAACGGATATAAATTATAAATTAAATTATTCAAAAACACTTAATAATTTAATTACAAGTGCATTATCACAGGGCCAACAAATATTAGGAGCATTTGTTTGAAAATTAATGCAATATTTTAAACATTAATTCTTTCATCAGCTCCCCGGGGCCGGCATTTGAATCAACGCCCTTGCTTTTCAAGTCGTATTCGCGTAATAAACTGATGATTTGCATTGATTTACCATAGTTGTAGCTACGCGCCGCAAGCTCGTAATCCTTTATAAAATAAGGGTTTACACCTAGCTCACGGGCAAGGCTTTGGGGCGATTTATCTTTCGCATAATGATAAAGCAGTACCTTGCTGAAGAAATTATTCAAATTCCCTAATACAAGCACAATCGGGTTGGCTTTAGGGTTAGCATCGAAATAATTGATAATCTGGTTTACCTTGAACGGATCTTTCCTGCTTAGTGCCGATTGCAATTCAAAAACGTTATACTCCTTGCTGATGCCAATATTATCCTGTACCTGTTGCATCGTAATCGTCTGCCCTGGCGAGACATTCAGCATTAATTTTTCCAGCTCATTAGCAATTTTGGAAAGATCGTTACCCAGATATTCGGCTATCATTGCCGAAGCTTGCTGATCGATCTTATAACCTTTCCCGGCAACAAACCCTTCTGTCCATGATGGAATTTTGTTATCATACAAAGTCGCCGACTCAAAAACAACTCCGTTCTTTTCTATCGCTTTATATGTCTTTTTGCGCTTATCAAACTTGCCGTATTTGTAGCAAAAAACAAGAATGGTGCTCGGCAACGGGTTTTCGAGGTAGCTTAGCAACGGGTTAATCGTTTTTTTATCGTCGTCATCCCGTCCCCATTTCATATCCTGGGCCTCTTTTACCAGCACCACCTGATACTCAGCCATCATGGGATAACGCTTGGCGGCGTTTAATACCGTCATTATCTCTGTATCCTTACCATACAGCACCGTTTGATTAAAACCTTTCTCCGCATCCGGAAGGAGCTTATCCTCCACAAAATTGCTTACCTGGTCAATAAAATAAGGCTCATCGCCATGCAGCAAATAAAGTGGTTTGTACTTACGGTTTTTCAGATCTTTCAGAATATCGTCGGCAGTCATACGGTGATTCAAAGGTAGGGATTTGGTTGGAATTGTTGGAGTGGTTGGAGACGTTGAATAACTTTTGTAATAACTTCGACTTTTATAACCTTTACAACTTTTATAACCATAATCAACTTAATCAACTAACTTTACCCCATGCTACAGCCGCTGCAATTTCCACCCTACCCTTTCAGGATCGTTGATGATAATGGCCGGCTGACTTTGTTTGACGAGATCAGGAAAAAGCATATTGTCATTACTCCGGAAGAATGGGTACGGCAGCACTTTGTACAATATCTGATTAACCACAAAGGTTACCCGAAAACATTGATCAAACTGGAAGGCGGATTAAAATTGCATGGCAACCAGAAACGGTCAGACATCGTGGTCTTTAATTCCTCGGGCGAAAAAATCCTACTAATTGAATGCAAAGCGCCGTCAGTAAATATTGACCAGAAAGTATTCGACCAGGTAGCCCGGTACAATATGGTGCATAAAGTAGCCTTGCTGGCCGTGAGCAACGGGTTGAAACATTACTACTGCCGTATCGATTTTTTAAATAATAACTATCAGTTTATCGAAGAATTGCCTGATTATAATCAAATTCAGTTCTGAATAGCCGCGCTTAAAAGACTTTGCATTTTTTCGCGCAATTCATCAGGTTTAAATGGCTTTGAAACATAATCGTTCATGCCAGAGCCAAATACACGCTCTCTGATGTCAAACAAAGCTGAGGCAGTCAACGCGATGATCGGTATATTGGCCTTTTTGGGATCGGCTAGTTTCCTGATTTCGACAGCGGCATCAAAGCCATTCAGTACCGGCATTTGCAGGTCCATCAGAATAATATCGAAGTTACCATATTGAACCATTTCAATTGCCCGCTCGCCATTCTCGGCAATGGTTGGAACAATATTCCATTTGGAGAACAGCTTTTTCATCAGCATCACGTTCACCATGTTATCTTCTGCAATCAAAACGCGTGGCGTGCCCATGCTCTCGATAGCACGCAATACCACGGGCTGATTGGACACAGGCTCGGCTGCGCTTTCAGTTGATACCGGGAATTCCATATTAAATGAAAACTCTGAACCTTTTCCAGGTTGACTTTGCACGCTCATGCGAAGATTTTGGAGCTCCAAAAGCCGCTTAACAATCGCAAGGCCTAATCCAGTGCCTCCATATTGACGGGTGGTGGTGATCGACTCCTGCGTAAAAGGCTCAAATATGGCATTAAGGTTTTCTCTTTCAATACCAATACCCGTATCCTTTACTGAAAAGTCAACAGTAATTGTATTATGCCTGTTTTCCAGTTGGTTTACCTTTACCCAAACTGTCCCGTTATGCGTAAATTTTATACCATTGCTGATCAGATTAAATATGATCTGGCTTAAACGGGTCGGATCACCAAAAACATCCTTGTTCCGCAGGTTATTATCTATCTCCAGTATAAAGTTCAGCCCTTTTTCTTCTGCTTTAAGGCGTTGCCCGCCGCATACATTCTGCATCAGTTCCACCAGGTTGAATTTGATGTTCTCAAACACCACCTTACCCGACTCAATCTTATTAAAATCAAGTACATCATTCACCAAGGCCAAAAGGTTATTAGCTGAAAACTTCAGAATTTCGAGGTTATCCTTTTGATCGGGCCTTGGATTACCCATCATTAATAAGTTAGTCATACCGATCACCGCATTCATTGGAGTACGGATCTCATGCGACATAGTTGAAAGGAACTCAGATTTGGCCTGTGAAGATTTTTCTGCCTTCTCCAGTACTTTTTCAAGCTCCACATTCAGGCTACCGCGTTCTTCGGCAGTTACTTTTAATTGCCTGATATTTTTTATGAAGGCCCGGTAGAAATAGTTCTGGACAAAGATGATAAATATAAAACTGGCACAGATGGAGATAATCTTGGTTGATTCGTCCACCACCTTAGGTTTTAAGCCGATAACATAACTACTGTTGAACATTAACACCAGGAATATCAGTATCGGGATCAGATTTACCAGCGAGTAGAATAAGCCACAAGTTTGCCCCAGCATATAAAAGCTGAATACAATGATCAGGAAAGTGATCTGGGCAGTAATAATGTCGACATTCTGTAATGTGATGAACACATTGGTAAGGTTCACCATGGTGGCTAAAACCAACATGATATGCGATATGATACCCCACCTGGGCCTGAAGGTTAAATATTTGAACAGAATAACAAGGCTCAGCAGTAAAACACTTGTGCTGAAAGTAAGTATTTCACGGTGTTCTACATATAGGTTGATCAGTACGGCGCCGACAGCGATAATTGCCAGCCATAAACCATAATACAATAAGCGTATTCGTGCCTGATCAAGGGTGCTTTGATCTTTAGTAAGAATTTTATTAACGGAAAAATTGAAAAAACCTACGTCTCTATTCATTTCAGAGGCTTTACCTATTGTATAAAACAGCAATTAAAATTACGACGGACCGGCAGATACAGTACCATCAATTTATCAAGATTGCACCCTTTTATTAACAATTAGTTTGCCAAAGAGGCCAGATTCTCTTCAATTATTTTCAGTTTAGTTTCGGCGTCGGCTTTTTTCTTTAATTCATTCTCAATAATCTCCGGTTTTGCGTTATTCATAAAGCGCTCATTACCAAGTTTCGCCTCAACCGATTTCAAGAACCCAAGCAGATATTCCTTCTCCTTATTTAACCTTTCGGTTTCGGCTATAGGGTCAATATCAACGGGTAAAGGGATATAAAACTCATCTTTTGACACTAAAAAGCTAACTGCACCCACTACCTTCTCATTCACTATAGCAAAGTCGCCAATGTTACCCAATTTAGATATAATTGATTGATAATCTTTATATTCTATCCCGGAATTTACTTTCACTGATAATGCCAATGTTTCTTTCGGCGAGATCTGTTTGCTGTTGCGGGTGTTACGGATATCGGTAACCGTCTGTTTAACTGCCTCAATTTCGGCAAGCAATTGGGTATTTATTTGCCCGATTTCCGGCATTTGTGCAACAATACAACAGTCGGATTCGGCGCGTTCACCAAAAAGTTCATCGTGCCATAATTCTTCTGTAATGAACGGCATAAAAGGGTGCAGAATTTTCAGAACATCCTCAAAGAATTTAATAGTCTGGGTATAGGTCTCCCTGTCAATCGGATGTTCATAAGCTGGTTTGATCATTTCCAGGTACCAGGCACAGAAATCATCCCATACCAGTTTGTAGGTAGCCATCAAAGCGTCGGACAATCTGAATTGCAAAAAGTTGCTTTCGATCTCGGCCAGTGCCTGGCTGAAGCGGTTTTTGAACCAGTCGATAGCTACCACATTGGTGTTCCCGAGTTGATCATCTACCTGCCAGCCTTTTATCAAACGGAAGGCGTTCCAAACTTTATTAAAGAAGTTACGGCCTTGCTCGCAATGGCTCTCATCAAACATCAGATCGTTACCTGCCGGCGAGCTTAATAGCATACCCACACGCACACCATCAGCGCCGTATTTTTCGATCAAACCAAGCGGATCAGGCGAGTTACCCAATGATTTGGACATTTTGCGGCCCAGTTTATCACGAACAATACCGGTCAGGTATACATTCCTGAAAGGCACTGCACCTCTAAATTCGTGTCCTGCCATAATCATACGCGCTACCCAAAAGAATAGGATCTCGGGTGCAGTTACCAGATCGTTAGTTGGATAATAATAGTTGATGTCGTCATTGTTCGGGTCCTTAAAACCATCAAATACCGAGATTGGCCATAACCATGAGGAGAACCAGGTGTCTACTACGTCATCTTCCTGCCGCAAATCCTCAGATTTAAGATTTGAGATTTGAGATTTGAGATTTTTTGCTAGTTCAAACGCTTCCTCCTGATTTTTTGCAATCACATATTGACCATCAGGTAAATACCAGGCCGGAATGCGTTGCCCCCACCACAATTGGCGACTGATCGTCCAGTCGTGAACGTTCTCCATCCAGTGGCGGTAGGTATTGATAAACTTATCTGGTATCAGCTTGATATCGCCTTTCAACACATAATCCAAAGCTGGCTTGGCCATCTCTTCCATCTTACAGAACCATTGCATAGAAAGTTTTGGCTCGATCACCGCATCAGTGCGTTCCGAAAAACCGATCTGTGATTTATAATCTTCTACTTTTTCAAGCTGACCGGCTTCGTCCAGTAAAACGGCTATTTTTTTACGTGCTGCAAAACGGTCTATTCCTACTAATATCTCCGCCTTTTCATTCAGCGTGCCGTCATCATTCAGAATATCGATAACAGGCAGGTTATGTTTGATGCCCAGATTATAGTCATTCAAATCGTGCGCAGGAGTTACCTTTAAACAGCCAGTACCAAAATCCACCTCTACATATTCGTCCAATATAATCGGAATTTCGCGGTTGATTAATGGGATGATCGCCTTTTTACCATGCAAATGCTTGTACCGCTCATCGTTCGGATTGATGCAAATCGCGGTATCTGCCATGATGGTTTCCGGACGGGTGGTTGCAATGGTCAGGTAATCAGAATCATTAACTGAATAACGTATGTAATAGAGCTTTTGGTTAACTTCTTTGCGGATAACCTCCTCATCAGAAACGGCGGTTTTTCCCTGCGGGTCCCAGTTTACCATGCGTACTCCGCGGTATATCCAGCCTTTTTTGTACAAATGAATAAAGGTGTCGATCACTGCTTTAGAGAGGTCTTCGTCCATCGTAAAACGCGTACGGTCCCAGTCGCAGGATGCACCAAGTTTTTTTAACTGATCGAGTATAATACCACCGTATTTTTCTTTCCATTCCCAGGCGTATTTCAGGAATTCTTCGCGGGTAAGGTCTTTTTTGTTGATGCCTTTTTCCTTCAGCATGGCCACCACTTTAGCCTCAGTAGCTATACTAGCATGATCCGTCCCGGGTACCCAGCAGGCATTTTTGCCTTTCATGCGGGCACGACGTATCAACACATCCTGGATAGTATTATTCAGCATGTGGCCCATGTGCAAAACGCCGGTAACATTTGGCGGAGGAATAACTATCGTATAAGGCTCGCGTTGATCAGGTACGGACTTGAAAAACTTGTGCTTTAACCAATAGCTATACCATTTATCTTCTGCTTCTTTGGGCTGATACGTTTTAGAAATACTCATAGCGCGCAAAAATAGCGAATTCGCCGAATAGTTAATGGCTCATAGTTAATAGTTCATAGCAAGGGCACGAACCATGATCTATGAACTATTTACCGGAGTCGATCACAACATTTTTATAATTTGGAAGTTTATATAATACACTGTTATGAAAACTATATCTGTCCATAAATTTTGGGATATTCTGTTGAGAAAGTTGGGAATTTATGCATTACTCGGCTGGTTTAACCGGTAAGATAAGTATTGAGCTATAAGTCCTGAGTTAAGTCAAAGCCTGTTGGAAGCGGGGCTTTGGAGTTTTAAGCCGATTAAATAAATATTAAATAATTTTACTAAGTGGAAAATATACCATTAATTCTCTGTACCTTTGCGGCTTATCAATAACAATATGCAACAAGGAACAGTAAAATTTTTTAATGAAACGAAAGGTTTCGGATTTATCACACCTAATGACGGTGGCAGCGAGATCTTCGTTCACTCATCTGGTCTGATTGACAACATTCGCGAAAGTGACGTTGTTAGTTTTGACGTTGAGCAGGGTCGTAAAGGACCTAACGCAGTAAATGTAAAAGTAGCTTAATACACTATAAATCATTTTAAGGCATCTTCCTGACAGGGAGGTGCTTTTTTTATACATTGCCTTTCTGAGACGCTGGTGGCGGATATGGAACAGGCTAATTTAATTAATAGGAACTTTGATGAAATGAAGTTCTGCAATATTATACGTCAATTAATATATGGGTAAATCCACAGAAACATTTAGTAAAAAAGAGCGCGAAAAGAAAAAGCTCAGAAAACAACAGGACAAAAGAGAAAAGACCGAAGATCGGAGAGCGAATGCTGTTAAAGGAAAAGGTTTGCATGAGATGATGGCTTATGTTGACGAAAATGGCAATATAACGTCTACTCCCCCGGATCATTCAAAACGCAAGACGATATTGGCGGAAAACATACAGATCGGAACGCCGAAACAGGAAGATATTGAAGTTGAGGTGACCAGGAACGGGGTAGTCTCATTTTTTAATGAGTCAAAAGGGTACGGTTTTATCAAAGATTTGCAGTCACAGGAAAGCGTTTTTGTTCACATCAATGGCATCCTGGAGCAAATTAAAGAAAAGGATAAAGTGACTTTTGAAACTGAGCAGGGACAAAAAGGCCTTAATGCGATAAAAGTAAAGAAAGCGGCGAAGTGATTTATGCCGGTTAAAGCTGCTTTCGTAAGTCTTGAATTCTGAGTTATAAGTAAATGCCTGGCAGAAGCCGGGCTTTGGTGTTTTTATAACAAATGAGTGGGGATTAATGTTAAATCACTGCATACCCTACTGACAGTTGTAAAAAACCACTGTAAGTAGGGTAAATGCAACTATAAGTCGTCGTATTTTTTTGACTCCGGAAATACGCCCAAATACCTTTGTAGTGTCGAAAAAATAAAACAAAAAGACATTATGGAAACTAAAATGATTGGTAATAAAATTGCCGAAGCACGAAAAAAAATAAATATTTCTCAGGCGCAACTTGCGCAACGCGTATTTGTTAGTCCGCAAGCAGTTGGAAAATGGGAGCGCGGTGAATCCATTCCGGACATCATTACTTTTAACCGCCTGGCAGAAATTCTGGGTGTTGACCTTAACTATTTTTCAGAAAACTTCCAATCGGCAAATGATACAATGACTTTTAAGGCCGTTGAAAATAATGGCGACATGAGGCAAACGATACAGCAGGTCGCTAACCTTTCTACCTCGCCGGAGCGGCAAGTGCTGACGAACTTCAGCGGGAGCAACCTGGCGGAGAGTGACTTTGCAGGAGTTGCCGCGCATAAAAGGAAATTTAAGGGGAGTGCATTGCGGGGCTCTGACTTTGCAGGTGCAGATTTGACCGGCAGTTCATTTGTAGCCAGCGACGCACGTGAAGCCAATTTTGATGGAACGAACCTGACAGATTGCACCTTTTCCGCTACCGACCTAACGGATGCAAGCTTCAACGGGACCATTCTTGTACGTACCGAATTCAGTAAGCTGGGGCTGACGGGGGCAAAATTCACAGATGCAACACTGACAGACGTAAAACTGACCATGACGGATCTTAGAAAAACGATCTTTGAAAACTGTGTTTTTGAAGGCGTGGACTTTAAGTATTCAGATATGCGGGCGTTATGCCTTGACGGGCAAACCTTTATTGGCGTTAAGTTTGACAAGGCGGCGCTGAATGAGGCTACATTTAAGGGCGCGACGCTCAAAAATGTATCTTTCCGTCCGACGTATGCCCTGACCAATAAATATTACCGTGCCATCAAAACCATCTGCTTTGACGGAGCAATGATGGATAAGCTGACTTACGCCGAGCTCAAAGGCCTGGGAGCTGAATTATCAAAGGTTACGTTTATATAAGAGTACTGGATCCCGAGTTCTGAGTTTGTTAGAGCCTGGTTGAAGGCGGGCTTTGGTGTTTTACCCAAATTTCCCAGTGCCGTCAGTTTAAGCGTCACTCTTAAATTAACCCGGCGATTGGTCAGGCTTCATCGTCCTAACATGCTTTCGTTATCTCGTCCTAGCGACACGTGGCAGTTGCACAACTAGCTACTTTATTTTCAATAAAATTATGTTAAGATATTGATTATTAGTATCTTAATACCATGCAAGGAAAGAAACAATATCAAGAAAAGCTCTTTACCAATTTCCAGTTATCTGACCGTGTCCCGGCAGACAATATGTACAGGAAGTTAAAAGAAGTATTAGACCTTCGGTTCTTATACCCAGCTACAGCTAAGTATTATGGCAAGGAAGGACAAAAAAGCATTGATCCGGTAGTGTTTTTCAAGTTGCTATTGGTTGGGTATTTAGAAAACCAGCCCAGCGACAGGCGCATCGTCCATATGGCATCTATGCGTTTGGATATCCTTTACTTCATCGGCTATGACATCGACGAAGAGCTGCCATGGCATTCTACTTTAAGCCGTACCCGCCAACTTTATGATGAAGATGTATTTAACGAGTTATTTAAACAGGTATTGAAGCAATGTATTGATAAGGGGATGTTAACCGGTAAAAGGCAGGCCATCGACAGCGTTTACGTAAAGGCCAATGCAGCAATGGACAGTGTTAAGGATATTTTAGATGACGCAGAGGTTTTCACCAGTCAGCTAAAAGATGATGAAACTAAAGATGATGCTGATGACCGTGGAATGCCCAACAAAGCTGAAAATACTAAACCTCAAAAACGGGGTAATGCGAACCGTGCCAGTACAACGGATCCTGATTCACGGATGTCTGTAAAGCCCGGTAAGATAACCAGGTTAAACTACCTTGGCCAACTTAGTGTTGATACATCCAGCTATGTTATTACCAGTATAGGTGCTTTCCATGCAGATAAGAAAGATTGCCAATACCTTGATACTATACTTGAAAAGATCGATGACAACATAAAAGAACACGGCTTAGCAGTCGAAGAAGTTATTGCCGATGCCAATTACAGCAGTTCATCAGCATTGGAAAGCCTTATTTCAAGAGGGATTACTGGTTATATCCCCAATACGGGCACTTATAAACCCGAACGCGAGGGTTTTACTTATGAAAGAGAGAACGATCGCTACCTATGCCCCCAGGGGAATGTTTTAAAGTTTGCCGGTTATCGGGAACATCACGGTATTCAAAAAAACTACATGAGCAAACGGTCTGATTGCAAAAACTGCCCTATCCGCACTAAATGCCTTGGTAAATCGGACTATAAAAACTTGGTGGATTCTGTAAAGAAGCCATTATTCGATGAAATGCACAAACGGATGAATGAAGTATATGGCAAACGGATGATGGTTATAAGAAAAAGCACTGTGGAACCCATCATTGGAAACCTTATTGAATACCTGGGTATGCGGAAAGTCAACACCATAGGGATAAAACTGGCCAATAAATGTATGATAATGGCCGGGATCGCATATAACCTTAAAAAACTAATCAAATATGGCAAAAAGGGCTTACGGGATGCATTATTAAGCCTGTTAATACAGCGACTTCCTTTTCCTGTTCAATACTATCTAAGGTTAATATAAATCGTGCAAAATCGAATTTATAATTCCTAAACGCGCTGTTGTGCAACAGCCACGACACGCTTGGACAGGCGGGGCTATATATAAGAATATTGAGTTCTGAGTTATAAGTTAACCTGTCGCGTGTAACACCAAATATTAACCAATCAACTTATTCAACCTAATCAACTCAATCAACCAAATAATCTATCTTTGTTCACTTATTTATGATCATCCACCAGTTTTACGATAAGGGATTAGCCCATGCATCTTACGCTGTGATCAGGTTAGGCAAAATGATCGTTATTGATCCTGCCCGCGACCCGCAGCCTTATTATGATTTTGCTGAATTGAATAATGCCGACATTATTGGCGTTATCGAAACCCATCCGCATGCCGATTTTGTTAGCTCTCATCTGGAGATACATCAAACTAGCGGCGCAACCATTTACGCCAGCAAATTGCTTGGCGCAGAATACCCGCATGAAGGTTTTGATGACGGCGACACGATCCAACTGGCTGATATTAAATTGAAAGCGCTGAATACTCCTGGCCACTCACCCGATTCTATCTGCATTTTGGTGCAGGATGAAGATGGGAATGATAAAGCCATCTTCACAGGCGACACTTTGTTTGTGGGCGATGTTGGCCGACCTGACCTTCGCGAGAATGTGGGCAATATCACCGCAGCAAAAGAAAAGTTGGCCCGGCAGATGTATCATTCCACCCGCGAAAAGCTGATGACGTTACCGCATAGTCTTACTGTATACCCGGCCCACGGTCCCGGCTCCTTATGTGGTAAGAACCTGAGCCCTGACTTACAAAGCACCATTGGTCGCGAGATTCGCGAGAACTATGCTTTGCAGTTGATGGATGAACTCACCTTTGTAAATAAATTAACCGCCGATCAGCCCTTCATTCCAAAATATTTTGGTCACGATGTGGATACCAATAAGAAAGGCGCAGAGCCATTTGCTGAAAGTGTTGATGCGGTGCCAAGGATAAATAGAAATTCACCCTTGCAGAAAGGCATTTTGGTGGTCGATACAAGACCAAAGGAACAATTTAGAAAAGGTCACGTTAAAGGCGCTTTCAATATACAGGATGGCGAAAGGTTCGAAACCTGGCTGGGCTCAATTGTTGGGCCGGAGGAAGCTTTTTACCTGATAGCGGAGAGCGAAGCTGCTATAGATACGCTGATTAAAAAAGCAGCCAAAATCGGTTATGAAAAAAATATAAAAGCCGCCTTATTGAACCCGGATAACGCGCTTGAAACTTTACCCGAATTACAGGATTTTACTCCGGAAAATTTTCACCCCGAAAAATATACGATAGTAGATGTGAGGAATTGGGGTGAAATTAATAATGGTAAAATATTCCCTCATGCTATTGCAATCCCCCTACCAGAACTGCGTGAATGGGGAAATGAGATCCCGGTTCATAGGCCCATCATTGTACACTGCGCCGCAGGGTACCGGTCAGCCGCTGCTACCAGTATTATTGCGGCCAAAATAACTTCGGTACCGGTATATGACCTGGGTGAAGCGATTACGGAGGTCGGAAATCAGAAGTCGGATTCATGAGCCCGGAACTAAAAATTGTAACCACCGCCGATGGCTCAAAAACTATTTATAATAGCGCCGTTGGCGAAAACTACCATTCGCGGCATGGGGCATTGCAGGAAAGTAAACATGTTTTTTTAAACTCGGGATTGAAATACTATGTCGATAATAATGCGGCTAGTTCTGCAAGCATTTTGGAAGTTGGCTTTGGCACTGGTCTTAACTTTTTGTTGAGTGCAGATTACTGTGCCGAAAATCAAATAAAACTTGATTACACGGGAATTGAAGCTTATCCGCTAGCGGAAGAAATGATCAGTCAGACAGGGTACGATGAGTACATATCCCCTGCAACATGGAATAGTTTCCTGAATTATTATCCTGAAACTCTGAAAAATGCGGTTCAAATCAACTCCTGCCAGCTGCAAATTGCCCACTGCCAACTACTTGATTTTAGCAGTGAGGGGGTATTCGATGTAATCTATTTTGACGCTTTTGCGTCCATCCATCAGCCTGAAATGTGGAACGAGGAAGCTATTACGCATACCGTTCAATTCCTGAAACCGGGTGGAGTTTTTGTCACTTACGCCATAACTGGTAATTTAAAGCGCATGCTCAAGTCGCGTGGATTTAAAGTAGAAAAGGCCCCCGGCGCTCCGGGTAAACGCGAAATGCTACGTGCGGTCAAGCTTTAAAATCTAAACCCAACATTAAATTTCATAGTGAAGCCGTTCGAGGTTGGCAATTCGCGGACAGCAAACTGATTATAAGCAGGCACACTGTGGGTAGCATAAATGATCGGACCGCCGCACAATGTAAATGAGAAGCGTGATGATGCCGGTGCAAAATTCAATGATGGGCCAACCAATAACCGTGCACCTCCTTCGGCTTCATCAGTTTCCCAAAAGCCCTCCAGATCCTGTGCTATGGCTTCCATACCAGCGAAAAATGCACCGCTTATCTGCCGGTGAATACCAATGCTACTGATCACATCAATACCGTCACGATCTTTATCAAATGCTTTTTCAAAACGGACGTTGGTACCAAACCGCCAGTTGATATTCTCATAAGTTGCCGTTACCCGACTCAACGCAACTTTACCATTATTAAATTCCCTTCTGAAACCTAGGCCAGCACCTAAGCGGAAACCGGATGAGGTATTACCGCCAATAATATCGCGCAGGGCTTCAATCTGCTGCAAGCTTTTCACCTCGCCGTTATTACCAAAGCCAATGCCAACAGATGCCAGAAAAGTCAACTTTGCGCCGAGGTAACCTTTAACGCCAATGTTCTGATCTACCCCATCGTAACCTAAAGGCGTTACCGTACGCTGCCCATAGCCGCCATTATAATTCAGACTCCATCCGCGGGCTGCGGGATTAAGCGTATTGATAGTGAAAAGAAATGGCTGTGGCTGTTCTACAGCAGGAATTCCCCGCTGCGGGTTAATTATTTGAGCCTGAATACCCAAGGGCAAAATAAAACTCAAAACAATTAAAATGTAAAAGTTCTTTTTCATATGCATGACAGAGTATTGTTAAAAGTACGACTAATAAACACACTTAAAATTAATTCAGTATTAATAGCTGATAAATCTTTGGCACTAAAATGTGCAGATATGCAATTGCCGATTCGTCTGGATGAAATGGGACTCAAGATCTACCATTTGCACATCTACTGATTTGCACATTTACTTTTCTGCACATCCGCACATTAGTTTACATTTGCATATCTGCACATTTGCACATCAACAATATGCCACTAACCGCCCCCATAGCTTCCAATACTCCATCTGGCGCGTTTGAACGCCTGTTAACTATTATGAATGATCTGCGTTTGAATTGTCCCTGGGACAAAAAACAAACGCTTGAAAGTTTACGTCATCTTACCATTGAGGAGGTATATGAGCTTTCTGATTCTATTCTGGATGGAGATATGCCGGAGATAAAAAAAGAACTGGGCGATATGATGCTCCACCTGGTATTTTATGCCCGGATTGCATCGGAAACGAATGATTTTACCATCACGGACGTACTGAATGGCATCTGCGATAAACTAATCAACAGGCACCCCCATATTTATGGAGATGTTGATGTAAACAATGAAGAAGATGTAAAGCGCAATTGGGAACAGATAAAACTAAAAGAAGGGAATAAATCGGTTTTGTCAGGCGTACCTGCATCTTTACCTGCATTGGTAAAAGCATCCCGTATACAGGAGAAGGCCCGTGGCGTTGGTTTCGACTGGGAAGAAAAGGGGCAGGTTTGGGCTAAAGTTGAAGAAGAGATGCAGGAATTCAAAAATGAATTTAATGCTGAAGATGAAAGCAAAATTGACCACGAAAAAGCAGAAAGCGAATTCGGAGACCTGCTTTTCTCACTCATCAACTACGCCCGTTTTATTAATATCAACCCTGAAGATGCCCTCGAAAAAACGAACCGGAAATTCATAAAACGCTTTCAATACCTGGAAAATAAAGCAAAGGAAAATGGCAAAAATTTACATGATATGAGCCTGGCAGAGATGGATATATTTTGGGATGAAGCAAAAAAATTATAAAATAAGCAATGCGTTGTAGCGTTTGTATATTAACTTACGTAACCATAAAAAACCGTTAATATGAGACATAAACTACTTTATTTATCTTTTTTATTGGTGATTGTAACTACGGGGTGTTTAAAAACTTCTTCGAATAACCAGCCAGCGCCAACACCATCAGGAACATTCAGTGGACAATATAAACGCTTTCACCGGCATACCAGTGTTGGAGCATGGGATACTGTAAAGACAAATCTTACCGTAAAATTTTCCACTACCGATAACACGTACACTATCACAGGTGCTACAACTTCAATACACGCTAATAGCTATGGGACATTTACAATGAATTGGCCCTATATAGGATTCACGGATCAAACATATTCTTCATCAGACACCTCCAAAGTAGCGCACCTGCTGGGATATTATAATTATAACTATGACGGCACTAATTTGACAATATATGCAAGTAGCGCCGATACTTTACTTTTAGGGTATACCCTAAAAAAAGTGACAAATTAACAATACTGGACAGCATTAGTAAAGCCGGCAACATAGCCGGCTTTCTTTTTTAAGCGCAAAACGCAAAATATTTTTACAGTAATTGTAGCGATATTGGTGCCTGCTTCGTAACCATTACGAATATCAAATTAGTTAGTATAGATCGAATAATATTTTTTAATGCATCCACCCCAACGTATTGCCGAAGATGAATTGATAAGGCAATGCAAAGCAGGCAGCTTAAAATACCAGGAACTGCTTTATAAGCAATTCTATGGCTATGCCATGGGGATTGGACTACGATATAGCCTTAAAAGGGATGATGCATTAGAAGTTGTAAATGACGCTTTTATAAAAGCGTTCAACTCAATGGGCAACTATGATACCACTAAACCTTTTAAAGCATGGCTGCGGACTATTGTGGTAAATACTGCAATCGACAGGCGGCGTAAGGACCTTAAATTCCAGTTAAATGTAGAGTTGGAGGATGCCGGACCGATCATCAGCTATGTCAATGCCATTGATAATTTAGGTGTGCAGGATATTTTAAGTATGATGAAGGAACTGCCTTCTATACAAGTCACCATATTCAACCTATATGAAATAGACGGCTATAATCACGATGAAATTGCTGATATGCTGAATATCCCCGCAAGTTCTTCAAGAGTGTATTTAAGCCGGGCAAAAGAAAAATTGAGAAAATTAATTAAAACGGAAACACAAAATCATGGATGACCCGTTGGATAACGATTTAAAAAAACGCATCGGGGAGGTGTTCGACAACTATAATGACGAACACGCCGATGAAGGCTGGCTGCTGCTCAGGGAGAAATATCCTGAAAAGGCCCGCCGACGCGCTGTGGCATGGCTCTGGTGGAGCTCGGCAGCAGCCGTGTTATTGTTATTTTTAGGAATACTGCTGATCAATAAAACCCCTGAAAAAGAGAACAAACTGGCAGGTAATAAACCGGCCATTAATCATCCTGTAATCAAAAGTATTGAACCTCAAAAAGATAATAACGTAGTTAATAATAAGAACGCCGATAGTGATAAGGCCGCTGACAGTGTAATGAATACCGTACAAACACAGTTGCTTGCAGATAACAAATTGTCTACCCGTGCACATACAAACACAACCAGCAAAAAGGCCCGGGAGCATCTAAACACATCTGATAGGATGGCTAACAATACCGGGAATAAAACAGCAACTGCTAATAATGGAGCTCCTGCGAATAATATCACTGGTCAAAGCATTGCAGCTATAAACCCATCAAATATTTCTGAAAATCAACCAGTTGTGATGTCAAAAGCCGACAATGCCGCAAAAATTGATCCCGGTATAAATAGCGTTACCCAATCGTTAGCCGTTACCAAATCAAATAATAATGGAGTGAATATGCTGGATCAATCCAAGCAGTCAAACAAAACCCTTTTTGCAGACAATGAAGTGCCTAAAGATAAAAAGACCAAAACCCAGGAATATTCAGGTCGCGCTGTGCGGTTTGGTATATATGCAGCAACTTATGTTAATTATGCAAGGGGTAGCAATAACAGGGTAAACGAAGGGCTCGGTATCAGTTCGGATATTAGGCTAAGCAGAAAGCTGAACTTATCTACCGGAGTGGCTATCGGGCAAAACTCGCTTAGTTATGGTAACCAGCTTCCTCCAGAACAGGCAAAATTACTTGCTGCATCAAATGCATCGGTGTCATCAAATACTCTGGCTGCTGAAGCGTATAGCAAAAATGGGTTCTCAGCAGCTACACCTTCTTTAAAAAATTACAATGCAAGCCTGGTTGGATTGGAAGTGCCTATCAACCTAAAATACCAGTTCAATCCGGCGAAGAGCGCGACTTTTGTTTCAATCGGTGTAAGCTCCGGCACTTTTATTAAAGAAACTTACACCTCTACCTATAATTATGTAACACCGTTTGCTTCGAACCTGTCACAAACAACCGATCAGTCGTTACAGCAAAATTTTAATAGTTTTTACTTTGCAAAAACGCTGAATTTTTCATTTGGAACAGGTTACAGGATTGCAGGTAACGACTTGATCATTGAGCCATTCGTAAAATATCCTATTCAGGGCATGGGTGCTCAACAGATAAAATTCGGTTCAGGCGGAGTGAATCTTAAATTTAATTTCCCGGGAAGGCGAAAATAAGAACACGATTACGGGATTTGAATTGATCTATAAGATTCCTGGTTGAAGTAGTTGTAATCCTGACCAATCTCTAAAATCCAAGAATCGTGTTCTTATTTAAAACGGATGGCTTTTACCGGGGATATTTTGGTTACCAGTGTCGATGGCACGATCAATACCAAAACGCATATCACCAGTGTGCCAATATTTAGCAAAACAATATCAAGCCAATGTACTTCTATCGGTACAAATTTCATGTAATAGGATGCCTCGTCCAGTTTAAAGAAATGTGTAGCCGATTGGAACAAGCCTATGCCTAAACCGAAGATATTTCCCAGTAACAGCCCCAGACCGATTAAATAAGAAGCATTATAAAGGAATATTTTTTGTATAACCCAGTTACCCGCACCCATGGCTTTGAATATGCCAATCATTGAAGTACGCTCGAGAATCATAATCAATAGCGCCGAGATCATATTGATGGTAGCAACAATAAGCATCAACACAAGCATTACCTGTGCATTTACATCCAATAGTTTCAGCCACTCAAAAATGGTTGGATAAATGTCACTAACTGTATATGATTTCAGTTTTAGCGGCATCTTATCACTCAAAAAATCGTTTGCTTCATCAACATGGTCAAAATCGGCCACACGCAATTCATATCCTCCTATTTCGTCGGGATTCCAGTTATTGAGCTTCACTAGCAACGAGAGATCGCCTACAACAAAGGTTTTATCGATATCCTCCACTCCCACATCAAATATCCCAACAATGGTAAATGGCCGTTTTTTCAATGGTTCTTGCACAAAATACATCAGGAATTTATCGCCTACTTTCAGGTTCAGCCGGCTTGCGGTATAGCTTGAAATCATGATTTGCTTTTGAGCCAAAGTCGTATCGCTAAAATCGATCATTTTGCCCGTGACCAAAGTCTTCTTGAAAAAAGTCCAGTCATAATTTTTATCTACCCCTTTTACCACTACCCCTTCTATCTCAGTACGGGTTTTAATGATTCCCGGCTTGGTGGCAATAGGCATTATATGAGTGAATAAGGAACTTGCCTGTACTTTCTTTACAAAGGCATTATCGACATTAATAGGTGAGTTCTGATCGGAATAATTATTATCGAATTTCTGTACCAGGATATCACCTGAAAAGCCCCGCACTTTTTGCTTGATCTCTGTTTTAAACCCTCTGATGACGGCAACGGTTAAGATCATTACCCCTAAACCCAGCATGATACCGACTATAGCTATACGCACGATCAGTTTAGAAAAAGTGCGGTTCGACTGGAACGAAATACGGGCAGATATAAATGAGGCGAAACTCAATGCAGAATGATTTTTGTACTTTAGCAAATATGCAGATTTCGGGTGAAATGCTCCGACTTTATCCGTATTTATGCAGTATAATTTACCAAACGGCTTATCTATGAAACGACTGCGGCTGATTATATTTTTATCCGCTATAACCTTACCCGGGTTTCTCCGGGCGCAGGGAGCGCTGCGGACAGGTGCCGACCAGACTGAGCTTTATGTGAACTACCTGAAAAATAAGAACATCGGCATGGTGGTCAACCAAACCTCGGTGATTGGTAAAAATCAGGTATCCAGTGTAGATAGTCTATTAAAACTTGGCATTCGCATTAAAAAGATATTCGGACCTGAACATGGATTCCGCGGAACAGCTAGCAACGGTGCTTCTGTGGATGATACCATGGACCCTCAAACCGGCATACCGGCAATCTCCCTGTACGGAAAGCACTATAAGCCCACCTCCGCTGATTTGCAAGGACTAAACCTGGTGGTATTTGATATTCAGGATGTTGGCGCACGGTTTTACACATACCTCTCTACCCTACATTACGTAATGGAAGCTTGCGCCGAAAATCATATTGAACTGATGATCCTGGACCGGCCTAATCCCAATGGGTTTTATGTTGACGGCCCAGTGCTGGATACTACTTATCGGTCATTCGTCGGGCTTGACCAGTTACCCATAGTACACGGATTAACTATTGCCGAATATGCAAAGATGATTAATGGCGAGGGGTGGCTTAAAAATCACGTGAAATGCAAGCTAAAAATCATCAAAGTAGCGGGATATAGTCATAATACCCCTTATACTTTGCCGATTAACCCTTCGCCAAATTTAAATACAGCACACTCTATATTACTTTATCCGAGCATTTGCTTGTTTGAAGGAACTGCTGTGAGTTTGGGCCGCGGTACTTTGGTACCCTTCCAGGTATTGGGCCATCCATCTTTAAATAAGCAATTCAGATTCGCTTTTACACCAATAAGCATTCCGGGTATGAGTGAGGATCCGCCACAAAAAGACAAACTTTGTTTTGGTATCGATCTTAGAGGTTACGACGTAAACCAGTTCAGAATCAGCAAAAAAATCGATATATTGTGGCTGAAAAAGCTATATGATGTGTTTCCTGATAAGGAACATTTTTTCAATGCATATTTTACCAAACTGGCCGGAACAGATGAGCTAAGGAAGCAGATTGAGGCCGGAAAAAGTGAAGAGGAGATACGAAAAAGCTGGGAACCGGCGCTGAGCAGGTATAAAGAGATGCGAAAGAAGTATCTATTATATAATTAACAAAAAAAAGCATTTATCATAACTTAAAACACCTATACCGCATATGAGAATTGTTTTTATGGGCACACCCGAATTTGCAGTAGCATCATTGGAGGCGCTGATCGAATCCGGAAGCGATATTGTTGGAGTGGTTACTGCACCGGATAAACCTGCAGGCCGCGGACAAAAGATGAGCGAAAGTGCCGTAAAACAATATGCGCTAGCCAATGGCCTAAAGGTGCTTCAGCCAGTAAAACTAAAAGATGAACAGTTTCTGGAAGAACTGAGGGCTTTACGCGCTGATCTGCAAGTAGTGGTTGCTTTTCGCATGCTGCCTGAGGTTGTTTGGAGTATGCCACCCCTGGGTACTATTAATCTGCATGCCTCATTATTACCTCAGTACCGTGGCGCTGCGCCAATAAATTGGGTACTCATCAATGGCGAAAAAGAAAGTGGGGTGACTACTTTCTTCCTGAAGCAAGAGATCGATACCGGGCATATCTTATTTACCGAAAAGATCACCTTAACAGGCCATGAAACTGCCGGAGAATTGCACGATCGCCTGATGGATAAAGGCGCGGGATTATTGGTTAAAACTGTAAAAGCCGTAGAAAGTGGCCGTTATACAGAAAATCCGCAGGAACATTTGGCTGAAGGCATCGAACTAAAGCATGCACCCAAGATATTTAAGGAAGATTGCAATATTAACTGGAACCAACCAGCAGAAAAGGTCTACAATTTCATAAGGGGACTTAGTCCATACCCCACAGCCTACACCATGTTAAATGATAAAATATTAAAAGTATTCGGTGCTGAATATGAACTGGCCGAAACAGGCGAACAGCCCGGTGAGTTTTTCTCAGACAACCGCACCTTTTTAAAAGTCTCGGCAACGGATGGTTTTGTCCATTTGACGGATGTTCAGTTGGAAGGTAAAAAGCGTATGGGCATTGAGGAATTTTTAAGGGGCGTGAGATTGTAACTCAAATCAATTTAACGTCATAAATAAACAATCTTCTTACGACACACCTATTAAAATCTATTTTTGCGCGATGATGACAAACGGGCAATCCGCAAGAATAGAACAGTTAAGGGCCGAAATTGAACCGCTGCGCCAGCAGCTTACCGGCCATGATCTTTACAAGAACATCCGCACTATTGACGACTTGCGCATTTTCATGGAACACCACGTTTTCGCCGTATGGGATTTCATGTCACTGCTAAAATCACTACAACAAAAGCTTACCTGTACGGATGTTCCCTGGATGCCTGTTGGAAACGCCAATACCCGTTACCTGATCAATGAGATTGTTCTGGGCGAAGAAAGTGATGTAGATGCCGAAGGCAACCGTATCAGTCACTTTGAGATATACAAACAAGCAATGCAGCAAGCCGGCTGTAATGATAATGGCATCAACAATCTTTTTGCTGAGCTGAATGGCGGTAAAAATATCGATGAGGCATTGATCATAGCTGATATACCCCAGGTGGCACGCAAATTTGTTCAGCATACGTTCGATGTCATCGATACGAGGAAAGATTATTTATGTGCTGCAGTATTTACTTTTGGGCGCGAGGATCTGATACCCGGCATGTTTATCAGGATGGTGAAAGAGATTAGCCAACAATTTCCAGGTAAGGTTAATACCCTACTCTATTACCTCGAACGTCACATCGAGGTAGATGGCGAACATCATTCGCAATTGGCCTACCAAATGACAGCTGAACTGTGTGACGATGATGATGCCAAATGGATGCACGCTACAGATGCTGTAAAAGAATCGCTGAAGGAACGTATTGCTTTGTGGTATGGGATATTGAATGAAATACAGGTGGCGGCAAGCATCTAATGCTCTAACTTATTGAGCTCCCCTATCAACCCTTTGCTTAGCTGATTGAAATAGCGTTTCACACCAAAACCCATCACCCATTGGATGCCTTTGGTAGCATTGGTCAGAAAAACCTCATCGGCTTCATATAAAATGTCCGGGTTGATCTGCGCCTCGGTGAATGGAATATTGCTTTGTTTGGCCAGTTTGATCACGATCTGCCGCATTACACCTTCTACACAACCTTCACTTAATGCCGGGGTGTATAAATGACTTTTATACCACACAAATATATTCGAGCTGCTCGCCTCACATAATGATCCGTTTTGATTGAGCAGAAAAGCATCATCCAGCCGATTCTGTGTTTTGAATATCCCCGCCAGCACATAGATCAGTGAATTGCAGGTTTTGATGTTCGACAGGAAGTTGGTGGGCTTGGTTACTTCGGTAAAAATGTCCATAATCAGGCCCTTATCATTCAAAAAATAACGGGGCTCGTCCATCGGCTGCAACTCCAGGCAATAAGCCATTTTGTTTTGAGTTGGCGCATAAAGACCCTCGGCGTCACGAAAGACCGTTAGCCGCAATCTACCGTGCTTTATTTTATTACGGGTGGCCAGTTGCTCCACTTTTTCCTTCAAAAACCAGCTATCCATTTGCGAGTAGCCGTCAATTTTCAGGGCCTTCATCCCGCGTTGAAGACGGTCGGCATGCTGATCGGCAAATTTCAAATGTCCCTTCATCAACCTCATGCTTTCAAACAAACCATCGCCATACCTAAAGGCACGGTTGGCCGTCGTAAGCAAACGACTATCGCCAGGGAGCAATTCGCCATTAAAGTTGATAAATAAAGGCATCATTTTATTAGATTTTAGATTTGAGACATGAGATTTGAGAATTTGCACATCGCATTAATTTAAGACTATTTATGGCTTTTTGTTCTCATATCTCAAATCTAAGTTCTCACATCTATCGCAGAATATTTACGCCATTTTTGCAACACAGATTCAAAGTCCTGAGGTAAAGGGGCTTCGAAATGCATGTATTTTTTTGTGCTTGGATGCGTAAAACCTAATGTTTGCGCATGAAGTGCCTGGCGTGGCATTAGCTCAAAACAATTCTCAACAAATTGCTTGTATTTGCTAAAAACTGTGCCTTTGATGATCTTATCACCTCCATAAGTTGCGTCGCTGAATAATGGGTGCCCAATATGTTTCATGTGTGCCCTGATCTGATGCGTCCGGCCAGTTTCCAATTGACACTCGACTAATGTTACATAATTCAACCGCTCCAAAACTCTGTAGTGTGTAACCGACCATTTCCCTTTCTCAGGGTCGTCATAAATGGCCATTACACGCCTGTCGCTGACACTGCGGCCAATATATCCCGTGACAGTCCCGTCATGCTCTATATCTCCCCAAACCAAAGCAATATATTTCCGGGTGATGGTATGCTCAAAAAACTGGCGCGCCAGGTAGGTCATGGAGCGCTCATTCTTACTGATAAGCAACAGGCCCGAAGTATCCTTATCAATCCGGTGAACCAAACCAGGCCTACCATCATTTCCCGGTAAAGTAGGCAATTGCTGAAAATGGAAGACCAAGCCATTAACCAATGTACCGGTATAGTTATTATAACCCGGATGCACTACCATACCTGCCTCCTTATTTACCACCAGCACATCATCGTCTTCATAAATGATATTTAGCGGTAGTTCTTCGGGGTAAACCTCCGTATCACGAGGCGGATGAGGCAACACTACCGAAATGATATCGAGCGGCTTTACTTTGTAACTGGCTTTTACGGTTTTGTCATTAACCAGTACGTTTCCCTGCTCAATTGCGTTCTGAATACGGTTGCGCGAAGCATTCTCGATACGGTGCATCAAAAATTTATCGATACGCAGTAAAGACTGGCCTTTATCAACCAAAATTCGTAAATGTTCGTATAAATCCTGTTCTTCCTGCTCCGGTAGCTCGTTTTCAGTTATCATTGCAGCAAAAATACTCGTTTTTATACTATTAATTATTTATACACGCTACAAACAAAAATTATGAAAAGACTTAAGCCCCTGTTAGTTGTAATTGCTATTTTATTTACCGCTTACAAAGCATCGGCCCAAAGTGCATTTTCCGGCCTGATCAAAGCCGGACCTGATGATGCTACAAAGCTATTAAATGCGTACGCCGACCCTCTTTTTAAAGGATTTGGTACCGGCATGAATAGTAACTGGACTAACACTGCTAAAACAAAAAAACTGCTTCATTTTGATATCCGCGTAAGCGGAACAGGTGCGCTGGTTCCATCATCTGATAAAACTTTTGACGTAACAAAAATCGGCTTATCTAATCATTTAGGGCCGCAGGATCCGACACAAACCATCGCACCAACATTTGCGGGTGATAAAAATGGCACACCACCTACGCTGAATGTGTATGATGATAATCATCAAAAGGTAAGCGAGTTTCAAATGCCTACAGGAAAGCTATCCATTATCCCGTCACCACAGATACAAGTAACAATAGGCTTGATAAAAAATACTGATATTACAGTAAGGGGCATTCCTCGGATCGACTTTGGGAGCGATGTAGGTAGTGTTTCAATGATCGGAGTTGGACTAAAACATAATATCATTCAGGATTTTGTCGGTAAAAAAGCGGATATGGTGATCCCTTTTGATCTGGCAGTTGCACTTGGATACAGCAGGCTTAATATGAGCGTACCGTTGGATGTAAAACCAGATCAAGGTGCCCAACCGGCCAATGCACAGCAATCAACCGACTTCAGCAATCAACATTTTGAGGGACATTTTAATAGCTTCATAGCCCAGGCAATCGTTTCAAAAAAACTGATATTCTTTACACCTTTCCTGGCAGTCGGCTACAGCACTGCCAATGCTAACGTGGCAACCATTGGTAATTACCCCGTAACAACGGGAGCAACGCTTCTTGGGGGGCCTACTTATACTACGTTCGCGAATCCTATTAATATTAAAGAAACCACGGTCAGTGGCGTTCGCGCCGATATTGGTTTTCAGTTAGAACTGGCTTTCTTCCGTTTTTATGCTTCGTACAGCGCAGCAAAATACCAATCCTTTAGCGGAGGTTTTGGATTTGGTTTCTAACTTTGCTTAATGAGTATCGATTTTGAGATCTATAGCCCTGTCCATCAAATTCATGATAAACTGTTTGATGAGCAGGGCTTAAAAGTTTTCATTAAGCGCGATGACCTCATCCACCCGATCATCTCGGGGAATAAATGGCGTAAGCTGAAATATCTCTTAAACGAAGCTCAATCGCAAAACAAAACGCACCTGGTTACTTTTGGCGGGGCCTATTCCAATCACTTATTAGCTACGGCTGCAGCGGCTGCAAAGTTTGGCTTCAAGTCGACCGGCTTTGTGCGCGGTGAAGAAGTGAACAATGATACGCTGTTCTTATGTCGCCTGCATGGCATGAATTTGAAATTTACTGATCGTGAAAGCTATCGCGATAAGGAATCGTTGTTTAATAAACATTTTGCAAACGATAACGAAGTTTTTTTTATTGATGAAGGCGGCTCATCCGCATTAGGCGCAAAAGGTTGCAGCGAACTGATGGCTGAACTAAGCGAAACATTCGATCATATCATATGCGCCTGCGGCACCGGAACAACGGCAGCAGGCATTATCAATGGTATCACTGATCATCAGCTTCTTACTCAATTTCACGGGGTGCCTGTATTGAAAAATGGTGAATTTTTAAGAAAAGGTATTGATCCTTTTCTGGAAAAACCATCAACTTATCATCTCCACACTGATTACCACTTTGGTGGCTACGGAAAAGTAAATGACGACTTGATTTGTTTTGTTAAACAATTCGTTGCCTCTACGGGGATACTGATCGAACCTATTTATACTGGCAAAATGTTATATGCTTTGTATGATCTTGCTGCTCAAAATTACTTCTTACCCGGCAGCCGGATATTGGCTATTCATACAGGCGGCATATGGGGCCTATTAGGTATGAAAGACAAGTTCAAAATCTGACTTTTCACGCAGAAATTTTCGATTCCTGAGGGGGGAATTTTTCCAAAACCCTAAGAACTACTTTAGCAATCAGTCCAAAATATAGGTTTAAACAATTTAAAGTTACTTTTTGGCATATCGGTTCAAAAACCGCCTAAACTATTGCTTTTGAGCACATTTTCGTAAATTTGAAAACAAACCGATTGCATATGTATAACCTATTAGTTGCTCCCGAAAACGTGCAGGATTCATTGAAAAAGCATATCCTCGCAGATGGCTTTGACCTTACTTTTGACATGGAAAAAAGTAAGGGTGTTTATATTTACGATGCCAAGTATAAACGTACTTATCTTGACTTTTTTACCTGCTTTGCTTCGGTACCATTAGGTTATAATCACGAAAAAATGGTAAACGACGAGGAGTTCAAAAAGAACCTGATGCTGGCCGCGCTGACCAATCCATCCAACTCAGACATTTACACGACGCAATACGCCCAGTTTGTAGAAACTTTCGACCGGGTGGGGATTCCGGACTATTTGCCACATGCTTTTTTTATCTCTGGCGGCTCTTTAGCCATTGAGAATGCCCTTAAAGTGGCCATGGATTGGAAAGTACAGAAGAACTTTTCAAAAGGCTACACCAAAGAAAAGGGCTTTAAAGTATTACACTTTGAACATGCCTTCCACGGGCGCAGCGGCTATACTTTGAGTTTAACTAATACCCTGCCTGTAAAAACCAAGTGGTATGCCAAGTTCGACTGGCCGCGGGTATCGCACCCAACAATGCATTTTCCTTATTCGGATGCAAATCATGAAGTTCTATTAAAAAGAGAGGCACTATCTATCAAACAGATAAAAAAAGCATTCGAGGTAAACAAGGATGATATTTGTGCTATAATTATTGAGCCAATACAATCCGAAGGTGGTGATAATCACGTTCGCCAGGAGTTTTTGGAACAATTGAGGATCATTGCCGACGAAAACGACGCAATGCTGGTCTACGATGAAGTGCAAACAGGTGTTGGCCTTTCAGGCAAATTCTGGTGCCATGAGCATTTTGGCGAAAAAGCCCGCCCGGATATAATTGCATTCGGTAAAAAAATGCAGGTATGCGGTATTCTTGTCGGCAAAAAAGTTGACGAAGTAGAAAATAACGTTTTCCGTATTCCATCGCGAATCAACTCTACCTGGGGTGGTAGTTTGGTAGATATGGTGCGGTCATCCAAAATTATGGAGATCATTGAAGAAGATAATCTTTGCCAAAACGCGGCCACAGTGGGTGAATACCTTCAAAACGAACTAATCAAAATAGCAGAACGAAATTCGTTGATCAGTAACGTAAGGGGTCGTGGGCTGCTTACCGCTTTCGACTTCCCGGACAAAGCTAAACGTGACACTTTTATTAAGGAAGGGATGAAAAGAAATGTGATGTTCCTGGGTTGCGGCAATCAGACCATTCGCTTCCGGCCTGCACTCATCATGGATAAAGCTCACATCGATGAAGGGCTTTCCGTATTGCAGGAAGTATTAGGCGTATTATAATAAGCTTGTAATAATTTTGCTACAAAGGGCTTGTTTTGATAAAAAACAAGCCCTTTTTTCCTAATATAGATACTATATATGCACTTTTACGTTTATTACTAACCCGAATATTAATATATACTATTTTTTAAATCCAAACGGTAATATTTCCGTTATTATGGGTAATTAGTTTTGAATTTTAAATATTCCAGAAGGATAGTATACTTATACCATGAGCAAGCATATTGAAAAATTAAAAAAGCAACTTTTAGAAATCTCCGAAGTTGTTAACTCATTCCGTTCTGAGGCAGTGCAGGTGAAGGTGATTGACCGACTGCTGGATGCGATGGTTGAATCGGAAAAAGGAGAAACCGACGGAGTTGATGCGTTCAACAGAAGAGCGCGCAGAGCAAGGCAAACGGATGATGATGAGACCCTTTCGACTAACGGGCGTAAAAAACCGGGAGCTACAAAGGTTTTGAATCAGCTATTGTTAACTGATTTCTTCAATTCCAGCCACTCCATTTCCGAAATAGCCGAATATTGCAAAGAAAGCTATGATTCCGATTTCAAGACATCTGAACTTTCAGGAATACTATTAAAGCTTGCTAAAGAAAATAAATTGAAGCGTGAAAGAAGCAATGATAATAACCGCTTCGAGTATGTTAAGGTCTAAAAGAATGCCGGGACGCCCCGGATTAATCGGGGCGTCTCTGCCAATATTATTTCAGGTCAAACAGATCGTTTACACCTAATATCTTTCGTGATATAAAGCCTTCTGCAAATTTAACTCCTATACTTTTCCCGTACTCCCGTGCACGTGCCTCTATAACCTGAATAAATTCAGGGGATGAAATGTAAGTTTGTGGTTCATTTTCCCACTCTGGATTATAGAATTGTGAGCCAAATGCATGAATGCTTTCAATCTTCTTATCCCAGTATTCCGTTACATTCACCAGAATATCAGGTTTAATGTAATTATCCTGTATAAAGTGCAACACTAATTTTGGACGCCATTCCTGCTGCTTTTCACCATGATAATAAGTTTCAATCTTACGCAAACCGGATAAAAATGCAGAATCTTCTACTAAATCACTGGCGCGTCCATGATCAGGATGCCGGTCATGATATGCATTGGTGATTACTATTTCTGGTCTGAACCTCCGGATAGCTTCGATTACTTTTAGCTGATGCGGCTTGTTATTTTCGAAAAAGCCATCGGGCAACTCAAGGTTATCGCGCACAGCAAGTCCCAGTATTTTGGCCGAAGCCTCTGCTTCTTTATCACGTATTTCGGCTGAGCCTCTTGTGCCCAACTCACCGCGGGTTAAGTCAACTATTCCCACTTTTTTTCCAAGGGCAATTTCTTTGGCAATAGTCCCTGAGCAACCCAGTTCAGCGTCGTCGGGGTGCACCGGCAATACCAGTATATCTAATTTCATATAAAAGGCAATTTAAATTTAAGCCGACAGCAAACGTGCGATTTTCTTCCGTATTTTGGAAGAGGTTGGTTTCGTAAAAGGGTAAAAAAAATCGGTAACCTGTCCGGCTTTGCTTACCAGGAATTTATGAAAATTCCACCTGGGAGTTGATTTTAGTTGACCATTCAACTTTTTATCAGCAAAAAACTTGTAGAGCGGATGAGCATAAGGACCACGAACCCTGATCTTTTCAAAAACAGGGTAATTAGTTCCCATTTTCTTGCAAAACTCTTCTATTTCCAGTCCTTCTAAAGGCTCCTGTCCTCCAAAATCATTAGATGGGAATGCGAGAATTTCAAAGTCCTGATCTTTAAATTGCTCCTTTAATACTGCTAAATCTTTAAGCTGAGGGGTAAACCCGCATTCGGATGCGGTATTGACAACCAATAATACCTTATCCTTGTAATCAGATAAGCTTATCTCTTCACCGTTTAATTGTTGCACATTAAACTGGTAGATGCTGTTATTATCCATTAATTCTGATAGGAATAGTATCCTGCCTGTTGTAGAATTGCTTCGATATCTCTTTCCTCATTGGGGTCGTAGGTTTCCTTCAGGTTGTGGCCAAAGAACCTAGCAACAGACTGAAACATAAATGCCTTCAATCCGCCCTTCAATTCCTTTACCATCGTATAACTGGTGGTACCGGTTTGCCTGTCAATCAATTTAATCAGTATCTCACCCTGACTAATTGTCAGGTTTTCAATTTCCTTCTTAAACAGTGATTTTATTTCTGTTTCGCAGGTATCAACCATGCGTTTTTGTACTTTCTTGTCGGCAGTTGTAGCCAGGCTCCGCTGTAGTTTCTGGTACCTTTCAGCGGCCAGTTTCGCATAAGGCATCACTTTGTAAACATTATACCTTAAACGGTTATAAGCATCCCTGTCGGCCTGGCTTTTAAATATACGCACATCAACTATCTTCACTTCCTGCGTAACGATCATTGGCACCAGTTCGCCGTCAATATTGGTAAGATATGTTTTGATGGTATCATTTTTGCCCGTAGGTAAAGGACGAGGCAATTGCTCCTGGGCTTTTACAAAAGCCGCACTACAGCAAAATACCAGAAGAAAACCAAGAAATTTCATAATTTTACGTATTACAAAATTAAAGTAATTTTTTTGGTATTTAAATCTCAACCGGCAATTAATCAATTTAGTTGCAAGTTAATTACTATTATACGGGTAAATGCACATGAAAGATTTAGTGATTGATATAGAAGCTGAAAAGACTGAAATACTGAAAAGATACCGTGCTTTACTACGCGCCAGTAAATCCACTTTGCAAAAAGGTGACAAGCGGATGATACGAAAGGCCTTTGATATGGCGCTGGAAAGCCATAAAGATATGCGCCGTAAATCCGGCGAGCCTTATATCTATCATCCTATAGCCGTTGCACAGATCGCTGCTGAAGAGATTGGACTTGGAACCACCTCTATTGTATGTGCTCTATTACACGACGTGGTAGAAGATACCGCTGTAACACTCGACGACATTGAAAGAGAGTTTGGTAAAAAAGTAGCTAAGATCATCGACGGGCTTACCAAGATATCGGGGGTATTCGACACTAATAGTTCGTTACAGGCCGAAAACTTCCGTAAAATGCTGCTCACCCTTGCTGATGACGTAAGGGTGATTCTGATAAAGTTGGCCGATCGCCTGCACAATATGCGGACGATGGAGTTTATGCCGCGTGACAAGCAGCTAAAGCTTTCATCAGAAACCGTGTATTTATACGCCCCTCTTGCTCACCGCTTGGGTTTATATGCTATAAAATCTGAGCTGGAAGATCTCTCTATGAAATACATGGAGCGCGAAACCTATCAGTTCATTAAAAATAAGCTGAACGAGAAAAAGGCAGAGCGCGAAAAATTTATCCGTGATTTTATTGAGCCATTAAAAAAGGTGCTGGAAGGCCAGGGATTGCATGCTGATGTGTTTGGCAGGCCGAAATCTATCCACTCCATCTGGAACAAGATGAAGAAGAAGGCTATACCTTTTGAGGAGGTATATGATCTTTTTGCCATCAGAATTATACTCGATAGTGCTCCTGAAAATGAAAAATCCGAGTGCTGGAAGGCATACTCGATAGTTACCGACCTGTACCGCCCTAATCCGGATCGTTTGCGCGACTGGATATCATCGCCTAAAGCAAATGGGTATGAATCGTTGCACACCACGGTAATGGGTCCGCGCGGGCAATGGGTTGAGGTGCAGATACGCACCAAACGCATGAACGAGATTGCCGAAAAAGGCTTTGCCGCGCATTGGAAATATAAGGAGTCTTCAAGCGATAGCGGGCTGGATCAATGGGTACAAAAGGTGCGCGATATGCTGAAAAACCCTGAATCAAATGCCCTCGATTTTTTGGATGATTTTAAGATGAACCTCTTCTCTGATGAGATATTCATTTTTACACCAAAGGGCGCACTCATTCAGTTGCCACAAAATGCCACCGCGCTTGATTTTGCCTTTGAAATACATACCGACGTGGGTGCAAGCTGTATTGGAGCAAAGGTAAATCACAAGCTTGTCCCGCTGAGCTATAAACTGCAAAACGGCGATCAGGTGGAAGTGATCACATCAAGCAAGCAAACGCCAAAAGAGGATTGGCTGAATATTGTAGTAACCGCCAAGGCAAAAGCAAAGATCAAATCGGCCTTAAAAGAAGAAAAACGTAAAGTTGCAGACGAGGGTAAGGAAATATTGGAGCGTAAAATGAAGTCGCTCAAAATTACCTACAACTCTGAAAATATTCATAAGATCAGTTATTACTTTAAACTACCTTCTACCCAGGACCTTTTCTATAATGTTGCCCAGGGCATCATTGACATGAAGGATCTGAAGGAATACCAGGCTTCGGAGAAAGTAATAGAAAACAAGCCACAGGAAAAAATTGAAGCCGAACAGGTACAAGGTCTGCTGCGCAATATCAAGGCAAAAGACAGCGATATGCTGTTGATTGGCGAGGACATGCAAAAGATTGACTATAAGCTGGCCAACTGTTGTAATCCTATTCCGGGTGATGATGTTTTCGGTTTTATTACCGTGAGCGATGGCATCAAAATTCACCGCACCAATTGCCCTAATGCTGCTAAACTAATGGCTAATTACGGCTACCGCATTGTAAAGGCCCGCTGGACCAACCAGCAGGAACTGGCATTCCTTACCGGGTTACGCATTACTGGCATTGATGACGTGGGTCTGATCAATAAGCTAACCACCGTTATCTCAAATGATTTTAAAGTGAATATGCGCTCCATTACTGTAGATAGCGATAATGGCATTTTTGAAGGCTCCATAATGGTGTATGTCAACGACACCGAGCATCTGGATAATCTGATCAAGCGCTTAAAGATGGTAAAGGGTGTTACTTCGGTGAACCGGTTTGATTCCGCTATCGAAAAAGCGTCTTGATGTTGGCTGATTGAGTTAAGTGGTTAATTAGGTTGATTAAGTTTGCTAAACATTACCCTCTAACTCAATAAACTTAATCAACTCTTAACTAAAATAAATAACTTTGACCCGTTAATAAAATACTATGTCCCAACAGGAAACAACAGCTATGGTCAGAAAGATTTTCGAGGCTTATCTCGAAAATAAAAACCTCAGGAAAACCCCTGAGCGTTTCGCCATACTGGAAGAAATTTATTCGCGTTCTGATCATTTTGATGTGGAGTCATTATACATCCACATGAAAAATAAAAAATATCGCGTAAGCCGCGCTACAGTGTATAATACATTGGAGCTGCTGGTATCCTGCGACCTGGTGACCAAACACCAGTTTGGCAAAAACATGGCCCAGTTTGAGAAATCGTATGGCTATAAACAGCACGATCACATCATCTGTATCGACTGTGGAAAAGTGGTCGAATTTTGCGATCCCCGCATCCAGCAGATACAAAGTATGATGGGCGGACTACTCAAATTCGAGATCAAACATCACTCTCTTAACCTTTATGGAAATTGTGAAAAACTAAAGGCAGGGTTTTGTGAGAGAAAAGTATAACTTTGCCACCTTTGATAAAATTCAATATCAGTTAAATGGCTGTTGACGTATTATTAGGCCTCCAGTGGGGCGACGAGGGTAAAGGGAAAATTGTTGACGTACTAAGCGCAGGTTATGACCTGATCGCACGTTTCCAGGGCGGCCCCAACGCCGGGCATACCCTCGAGTTTGATGGAAAGAAATTTGTCTTAAATACCATTCCTTCGGGGATATTTTTTGAGAATACGCTTAACCTGATCGGTAATGGCGTCGTGATCGATCCAATCACCCTGAAAAAGGAGTTAGAAAAGCTGAAAGATGCCGGGCATGACCTTTTGGCAAAAAAGAACCTGGTGATCGCAAAAAAAGCTCACCTGATATTGCCTACCCACCAGTTGCTTGATGCTGCTTCTGAAAAGAAAATGGGTGAAGGTAAAATTGGTTCGACCCTGAAAGGTATCGGTCCGACTTACATGGATAAAACAGGCCGTAACGGTTTGCGTATAGGCGATACTACCTTACCTGATTTTAAGGAACGTTACCAAAAACTGGTTGACAAGCATACATCCATGCTGCAATCATTATATGGTGAAGTGCCTGACTTCAGCGAACGCGAGAAAGCATTCTTTGAGGCTATCGAGCTGATCCACAATTTCCCATTGGTTGACTCAGAGCATTTGGTAAACAGCTATTTGAAAGAAGGTAAAAAAGTTTTAGCTGAAGGCGCGCAGGGCGCTATGCTGGATATCGACTTCGGGTCCTATCCGTTCGTAACCTCCTCAAATACAACTGCTGCGGGTGCTTGTACCGGTTTAGGTATTGCTCCAAGCAAAATTGGTGACGTAATTGGTATTTTCAAAGCTTACTGTACCCGTGTTGGCGGTGGCCCTTTTCCTACTGAACTGGAAAATGAAACAGGTGAAGAACTTCGCCGCATAGGCCATGAATTTGGTGCTACAACCGGCAGACCACGTCGTACCGGATGGATCGATCTTCCTGCTTTGAAATATGCCATTATGCTGAGTGGCGTCACTCAATTGGTAATGACCAAAGCCGATGTGTTAAGCGGTTTTGAAAAAATATACGCCTGCACCCATTACAAATACAATGGCGAGATTATCGACTACATGCCTTATGATATCTGCTCGGTAAAACCAGAACCTATTCTTAAAGAAATAGATGGCTGGAACGAAGATCTGACTGGCATTACTGAACTTTCTGAGATACCTGCAAAACTGAAATCCTATATCGATTACCTGGAAGCAGAGTTAGGCGTTCCGGTAAAATTCTTGTCGGTTGGCCCAGACCGCAAGCAGACTCTGCAGTTACACTAAAGTCAATTTTACTAAAATCATACGAAGGCTCTTTGCAATGCAGGGAGCCTTTTCATTTTACTTGATTACATTTACACCGTGATAATCCCGGTAACCGACCCCGAACTTTTCAAACAAAAAGCCTTACATTGGGCGTCATCATATGACGTATTTTGTTACCTGGATTCCAATAATTTCAATGATAAGTATTCAAAGATCGATCTGTTGCTGGCGGTTGGAGTTAAAGATGAGCTGATTACACCCTCTAGTTCTTCGTTTGAAGCCCTTGAAGATTTCCGTACCAAAAACCCAGGATGGGTAACCGGTTTTTTAACTTATGATCTGAAAAATGTGATCGAAAAGCTGGAATCCAACAATCGCGATCACCTGTTATTTCCCAACCTGTATTTTTTTGCGCCGAAACATTTGCTGATGGCTAAAGATGACCAGCTTGAGATTATTTCTGATGATCCGGATAAACTGTTGGCTGAGATAAACAACCAAATAGTCCCAGATAATAAAACTGTACAGCATATAAGCCTTAATTCTCGTTTTAATAAACAGGAATATATCGACACGGTCATCAAAATCAAAGAACATATCAGTCGCGGGGATATTTACGTAACCAACTTTTGCCAGGAGTTTTTTGCAGAGAATGCTGTTATCGATCCGGTACAGGCCTTCATCAAGCTGAATCAAATTTCACCCAATCCTTTCGGTGCATTTTTTAAGCTGAGGGATAAGTATATCCTATCAGCATCGCCGGAACGTTTTCTTGCAAAACGAGAGGGCAAACTGATTTCTCAACCCATCAAAGGAACATCAAAAAGGTATGATGACCCGCAATCAGATGATCTTTCCAAAGAAAAACTAAAAGGTCATCCAAAAGAACTCCAGGAAAATGTAATGATAGTTGATTTAGTGCGGAATGATCTTACCAAATCAGCTAAAGCTGGAACGGTGGTATCTGAAGAATTATTTGGCATTTATAGTTTTAGGCAGGTTCATCAAATGATATCGACGGTGGTCTGTGAGTTAAGTGAAAACGTTTCATCTGTCGAAGCCATCAGAAATACCTTCCCTATGGGTAGTATGACCGGTGCGCCGAAGATCAGCGCTATGCAATTGATGGAGCAATACGAGCGAAGCAAGCGCGGAGTATATTCAGGCGCGGTCGGTTATTTTAGTCCGGATGGTGATTTTGATTTTAACGTGGTGATTCGCACACTGCTTTATAACGAAACAAACCCGTATTTATCCTTCCAGGTTGGTAGCGCCATCACTTATCATGCAGACCCTGAAAAGGAATATGAAGAATGTTTGCTTAAAGCACAGGCAATTCTGGAAGTTTTGGGGCAAAGCGGATTTTCGTCCCACCCCTGACGATTATATCCGAGCCATCCGCAAAAAAAGCCGAGTAAGGCTGAGCATTTAGGAATGGTTCAAACGCTTTCCCATAAAGGTGGGCTATATCCGCATCAAATATGGTATCAGTCACTGTACCGGCATTCCAGCTGATATGTTCTACCTGGTATTCCATCGTCAATTCCTCACCGATCTTATTGTATCCCCAGTAATGTTCCAGTATAAACTCTTCCTGACTGCCGGCAGAAATCGGTAAAAGTTTATTATTCACCGTTCCGCCTAAGCGATTCCAGCGGCCATTCAGTTTCCATTCGTACAGGTATTGGGTGTTGCGTTCAGAAATAGAGTTAATACTATGCCTCATCGGCATGGCGCTGTAATGTTCTTTATAAAGATTATTAGCTATCGAGGCGATCATTGGTTTTGGAACAATCTCGCTTACAAATACCGCTCCGCGCTTCCATTCTTCGCCATCAAAATATTTTACATAGAAACGGAGGTTCACCTCCTCAAAATTGGTATGCAGCGGCCATTTGATTCGTTTCACTCTGGTCTCTCTGAATAAGAAACCCACCATGCTCACTAAAGCTTTTCCTTGCCATAGATCAAGCTCGGTAAAGGGCGGTAAGTGTGGTTTCAAAACCTCCGGATCGACCTCATAATTCAGCATGATGAGGTTATTCCATTTAGCGGTTAAGAATGCGGCGTTAGGTACCGACATAGCTTCACTATTTATTGGCGGGGCCGGTAATATTTCATCGCCTCGGGTATGTGGTTTTTAATATCCCGAATTCGTGTTTCATCGGCCGGGTGTGTGCTCAAAAACTCTGGCGGAGTGCCCCCCTGATTTTGTGCAGCCATCCGTTGCCAAAATAATACAGCATAATTAGGGTCGTAACCGGCCATAGCCATGAAAGTTAGCCCCAAACGATCCGCCTCTGATTCCTGGTTTCTGGAGTATTTTAATAATACCAATTGTCCACCCACACCATATAGCTCATTAACAACAGCCTGAGTGGTTTGCGATTTGTCAGATGCAGCAGCGCCAACCAAAGCACTGCCGGCTTCAGCTGCCATTTGTTGCGATATCCGTTCAGCAGAATGCCGTGCAATCGCATGCCCAATCTCATGCCCCATTACTGTGGCCAGCCCCGCATCATCCATAGTGATAGGTAAAATACCGCTATAAACGGCAACCTTGCCCCCGGGCATGCACCATGCATTCACCTCTTTACTTTGAATCAGATTAAATTCCCAGTTAAAACTATACTGATCGCCATAACCATTGGTTTTGAGGTAACTCTCAATTGCCGCAGATAACCTGTTGCCCACCCGTCTAACGCTTTCAGCATCACGCGTACCGGTAATCACTTTGGTTTTTGGATCTGACAAAAGCTGTTTATAGCTCTGGGCGGCTGAAGTATTGATCTCACTATCGCCGACCAGGCTGAATTGCTTCCGTCCAGTTAATGGAACAGTGGAGCATGAGATTAATATTGCCAGTAAACATGAAAAAAAAGAAAACTTCATTTTAGCCATATTAGGCCTCCTTTCGTTTGAATAGATTGACTTTTGATTCCTTCCCCTTCAATAATCGTTCAATATTCTTTTGGTGTGTAACCAATATTAAGGCACAGATACACATACCATAAATGATGACCGAACGGATATATAAGGGATAAACAAATGTAACACCAATAAGGTAGGTGAACCCCGCAATAATAGAGCTAAGTGATACGTAGCGGGTGACAAGCAAGACGATGATAAATACGATGACACATAACAATGCCGCCTGCAAATGCACCGCCAGCACCATTCCGAATAATGTTGCTATGCCTTTTCCCCCACGAAAACCTGCAAAGATTGGAAACAAGTGCCCCATTACGGCTGCAATTCCCAAAGCTAATTCAAGATTGATATAGGATACAGAATGAGGGCCGCCTGTTGTTGATATTCCTATAAAAACTACCAGTTTGGTGGCAGTAAACCCTTTTAGTATATCAATAAGCATAACAGGTATGCCTGCTTTTTTCCCGAGCACCCTGAAAGTGTTGGTGGCACCGGCATTACCACTGCCATATTCGCGCACATCGATATCATAAAAGGCCCGTCCAATCCACACCGCAGTTGGGATGGATCCCAACAGGTAAGCCAAAACGAGTGCCCAAATCGTGTATTCGTTGATCATTCCTGCACAATATTAATAAAATGATACTGTACTCGCTACTTTAGTCGTTAATAAAACGGTTTATTCTTATCTGAACGCTGGTTGACACAATTATATAATTTCATAGAAACTGATCTCTAATCATTAATCTCCAACCTCTACTCACACCGCCTTCAGGCTCAGATCCAGGCTTTTTACTGAGTGAGTCAACGCGCCTACCGAAATATAATCTACGCCACATTCAGCGTACTGACGGATGTTAGCTATCGTGATCCCTCCCGACGCCTCGGTATCATATTTACCACCGATCATACTTACCGCTTTCCGAAGATCATCGAAATTAAAATTGTCCAGTAAGATACGGTCAACACCGCCTGCATCCAGAACTTGTTGTAGCTCGTCCAGGTTGCGAACTTCTATCTCAATAGCTAGCTTCTTGCCGGTTTTCTGTAAGTAATCTTTTGTATTCTGAATCGCTTGTTTAATTCCCCCCGAATAATCTACGTGATTATCCTTGATCAGGATCATATCAAACAAACCAAAACGATGATTAACCCCTCCTCCTATCTTTACAGCCCATTTTTCGAGGTAACGCATTCCGGGAGTAGTTTTGCGGGTATCTAATACCTTGGTTCCTGTTCCTTTTAGTAATTCAACTATGTCGTGAGTTTTAGTAGCTACGCCCGACATACGCTGCATACAGTTAAGTATAAGACGCTCTGCTTTCAATATGCTTTGCGCATCACCTGTTACTTCCAGTACAATATCTTTTGGTTTTATTTTAGCAGCATCATGTAACAGCACATTCACAATAAGGTTAGGGTCGACTTGTTTAAATATTTCGACAGCCAACTCAACACCAGCCAATATGCCCGTGTCTTTTACTAGTAATTTTGCTTTCCCTTGTGTACCGGCAGGAATGGTTGCCAGTGAGGTGTGATCGCCATCGCCAACGTCTTCGGCCAAAGCATTGGCTATAAAGGAGTGTATATATTCTTTATCCAAACTTTTGAGTTTTATAGCCCAAAAGTATAAACATTTGCTGATTATTTTGCTTTTTCAGCCTCTATCCGCAATTCGCTCACTTCAAATTTTCCGTTTACATTTTTAAGTGATACACATGTACGGTAGCTACCATTAGAAGTACCAAGAATGATTACTGCATATTGATAATGTGTATTTGAGGTGATACGATGCAATACTTTTGCCGATCGGGGCTGGCAACGTTTAAAAAAATCGGCCAGCGCCTGTTCAGCCTGGGTATTGGAATAAACATTGTTTTCTCCCAGAATAGTTATTTCAATGGAAGATGAAAAAGTAGCGGCAAGTTCGTGTGTATTCCCGCCCTTTAACAATTCGGCAGTTCTGTCTATGACATCCTCGGGAATCGCGGACATAAAAAACAAAGGAACGAAGAGAACAAATTGGTATAGCAGCTTCATGTCAGTTAAGGTAAATTATCCGAAATAAGCCCAATCCAAAAATTAATCCTATTAAACGCTTATTAATCTTAAAACGTTGCCATTATATTTGCATTGTGGAAAAAAACAAAAAAGTAGTACTAATTATACTCGACGGCTGGGGTTATGGCCGTAATGACAAGTCAAATGCGATATATGCAGCCAATACACCATTTTTTGATTCAATGCTGCAGAAATACCCAAATTCAAAACTTGAAGCTTCGGGCACAGCAGTAGGTTTACCTGCCGGACAAATGGGAAACTCAGAAGTGGGGCACATGAACCTGGGTGCCGGGCGTATTGTTTACCAGGAACTTGGACGCATTCATAAAGCCGTAGATGACAATGAATTCCCCACCAATCCGGTTATCAAAGAAGCTTTTGAATACGCAAAACAAAATAATAAAGATGTGCATTTCATTGGGCTGGTTTCTGACGGTGGTGTGCATTCACACATAAAACATTTAGAAGGGCTTTGCGATGCTGCAGGGCAATTCAACCTGGAGAAAGTTTATATCCATGCTTTTTTGGATGGCCGTGATACTGACCCAAATTCCGGCGTGAAATTTATTGGTGAGTTAGAGGATCATATTAAAAATACACCGATAAAACTGGCTTCTGCAATAGGGAGATATTATGCGATGGATCGCGATAACCGCTGGGAACGTGTTAAAAAAGCATATGACCTGCTGGTTAACGGCACCGGGAAACATAGTCAGGATATGCTTACTTCCATAAAAGAATCATACGAAGCGGGAGTTACTGACGAGTTTGTTGATCCGATTGTTCGGGTAGATGAAAACGGCGATCCTTTGGCAGTGATCAAAAACGATGATGTAGTGATCTGCATTAACTTCCGGACTGACCGTGGACGTGAGATCACACAGGCGTTAACGCAAAAGTCTTTCCCTGAGCAAAACATGCATCCGCTCAATCTGCATTATGTCACTATGACCACCTATGACGAGACATTTAGGAATGTCCGTGTAGTGTTCACGAAAGATGATCTGACTAAAACATTGGGAGAAATATTGCAGTATGCCGGGAAAAACCAGATACGTATTGCTGAAACAGAGAAATATCCGCATGTCACATTTTTCTTTTCGGGCGGTCGCGAAAAAGAGTTTGTAAATGAAAAACGTTTATTAATTCCGTCGCCCAAAGTTGCTACATACGACCTTCAGCCTGAAATGAGCGCCGAAGGCATACGTGATGCGATCATTCCCGAACTTAAAAGCGGCTGGCCAGATGTGGTGATCCTGAATTTTGCCAACACTGACATGGTGGGCCATACAGGGGTATTTGAAGCAGTGATAAAAGCTGCTGAAACTGCTGATCGTTGCACGCGGGCCGTTGTAGAAACTGGTATAAAAAATGGTTACTCGTTTATCATCATTGCCGACCATGGCAACGCCGATTACATGATAAATGATGACGGCTCGCCTAATACGGCGCATACCACCAACCTGGTACCGTGTATTGTGATCGACGACGATGTAAAAGCTGTGAAAGACGGCAAACTGGGTGATATCGCTCCTACTATCCTAAAAATGATCGGGGTGGATATTCCTAAAGAAATGACTGGAAATGTACTGGTATAAAAGATACCTTCTTTTAATATCCTCATTTATATTATTGCTGGGCATTGCTTCCTGTAAAAGGGATAGCAATGCGGCAGCTGATTCCAAGGCTTTTTTTGACATCAAGGGATATTTCGAGGCTGATTCAGCCCGATTGACCAAAGGGAATCCCCTGATCACTAAAACTGTAACCCATAATCAGATCCCCGAAACTCAAAAAGTACACATTCCTAATTGGGGTACCGAATTAAGCTTATTTATTGGATCTGATATTAACAAGCCAGCATGGAGAAATAGTTATGATGTGAATTCCACAGACAATATAACTATTTACGCTGCTAAAGATCCTGCACTTAAAACACAAAGGGTTGTCATAAAAAATGAAAATGGCAAACTAAAGTGGATAATGATAGTCAATCATACCAAAAACATTTTGTATGAGAACACGGAAAAATTAAGCTATTTTCCGGATTCACTGTACCTGATCCAAAAAAAACAACGGGTAAGACTACTCGGAACCGATACCTACCAGATAAGCGGCCTATTCAGATAAATTAGTGATGGGCTGTTTTGGCAGCAACATTAATGCTACCCAATTTACCCCTGGCCGATTCCATTAAATTGGAAATATCCTGACGGGATGGGTTATCAGATAAAACTTTCTCAAAATCCTGAATTGAAGCTTTCAATGAATTTATTGCAAGGTTTTTGTCGTAGAAGCGTGAGCCTGGCTGAAGTTTAAAATCGCTGTAATCGCGGTAGGCAATAGCCCTGTTCTGGTAGTATTTTATATTATCCTGTGTATTATTCGGGTCGACAGCAATAGCTTTAGTATAATCCAGAATAGCCCCCAGAAGGTTTTTTTCCTTATCCTGATCAGTCAGATGACTGTCTTTTGCCAGATAGCTTTTTGCCCTTGCACGATAGTAATAAGCGGAGCCATCAGCCGGCTTTATAGCGATTACCCGATTATAAGCCTGTATGGACTTCCTATAGTTTTCGCTGTGATAATAAGAATAGCCTAACATCCAGAGTGCACTGGAATTTGTTGAGTCAATAATGCATGATTTTTCCAGATGGCTGACTGCCGATTTAAAGTCACCATCCAAAAAAGCCTGCTGCCCCATCTTAAAATAAGCGTTCTGCGCGATCGCCGCATTAAGCGTGGAGACAATCAGAAAAGACAGTATTGCAGTACCTTTCATCAAAAATCAGTTTGTAAAATAAAAATGGTAAACTTTACCTTACGCACTATTAACTTATTTTGTGTAAAAATATTATATTAATGTATCATTTTTATTAAAAATTACGTTCAAGCAGACTCTAAAGACCCTAAAAACCATGCTGACTTTTTTTCATCCACCCGGCACTTTTCTGACGCCTCCGGGTATATCTGCCTACATTGATATAAACCGCAAAAAATCATAAGTTTACATAATATTAATTGCAACAATTCGTAATATTTTCATCTTGGCATAAGTCTTGACTAATAAGGTTACTGCGGCAACCAACATGTTTTTTGCCCATTAACTTTATTGGTGTAGCTTTACAGCTGACAATATGACGTTTTTCAACCAACGAGATAGAAAGGGAATTTGATGAGTTTTGATCCATTCGATTTTAAAAATGCTTTACCTATAATAAATGAGGAATCAGAGTTCTTTCCGCTGATGTCATCAGAAGATGAAGAGGAAATGAATAATGAACACATCCCGGATATCATGTCGATTTTGCCTTTGCGCAATACGGTATTGTTTCCAGGAGTGGTAATTCCGATCACGGTAGGCAGAGATAAATCGATCAAACTAATACGCGACGCTAACAAGGGTAAAAAAATAATAGGTGTCGTGGCACAGCAGGATACTGCTATAGAAGATCCAACATTTAGCCAGCTGAACAAAGTGGGCACTATTGCCCTCATTATAAAAATGCTTCAAATGCCTGATGGTAACACAACCGTGATACTACAGGGTAAAAAGCGCTTTTTACTAAAAGAAGAAGTTCAGAGTGAACCTTATTTAAAGGCGGTAATTGAGCCTTTTAAGGAAATAAAGCCAAAAGAAGATAAAGAATTTAAGGCCATGGTTTCGTCCATAAAGGATATGGCCATGAGCATTATACAGCTTTCGCCGAATATCCCGAGCGAGGCAGGAATTGCTATCAAAAATATCGAAAGCACTTCGTTCCTGATCAATTTCATATCATCTAATATGAATGCAGACATGGCCGCCAAGCAGCGTTTGCTTGAAGTTGCTAATCTGCGCGAACGTACTAAACTGGTATTGGAACACCTGACACTCGACCTGCAAATGCTGGAACTGAAGAACCAGATACAAAGCAAGGTACGCATTGACCTGGATAAACAGCAGCGCGATTACTTCCTGAATCAGCAATTGAAAACTATACAGGAAGAGTTAGGGGGCAATTCACCTGATCTGGAAATTGAAGATCTGCGTAAGCGGGCTGCTAAAAAGAAATGGGGAAAAGAGGTAAATGATCATTTTGGCAAAGAACTGGAAAAACTGGCACGCACTAACCCTGCTGCTGCGGATTATTCGGTTCAGATCAACTACTTAGAATTACTGCTTGATTTACCATGGAGTGAGTTTACCAAGGATAACTTCGACCTGAAACGCGCTCAAAAGATATTAGATAAAGATCACTTCGGTCTCGATAAAGTAAAGCAACGTATTATTGAATACCTGGCCGTGCTAAAATTGAAGCACGACATGAAGGCCCCGATCCTTTGTCTGGTCGGCCCTCCCGGAGTTGGAAAAACTTCCTTAGGCAAGTCGATAGCCAAAGCATTGGGGCGCAAATACGTACGTATGGCACTGGGCGGTATCAGGGATGAAGCCGAGATAAGAGGTCACCGTAAAACCTACATTGGTGCGATGCCGGGCCGTATTATTCAGGCTATTAAAAAGGCCGGAGCAGCCAACCCGGTTTTTATCCTGGACGAAATAGATAAAGTAGGCAACGATTTCAGGGGCGATCCGTCATCAGCTTTGCTTGAAGTGCTTGACCCTGAGCAAAACAGTACATTTTATGACCATTACGTGGAGGTTGATTTCGACCTTTCAAACGTAATGTTCATAGCAACAGCCAACTCACTGAGTACCATACAGCCGGCATTGCTCGACCGTATGGAGATCATCGATGTAAATGGTTATACTATTGAAGAAAAGATCGAGATAGCAAAACAACACCTGGTGCCAAAACAACGTGAGGCACATGGATTAAAAGCTAAGGACGTTATTCTCAAAAATGATGTTCTTGAAAAGCTAGTCGAAGATTATACCCGCGAATCAGGCGTACGTTCGCTCGAGAAAAAGATCGGTTCTGTAGTGCGCGGCATTGCGAAGACCATTGCAATGGAAGAGCAGCATGTTCCTCAAGTGTCTAAAAAGGATATCGAGAAAATATTAGGCGCACCAATATTTGATAAGGACCTTTATGAGGGTAATGAAGTAGCAGGTGTAGTGACAGGTCTTGCCTGGACCTCGGTAGGTGGTGACATCCTGTTTATCGAAGCAAGTTTAAGTCCCGGTAAAGGGCGTTTAACGCTGACCGGCAATTTGGGTGATGTAATGAAGGAATCAACCACCATTGCTTTAGCTTACTTACGGGCTCATGCAAAAGATTTCGATATCAATCCAAAATTATTTGATCAATGGGATGTACACGTGCACGTGCCAGCCGGCGCCACGCCTAAGGACGGCCCTTCTGCAGGCATTACCATGCTGACCGCTTTAACATCCGCATTTACTCAGCGCAAGGTAAAACCACATCTGGCTATGACCGGCGAAATAACGCTGCGTGGCCGGGTACTGCCGGTGGGTGGTATAAAGGAGAAAATATTAGCTGCTAAACGGGCCAATATAAAGGAAATCATCCTGAGTAAATCGAATCAAAAAGATATACAGGAAATAAAAGAGGACTATATTAAAGACCTTAAATTCCATTATGTTACTGATATGAAAGAGGTGATTAATATGGCTCTTCTTGGTGAAAAAGTAAATAATGCTTTGGATCTTACGGTAAAAGAAGATTTGAACCCCGTTATGAATTAATTGCCACCTATAAACAATCTCATTATTAATAGGTTACACAAAGCCCTCCCCACTGGAGGGCTTTACTTTTTTATATTTAGCTACCCGCCTGAAACATTTTGATTTACAGTAACGTAAAACCCGCTAGCTAAACTAACTAAATAGTGTTTATAATGAATATTCTTTTTACATCTAAGGGCCGGGTTATCATTCTAATGCTTCTGGTGAGCCTGTTCGGTCTTCGACTGACAGCATCTGCCGCAAGTATGAGGATGGTTTGTGATACAGATACGACTGCAAAGAAAAAGGCAAATAAACAGGTTATTACCTCTGATACTACACTGGTAATAAAAGGCGGTTCGACTATATTGAGGAACGCGGATACCATCTTAATTATTAATGGTGTTCCCACAAAGATCTCTAAAGCTTCGCCGAATGTAAAACCTGATCTGGGTATTAATATGGATGGTGGTGCAAAGGCCGACTCAGCTGCCAAGGGCTTCCAGGTAGCACCTGCTTCTAAAATAAGAACTATCTATACACCGACAGAGGGTACCATACAAGTAAAAAACAACCCGGGTGACCAACCAACCAATACTACCATTGTTGCACCTCCTACAGATGGCGTAATTCAGGTGCGGGGCGGCGGAAACCAGGGGCAGGTCACTACGGTACCGGCACCGGGTGGCAAGGCTCCGGCTGTGATTCCTGTTCCGGGCAATGGTGCAGCAGGTAACGCAAGTCCTGGCAATGCTAATCCTGCCCAGGATGGTGCTTCGGGCGTGTCAAAGCCCGATGCAGGTAAGGCCAACCCATCTTCAGGTGATGTTACCAACGGTGAAATACAGGTGGGCGATCAAAATGCTGCCGGCAATGCTAAAAATGGCAATAATGGTAAAGTAAAACACGATACCACTACGGTATTAAAACACGACACGACGACTATCTTAAAGAAAGATACAACTACTATATTAAAGAAAGACACCACTACAATTATAAAAAGAGATACGACCACTATCTTGCAAAGAGATACTGTTACCATCATCAAAAAAGACACGATAACTATCACCAAACGCGATACGATTGGTTCATCTGCTCAAACAGCAGAACAGGACACTACTGATTACAGCCAGATAAAGGCTAAAAATTACTACCTGCAAATTGGAGGCGCTGGTTTAGCCATATCGGCCAACTATGATGCCCGCTTCAATGCAGAGCGAAACGGATGGGGTTATACAGTAGGTATAGGCGGGTTCTCGTCAGAAGGGAACAGTGTAATAACGGTGCCATTCCAGATAAACTATCTGATAGGCGAACATAGTTCCATGTTACAGGTCGGTGGAGGGGCCACGTTTATGCGATCCACAGGCAATAACACGGGCAAAACATGGTCGTTCGACAAGATAACAGGTTTCGTTGCCACAGGCTCGTTAGGCTACCGATACCAACCTGAGCATAAGGGAATTAGCTTCAAAGTAGAGTTTGTACCGATCCTTTATGATGAAGGCATTATCCCGGCAGGTGGTATAAGCATAGGATATACTTTTAAATAAATAGTTGATTAAGTTTTTAAAAGCTCCGGTTTTACCGGGGCTTTTTTTATTTTAGCCATTATTTGTTGAATTAGCCCAATGATTTACAGAGCAATTTGTTTCTTTTTATGCCTCGCTTTTAGCACTCAGGTATTTGCTCAATCGCACAGTAACGAGATTGGCATTCAAACAGATGATGACTCCTACCTGGCGCAAGGGTCGGACAGGTATTACAGTGCAGGAAATTTTGCTTATTTCCGCCATGCTTTAAATGTAAAGGATACCCTCAGGCTCCGCAACAAAATCCTGGGTTTTGAATTCGGACAAAAGCTTTATACCCCACATAGCGGCAGTATAGATTTTACAGGCGCTGATGACCCTCAGTATATTGATCGTCCTTTTGCTGCTTATTTGTACGTAGGTTCAAGCCTCAATCTTTTATACAAAGATGAAAGCAACTTAAAACTAGGTGCACAACTAGGAATAGTTGGCCCTGCTGCCTTAGGACGTCCTATACAGGAATTTATACACCGCGCTTTTGGCCTATATCACCCAAGCGGTTGGGAATACCAGATTGACAATGACCTTGAACTAAATCTTTCAGCAGAATATAACCGGCTTCTGGCCAGAACTTCATGGGCTGATGTGTCATTAACCAGCTATGCTGACCTGGGCAATGGGTTTACCGGCGCTGGGATAGGGCCTATGTTTCGCCTTGGTGATTTCAACCAGTTATTTAACTCATTAAGCACCCAAAGCACCGCCATTAAATCGGGGTCTTTTAAACCTCTGAATTCAAGAGAACTATTCTTTTATTATAAACCCCAGTTAAATGCGGTTATTTATGATGCCACTGTTCAAGGTAGCCTGTTCGGCTCCAAGTCGGCAAATAGCATGGAGGTAACACTTAGTCCAGAGCACTTTGTATTTAGTAACCAATTGGGTATAGGTTATTCAGGTAAGCGGTTTGTGGCTGATATAGCTGCTGTATTTCGCACTAAAGATGTAAAGGGAATGCGCGAGTCGCACCAGTGGGGTTCGGTTACTTTGCTGTACCGGTTTGATTAATCACTAAAATCTCTCCTTCGGTTTTCCTTTTTAGCCGCCTGTATTTTCTTCTTGGCCAGCCTTGCTTCTATCATTGCTCTTGAAGGTTTACTTGCTTTGCGTGCCTTAGGCCGATGAAGCGCCTGCGTAAGTATTTGCTGTAGTTTTCCTAATGCTTTCTCTTTATTCAGGTATTGGCTTCGCTCCTCTTCGCACATTACTTGCAAGTACCCGTCTTTATTAAGCCTGGTTTGCAGCTTTAATTGCAGTAATGCCTTTTCTTCATCGGTGAATAAATTTGTTTGAGTTAAATCAAACAACAACTCTACTTTACTGGATACTTTATTTACGTTTTGTCCGCCCTTGCCACCGCTTCTGGATGTTTTGTAAGTAACCTCTTTCTGGAGGTCGTCTTTAGTGAAGTTCATTTTTCAAAGGTAATTATTAGTTGGATTGGTTGATTGAGTTGGATTAAGTTGATTAGGTTCTTATTTACGATTTTAGAATTACGATTTACGAATGAATTTTTAACGCAGACAATCACCTAATTCAATCAACCATTCAACTTAATCAACTACTTAACTCAATCAACTAAATTTTCCTAAATTAGTCTCCCGATGAGCAATAATATTGTGATAGCTATTGACGGCTATTCTTCCTGCGGTAAAAGTACCTTAGCCAAAGCATTAGCCAAAAAGCTTCATTTTATTTATATCGACAGCGGTGCCATGTACCGTGCCGTGACACTTTATTTTTTGCGCAACAATATTGATCTGAAAGATCATGAGCAAATCACCGATGCTTTAAAAAACATTCATCTCAATTTTCACTCCCGCGATTATCAGACTCATATCACGCTCAACGACGAAGAGGTTTCCGAAGAAATACGCCAGATGCCTGTCTCGGACAATGTAAGTGATGTAGCTGCTCTGCGCGAGGTAAGGCACGAAATGGTGAAACAGCAGCAGCGCATGGGGCGTTCCAAAAATATCGTTATGGATGGCCGCGATATAGGCACTACTGTTTTCCCGGAAGCTACACTTAAAATCTTTATGACTGCCGATCCTAAAATAAGGGCAGAAAGACGATACAAAGAACTGCATGAAAAAAACCCTGATATTACTTTAGAGGAAGTATTTGAGAATATTGCCCACCGCGATTACCAGGACACTACCCGTGCCGAAAGCCCCTTGGTTAGGGCCCCTGACGCCATCATCCTCGACAATACCAATATGACGCCTGATCAGCAACTGCAATTTGCCTTGGATAAGGTGAACACCAATAAATGACTTAACAAGATTTAATTCTGATAATTTGCCAATCAAAATCTGAGGAAGACATTCAATCGGTGATTCAGACACCAAGCTCTAATCTCTGATTAACTAATCACCAATCTCAAACTTCTCCGCCTTCACCCCAAAGCGATTTAAAAAATCAACGCCTTCATCGCTGGGTAAGCCTTTATATTGCGCATACGATTTCATAAAATAAACATGTTTTATCCCGGCTGAGAATATCAACCGCGCGCAAGGCAGGCACGGCGAAAGTGTGGTATATAAGGTCGAACCTTCCAGGTTAGCACCATTTTTTACAGCATACAATATGGCGTTCTCTTCAGCATGCAGTGCAAGCGAGCAGCTGCCGCGGGCATCTCTCGGGCAGCCAACCTCGGGCCATTCCTCATCGCAGTTGTGGGTGCCCGCCGGCGGACCGTTATAGCCGATAGAAATAATACGTGTATCTTTAACCAAAACAGCACCGACCTGTGCCTTAACGCAGTGTGAGCGCAGGGCCAGGTCGGTTGCCAGGTTCATAAAAATATGATCGAAACTTAGTTTAGTCATTTGTTAATCAGTCATTGGTCATTGGTCACTGATCGGTGTCAATCAGGCAAACTTAACTAATGACTAATGATCAGTGACTAATGACAAATTAGTGCCCCCCTCCGGCTTCCATATTATCTACATCAATGCCCTGTTTCTTCAACTCAGCACCGGCCTTTAATGCGAAGAATGCCAGGTAAGCAAAGCATAATACAGGTATTACATAAGATAGATGTATACCGCTGGTATCAGCCAATATACCTTGTACCGGAGGAATGATAGAGCCTCCTAGAATCATCATAATCAAAAATGCCGAACCCTGGCTGGTGTATTTTCCAAGTCCTGCGATAGATAAGGCAAATATGGACGGCCACATAATTGAGCAGCATAATCCGCCACTGATAAATGCCAACAGACCCACACGACCTGTGGTCATCAATCCGACAACCATTGCCAGTATACCTAGTATACCAAATATCATAAGTGTACGTACCGGCTTCTGTTGACCGATCATAAATCCCGCAATCAAAACTATCACACAGCACACATAAATATACAGGTTAGAAACATCTACACCGTTAAGCTTGTTGGCAACGAGTACAACTCCAAATGCGAATAATGGGACAATAACTGTAAGGATATTTTTAGCTGTTTTTGAAAGATTAAATACAGCAATGGCCCCTGTCCAACGACCGATCATTAAACTTCCCCAATATAAAGAGATGTAAGGGGCTATTTCTGATTCTTTAAACCCGCCAAAATCAGGGGTCTTTAAAAGTGCGCCCATGTTACTTTGAATAGTCACCTCGACACCCACATAGGTGAATATAGCGATCATCCCATAAATCAATTGAGGGTAATGCATAGCGCCCCATCCTTCAGTACTTTTACTGGATGCCGATAAAGATGCCATTAAAGTAACCAGAATAATTGCTAAAGCAGTATAAACAAAATATGCTTTTGACAGCCCAGTCATAGTTGCAAGAGGAGTAGCCGCCAGGATAAGACAAAAAGCAATAAATATGACAATCAGCGGCAAATTGGTTTTTGTACTGGCTTCGATCTTTTCATCACTGGTAACTTTAGGTAGATTTGATACCCAGAAAAATATTGCTACCGCGATATACAAGGCGGCAAGTATGTAATACAGATTATCTACAGCTGTGATTTTAACGTCAGCAGCTGGTATCATTTTACCCGCGCCTCCAAATAAAACTATACTAACAACAATTGGCCCCAGCAATGTCCCAAAGTTATTCACACCGCCGGCAAGGTTTAATCTATTCGACCCGGTTTGCGGGGAGCCAAGAGCTATCACAAATGGATTGGCAGCTGTTTGTTGTAATGAAAATCCTAAAGCAATGACAAAAAAAGCACTCAGAATAAAACCGAATGATCCTGAATTTACAGCCGGTACCATCACAAGCGCGCCTATCGCTGATATAACAAGACCATATATAATACCATTCTTATAACCTAACTTGTTCAGTATGTCGACTTTGGTAGCCTGGGACGCGAAATAGAGCACAAGGGAACCAATAAAATAGCCTCCGTAAAATGTAAAGTCGATCAGCTGAGATTCAAATTGGGTAAGGCTAAAATGCGCTTTACAAAAGGGGATAAAGATACCGTTGGATGCGGCCAGAAAACCCCAAAAGAAAAACACCGTAATGATAGTATACAGCGCAGAGCCGTAACTTTTAGAATTGTTTTGTTCCATTTGTTATTTAGGTTGGAATAATTAGTTTACAAGACACTAACATAAAGATTATTTTTAGAAATCGGCATATACTTTTTTAATAATAAATCCGAATTTTAAGTTTGGTTGTTTACTGTTAAAAATCGCATATTCGTTCCCGGCTAACGGGAGCCATCATTCCAAAGCCTAAAAAATTAATGATAGAAGCTGTAATAAGGGGGATTGGGGTAGGATTAGTGCTCACGTTTTTGACAGGCCCTGTCTTTTTTGCATTGATAAAGACGAGCATTGAAAAAGGCTTTCATGCAGGCGTCGCTTTAGCGCTGGGAGTGGTTACCAGCGACGTGGTATTTGTTGGCGCCATCCTGTTCGGCTCGCAATATTTTGATATTTCCAGTCAGGATAAGCAGCACGCGGGTATTGTGGGCTGCGTTATTCTTTTCGGTCTCGGTATATACTATATTTTTAAGAAATCAGAGGTAAATTACAATAATACCGTTCCCTCTAAATTAAAACGGACGGGCTATTTTCTAAAGGGCTTCCTGATGTGCATCCTCAACCCTACCCTGTTATTTCACTGGACAGTTGTGGTGGGCACTGCGAGTACATTGTATATCAATACCGTTCCCAACAGGTCACTAAAGATCGCGGTGATGTTTCTTACGATACTGATCGTCCAGTTCGGTTTAGATACCACAAAGGCTTTTTATGCCAATAAGTTAAGAGATAGAATATCTGTTAAATTTGTTCACCGGCTTAATGAAGTTGCCGGGATAGCATTGATCATTGCATCATTAATCCTGTACGACAAGCTGGTAACACATTGGGTGTTTACGCCGTTTGCGAGCTAATAGTGAATTGTCAGTGGTGAGTAGTGAATTTCTCTTGACTATTGACTATTCACCACTCACTATTCACCAAATCACATATACCCACGCTGATTCTTCCCCTCCATCCAGTTCACAAAAGCACGATTAACTACTTTGTTACCGCCCGCTGTCGGGAAATTGCCTGAGAAGTACCAGTCACCTGTATGGTCAGGGCAGGCTTTATGCAGATTTTCTAAGGTCTGGTAGATTACTTTTACCTCAGCTTTGATTTCTTTTGGCGTGATGATCTTAGCGATACGGTCGGAAATTTCCTGGTCAGTAAATGACTCATAAATTGCCTTTACATAGTTTTCAACCTGTTCTTTTGGTAGTGAGGCGCTATCCTTACATTTTTGGTAAACATCCAGGATGACATCTTCTTTGCCTTGTTCTTTCAGCAGACTAATAGCCGCTTCAAAAGCAACAAATTCACCCATACGAGACATATCGATACCGTAACAATCGGGAAAACGTATCTGCGGAGCAGATGAAACCACCACGATCTTTTTAGGGCCTAAACGATCCAGTATTTTAAGTATACTTTGTTTTAACGTGGTACCTCTGACGATGGAGTCGTCCAATACCACTAACGTATCTTTATCTTCTTTAATCAGGCCGTAAGTCGTATCGTACACGTGGGCTACCATTTCGCTACGGTCGGCATCCTGAGTAATAAAAGTGCGAAGCTTCACGTCTTTTATCGCGATCTTCTCCACACGCGGCGCAAGGCATAATACTTCGTTTAACTCCTCATCTGTGATCTTGTCGTCGCGGTTTAGTAAGCGTTCTTTCTGGTAAGTCTTGATGTATTTGTGCACCCCTTCAACCATGCCGTAAAAAGCAACTTCGGCGGTATTGGGAATGTAAGAGAATACCGTATTCTGAATATCGTTATCAACCGCATCCAATATTTGCGGGCAAAGTAAACGGCCCAATTGTTTACGCTCACGATAAATAGAAGAGTCGCTGCCGCGAGAGAAGTAGATGCGCTCAAACGAGCATGATTTTTTCTCCAGCGGTTCGCTGAACATTTCTTCTGTGATCTTGCCGTTTTTCTTAACAACAAGCGCATGCCCCGGCTGAATTTCTTTGATTTCTTCTATAGGCACATTGAAAGCTGTCTGTAAAGCAGGTCGTTCAGAAGCAGCAACAACGATCTCGTCATTCTGGAAGTAGAATGCCGGACGTATTCCCGATGGATCGCGCATCACAAAAGCATCCCCGTGACCAAATATACCGGCTATGGTATATCCGCCGTCCCAGTTTCTGGCCGATCTGCGCAGTATTTTGGTTACGTCAAGATCGTTGGCGATCAGCTTGCTGATCTCAACATTGTCATGTAATCCTTCTCTTTTATATTGATCGAACAGCCCTTGGTTTTCTGTATCCAGGAAGTGACCTATTTTTTCTAATACAGTAATGGTATCAGCTTTTTCTTTGGGGTGCTGACCCAGATCGTACAGCTGTTGCAGTAATTCATCAACATTGGTCATGTTGAAGTTACCGGCAATGACCAGGTTACGGGTCTGCCAATTGTTCTGACGCAAAAACGGGTGACAGTTCTCGATACTGTTTTTCCCATGAGTGCCGTAACGCAGGTGGCCTAATAACACCTCGCCTGTAAAACTCACATTCTCTTTTAGCCATTCCGCATCCGATAGCTTATCGGGCTGCTCTTTTTGTATATCGGCAAATTTCTTCTGGATATACTCAAAAATATCGGCCACTGCGTTCGAGGCCATCGACCGATGCCTGCTGATGTATCGTTTTCCGGGCTCTATATCCAGTTTAATGGTAGCAACACCCGCGCCGTCCTGGCCGCGGTTATGCTGTTTTTCCATCAAAAGGTAAAGCTTGTTTAAACCATACAGCGCAGTGCCATACTTTTTTTGGTAATAAGAGAGTGGCTTTAATAGGCGGATAAATGCCACACCGCATTCATGTTTAATCTGATCGCTCATGATTTGTTATGAGGCTGCAAAAGTACAATTTTAATGTTGGAACTTTAAATTAACAATGTCATTAGATTGCATTAATATTTGCAGACAATTGTCAACATGCAGCCCATACATTAAAAACGATTTTAAGCCTGATAAATTTTAAAGAACCGGGCATTTTACCTATTCGAGCACGATCCAGTTTAATTTAATTCAATAAAGTTACATCAGCAGCCACAGCATACCATTTGCCCTGGCGCTTCTCGTACACTTCCATATAGCAGGCTTTAGCGGCGCTTGTCTTACCTTTTGCCTTCACGGTAGCCGAAGTTTTAGCGTTAACAATTCCGATGTTCCCAAACAATCGCACCTCGACGGAATCAACATGATCAGAAAAGAGTGGAGGGTGTGTGAGTTTCTTCTGTTTTCCTCACTGGGATGTCACACTGAGGCACTCGAAGCATAGTGGGGCTGGCCTTTACGCACCGCATTTCGAGTGCCTCAATGTGACACCCAACCTGACGAAACTATTGTATTATTTGCTAAATCCCACCAACTTATGTAACGTACTTGGGTTATAAATATGCTCACCTTGAATAACTGTTGTCACATTTCGGATTTCCCGTATATTTTTTAACGGATCGCCGTCTATGATGATAATATCAGCCTTTTTGCCCTCATCAATTGACCCAGTGCGTTTATCCATATTCATTACTTTGGCTGGAGTAATGGTTGCTGTCTGTATGGCATCAGCCGGGGTTAACCCTGCCTGCACATATAATTCCAACTCGCGAGGAACACTAAAGCCAGGAAATCCCTGATCAGTTCCTGCGACTATCGTTACTCCTGCATCATGTAATTTCTTTACAATCTTTACCATACTCTCATAAAGCGGCTTGAATTTCTTTGCCCCCGCAGAGTCCTGTCCAGTATTTTTCAGCATAGCCTGTAATGGCAATGGCAGGGTGTAAAATGCGGGTTCCAAAACAGTAATATCATCATTTATGTTCCTGAAACTCATTTCAAATACGCCCAAGGTTGGGTCAATCACTACATTATGCTGCTTGATAAAATTGATAGCTGCCAAACTGGTAGAATCCTCAAAATTGATTGAGCGGTCTTTATTCCGTTTCATAATCGAGTATACATACTGCACGTGATTCACCATGTTCATACCAGAATCAACACCCTGTTGCAAGGTCATCCCAATAGGGATATGCCCGGTAACTGTTAATCCCTGTTTATGTGCCTCGTCACAAATTGCCTTGACAATAGCCGGTTTGGCCGAACTGTAAATTTTGATCTGCACAAAGCCGTTATTCTTATAACGACCCACTTCTTTTATTGCTTCTTCTTTAGTATCCGCCTGGATAACACCTAAAGCATATTGTCCTTTACCATCAATTATACCGGCCTTCAATATTTCGGGGCCAACACCTTTACCTTTGTCTATTGCATCTTTTATCGCATTGATAAAATCGAACTCGTTGCCGCAGTCACGAACTGTGGTTACTCCGGCAGCAAGGTAAGCCGGTCCCCACTCAGCCTGCTCAAAGTGGGCATGCATATCCCACAAGCCAGGCAGCAGCATTTTGCCCCTTGCATCGATCACTTTTGCATTGGCAGGTATAGACACTTCGCCCGCTTTGCCAATCTTTTTGACAATACCATTTTCTATCAGCACTACTGCATCCGGTATCGTCTTTTCATTCACCACATCTAGAACGGTCCCTCCTTTGATGACAATCACTTTATCAGCAGATGTTTTTATTGACGCAGATTTGGTAAACAAACGCATACTGTAGGTAGCCGTTTTTCCAATCAGGTTCGGCAACAGCGACTCATACTTTTCGCGCATGGCCTCAAACTTATCGAACTCGGCATCATTAGTGATTACGCCTATCAATTGGCCCTGGCGGTCGGTCCACACAAACTCGTTGCCCCATATTAATCCGCCGATAGCATATCTTTCCAGTATCAAAGGTTTACCCTCAAAAGTGAGTGTATCTGCTCCATCGCGGTGAATTTGGACAGAGCCATTTGGAAGTATATTGATGTTAGATGGTTCTTTATGCTTTTTCCAGTATTGTATCAAAACCTGTTGCACGATTACAGGCGCATACCCGGCTATAGGAAAAGTGAGGGGTTTTAGTGTCTTATCCGAAACATCGTTATCAACCTTTATGTGGACCGTATTTCCTTTTATGCTGATGGTGTCGTTAATAGAGGCAGAACGTGCAACGTTTCCCTTGATTTTAAGACCGAGCGGATCTAGCGCCGGGTTCACTCTTAATTCCGTCTTCAATGGCACCGGTGAACCGCGGTCGACGAATTTAAAGTCGGACACATAATCTTTTGAGTCCTTGTTGTTGACAACATGGTACGTTTCTTTACCAATATGCTGCTGAAATTTATGCAGCAAAAATGTTCCGCTATCTGTTGAAAGATTTTGGGCGAATGAATTGAAAAACACTCCGGATAAGATGACCGTCAAAAGGTATTTTTTCATAGGATTAGGATAAAGCTGTTGATAGCTCTAAGATAAAAGAAAAATCCCGACTAATTTAATAACCGGGATATTGTAGAGACGCGATGCATCGCGTCTCTACGGGTATATTTCATAAATATTTTACAATTTCTCGCCGTGCTGGCTGATATCCAAACCGATCGTTTCCTCCTCTTGCGAAACGCGTAAAGGCGATATCATATCTGTGATCTTTAATAACAGCAAAGAGCCGAAGAAGGAGAATACCGATGCTGCCACAAGTGCAACACATTGAACCAAAAACAAATGCGTCTGTCCAAAGAATAAACCGTTGCCTGTGGTATTTGCGGCATTGACATTCTGATGGGCAAATACGCCGGTTAATAACATACCTACCATCCCGCCTACACCGTGGCACGGGAATACGTCAAGCGTATCATCAATGGAGGTACGTGTACGCCATTCAACCACAAGATTACTCACAACCGCCGAGATGATACCAATGGCCAGTGAGTGTGGTACTGATACATAACCTGCAGCAGGCGTAATTGCAACCAATCCCACAACAGCACCGATACAGGTTCCCATTGCCGATGGTTTGCGGCCAAGGAGCATATCAAAAAATATCCAGGTCAACCCCGCTGCAGCCGACGCTGTTGTACTTGTAGCCAATGCATTTACCGCTAAGTGATTAGCGCCAAATGCCGAGCCGGCGTTAAAGCCGAACCAGCCAAACCATAAAAGCCCCGTACCGATGATCACATAAGTAACACGGGCGGGGGCGTGGTTGGCTTCGTTACGGCGTTTCAGATATAATGCCGATGCCAATGCAGCCCACCCAGCCGACATATGTACTACTGTTCCCCCGGCAAAATCAAGCACACCTAATTTTGACAGGATTCCGTCAGGATGCCAGGTAGCGTGCGCCAATGGTGAAAATATGAAGATGGAGAACAGGCAAAGGAAAATGATATAACTGTTGAAGCGGATACGCTCGGCGAATGCTCCGGTGATCAGCGCCGGGGTGATGATAGCAAACTTTAGTTGGTACATTGCAAACAGCAGCAATGGAATTGTTGGTGCCAGTTTCCAGGTTGCATTGCCCAACATGCCTTTCATCATAAAATACGTAGATGGATTACCAATCACACCGCCTATGGTATCACCAAAAGCCAGGCTGAACCCGACTATTCCCCACATCACTGTAATAATCACCATACAAACAACACTCTGCAGCATAGTGGAGATCACATTCTTTTTATTCACCATACCACCGTAGAAAAATGCTAGTCCGGGTGTCATGATTAGCACCAGGGCGGTCGACATCAGCATCCAGGCAATGTCACCGGTATTAAAATTGGGATTAGTGCTTGAATTGTGGAACTCAACTGACGGGAAAATAAAAGTCAGGATCAAAATGCCTACAATTAAGGCAAAGGGAAAATAACGCTTCATAATTTAGAAAAATCGGTTCTTTTTTGCGGGCTGCAAATTACTAATTTTTCTAAAAAATGGAGAATTTGTTTAAAATATTTCAAACAATGGTTAGAATTTTTGATAATTATAATTATTTAACCAAAAAATCCGGGAAAAGGCCCAAACAAACTACCAATAATGAAATAATTGCAATTGAAACCAATAAATAGTTACTGGTTGAGGAAAAACTCGTAGTTCTTTCAGTTTTTCTGAGGAACAAATTCAACGGAACCTTGATGTAATAAAACAAAGAAACAACAGTGGTAACAGCACCTGTTATCATCAACAACAGGAACCAGATATTATGAGAGTCCTGATAAACAGTATACACCGAGGAAAACACCAAAAACTTACCATAAAAGCCCGCTGTGACCGGTATACCGGTAAGTGAGATCAGGATAATTACAAACGCCACACTTGCCAGGGGGAATTTAAAGCCAAGCCCCTTAAAATCTTCCATATTCTCAGCATTGGCTGTATTTGAAAAGTAACTGACCAGCATCCATGCACCAATATTAGCTAATGAATAAGCAAATAAATAAAAGGTCAGAGCTGTTATTCCCTGCATATCGGCATTGAAATTCACAAGTGCCATTAAAGCGAAGCCGGTATGCCCTATGCTTGAGTAAGCAAGCATGCGTTTGAGGTTCCTCTGCATTGTTGCTGCAAAATTGCCGGCAATCATCGTTATGATACCGATAACTGACAGGAACAAGCTGAAATTGAAAACCTTCGAAAACCCGGGGAAGAAAATGAACGGCGTAAGTAAATTAACCAATAAACCGAAAGCGGCTACCTTTGTTACGGTGGATAAAAATGCCGAGACCGGAGTTGGTGCCCCCTGGTAAATGTCGGGTACCCAAAAATGCACCGGTACAAATGACAATTTAAACCCTATCCCCACCATAAATAACAGCAAAGCCAATGCAACTGCTAATGGATTAACCTGCATTAATCCGGGCATCAAATTACTGCCAAACAGATTAAGTGATCCACCAAAGCCATATAACAGGGATATGCCATAAAGCATGATGGCTGATGAAGCAGCTCCGAAAAGCACATATTTTAACCCGGCCTCGCTGCTGATGGCATTCTCAGCACGATAGGCAACCATCAGGTAGGATGCGATGGAAACCATTTCGACCGACAGGTAAATAGACAACAGGTTGACTGCCATTACCATTAAATGCATCCCAAATACGGCAGCAATAACGACGGAATATAGATCAGTAAGCCCTTTCTTGTGTGATGCGAGCTGATCATCCCAGTTAAAATAGAGCAATAAAACTGCAGATAAAATATCGATCATCAATTTAAATGCAACGGTCTTCTCGTGCAATAAAAGCATATTATTGAAAAACAGTTGCGACCCGGTAAGAAGCAATTTCAATTGTTCTACATCTTTCAGCGCTATTACGAGCAGTCCGCAACACGCAATAATCCTGCATATCCATGCACCGTTCCTTCCGAAAATGAGATCTGTTACCAGCAATACTACGAACAAGGCAGACAAGTATATTTCGGGCATAAAAAAAGGTATACCATCAAAAACTTGTTGCAATTGCCCGGGTAAAAATGGTAACAGATCGTTCATTTATTTATTGAATAATTACTGATTGATTTTTAGGGTATTTAACCAAATATTTTAATTCTATTTTTTTATCGTCTTCAGGTTTTAACGTCATTTTCCAGGTCGCCTTCCCGGTCAGCTTATCTAATGCTGCACCTGATAATTCCTGTATTTCAACTTCAATCGAAGAGTTCTGCGAAACCGGGACCTGATCCTCAACCAGCAAATTTATCGGCTGACGCTTACGATTCTTTACCTCAATTTGCCAATCGCGGGTCTCCTTTTTGTTCGACCCCAGACTCTGTCGTTCTGATAAATCTTTTAATGATGTACGTGTCACCACAATATTTTTATCAGTGCCCAAAGATAAATTTAATGTATCAGTAGTTGCATCGGTATTAATTAATGATTTGCCGATAAAGGTCCCCTCAAAAAACAGGTTTGCCTCACCCGATAACAAATTGTATTTATTCCAGTCGGTTAATCTTGCCGTAAGGAACACATCGGTACTTAATTTGGGCGCTACGGCATACTGGTAAATAGCAGGAATATCTAATTGATTGATCTCAACAGTGTATTGCTTGCCGTCGCTTGGCACAGAATAAGGCATTGCAATATTAAACTCGATGTTGGTTTGATTTTCTACTTTGTTTACCCCAATTGGAATAGTAGCCATTCCTCTTATCTGAACACCCGCTACTGATCCTGTTAAATCTCTTTTGTATTCAGTATCATATCCATTACTACTTGTTCCATACCCTACAACAACCACTTCATTTAAGTTACTTGCACTAGGTTTAAGTGATACATTAAGCAGTGAAGAAGTGATAGGCAAGGTCTGAGGGATATAACCGATAAAAGCGATTTCAAGGTTATGAGAATTAGGCGGTAATTGAACAGTAAAGTTTCCGTTTGCATCAGACACTGTTCCAACCGAGCTACCTTTTACTCTAATACTTGCACCGGGAATAGGCTTCCCATCATCGCTGCCTATTACTTTCCCGCTTGCAGCTGTCATAGTTCCGTTTTCGGGCTGGTAATACATCCCGAAATTCAAAAAATATGGGTTTAGCTCAGGCTTATTGCCAGCTACCGTGGGGTTTCCGGTTGATAAGGTCAGTTTAATATTTTTCCAGTCTTCGCCACTTTGTTGTGATACGTTGGCTTTATATGATATGCTGATAGGGCTGTTCACATTTTTCGCCCTGACATCATAAGTAGGGAACCAACTGGCATTATGCACCACATAGCTCAAAGTAAATTCGGTTTGCAAAGAGGTTTTCGATGAAACAGTAACCAATATATTGCTTGTAGCTGTTGAAGCACCTTTATTTAACTCGGCAATCTGCTGGCTATATTTTAGCAGCTCCTTAGTTAAATCAGCTATCTGTGCAGTATTTTCCTGCTCCTTTTTTTTCAAAGCAGTCAGGCGTTCAGTCTGAAAATCCAGCGCTTGTTTTAGTTTTATGATATCGAGCCCGGTGTTTTGTCCTGCGATCATCTGATTTTTCACCAGCATGTTCTCCTCCTCCTGGTAAATAGATGCAAGGCTGGTTTGCAAGTCGATCTTATCCTTTATACTCTTTTGCTTTGCTCTTAGATCCTCAATCCGTTGTTGCTTGATCTGTTCGTTCAAAAAATTCAGCTCGTGCTTAACCGAAAGGATGGTGAAATCCCCATTGGCACGTACATGGATGCTCTGTACATCAATTCCAGGAGAAATATTCTCGAAAATCAATGTTGAATTACCCGGGTTAATATGTACCATTGCCATACGTGTTACCTGTGCCCCATTTAAAAACACCACCACTTTTTGAACTTTTGATTCGATCTTCTGATCGTCTGCCTGCGCTACTATCGTTATAAAAAAAAGACTTGCAGCGACTAATAATTTCCTGAACATAGGTTTTAAGTTAAGTATTACATTCTGTTAGATTCATTCCCTTACTGGGGTTATTTGATCTCAGGATGCATCATTTAACTATTTTCCATAAGAGTAGTTCAAAAAACGATTATTTAAACCCTAAAAAGTGCACCAATGCCAATACCGAATCATTAACCTTGTCGAACACCAGTGAAGGCATTACGCCTAAAACCAATGCCAGTAGCGCTAATGGGAACAGTGAGAATATTTCACGAAAGTTCAAATCTGTTAACGCGCTTTTCCATACTTCTCCGCCTTTGAGTGTTAGTGATCCGAAAAACATTCGCTGCAAAGTCCAGAGAAAATAAGCCGCGCCTAACAAAATACCTACTGAGCCACAGACAGCCATCCAGTAAGGCAATGCGCCATTTACTGATGGTGATTTAAATGCGCCAATTAATGAAAACGCCTCGCCAACAAAAGCTGAAAACCCAGGCAGGCCCAGTGATGCAAAGAATGCAATCATAACAAATGTGGTATATCGCGGCATCAAAGAGCCTAACCCACGGAAATGGTAAATATCCCTGTCGTGCACGCGATTATACACCACACCCACAAGGAAGAACAACATGGTCGACAAAAAGCCGTGACTTACCATCTGCATAACCGCCCCACTAATTCCTTCTGGTGTCAGAGAAGCGATACCCAAAAGCACAAAACCCATGTGGGATACTGACGAGTAAGCGATCAGACGTTTCAGATCACGCTGGGCGAGGGCATTTAGAGCACCGTATAGAATTGATATGACGCCCAACAATCCAAGCCAATAGGCGCCAGATACAGCAACTTCAGGAAATATGCCCAGGCAAATACGGATGATACCATATCCACCTATCTTCAGCAGGATACCTGCCAATATGATAGAAACAGGTGTCGGCGCTTCGACGTGTGCATCGGGCAGCCAGGTATGTAAGGGCACCACAGGTACTTTAATCGCAAAAGCGATAAACAGCACCGCAAAACCGACTGTCCTTGCGGGCATCCCCAATAATGTTTTATGACCCCAAACGGCAAATATTGATTCAGCGTCGTAATTGGCCGGGTTCATCATCTGGACGATGTTGAAGGTATGATTACCGGTTTCCGGATCTTTTACAGATAAGTAAAGCCCGATCATCACCAGCAGCATAAACACCGAACCGAATAACGTATACAGGAAAAATTTGATAGCAGCATATTCGCGCCGTGCACCGCCCCACATCCCGATAAGGAAATAAAGCGGCAGTAACATCAACTCATAGAATATGTAGAACAGGAAGAAATCCAATGCACAAAACACGCCGATGACGGCGGTATTTAACAGTAAAAACAAGCTAAAAAAGCCTTTTAGGTTACTTTTGATCTCCCACGACGCAAGAGCCGCAATCACCATTACCACCGAACTCATCAATATCATGGTAATTGAAATACCATCAACGCCGACAAAATAGTCGATTTGCATTTTGCCCAACGTGTTTCCCAGGTTCAGGTTGATCCAATGCGCTTTTTGTACAAACTGAAACGAAGCTTCGTTACTAACACCAGCGTACGCTGACCCGGTCCTGAAGTACAGGTACATTGTAATGCTTAGACCCAACTGGATCAGTGTAGCCAGCAGGGCGATATATTTAAAACTGAAACGCCAGGCCGATGGCAGCAGGATTATGAGTAAGCCAAACAGCAGCGGGGTAAAAATCAGCGATGATAATATATTCATTGTGTAAGATGCGGGATATGAGAAATTACTTGCGAGATGTGAGATTTGAGATGTGAGATTTGAGACACAGAAAATTCTATGTCGCCTCCAATCAGCAAGAATAATTTGCAGTTATGGTTTGATCTCAAATCTAAAATCTCATATCTCATATCTCACTTAAATAAGGATTTTAAATAAAAATATAGCCAGTATTATTGCCAGCATGCTAAACAAATAATATTGCACCTTACCTCCCTGGAAGCTTCGGGCAAAATTACCGATGCTCAATACTATGGCGGCAATTAAATGTAATAAACCATCGATAATATAGCGATCCGTCCAATCGGTAATTTTTGAGCAGGCAATACCTATTCGTTGCAGCAAATGTATAAAACCATCGATAATATTGATATCAAACCATCGGGCGAATTTTCCCAGCGCCAGTACCGGGCCAACAATTATCTTGTTGTAAATCTTATCGATATACCATTCGTGATAAGACAATCTGAAAATCCAGCCACCTTCAGGGAACGGTAAGGCCTTTTCCATTACATACACGGCATAAGCCCAATAAATCACGAACAGACTTAGAATGTTCACGCCTACAGGAACAATTGTGTGATAAATATTCACCCTGTCAAGCCCGGTAATTCTTTGAAATCCGTTAAGCAACCATGCGCGCTCATATAAAAATGGGGTGAACGAGAACAGAGGGAACAAGCAGCAGACCGACAAGAACACTAAGGGTAGTTTATATTGCCATCCGCCGTCACTGACGTGCAGTTCGATACTTGGGTTAATTTGTGATAATTTAAACTCGCCAAAAAACACTTTTACAATCAGACGGGTTACATAAAATGCAGTCATCAAGCTGGTGATGATCGCACTGATCGGGATTAATTTAAATAACCAATATTTCCCTTCGGCCCATTCAAATGACTGAATCAAAATACCGTCTTTTGACAGATACCCTGATGTAAAAATAAAGCCGATTAATGCAAGTCCTGCTATCAATGCGGAGACAAATGTAAACGGCATTTTCTTAGCAAGACCACCCATATACAATACATTTTTCGGGTCGATGTCGAGCTTATATTCATCCTTCGCATGTTGCACCTGATGGATGACAATACCTGCTACGAGGAACAGCAAACATTTAAAAAATGCATGAGTAGCTAAATGAAACAGCGAAGAAGAATAGGCTCCAATCCCCATTGCCATCACCATAAATCCTAATTGCGAAATGGTTGAATAAGCAAGGATACGTTTCAGATCGTTTTGCGTAAGAGCGATAGTTGCCGCCATAAAAGCGGTAAATGCTCCTATTATAGCGAGGATATTCAACTCTAATTCCGTAAATACAGGATAAACCCGGCCCAGCAGGAACACCCCTGCGGCCACCATTGTAGCCGCATGGATAAGCGCTGATACGGATGTCGGGCCCTCCATTGCATCAGGCAACCAGGTATGTAACGGAAACTGCGCCGATTTAGCTGCCACCGCCAGTGCAATCCCCCCGAAAGCAACATATTGCCATCCGCCGGGTAATTCAAAGGCTATTGAACGCACCAAAGCATTAGCACCAAATAGCTGATCTATATCAAAAGTGTGGTAAACCGTAAAAAGAATAGCTATGGCTGCCAGCAGGCCGATATCCCCTATCCTGTTCATGATAAAGGCCTTTTTATTGGCGATAACTGCTTTGGAACGGGTATACCAGAAACCGATGAGCAGGTAAGATGAAAAGCCAACCAGTTCCCAGAAAATATAGAACAAAATCAAATTGTCAATCACCACCAAAGCCAGCATACTGAAACAAAAGAAACTGAGGTAAGTAAAATAACGTTTGCTGTTTTCGTCCTTCCCCATGTAAGCAGTGGAGTAAATATGCACCGGTAAGGCAATGAGTGAAACCAGCAACAACATTAGCACCGAAAGATTATTCAGCAGTACTCCCGCATATAATTTGGTCTGGCCAATTGTAAACCATAACTGCTGTTGATGCACCTGGTGCTGGTTCCAGACCTTTGAGAAAACGAATACAGAAAATACAGCGCCCGCGAGAATAGCAAAGGTAGATATCCAACCGGCTACTTTATTGTTTTTACCCGGCAAACAGACATTCACCATAAAGGCCAGCAATGGCAACAACACTGCTGCAAGTGCAAAACGTATCGTTAGTGTATCTATAGCTTGTAAAAAGTTTTCCAATGTTAGTTTTTAGTATCAATGACTACCAAATATTTCCTGCTCTCCCCGCCATTATACCAGGGGTTTTCCGTAATTGCTATTCCTTTAATGTCCTGAGATTTTATATTGTATAATTTTTCAGTTTTTTTTCTAGAATCATTCGATAAAATTAACCCACTAACGATGTAAGTGCAACTGTCATCTTTGCCTTGTTGTCTAATCCTGTAGCCCGTATACTTCTTTGAGAAAGCACTGAACCTCTTCTGATATTGTTCAACAGCATATTTTATGGTAGTGATTAATACGGCTCCATTTTTACCCTTTTTGCCATACTTATCAATAGATTCCCTACCTTTTATAACCTTCACATTTAAAATATTACTCGTGTCAGGGAAAAGACTATCAAAAGAATTCGTATAATACTTTTTATCGTCTACAATCAGTAAAATTCTATCATTCGTAATACTGCCAGGGTCTCTAATAACTAATCTTACTGATGTATCTTTATGAATAGCATCATTATTTTGAGCATCGGCGTTTCCAGACAGGAGCAAACAAAATAAAACTGCGGACATAAAAAGACCTGCCCTACCATACTTCGACAAGCTCAGCATGACACCTCCACACTATTATTTTTGAGTACCCTCATTGAAATTTTTTCAATCCTTCAATTCGTGTATTTGATCCGGATCAATGGTTTTATATTTTTTATAAACGTTTAAAATAATCGCCAACGCAACAGCGGTTGTTGCTGCGGCAAGCACAATAGCAAACAGGGCAAATATTTGCCCGCCGTTGTATAAACGATCATATTTACCAAAAGCTACCAGGTTTAATATGGCTGCATTCAGCATCATCTCTATACCGATCAGCACTTGTATAGCGTTTCGCTTAGTTAGGATGACGTATAAACCCACACAGAATAAACCGGCACTAACGATGAGAAAATCCGATAAATTGATCATGCTTTCTTCTCCTTTCGCGATAAATGCGCCGCTCCTACCAAAGCCATCATCAGCAGAATAGAAATCGCTTCAAAGGGCAACAGATAGGTAGTCATCAGGTTAGTACCAATATTGCTGGTCATCTGACTATCCGGTCTGACATCCAATTTGTACGATGCAGCCTTATTGGTCCATTGCAAATTATTGATATCTGCTTTAAATAATATATTAATCAGCACAATAAAGAACAATACTGCCAGCAATAAGACCGGCAGATGGCTTACACTGATAAAACGGCTGTTCTGCTGTTGTATATTAGAAAGAGTCTCCTTGCCGGATAGCATGAAGGCAAACAGCATCAGTACCAAAATTCCGCCTACGTAGATTACTACCTGTGTTATAGCCACGAAATCAGCCAATGCCAGCACATACAAACCGGCCAGTGACAAAAGAGTAACAAAAAACATAAAAACACTGCGGACCAGGTTTTTACTGGCAGCCACAAACAATGCCGAGGCAAGCGTCATAAAACCCAACAGATAGAAGAGCGCTTTTACCATCGTCATGCTTCACCCTCCTTTTTGTTCATTGCAGCTAGTTTGGCAGCCTGACGTTCGGCAACTTGTTTATCTAATAATGCTCGTTTTTCTGCAGCGTCTTCCGGGGTCATGTCCGAAAACCCGTAGGTCAGGTCCTTCAATTCGAATACTGTTCTGTCATACTGATTGGTCATGATAATGCATTCCGTAGGGCACACAATAGTGCACAAGCCACAGTACATGCATTTGGCCATATCGATATCAAATTTGGCAGCATAGATACGTTTAGGCGAGCCATCGGATGTTTGACCAAAAGCTTCGGTCGCTTTTATTGATTCAATGTCGATGCAATCAACCGGACATATTTTGGCACAGAGATCGCAAACGATACAATCATCAATTTCTACCTCCAATTGGTAACGCCCAACTTCAGGCACCGGCAATTGCTGTTTTGGATATTGTATGGTGTTAGTTCCTTCCAGGCTTTTAAAATAATTATCATTGCTGATCGGTGTTATCTTCCTTTTTGCGTTCGAGGCAAAAAGGTGCCTGATGGTAAGGCTCAAGCCTTTCCATGCTGTACTAAAACCGTGTATTGCGTTTTTAAACACTAAATCCTAATTTCTAAACTCTAAAAACTTTGTCTAGATCATGATCCATCGGATTAATTGATTACCATGATTCTTAATTTCCAAACAGTTCTAAATCCGAAATCGAAAATTCGAAATCCGAAATAAAAAAATCACATCACCCACAATCGCCATATGCCTGATATCAGCATACATACAAATGCCAGCGGTGTCAACACCTTCCAGCATAGATTCATCAGCTGATCGACACGTAAACGCGGCAACGTCCAGCGTATCCACATTTGTACGCCAACTAAAGCCAAAACTTTAAGTGCCGTCCAGAATATCCCCCAGGCTGCTCCTGTTGTCCAGTCTGCCAAACGCACACTGCCGATATTCGGCAAAGGCGTGTTCCATGCACCAAGGAAAAGGATCACAGCCACCATCGATACTAGGAACATCATTGAGTACTCTGCCAAAAAAACGAAGGCAAAGCGCATCCCCGTAAATTCAGTATGAAAGCCCGCCACCAACTCCGATTCCGCTTCAGGAATATCAAAAGGCGCACGGTTGCTTTCGGCCAGTGAAGCAATGAAATAGATAACAAAAGCAATGATCAGGTGCGGCGCCCTGAAAATATTCCAGGCCAGTATCCCTCCGTATTGCGAGACATTCCAAATGCCTAAAAAGCTTGCCTTCTCTGACGACATGATCCCTTGTTGTGCAGCTATGGTTTGCAGATTCATAGTCTGGGCAATCATCACTACCGCAATAATGGCAAAACCTGCCGGTATCTCGTAGGATACAATTTGCGCCGCCGAGCGCATAGCACCCAGGATAGAGTATTTGTTATTTGATCCCCAACCGGCCATCAGGATACCTAATGTCTCGATGGAGAGTATGGCGAAAATATAATACAAACCCAAATTCAGGTTGGATGGCGCTATTCCGGGAGCCCAGGGAATGGCAGCAAAACCCATGTACACCGCTATAAATATGATTGCCGGGGAAAGCATGAATAACAGCTTATCGGCAGCGGCGGGAATGATGGACTCCTTGATCAATAATTTTATTACGTCGGCGATAGTTTGAAGCAGCCCGAATTTGCCGGTTTCCGTAGGGCCGAGTCTGTCCTGTATAAACGCTGATACCTTCCTTTCGGCATAGACCCCGAAAAGTGCAAAGAAGCCTGAAAAAGCAAACAGGCCTATAGCGACAATAAGGTATTTAATATAAAAGTTCAATGATCAGCAGGCTCCGGCTGCAAACTTACTAAATGCAAGGGTAATATTCAGTTAATAAGGCTTAATAAATTATATTAAGTTTATAGACAATGTATAATAAACATGAATTGAAACGATACCCTTGAATGATACGAACTATTTTAAAGAAGCATATTCTGATTTTACCTGTTCGGAAAAGAACATGGAGGCATGATGATCAAAGTCATCCGTATCATCAGAAGTGGTAAAAAATTGCCTTGTATGCCCTTTGGTTAACTTTTGCTCCATTTCAGAATGACGGTTCAGGTAATCTTTTAAGCTTGCAGCCACAATGTCTCCCTGGGGAACCACTTTGATGTGCTTTGGTAAATAAGCGGTTATCTTTCCCTGTAATAATGGATAATGTGTACAGGCTAACAGTAGCGTATCAATTTCAGTAGATTTTGCCAGCACCTGGTCAAGGTATTTTTTTACAAAATAATCGGCTCCAGGCTGATCATGCTCTCCGTTCTCAACCAATGGCACCCAAAGCGGACAAGCCTGCTGATGAACCTTTACCTCAGGGAAAAAATTATTAATCTCGATCAGATAGGATTTCGACTGCACGGTACCTTTGGTACCCAATACCCCTATTTGTTTCGTTTGGGTATAATTTCCAATCACTTCGGCTGTGGGCCTGATAACGCCAAGCACTCTTTTGGACGGATCTTCGTGGATCAGATCACGTTGCTGGATAGTCCGGAGAGCTTTTGCTGATGCTGTATTACAAGCAAGTATCACCAAGGGGCACCCCATTTCAAAAAGCATCTGCACGCACTGCCAGGTATATTCGTGAATGGTATTAAACGACCTGTTACCGTATGGTGCACGGGCATTGTCGCCTAAATAGATGTAATCATAATCCGGGAGTTGATCGGCAATTGACCGGAAAACGGTGAGACCGCCATATCCGGAATCAAAAATACCTATAGGTTGCTTGTTTAACACAGCGCTAAAATAAAAAAAGCGCCCGGCAAATTGCCGGCGCTTTATAAAAATAACCTGTAAATTAATTTATTTTAAACCTAATTTAGCTTTTACCTCAACTGCCAGGTCATCACCCGGAGGCGATACAACCAAATCAGTTTGTGATGAGTTGATCACATAAGTGTAGCCTTTTTCTTTTGCTACCTGCGCAACAGCGGCTCTTACTTTTTCGATAATCGGTTTACCCAATTCAGACTGTTTAGCCTGAACTTGTTGTTGTGCTGTATTCTGGTAGTCGGTAAAACGTTTTTGCAAGTCGTTCAGTTCGCTTTCTTTTGCAGTGCGGATAGCGTCAGTCATAGTACCACGTTGAGCCTGGTAAGCCTGTCCTTTCGACTGTAATTCATTATTCATAGTAGTCAGCTGATCGATGAACTGTTTATTGTAATCAGTAATGGTTTTAATTGCTGCTTTAGTTTCAGGCATCTGATCAACAATCGCGTCCACTGCTACATACCCTATTTTACTTTGCGCTTTAGCCAGATTTCCTGCAAATACAATACATACTGCGATTAAAGCAACCTTTAATAGTTTTTTCATTTTTAATGTTCTGTGTTTAATAATAGTTTGTTTTATTTCTAAATTATTTTATCTCGCAAACACACCAGGCTTCAGGCCCAGTTTCGTTATCACGTCCGCACTTTTATCATAGCGCGGATTAGCATACAGCATAATCACTTCGCTGTTTTTATCAAATATCATATCCAGATCTTCACCTTCAGCTACTTCCTGTATTGCTTTTGTTATCCTGTCCTGAATGGGCTTGATCAGAGCAGTGCTCTTTTTTGACAGTTCTCCATCTGGCCCGAACTTTTGACGCTGAAATTCCTTCACTGCTTTCTCTTTATCAGATATCTCGGCCTCGCGCCGCTTTTTCATGTCAGCCGTCAGTAAAACCTGGTCAGCTTCGTATGCTTTGTATAATCGTTCGATCTCCTGCGACCGGGTATCAACTTCTTTTTGCCATTGCCCGGACAATGCGGTCAATTGTTTTTGCGCTGCCGCATATTCAGGTACATGCTTTAGTATGTAATCTGAGTCAACGAAAGCAAAACGCTGCGCAAATGTACTCGTAAACGCTGTAAACGTAAGAACTAATAATAAAATTATTTTTTTCATATAATTTTAATTAAATCCCCCGCTCAGGCTTTGTGAGATTGAGAAGTGGAACTGCCCTTTATTAGCATCGGGTATTCCTGGTATCTTATCAAATCCATATCCGTAATCCAACCCAAGCAATCCAAAAATAGGTAAAAATATTCTTGCTCCAATACCTACAGAGCGTCTTACGTTAAACGGATTAAATTGATCAAAGTTATTCCACACATTGCCGCCCTCAGCAAATGCCAATACAAATATTGTTGCCGACTGGCTGGCAATCACAGGGTGACGAAGCTCAAACGTATATTTGTTATAGATCGTACTACCCGGGTTGTTGCTCTCATTATAATTAGTTCCGACCGGAATGATAGAGAAGTTTTGATAACCTCTTAACCCGATAATATCACTACCCTGTAAGAACTGGTAGCTCTGCATACCGTCGCCACCCAATTTGAAACGTTCAAATGGAGATGCAGGAACAAAGGAGTTATATTCGCCTAAGAAACCAAACCTGACCTGCGACATCAATACCAGTTTACCTATTATTTTCTGGAACCATTGTGCATCCCACTTAACTTTATAATATTCCACAAAGTGGTATACTTGTTCAGGCGTAGCTATTTTATAGTTTACACCATTCCATAACGAATATGGCGGCGTACCCTGTATGGTAAATTTAATATTTGAACCTTGTGTAGGGAATATTGGTGCATCGAGTGAGTTGCGGGTTATCTCCTGTGTCAGTTTGATATTATAAGAAGTACCATTCTGGAATATATAACCAGGATAATTGTCAAGGTTATAGTGATCAAAGTTTAATGAGTAATTGAGCTGGAAATAATTATCAGGCCAGTTTAATCTTTTACCCAAAGTCACACCCACACCATTGATACGCAAATTATTGTAACGGGAATCGCTCTTTGCATAATATTGCCCGGTGGAGCTTAATTGCGTATAAGCAGATAACGCAAAGTAAATAGGCTTTTTACCACCTAACCACGGCTCAGAGAAGGTAAACGAGTAGTTCTGGTAAGTACGCCCACTTGATTGCCCTCTGATGCTCAGCTTCTGACCGTCACCTTTTGGAAGCGGTTTATAGTCTTTTAAATGGAATATATTTTTGAGCGAGAAGTTATTAAATGTTAACCCGAGCGTACCCACTATTTGTCCGCCGCCAAAACCACCTGACAACTCTATCTGGTCTGATGGTTTTTCAACTACGTTGAAGATAATATCCACTGTCCCATCAGCCGGATTAATGTTTGTCGGCTTCGGTTCTGTCTTCTGCTCATCAAAGTTACCCAACTGACCAATTTCACGTGTACTGCGGATCAACAGCTCTTTATTGAACTTTTGTCCGGGTTTCACCCTGATCTCACGCCTAACCACTTTATCGTTGGTTACATCGTTACCCTTAACGTCTACTTTATTGATCGTATATTGAGGTCCTTCGTAGATCCTGATATCCAGGTCGACAGTATCATTATAAACCCTGGTCTGAACAGGGTCAGCGTTATAAGTAAGGTATCCACCATCCAGATAAAGTGTAGATACGTCATCATTATTGGGGGTTGGCCCTTGTAAACGCTTGTTCAATTCCTCTTCACTGAAAACATCCCCCTTTTTAAGGCGGATCAGCTTATTCAGCAGATCAGATGGATAGCGTGCATTGCCAGACCACTTAATATTACCGAAGTAATATTTATGCCCTTCATAGACCTTTATTTTAACATTTACTGTATTTTCATCATTTTTCCAGACAGAGTCTTTAATAATTTCCGCGTCACGATAACCTTTATCCTGCATTTTTTCTATCAGGGTTTGCTTATCTTCATCATAATGGTCCTGCAAAAACTTTCTTGAACCAAATAGATTGTACCATTTACGCTCACGCGTTTTCTTCAGGTATTTTTTTAGTTTTTTGCTCGAGAAGGCTGTATTTCCTTCAAAAATCACCTTGTTGATCCTTACTTTCTGTTTTTTATCTACAGCAACATCCAGGATCACACTATTCGCATCTCCCGGATCTTTACGCTGCTTAATATCAACTGTGGTATTTAAGAAACCCTTCTCATTAAAGTGCTTTTTAATGATAGCCGTTGTTGTACTTAACAGGTTCTCGTTAACGATCTTTGAATTCTTGTCACTTAATTTCTTTTGAAGGTCTTCTACTTCGCCTTTTCTGATACCAGTGATATGCAAACGAGATAATCGCGGACGCTCAGTAACCGCTATTTCAAGGTAAACGGTATCGAGGTTGATTTTGGTGATATATAATTGAACATCGTCAAAAAGCCCCTGGTCATACATTCTTTTAACCACTGCAGCATTTTGCTCCCCTGGTAAATTGATCTTGTCGCCTTTGCTTAATTTAGATATCTGTACCAATACATCTTTATCCAGATATTTGGTGCCACTAACCGTAACACCCCCTATTATATAATCTTTTGGGTTCAGGTAACTCAAACTGTCTGCCGGAATTGATTTTTGCAGTGACGGTCGTTGTTGGGTAACCTGGGCCAGGGTAACAGTGCTTATTACAGCAAAAAGAATAGTAAAAAGAAGTTTATTCATCCGAATATTTTAGTGGGCTAAAAATAATTTATACAGTTGTTAAAAAGTGTTAAAAGTAAAAATTTAGTTAAGCTGCTCGCTGATCATACCAAAACGGCGCTCCCGCTTTTGATAGTCAATAATGGCTTCATACAGGTCTTCACGCCTGAAATCAGGCCAGAGTTTAGGTGTAAAATACAGTTCAGCATACGCTATTTGCCATAATAAATAGTTACTTATCCGGTATTCTCCGCTCGTTCTGATCATTAATTCAGGATCGGGCATACCGCTGGTATATAAATTATTCTCAAATGTGTCTTCATCAATGTCGGCAATGCCCAGTTCACCCTTCTGTACCTTTTCCGCAATGTTCTTTGCCGCCTGTACAATTTCTTTGCGCGAGCTGTAGCTTAACGCCAACGTAAGCACTATCCCGGTATTTTCTGCTGTCTTTTTAATAGCACCGGTAAGCTCTGCATAGGCTTTTCCAGGAAGCATTCCCAGGTCACCTATAGCATTTAAGCGAATGTTGTTCTTCATAAAGTTGTTGATTTCTTTGTGGATAGTACTGATCATCAACTCCATTATAGCAGAGACTTCCAGTTTGGGGCGGCTCCAGTTCTCAGAAGAGAAAGTATATAAGGTGATATACTTGATGCCGAGTTCGGCAGCACCTTCAACCACATCGCGAACAGACTGTACACCGTTACGATGGCCAAATACCCTTAGCTTGCCTTTCCCCTTAGCCCAACGCCCATTGCCATCCATAATGATAGCTATATGCTGAGGTAATTTTAATAAATCAATCTGGTCCTTATATCCCATTGAATCCGTGTTTCAGCAAGCTTTCAACAACTTATGCCTTTTTTTTCAGGGTACAAAGGTAAAACTTACTTTGTACTTTTTTAGTATGCACCAGAAAAAGAAAAATTGACAAAAAAATTACCGGCTTTGACCGGGAAGAGCCATTATAAAAAGCAAACCGCCGGGCAATCAGAATGAAAGCCGGCGGCAATGTGCTATGATAAGGAAAGGTTAAAAAGCCCCTTTTTGTTTAAGCATATCAACATCTTTAGGTGTAATATTTGCGACGGCGTAGGTCTGGATATTACTGATGCTGAATTCATCTAAAGCTGAAACGAAGTTATTATAAACTGAATGGTCACTTGGCTTCAGAATAACGATAAGCGGTTTACCGGAGGATTGGAAAGCCTTTTTATTATTGTCTGCAAGTACAGCGCGTAACCCGGCTTTACCAAAATCGACCAATTGAGGCTTTGTCAATGGTTTTTCGGGCATACCCATATACCACATCACTTTGTCATCTTTTCCAAGGCAAACGCTCATGGTGCGTGTTTCCGGTACACTACCATCCGGGCCTTTAACTGGCATAGCCAAATCCATCGCTTTGGGCTTTGCCAGCGACGTAGCCATGATAAAGAACGTGATCAGCAAAAAAGCGAGATCAACCATAGCAGTAAGGTCGATTCGTGGAGTTGGAGTGCGGCGTCTCCCCTTTCTCCCTGAGTTTCCGGAGGTGGTTAATTCGGCCATGACTTTACGTTTTTAGGTGAATATTCGGTTAGCTATAAAGACAAAATATATTATTTTGACATAATCCAAATATACAAAATTTAATTTTGTAAAAACAAAATTAAAAGAATAATAGTCTGAAAATTGCAATAAATAACTCTTCTCCAGGAATCAGGGGAGGCCGGGAGGGGCAAAAACCTGCGTGTAGTTTAACTGTCCTAATACTTTACCCACCGCTGTCAAAGTTACGCTGGACATCCCTCACTTAAGTGTAGGGAGAGAATTATTTAATCAAAAATTTAAACGGAATTTTAGATAAAACTTACTAGTAATAGCATTTAGAGGAAATAAACGTGAAGGAGATGCCTACTCCGAAAAACATATAGGTATCCTTGGGGCGCAGGTCTCCACGCTGAGTGCCTGGTGCGCCAATATTAACGCCGCCGTTTACTTCACCGGAACGATCGGAAAGAGCTCTTGATGTATTGTTTGGTAATTTAGACGGATCGGGATAATTGCCTGAAACATCGTCCAGGTAATCAGTGGATGGATTGCGGTAACCTAAGTCGAAGATTAAATTCAGTTTACCGGATATATTATACTTAACGCCAACCCCATATGGAAATGTTGGAACCAGGTTGCGATAGGGCTTTGACTCGCCTTCAGTCATCAATGGACGCAGATCATACTTTTCACCCTGGTACACGGCCTGCGGATTATACCCTACTACGCCCACACCGAGGAAAACGAAAGGCGTCCACCGGTTTTGGCCTACTTCAGGAATATATTTAAAGAAGTTGAACTCCCCTACCAGGCTTAATTCATTCAATTGGGTGGTAAAGCTAAGATTACGCAGGCGTTGTTGTGCATTTGGTGATTGGCTGTCGGCTCCGCTTATCTGCCCGAAAGTATAATTTAGCTTTGCTGATAAGTACCCGTCGAAGTTGCGTTGAACAAAAGCTCCTACCGAGCCCCCGCTTACCTTTACAGGATTGTTTGGGTTAAGGTCGCCCATATAAGCCGTCCCTCCGCCAAAAATGCCCACCTCCCAGGTTTGCTGGGCATGAAGACTACAGGATATAAATAAAAGGAGTAAAAAGCTTACAAATTTGGGCATCCATCAAAATTAATAATTGCGGGCATCCAGTCCCCACAACAATTTGTTCCTTAACGTGGATAAATAACTTTCATTATTTAGCCTGATCAGATTTAATTTAAAGTTAGCCTTGCGGATGTGAAACTTCATTGTTTTATCAATGATGTTCGTTCTTGAGTCGCACGACACCAAATAATTGGCACTGCGGCATTCCACATCAAACGCAAGCACACTGTCATCAGGTAATACGATGGGCCTTACATTTAGGTTATGTGGCGAAATAGGCGTTACAACTATGCTATTGGATTGAGGGAATAGTATTGGGCCACCGCAGCTCAATGAATATGCTGTTGAACCGGTAGATGTTGATATTATGATACCATCGCCCCAATAGGAATTCAAAAACTCGTCATTCAGAAAAGCATGCGTCGTTATCATCGCCGAATCGTCACGTTTGTGAATGGTGATGTCATTCAGGGCGAAGTTGTCACAGCCAAATATATTTTCTTTCCCTTCGCAATCTATCTCCAGTAATTCGCGGCTGTCCAGGGTAAAGTCTTTATTCACCACTGCATATATGGCTGCCGCAATATCATTTTTATTTACGCTTGCCAGGAAACCCAAACGGCCGAAGTTTATACCAATCACGGGTGTACCCGAATCATGTATCAGGGTGACCATGTCCAGCAGGGTACCATCGCCACCAAGGGTGATCAATACGTCGATGTTCTTACGTAAAAATTTCTCGTCTTTTAGAACATTGTATTTTACTTCCTTTATTTTTCCATCCAGAAAGTCGGCCAATTGTTTATGGAGGTAAATTTCAACATGGTATTGATTGAGCACGTCAAACACCTGCTGAATATAGGGTAGAACTAAAATATCGTTAAATGGTCTGCCGTAGATTGCTATTTTCATTGTTTAAATTATGAGACCATAGCTGATAGCCCATAGTCCATAGTTTGCTATCGATTTTTTACCATAGTCTATGGACTATTGACCATGGACTTATAATTATTTTACAAATTAAGGTAATTCATCAATGAATCGTAGCGATCTTTTGAATTATCGTTATCGTCGCTGTGGTTAAAGGTGGCCTTTACTTCGTATTCGTAGCGCATAAATGTGGCAACAATTGCCGAAATATCCACTTTATTTACTTTTAGCGTCACTTCCATCCGGGTTGAGTCCGGGAACGTACGCACATAAGAGCTCAGGATCTGGGCATTATCTGATTCCACTATCTGCGCCATGTGGGCCAGTGAATTATTCTTATTACCAATCTCTAGCACAATGATGCCACCGGGGTCTGAAACAGAAGTGAGCTTAGCGAAATACTCAGTAAGTGTATTGATTGATATAAGCCCCTGGTAATTCTTTTTAACATCGAGGACAGGCACAATAGTTAGTTGCTGCTCGTAAAACAAGCGGATCACGTCATAAATATGCTGTTCTTCCAGCACATAAGGGTTAACCAACGACAATGCCAGCGAACCAATAGGGGCCTGGTAATCACCCGCTTCTATAAGGTCAGCATCGGAGATTAGCCCAAGAAACTGTTCTTCATTTACAATCGGCAGGTGCCTGATACGGAATTCCAGCATCCGCTCCATCACCTTCTGAATAGAATCAGAGGTGTGCACGGGTGGAATTGAATCAGATATCAGCTCGACTGCAAGCATAATGCTTATACTTTTACTTTATATTTCTCTAAAAACGCCTTCAGTAACCGGTTAAACTCTTCGGGGTGCTCCATCATTGGTGCATGTCCGCATTGATCTATCCAGTACAGCTCCGAATTTGGCAACAGCTGATTAAATTCCACTGCCACCTCGGGAGGTGTTATTTTATCATTTTTCCCCCATATCAACGCTACAGGGATATGAATCTTATGCAAATCCTTTGCCATATTATGACGTATGGCCGATTTTGCCATGGCCAATATCCTGATCACGCGGTTACGGTCGTTAATTGTTTTAAATACGTCGTCTACCAGTTCTTTGGTTGCTACCTTAGGGTCGTAAAAAGTATATTCTACCTTTTCCTTTACGAAGTCATAGCTTTCACGACGGGGAAATGATCCCCCAAATGCATTCTCATATAACCCCGAACTGCCGGTAAGTATCAGTGATTTTACAAGCTGCGGATGATTGATGCAATAGATCAACCCCACATGGCCGCCAAGTGAGTTGCCAAGTAAGGTGAAATCTGTAAGCCCCATGTGCATTACAAAGCGATGCACATGCTTAGCCAGTGTTTTTACCCCCGTGGTAAGCAGCGGCAAATCATATATCGGTAGAATAGGTATAATAACACGGTATTCCTTGCTAAAATCTCTTATCACAGCATCCCAGTTGCTCAGCGCACCCATCAGGCCATGCAGCAACAGCAATACCTCCCCTTCGCCCTCATCGATGTAACTAAAGCCATGTTCCTCTTTAAGCACGAAATCCATATATGTGTATAAAAATTAATTTTAAAACAATACCCCAAGCTATTATTATCAGGGGCTGGTATAGTTTTTATCCGCTATAAAAATAGCTTATTGAAATTGAGTTGCAACAATTATACAGATTAAATTATCCTAATAGCTGTTTTACAACTTCTGATATCGTTTTACCATCCGCCTTGCCAGCTAATTCCTTATTAGCAGCCCCCATTACCTTACCCATATCTCTTACGGATGTGGCACCCACACGGTTGATCAGATCCTTCAAATAAGTTTCTACTTCGCCGCGTTCCATCTGCTTAGGCAAAAACCCTTCAATTACTTCCATTTCCTCCGCCTCTATTTTGTAAAGGTCCTCGCGGTTTTGCGCTTTATAGATATCTGCTGATTCTTTACGTTGTTTGATCAGCTTTTGCAACACTTTGATCTCAGTTTCCTGCGATATCTCCTCAGAAGCTCCTTTTTCGGTACGTGCCAGCAACAAAGCTGATTTGATAGCACGTAATCCCCGCAGCCTGGCTTCCTGTTTGCCCAACATGGCCTGTTTTATTTCCTGATCTATTTGAGTTGTAAGTGACATCCCTGGTTAATAATTAGTGAATGAGCGAATTAGTAATTTTTGATCGAATCCCGAAAGATTGCACCCAATATTAATAAATAAAAAACTTATTTTCCAATAGTTTGATGTCTGAATTAGTCCAAAAACCAAAATTGATTTTAGTATTTTTATTTAAAATATAGACAGATAATACGCAAAAGGATTATTTAAGCTGTTTGATTTTTAAGTGATAGCGTGTCTTTTTAAGATATTTTTACAGGTAGGTTACAAATGCGAGAATATGCATGTTCCAAATTTGGCATGATATATTTTTTACCATCGACAATCAATCTGCACATTCGCACACCTTCTCGACTCCACATCCTCTACTTCCTGTAAATATTTACTGCATTGGCCTGAGCGGTTGGCATAATGGTTAATTCGTTGATGTTGACATGCGGCGGGCGTGATACAGCAAACCAAATGGTTTCGGCTATATCTTTGGCCACTAACGGTTCAAAACCCGCATACACTTTTTTGGCCCTTGATTTATCTCCCTTAAAGCGCACTTCTGAAAACTCCGTTTCTACAGCACCGGGATGCACTGCGGTTACCTTAATTCCGTATGGTAAAAGATCTATCCGCATACCTTTATTTAAAGCATCTACGGCATGTTTGCTGGCACAATACACATTTCCATTCGCATATACTTCCTTACCCGCTATTGACCCCAGATTGACGATATGCCCAAAGCCGTTGGCGATCATCCAGTTTGATACTACTTTGGTTACATACAATAGCCCTTTGACATTGGTGTCGATCATCGTTTCCCAATCTTCATAACTACCGTCCTGTATCGGATCAAGCCCCTGGCTCAGGCCTGCATTGTTCACAAGCACGTTTATCTTTTTCCATTCATCCGGTAAGGCTTCCAGCTTGCTGATTACCTCTTGACGGTTACGAACGTCAAATTCAGAGGTAATCACCTTGATATTATACTCCTTTCTGAGCTGTTCAGCTAACTTTTCAAGGCGGTCCGCACGACGGCCAGTTATTATTATATCGTATCGTTCACGGGCAAAAACATGTGCACAGGCCTCTCCGATCCCTGCGGTGGCACCGGTTATTAATGTGATTTTTGACATAGGTGAATAAATCGTTGACTAAGTTAGTTAATAATTTAAAAATGTGGTAAAATTGAACTGACGTAAACGTCTGAAAATTGGCAGTTTTTTGATTCTAAAATGAATACTAACTACTGATTATCAGATTATTCAAAACACAGACTAAAGGTAATGGTGTGCAGGGAAAGTTTGTCGATTGGGTTGGCATAAGGGGTATTTTCGCGGTTTAACAAATTGCCCATTGAGTTAGATAATTTTATCTCAGGGGTCATTTTAAAATATTCAAAATAAATATCACAGCCCAGCCCTACTTCGTAGGAGCCAAAGCCTGATTTGTTGGTTAGCAATGCGTCCACAGGGTTTATGTCGGGCTTGTTTCGTTTTGCGCCGATAGCTTCCGAATATTTTACCCCGGCCATAATATAAGCCCGGTAATTATCTACCCTGTCTGACTTTAGTTTGATCGACACCGGGAATTCTACCATAGTTGCCTGAACCGGTTTGATCACGTCCTGCGACGGATCAGCATAATCATAATATACTGACCTGTCTGCAAAAACCAGTCCCGGCGTGGTGCGTGCTTCAAGGTGCTCATCAATGCGGTAACGAAATAAAAAGCTCACCGCAAACCCCGGCGACCCCTGGGAGCCTATAGCCGTAAGCGGCTGCGTGGTATACTTCTTTAAATCCTGGTCGTAATAGGGATCGCGCCAATTAGGTTTTTTGTCGATCTTAAAGTAACTGTTGATATACTGAAAGGTAAACCCAAAGCTATAATCTTCCTGATCAGCATTGCCACCCCACGCAGGGGCGCGCTGGGCAAATAGCGTTTGTCCGCAAAAAAGAATAAAAATAATGGTTAAGTACCTGGTTTTATTCATTTAATCAGTTTATCAGGCAAACCGCCTATTTACTCACCCGGTCGTTACTTCGCTCGACCACCCTCTCTCCGCTTTGCACAACGAGCGGATTTATTTTTCACCCTCTTTATGGCTTGCCATAGAGCGGGTCGGCTAGCGTAACGATGTCGGGGTGAGTTTACTTAACGCCCGTATATATTGAACAGATACCAAACGCTAACGGCCTGCATTTGGTATGCTTAAAGCCCACCTTGTCCATTAGGCCGGTAAAGTTTTTCCCATCGGGGAATGCAGCTACCGACTCAGGCAGGTAGGAATAAGCTCGTGAATCCTTTGAAAAGAGCTTGCCGATACCAGGGGTAATGTAGTTGAAATAAAAATTATACAACTGCTTTATGGGGAATACCTTAGGTTTTGAAAACTCCAGCACCACCGCTTTACCTCCTGGCTTAAGTACACGCAAAATATCTGCCAAACCTTTCTCCAGGTTCTCGAAGTTACGCACCCCATAGGCCACGGTAACCGCATCGAACCCGTTATCGCTGAAAGGCAGCTTTTCCGAATCACCCAGTTTTACTTCAAACTGACTGCTTAAGTTGCGTTTGGCTATTTTCTCTTCGGCCACATCCAACATACCGCGTGAAATATCTACCCCGATTATCTTATCGGGCTTCAATATTTTCAGGGCCTCGAAAGCAAAATCACCCGTACCGGTAGCTACATCCAATATCAGTTTGGGCTGATCTTTCTTCAACTCATTGATCGCCTTTTTGCGCCAGATAATATCGATACCTAGCGACATAAAATGGTTCAGGAAATCGTAGGTTTTAGAGATATTGTTGAACATATCGGCCACCTGTTCTTTTTTGGTGCCCTGCTCATCGGTATAAGGGATTACAGTTTTGCTCATCACGGCAAAGATAGTTATTTGGTTGATTGAGTTGATTGGGTTGATTAAGTTGATTGGTTAAAATTAGTCTGCCCCTGCTGTCCCGTTCTGTCTCACCTCACCAACTGGGACATTTGGGACAGTCACCATGGCCTATGAACTGTCAACTATTACCTCATTTCGCCAATGCCAACAACCCAGGCAAATCAAGCGCGTGGGTAAACATGGTCAGGTCACCGTTCTCATCCTTTGGCCACTGATCATGCGGCTTATCCCAATAGAGTTCTACTCCATTACCATCCGGATCATCCAGATAAATCGCCTCTGATACCCCATGATCGGATGCGCCGCTAAGTGGATATTTGGCATCAATCAACCTTTGCACAGCAATAGCAAGGTCTTTACGTTCGGGGTAAAGTATGGCGGTATGGAATAATCCGGGCGAACTTGCCGGTGCAGGTGGTTGACCTTGGCTGTACCATGTATTAAGCCCTATGTGATGATGGTACCCTCCCGCCGAAATGAATGCCGCCTGAGCACCATACCGTGTCATTAATTCAAAACCAAGCAAGTCACAATAAAAATCAAGAGCACGCTCCAAATCGCTCACCTTCAGGTGCACATGCCCTATACGTGTTTTTGCAGGGACTGTATATTTTTCCATTTTATATCGAAAGTTGAAATCTTATACAAATTTGCTGATAAACAATGGGAACAATGTCATGATATATTAAAATAAATGTTACAACATGCAATTTAGTGATTAGTTAATCAGTTAACCGGTTATCAGGGCGCTACGACGATGAATAACTGATAAAGGGTCACTGATTAACTGGTTAACTAATCTCCAATCAACTAATCCCTAATTCACTACCTTTGCACCATGATTGTAAAATCTGCCGAATTTATTTGCAGCAACACCCAGATATCCAAACTGCCACCGCCGGTAAAGCCCGAGTATGCTTTTATAGGACGGTCGAATGTGGGTAAATCGTCCTTAATCAATATGCTGACAGCCAAGAAGGGATTGGCAAAGACCTCGCAAACGCCGGGCAAAACACAGCTCATCAACCACTTCCTGATCAATGATAGCTGGTATATTGTCGATCTGCCTGGTTATGGCTATGCGCGTATTTCCAAAAGCAAAAAGGAAGACTGGAACAAGTTTATCCGCACCTATTTAGATAAACGCGAAAGCCTGCAATGTGTAATGGTATTAATCGACAGTCGCCTGGAGCCGCAAAAGATCGATCTGGAGTTTTGCAACTGGCTGGGCGAAAAGGGCCTATCATTTGTACTGGTATTCACCAAAGCCGATAAGCAATCGTCGGTAAAAACCGATCAGAATATAGCTAAGTTTAAAAAGGCATTATTAGCTACCTTTGATGAGGTTCCTGCCGTCTTCGTCACCTCCGCCGAATCACAAAGCGGACGAGACGAAGTGCTTGGCTTTATAAACGAAGTGAACAGGAATTTTGAAGTGCCGGCATTTGATTCCGAATTTTATAAATAAAATGAAAAAATATCTTTCCTTAGTCACCTTTGCGCATACCATATTTGCCATGCCATTTGCCTTAATCGGCTTCTTTTTGGCGGTGACTACTACGTCAGCACATTTTGATTGGCTGAAATTATTGCTGATGGTACTATGTATGGTTTTCGCCCGTAACTCGGCTATGGCATTCAACCGCTACCTCGACAGAAACATCGATGCTAAAAACCCAAGAACACAGAAACGAGATATACCCGCAGGACGCATTAGTCCAATAGCAGCTCTCACTTTTACATTGGTCAATTGTGCTTTATTTATTACAGCTACCTGGTTTATCAACAGGCTTTGCTTTTTCTTGTCGCCCGTAGCTTTGTTGGTGGTATTGGGATATAGCGCTACAAAAAGATTTACCGCATTGTGTCATCTCGTATTAGGCTTGGGATTATCTTTAGCCCCTATCGGGGCCTATTTGGTAGTGACCGGACATTTTGCTTTGCTGCCAATATTCTTCTCTTTATCTGTATTATGCTGGGTAAGCGGTTTCGATATCATCTATGCCTTGCAGGATGAGGATTTCGACCGTAATGAGCATCTGCACTCCATACCTGCATGGCTGGGCAAGGTAAATGCCCTGAGGTTGTCCACTTGCCTGCATGTGTTGTCTGCTTCATTCATAATAGCACCTGTATTGATCTATCATAGTGGCTTTAGCTGGCCTTATTATATCGGCATCGTGTTCTTTTGTTCGATGCTGATCTACCAGCACAGGTTAGTAAAACCCAATGATCTGAGCCGGGTGAATTTTGCATTCATGACGACCAATGGGATAGCCAGTGTGGTATTTGCGGTGTTCTTTTTGTTGGATAGGCTGTGGATAAGGTAGAGTGATTTCGAATGTTCAATTTCGAATTTGTTACCTTTATGCAATGGACTCATCTGCTGCTCTGAATATCTTCCGCGAACATCTTAAAAAATACGTTGTCTTTAATGAGGCCGAATGGATACTGTTCAGTCAGCATCTGACCCTCAGCAAGCTTAAGAAGAGACATTATTTTGCCGAGCATGGCAAGGTGTGTGATAAAGTGGGCTTCATAGTCAAAGGTGCTGTCAGGTATTTTCATGTGAAAGATGGCGAAGAAATTACGGGCTACTTCAGTTTCGAGAATGAATATCTAAGTTCCTACAAAAGCTACCTGACAGGGCGACCCAGCCTTACCTATATACAGGCTCTGGAAGACGCCAAACTTGTCACCTTCACCAAAAAAGATATGGACCAGATGCTGGCAAACCCTATGCTGGCCTACAAAATGGAACGCTTTGGCAGATTAATAGCTGAAGACTATTTAATTTGTTACGAGGACAGGATCACCGCCTTCATCACCCAATCGCCCGAAGAACGTTATCTGGAACTTCTGAACACCGGTAAGGAAATATTGCGACGCATACCGCAACACTACGTTGCAAATTACTTAGGCATTACCCCTGTGTCGCTTTCGCGGATAAGGAAGCGAATATTGGAAACGGTACGTTGATTTCACTTTCTTATCTTTTGTTAACGTTTTGGGTAACATGGCGACGGTACATTTGTCTTAATCAAAACAGAAAAAGAAATGCATACCATATTAGGAGCCGGCGGCGCAGTTGCAAATGCACTTACCCGCGAACTGGCAACCACGAACGAAACTATACGCCTGGTTAGCCGAAAGCCAATCCAGCCATCAACCCCAAATACGACCTGGCAAAAAGCCGACCTGCTGAACTACAACGAACTATTAGCCGCAGTGAAAGGCTCAAGTGTGATCTATCTTACAGCCGGACTGGTATACGATAAAACTGTTTGGCAGCAACAATGGCCCGTCATCATGCAAAACTTTATCAACCTGGGTAAAGAAACCGGAGCAAGGCTGATCTTCTTCGACAATGTGTATTCCTACGGACTGGTTAACGGCCCAATGCTGGAAACTACTCCTTATAACCCATCCAGCGTAAAAGGTGAGGTCAGGGCTAAAATAGCTATGCAGTTTATGGATGAAGCAAAGACTGGGAACATAACTGCCAGCATAGCCCGTGCAGCAGATTTCTACGGGACAGACAACAAGAACAGTTTTCTGGATATGATGGTGCTGGATAAGTACGCCAAAAAGCAAAGTGCCCAATGGATAGGCAATCCGAATAAGCTGCACAACTTCAGCTATATCCCTGATATGGGCAAAGGGATTTTCCTGTTAGGACAAAACCCATCAAGCGATAACCAGATATGGCACATGCCTACAGCAGCACCCATGACCGGCAAACAATTCATTGACCTGGCAGCAAGTATTTATGATGTCAAACCTAAATTCATGGCTGTTAATAAGACCATGCTTTGGTTATATGGCTTGTTTGTGAAAGTGGTGATGGGTACAGTGGAGATGTATTACCAATACGATCATGACTACAACTTTAACTCTGATAAATTTGAGAAAACATTCAACTATAAACCCACCTTTTATAAAGATGGCTTTAAGTTAATGTCCGAAACACTGTTCAAGAAAGCCTACTAAAAACGTATAGTCGCCGACTGAGATGGCATGACTATACCAGGATACTCATTAGTATAATAAAACAGCTTACTTTCATCAAATCCTGGTGTCTTATACATACTGAATGCAGTCAGCTTAAAATTACTGAGAGGCGCACCCGACAAATTTGTTAGTTTTAATATATCTGGGAACTGGATAGACTTATAAGCCGAAGGCGAATAAATTGATAGTTGGGCATTATTTGAAGCTGAATAAAAATTGGCCGAATAATAGTCAAGGGTGCCTTGTGTAGTAAAGCTGAATTGGCTTAATGAACTGCTTGTGATGGTTGCAATAGTTCCAAAAGGAGCAATAGTTTCAGGAGGCAGGTCTAAATAAACATTACTATAATTCCATCCATTTTGGGTAAAAGAAACCAGACTTGTATAGTTGGTTATATAAGTACCATCAGGGTAGTAATATGACAAACCTGGTCCGTTAACGGAATAACTATCCAACAAATAATAATCGTCATAACTTTTATCGGACTTCCCATTTAAATAGACACTTATCGAAGTTGCGCCATTTGCAGTAATGGTCTTCGTTATTGATGATTGAAAAATATTGGCTGCTAAATCGATCACATTATTCTTATTGACAGTATCCACATCATAAAAATGATAATGGCCATTACCGCTGTTATCGATATACTGCACATACTGCTTTCCAGTTCTTGAGAAAAGGAAATTGGTAACATTACGTATATCTGCGGTATTCGTATAGGTAAAGCCATATAAATCCGAGCTTGTAGTTAGCCGGCTAAAAGAAGGGATATTGGCAAGATTTATTTTTGCATTTGATATTTTTGGATCGAGGTTTTCAGTAACTCCACGCAAATTCCAAACGCTTCCTTTAGGTATATTCATATACGCAGTGATATAGGTTTGGCCGACCAAAGAATAATTTTTCACTTCAAATACACTGCATCTACTTTTGGGATCAGGATGGGTTGTTGTTACATAAATATATTTATCGGTTCCATTGTATTTTATGGAATTTAATACAGTTCCTGCAGAATCAGTAACTATATACATTACACTAGAATATATACTGTTTATATGGGGATCGATCAGCAAGGTAACCAGCACATTGTGAACCACAACATTCAGCGTAGTTTGCGTTTGCTTGCCTGAGTTATCGTAAGCAATTGCTTTTAGCTTATAGTTTCCATTGTTTACACCAAACGTATTCCATTGAACATTATATGGAACCTTAGTAACCGTGGTTAGCAATGAATCATTAGCGTAGACTTCTATTTTGGTTGGTTGAACTGAACCGGACACGGCAATCTGTGCCGACAAAACCCCTTTTATGGTATCAGCCTCATGAGTGCCACTTATAGAAATTGCACCAAGTGCCGGTTGAACATTGTTGTCTTGCTTTTTTGAACAGGAGAAAAATATGGTAGCTACTACTATAATTGTGATGGTTAGGATTGATTTCATATTAAGGCTTAGGCCTGTGGTAAAGATAAAAATAATTTCATTATCAAGTTTTGATTTAGTTTGTAAATTTCTTTGATTATCATCTTCACATCCGCACATTTGCACATCTGCACATCAAAGCCATGATACACAAAAAAACAAGAAAGTACATCCCGCAAAACCTGGAGATAAAATGGGAAAACCTGGATCCGATCTTCAAGGAACTAACTGAACGCCCCATCAATTCAGTTGATGAACTCGAGCATTGGCTGCATGACCGCAGTGAACTGGAAGCTGCCTTGGAGGAAGATTTTGCTTGGCGCTATATCCGGATGACCTGCGATACCACCAGCGAAGAACTGCTGCAAAAGTTTCAATATTTCGCTACCGAGATCGAACCTAAAATTGCGCCTTACAGCAATGAACTGAACAAGAAGCTAGTTGGTAGTGAATACGCCGATGATTTGGATAAGCACAAATATTTTATTTATCTGCGTGGCGTAAAAAAGGCTTTAGAGCTTTTCAGGGAAGAAAACATTCCAATCCTGACCGAGATACAGGTAGAACAGCAAAAATACCAGTCAATCACCGGCTCGATGTCAGTTCATATCGACGACAAGGAATTTACCCTGGAGCAGGCTGCGGTAAGGATGAAAGATATAGACCGCAGCAAAAGGCAGGAAGCCTGGGAGAAGATCACCACCCGCCGTTGGCAGGATAAGCTGCCGCTCAATCAATTATTCGATACCCTGCGTGCCCTAAGGCATAAAGTGGCCTTGAATGCCGGCTTTGAAAACTTCAGAGATTACATGTTCCAGGCATTGGGGCGTTTCGATTATACTCCGAAGGATTGTTACGCCTTTCATGAAGCTATACAGAAAGAGATTGTACCTATTCTGCATGAGCAGGCTGAAAAGCGAAAAACAGCATTAGGTTTAGACAAACTGGAGCCATGGGACCTGGATGTAGATATTTCCGGTAAAGCTGCTTTAAAGCCCTTCCAGAATGGTGGCGAGCTGATCGAGAAATCCATTCAGTGCTTCAGCAATATCAGTCGTTACCTCGGTGAGCGCCTGGAGATCATGAAAGACAACCAGCTATTCGATGTGGAAAGCCGCAAAGGCAAAGCGCCGGGTGGTTACAACTATCCGCTAGCTGAAACCGGTGCGCCATTCATCTTCATGAACTCAGCTAATACCTTCCGCGACCTGACTACGATGGTACATGAGGGCGGCCATGCAGTGCATACCTTCTTGACCGCCGATTTAGAGCTGAACGACTTTAAGCATTGTCCGTCAGAAGTTGCAGAACTGGCTTCTATGTCAATGGAGCTAATATCGATGGACAATTGGAATGTGTATTTTGATAACGAAGAAGATCTGAAGCGGGCAAAACGTGATCAGCTTTTTGATGTATTAAAAACTTTGCCATGGGTAGCCATTGTCGATCAATTCCAGCATTGGATATACACCAACCCGGACCATACAGATGAACAGCGTACCGAAGCCTGGGTACAAATTTTTGAAGATTTTGGTGCCAGTTTTGCCGATTGGAATACACACAAAGAGGCTGAAGCCAACCTTTGGCAAAAGCAACTGCATATTTTCGAAGTACCATTCTACTATATCGAATATGGTATGGCGCAATTAGGCGCAATAGCTGTATGGAAAAACTATAAAGAAAATCCTGAAAAGGGATTGGAGCAATACCTTGATGCCTTAAAGCTAGGCTATACCAAAACCATTAAAGAGATCTATCAAACAGCGGGAATCAAATTTGATTTCAGTGCGGGCTATGTAAAAGAGCTGGCCGAGTTTGTCAAGAGTGAGATGGATAAACTCTGATTGGAAAAGGAAATCAAAGCAAAAAAGCCGGCCATATTCTCTATAGCCGGCTTTTTTATAACTCATAACCTTAAGTATTAGGGGTGAGTCTGGATATTTACGTGAAACTTGCCGTTGGCTATTGATTTGGTGCTTGTGCCGTCCGCAACCAGGCCTTTAAATGTTCCGTCTATAGTAGTTGAAGTTACGGAAGTAATGGTCACAGTTGGTAGATTTGATGTATCATCGTCATCATTTACATAGTCAGAGTCGGCAGTTGGGGATGTGGCGTACACAAACAACGGCCTATCATTGTCAGCGGTATTAGCGTCACTAAACGTTTTACCGGCTGTTAGTGTTCCAATCAGACCCAGAGATAGTGTCGGCCCCCCAGCGGAGGTTGAACCTTCAATATTCGTAATGGTCATGCCAGATGACGTAGCCTGCAGGGCAGCCGCATTAACGTTGAAATTAGTAGCGGTTCCGTCAACAGTCGCTGTAATTGACACAGCCGGTTTTACATCTTTCTTTTTGCAGGAATTTAAAGTAACTACGGCAAGAGACATAGCCATTACGGCCAGGATTTTAATTTTTTTCATTTTTGTAACAAGATTTAAGTTATCGTTATTTTTTGTCGGGTATACGAAATTTTCGCTCAACAAGTTATCACCTACACTAAAATATTTTTCTTAAAACAACCAGGCAGATGAAAATCCGGGTATAGTCTGCATAGCGTTATTGCTTTGTCGCCTAAGTGTAAAATAGGCGCCTATAATCACGCATAGAATACTTATTATCAGACAATTAACAAACACATAAGACTACTTATTGTAAATTATATTAAACTATTTACGGTTTTCTAGAGTTTATACATGTAATATGAAGAAGATAATAGTATTATTTGCCATACTGTTTTCGGTGAATGCAGTATTCGGTCAATCGTTAAAATCGGTAAAGCTTGATAGCCTGGTAAGCGTTTCGTTACCAACATCTTATATCAAAAAAGACACCTTAGGTCAGCAGATATTAACCGCCAATAATGACCTTGGTTACATGATCGCCATCCGGGAGCCTAACGCTAAAGGCAATCAACCATTACAAAAGGAAAATGATCTTAATGCCGTTCTGAAAAAATACATACAGGGTATACAAAGCCAAAGCGGCAACGGTAGTACGCAGAATGTACGCGATACAACCATTGGCACACTAAAAGCCAAAGCGTTTACGCTGTTTCAAAGCGACCCTAACGGCGAGAGTCAGTACCGTAATTTCATTTTGCTGTACACACAGGACGCTACCTATACTTTTGAGTACGGCTACCCTGAATCGCGTAAGGATCTGATAAAAAATGAATCAAAAGCCTTTTTTGCATCCATTAAGCTTTCGCCCGAGCTGCAGCGAAACGACCAGTACACCGACACGCGCCCATCGAGCTCAGTAAATACCAATATGGTAATCGAGATTGCAGGTGGTGTATTAATTATAGGATTGATAGCCTGGCTGATATTCAGGAAAAGAGATAGTGGCCAATTTGCCTGATTAAATAAAATATAAACCAATTCTAAAACATAATCAGGGGAGTGATATCCCCTTTTTTATTTATTGAAATTTCAAATTCCGATAGGCTAAATAGCAAAATTATTTTACTTTAGTTGCAAGACTTATCTAAACCACATATGGGATTATTTAGCAAATTGATGAATGAATTTATAGATATAATTGAGTGGGTTGATACCACCAAAAATACTATAGTATGGAAATTTCCTAGACAAGATAATGAGATTAAAATGGGCGCTAAACTCACGGTCAGGGAATCGCAGGTAGCGATTTTCATGAACGAAGGGGAAATAGCTGATATCTATTCGCCAGGCAGGCATGAATTAGCTCGCTGAACATGCCCATACTCTCCACTTTAAAAGGTTGGAAATACGGCTTCAATAGTCCGTTCAAGGCTGATGTATACTTTATAAGTACGCGCCAGTTCCTGAATCAAAAATGGGGCACGCAAAACCCTGTGATCATTCGTGATGCCGAATTTGGCCCAATTAGATTACGGGCATTTGGCTCTTATAATAAGCTTACCGCATATAACGAAATGTTTCTGAGCGGCTTTCGTGCTGAGAATTATCAACTAAGCCCGCAGGATGGTTTAGAAGTAGCTAAAAATTCAATGGCACCAGTAATCAGAAGAACTATTCTGGAGGATATCGAGGGCGATGAACAACGTATCGGCGACTTTGCAGTAGACCTTGAGAATGTGGGCATAAAGTATATATTGTTACCAGTCTGGGTAAGTACTTATACCTACAACAATAAAGTATATCAATTTACCATCAACGCATGCACGGGAGAAGTACATGGTGTGCATCCAAGGAGTGCTGCAAAAATTGCCGGTTTAATAATCCTGATACTACTTGTTATTGTGGCTCTGGTCTATGCCTTCGGCCATCATTAAACTGATTAATAAACAATAATATTAAAGGGATTGCTTAACCGAGTAGTCCCTTTTGCCATTTAGGGCTTTGAATAAATGTTTTATTATCCAACCAGTACAACCAGATAACAGTTACAATCACGCCGATCACCGAGCCCGCAGTGACATCCTCGAAAAAATGTTCACTTAAATACATACGTGAATAGCCTACCATAACAGCAATGAATAAGAATAAAGGTCCCCAGGCCTTGTTCTTGCACCAATAGGTAAAAATTACGGCCAGAGTAAATGCCGAAACCGTATGCCCGGACGGAAAGCTGTGTAAACTCAATATCTCAACCGCCTTAACAAAATGAATCCTGCTAATTTGATCCTTAAAATACAATTTAGGCCGAGGGGCATCGAATATGTATTTTAATATCTGGGCCGAAATGGACGTAACTGCGTAAGACGATGCGACGATTAATGCCTTTCTGTAGTTAAACAGTGTTAGTATTGCTGCTATTGCTACAGCCGTCCATCCGTTACCTATATCGGTTATATAGGGTTGTATCCAATCAAAAAATGGGTTATAGTGTGCATTTACTGCGAAATAGATTTCTGCTTTGGTATAAACCAGTTTGATTACCAGGCAAGCGCACAAGATCAATAAATAAGGGATCAAAAACGAATTAGTTCGCCTTAAAACCTCATTCATACTCATTTTCATTAGAATAATTTGTTTTTTAATGGCCATGAAGCTATCATGAGCCATTTTCGTTTATTTCAGCTTTTGAGCGGTGGCTCATGATGGTTTCATGGCCGCAAGTTAATAGAAAATCCGCTATATAATTCAATGCAAAAAAATAGTTATGTTTGGGCTTGGTCTAATAATTAACTGCATGCCGAAAGATATATTCCGTAAAAAATCTATAAACAGAATATTAGCTGATGTTGCAAGCGGCTTTAGCGATGCCGAACATTCAGGTTCCCAATTAAAAAAAGAGTTAAATGTAAAAGACCTCACCTTGATGGGTATAGCGGCTGTGGTTGGTGCAGGAATATTTTCGACCATTGGCCTGGCTTCTTTTAATGGTGGCCCCGGAGTAACTATCCTCTTTGTAATCACAGCGATCACCTGCGGGTTTTCCGCTTTGTGTTATGCCGAATTTGCGTCACGCATCCCCGTAGCCGGCAGCGCTTATACTTATGCCTACGCTTCGTTTGGTGAGCTGATCGCATGGATAATCGGCTGGGACCTGCTCATGGAATATGCAATAGGTAATATTGCGGTAGCCATATCGTGGAGCACCTACTTTGTTAACCTGATGGAGGGTTTTCATATCCATATTCCCGAATATCTTACAATCGATTACCTATCAGCTTTCAATGCCAATAGAGACGTACAGGCTCTTACTGCAAGCCATAACCTGGCAGGAATAACGGATACACTTAAACAAGGCGCACTCGCATGGAACACCGCACCCGGTATAGGGGATGTCAAGTTCATAGCCAACATTCCGGCACTATTAATAGTGGTCATTATCACCTACCTGGTTTATATTGGTATCCGCGAGACAAAAAAGGCCACTAACGCCATGGTGTTGCTAAAAATCGGTATTGTAATCGCGGTAATCGCTATAGGGTTTTTCTACGTAACGCCTGCCAACTGGCACCCTTTTATGCCAAACGGATTCAGTGGGGTAATGAAGGGGGTATCCGGCGTTTTCTTTGCTTATATCGGTTTTGATGCCATATCCACTACTGCCGAGGAATGCCGCGCACCACAGCGCGACTTGCCAAGGGGGATGATTTATTCCCTTATCATTTGTACGGTACTCTATATTTTAATTGCGTTAGTGCTTACAGGCATGGTGAACTACAAAGAGCTTGCAGTTGGCGACCCCCTGGCTTTTGTATTTAACAAAGTTCATTTGACTAAATTAAGCGGCATAATCTCCTTTAGCGCTGTCATTGCAACGGCTAGCGTATTATTGATATTCCAGCTAGGGCAACCACGTATCTGGATGAGCATGAGCCGGGACGGTTTATTGCCAAAAGTATTTTCTAAAATACACCCCAAATACCATACGCCATCATTCGCAACCATTATTACGGGCATTGTAGTTGCCGTACCGGCATTGTTCGTCAATCTAACAGTAGTGACTGACCTGACCAGTATAGGAACCCTGTTTGCCTTCGTGTTAGTTTGCGGTGGCGTTTTATTATTACCTAAAGAAACCGCTCAAAGCGGCAAGTTCCGTCTTCCATACATCAATTCGAAATGGATTGTCCCCATTATTTTTATTACCGGGATTTATTTTTTCAGAAATGATATTCTGAAACTGTTTACCAGCGAAAATGCCCATGAGAATTTTCCATTTTTTATCTTCATCATTCTCTCAGCAGTATTAACGGTACTTGCCTTTATCAAGAACTTATCGCTGATACCTGTCTTAGGTCTTTTGAGCTGTTTTTACCTGATGACAGAATTGGGTTATACCAACTGGATACGATTCCTGGTATGGCTGATCATCGGATTGGTTATTTATTTTACTTATAGCTACAAAAACAGCATCCTGGGTAAGGAAAGTGTTAAAAAGATAGAAGGCTTAGAATAAATATTATTGTAAGCTGAAAAAGCCCTTTATTCAGGGGTAATTGTTTTCATCATCTAACTCAAATCCTATGAAGAGTATTAGCTACATCGATATCATTGGCTACTTAGCTGCTTTTGGCACTACGGTTTCATTTTTACCGCAGGCCATCAAAACTATTCAAACCAAAAACACGTCAGGAATCTCCTTATACATGTATATGCTTTTCACGGCAGGTACATTGTTCTGGCTGATATATGGTATACTAAGCCACAGCTTACCGGTAGCTGCTGCCAATGTTGTGACGTTTGTATTCGCCAGCATCATACTTGCTTACAAGATCAGGTATAAGTAAGGGTTGGAGTGGTTTGTAGTGATTTAAAAGGTTGCAGATGATAAATAACTATTACAACATTTTTAACAACTACAACCAGAAAGCACCAGTTAATTTTTTTTAACTATTGCGGGTGTTATTCCGTTACACCTGTTACATGTAACACACTGGAGAGGTTGTAAATGTTATAATGGTTCAAAAAGTTGTAGATTATAAAAAATAAACAACCACTACAACTCTTCCAACGATTTTAGCCATTACAACTTAATATCACCCTACTCTTTGTATATCAACCACCTCAGGATCAGTGAGCATCAAAGGCACTTTCTCCACGGTAACAAAACTCAGGTCCAGGCCAAAGCCACGCTCCTCAGATAAACTGGCCCTTTTGAGATAATTATAAATAAGCATGATAACGCGCTCGTAAAATGATAGCCGGTGTGAGCGCGATAATACTTTTTCAATCACCACAAACCTGAAATCGCCCACTATTTTATGCTTGTTTAGTGATTTATAAGTACTGGTAATATTCACCTCCCCTTTCTTCACTAAATCCTCTACCACCCTTCTGAATAATAAGTTGATCTGTTGCTCCACCCGGAAACCCAACTTAAAATCAATACGAATCACTTTATTTGGCACCAGGAAATTCACTTCGTATTCCCTTCTGTAGGGTTCATCCACCACATCCACATGCACCAGCCAATAAACGTCAGCCCTTTTTGGCTGCTTTTGCAAAATCGAATAAATGATCTTGGATTCAACCTCCGAATCAAAATTGGCACTTGTGAGGTATACCAATTGCGAAGCATATTTTGGCACCGACTCATCTTCGCTCAATTCTTTTAGTATAGTATAGTAATCCTCAATATTAATAAACTTCACATAACGGTTTCTGATCTTTCGTGCAATATGCCAGGTCCACATAATGGCAAACAGAACTGCTCCAACTGATAACGTAAACCAACCGCCGTGTACAAATTTCACCAGGTTACCCGACAAGAAAGTAACCTCAATGAGCAGATACACTACAAGGAATATACCGATGACATAGGCTGGAAATTTCCGTTTTGCCAGAAACTTTGATACCAATATGGTAGTCATCAGCATCGCTACGGTAATACTCAAACCATAGGCCGATTCCATTTTGTCTGAGTGTTTAAACAGAAGTACTACGCCGATACAACCAGCACACAGGAGCCAGTTAATGCTCGGCACATAAAGTTGTCCCTTCTGCTCCGTTGGGTAGTTGATCTTCACTTTTAGCCATAAGTTAAGCCGCACGGCTTCTGCGATCAACGTATAGGAACCTGAAATTAAGGCCTGGCTGGCTATTATAGCGGCTATGGTCGCTATACCAATTCCGTAGATAAGGAACCATGAAGGCATAATTTCATAGAAAGGATTATGAAGGTTCAGATTCAGGGTTTGTCCGTTGCGATGTAACAGCCATACCCCTTGTCCCAAATAGTTGAGCACCAGGCAGGTTTTTACATATATCCAGCTGATGCGTATGTTATTACGCCCGCAGTGCCCCAGATCGGAGTATAAAGCCTCCGCCCCCGTTGTACACAGGAAGACGGCCCCTAATATGAGAAATGCATTGTAATTACTACTGGTCAGCAATACTAAAGCATAGTATGGATTTAAAGCTTTGATCACCGAAGGCATCTGAAAAATATACATCAGCCCCAATACACCCATCATAGTAAACCAAAGGAACATCACCGGGCCAAAAGCTTTACCCACCAGAGAGGTACCAAATTGCTGTATGACAAACAGCGCTGTAATAATAATAATGACTATTGTAACCGTATGCAAATGCGGAAACTTTGCTTCAAGACCTTCAATAGCAGCAGAAATGGTAATAGGTGGTGTAATGATACCATCGGCCAATAAAGCGCAACCACCTACAACTGCAGGTATAATAAGCCATTTAGCCTTGCGCCGAACCAGCGAGAACAAGGAAAATATGCCACCTTCGCCCTTGTTATCCGCCTGCAAGGTGATTATTACGTATTTCAATGTCGTCTGTAACGTAAGCGTCCAGAAAATACAGGAAATCCCTCCCAGCACTAAGGTTTCTGATATTTGTTGTGTGCCTACAATGGCTTTGAACACGTAAAGCGGAGAAGTACCAATATCTCCATAAATGATACCAAGACTTATGAGAAGGCCGGCAAGAGAAAGCTTTTGAAGGTCTTTATGCATTTGTTAACGATAAAAGTTATGAGCTTTTTTGCTAAATTTATAACTCTTAGTGTGTCTTTTACATTATAAATTTGCGCAAATATTCAATAATAAAACTCATTTTGTTAAATTTTGTTAAAATATTCTTTAAAAGGGTTTTGTTATTAATTGATAGCGACATTATTTCTATTTTTGTATAGGAAATTTGAGCATGAGGCAAAACTATACTAATATTTTTTCATGGTTAACAATATTTGCGCTTGCATTAACCATAAATATTGCCTCTGCTTTTCAGGCAAATAAGTCTGATACGACCTTACATCTTCCAAAAACAAAAATCACTACAACAAAAAACTCCTACCCAAAAACGGGGTTGCATTTGGCACTACCACCACTGAAACCGGCCGTTACTTCTACCGCCAAAATAAGTGTGATCCGCACAGATGATAAACTGCTTACTGATGTTCAGGTTTATCCTAATCCGGTTACTGATATCATCAATGTTAAATACGTTTTATCCCGCAATGCGTTGGTCACTGTAAAAGTGATGGACGTTTTGGGTAATGATGTAATGACTTTGGTTTCCCAAAGAATCGGATCAGGCGAACAAAGTTTTACTTATCCCGTTAGTAACAAGCTATCGCGCGGATTTTACTTTATCCGAGTAGTTGCTGGGACAGAATCAGTGATCAAGAGGATATCGGTATTATAGTCTGTTGGAAACGTTGGAGTGGTTGCAGATGTTCAAGTCGTTATCGACGCTAACCATTTTTCCAGGAACTACAATTACGACATCTACAACTATTAAAACCACTCCAACCATTACAACTAAATCATTAGCTTTGGCGTTTTACAAGCACTATGAAAATAATTGCCATAGGCCGCAATTACGCCGAACACGCTAAAGAATTAAACAATCCTGTTCCGACCAGTCCGGTGATATTCATGAAACCGGATACGGCTATATTGAAAGATAACAAGCCTTTTTACCATCCCGATTTTTCCGAAGATGTTCATCACGAGATTGAGATCGTTTTAAAGATCAGCAAGGAAGGGAAGCATGTTAATGAAAAATTTGCCGGCAGTTATTTTGAGGAGATCGGTTTAGGAGTTGATTTTACGGCCCGTGATATTCAGCAGCGACATAAAGAGAAAGGCTTACCCTGGGAACTGGCCAAGGCATTTGATGGTTCGGCACCGGTAAGCAATTTTGTACCGAAAGCCAATTTTAGCGATCTGTATCATTTAAATTTTAAACTCGATATCAACGGAGAGGTGCGCCAGTACGGCAACACCAAAGACCTTTTATTCTCTTTTGAACGTATAATAGCCTTTGTATCAAGATACATCACACTCAAAAAAGGCGACCTGATTTTTACCGGCACACCCGAGGGCGTAGGTAGGGTAAAAATAGGCGATCATCTGGAAGGTTATATTGAAGATGTGAAAATGCTTGATTTCTACGTTAAATAAGCATGTTTAAAAAAACTATTCCCTTTTATACAATCTGCCTGGGGTTTGCTATTAATTGTTTTGCGCAGGATCCTATTCAAACCAAACAGTACCCTAAAAACTTTTTTCGCTACCCTTTAGACCTGCCGCCAAGCACCGCCGGGTCATTTGGTGAGTTGCGCCCGGAACATTTCCACTCAGGGCTCGATTTTAAAACCAACAGCCGCACCGGCTACCCAGTTCATGCAGCTTATGACGGTTATATATCGCGTTTAAGAGTCCAGTTTGGTGGCTTTGGTAATGCCATCTATGTCACCCACCCCAACGGCTTCACGACAGTTTATGGGCACATCGAACGTTTTGATGCAAAATTGGAGGAAATAGTACGCAAACAGCAATACGACTCCCAAAGTTTTGAGGTTGATTTTAAACTGCCACCCACACAGGTTATGGTTTGTAAAGACGATGTGATCGCCTGGTCAGGCAATGCTGGGGCTTCAGCAGGGCCGCATTTACATTTTGAAATAAGAGATACCCAAACCGAGCAAACTATAAATCCGCAACTATTCGGGCTGACTATACCCGATCATGTTCCTCCTGCTTTGGGCGCCATTTGCGTGTATCGCCTCAGTGACGCCCCTTTCAGCGAAAAAACACCAAGACAGTTTTTTGCAGTTGCTGGCGCGGCGGGTCATTACCATCTAACCAAACCCCAGGTGATCAACGTAAGCGGCGAAACCGGTTTTGGAATTACCGCAACTGACATGAACAGCGCTTCATTCAATCATAACGGTATCTATTCCATCGAATTAAAAGTTGATGGTACAACCGTTTACACCTTTGCCGTTGAACGTTTTGCCTTTGATCAAACGCATTCTATCAATGCCTATATTGATTACCCTATCTTTCTAAGCTCGCACCGTTTCATCCAAAAATGTTTTATACTACCGGGCAGTAAGATCACACTCTATCCGCAATCTGTAAATCGCGGGGTAGTTAATTTTACTGATGACGCTATACATGATGTGCAATACGTGGTAAAAGACGTCGCTGGAAATACATCAACATTAAATATCAAGGTAAAATCAAGTACGGCCAAAATCGCGGCTGTTCCTACCTCTACCGGAACAACTTTATTCCATTACGACCGTCAGAATGAATTTAATGCAGACAATCTAAAAGTGGTGGTTCCGAAAGGCAATTTGTATGATGACCTGAACTTTACCTATTCTGCTTCACCAGGCAAACCGGGCATGTATTCAGCCATTCATCACCTGCATAATCATCTCACGCCAATCAATGATACTTTCCAGATCTGGATAAAACCCGATGAAAAAATTGGCAACAATATTGGCAAAGCGGTGATTATGAATGCCAATGGCGTTTGCGAAGGAGGTACTTATGACAATGGCTACATTAAAGCCAGCGCACGTACATTTGGCGATTATTATATCCGGGTCGATTCCGTTCCCCCTGTTATTCATTCACTCAACATCAAAAATGGGAGTAACATGGCCAAAATGCAGCGCATAGCCCTTAAGATTGGCGATAATATGTCGGGGGTAAAAACTTATACGGGTAAAATTGACGGCAAATGGGTATTGATGGAATGGGACTATAAAACCAAAGTTTTAAGCTACAAGTTCGACAAGGATTTGGCTTCAGGGAAACATATATTTGACTTAACCGTTACTGATAATAAGGATAATATTTCGCAATTTTCCGCATATTTTTTCAGATAATTATTTAAATGGACGAATGTCCCCGTTTAGAATTTATAATTATCTTAACCCACATGAGACAAATAATCGTTGATAAAAGTATTCAAAGAAAAAGAATTGTTTATAAATCAAATACCTCGTTAATATTTGATTATTTTATGATGTATTTTTTGGCTTGGATACTTCCAATTATATCTGTGAAAGTGATATTTTTTTCTGCTAGGCAAAAATTTTCGCTTTTAGAATTATTATTCGTCTTAATTGATCTGTGGTTGATAATTAGTCTTTACTTCATGAACAAATTAGTTGTCTCTAAAGGCAAAACTCCTAACGAAAACAGAGACGCCATTATGCTTGTTTTAGAAGATCAATACCCCGATATCGTATTTACGTCGGGTAATCCCAACTTGATCAGAGGCAAAAAGAAAGTAGGCTATCTAAGGGAACAGATTATTAATATAATTTTAGATGAAAGCAACGTTTGCATAAATATATTAAATACCTACAGAGGTGAGGGCTTTTCTTTTTTCCACGGCCTGATTAACTATTTTAAGAGCAAAAATTTAGCGAGAAATTTTAGATTGGCTATGCCAACTAATAATAATCTAACTTAGTAAAATACAAAATATGGCAATACCACAAGAGGGTGACAAGGCCCCCGATTTTACAGCAAAAGACCAAAATGGCAATACCGTTGCATTATCCGATTTCAAGGGCAAAAATGTTATCCTGTACTTTTATCCGCAGGATAACACCCCAACCTGCACTAATGAGGCGTGTAACTTCCGCGATAATTATCAATCGTTACTCAGCAAAGGGTTTGCAGTGATCGGCGTAAGTACCGACACAGAAAAATCGCACAAAAAATTTGAGAAGAAGTTCAACCTGCCATTTCCACTAATAGCCGACCCGGACAGGATAATTGTAGAACAATATGGCCTCTGGGCTGAGAAAATGTTATTCGGCCGAAAATATATGGGTACCTTGCGTACGACCTTTGTGATCGATCCAAATGGAAAAATCATAAGGGTAATAGATAAAGTTAACAGCAAAAACGCTTCGCAGCAGGTGCTCGACCTGCTACAATAAAAGATTTTTAATTATTTTCGCCATAATTACGAGTAAATCATAAATAATAATACATGTCGGTACAGGTTGATGATGCAGAAATATTACGCAAGTTCCAGGACGAAAAGACCCGGAATGAAGCTTTTAACCTGCTATTAAAAAAATACCAGCAAAAACTCTACTGGCATATCCGCCGGATGGTAGTTGACCATGACGATGCGGATGACCTGATCCAGGATACTTTTGTAAAGGTTTGGAAAAACCTGCCTGGTTTCCGTAGCGACGCCCAGTTGTACACCTGGATGTATCGTATAGCCACTAATGAGTGTATTACATTTCTAAACAAGAAAAAACAAAAAAATAACATTCCACTGGATGACGTATCTTACGAACTTGCCGATACATTGGCGGATTCGGGTTATTTTAACGGCGATCAGGCACAGCTGAAATTGCAGCAGGCTATCTTGACCCTGCCTGAAAAACAGCGCCTTGTGTTTAATATGAAGTATTATGATGATATGAAGTATGAAGAGATGTCGGAAGTGCTGGGAACAAGTGTGGGTGCGCTAAAGGCTTCCTTTCATCTTGCTGTGAAAAAAATTGAATCATTTTTACTATCAAGGGATTAAATTTTAAATTTACTTTAAACCTTTGTGCATGAGATTCATCTATATAACGATATGAACAGCGAAAGAGGAAATAGAGAATGGCTTAATGATTATTTGTCACTTAAACAGGTTAATCCAAATAACCCGTTTACAGTGCCTGATGGCTATTTTGATGAACTGGAGCAGCAGATCGTGTCATATATCAAGTTAGATGAATTAAAAACTGGCTCTCCTTCAAATGGGTTTGCTGTGCCCGAAAAATACTTTGATGAGCTAAGCAACAATATCAACGCCCGTATTGCAATTGAAGGAGCTGCCGATAAAGAGACTACCGGATTTACTGTTCCCGAAGGATATTTTGATGAGTTAAGCCAAAACATCCAAAGCCGCATTGCAGTGGAGGAGGCTTTAGATAAATCGGAAGATGCATTTACCGTACCGCAAGGTTATTTTGATGAGCTAAGTCAGAATATCCAGAGCCGTATTGCAGTGGAGGAGGCTTTAGATAAATCAGAGGATACGTTCTCTGTACCGAAAGGCTACTTTGAAGAGTTAAACCAAAACATTCAAAGCCGTATTGCAGTAGAAGAGGCTTTAAACCAGGTAGAGGTATTTGCTGTTCCTGAGGGTTATTTTGATAGGCTTAACGCAAACATTCTTGATAAAACGGTTAATCAACCAGCTGAAAAGAAAGAAGTTGTAAAACCGAAGAGAGGCATTGTAAGGCAACTATTTGCTTCACAAACCTTTAAGTATGCAACCGCAGCCTGTATTACACTGGCAGTTGGGGCAACTATCCTCTTAACCCAGAATACTGGTGCTCCAGAGGATCACAACCATTCTTTCCTGCATAAATCATTATCACAGGTGTCGGTTGATGATATCAAAGATTACATCCAGTCAAATGTTGATCAGAATGATTCGCACACTCTGATGGATGAAAGCAAACAAGTTAACGCAGATAATTTAAGTAGCGATCTGCAGGATGAATTAGACACCAGTCAATAAAATGTATAAACTGGCCAAACATATCTTTATCATATTTTTGTTTTTGGGTATTTGTACTAAATCGTTCGGGCAGGTTGTCAGGCCATTGCTCCGGCGTCCGCAAAATTTCCAGGAACGAGTGATACAGCGCCGGCAAAACGGTGGCAATAACCGGATAGAAGAGGTACGCGAAGAATATATCAACAAAAGACTTAATATGAATGCCGACCAGGGCCAGCGGTTTTGGCCGGTGTACCGCCGTTACAGGCAGGCCCTCAAGGAAATCCTTCAGAAAAAAAGAGCAAACAACTCACCTGACCAACCCAACGGAAAAGATCAGATTGACAGGGAATTGTATTATGAAAGTGAGTTGGTAAATACCAGAAAATATTATACCGACGAATTTTTAAAGATACTCGCCCCCGAAAAAGTGAGTTTGATATTCAAAAGCGAGCGTGATTTTAATGATGAGCTGATAAAACAACTTTCAGAACGCAGCGAGGCTATAAAGAACAACCCATAATATTTAACAAGCTATATTTGTGGAGGCTTACATATTCAAGTACGTAAGCCTTTGTTATTTTTGCATATGCTCACACTTCGCCAGCTATTTTTAGCTAACAATGCCCAGACAACTGACTTCCCGCTCCTGCTCGAATTTGAACGTGCCGAAGGTATCTATATGTATGATACAGGAGGGAAACGTTATATCGATCTGATCTCTGGCATTGGAGTAAGCAGCCTGGGCCATGGCAATTCCTATGTCATCAATGCCATTAAAGAACAACTGGATAAGTACATGCACCTGATGGTTTATGGCGAATATGTGCAAACACCCCAGGTGCGTTTTGCTGAAAAGCTGGTATCAGTTTTACCTCCACAGCTAAGTTCAGTCTATTTTGTAAACTCGGGAGCCGAAGCCGTTGAAGGAGCGCTTAAACTGGCTAAACGGTACACTGGCCGCAGCAAGATTGTTTCGTGCTATAACTCTTATCACGGCAGCACTAATGGCGCTTTGAGTGTGATGGGTAATGAAGAATACAAACAAGCCTATCGTCCCTTATTGCCGGGTGTCAATTTTATCCGGTTTAATAATATCGATGACCTGGAACTGATCTCTGATGAAACAGCTTGTGTGATTATCGAAACTTTACAAGGAGAAGCAGGTATCCGCGTACCCGATATAGCCTATATGCAAGCCTTACGTAAGCGTTGCACCCAAACCGGCACGCTATTGATACTGGACGAAATACAGGCAGCATTTGGCCGTACAGGTAAACTATTTGCATTTGAGCATTTTGATATAGTTCCGGATATACTGCTTTTAGCCAAGGCCCTGGGCGGAGGCATGCCTCTCGGGGTATTTATCTCCTCCAATCAGATCATGGGGGCACTTAAAGAAAATCCGATACTGGGACATATCACCACATTCGGGGGGCACCCGGTATGCTGTGCTGCCGGATTAGCGGCTCTGGAGGTTTTGTTGAATGAAGACCTTGTTAGTCAGGTTGAGTCTAAAGAGAAACTATTCCGCGAGCTGATGGTGCATCCTGCCATCAAGGGAGTGCGTGGCAAAGGGCTGATGCTGGCTGTCGAACTGGAAAATTTCGAACTGAATAAAAAGATCATTGACCGCTGCATTGATAATGGCGTGGTGGTCGACTGGTTCCTGCATTGCAGTAATTCTATGCGTATCGCTCCGCCTTTGATTATCACGCCGGGCGAGATCAGGAAAGCCTGCAAAATAATTCTCGAGGCTATTGATCATTGCAGTCGATAATAATTGCATTATTTATTTTTTGAACGCCTAACTTAGAACCGATGATTTTTGATTTCAGGCTGAAAGTATTTTATACTGTTGCTCAAAAACTCAGTTTTACAAAAGCTGCGAATGAACTATTTATTACCCAACCTGCGATAACCAAGCACATCAAAGAATTAGAACATCAGCTAAATCTTCAATTGTTTAAACGCAATGGTAGTACTATTACACTCACTACGGCAGGTAAAATATTACTCCAGTATACAGAGCGAATTTTTCATATCTATAATGATCTTGAAACCGAACTCGCCCAGCTAAATAATATTGAAGCAGGCACAGTTCATATTGGTTCGAGCACCACTGTAGCACAAACCATTTTACCGCGTTTACTGGCTTTATTTAAACAAACCTATCCATCTATTTCATTCACCTTTATACAAGGCAATACCGATTATATTACCCAGCAGGTTTTGGATGAAAAAATTGACATTGCCATTGTTGAAGGCGCCGCACACTATCCGCAAATCGCCTATGCGCCCTTTGCTAAAGACGAAATTGTGTTGGTAACCCGGGCAAATAATCAACTCGCCAAAAAAGGTGAAATAAACCCGAGGCAATTACTGAATATCCCCCTTGTTTTGCGCGAAGCAGGTTCCGGCACTTTGGACGTGATATTTAATGCGCTCTCGGACGTGCATATAAACCCTAAAGATTTGCAAATAGAAATTCAACTGGAAAGCAGCATTGCTATAAAAGAATATCTGCTATATTCAGAAACTGCAACTTTTCTTTCTATTCAATCGGTGATCAATGAATTGAAATATAACGAACTGGCGGTTATAGAAATTAAAGGTTTAGAGATATTCAGAATCTTTGAATTTATCCAGTTGCATGGGAAATATACCAAACTTATCGAACTGTTCAAACGTTTTTGCCTATCAAACTATAACTTAAAGTAATCTCATATTACTATTTATCATTTGATTTAAGTTATAATAGCAGTCACCTTTGAGTGTTATCCAAATACAGAATTTATGGCACTCATTACTACCGATCTCTGCATTATAGGCGCTGGCCCTGTAGGTTTATTTGCTGTTTTTGAAGCCGGCTTATTAAAAATGCGTTGTCACCTTATCGACGTATTACCACAGGTTGGCGGCCAGCTATCTGAAATATATCCTCAGAAGCCGATCTATGATATACCCGGTTTTTCGAGCATTAACGCGCAACAATTGGTAAACGGATTGATGGATCAGATTGCCCCGTTTAAACCCACATTTTCATTAGGCGAAAGGGTTGAACAATTACATCAATTAGATGATGCATCCTTTATTTTAGAAACCAATGATGGTACGGAGGTCCATTGCAAAGCTGTGGTAATTGCCGGTGGCCTGGGTTGTTTTGAGCCCCGGAAACCTGCCATAGACAGGCTGGAAGACTTCGAAGGAAAAGGCGTAGCTTACATGATAAAGAATCCGGAAGTTTATAGAAATACAAAAGTAGTACTTTCCGGCGGGGGCGATTCCGCCTTAGACTGGACCATATTTTTAGCAGACATTGCATCCGAAGTAACATTGGTACACAGAGGCGACACTTTCCGGGGATCTCCTGATTCTGCAGAAAAAGTTTTCGGTTTGGCAACGCAGGGAAAGATCAACCTGGTACTGCAATCACATATCACCAGCATAAACGGAAACGGTCATTTGCAGGAAGTGAACATCCTAAACAGGAATAGCGAAGAATCCATTATTGAGACCAATCATTTAATACCGCTCTATGGCCTTACTCCGAAATTGGGTCCGATTGCGGATTGGGGCTTAAATATTAACTTTTCGGCAATAGAGGTAAATACATTCGATTATTCTACCAATGTTCCGGGCATATACGCAATAGGGGATATTAATACCTACCCGGGTAAGTTAAAACTAATACTATGCGGATTTCATGAAGCGGCGTTGATGGCCCAAAGTGCTTTCAGGCAGGTATATCCAGAGCAAAAACTAACTTTCAAGTATACTACAGTTTACGGCGTAACAGCATTTTAATTATGATAACTTTAATTATAGAGGACAGGAATGGTCACCGTGAACCTGTGGAGATACCCGAGGATATAAACCTGAGCTTAATGGAAGTTCTAAAAGCAGCAGATCACCATATACTTGCTACATGCGGAGGTATGGCTCTTTGCGCAACGTGCCATGTTCAGGTTTTGGAAGGACCTGAGGGATATTTTCATCCATCGGATGCCGAACTTGACCTTTTAGATACCTTGCCAGATGCCGGACCGGACAGCCGCCTCGCTTGTCAATTGAGGATAAGGAAAGACATGAATGGAATGGTATTTCGCATACGCGGCGAAGAATGAATACGACTTTGTAGAAACAAATAAAGAGAGCAAGCTCTCTTCATCATAACTAACTATTAACTGATCTTAAAAGCCGGAATAAAGAACGAGACGATGATTTGAAATATCCGGCGTTTTAACTGCCGCAAAGGTGCTCCTCTCGTTTTAAGTTAATGTTACCGATAGATGATGAATAGGTGTTTACACAAAATACAATGTTAACATTTTCAAAATATTAACAATTGGAAGAAGGTTTGTAAAGACAATAACACCAAAAAGAAAACGCCCCGGTTAACGGGGCGTTTATGTTATGCTTTAGTATCAAAGCTGATGCACTCTTTCAGCTCCTTTTCGGTATAGGCCATATTGTATTGTTTCAATACATCATCTGGCACACCATTCCATTGGTTTGGCGCATTGCCTTTGTAACCTACATCTTTTACACCAATCTCGGAGGTATAAAAACCGGTAGCTGTAAGATTACGCATCAAGTTAAAGAAGGCTACTCCCTGGTGCATTTCGGGTTTTGCTTTTTTCGGCCAGGCAATCTCATCAACCATTTCCATTTGCTGGGTATGGTTGCAATCTTTAAATGCCTTATCATATCGTTTCAGGCATTGCATATCCAACCAGCGCAAACCACCACGCATCGGGGTTTGGTGCTCAGGCATATCCTTCACTATAAATTCAATAAAATCAGGCACTTTTGCATCCGAAGCGCTGCCACTTACATCATCTTTAGGAATAATAATATCTCCTAAAATGATAATGGTAGCCATTTCATTATCTGTGAAAAATTTTGGAGCTTCGCGCAACTGTTTATTCACCAGTTTTTCTTCAGCCATACGGTCCGATTCATCCGGACCTTTAGCATCTTTGTTTTCGTTATTCTCAGCGCCCTCTTTTGCCGGTTGCTTGCAGGCATCCAGCAAAACTGATGTGGATATACCACCAACGATCAGGGCTTTAAGGGAATCTCTTCTATCCATGATAACAGAATTAAATATTTTGTTTTTTCATTTGGTCAACTATATACTCCGATGCACGCATGGAGAGCGCCAGTATCGTCCAGGTGATATTCTTATCCGCCTGCGATACAAACTGTCCGCCATCCACGCAGAACAGGTTTTTCACATCATGCGACTGGCTATATTTATTTAATGGCGATTTCTTAGCATCGTTACCCATACGTACCGTTCCGGCCTCATGGATGATATTGCCAGGTGCATGCAAACCGTAGTTATTATGTGGACCGTCGTCTCCCCCCCAGGTAATTACAGCGCCCATGCTGTGTAATATCTCTTTAAAGGTTTCCTTCATGTGCTTAGCCTGATTGATCTCGTAATCCGACCATTTAGTATGGAAACGCAGTACCGGGATGCCATATTTATCTACCACATTCGGATCGATTTCGCAATAGCTGTCCTCGCGGGCAATACCTTCACCTCTGCCGGCCATGCCTACGTGCGCACCAAAGAAGTAACGGTAATCTTCTTTCAGTGAAGCGCCGTAACCGCCTGCTTCTTTTTGCTTACCGTGAATTTTATATGCGCCATTCAGGTTCTGTATATCCCAATTAAAACCATATAAAGGCATACCGAAACCGCCACCGTATTCGATGTGATAACCACGAGGAAAATCCAGTTTCTTATTATCCAGCCACCATGGGGTATACACGTGCATACCGCCTACGCCATCTTCGTTATAGCGTTTACGGTCAAACAATGCAGGAATAATACCGCCCATATCAGCGCCAGTAGAATCGTGAAGATATTTACCTACCACACCGCTTGAGTTACCAATACCATTAGGATAACGGCTTGATTTGGAGTTCAACATTAATCTCGCGCTTTCGCAGGCGCTGGCAGCTAAAATCACCGTACGGCCAAATACCTGGTACTCTTGCATATCAGCCTTGTTCACATACGAAACACCTGTCGCCAGACCGTCGCGGTTGGTTAACACTTCGCGGGCCATAGCATTTACCACCAGGTCGACATTGCCTGTAGCAACCGCCGGTTTTACCAATACTGATGAAGACGAGAAGTCACCATAAATTTTACAACTGCGTCCACACTGTGCGCAGTAGAAACATGCTTCGCGGTCTTTATTGATCTTTTTGGTTAATATAGATAAACGTGAAGGGATTACCGGGATATTGATATTACCAGCAGCCTTCTTTATAAATAACTCGTGTAATCTCGGCTTTGGCGGTGGCAGGAATATACCATCCGGATCGTTATATAAACCTTCATTGGTACCAAATACTCCTATCAGCTTATCTATCTTATCGTAGTAAGGTTTTATATCATCGTAGCCAATTGGCCAGTCATCACCCAACCCATCTATACTGCGGCGTTTAAAGTCATTCGGGCCAAAGCGCAGTGAGATACGTCCCCAGTGATTGGTACGACCGCCCACCATACGGGCGCGCCACCATTCCCAGTTACTCCCGTCTTTCTGGGTGTAGGGTTCGCCATCAATTTCCCATCCCCAGTAGCAACCATCAAAGTCGCCAAACGGACGGAACTTTGTGCTGGCACCACGACGCGGCGATTCCCAAGGTTGTTTTAATTGTGATGAATTTTCGCGGGGGTCATAATTTGGACCTGCCTCAAGCAAACAAACTTTTAAACCTGCATTAGCTAAAACATACGCGGCCATACCGCCACCTGCACCCGAACCAACGATAATAGCATCGTATTTTTTCGGTTGCTTCTTAATCTGGATATCGTCCATTAAATAAGTATTTAAAAAAGGTATTATGTATAAACTGGTGTCGACAAATCTACATTTTGATTTTCTTTTTCAAAATTCAGTTTCAATAACCTTTGTATTTAATTTGTTACTTAAATCATGCTGTTCCGCTTCACCAGGTAAGCTTTCAGAATATTGTGATAACCATCATGGATATTGGCATCAACCAGATCTATATGATACTGCGCACATTTTAGTTCTAACTGATGACGGTAGTTGTCCAAATTTGACCGGTAAGCTTCGCGAATCTTATTTGGGTGAACTTTGATTTCCTCACCGCTTTCAATGTCTACAAATTGATGCGGGCGATTATCAAAATCAAATTCAAGCTCCTTATGACGATCGTTCACATTAAATATCACCACCTCATGTTTGTTATATTTCAGATGCTGAATAGCCGCGAACAAAGCTTGCAGTTTTTCCTCGGTGTAATTATTCTCCAGCATATCGCTGAAGATGATGATCATTGAACGCTGATGAACTTCCTCTGCAATATGATGTAATACACTGGTAATATTGGTTGTGGCGTTCTTTTTAGGCTGATTGTAAACTTTCTCCAGTTCAGCAAACAGGTAAAACAAGTGTTTTGAGGTTGACCGTGCGGCACTGATCCAATCTATCTTATCAGAAAAAAGACACAAGCCAAATGCATCTCTTTGTCTTTTGAACAAATATGCCAAAGACGCCACTGCATAAATAGAGAATTGCAGCTTGTCCATTCCCTTTTCAGGATAATTCATTGACGATGAAGTATCCAGCAGCAGGTAACAGCGCAGATTGGTTTCCTCTTCAAACTGTTTTACAAAAAGCTTATCCGTTCGCGCCAGCAACTTCCAGTCGATGTTTTTTACCGATTCACCATTGTTATACAGACGGTGCTCAGCAAACTCGACAGAAAACCCATGAAAGGGGCTTTGGTGCAAGCCGGTTATAAACCCCTCCACTACCTGCCGGGCCAACAGTTCAAGGTTGGCCAGGTGGCGTATTTCCTGTTCATCGCTTAATTTAGGCATACTGCTAATGTAGTTAACAGATTGGTGTATTCAAATAAAAACTGGTGAATGGGATAATTTATTATAGATACGAACACAATGTTTTTTAGTAATTCAGTATAAGAAAAGTCAGCCTGGATCATCAATGGCTTGACCCGTAGTGCCTATAATTTAAAATCAAAAGTAAAAAGCAAAGGCCTGTGCGATGCCTTCTAAATTTAGAGGAAGGTGGAGGATGGAGTACAAAAAAAAGAGGCCGTCTGAGACGGCCTCTTTTATACTGGTTGAATATATATTATGCTAACTGTTTGTCTAACTTACCGGCAAGTATCGATTTTGGTACTGCACCGATCTGTTTGTCAACGATTTCGCCTTTGTTGAAATATAACAAAGCAGGGATATTGCGGATACCGAACTTCATCGATATGCCTGGGTTATTGTCGACGTTTACTTTACCAACAATAGCCTTGCCGCTATATTCTTTGGAGATTTCCTCAACTACCGGACCAACCATGCGACACGGACCGCACCATTCTGCCCAAAAGTCAACCAAAACCGGTTTATCTGCTTTGAGAACTAGTTCTTCAAAGTTTGCATCAGTTATTTCTAAAGCCATGATTTTTAAATTTAAATTATTTACAAATATATACTATTCAAATTGCTTGCCACAAGTGTACCTATGACAATGTGACAATCATATTATGTACGTATGACACATTAACTTATTGGTGACAATAAATGTAGTCTTATTGGCAGGCAGGGTCAAATTAATTTATTAACAAACAATCAATCCAGTCTGTTTATTAACAATTTACCTACTTCAATACCGGCTCGGCGTGCGTTAAACTCTGTATCTCAGCCATCAAATCATCGCTTGGATTTACCTTAAAAGTTTTGCTTGGCAACTCGATCAGCAACGACTCCTCCATATCTCTTACCATGAATCGCAACGTACAATTCTTTACCGGGTATTTCTGATTATTTTCCTCAACTATCTGTTCCAGGTTGCTCATCAAACTGTCGCTCAGCGAATTCAAATCTATACAAACGGTTACGGATTTGGTTAGTTTGTCGCGCATTTCGGTTAATAAAGACATGGTTGCAATACGCAGATCCCAGTTATCTTTCTGCCTGAATTTTTCTTCAATATTACCTTTGATGTGCAGAAAGTATCCATCAACCAGCAGGTTTCTGAATTTCACATAATCCTCACCAAACAGGGCAAACTCGTAGGAGTCATTGTAATCTTCCAGCACGAATGTTCCAAATGGCTTCCCCGTCTTAGTCATTTTATGCTGAACTGTAGAAACCAGGCCACCTATGCTCAGTTCGCCTTTTTTGCGCAACTCATTAAAGGCTGCCTTCACTTCATCTCCACCCTCGCCGGAGCGCGCTTTTTGCATATTCTTCAGGTCGGATACAGTAGCGTTGCAATAGCGCTGTAATTCTAACTTGTAGTTATCCAGTGGGTGCCCGGTCAGATAAATGCCGATCACATCCTTTTCATATTTCAGCTTTTCTATCAATGGCCACTCTTCGGCCTCAGGCATGGGTGGCTCAGGAATATATGATGCCACTGATCCTCCAAAAAGTGAAGATTGCGAACTGCTTTGGGTATTCTGATAATCAACGCCATATTTACTCAACCGCTCCACACCCGTAAGGACACCATTTTCTGTTTTGGCAAAGAACTGGGCGCGGTTCAATTTAAATTCATCAAAAGCGCCACTGTAAACCAGGTTTTCGTATGATTTTTTATTCACAGAACGCGCATTTGACCGCCTTGCAAAATCATACACAGATTGATATGGCCCATTTTTTTCACGTTCTTCTATGATACTCTCTATAGCTTTTTCACCTACCCCCTTAACGCCAGTTAATCCGAAACGGACCTCTCCTTTTTTATTGACTGAGAACGCCATGTCCGATTCATTAATATCCGGGCCAAGCACAGGTACCCCCATTCGGCGGCATTCTTCCATAAAGAAGGAAATTTTTTCTATCGAGTTCTGGTTATTCAATACCGCTGCCATGTATTCTGCCGGGTAGTGCGCCTTCAGGAAAGCGGTTTGATAGGCAACAAACGCATAACAGGTAGAGTGCGATTTATTGAATGCGTATTGAGCGAAAGCCTTCCAGTCGGTCCAAATTTTAGTTAGCTTATCTTTTGGGTGACCTTTGGCCATGGCCCCATCCATAAACTGCGCCTCCATCTTATTCAATACCTCTATCTGCTTCTTACCCATCGCTTTACGCAATACGTCAGCATCACCTTTACTAAAGCCCGCCAGCTTTTGCGATAAAAGCATCACCTGTTCCTGGTACACAGTAATACCATAGGTTTCGCCCAGGTACTCTTCCATATCATCCAAGTCGAATGTGATAGGTTCGCGGCCATGCTTACGACTGATGAAGTTTGGAATATACTCTATCGGCCCCGGACGGTATAAGGCGTTCATGGCAATCAAATCCTCAAACTTATCCGGCTTCAGATCGCGCAGGTACATTTGCATACCGTCACTTTCAAACTGGAACGTACCGTTGGTATCTCCGCGCTGATAAAGTGCAAAAGTTTCTGCATCATCCAGCGGAATATAATCTATATCGATCTCGACGCCGTGGTTTTGTTTGATCAATCGAAGTGCATCCTTAATGATGGTCAAAGTCTTCAGACCCAAAAAGTCCATCTTGATTACGCCTGCATCCTCAATCACACGGCCATCGAACTGAGTTACCAACAGATCGGAGTCTTTTGCTGTGGCAACTGGAACGATATTAGTCAAATCGTCAGGGGCAATGATGATACCCGCGGCGTGGACGCCCGTATTGCGTACCGACCCTTCCAACTTTTCCGCCTCGCGAAGTACGGTGCCTTTTAGTCCGGGGTCTTTATAAATATCCTGTAATTCGGGCACCTGATCGATGGCCTGGCGCAGGGTGATACCCAAAGTTTCTGGCACCAGCTTTTTCAATGCGCTCACTTCGGATAGCGGCATGTCCAGCACACGGCCGACGTCCTGTATACTGGTACGGGCGGCCATGGAGCCGTAGGTAATGATCTGCGCTACCTGATTCTTGCCATATTTATCAACCACATAGTCGATCACTTTCTGACGGCCCGAGTCATCAAAGTCCGTATCAATATCGGGCATCGACTTTCGGTCGGGGTTCAGGAACCTTTCGAATAGCAAATTATATTTGATCGGGTCGATATTGGTAATGCCTATACAATAAGCCACCACTGATCCCGCTGCCGAACCACGCCCCGGTCCAATAAACACACCCATATCGCGCCCAGCCTTAATAAAGTCGGCTACAATAAGGAAGTACCCTGCAAAACCCATGGTACGGATGGTGAATAACTCAAAATTCAGGCGTTCTTCTACCTCAGGACTTATGTCCTTATAACGTTCCTTCGCACCCGTAAAAGTCAGGTGCTTCAGGTATTCCCACTGGTTCAGGGTGTCTGCATCGGGTGTGTTGTGTATCTTAAATTCTTCAGGGATAACGAAGTTGGGAAGCATGATATCACGCTTCAGTTTCAGCACTTCTACCTTATCGACGATTTCGTTGGTGTTATCCAATGATTCAGGCAGATCGTGAAACAGTCTACCCATCTCGGCCTGTGTTTTAAAGTAGAATTGATCGTTCGGGAAGCCAAAGCGATAACCTTTACCGCCTTCCTCATCCGTTGCTATCGGCGTACTTTGCATATCGCCGGTATTCACACAAAGCAAAATATCGTGCGCGTTGGCATCCTGCTGATCCACATAGTGCGAGTCATTAGAGCAGATCACTTTTACATTATGTTTCTTAGCAAATTTTAGCAGAACTTCATTTACAATATTCTGCTCAGGAATATCGTGGCGCTGTAATTCGATATAATAATCTTCACCAAAAAGATCGAGCCACCATTTAAATTCCTCTTCGGCCCTCTGCTCACCTTCCCTTAATATCGCTTGCGGAACCGAAGCACCGATACAGCAGGTAGTGGCGATTAATCCCTTATGATATTTTACAATAAGCTCTTTATCGATACGGGGCCATTTGCTGTAAAGCCCCTCCATGTAACCCAGCGAACATAACTTTACCAGGTTACGGTAGCCTTCGGCGTTCTTTGCCAAAAGTAGCTGATGGCATCGAACGTCTTTTTTCTCCTTCGTAAACTGTTTTATATGCCGATCGGCTACCACATAAAACTCGCAACCTACAATAGGCTTTACATTATGTTTACTGGCCTCAGCCACAAACTTGAACACGCCGAACATATTCCCATGATCGGTTATGGCCAAAGCCTTCATACCATCGGCAGCGGCTTTTTTGTACAGCTTGGAGATGTCGGCAGCACCGTCTAATAATGAGAATTGAGTATGTACGTGTAAGTGTGAAAAATCTGGCATAACTAATCTGGATCAACTTTCCCGGGGAATACAAATCTATAAAAAAACGCCGTTCATGGTTAATTACTGTTTAAAAAACCCCCATATGTTGAAAACTGAAAATGCGAACTAAATTCAGTAAATTGAGTTCAAAAGCAAACTATTTGACAGCATGATAGTTATAAAATAACCATTGAAAAACATATACCCTTGAAAAGATTTGGCCGCATAGCCTTAAAGACTGCCCTTTGGATTATTGGCAGCGTTCTGTTCCTGGTACTGGTTATTATAATTTTAATTCAGATACCTGGGATTCAGAATTTCATTAAGGACAAAGCGGTCAATTACGTCCAGAATAAGATTCACACCAAAGTTAAGATCGGCCATATAAGTTTAGGCCTTCCAAAGCTGATAGTTATCGACGGCGTTTACATGGAAGACCAGAGACGCGACACCCTTGTAGCCGGGGATCAGCTAAAACTGGATGTAAGCCTGCTTGATCTGCTTCATCACAAATTGACAGTAAACGAAATCAACCTGAAGGGCATCACCGCCAATGTATATCGCAGTAAGGACAGCGTTTTCAACTTCGATTATATCATCAAAGCCTTTAACAGTGGGCCATCTAAACCAGCTAATCCGAAGGATACTTCATCCATGAAGGTCTCGCTGGATAAGATAGTCCTGAACAAGATCAATATAGGCTATAACGACCTGACGAATGGCAATAATGTCAAATTCATATTAGGCCATTTTGATACGCGGATCAAGGATTTTGATATGGATAAAATGAAGTTTTCGATTCCGAAGATCACTGTATCAGACATCGATGCGAAAATTATTCAGACACCGGCGGGTTCGTCTATTCAAAAGGCAGCAACAATTGATACGGCGACACGACCTATCAATATGACCCTTAATCTGGGTATAATTGATCTGTCCCGCATCAAGGTTGATTACCGCACCAATGAAATGGCGGCCAATGTAAATCTCGGAAAGTTTTTGCTCGAGATGAACAAGCTCGATCTGAAAAGCCAGGTGGTAGATATCAATAATATCTCACTGGATAATACCCACGCCTCGCTCACTTTTGCCAAACCACAAACAGTTAAAAAAGCAATCGTCAAAACGGTAAAAAAACTGGATACACTGGTGGCTAAACCCCAAGGCGGCAAACCATGGTCAGCTGTGTTGCGGAAACTCCGCTTTAAAAATGATCACATCCAGTTTGATAACAATGCGCAGGCTCCGTTAAAAAACGGATTAGATTACGCTCACATGAACATACGCGACCTGAATGCAGAATTGGAAAATCTATCTTACACAGCTGACAGCTCTTCGGGAAAGATCAACAACCTGACCTTTATCGAAAAGAGCGGCTTGGCGATCAAGAAATTCCATACCGCTTTCTTCTATGGCGAGCATAAATCTTACCTAAACGATCTATACCTGGAAACACCGCAAACTATTTTACAAAGAAAGATAGCTGTTGGCTATCCTTCTTTAGCTAATATCAACAGGGATTTAGGAAAGATCAATATTAATGCTGACCTGGATGGCAGTCGCCTGGGATTAAAAGATGTACTGCTTGTTATGCCTACCATGGCAACTATGGAGCCATTCAAGCACTCACCGAATGGGGTATTCAAGATCAATGGCCGGGTGAGGGGTCGAGTGAACGACTTAAGTATTCCGTCTCTAGAAATCACAGGCCTAAGTAATACTCACATCAAAGCATCTGCTAAAATGAAGGGGTTACCTGACATAAGCAAGGCTTATTTTGATGTAACGATAAATGACTTTAATACAAGCCGCTCTGATTTGGCTAAAGTTGTTCCTGCACAAATGATACCCTCGAACGTTACTGTTCCCGAGAACTTCAATCTGAAAGGGAACTTCAAAGGCAGCATGGCTAACTTCAATACCAAACTGGCTTTAAAATCGAGCCTGGGCAGCGCTGATGTGGATGCACAAATGAAAAATGGCACCAATAAAAAGAAAGCTACTTATTCAGCGCATGTCAATTTAAATCAGCTAAATGTGGGCGCTTTAACCAAACAGCCTCAGCAACTGGGCAGCTTTACGTTATCAACTGAGATATCTGGCACAGGCATCGATCCAAAAACAGCTAGCCTGCAATTTAATGGCGACATTGCCAGTGCCTACATTAAAGGATATACCTATAAAAACATCGCTCTTAAAGGCACCGCTGTAAACGGCAGCTATACGGCCATTGCCCGGATGAAGGATCCGAATATCAATTTCAGCCTGAATGCTAAAGCTAACTTGAATAAGAAATATCCGTCAGTTAACGCAACACTGGAAGTGGATAGTATTAACCTGAAAAACCTGAACCTGGCAACCAACGAAACCCGGTTTCATGGCAAGATTGAAGCGAATGTGCCCACCGCCGATCCAGATTATTTAAATGCCAATATCAAGGCGACCGACATAGTAATGTTTACATCCGGCAAACGGATCAAAATTGATACAGTAAGCCTGGTATCGACATCCAATGCTGATAGCAGCAGCCTACGCCTGAAAACGCCAATGCTTTATGCCCATATGGTAGGGAAGTACAAGCTGACTGAAATTGGCGCAGCCATCCAAGATGTGTTCAACCAATATTTTAATCGCTCGATTGCCTCTAAAACAGCCATTGCCAAACCAAAATATACGCCGCAGCAATTTAAATTCGATGCCCGCTTTGTAAAGACGCCGCTGGTAACTGATTTTGCCCCGGACCTAAAACAGATGGATCCTATAACAGTTAATGGGTGGTTCAACAGTCAAACCGGTGACCTTGTTGTGAATGGTAATATGCCAAAAGTGATTTATGCCGGTAATGAGATAAGTAATGTAAAACTGGCTATAAAAACCGACCGGGACGAAATGGACTACAGTTTGACAGCCGATCAGATCAGGGCGTCATCTTCTATCAACCTGCTTTATACCAGCATAACAGGCAAGGCTGAGGACGATAAACTGGACGTCAATTTACAGGTTCGGGATGCTGCAAAAAAAGAACGCTACCGGATTGCAGGCATATTCAGCTTATTACCTAACGAATATCAATTCAGTTTCCTGCAAAACGGCCTCCTGCTCGATTATAAGCAATGGGCTGTAAGCACAGACAACGCTCTGCAATTTGGTGACAAGGGCATATTTGCCAAAGATTTCACCATTACTAACAACAATCAGATACTAAGTATTAATAGCACTGCTCAACAAATGAATGCCCCTGTTAAAGTCGATTTTAAAAATTTCCACATCGAGACTTTAACTCGTATAGCTCAACAGGATTCATTACAAGTTGGCGGCGTCATCAACGGAGATGCTACCATCAGCAATTTCCAGAAATCGCTAGTATTTACAACAGCTATGAATATTAGCGACTTTAACTTTAAGGGAGATACCGTCGGCAATATTGCCATCAAAATAAATAATCAAACAGAAAATACTTTTGCCGCAGACGTAGGTATTACAGGCCAAGGCAACCAGGTTGATTTGAAGGGATTGTATTATACCGCTCTTCAAAGCCGTTTTGATCTTGACCTGAACATTGTGAAACTGAATATGAAAAGTATTGAAGGCTTTAGCTTCGGTAGCATCAAAGAAGCAAGTGGCGACATTACCGGTGAGCTGAAGATAACAGGTACCACAGCAGCGCCGACCATACGCGGTGACGTAAATTTTAACAAAGTTGGGTTCAATGTATCTATGCTGAATTCTTACTTTACCATGCCACGCGAAAGCATCACTTTTAATAATGACGGCATACGATTTAATGATTTTACCCTAGTTGATTCAACCGGCAATAAAGCAATAGTATCCGGAACGGTTTACACCTCTAATTATGCCGACTACAAATTCGGGGTTAATATCCACAGCGATAATTTCAGGGTGATCAACTCAACACGGGAAGACAACCAGCTGTACTATGGAAAACTATATTTGAATAGCGACATCAAAATAAGAGGCGATATGAATTCACCGGTTGTGGCAGCAGACCTTACAGTGAATGACAAAACCAACCTAACCATCGTTCTTCCATCGAGTGACCCAAGTATAGAAGACCGGAAAGGGGTGGTAGAATTTATTGACCCTAATGCCCCTAAGTCGGATTCTATTATGCTGGCCCGGCAGCTTGATTCTTTGAAGAAAAGCAAACTCAAGGGCATGGATGTAAACGCCACCATCAGAGTGAACCGAAATGCCGTTTTTAATATTGTGGTCGATCAGAACAATGGTGACATTGTCCATATTAAAGGTGAAGCACAACTGAATGGAGGGATAGACCCTAGCGGGAAGACGAATTTAACAGGAACCTATACTGTAGAGCAAGGATCATACAATCTTTCCTACGCCTCAGTCAACCGTAAATTCATTTTCAAAAAAGGGAGCAGTATAACCTGGACCGGCGATCCTACCAGCGCCAGTATCAACCTGACAGCCACTTATGTGGCCGATGTACCTCCTATCGACCTGGTAAGCGACCAATTGACGGGTACGGAAAATCAAACCATGTATAAGCAAAAGCTACCGTTCAACGTAAACCTGACACTGCAGAATGATCTAATGAAACCAGATATCAGTTTTGATATCGTGTTACCAGACAGCAGCTACACTGTATCCCAGGATGTAATTAACACGGTTGATTCCCGGCTTGCGCAGATCAGGCAAGATCCAAATGAGTTGAATAAGCAAGTGTTAGGAGTCTTAGTGTTAGGTCACTTTATTGGCGATAATCCACTGCAAAGCCAGGGGGGCAATGCCGGTGTTGAGGGTTTGGTACGCAATAGCGTGAGCAGCTTGTTGTCAGATCAACTGAACCGGCTGGCAGGTAACCTGATAGCAGGTGTTGATTTAAACTTCGGATTAACATCTGGCGAAGACTACTCCTCCGGTACAGCCCAAAACCGAACGGACCTGAATGTAGGGCTATCCAAGCGGTTTCTAAATGACCGGCTTACTGTGAGTGTGGGGAACAATTTCAATCTTGAGGGTCAGAATCAACCCGGGCAAAAAACCACTGATATAGCGGGAAATGTTTCCGTGAATTATAAACTGAGTAAAGATGGCCGCTATCAACTACGCGCCTATCGCCGCGACCAATTTGTGGTGATTGAGGGCGAGATCATTGAAACCGGTGTAGGCTTTACGTTAACCGTCGATTACAACCGCTTTAGCCAGATATTCAGAAGAAAAACGCCTAAGGACAAGGAATTGGAACGTAAATACAAGCAAGATCAAAAAGAAAAAGACCAGGAAGCTAAAAATACCCAGCAGCAAGCAGCCAACTAATTACCCCATGAATCCAAGACTACGATATATTTTCATTCTTTCGCTTGTACTGACTGCCTGCAGCACTACCAAATATCTCGGGCCAAATCAGAAACTCTATGATGGCGGCACTGTAAAATTTGCCGACACTGCGGGGAATGTAACTGCAAAAGACGCAAAGGGAATGAGCGAAGAACTAACTGATCTGCTGCGTCCTCATCCAAATTCAAAAATATTGGGGATGCGGGTAAAACTATGGATATACGATAAGACCAAAACCAACAAAAGGAAAGGATTCAGGCATTGGCTCAATACCAAATTCGGTCAGCCACCAGTATTGATCAGCGAGGTTGACGTGGACAAGAACAGCCAGGTATTACAAAGCAGACTGCAAAATGAAAGTTATTTCCAGGCGCAGGTAAGCGGCGACACCATCAGCAAGAAGAAAATCGCCAAGGCAATATATACTGTAGAACCTGGTCCAAATTATACCATCCGTTCGGTATATTTCCCAACAGGGAAAAGCGATGTAGATACGGCAGTTGCCGGGACTGTAAAGCAAACCTTATTCGTTGTTGGCAATAACTATAACCTGGATGTGATAAAGAATGAGCGCTTACGTATTGATGCAAGGTTAAAGGAGGAAGGTTTTTATTATTTCGCACCTGAAGACCTGATTATGCGCGTGGATAGTACCGTAAAAGGCCACCAGGTAGATATTTATGTAAAAGTAAAAGACGAAACCGCCGACGAGGCGCGCAGGATATATAAGATTGGCAATATTTATGTGTACCCGCATTATACATTAAGGGATACTGCTCTTAAACTCGATTCGGCAGTAAAATATCGCTGGTATAATGTGATCGACACAAAAAATACAGTACGGCCATTCGTATTTAAAAACTCTGTATTGTTACAGCCAGGACAGGTTTATAACCGTACTGATCACAATAAGTCATTGAACAGGATGATTAACCTGGGGCCTTTTAAATTTGTAAAAAACCGGTTTGAAGATGTTTCTGCTGACTCATCGAAGTTAAATATTTACTACTTTTTGACGCCGTACCCGAAGAAATCCCTGCAACTTGACTTATTAGGGCGAACTACATCTGCGAATTACACAGGTACACAGATCAATATAAACTGGAAAAACCGTAATGCCTTTAAAGGAGCCGAAGCCCTGACTGTTACCCTATTCGGCAGTTCAGACGTTCAGTTCTCCGGACAAAATAGCGGCTATAATGTATACCAAACCGGCGTTCAGACTACCGTATCATGGCCGCGCTTTATCATGCCGTTCCGCGATCCAAAGGCTGACAACGCCTACATTCCACATACCAACTTGACCTTAGGATATACACTTGTTAATCGCAGTAAGCTTTATCTTTTGAATTCATACACCGGATCATGGGGCTATGAATGGAAGCAGAACACCTTTGTTACCCATGATCTGAATCTTATCAATGTGACCCGGGTAGATGCAGCTCACATAACACAGCAATATTTAGATAGTATACAACATACGCAAAACCCAACACTGAAACATGTAATAGATAACCAATTTACTTTCGGGCCAAGTTATGGGTATACGTACACAACTACCACACAAACCAATCGCACCAATACCTATTTTTATAATGGAAGAATTTCCCTTTCAGGCAACATTTATGGTTTGTTAACAGGTGCAGACACATTAGCCGGAAAGGTGCGCAAGTTGTTTGGCGTTCCATTTAACCAATATGTAAAGATTGAGAATGAATTCCATTTTTATCATAAACTAACCCCCAATAGCAGTATCGCTACCAGATTGATCGTAGGTCTTGGTTTACCATATGGCAATTCTACTATTCTGCCGTACAGCCAGCAATTTTTCATAGGTGGCACCAATAGCCTGCGTGGATTCAGGGCTAGATCAATCGGGCCAGGCACTTACACACCGGCAGAGACAATTACGAGCGCCAATGGTTTCCTTCCGGATGAATCGGGCGATATAAAAATTGAAGCCAATGTGGAATACCGGCCGAAATTATTTAGTATCGTATACGGCGCGCTTTTTATGGATGCGGGAAATATATGGAACTTAAGACCGCATGCGGGGTTACCGGGGGCAGCCTTTGGTAAAGATTTCATCAATCAAATGGCTGTGGACTGGGGCTTCGGTTTACGCTTTGACTTAACTGTTCTTATCCTTCGTACTGATCTGGGGTTCCCGGTACGTTATCCGTTCCCTCCGGGACAGCCTTATAAGTTTAAAGCGCAATACGGAGTATTCAATCTGGCCATAGGATATCCCTTTTAGTCAATTATTGAATGATTGAATTAGGGAATACTTATTATTGCAAGATGACTATAACGGTTCCCCTTCAAATTATTGACCTTCACGGCGATGGCTATCATCCTTTGGTTGAGATAAAGATCAATGGCATAGACTATATTTTGGTGCTTGATACCGGCGCATCCAAAACGGCTTTTGATCATGATCAATTAGCGCAGTCGGGAGTGCTTATCACCGCAAGCGAAAGACTATCTACAGGCTTGGGGGTAACAAATATGATTTCATCAACCGCAGTCATCCATGATATTCAGATTGGGGATCTCTATGTTCCCGATTTTGAGGTTGCGGTGCTCGATCTCTCAACAATTAATATCGCTTACCGTCAGCTCAATCATCCGGAAGTTTTAGGCGTATTAGGTGGGGATATTCTTATGAAATATCGTGCAGTGATCGATTATGGCCAGCAAACACTCAGTTTCCATATCGAATCATAAAACATAAAGCCTCACCAAATCGGCAAGGCTTTATAATATTCAGACTTTCAATACAGAAATATTTATACGTCTATCTTAGCGTACTTCGCATTCTTTTCAATAAAGTCCCTGCGGGGTGCAACCTCATCGCCCATCAGCATAGAGAAGGTATGATCGCATTCGGCAGCATTTTCAATACCTGCCCGGCGCAGCGTACGGGTCTCCGGATTCATTGTAGTTTCCCACAATTGTTCTGCATTCATCTCGCCCAAACCTTTATAACGCTGTACATGTACACTATCTTCTTTGCCACTGCCTTTTAGGCGTTGTATAGCCGCATCGCGCTGAACTTCGTTCCAGCAATACTCCTGCTCTTTGCCTTTCTTCACCAAATAAAGTGGTGGAGTAGCAATATATACATAACCGAATTCAACAAGCTCCTTCATATAACGGAAGAAGAAGGTCAGGATAAGTGTAGTAATGTGCGACCCGTCCACGTCGGCATCCGTCATGATGACGATCTTATGATAACGTAACTTGGAAAGGTTCAATTCTTTATCATCCTCTGCAGTTCCTATGCTCACCCCTAATGCTGTGAACATATTCTTGATCTCCTCATTCTCGTAGATCTTGTGCTCCATGGCTTTCTCTACGTTCAGGATTTTACCTCTTAATGGCAGAATAGCCTGGTATTCGCGGTTACGGCCCTGTTTTGCAGTACCACCCGCCGAGTCCCCTTCGACAAGGAATATCTCGCATACTGCTGGATCGTTATTAGCGCAATCAGCCAGTTTTCCGGGCAATCCGTTACCGCCCATTACGTTCTTGCGTTGCACCATTTCGCGAGCCTTGCGTGCGGCAGCGCGCGCTGTAGCTGCCAGAATCACTTTATTAACGATCAGCCTTGCCTCTTTCGGATTCTCTTCGAGATAGTTAGACAAAATTTCGCCCACCGCAACGTTCACAGCACCACTCACTTCGCTATTACCCAACTTGGTTTTGGTCTGACCTTCAAACTGAGGCTCGGCAACCTTTACAGAGATCACCGCAGTTAATCCCTCGCGGAAGTCATCACCTGTAATATCGATCTTCACATTTTTTAGTAAACCCGACTTATCTGCATAGCTTTTCAGCGTACGGGTCAGCCCCATGCGGAAACCCGCCACGTGGGTACCGCCTTCAATGGTGTTGATGTTATTTACGTACGAGAACACGTTCTCGCTGTAGGTATCATTATATTGCAGGGCAAGCTCAACCGGTATGCCTTGTTTGTTACCTTCTACATAAATCGGCTCAGGGATCAACGGCGTGCGGGTGCCATCCAGGTATCGTACAAACTCCTTTAAGCCGCCCTGAGAATAAAACTCCTCTGTAATGTAATTACCATTATCATCGGGATAGCGTTCGTCTGTAAGGGTAAGCCTAATACCTTTATTGAGGAATGCAAGCTCACGCAAACGGGTTGCCAGTGTGTCGTATTTATACTCCAGAGTTTGAGTAAATATTTCAGGATCAGGGTAAAATGTTTGTATAGTGCCGGTGCGATCCGATACGCCGATAGCCTTTACATCAAACATTGGCTTACCACGTTCGTACTCCTGGGTAAATATTTTACCTTCACGATGAACAACCGTGATCATGTGGGTCGATAACGCGTTCACGCAGGATACACCCACCCCGTGTAAGCCACCCGAAACTTTGTAAGTATCTTTATCGAATTTACCACCGGCGTGCAATATGGTCATTACCAGTTCTAATGCCGATTTCTGTTCCTTGGTATTTATCCCGGTTGGGATACCACGGCCGTTATCTTCAACTGTGATGGAATTGCCTTTATGGATAATTACTTTGATGGTGTCGCAATAACCGGCAAGCGCTTCGTCGATCGAGTTATCTACCACCTCATATACCAGGTGATGCAAACCCTTTGGGCCGGTATCACCTATATACATTGAAGGGCGCTTACGCACCGCTTCCAATCCTTCTAAAACCTGTATATTATCTGCTGAATAATTCGATACTTCTTTTACTTCTTCGCTCATATTTGTGTCCAACAATCACCCCGTTTTTATTTGGGGAATTAATATACAAAAATACGCATTTTACCCCGGATTTAAGGCATGCTGTGGATAAATAAGGGGGATGTTTATATATGCTGATATACAAGTGTGCGAATGTACAAATAACGCCGAAAAAGCGCCATTTCAACTTCTATGAAAAGTTAAATTCGCATCTGCGCGTCCCTCGCATTTACATATTTGCACATCGGTAAATTTGCACATCAGTAAATTAGGATAGTTGAGGTGAAAGTTTATCTTTGTCAAAATTTTTGAATTTAAGAGAATGAAAATCAAGACCTCGTCCTTAACTAAACTAACGTTAGGCCTTATGGTTGCCGGAACTATTGTGGCGTGCAACCAAAATAAAACTTCAGATAAATCAGCAGCTTCAGTAACTACTGCAGGAGCAGGCAGCATTGTATATGTAAACCAGGACACGCTGCTATCAAAATATGACTACTTTAAAGATATGACCAAACGCCTTGAGGATAAAGGCAAATCTGCACAAGGCGATGTAGGCTCACGCCAGCAGGCTTTGCAAAGAGAGGCTGCCGAATATCAAAGAAGCGCTAATACGCTAAGTGCGGATCAACGGGCAAGTACTGAACAACGTTTGCAGCGTGAGGGACAGGAGTTTCAGCAATATCAACAAAATGCAGCTGCTCAATTTCAGAATGAGCAGAATGACGAGCAAAAGAAGCTTTATGAAAAAGTTGCTGCGTTTATGAAAGACTATGCTAAGGAAAAAGGCTATAAAATGATTCTGACCTATCAAAAAGGCAACACCACTATGTGGTATGGCGATCCGGGACTTGATGTTACAGCCGATGTTACAAAAAGGCTGAATGATGCTTACGCAAAAGACAAAAAATAACCCTTATACACATGTACCAACAGATACATGTTTTAAAAATACAACAAGACCCTGGTTCCTTAAAGACCGGGGTTTTTAATTCGCAGAAGCTATGGAAATGAAGGAACACGAAAAATTCATGCGGATGGCGATAGAACTGTCTGAGCAAAACGTAAAGGGGGCTGCGGGTGGACCTTTTGGTGCGGTGATTGTAAAAAATGGCGAAGTGGTTGCGGCCAGTGCCAATCAAGTTGTCCAGCAAAACGATCCAACGGCGCATGCCGAGGTATCAGCTATCAGACTTGCTTGCCAGCAGTTAGGCACTTATGATCTCACTGGTTGTGTTATTTATACCAGTTGCGAACCCTGTCCTATGTGCCTTGGCGCCATTTACTGGGCCCATATGGATACCATTTACTACGGCAATACAAAAGTTGATGCAGCAGAGATTGGTTTTGACGATCACTACATCTACAAGGAACTGGAATTGCCGATGAACAAGCGCAAATTACCGATCATTCAGCTTTTGCACGATGAGGCAATATCAGCATTTAAACTCTGGGTTGACTCTGAATCAAAAACAGATTATTGATCACAAAAAAGCGCCCTGAACAGGGCGCTTTTAATATTTAAAGATCAGAAGTATCAGCTTGCAAGCGCTTCTATTACTTCGATATCTCCATCATTGTTATCCAAGTATTCATACTGTGAATTTTTGCTGATAAATTCAGGAACGATGTCTTTCATCTTATTCACAATAGCTTCATCATCCTGGTTTTTATTCAATTCGAGAAGTTCCTCAATATCCGCAGCAACACCTTCATAAGGATAGGTTATTACCTGTGCTATCTTGATTTTAGGATGATGTGTAGGCATGGTACGTTCGCCTGCGTTTAACAACTCTTCATATAGTTTTTCACCTGGCCTTAACCCGGTATAAACAATCTTGATATCTTTTTCAGGCTGCAACCCTGCCAATTTGATCATTTTCAATGCCAAATCGGTAATTTTTACCGGTTGCCCCATATCAAATATGAATATCTCGCCGCCTGTTCCCATTGTACCGGCCTCAAGCACTAATTGAACAGCTTCAGGTATGGTCATGAAATAACGGGTGATCTCAGGGTGCGTTACAGTAATAGGACCGCCTTTTTGTATTTGCGCCCTGAAACGCGGAATAACTGAACCATTTGACCCCAATACATTACCAAAGCGGGTGGTAACGAAACGGGTAGGTTGAATACCCGGTCTGTTATTAATCGGGTTATCCTTCAATGCCTGGATATATATTTCGGCAATGCGCTTGGTAGTACCCATTACGTTGGATGGATTAACCGCTTTATCCGTTGAAACCATAACGAATTTTTCAGTTCCAAAGGCAACTGACAGGTCGGCCACATGTTTGGTACCCAACACGTTTGCCAATACTGCTTCCGATGGGTTTTCTTCCATCATTGGCACATGTTTGTACGCGGCGGCATGGAAAACAACTTCAGGCCGATAATCAGAGAATAGTTTGTGCATTCTCTGTAAATTCCTGATATCGGCAATAAATATTGTAGTAGGCACATTCGGGAATTTCTCCTCCACCTCGAGTTTTATTTCGTGCAAAGGGGATTCAGCCTGATCACACAAAATAACCATCGCGGGTTTGTAGCCCAGCACCTGGTTTACAATTTCTGAACCGATAGAACCTGCTGCACCTGTAACTAACACGCGTTTGCCATGTAGATCTTCCGAAATGCGCGTATTATCGATTTTAATCGGCTTGCGCTGCAACAAATCCTCGATCTTAAGATCTTTAATCTGCTGCGGGTTAAGCTTGCCGTAAATCCACTGATCTGAGGGCGGCACGGTTAACACTTGAATACCCAGCGCGAGGCAGTTTTCGAGTGCAGATTTTTTCGTGTGCTCATCAAGATTGTGATTCATGATGATCAGCTTATCCACGTTATACTTTTCCTTCAGTTTCCCAAGCTTATCAATGTGATATACCCTTACCTGCTGGATTTCCTTATCTATCTTTTTACTGCCATCATCCACAAAGCCAACTACACAAAAGTTGGTATTTGCACTGGCTTCAAGCGCCTGCTTTACAAGCACGGCATTATTATCAGATCCGTAAATCAGGACGATTGTTTTCTTCGCATTCGTGTTGTTAGTCAAGTAAAAGAAGATACTTTTTACAGTCGTACGCAATAGAATCAGCAAAGTGCTTGATACAGAAAAATTGATCAAAAGAACCAGGTTGATCGTCACCAGATCAACATGAATCGCGTGAACAACCCAGGTGTTAATGATGACCAGATAAAGCAGGCTGGCTATAAACGCTGAACCAAAAATGCGCAGCACATCACGCGTATTGGAATAACGGATCAGCCCGATGTGTATGCGCATGGCAAACATTACGATTGCTGCTACAGCACTGTATAAACCTGTATATATGAAGAAGTAACCGCGAAGGATATTAACAAATTCGAATCGTTCTACAATAAAATAAGAAGTGGAAAAAGACCAGGCCACAATCGAAAGATCAACAAGCATTATCAACCATCGCGGCACGACCTTAGAAAAGAGTAGGTATTTTTTCATAAAATGATGTTAGTAGATGAGTAGATGATATAATTATAGCTAATATTTTTTAAATACGCAAAAAATGCACCAGTTGAAACATAATAGGGGGAAAATAAAAATGCAATTTTATTAAAAATAACCCGGTTTTTCAGATGCATCGTTAAACATTATTGTTACAATACCTATTTGCTTTAACATATCCACAACTCCTGTCAGACAACAGAACAAAACCGCACAGCAAAAAGTTTTAGTTCTTATGACAAAAAACGTATCCGATGGTTTAATCGCATGGTATCAGGTACTTATTTTTTTCATCAGTACTACTTTTAATATTATATATATTAATATAAGCGGTATCAAGATAACAGCAAATAAACCTATCACGGTAAACACTTTGTTATTTACAACAAAAAAGATTATCCCGCCTTGCAAGAGCATATAGCCGAATGATACCCACAGGTGCGACATTTTACGTTCATTAGCCATAATTTGATACAGGTGCAGGCGGTGTGGTTTAAATACATTTTGTTTTAGCCAAATCCGATGTATTATTGTTAACACTGAATCTGTACCATACACGGACAGAACTAAAATATAGGACCAATTATTCGTCACCAATATTAATTTGATCAATAACATTACGATCCAGAAGGCAATAGTGATACTTCCCACATCCCCTGCAAAACACCTGGCTTTTTTACGGAAATTAAAATAAAGAAACACGCCGCAGGCTATCATAGGTAACCAGATCATATCCTTCTCAATAAAGCTTAGCTTCAGGTTAACATATTGTAATCCGGCTAACACGACCAGGCTATAGCAACCCGTGATACCATTTATGCCATCCATAAAGTTGTAGGCATTAATAATCCCAATTACCACAAAGTATAGAAAGAGGGATTCGTAAATTGGCCGGGAGAAAACGCCCAGGTAAACGAAAAACAAAGTTGTTGCTATCAAATGCACCAGTAGCCTTATTTTGCTCGACAAGGTGATCCGGTCATCAATAAAACTGATTATGCCCACTATAAAAAGCGCCAGTACAGGCAGCCAGTAAGCCGGATGCATAATCACAGCAGTTAAAGCAGCAAAAAGAAAGATTACCCCACCACCGCGAATAGTGACGGCACTGTGTGAGCTACGTTCGTTGGGGTGATCGATGATGTTATAATGTTCTGCAATTGGGAAGTATAATAACATGCCCGCAAAAAAAAAAACTGCTATTATCCCGTAGATCATACTATAAAGGCTGAGTTGTTAAATGGGAAACCAAGATTTAGCCAGGCAGCCTTTTTTGATTTGATATGTTGTAGGATGTCAATCAATATAGTTTTTCAATTTGGCGTATGGTGACCGGAGGCTCCCAAAAATGCTGCAAAGATGCACTTTTTTTCGCTAACATCAAGATTAGGAATTGGTCAGGCAGTTTTTGCTCCGGCTTAGTCTTCTTTTGTATCAAAGAAATTGTCCTTCATATCATCAATTTCTCGTCGATCCCGTTTGGTTGGCCGGCCCGTTCCACGGTCACGTTTTAAAACCGGTGCATTAAAAATCGATTTAAACGCGTGGGTCATTTCAACAGGTGTTTCGTCAGCATAAAAACCTGCGACACTTTTCGCATCCATGCGATTTTCTAATAATCCAAGTACCCTGATTATTTTACGCTCCGGTCCCTTCGACACAAGATATACCTCCCCCACTTTCACTTCATGAGCAGGTTTAATATTCTGTCCATCAAGCTTAATGCGACCTGCTTTACAAGCCTCGGTTGCCAGTGAACGGGTTTTGAAAATTCTTATCGCCCACAAATATTTATCGATCCGTAGTTTCTCTTTCTCAGGCATTTCTTTAAGGATTCAGTTGCGATTGCTTCTATTAATACCGGCAAAGGTAAGAACTAGTTATCACTGGGTTAATTAAACAGATAGATTTATGGTTTGTTATAACCAAGATACTCTGCCTATAGGTGAACAATTCTCCTTTAAAATCCTTTAATTTGTCAAAAGTTTATATCACTAATGCAAAATCTAAAGAAACTTATTGAAGAGGCTTGGGAAGACCGGACCCTTTTGGGGAACCATGATTATACCACCGCCATTGAAACAGTAATACAACGACTAGACCGTGGCGAAATGCGTGTGGCCGAGTTAGTAGGCCATCGCTGGCATACAAATGATTGGATAAAAAAAGCGGTGATCCTTTATTTTCCGATCAGGCAAATGGAAGAGATTGAAGTAGGCCCGTTCGTTTTTCACGATAAAATGAAATTGAAAACCGATTACAAAAAAACAGGCGTCCGCGTTGTTCCGCACGCTATTGCACGTTATGGGGCATACCTGGCAAAAGGTGTGATTATGATGCCGTCTTATGTAAATATCGGTGCTTATGTTGACGAAGGGACCATGGTAGATACCTGGGCGACGGTAGGTTCATGCGCACAAATAGGTAAACATTGCCACCTTAGTGGGGGTGTAGGCATTGGTGGTGTATTGGAACCTGTTCAGGCTGCTCCTGTTATTATTGAAGACAATTGTTTCTTAGGCTCACGTGCTATCGTTGTTGAAGGTGTGCATTTAGAGAAGGAAGTAGTATTAGGTGCTAACGTGGTGCTTACTGCATCCACTAAGATTATCGATGTTACTCACGAGGATAAGATTGAATACAAAGGTCGTGTACCTGAGAGATCAGTAGTGATCCCTGGCTCTTATACAAAAAAATTCCCAGCAGGTGAATTCCAGGTACCATGTGCATTGATTATCGGTAAAAGAAAAGAATCGACCGATAAAAAAACCTCACTGAATGATGCTTTGAGGGAAAATAATGTAGCGGTCTAGTTTAGATTTGAGAGGTGAGATTTGAGATATGAGCTCATTATAAATTAAAGATTGAACTATGCAGAGCATTGGATTAGCTTTCTCATATCTCACATCTCATATCTCACATCTCCCCGTATGAAGATTTTAATCAGGCTACCCAACTGGCTCGGCGATGTGGTAATGAGTACTGCTTTTGTTGGTGCGGTAAAACAGCTTTACCCTGATGCGGTGGTTGATGTGATCATCAAAAAGGAATTAGGTGGTATTGCGTCACTTATCCCCGGACTTAATAAGATTCATTTATTCTCGAAACAGGAGTATCCGGGGCTATCCGGCGTCTATCGTTTTGGCAAGACTCTGCAAATTGAAGAATATGACCTGTTTTTTTGCCTGCCCGATTCGCTTTCATCAGCAGTAATGGGTTGGGCAACTGAGGCCAAAAAACGAATCGGGTTTGGTAAGGAGGGGCGGTTCTTTTTAATGACCAGCACGTTCAAAAAGCCTGCAAACCTGCATCGTACGGATGAGTATGTCTCGTTACTTGAGCAATTTACGGGGAATAAGATCACGGAACGGTCCGTCAGGCTTCGGGCTAAAATGGTTGAGAATGATGGCAACCAGGTTGTATTAAACTTTAACTCGGAGGCTGTTTCCCGCCGGATGCCGCTTGATAAAGGAAAACAATTGATCAACACACTAACCAATGTCTTTAAAAATACCCGGTTTGTGATGGTTGGTTCTCCAAAAGAGAAAGCTTATATCGATGAATTACTAAGCGGCACAGAAAACGGACAAATTGAAAACTATGCCGGGAAGACAAATCTTGAAGCATTATGTAGTTTGATGGCTTCATCAAAAGCCGTGTTGACTACCGATTCAGGCCCGGCGCACCTGGCCAATAGCTTAGGCGTGCCTACTATCGTATTGTTTGGAGCAGGGAATGAATTAAATACCGCTCCTTATAATAAGGAACATCTGAAGGTGATCCGCGCCGGGAAACTGGAATGTGAGCCCTGTGTGCGCAATACCTGCAAACTATACGGCATTCCCAAGTGTATGCAGTTAATTGACGAACCTGAAATTATAAACGCGTTAAGCTTATATTTATAATATGTTGAAGGAAGAAGTTGCTAAGGCCTTAAAAGTCATCCAGGATGGTGGGATTATCCTCTATCCTACCGATACTATTTGGGGGATAGGATGTGATGCCACCAATACGCAGGCCATCAAAAAGATATTTGCGCTAAAACAACGCGATGAAGCTAAGAGCATGATCATTTTGTTAGATACAGAAAACAAATTGGAAAGTTATATACAGGAGGTCCCCTCGATTGCATATGACCTGATTGAATATGCTGAGAATCCCCTTACCCTGGTAATGCCGGGAGCCAAAAACATATCGCCCGCCTTGATTGCAGCTGACGGCAGTGTGGGTATCAGGGTAGCAAAGCATGACTTTTGCCAGCAACTGATACAACGGCTGCGCAAGCCTCTCGTATCTACTTCTGCAAACATCAGTGGCAAACCTTCACCTCAAACTTTCGATGAAGTTGACCAGGAAGTTGTTGATGGCGTGGACTATGTAGTGAATCTGGAACAGCATAACACAGAGAAGAAAAAACCATCAACCATTATGCGCCTTAACCCCGATGGGCAGTTTGAATTTATCCGTCGTTAATTTTATTATGGTTTAGGCTTTCTAATTACGATTTTTGTAGCGGAATAATTTGTGCTTTTGAACCAGCGAAGCATACCATCGCATGAAACAACACCTTAAACATCCTTTATTTTCAATAGTAAGTGGCATTGCTGCAGAGCAGAGTGTGCAGGCTTACGTCATAGGTGGTTTTGTGCGCGACCTACTGCTAAATCGGCCCTCAAAAGATATTGATATCGTCATTATTGGCAACGGAATAGCCTTTGCCGAAAGCGTTGCCCAGAAGCTGAAAGTAAAGCTGTCGGTGTTCAAAAACTTCGGTACGGCTATGCTGAGATATAGGGACATTGAAGTGGAATTTGTAGGCGCACGCAAGGAGTCATACCGCGCCCATACCCGCAAGCCTATTGTAGAGAATGGCACATTGGATGATGATCAGAAACGCCGCGATTTTACGATTAATGCACTGGCTATAGCCCTGCACCCGGATCAATTCGGCGAATTGCTCGATCCATTTGGTGGTGTAACAGACCTTGAACAAAAACTGATCAGGACACCGCTTGATCCGGTGGAGACATTTTCAGATGATCCACTAAGAATGCTGCGGGCGATACGTTTTGCGTCACAATTGAGTTTTACAATCGATCCGGCAGCAATTGAAGCCATCAGGCAAAATGTAGAACGAATTTCGATCATATCGCAGGAACGTATTACCGAGGAGTTGAATAAGATTATTTTGTCGGCCAAGCCATCGGTAGGTTTTATTTATCTATTCGATACTGGACTGTTGCATAAGATATTTCCATTGATGGCTAATCTCTTCGGCGTCGATTATATTGATGGCAAGGGCCATAAGGACAACTTTTATCATACGCTGCAGGTACTGGATAATATTTCCACTACTACCAATGACCTTTGGCTCAGGTGGGCGGCCATATTGCATGATATTGCCAAGCCTGCAACCAAACGTTTTGAGCCGGGTCATGGCTGGACCTTTCACGGACATGAGGATAAAGGGGCACGCATGGTACCCAAAATATTTGCGACCATGAAACTGCCGCTAAATGAAAAAATGAAGTTTGTGCAGAAATTGGTACAGCTTCATTTACGGCCTATTGTTCTTGCCCAAAATGTGGTAACCGACTCGGCTGTCCGCAGGTTATTATTCGATGCCGGCGATGACATCGAATCGTTGATGCTGTTGTGTAAAGCAGACATAACGACAAAAAATGAATACAAAATAAAGAAGTACAGAAACAACTTTGAGCTGGTTCAGCAAAAACTAAAAGATGTTGAGGAGCGTGATAAAATACGCAACTGGCAACCCCCTGTTAGCGGCTTAGATATTATGCATATATTCGGCATTAAAGAGGGGCGCGAAGTTGGAATTATCAAAAATCAGATTCGCGAGGCAATACTGGAAGGTGAAATTCCAAACTCACGCGAGGCTGCTCTCGACTTCACAATAAAAAAAGGCGCAGAAATTGGCTTAAAAGTTGTGGCAAACACATATTAATTTAAAACAATTAACTTTGTAAAATTCTACAAACAAAAATGGCAGTATACAGATTTCGGGTTGCTTTTGAAGATTACGATGACGTGGTTAGAGAAATAGACATAAAATCAAACCAAACATTCGAAGACTTTCATCGTGCAATTCATCAGGCAATAGGTTATAAATGCGAATATCCATCTTCATTCTATGTTAGCAATGACCAATGGATAAAAGGCGAAGAAATCACCTTTATGCCTAATCAACGCAGAATTGACCGTGGAATAGTACAGATGGATAAAGTGAAGCTCAGCAATAGGATAGACGACCCCCATCAAAAATTTTATTACACTTTTAATTTCGATCGCCCGTTTGATTTTCATATTGAATTGTTGAAGATCTTGCTTGATGAAACACCAGGTACAACTTACCCTGCCGTAGTAAAATCTAGCGGCGAGGCGCCGAAACAATTTGGCAATGTATTCAATCCAACCATATTACCTCCGGCCAGCGAAGATTTCGATTTCCTGAACGAGATAGAATTTAACGCCGAGGACGCTGAAGAAGGTTTCACCGAAGTTCTTGATACAGAGGATGAATTGGAGGTTGAGGAACACCATGAAAGCGAAGAGGAGACTGAAGACGAGTTTGGCAGCGAATTTTCTGATAATGAAGGCTTTGAAGACGAAGGCCACCACCAGCACAACGATGATTATTAATTCTGGCTTGTAGCCCATGGTTCATAGTTCATAGCACTCATTTATTGTACCGACCATGAACCATGCGCTATGAGTCACTCCCGATCTCCCAAAAAGCTTATTATAATTGCAGGACCCACGGCGGTAGGTAAAACTGCTGCTGCCATAAAAGTGGCCCAACAATTGCAGACGGAGATCATCTCGGCTGATTCGCGTCAATTCTATCGCGAAATGTCTATCGGCACCGCCAAGCCGGATGCAGAGGAATTAGCACAAGCCAAACACTATTTCATTGATTCTCATTCCATAACAGAAAATTTCACTGTAGGTGATTTTGAAAAACAATCCCTGCAATTATTGGATGAGCTGTTTAAAACGTACGACCAGGTGATAATGGTAGGCGGATCAGGTTTATATATACAAGCTGTAACACAAGGTTTTGATGATCTGCCTACAGTTGACCCGGAGATTAGAGAGCGACTTAACCAGGAACTTGCAGAAAAAGGCGTTCAACATCTTCAGGCTAAACTTAAAGTAGCCGACCCTGATTATCATCAACAGGTTGATCTGAATAATCCCCAAAGACTGATCAGGGCATTGGAAATATTCGAGGCTACTGGTAATCCTTTTTCCTCTTACCGGAAGGCTACTATTAATAAGCGTCCTTTTGAAATTGTTAAAATTGCTTTGAATTTACCACGTGAGTTATTGTATAACCGCATCAATCAACGTGTGGATTTAATGGTTAAGGAGGGGCTAGTTGAAGAGGTGCGTTCGCTTTTGCCATACCGGCACCTTAACGCATTGAATACTGTTGGTTACAGCGAGCTGTTTGATTATTTCGATGGCAAAACTGATTTAGATACTGCTATCAGTTTGATTAAACAAAATACACGCCGTTTCGCCAAGCGTCAACTTACCTGGTTTAGAAAAGACAAGGATATAAAATGGCTGGATGCAGCGTCAGAAAATCTTCCTGAATCTATCATCAAAACCTAAGCCCCTCATACTCAGAACTAAAAAATTAGTGAATATTTTTCTCATACTGTAGCACTTACTCTTCTTGCTCCGTAATATTAATTATAACTGTTACTTTTTAAACAGCTCTATTTTACTCTGTTTATTTAATATTATTTAAACTTTAAGAAAATATAGCCAATATTATTTTGCGACAAAATTTACTTTAATATTTATACTTTATGAATACCCCTATTAAAAGGAGGAACTTCTTAAGCTCCCTGGTGCTGCTTTTTGCCTTTTCAAGGTGCAAAAAAGAATCTTCGAACATTCCCAATTCCGGGCCTGGTTCAATACCAGTGCCTCCTGTTGTGTCAAGTGACTATCTCGGCCAATTTACCATCACCGAAACCGGAGCAGACTTGATGCCGGAGCCTGATTTTATTTCACGGATTATTAAATGTTATTCAGACAAATTGACCTATTATCCAGGTGATACTGTTACCTTATATATTTCCGGCGCTGCTAACAGCAACCAAACAATTAAGTTTACCGACGCTGCAGAAAAAGTAATTCGTCACATCAACCAGGCGATAAACATTCAAGCCAACAGCAGCCTGAAACCCTGGCTAAACGGATCCGGCTATAAACCAACTGTCACGGTAAAATTGCCGGCCGATCTCAAAAGCGGAATTTATAGATTTATTGCAAATGGTGTAATCATCTGTTCGATCATCTGTAAAAGCAAAACAAAAAATAATGACATCACCGTCGTTTATCCTAGCAATACGGATAATGCCTACAATATACAGGGAGGTAAGAGTTTGTATAAACCCGATAACTCCCGGAGTACGGTTGCATCGTACGCCCGTTCGGTATGGGGTGCAGTAGATTATACTTCTGGCTTTTTAAAATGGGCCTGTAATCAGCCTTATGACATAAGATATATCACAGATCCCGATCTGGATGATTATACGGAGATACAGGACACTAAAATTATCATTATAGCAGGTCATAGTGAGTATTGGACAAGAGAAGCCAGGAAAAATATCGACAAGTTTATCGCCTCGGGGAAAAATGTCTTAATACTCTCGGGTAATACCATGTACTTCCAGGTCAGGTATAATTCCACCAAGGACTTGATGATATGCTATAAAGATAAAAAACTCGATCCGCTTGGTGGCACGATCTACAGCACTATTTTTTGGTCAACTCCTCAATTGCAATACCCGGTTATAAGCAGCATTGGCGCTGATTTTGAAGGTGGAGGATACGGCAATAAACTGGAAAATGGATTTAATGGTTATAAGATCGTCAATGAAAAATCGCCATTATTTGAAGGCACAGGACTGAAAAATGGTGATATTCTAAGCTTGCCAACACTTGAATATGATGGAGCGCCTGTAATTAAAATGATCCACCCCGGGTCCTCAGAAATACCTGTTATTGATAATTCGAAATTAAACTTCTTTAAAATCGAGCTATTGGGTTATGATTTCGCGATTAACTGGGGCAATAAAGGGCTTGGTACATTCATTGTGTTTAAGAAGACCGCCAAATCAGGAACTGTCGTTAATGTGGCATCCACAAACTGGTGCTCAACCACAGGTATCGAAGGAAAAGACGGACACAAAATCTCCCAGATTACAAAAAATATGATCGAAAAGTCGCTGAATAATATGAGCCTTTTTAGCAGTTAAATTCCCTGGGGAAATATGGGATGTATTGCCAGAGAACGCTTACTGAAGCAGATTTTTCAGATACATTCCATATCCGCTTTTAATGTATTTCTCGGCCAGCACTTTTAGTTGATCTTTATCAATAAAGTCATGACGATAGGCGACTTCTTCAATACAACCTATCTTGGTGCCCTGACGCTTTTCTATTACGCGAACGAATTCTGTCGCATCGCTTAATGAATCAAAAGTACCTGTATCCAGCCATGCTGTGCCACGATCCATCACACCTACGTGCAATCTTTTATTCTCCAGGTAAGCACGGTTTACATCGGTAATTTCATATTCTCCGCGAAGGGATGGCTTGATGTTCTTAGCAATACTTACCACTTCGTTATCATAAAAATACAATCCCGGCACAGCATAAGATGACTTCGGTTTCAATGGCTTTTCTTCGATCGATAAAGCAGTAAAATGCTCATCAAATTCCACCACACCATATCTTTCCGGGTCGGATACCTTATAGGCAAAAATTGCTGCACCATCTACGTCGTTAAAACTCTGGATAAGTTGGTCAAACCCTGTACCATAGAAGATGTTATCCCCCAATATCAGTGCTACTTTGTCGTCACCAATAAACTCCTCGCCTATTACAAATGCCTGCGCCAATCCATTTGGAACTGCTTGAACAGCATACTCAAAATGACAACCTAACTCATGCCCATCGCCTAATAATCTTTTAAAGCTATCGCTATCTTCAGGCGTGGTGATGATCAGTATCTCACGGATATCAGCCATCATCAATATCGACAAAGGGTAATAGATCATTGGCTTGTCGTAAATAGGCATTAACTGCTTACTGATAGCTTTTGTAATTGGGAAAAGCCTGGTGCCTGAACCGCCGGCTAATATGATACCTTTCATAAGAAGATTAAAGTTTACTGATACAAGTTATTAAACTATCGCGCCAATATGGAATTTCGATATTAAAAGTCTCCTTGATTTTCGCCTTACTCATTACAGAATAAGCCGGGCGCTCCGCGCGTGTAGGATACTCTGATGTTTTTATAGGCAATACTTTTATTTTACTTCCTAAAATATCAAATATGGCTTTGGCAAAATCATACCATGAAGCCACACCCTCATTACTATAATGATATAGACCATAAGCAGTGCTCTCGTTTGAAATAATATTCAGGATACATTCCGCTAAATCCATAGCATAGGTTGGCGTCCCTATCTGGTCGGCAATTACCTTTAATTCGTCCCGTTCACTGCCCAACCGCATCATGGTTTTAACAAAGTTGTTTCCATACTCCGAATAAAGCCAGCTGGTACGAAGAATGAAAAACTTCTTTAGTTTATTAGTTACCGCCTGTTCACCTTCCAGTTTGGTTAAACCGTAAATATTGATAGGTTCAGCAACATCTTCTTCATCCAAAGGTGTTGCCTTATCTCCTCTAAATACAAAGTCTGTAGAGGTATGAATAAAAACCGAATTATACTCCAGGCATAATTCACTTATATTCTCAGCTCCTGTTTTATTTATTTTACGGGCAAGATCAATTTCATCTTCTGCTTTATCCACAGCTGTATATGCTGCACAGTTGATGCACCACGAAGGTTTATAAGTATCAAATATTTTCTTAAGTGCTTCCTTATCCAAAATATTGGCATCGGTTTCAGACGGAAAAAATATAGAGGTAAGCCCCCGTGCATTCGCAACCGTTTTCAAGCATTGCCCTAACTGGCCCGAGGCGCCAAAAACTACAATATTACTCATCCGATAAATTTAAAAGCCGGTTGCTCCCATTGCTGACATATTAGGCAGTTCAAGGTCTTTAGGTGATACGATCAACTGGTCATAAGGCAACATCCAATCGATTGCCAGGTCAGGGTCCGCATAATAGATACCTCCTTCAGCTGTCTTGTCATAGTAATTATCACATTTATACTGGAATATGGCATCATCGCTTAATACTACAAAGCCGTGTGCAAATCCCCGCGGTATATATAGTTGCAGCTTATTGTCATCAGAAAGCCTTATGCTAAAATGCTTGCCATAGGTTTTTGAGTTCCGACGCAAATCAACCGCAACATCCAGAACTTCTCCTTTTACCACCTGTACTAATTTTGACTGCGCCGACGCCCCTTTTTGTAAGTGTAAGCCCCTAAGCACTCCTTTCGTTGAGTAAGATTGATTATCCTGTATGAATACAGTATCGATCCCGGTTAATGCTCTGAATTTCTCCTGGTTAAAACTTTCGAAAAAATAACCGCGTTGGTCACCAAAAATGCTTGGTTTTATAATAATACAACCCTTCAGGGGGGTAGATTCGATAGTCATGATCCTAGTTTATTATTTCGAAAAATGATCAATTAGAAACCAGGTTTGCCTGATGCGTCAAAAAGTCTTCGTAAGCCAATTTTATACCGTCCCTTAACTCTATTTTATGATGCCAGCCTTTGCTATGTAGTTTAGAAACATCCATCAGTTTACGAGGGGTGCCGTCCGGTTTTGAAGTATCAAACTTAATTTCCCCTTCATATCCGATAATATCTTTTATCAGCAAAGCCAGGTCTTTAATAGAAATATCCTCTCCAGTGCCAATATTTACCAAGCCCTCTTCGTTATAGTTCTGCATCAGATAGTAACAGGCTTCAGCCAGGTCATCTGCAAATAAAAATTCGCGTTTAGGAGTACCCGTTCCCCAAATAGTTACCTCTGGTGTATGATTAACCTTGGCCTCATGGAAACGACGTATTAAAGCAGGTAATACATGTGAGTTTTGCGGGTGATAATTATCATTATAGCCATACAAATTAGTTGGCATTACTGATATGTAATTGCAACCATATTGGGAGCGATAAGCATCGCACATCTTGATACCTGCTATCTTGGCAATAGCATAAGGTTCATTAGTAGGCTCAAGCAGACCTGTAAGTAAATAATCCTCTTTCAAAGGCTGGGGAGCCAGTTTGGGATATATACAACTTGAGCCCAAAAACATCAGCTTTATTACACCATTAAGATATGATGAATGGATAATATTATTCTGAATTTGAAGATTTTCGTATAGAAAATCAGCACGGTAAGTGTTGTTTGCTACAATACCACCGACCTTCGCAGCTGCTAAAAAAACATATTCCGGCTTCTCCTGTTCGAAGAAGTCGGCGACATCGTTTTGTATTCTTAAATCAAGTTCTGTTGATGAACGGGTAATTATATTAGTATAGCCTTCCTTTTGAAGTTTACGATAGATTGCCGAACCAACCATGCCACGGTGGCCTGCTATATAGATCTTTGAATTTTTTTCCACAACGAAGAGGTAATTTTTGCGACGTAAAAATAGTTAAAAAATTAGACTAAGAGGATTTGTATTCTGCTATGGAGCCAAAGAATACCTCTATGTCTTGTTGAACAATAAAAGCGGTTCAAATGACAGAAAACTCGGAGATATCAATTAAGGGTTTTGTAAACTCCTGTAATTTGATCAGCCCATGTTTCCAAATCAAAATTCTTAATAACATATTCTCTTTGTTCGGATACAATCTGACTTTTCTTCGAATCTGATAATGATATAATTGCAATCATCGCATCTTTCAACTCGGCTATATTTTCAGAAGTAAATTTATAAGTATGAGGAATATTCAATTCGCCCTGGCCCGGTATATCACTGCTGATTATTGGCCTTTCGCAATAAGCCGCTTCTACCAAAGCATTACAGAAACCCTCTTCGCGGGAGGCAGATATAAAGTAATTACTTAAACGATAGTAAGAAGCAATATCATCCCTGGGATTAAGTATTCTCAGCCAATCCGGAATTTTGGAAAAGCGGTCGGCAATCTTCGATTCAATTACCTCTCTGTTGGTAGACAAACTCAGTAATAAACAAACGTCATAACCAGCTGCTACTAAGCCGTCCATCGCCTCAAGAACAACGTCGACGCCTTTGCGATGGTAGTCAAACCCAAACAGCAAAAACACTTTTGTGTCAGCACCTATCCCATAATCAGCACGTTGCAGGTTCTCAAATTTATTTAACCTGTTGAAGTTGATTGCGTTGGTAACGTGTGTGATCTTCTTATTATCAATTTTAAAGTTCCTTTGATATTCAAGGGCTACAGATTCGCTGCACCCTATATACAAATCAACTTTATTTAACATTTTTCTAAGGCCTTCGCCAAAAAAACCTCTTGGTTTGTCATGGTTCCGAAGATGTCTCAGAATAAAAGTCTGCCTGCTGTATAGTTTGCTGGCAACATTCAGCAAGAACAAATATTTAAGCCCGGCAAAGTGCGCATGTATATATTTAATATTATGTTTTACAAGTATATCTCTTATATAAAAAACATCTTTTGAAAGATTTCCACTTAAAAAATATATTTTTTTTCCTTGCTTAATGAGATTCTGAATCCAGTCATAATGTGAAGTGTCCATATGGAATAGATAAACCATATCCACATCATCCTGGTTTAATTTCTGCTCAAGCATCAACAGGGACTGGAAAAAACTACCGCCATAAGGTGAGTTAAAGCATAAAAATTGGAGGACATTTTTTGATGCGTCGGTAACCTTATTCATTTCACCAATGTTAATCTTGGAGGACGATCTTGCATCTAAGACAGTATCGCCCGGGACAATTGGGTTAATTATTTCAATATTTTTTTCTGATATATAACTGTATGCGGGCTCAAAACTCATAATAAACAATATTTCATATTAAATTAGTGAATGAACTGTTTGTGTTATATATCACTACAATAAATAACGAAAATTGTTTTATATTACCTTAAAAAATTAAATATTATATTAAATCTAAGCGAAAATTCTGAAGGAAACTTGTTTTTTATCGAAAAAACAGCCACTTGTACTCTTTCTTTCGGCAAACTACGCAATATATATTATTAAATTAGTAAAATATTTATTAATAATACTTAAGCCTGCCCCATTGTACCCCCAAAATTCATGGGGAACCCGGTTGGCTCAGATTGAATTTTGATACGGCCATTTACATTTTCAAATTTTTCAATATTGTCCTGCAAAGCCGATACAAGGCGTTTAGCATGCTCAGGGGTCAGAATAATACGTGATTTAACTTTTGCTTTAGGCACTCCCGGCATTACACGTATAAAATCTATCACAAACTCTGAGTTAGAGTGAGTTATAATTGCCAGGTTTGAATAAACACCTTCCGCCATCTCTTCAGAAAGTTCAATATTCAGCTGATTCTCATTTTGTTCTTCCATGGTATAAAAATAGCAAAGGCTTTTGAAATTTGTAATGATATATCGACGGCTACGCTTTGTTAAATGATTTAGCAGTAATTGTAAGACCTTCTATCGTTGTAAGTGGCAATACACTACCTAGCGCCTGCTTTAGTTTATTATTGCTAACAATATAATTTTCTGTAAGTTTTTGCAAACGTTCGGTGGTCAGCGGCAAATGCAACACACCTCCGCATTTTGCTAAAAAACCTATAAGTTTTGGGTTTATCTTCCACAGCTTCGGCTTTGCTCCTATTGCATTGGCTAGTAGCGTCACCACCTGGTTGGTCGATAGCGTCTCATCATCGGCTACATTGTATACCCCGTTAGCGATTCCAGTCTGTCGGGTCAATTCTTTTATAACAAAACACAAGTTTTCGACACTCAAAAATGACCTCTGATTATAAAAACCTGCCAATGGATATGGAATGCCTTTTTTTACAAATTTGTATAACAAGTTAAGATTACCCTTATTACCCGGGCCATGAATCATACATGGGCGAAGTATATAGTACGATTTGCCTTCGGGTAAAGGCTGATTCTGTATATATTCTTCAGCCATTAATTTTGATTTGCCGTAATCTGTTTGAGGATTGGGTTTATCATTTTCAGCAAGAACACCTGTCACGGAATCAGCAGCTGCTTTTACCGAGCTTATGAAAATGAACTTTTGCGCTGTTGATTTTAGAAAAGCATCGTATAGCTTGCGGGTAAGTTCAAAGTTCACCTGATAATATTCGCCAGGACTGGAAGATTTTTTTAGATCATGCGCCTTGCCCGCCAGATGTATTATGGTATCTATCGAATTTAACGCCTCAACAGAAACACCTTGCAGCTCGGTGCGGTTAATAGTATGAACCCGACAATCACCCTTCAGATAATGCAGCAAATTCTGACCAACAAAACCGGTTGAGCCCGTGATTAAAACATTAGCCTTCATACAAATTAAATGTCTGCGCCACCACTTCTTTAAGTGAGAACTCGTTTACCATCTTCTCTCTTGAGGCTTTTCCCATTTTTAATCTCAAATTCTCATCCTGCAACAGTTGCTTAATACGTAGACTTAATTGCTGATGATCTTTTACGGGTACCTTAAAGCCATTAATACCTTCATCGACACATTCCCTGCAGCCAATTGCATCTGTCGTTAAGACCGGGCGACCAATTGCCATAGCTTCTATCAACGACTTGGGCAACCCTTCTCTGTACGAAGGCAGGCATACAATGTCCGATTGCTCATAAATATGCTGTACATCGCTCCTGTGCCCCAACCAAACAATATAACCAGGGTCGCATTTTTCATTCAGCTCCTTTTCAGTAATATGCGCCGGATTATGCTCGTCAACTCCACCTACCAGCCAGAACTCTGCCTGATCGGCAAACTCATTTATCAATACCTGTGCTGCCGCTATAAACTCGAGTACGCCCTTGTCCTTTAACATCCTTGCAAGGAGCACCACCACCAGTTTTTGTTTTTTTACAGGCGCCAAAAAGCCAAACTCTTTTTCATCCACTCCAGAGCCTTTAATTACCACAAAGTTTTTTCCATTTAAAAAACCAAGCTGATTATAAAAAGCCTGATCATCAGGGTTCTGAAAAATAAAATGTGATTTCTGGTCGCTGAAGGCCCATTTCAACAGTCCTTTCAAAAACACCTTACTTAGCGACTTCCGATTATCCGTAAAGGTATATCCTAAGCCACTCACCGCATTGATGACTTTCGCCTTTGATTTGGCTTTCCGGGCTGCAATAGTGCCATATATCGACGGTTTTAGCGTGATATGATGAATAATATCCGGCTTTATTTCTTTATATATTTTTGTTAACCGGGTGATGAGTGAAAGTTCTTTAACCGGATTTTTGCCTGAACGTTCAAAATCGATATTGATCACCTTTATACCGTGCTCCTTTAGTGATCTTTCGCATCCAGTGTCTTTGGTAACTAAATAAACGTCGTATTTTCTTTTTAACGCTTCAAGAGCCAGCGGCAACCTGTGCGAAACAAAAAACCAATCGACATTTACTACAAAAAGAAGCTTTTTACCCATTAAATAAATTTCAAATTAATGCGTCAACCAACCGTTTGACAATTTTCCGTAAAAGTAATGTATTAAAGAATATCCGGCACTCGTAAAATAAGATCGCCAGCTGTACAAGCCGGCGATCCGTTTTTATAATATCCTGACAAAGGAAAAAGATTAATGAAAATTTATCTTATCCCTGCCAAAGTTCCTTTTAAGTTTTTTTAATGAGTCCGGTTGATCAGCACTGTCTTTTGATATAGAAACATTGTTGAATTCAATATTAGGTCCTTTTTCAGAATGCCCCATACGTACAAACGATTTTCTGTTGTTCTTCCACTTTGGGTTAATAACCTGTATATGACCGTTCATATTATTAGAATCCTGTGTATCTCTGAAGCCATAGTATAAAAAAGCATTGTCCGAACCATCATCCAGATGATTACGGATAGTAATAGTTGCCTCCTTATCTATTTTGCCCCGCATCGCCCATATTGAGAATGCCATACCAATCTTCGCATTGTTATAAGTGATTGGCGCATCAATCAAAATGTTATTCAAAACATCCGTATTACCATTAGGTTCAAAATCGATACCTGCTTGCGGATCGGTGCCGTTTGTATTACACACCAGCGCTTTTCTAATAGTCAAACCATCCACCGAAACTATAGAGATACCGTTCCTGCGGTTGTTATTTAACACAGGACAAAAGATGCGGATATCTTTGGAAGTTCCAGGCATTCTTCCTACGTAAATACCATCGCCCCAGCAATCAGAAATAACGGGATTAATAATATCCACATTGGTTGCCCCTGCAATAGAAATACCCATGCCCCATTCTCCTTTAGTACCGTTATGGTTTTTGCGGTCGCCCTCCAGCACTGGGAAATATAGTTTTACGTTCTGTACATTGAAAATGCCTAATAACTGGTAGTGAGGGTTTTCGCTTGGGGCTAATATCAGTTTTGAATTTACATCAAAAATAACGGTGCTGTTACTTTTCAATGCCAATCCTTTAATATTGATCAGTACAGGGAAATTTGGGAAAACAACTTTGGCATTGCTATTTATACCCTGCTGCAAATAGGAAGTATAATCAACTGATCCATCGGTGACGTAACCTTGCGGTAAGCTTTTGGTCAGGTCGTAAGCGGTGGCCTTTTCTGCATTGGCTTTTTCGCGATATGGGGATAGCATATCAGCCGACGGCTTGTATTGAGCAGGGATAGGTTTAACTTGAAACCCGGATTGTGCATTACAATTTTTTGCGGAGATACACATAGATATTATCAGTGATAACATCAGTATTTTAAATGGGGTAAGGGGAAACTTTTTCATAACTTTTTAGTTTTTATAGCTGTTTGTATAACATTAAGCTATTTGATTGGTTTTGGCGTCGGGAGTTTAAAATTCGCTCCATACAACACGTTTAACATAATCGACATAGCTTAAAATGATCTTAACCATTTTATCAGAAACATTCGGCATCGAATAGTCTGCCACCCGCCTGAAATTCCGCTCCTCGCCTGTCTTTTGATATTGTAATTGCTTCAACCCCTGCATAATGCGTTCAGGGTTCATTCCTACCATCATTACCGCTGCCTCTTCCATTGCCTCAGGACGCTCATGTGCGTCGCGTATGTTCAATGCCCTGAAGTTCAGGATCGATGATTCCTCGGATATAGTCCCACTGTCTGATAAAACAGCATACGATTTCATCTGTAAAGCATTATAGTCATTAAATCCCAACGGCTTCAGGAACTGTACTTCCGGCCTTACCGACACCTTTTTAGCCTCAATCATATTCCTGGTACGCGGGTGCGTGCTTACGATTATCGGGAAACCGAAAGTTTCTGCAATATGATTTAAGCTTGCGATCAATCCATTGAAATTCTTCTCGCTGTTAATGTTCTCCTCGCGGTGTGACGAAACTACAAAGTACTTATTCTCTTCCAGGCTCAAACGGCTCAACACCTCCGATTTTTCGATCTCAGGGCGATAATAATTCAAAACCTCAAACATTGGAGAACCGGTTTTAATAATTCTGTCGGCAGGTAGACCTTCCCGTAAAAGATATTCGCGGGCAATATCACTGTAAGTAAGGTTAATGTCAGCTATGTGGTCAACTATCCTGCGGTTCGTTTCTTCGGGAACACGCTGATCGAAACAGCGATTACCCGCTTCCATATGGAATATTGGGATATGGCGTTTTTTTGCGGGTATAGCACAAAGGCAGCTATTAGTGTCTCCCAGTATCAGAAAAGCATCAGGCTTTTCGCTTTCCAGCAACGGATCGATCTTGATCAGTATTTGCCCGACAGTCTCGGTAGCTGTCGCTCCGGCAGCATTTAAGAAGTGGTCTGGCTTGCGTATGCCCAGATCATCAAAGAATATCTGGTTCAGCTCGTAATCATAGTTTTGGCCGGTATGAACCAGTATATGGTCAATGGCTTCCGACTGATCCAATGCCGCCATTACCCGCGACAATCTTATTATTTCGGGCCGGGTGCCAACCACGGTCATTACTTTAAGTCTCGATTTCATTATATAATATTAGGCAGATGTTTTAATATTCAGCTAAACGTTTTCAAAATAAGTATCCGGATCAGCCGGGTCGTAGAACTCATTGATCCAGAAAATAGTGTATAATTCTTCAGTACCTGTATTCTTAATATTATGAGTATACCATACAGGCATATCCACATAGGCAGGCTCATCGCCGGAAAGATGAAAGTCAAGCACCTCGTTTGTCCCGATCCTTCTGAGCTGTATTAATGCCTCTCCTTTTATAACTGCAAAGCGCTCAATTTTTCGTGTATGATAATGGTTGCCCCTCGTTATGCCGGGCACAGTGGTAGAAAAAGACACCTGCCCGCCTACATTTAGCCTGATCACCTCCACAAAGGCCCCTCTTGGATCGATGTGCTGCTTAAACTTAACCGGGAAATGGTTTTTGATATCCATATAGCAACGGAACGTATTGAACAGCTTCACTTCAAATGGATGACTTAGTTGCGGAATGATACCGTTATCCATATAGTGGCTTTTATAACCTTCCAAAAGGTTCAAAATAACGGACACTTTCCTTTCATCGGTATGCGGGATAATCAACAGATCATTTCCGACCTTGCTCCTGATCTCATCTATAATAGCCATTGCCAAATCTCCTGCGTAGATCAGTTTCACATCTCCGTCAACTTCAATCTTCGGGGGCTCGTTGTGTGTTAGCTGATAGCAAAAAGTAGCGATGAACGAATTATAATAAGGGTTACCAAAAGGACCGTAGACATTGGGGATTACCATACCAGTAAACTTTCCGCCCGAACGCTTGGCCCAGGCAGCAAACAGTTCCCTGCCTTCTTTCTTGCTTTTGCCATATACGTTATCTCTTTCCTCCTGAGACGAAGAAGAGAACAGAACATGTGCTTCGCTGTTAACAGCCTCCAGTGCATTAACCAGTTTTTCAACCAGTTCAATATTAGTTTTATAAATAGTATCCGGATCCTGATGACGGTTTAACGCAGCCAGGTGAACAATGGCGTCACAGTCAGCAACAAATTGCTGTAACTTATTATCATCTTCAAAATACTCCCTGGAGAAAGGGACTACTTCAAATTCTTCAGGAAAAAGCCCGAGGGTATTGGCCAGGTGTTTACCGATAAATCCTTCATTTCCTGTAATACCTATTTTCATATTGTATTGCTTATTTCATTCCAGTTATACCATTTATTTTGATCGTACCGGTAGTCATCACCGATAGATTGCTGAACTGTAAAATCAGAGAATATCATCACACGTGAGCCGGATTCTAAAGCTTTAAAACCATTAGCGTATCCCCCGGGAATATGTAAAACAGCCGGGCTGCCGGCTGACAGATCATATTCAAATAGTTCGCACCCATCGGAAGGGTTTTCCCAATTATCTATCTTTACTGCTACTACTTTAAACGAGCCTGCAATAACGTGAAACCACTTGCTTTCGTGCCGGTGCCCCTGCCAGGCTCTAGCAATCGTTGAATCCGCCGGTTCAATAGTATAAAAGCGCTTTATATCGGCAAACGTAAAATCGTTAATAAAAGAGATGCTGCCTCGCTGATCGGCATGTACGGCACCGGATATAATCTCAGGTTGATTACTCATATCAGCTTACCCCGGATATTGCGCCACCTCGTTATCACCAAACAATTCCTTTTTTATTAAAGGCAGATCAGCTAACAGTTTTTTCATTCCTTCTACCCCCAGCTGCTGAGTATTGTGCGAATGGTAATCCTCGATCCGGGCGATATCCACTTCACCCTCCGAAAAATATTGGTTATAGTTCAGGTTGCGGTTATCAGCAGGTATTCTGTAAAAATTGCCCATATCCTGCGCCTTGGCCATTTCCTCACGGGTACACAATGTTTCGTATAACTTCTCGCCATGACGTGTACCAATTATTTGCGTCTCATTATCGGCCTTGGCCAATTCTTTTAATGCTGTAGCCAAATCGCCAATAGTGCCTGCAGGTGCTTTATTGACAAACAAGTCGCCTTGATTACCATGCTCAAAAGCAAACAAAACCAGGTCAACCGCATCTTCCAGCGACATCAGGAAACGTGTCATCTTGGGATCGGTAATAGTTATTGGACTACCTTCTTTTATCTGTTTCAAAAACAGGGGGATAACGGAACCGCGGGAAGCCATTACATTGCCATATCTCGTCAGGCACACAGTAGTTGTATTATCAATAATGTTGCGCGACGCAGCAATGGCAACCTTTTCCATCAGCGCTTTTGAAATACCCATTGCATTGATCGGGTATGCTGCTTTATCTGTGCTCAGGCATATTATTTTGGTTACTTTATTGGCTACAGCAGCATCGATTGTATTTTGCGTACCGAATACATTAGTCTTTGTGGCTTCTATCGGAAAAAATTCGCAGGACGGCACTTGCTTTAATGCAGCTGCATGAAATACCAGATCGACACCGTGCATGGCTCGCTCAATGCTGTTGTAATCCCGTACATCGCCTATATAAAATTTCAGCTTTTCGTTTTTAAGCTGGTTTCGCATATCGTCCTGTTTCTTCTCATCACGACTGAAAATGCGGATCTCTTTTATATCTGTATGTAAAAACCTACTTAAAACTGCATTACCAAATGAGCCTGTTCCGCCGGTAATCAATAATATTTTATCTTTAAACATCGTGGTTAACTAATTTCTTCAATTAACTTATATACTTTTTCACATTGTCTTTCGGGATTTTTGTTATTCAAAACAAACTCCCTGGCTTTAAGCCCCTTTTCGGCTAAAACTATCGGGTCAAGGCTTAGAATTTCAGTGATTTTAGCTGCTAATACAGGTATAGAAATATCTTCTAAGCTATAACAATAATCATAATATTCATCCGGGATACCGGGTAATTTATATAAAAGTGTGGGTACACCTGAAGCAAGATATTCCATAGTTTTAGATGGAAAAGAAAACTTGGTAAACTCCCCTTCGGCAGTCCTGGGATTGATCAGCAATGAAGCTTGTTGCTGTAGTTTTAGCACTTCTACCCTATCGATCGATCCTTTGTAAATGACCCTGGTATCCTTTTCGGCGGCTAAGTTAATATCTTCTTTTGTATCTCCGTCGCCACAAATTACCAACAGGTAATTTTTATCATCTATTAAACCGAAAGCTTCCAGTAGTCTTAATATGCCGTAACGCCGGGCCAAAGTGCCCGTGTATAGAATGATCTTTTTACCGGAAGGTGTTTTAGAGGAAAGAACGGTACTTGCTGGATCATTATAAATACCTTCCACAACTGTCCACGGTTTACTATTCATATTTAATGCTTCGGCCATAAACTTACTGACAAGTACAAAACCATCAATTTCGCCAAAGTTTTTATACAACTGGTCGTTGGTGAATTTTTTGAATGCCTTATACAAAACATTATCAGGCCCGCCCATAAACTGGGGCAAATCTGGTAATATCAGGTAAACTTTAAGTTCAGGAAATTCCTTTTTTGCAGCAATAGCAGCTTTTAGGAAAGGTAAAAATGCAGAATAGATTAGAATCGCCTTCTCTCCTTCAGCCTGCTTTACCCATTTGCGGATATTATTTTTCGCCTCCCGGTATATAATGCCATTCTTCAATGCCATCAGGTTGAAATAACCAACGTTAAACCCGTCAAACCCTTTGTTTTTCCCGAAGGGCAGAGACTTTATAAAAGGAGTTTTACACAACACCGGGTACGAACCCACAAAAGGAAAATTGAGAACATGTAGGTTATGATAGTATTTGGTTAATCCCCCTAGAAAAGACCATTGTAGTGCGTCCGCAGCAAATTGAGTATTCGCCTTACTGTTTTCAATAAGTTCCGAACGTATTTCATCGGGAAAAAGGCCAGTTAAAAGCAATAGATTTTTCACAATCAGGAATTTATATATTTATTTCTCCATCCTAACCGAGTTTAAAAACCGTCTTATTAATTCATTATAGTTTCTATAATCGAAAATATTGTTGCTTTTAATCAGCCTTTTCATAGCCTGTATTTTGTCTTTACCCTGCAATAATGCAAATTTAAAAGTACGTACCAGGTTTTCGCTGGTAGAATTGTCTAAAATGTACCCATTCTCCCCATCTTTCAAATAATCGGTAATGTTGCTGCTGGCATTAGCAAGAACCGGAGTTCCGCAGGAGAGTGCTTCAACAAACTTTGTCGGGAAGCCTGCCGTATTTACCAGGTTGTTATCTCTTATAAACACCGCATAGTCAGCACATTTTATCTCATTAAGGGCATCGGTATGGGACAAACGTCCTTTAAACCTCACCTCACTTTCCAAAATCTCGGGGAAGGAACTGATACCAAAATTATCGATATATTGCTGCTTTGTCAGGCCAACAACATTGAGCAAAAACCGGATCTTTGTGTCTGTTTTAATAATAGCCAGCGCACTCAATACATCATCTAATTTATCTTTTGCTCCGCTTCCCGGCGAGCCAGCATATACAAGCACCATTTCTTTTGGGCTGCGTATGCAATCACTTGTCCATTTTTCGGCCCGAATATCTACCAAGGGCGGAACTTGTATTACATTCTTCATCCGGCTGGCATAAAATGAATACAGGTAACCACTTATCGCGATCAACCCATCTAATTTGGGTTGAACAACTTTCATCCGTAAATAGGTGTCAAAGCCTTTGATCATTTTAAACGCCAAGTTGCCCTGCGGATCATACCATTCTGTGCAGTCCGAAATTAAGCGGATGTTTCTCGACCTGCACCAGCCGCCCAGTTTTGCCAATGCGAAAGCCGGATAGTTATAAGCTATTATGTATTCTAATGAATCAATCTTATTTGCAATCCTGATAATATCCGTAATATTATTCAAATAATATATCCACTCAGCTAAGCCAGAAGGATATTTTAAACCGTAATATTCAAAGTCTTCGAATACTTTTTTTGTTGATTCAACGGGCGTTCGTTCAGTCAATGTGCGATCAATACCAAGATAGTAAACAGAATAACCCAACTCCATGAATAGCTTTCCGTTGGCAACCACACGCTGAGCCGCTGCGTTCTTATCAGGTAGTTCAAATCCCCCTACATATAAAATTCCTTTTTTGCCCATACCGGAGACTGGTGGTTGGTTACTCATCTTATCTTTTGACTTTTATCCAATGATTTCTGGAAAACATAATTAAGCAACTTATGCTGTGTTTCTTTTTCATGATTTTTTAAAAACAGTTGCCAGGCGTTAGCCAGCAGTCGTTTATTACTGTCCTCTGACGATGAGTTTTCTATTATCGCCGATACATCCGGACCATTTAAATCTGCTATCACATAAGCACAATTATTATCCCTTAGATATTCTATCGAAGCGATGTCACGAGGGCCGATGGCAATTATGGGCCTTTGCGCTGCCAAATATTCCGGAATTTTTGTCGAAATGGACAACCGCGTGTATTTTTTTATCTTTTCATCAAATGCTTCTACATGAATCAAATAATTGCTGCTCCGCATCTTGCCGATCAACTCTTCCTGAGAAACTCTTTCACAAAATACCACTTCTGCTATTTGTCCGAATTGGCGTTCATATTTCGCACGGTCTGCATCAGAAGTATATATCCTGAACCCCAGATTCTGCGAGGCATAAGCCTTGCTGTTTTTAACTGCCCTAAAAAACTGTAGTAGCGTTTGCCATCTTAGCAAATGAAGCCCTCCGAAATAAGAAAATATTATTTTTTGGTTTTCATGCAGATCGCTTTTATGGGGTTCTTTGATATCGACACAATTCATCAAAGCAAAAAACTCTTTATGATATTCAGACCGATATTCTATTCCCATCTTTTCGCTGATCACAATACCAACCTCTGATTGTCTGAATACTTTATTTAAAAGGTGTTTCTTTTTCAGCCGGGGCATTATTAGCAAAGGGTCGCCTTCGTAAATGGTATGCGGCCAATCATCCATAAAATGCGGAACAACGGGAAGATTGTATTTAACGGAAAGTTTATACACAATATCCGTTATGGCAATAGAGCCTAGTGGCGAATAAATGATACCGGGCTTAAATTCAGAAATAAATTGGTCTAACGCCTTATCATATCGATACGGGAGCAATGCCTTATAGGAAGAGGCAAGAGTATGTAAGTAATTTAATATGTTACCTTTTAGCGATTTATCCGCCGCTGCTCCACTTACCCCTTTTACCTCACTTTTTGATGAACGAAGTCCCCTAAGCAGCCCGTCACTATCTGAAGTTTTATTCTTCATATATTTTAACTCAGATATATGAAATACACGATAGATACTCTGCGGGGTGTTATTATCGAGTGAGGTATAAACGATGGCCACTTTACCCGCTGGCCACCCCGAAAACATATTCTTTAAGGTAATGCTGGTGGCATTATCGTCGTTGGGAATACTGTTTGATATTATCAGAATTTTACAAAAGTCATTATCCATATTTAGCTATCAAACTTTAATATTTTATCGCCCGTGGCTGCTTTTCGGTACGTTCAAGAAACGAATAATATATAAATCCCATATATATCAGCAGGAACAATCGGAAGGCCGAGTGATTATTTATAAAATTACTTTTAACATTTGCCGCTATCACTGTAAATACAAAAAGCACAAAAAACCATCTGTGCTTTTTAAGATTGTAAAGACGAACGGCCATTATAGTGACTAACGTCATCAATAATGTGAGGTATACTATACCACCATAGTAAAGCTGTCTTATAAAACCAATATCTGAATGAGTAACCGTACCACTGGTTTGGCCGTGCAAAAACAGGTCAGCCCCCGAACCTACTATCCAATCCAATGCATTATCAGGCAACACCACCATATTACCTAATACCCCGAATGTGTCTGGTCCGGTTTTACTTTTACCACCCGATACAAAACCCAGGGTTTGTGTAAAAAAACCGAATCCCCATTCAATTATCTTCTGATACTTTTCGGCAAAATCAGATGAAAGAAATACAACAAGCATCACTCCTAATATCCCAGATGCATACAAAAACATCTTTATCTTTTTCCTGACAAATATTAGGTAAAACCCCATAACAATAACGGGCACCATACCGATGCGTGCGTTTACCATTATTGAGATTAGCAAAAGAACAAGGGTTATAAAATATATTACAAAATGCTTTCTTCCCTCCGACATCTTCAAAAGAATGATCGCAGCGGCCGTTCCCTGAACAAGCCCATAAGAATAAAACAACGTGGATGCAAAACCAAACCCCCGGAGCAAATTATTTTGCTGGTACTCACTTGCTGCAAGGATCTTGTTATTCATCACATTATTCAGTGAAGGGTTGACAAGCAGCATGACCGTAATAAGTGCAGCAAAGAAACACGTCCATAATATAATATTGATCAGCCGTTCTTCATGCGAGGCCTTGTCAGGTAATTTCAACCTGCGAGAGCAGATATCGACAATAAAAAAGGCAAACGGGATGGCCTCGATCAGCAATGTCCCGTTAATATATAAGAAGTTTTTGCTGGATGTGCCATTAGTCCAGTCAATGTCACGGAGTAGCGTAAACAAAGTTATTAGAATGACCAGGATGATCTCATTCTTAAACAGGTATAAGAGCTTACCGACTAACGAATAGTATAATAAATAGCCCCAAACAATAGGCAACAACAGCCAGATAAGATTAGGAAGCCCTTTAACCGGAGGGTTAAATATGTAGATGTATACCGCAAAAATCAGCATACCAGTCTTCACATATTTTCCTAAATTCATCATTATACAAGCTTATTTATCCGTTAGTTCCAAAGAACCATGAATTTAAAAATTGCTTTTAAAAAATTGAAAGAGGTCAACTGATCTAAATTTCTGATCATTCCTTTAAAGGCCAGTTTTTTGGTCGACCGATATGGAAGATACCAATAAAAACACCTTAAATACCAAAGCTTTATGGCTTTTTTGTAATAAGGTGAATGCTTATACTCATTGATGGAATCAAGATGGGAATAGATAGTTTTCTGATTGATCATTTTGGACTTCACATCGTTTACTTCGGGGCTGCGGCGGTAATAGTTTAAATAGTCATCAATAAAGCCGAAAGGGTGTTTCTCCGCAATTTTCAAATCCATATAGAAATCATCGGCCCAGGTATTTTTGTAATACCCTACTTCCTCAAATATTGACTTTCTGAACAAAGCATTTACCGGCGGGTGAAGCTCCTGAAATATAATTTCTTTAAATATATAGCCGCCTTTTAAGAATTTATTAGCCGCCTCCGTAAGATATGGGATGACGTTTCCATCCAGATCGACCATATATACCTTCCCAAAACACACCGGAAATTCTGCGTTCTGTTCCATAAACGCTACCTGTTTTTCCAGTTTATCCAATGCCCAGTAATCGTCAGATGCACAAAAAGAAACGTATTTGCCCTCAGCGTAGTTTTGAATGCCTTTATTCAGCGTCGAGGTCAATCCAATATTTTCCTGAAGCACTAAGTTGAAGGTGTATTTTTCTTGTAGTTGTTTTAATATTTCCCTGCTCCCATCTTTTGAGCCATCATCAATAACCGTTAGCTCAAAGTTTTTATAAGTCTGCTGCATTACGCTTTCAACACATTGGGTTATAAATCTTTCATGATTATAACTTGGTACTATCACCGATACCAAAGGCGCATTTAATTCAGTCGTTGCCTGCATAAGATCAACTATTTACACGTGCATCTTTTTTCCAGAACAGTAATTTTCTGAATAAGAGGATCATGGTTATCAGGTATAAAAAATAATTTACAGCAAATGCCATTGTTATGCCTTTTAGGTGAAAAATATTGAGGAATACATATCCTAAAACAACATAACTGGCGCTAAATATTATTTCGGTAAAAATAAATGCTCTTGTCATAGCCTTTGCCAACATCAGGTAAGCTAATATCCATGCGGATATTTTAAAAAAATCCCCGCATAGCTGCCAGATAAACAAACCCTCCATTTTTAAGAAATCAGGCGTATATAGAACGCGTATAATAATAAAACGAAGGAAATATATGCTGCAGCACCCTAAAAGCACGGCTGGTAGTATGATTTTATACCCTGAAAAGATTTCCTTTCTTAATTCTGCCCTGGTTTTTAAAGAGGATAGCTTTGGTAAATAATAGGTGCTTAACGATGTTGTAATTAACAGCAAATAACCATCTGATACTTTCATCATTCCCTGCCAGTATCCTGCAGAATTTATGCCCACTTTGGCAATTACTATATTACGCAATACGATTTGGGCAACAGGGACCGTTATCGCAGAGACTATGGCCATTAAACTAAAGTGACTTAATTTTTTACCAACTGTTTTATTAAATGCCTCTTTAAAGTAATCCCACCTGAACCAGGGGGTCCTTATAATTAAGCTTGCAGTAACAAAAAAAACAATGGAAGGTGTTAAGACCAACGAATACAGTGCACCCCGTACTTTAAAAAAATATACCAGCACTGCTGTCATTATTAACCCGATCACACTACCGGCGGCATTTACTATCGTATAGCTTTTTATTTGCCCTTTACCATTTAAAATGCTTATAAATAAAGTATTCAGCGAGTATAGTATGATAGTTATACCGAGCACCCTTATCACATTAGTGTAAATGTCGTTTAGAAGCAACCATGCCGAACAATAAGGCGCCAGAATAATAAGCAACAAGCCCACAATACATGAGCAGTATACAGATATCTTGAGGGAAGTGCTGAAGAGCTCCTTTAGCTGGCCATCATTTCCATTGTACTCAGCAGTATATTTTACTACTCCGGTGTTAATGGCGCCATTTGCGAAAATCAGTACGATAGATATAAAATTGCTGAACGCCCCGATTATGGCGACACCGGCAGGGCCTGTGAGCATGGCTACTATCTTACTGCTCACAAAGCCTGAACCTATACGAACGAAGGTAATAATAGAGGTAAAAAAAGTTGTCTTTACTAATTTCAAACCGGCGATTAATAATTATTCAATACTTCAATAACTTTATTTACTTCCGCGACGGGCATAACCGGGCTCAATGGCAGACTTAATACTTCAGCATGTATTTGTTCAGATATTGGATAGCTTAGTTCATTCCATTCTTTATATGCCTCCTGCTTATGCGGGGGTATAGGGTAATGTATTACTGTTTGGATACCATTATCAGTTAAATATTGCTGCAGGCCATTACGATCATTTGTCCGAACCACAAACAAATGCCAAACGTGTGCGCTCTGTTCCGTTACTTTGGGTAGCTTTATTTTATCATTCTTTATTTCCTGCAGATAACGGTTAGCTATATCTCTTTTGATTTGTGTGTCTGCATCCAACGATTTTAGTTTCACCCCAAGTAATGCCGCCTGTAGTTCATCCAACCGGCTATTAATACCTTTGTATTTATTCTTGTATTTGATATGGGACCCGTAATTTGCCAGCGCCCTTACAGCTGAAGCTAATTCATCATCATTGGTAGTTACTGCCCCGCCATCACCCAAAGCGCCCAGGTTTTTCCCGGGATAAAAGCTAATGCCTGCAGCATCTCCAAAATTACCAGCCTTTCTGCCATTGATTGCCGCACCATGTGATTGTGCACAATCTTCAATCACTTTTAGATTGTGCTTTCGGGCAATCTTGCTGATATTTTCCATATCGCACAATTGGCCATACAAATGAACCGGCAAAATTGCTTTGGTTTTTGAGCTGATTTTGGCCTCGATAAGACCAGGATCGATATTATAGGTCTCCGGATCAGGCTCAACTAAAACCGGTATAAGATCATTCGCAGATACAGCCAAAATGCTGGCGATATAGGTGTTTGACGGGACGATTATCTCATCACCGTCCTCAAATATTCCCAATTCTTTGTATGCCCTGATAATCAGTATCAAAGCATCTAAGCCATTTGCTACCCCTATGGCATACCTTGTACCGCACCAGGCGGCAAAATCATCCTCAAATTGTTTTACTTCTTTCCCTAAAATGTACCACCCTGAATCCAGCACACGTTCAAACGCATGTATCAATTCAGATTTATGCTGCTGATTTATATTATACAGATCCAAGAATTTTATCATCGTATTTCTGTTATACTTTCATCCCGGATAATACCCGGAATGGGTTATTTAATTTATCTCTTATATGGAACTAATCAGGTAGTCCTCAGCTTATTTAATTGATTAAAATTCAGCCTTGTAGCTTCCGTTTCAATAATATCAGGCTCATATTCTGCGAGTTTCTCCCTGTTCAAAAAACCGGTTAAAACTGCTGCGGTATTCATCCCCAATCGTTTTCCTGTCTGGATATCTTTCCCGGTATCCCCAACCAACCAATCCCCTGAACTTACTTTTACTTCATTTTTTATGAGGTCGTACTTTTCCTGCACCTGACCTGTAACCAATAACTTGTCTATCATCTCTAGCCAGCCAAACCTGCTGATCTGCTCAAATGCCATTTTTTCAGATTGTCTTGAAGTTACAATGAAAACCTTATGCGTCTGTTTCAATGCTTTTAAGTAGTCTGATATTCCTGCAAAAGGTTCATCCAAAATAAGCCATTCGGGTTGCTCTATTTGTTTTAACCAGTCCGCTTCAAACCTGGTTATCTCCATCGGTTGATAATTAAACAGGTCTCTTAAAATCTCTTTGTGGGCGGTTTTATTTCTTTTCAATGCCCAATATTCATCAAATGACAACCCCGACAGTGGCACCATCTGTTGAAATAGTTTATAAAGCCGTGGCCTCGACTCCAGTAATGTTCCGTCTAAATCAAAAAATATATTCTCCATCGCTCCGGTTCATGTAATGCCATTCTTCAGTGAGTCCTTTATCTAAGCTCGTTTCAGATTGTAATAAATATTTTCTTAGTTTGCTATTATCAAAAACCAGATCCCTGCCTGCGCCAGCGCTCGCAACATGTTCAACTGCAACCTTATGCCCGCTTATTCTGATAAGCTCATTTACCAATTCTAAAATGCTTATTGAATTATTGCCTACCAGATTAACTGGCCCAATATCTTCATCTAAATTTATCGCATTTACTATCGCCTCAACAACATCTTTTATATAAATGAATGACCTGATCTCTTTGCCATTTCCCCAAATTTGTATGGGTTGGTTATTGATCAGGTTTTTCATAGTAACTGGTATGATCTTCTGATAATTTTCTTCTCCGGGACCATATACATGGCCAATTCTCAATATTTGGAACTTTTTATGTTTTTCATTACCCCAGGCAGCAATCATTTTCTCACCATACAATTTAGAATATCCGTAAAGGGAAACAGGCTCCACGAGCGAAGACTCTGATACCACGTCCGTTTTACCATATATGTCCAAAGTACTCAAATAAATTACCTTTTGAAGTTTAGGCAAGTCAGAGGATAATAGTTTCTCGGTATTATAAATATTCTGATTGCATTTTAAATAGTCATTAGCTTGCGAGGCATTCTTTGGCGTATATGCTCCTGCATGAACGATTACTTCGATGGCATCAGCATAACCATTTTCGGCAAAGTAACTTGGTTCAAAGTGATAATTATTATGTAACAGACAATTGGCTCCCGGGATTGGTTCGGATGTGAGGGCCACTACGTTATCTGCTCCAAATTTCTTGATTAGAGCATTGTGTAAGTGTTTACCAATAAAACCGGAAGCGCCTGTCAATAATATCATGACAAATTCTTAATGATCTTCCCAATTTCCTCAGAGCGGGTAAGCATTGGTTTGATATCCATCCCTCTAAGCCACATCAAGCCATTGTCTAATGGGTTAAGATTGTTTTTCAGTTTTGGAAACTCATTATACAATGCAATATTCTTAAATATCTCAGGCATATTGAGCCCCGCTTCTGTAAAAAATAACACTGTAGTGAAAAACCTTGAGATATTAATTTCTGTCGGATTTGGCACGCCATTCTTGTCATAGGTCATGTCTACGCCAAATATTCCGTGCGGCTTTTCAGTAACGGCTTTAACTGATTTGATAGCAATATCATCAACCAAAGGATCTGAGAAAGTTTGGCCAACCTTGGTAACGCCGGTCACTCCCGAAACACTTCTGTTGCCGTGGGTCCATCCCTTTCTTATCCTGGTTTGTGCAACTACCAACTCTCCCTCATGCCATATAGACAACCAGGTTACGGTTTCTGCCATTAACATTTCCGCGGCTGTAAAATCGCCCCAGCCATTAAAACGATCCAACCATCCTTTCGCAAAAACGTAATCATTGGTAGGTAAAGCTCCCTTACCACCCCCGCCTATAGACGAGGCCCGCAACCATATGTTCCCATTCTCATCACCCAAATCAGAAAAAGCTCTCTTCAGATCGTCCGGGTTATTGATCATATAGTTAGTTGGCACCGCGATACCTGCACTTTTAAATTTCAGGTAAGTCTTGTACTTGTGTACACAAGTATCAATTACTTCGTGATCTGGCATAAATGTTTTAACTCCACAAGCATGTATTTCATCGATGAATTTTGAAGCATGATAAATTTCCAGATCGTTTTGGAAGTGAATAAGATCGGGTTTTACTTCATTTAGTAAATGCAGTAGTGATTTTTTATACTCACTCGAATTTGCATATGGAATATAATACTTTTCTTGTGCAGCAGACATAACCAAATCTGTTGGCTCGCTTCCCATACCCATGATCAGCTCATCCTTTTCACTTTTCAGAAGGGAATTTATTACCCCTTCAGAAGGCGCGCCACCAGCTCCGGCAATTAATATTTTTTTCATTTTTTATAGGTTAGAAAATCATTATACTCTCTTATGTAATCATTCTCATTGTAGAGATGTGACGCAAATACCAGGCAAATGGCCCCGGAAGAAAAGTTAATCTCAGAAGCCCAAATGCCCGGAGGAATATGCAATCCTAAATAAGGCCTGTTTAATTGTATCGTCCGTTGTGTTCTACTGTCATTGAGTGACACCTCAAAACTTCCGCTGGCAGCAATCAAAAACTGATGGCACTCTCTATGAGCATGTGCGCCCCTTGATTCTCCACCGGGAATGTCATACAGATAAAACACTCTTTTTATGGCAAAAGGTATTTCAATATTATTATGTACCGGCGTAATATTACCCGCTCTGTTTTTAATCCTTGGCAATTCAAATATGGAGCAATCGTATACTGAAATCATCTTACCTGGCTTTGGAGCTGAATAAAAACTGATCATAGTCCCGTATATAATCATTCGCATCATAATCTTCGGAAGCGATAATTAATGCAAGAGAATTAGTTGAGAAATTTTCCATATGACGCCATAAGCCATTAGGTACATACAGGCCATAATATGATCTGTTCAATGAAAATGTCTTTTTATCATTCCCATCATTCAATGTCACATCAAAACTGCCCGAGATAGCTACAATAAATTCCTGGTTTGTTCTATAGGCATGGCCGCCGCGTGTCTCGCCCCCCGGTACGTCATAAATCCAATAGGTACGCTTTATTTCAAACGGAATATGTTTAGTTTCCTCAAGGAACGACAAATTACCTCGCTCGTCAAGGATTTTGGGCAGATTAATAATCTTTGCTAACACTAAACTCATATTACAGTTTACTGTGGACTTCGTTTTGATACCATTTATAGGTTAGTCCAAGCCCTTCTTTAATTGAATATTGAGGTTCATATTGAATTAACGCCTCTGCTTTGCTTATATCAGCCAGACTGTGCCGCACATCGCCCCTACGCTCAGGCTTATAAACAGGCTGAATATCACTACCGGATAATTCACACAATATTTGCCATAACTGATTCAGTGTTGTGCGTTGCCCCACAGCAATGTTAACCACTTCGTGTTTATTAATATTGCAGTTAAGCATTGCTTTAATATTGGCCTGAACAGCATTGTCAACAAAGGTAAAATCGCGGCTCGTCTCGCCGTCCCCGTTAATATTTGGGGCCTCATTTTTTAACGCCGCTTCTATAAATAAAGGTATAACAGCGGCATACGGTCCATGAATATTCTGATATGGCCCAAATACATTAAAATATCTTAGCCCTATCGTATGAAAGTCGTAGGTTTTTGAAAATACCGCAGCATACAACTCATTTACATATTTAGTAACTGCATAAGGAGAAAGAGGGTTACCTATTTTATCTTCAACCTTAGGAAGCCCCGGATGGTCACCATAGGTACTTGAACTGGCGGCGTAAATAAATCGTTTTACATTCCCATCGCGGGCAGCCACCAACATATTCAAAAAACCGCTGATGTTTACTTCATTTGTGGTAATCGGATCATTTATAGAACGCGGAACCGACCCGAGAGCTGCCTGATGCGATACAAAATCCATTCCTCTTACGGCGTTATGGCAAGCATCCGGATTTCGGATATCACCTTCAACAAATTCGAACCCCGGATGAGTAGTAAAGCGTTCGATATTGTTGTAATATCCTGTTGATAAATTATCTAACACACGAACTTTCCTGGCACCATGTTTCAATAAATACTCCACCAGATTTGAGCCGATAAAGCCCGCTCCGCCCGTGATTAGAAAACTATATTTGTTAATATCTTCGTTATGGTATTTGTGTTCGTACATTTTTAGCAATAATTAATAATTATAAACACGCATCCACTAAATCGCGTGACAGAACGCCCTTCACATCATAAACCACAGCCGTATCTTTTAGAAATCCTGAAATATCCAAGTCCTTAAACTCCCTGTGTGCTACTGCTAATATTACTGCATCATATTTTGCTCCAATAGCCGTATCATTACTGCAGGTGACACCGTACTCACGGTTTACCTCAGCAGGGTCGGCCCATGGGTCGAGTATATGAACATCTGTTTTATACTCTTTCAATCTCCTCTCAATATCGATCACTTTGGTATTACGCACGTCCGGGCAGTTTTCCTTGAATGTGAATCCCAGTAACAGCACTTTACTATGAATAACCTGTATGCCTTTTCTGACCATCAGTTTAATCACTTCATCAGCCACGTATTCGCCCATGCCATCGTTTAACCTACGGCCCGCCAATATCATCTCAGGATGATAGCCCAGTTCCTGCGCTTTCTGCGCCAGGTAATAAGGATCGACACCAATGCAGTGCCCGCCAACCAGTCCGGGTTTGAATTTTAAAAAGTTCCATTTAGTGCCTGCGGCTTCCAATACATCATTTGTATTTATACCCAGTCGGTTAAATATTTTGCTCAGTTCATTAACAAACGCAATATTGATGTCCCGCTGTGTATTTTCGATTACTTTGGCAGCTTCAGCTACCTTAATAGACGCTGCCTTATATGTTCCGGCAATGATAATAGAACCATATAATTGATCGACGAATTCAGCAACTTCCGTAGTCGAGCCCGAAGTTACTTTTAATATTTTAGCGACTGTGTGCTCTTTATCGCCCGGGTTAATCCGCTCAGGTGAATACCCGGCAAAGAAATCCTGGTTATATTTCAGTCCTGACATTTGTTCCAGTACCGGCACACACTCATCTTCTGTAACACCGGGATATACGGTAGATTCATATATGACCACATCATTTTTCCTGAGGGCGTTACCAACTGTTTGACTGGCCTTATACAATGGCGTTAAATCGGGTCGGTTGTGTCTATCAGTTGGCGTTGGAACTGTGATAATAAAAACGGTGCAATCATTTAAACATTCCTGATCATTTGTACAGAAAAGCCCAGTCGCATGGCTATTCAACTGATCCCGGGTAATAACCACCTTCAGCAACTGCTCTTCGGAAACTTCCAAAGTATGATCGTGCCCTGAAGCCAGTTCTTCTATGCGCTTTTTATTAATATCAAATCCTATAACCGTATATTTTGTCGCAAACTCGGCAGCTAAAGGCAATCCCACATAACCAAGCCCAATAATCCCGATCCTCACTTTTTCGGAAGGTTTAAATAATGAAGGGCTTTGTATTTCTGACATAAATTGGTTTAATCAAAGGTAAATTTTCAATCACAGATAAGAACATGGAACAACCATAGTACTAAAGATGTTTTTTGTCCTTATCAATTATTTCGCGTCCATAATTTCTCTGTACCGTGCCCTGATCAAGATATTGATTACCATCAATATCGCCCCGATAATACCTCCAACAATAAATGCGACCGGTTTCAAAACCTTCTTTTCTTCAAGAGGCAGGATCGGGGTATCTATTATCTGTATCAGGGGTGTTTCTTTTCGTAGTGAGATCTTGGAAAGCTCTAAATTTTTAACAAGCTCCGTTAACATGGCACCATTAGCTTCCACATCCACCTGCCGGTGTTGCGATGGTACTTTTAATATTTGCAAAGTTGGATTAGCGTTTGGATTGATATCAGCCGTGGTAGCAACGCCTGTAATAGCTGCGTTTAATTCCCTGCGAACCGAATCGGTTAACTTTTGCAGTACATTTACATTTTGTGCTGATTTTTTAGTCTTGGTTTCTATATAAAAGTCTGAAACAGTTTTCACCAATGCCTCCGTAAAATATTTTGAAAACAGCTCATTCTTGGTTTCTACTTTTATGGTAATTATACTCAAATCTTTATCTACCTTATCTACATTAAGGTTCTTTTTTAAGATAGTTTGATAAAACAGACCCAATAAACTGTCCTGAGTCAAGGTAAATTTACTCCGATCGGCATTGGGTAAAAATTGAATATTTTTTAAAGCAGGATTGTCTCCCCAACGCTCACGAAATTTATTAAAAGTAATGTATAATTCTGCAAGCGTCTCCTGCTTTCCGTTTATAGTAACTGATGTAAGCAAAGTTTTCTCTACCATTGCACGGGAGCGTAACAGCTCTAACAAATTGTCGCCAGAAAAAGCTCCGCCGATATTACTTCCTGAGAGATCAATTCCAAATTGACTGGCTAACCCAACTGCAGCGCCGAGTTTTCCCCCGGTGGAACTATCATCCTGGATAGCAAAACTAAGACCAGCATCGTAGAGAGGTTTTTTTAAGAAGGAGTAAGTTAAACCCAATGCTGCGCCACCCAGAAACGCCAATAGTATAATAATCCATTTACGCTTTAAATAAGCCCACCAATACTGCACCCTTTGGATAAAATGCTTCAACGATGTCTTATCCGGGGCATCCATATCCTTATCTTCTAAATCAGATTGAATCATTAATTCCGAATTTAATCAGGTATTATTTTTTTAGCAACGTAATTAAACCAAGGATAATCGCTCCTAATGAGGCAAACCCGGTAGTGAATGCCACTAACTCTTGCGGATTGGATTTTTTCTCTGGTTTTTCCGGCACGTAAATTTCACTTCCGGGCTTTACAGATGGGTGGCTGTTAAAGAACAAGACCTTTCTTGTTCCTTTAACGGTTCCATTTGGATAAACTACATACGCACCCCTCTTTAAAGCATTAGGTGAATATCCGCCTGCGTTCAGCACATATTCTTTAAATGACTTTCCTTTAGTATATACAACGGCGCTTGGGTATAATACCTCGCCATTTACTCTAACCGTTTGCAGTAATTTAGGCACTCTTAAAACATCCGCATCTTCCAAAATAAGATCGTAGGTGCCGCCCGGATTTTCTAAAATCTTGCGGAGTTCGATACCTATGAAGTTATTTCTGGGTTGATAAATGCTATCCTTCTTTGCAATGATATCGCTATTGTTATTATTCTGCCCTTTATTATTACCGTTTGCTGTAACACTACCATTTGACGCACCATTCATATTTGAATTATTGTCAATAGAGGTATTATAATCATTTTGGAGCCTTTGAAAATTCTCAGCACGTTCCTTATTTATTTCAGAAGTATCAACTTTTGATTTATCAACTCCCAATACAGCTGCATTATCCCGTTTTAAACTTGTACCATCTATATCTGCAGATTTTGTCAGTCCACCGGCCCGCTTAATCATGTCAGATATTCGCTCATTTTTGTTTTGAATCGTATAGTACCCAGGATATAAAACTTCCCCTTCCACCTTCACTACTCTTTGAGTTTCAAAGCCAGGTAAGCTATAAATCGATACGATATCATAAGGCCGAAGGGTAAAATTGGCATCATTAGTCTTTAAACTCGGATCAACATTTACACTAAACACCTGGGCAACTTTGGTATTTGCTGCCATCGGATCGCTATCATAAATTCTTCTTGATACTTCTATTCTTTTCCCGGTAGCGCCTTCTTTAAAACCTCCGGCCTTGATGATCAGGTCAGTCACCTTCATACTATCAGCGAACACATAATCTCCAGGGCTTCGCACCTCTCCCTTAATACTGATTGAATACTTATCACGTAAATCAAAGATAGAAGCGATTGATACGCTATCTTCCCGTTGTAATGGAATATCAGCTGAAGGTTGATTCAGGACGTCATTCACGTTAAAAGACAATTGTTGGGGGCTATTATCCGGATTGAGCCTCACAATACTTCCATGACCTGTAAATGCGTCCTCTTTTAGCCCGCCCGCATTTTTGATCAATTGCGACAAGGTCAAGCCCTTTTTCAATTCAAACACGCCTGGCCTAAAAACAGCTCCCGTAATCTGTACCCGGTTTTCGTAACGATTGATAATTTTATCAACTGTATATTTATCGCCACGGGAAGGCGTATAGGTGTTATAATCTTTTTCAAAAACGTCTGCAATCTTACGCTGCTGGTCACTAACCTGGTCAACTTTGATACGGTTGGTATACGCTTCATCGGTGAACCCTCCGGCAAAATTTAATACATCCTGTAGTTTCTCACCTGGTAATACTTCAAATAATGCAGGGATTTTCGCCTCGCCTTTTAGTTGAACGCGTACCTTATAAGCAGGTATACGAATAACATCCTGGTCTCTCAGCGAAATATTATCCTTCTGGCTGCCTTTAACCAGGAAGTCGTACAGATCGACATGCCGGATCACTTTATTGTCACGTATTACTTCAATTTGCCTAAATGATCCCACATCATTAGGGCCACCTGCTACATATAAGGCATTAAATACTGTTGATAATGATGGTAAAGTGTAAGTTCCCGGTTTCATTACCTGACCCTGTAAAATCACACTGATGCTGCGGATATCACCTAAACTCACTTTAACATTCGTGCCTCTGCCAATAGCATAGTTATTTGCGGCCAGTTTACTTTTTATTGCGGAAGTTACATCTTCAATGGTTTTGCCTGCAACGTTCAACACCCCTACTCCGGGAATATTGATATTACCTTCAGGCGAAACAGCCAAACTCCAATCGACTGAAGAGTTACCATAAACATTGATCCTGATCTGATCATCCGGACCTACAATATAGTTTACAGGTGTAGCCAATTTCAGGTTAGGCTGAAAAGTATTGGAATTACTGTTTCTAAAGAGGTCGGCACCAAATATCTTGGGCTTGAGCTGTTCAAAAAAATCAAATTGATTGGATTGTTTCTGATTGTTTGTTGTATCAGGCGTATAATTTAATTTCCGTGAAGCCTGCCGGGTGGTGTCGCTCAGATTGCCTGGAGAATTATTAGTATTGTTGCCACTATTAAGCCCATTTTTATTACGAAGTCCAGCAACTCTTGCCTGTAATTTTCTTATCTGTTCATCAGACACACCTTTGGCCTGGGCTAGTTGCATTAACTGAGAATCGCTAAGACCCATCTGCTGAGCCTTTTGCATTAACTGCAATATCTGCGCATCTGATAAATCATCAACATTTATGCTGGACAGGTTTTGAGGTAGCGACTGCGCTGAAGCCGGACTATAAGCTAAAAAAAACAGAAGAGTAACAAGTATGGTTAGGTAGATTTTTAAACTATTCATTCTTTGTCGATAATCATAGGAGTGAAAACACAAAAAACTGTTGTTTAGTTTTTGCGTGCAATAATAAGCAAATTAAAAAAGATTGACCGATATAAGTTTCACTTTGCCCATTTACCAGCACAAAAGTAACTAATATTGAAATAGTTACAAAACCTGCTTAAAACAGTAAAGCCTTCCGTTTTCACAGAAGGCTTTACCAAATTTATTTAGCAGTTGAATTAAGCTTCAACTTCTTCGGTCTTCGAAGCCATCAGGCGATCGAACTCCTCTTGCGAACCTACGCGGATGTTTTCGTACTGACGTAAACCTGTTCCTGATGGGATCAAGTGACCTACGATCACGTTTTCCTTCAGGCCAAGCATAAGGTCTTTCTTACCCGCGATAGCAGCTTCATTCAGTACTTTGGTAGTTTCCTGGAATGATGCAGCAGAGATAAATGATTTCGTACCCAACGACGCTCTGGTGATACCTTGCAGCAACGGACTAGATGTTGCAGGTATAGCGTCTCTTACTTCAACCAGCTTCATGTCTTTACGTTTCAAGATAGAGTTCTCATCTCTGAGTCTTCTAACCGATACGATCTGACCAGCTTTCAACGTAGTAGAGTCACCTGGCTCAACAACTACTTTCTTATCGTAGATTTCATCATTTTCCATCATGAAATCCCAGCCATCAACAGCTTCTTTTTCAAGGAAGCGGGTGTCGCCGGCATCTTCAATCTGTACTTTCTGCATCATCTGGTGAACAATTACTTCAAAGTGTTTGTCGTTGATCTTCACACCCTGCAAACGGTAAACTTCCTGTATACCATTTACCAGGTATTCCTGTACTGCAGCCGGGCCTTTAATAGCCAGGATATCAGCCGGCGATATGGAACCATCAGACAACGGCATACCGGCTTTCACGAAGTCATTATCCTGTACAAGGATGTGTTTTGACAGCGGAACCAGGTATTTCTTGATCTGACCATCTTTTGATTCGATAGTGATCTCGCGATTACCACGCTTAACACCGCCTAAGCTTACAACACCATCAATTTCGGTTACTACAGCCGGATTAGATGGGTTACGTGCTTCGAACAACTCAGTCACACGTGGCAGACCACCGGTGATATCGCGTGTTTTACCAGTTGAACGAGGAATCTTAGCGATAACTTGCCCTGTCTGGATCTTATCACCTTCATCAACAGCGATGTGCGCGCCTACCGGGATATTGTATCCTTTTATTAAATTACCTTTTGTATCGGCGATCTGGATAGCAGGGTTCTTGGTTTTATCACGGGTATCGATGATCACTTTTTCGCGGTGACCAGTTTGTTCGTCTGATTCTTCACGGAAAGTGATACCTTCCAATACAGCGTCAAACTTGGCAACACCTGCAAATTCAGAGATAATTACGGCGTTATATGGATCCCAGGAACAGATACGGTCGCCTTTAGTGATCTTGCTGCCATCTTTCGCATACAGGTATGAGCCGTATGGAATGTTGTTGGTCATGATCACTTTATTGCTTCCCTGTTCAAGGATACGGAACTCACCTGAACGGCCTAATACTACGTCCACTGTACCGTCTTCAGTTTGGAATGGCACGGTACGTACGTTTTCAAACTCGATGATACCTTCAAAACGGGCATTGATCTGCGATTCAGCAGCAATGTTCGAAGCGGTACCACCCACGTGGAATGTACGAAGTGTTAACTGTGTACCAGGCTCACCGATAGACTGCGCAGCAATTACCCCTACAGCCTCACCCATTTGCACACGTTTACCGCTTGCCAGGTTACGGCCATAACACAAGGAACATACACCGCGTTTGCTTTCGCAGGTTAATACTGAACGGATCTCAATACCTTCCAGCGGTGAGTTTTCTATGTTCTTAGCGATTTCTTCGTCTATATCATGACCTGCTGAAACTAATAGATCACCGGTGATCGGGTCGTGTACATCATGTAATGAGGTACGGCCCAAAATACGGTCATACAATGGTTCAACAATGTCTTCATTATCTTTTAACGCAGTAGTAAATATACCTCTGAGCGTTCCACAGTCAACTTCACCAACGATCATATCCTGGGCAACGTCATGCAAACGACGTGTCAGGTAACCAGCATCGGCAGTTTTCAACGCGGTATCGGCCAAACCTTTACGGGCACCGTGGGTTGAAATGAAGTACTCCAATACCGACAAACCTTCTTTAAAGTTTGAAAGGATCGGGTTCTCGATAATTTCACCACCTGAACCTGATTTTTGTGGTTTCGCCATCAGACCACGCATACCTGCGAGCTGACGGATCTGCTCTTTTGAACCACGGGCGCCAGAATCCAACATCATGTACACAGAGTTGAAGCCCTGGTTATCTGTCGACAATATCTCCATCACGTTTGCAGTCAAACGGTTATTGATACGTGTCCAAATATCGATGATCTGATTATAACGTTCGTTGTTGGTAATGAATCCCATGTTGTAGTTACCCATTACTTCTTCAACTTGTTTAGAAGCCTGTTCGATCAAAGTAACTTTTTCAGCAGGGATGTTAATGTCCTTCAGGTTAAATGATAATCCACCCTGGAATGCCATCTGGAAACCTAATTCCTTGATGTCGTCCAGGAACTGCGCGGCACGTGCCATACCCGTCACCTTCACCACATCACCAATGATATCACGAAGTGACTTTTTAGTCAATAATTCATTGATATAACCAACTTCTGTTGGTACGTGCTGGTTAAATAATACACGGCCTACAGTAGTTTCGATCAGTTTGTTTTTAATGCTACCATCTTTTTCCTTCACGTTGGCTTTAACCTTGATGAAGGCATGCAGGTCAACTTTCCTCTCGTTGAAAGCAATAATCACCTCTTCAGCAGAATAGAACGATAAACCTTCACCTTTAATAGTACGTCCGGCATCTGTTTTACGGCCTTTGGTTATGTAGTACAAACCAAGCACCATGTCCTGAGATGGTACAGTAATAGGTGTACCATTGGCAGGGTTAAGGATGTTGTGTGATGCAAGCATCAGTATTTGGGCTTCCAAAATAGCAGCGTTACCAAGTGGTACGTGCACAGCCATCTGGTCACCGTCAAAGTCGGCGTTGAACGCGGTACAGGTTAATGGGTGCAGCTGAATAGCTTTACCTTCTACCAGTTTTGGCTGGAATGCCTGGATACCCAAACGGTGCAGCGTAGGCGCACGGTTTAGTAACACGGGGTGACCTTTCAGTACGTTTTCCAATATATCCCAAACCAATGGATCCTTGCGGTCGACAATCTTTTTAGCTGATTTTACCGTTTTTACCACACCTCTTTCGATCATCTTACGAATGATAAATGGTTTAAACAACTCGGCAGCCATATCTTTTGGTAAACCGCATTCGTGTAATTTCAGGTTTGGGCCTACAACAATTACCGAACGGGCTGAGTAGTCAACACGTTTACCTAATAAGTTTTGACGGAAACGGCCTTGTTTACCTTTCAGGATGTCTGAAAGTGATTTCAAAGCACGGTTACCTTCTGTTTTTACAGCGTTAACTTTACGTGAGTTATCGAATAACGAATCCACAGCTTCCTGCAACATACGTTTTTCGTTACGTAAGATTACCTCAGGTGCTTTGATCTCGATCAAACGTTTCAAACGGTTGTTACGAATGATCACACGACGGTATAAGTCGTTCAAATCGGAAGTAGCAAAACGACCGCCTTCCAAAGGCACCAACGGACGCAGTTCAGGTGGAATAACCGGAACGATTTTAACGATCATCCATTCAGGGTTATTTTCGATCCTTGTTTTTGCATCACGGAAAGCCTCAACTACCTGAAGGCGTTTTAAAGCTTCGTTTTTACGTTGTTGTGAGGTCTCGTTAGCAGCCTGGTGACGCAGATCATAGGATAACTGATCCAGATTAAGACGTTTTAACAATTCCTCCAACGCCTCAGCACCCATTTTTGCAACGAATTTCTGAGGGTCTTTGTCATCCAGGTATTGGTTTTCTTTTGGAAGAGTATCCAATACATCAAGGTATTCTTCTTCTGTCAGGAAATCCATTGTGCTGATACCATCCGCCTCTTTGATACCTGGCTGAATAACTACGTATCTTTCATAATAAATGATCAGATCGAGTTTCTTGGTTGGCAAGCCCAGCAGGTAACCAATTTTGTTTGGCAGCGAACGGAAATACCAGATATGAGCAACCGGAACCACCAGGTTGATGTGGCCCATACGCTCACGGCGCACTTTCTTCTCAGTTACTTCAACACCGCAACGGTCGCACACGATACCCTTGTAACGGATCCGTTTGTATTTACCGCAATGGCATTCGTAATCTTTAACCGGACCAAAAATACGCTCGCAGAATAATCCATCACGCTCAGGCTTATAGGTCCTGTAGTTAATGGTTTCTGGTTTTAAAACCTCACCGCTTGAACGCTCCAGAATGGATTCAGGTGAAGCCAGACTGATGGTAATGGTGGTGAAGTTACTTTTGATTTTATTATCCTTTTTGTAAGACATAGTCTCCTTTGATTTTAATAAGTGAATGAGTGAGTTGTGAATGAATGAATGAAGATCTTAATCACTCATTCGCTCATTCACTAATTCACTAATTATTCTAGCGTGATATCCAAACCTAAACCTCTTAATTCGTGAACCAATACATTGAATGATTCAGGAACTGATGGTGTAGGCAGATTTTCACCCTTAACAATTGCTTCGTAAGTTTTAGCGCGGCCGATAACGTCGTCCGACTTAACAGTCAATATTTCCTGCAGGATGTTTGACGCACCGAATGCTTCCAGTGCCCAAACCTCCATCTCACCAAAACGCTGACCACCGAACTGAGCTTTACCACCCAATGGTTGTTGTGTGATCAATGAGTATGGCCCTATTGAACGAGCGTGCATCTTATCGTCAACCATGTGACCCAGTTTCAGCATGTAGATAATACCTACTGTAGTTGGCTGATCAAAACGATCACCGGTCAAACCATTATACAGGTATGTTCTGCCCGACTCTGGTAAACCTGCTTTAGCGATCCATTCTTCTACCTCTTCGTGGGTTGCACCGTCGAAGATAGGGGTAGCGAATTTAACACCAAGCTCTTTACCGGCCCAGCCTAATACGGTTTCGTAGATCTGGCCCAGGTTCATACGCGAAGGTACACCCAGGGGGTTCAGAACGATATCAACAGGTGTTCCGTCTTCAAGGAATGGCATATCTTCATCACGTACGATACGGGCAACAATACCCTTGTTACCGTGACGTCCGGCCATTTTATCACCTACTTTCAGTTTACGTTTTTTAGCAATGTAAACCTTAGCCATCTGAACGATACCTGATGGAAGCTCGTCACCTACGCTGATCGCGAATTTATCACGACGGTAAGCACCCAGTTCCTCATTCACTTTGATGCCATAGTTATGAAGCAAAATCTTGATCTGCTCATTTTTGTCATCATCAGTTGTCCATTTGGTTGGGTTGATATTTTCATAGTTCAACTCAGCCAGGATTTTTTGGGTGAACTTAACACCTTTTGGTACCAGCAATTCTTTGTAAACATTGTAAACACCTTGTGATGTTTTGCCGTTCACGATCTCGAATAATTTGTCGATCAAAATATTCTTCAGATCCTTCATTGCCTTTTCATGCTTGGTGTCAAGCTTATCCAGCTGAGCTTTTTCTTCTGCCTTTGAAGTTTTCTTTGCACGTGAGAATAATTTGGTATCGATAACCACACCACTGATAGACGGCGGAGTTTTCAGTGAAGCGTCTTTTACGTCGCCTGCTTTATCACCAAATATGGCACGTAACAATTTTTCTTCTGGTGAAGGATCAGACTCACCTTTTGGAGTGATCTTACCGATCAGGATATCGCCTTCTTTCACTTCCGCACCAATACGGATGATACCGTCCTCATCAAGGTCTTTAGTGGCCTCTTCTGATACGTTCGGGATATCCGGTGTCAGTTCTTCTTCACCACGTTTAGTGTCACGAACTTCCAGTTCGAACTCTTCAACGTGTAATGAAGTAAATATATCCTGCGACACAACGCGTTCTGAGATCACAATCGCATCCTCAAAGTTATATCCCTGCCAAGGCATGAACGCCACTTTAAGGTTACGACCCAATGCCAGTTCGCCATTTTGTGTTGCATAACCTTCGCAAAGCACCTGGCCTTTTTCAACCCGCTCACCTTTCTTAACGATCGGTTTCAGGTTCATAGTAGTACTTTGGTTGGTTTTCTTAAACTTAGTTAAAAGGTAGGTCCTGCTGTCACCGTCAAATGACACAAGGCGATCATCCTCGCTACGGTCATATTTAATACGGATCTCGGTTGCATCAACATATTCAACCACACCATCGCCTTCAGCGTTGATCAGCGTACGCGAGTCTTTTGCAACACGGCCTTCCAAACCTGTACCTACAATTGGCGCCTCAGGACGCAACAGTGGTACAGCCTGGCGTTGCATGTTCGAACCCATCAGCGCACGGTTAGCGTCATCATGTTCCAGGAATGGAATCAGCGATGCAGCTATCGAAGTGATCTGGTTCGGAGCAATATCCATATAATCAAGTCTTTCAGGCTCAATTACCGGGAAGTCACCTTCAAAACGTGCTTTAACACGCGGAGTTGCAAAAACACCTTTATCGTTATATACCGCGTTAGCCTGACCGATAGTTTTGCCATCTTCGTCTTCGGCAGACAGATATACAACAGGTTCGTCAACAGCTACAATACCATTATCAACACGTTTGTATGGGGTTTCAATGAAACCTAAGTTGTTGATCTTAGCGTGTACGCAAAGTGATGAGATCAGACCAATGTTCGGACCTTCCGGGGTTTCGATGGTACACAAACGACCGTAGTGGGTATAGTGTACGTCACGAACTTCGAAACCGGCACGCTCACGTGACAGACCACCCGGACCTAAGGCTGACAGACGACGCTTGTGCGTAATCTCTGCCAATGGGTTGGTTTGATCCATGAACTGAGAAAGCTGGTTGGTACCGAAGAACGAGTTGATCACCGATGACAATGTACGTGCATTAATCAGGTCGGTTGGTGTGAACACCTCGTTATCACGGATGTTCATACGCTCACGGATGGTACGTGCCATACGTGCCAGACCTACACCAAACTGAGCGTATAACTGCTCACCTACGGTACGTACACGACGGTTTGACAAGTGATCGATATCATCCACCTCAGCTTTTGAGTTGATCAGTTTGATCAGGTATTTAACGATCGCAATAATATCTTGCTTGGTTAAAACCTTAGTCTCATCTGATGTATCCAGCTGAAGCTTACGGTTGATGCGGTAACGCCCCACATCACCCAGGTCATATCTTTTATCAGAGAAGAACAAACGATCAATGATACCACGAGCTGTTTCTTCATCAGGTGGTTCAGCATTACGCAATTGACGGTAGATGTGCTCAACCGCTTCTTTCTCTGAGTTGGAAGTATCTTTTTGTAAGGTATTATATATTATAGTATAATCACCGCTGGTAGAAGCATCTTCCTTGTTCAGGATGATGGTTTTCACACCGGCATCGATGATCATATCAATATGGTCGTCTTCCAAAACGGTTTCACGCTCAAGAATGATCTCATTACGGTCGATAGACACCACTTCACCTGTATCTTCATCTACAAAGTCTTCAACCCATTTTTTGAGAACCCTTGCGGCAAGCTTGCGGCCGATATATTTTTTCAGACCTGATTTGCTCACTTTCACTTCGTCGGCAAGCTCAAATAATTCCAATATGTCTTTATCAGAATCGTAGCCTATTGCACGAAGCAGCGTAGTAACCGGGAATTTCTTTTTACGGTCGATGTAAGCATACATCACGTTGTTCACGTCCGTAGCAAACTCTATCCATGATCCTTTAAAAGGGATAACACGGGCAGAGTACAATTTTGTACCGTTTGTGTGACGGCTCTGACCGAAGAACACACCAGGCGAACGGTGTAACTGAGAAACAATTACACGCTCGGCACCGTTGATAACGAAAGTACCTTTAGGGGTCATGTAAGGGATGGTTCCCAGGTACACGTCCTGTACGATAGTTTCGAAATCTTCGTGTTCAGCGTCATTACATGATAAGCGAAGTTTCGCTTTCAACGGCACACTATAAGTCAATCCGCGTTCAATACACTCGCGTATATCGTAACGTGGCGGATCAATAAAATAGTCAAGAAACTCTAAAACGAAGATATTTCTTGAGTCCGAAATTGGAAAATTTTCGGCAAACACTTTAAACAACCCTTCCTTGTGGCGGTTGTCTGAGGTGGTTTCCAATTGAAAAAATTCCTGGAAAGATTGCAACTGAACATCCAGAAAGTCTGGATAATCCAACACTTTTCTGCTGGTTGCAAAATTTACTCTTTGATTATTTTTGTTTGCCAAGGGATTATAATTTTAGTTTATTAATAAACTTGAACTGTTTGATTAAAGTTTTACCTGAACTTCAAACAAAAATGAGAATGTTATAAACGACAATAGACCCCGACCAAAACAGGTCGGAGTCTTATGTTAATTATGCCGGTTGAAGTTATTTAACTTCAACAACAGCTCCAGCTTCTTCTAATTGTTTTTTCAGAGATTCAGCTTCTTCTTTAGATACACCAGTTTTTACTTCTTTAGGTGCACCGTCAACAAGATCTTTAGCTTCTTTCAAACCAAGGCCGGTTAGATCTTTAACCAATTTAACAACTGCTAATTTCTGACCGCCAGCTTCTTTCAGAATAACGTCGAATGCAGTTTGAACAGCTTCAGCAGCAGGAGCAGCATCGCCACCACCAGCAGCTGGAGCAGCTACAGCAACAGCTGCAGCAGCAGGCTCAATGCCGTACTCATCTTTCAATATCTGAGCTAATTCGTTAACTTCTTTTACTGTTAAGTTTACTAACTGTTCAGCAAATGATTTTAAATCTGCCATTTTATTTTTACTTTTTCTTTAAATACTTTGTTGTTTAATGCGGAACTTTTGGGCGCCCGTTAACCTCTTTCCTGTAATGTTTTAACAATTCCTGCCAGTTTATTTCCGCCTGATTGCAGACCAGAAATAACATTTTTAGCTGGTGATTGCAGCAATCCGATAATCTCGCCGATCAACTGTTCTTTAGATTTCAGGTTGATCAGGGTATCCAACTGTTTGTCGCCGATAAATACAGACGAATCGATATAAGCTGCTTTTAAAATTGGCTTGTCACCTGTCCTTCTCAATTGTTTGATCAACTTTGCCGGAGCAGTTGCTGATTTTGAGAAAAGAATTGATGATGAACCTTTTAAAGCTTCGTACATCGGGCTGAAATCACCGCCAACTGCTTCCATAGCTTTTTTAATCAAGCTATTTTTAGCAACCTGCATGGTGATGTCGCTTTCGAAAAATTTACGACGGATATCGTTTACTTTTGCAACCGTCAGATTAGAAGTATCAGTGATGTAAAAATTACCGTACTCTTTCATCTGTTCAGTGAGGGCAAGAACAAGCTCGTGTTTTTCTTCTTTATTCATGATTAGATCCCCGCTACTGTTTTAGTTTCAATTTCGATTCCGGGCGACATAGTTGAAGAGAGATGGATACTCTTGAAATATGTTCCTTTAGCTGCTGATGGTTTTAATTTCGAGATAGTCTGCAATACTTCTAAAGCATTCTCATAAATTTTATCAGCAGGGAAAGATACTTTTCCTATTGAAGCATGAATGATACCGGTTTTGTCAACCTTGAAGTCGATCTTACCACCTTTTACCTCAGTAACTGCCTTACCAACTTCGGTAGTTACAGTTCCTGATTTAGGGTTTGGCATCAGGTTACGCGGACCTAAAATACGGCCCAAACGTCCAACCTTTGCCATAACACTTGGCATAGTAATGATAATATCAACATCAGTCCATCCACCTTCAATCTTGGCAATGTAGTCATCCAAACCTACAAAATCTGCGCCTGCGTCTTTTGCTTCCTGCTCTTTGTCAGGAGTACAAAGTACCAGTACACGTACAGTTTTGCCGGTTCCATGAGGTAAGGTTGCTATACCACGCACCATTTGATTGGCTTTACGCGGGTCAACACCTAAACGAACATCAATATCTACTGATGAATCAAACTTGGTATAGTTAATTTCCTTTACCAAAGATGACGCATCCTGTAATGAATACGCTTTGTTAGCCTCAATTTTGGACTGTGCCGCTTTTTGATTTTTTGTTAATCTTGCCACTGTCTTAAACTGATTTGTATAAATTAATTGTTCCAGGGAGCTGTACCGGTAACGGTAATTCCCATACTTCTGGCAGTACCTGCCACCATTTTCATGGCTGATTCTACTGTAAACGCATTCAAGTCAGGCATTTTATCTTTAGCTATCGCCTCAACCTGGTTCCAGTTTACACTGGCAACCTTTTTACGGTTTGGCTCAGCCGACCCACTTTTGATACCTGAGGCTTCCATTAACTGGATTGCTACAGGAGGGGTTTTGATGATAAAATCAAATGACTTGTCGACATACACAGTGATCACTACAGGTAACACTTTACCAGGTTTGTCCTGGGTACGTGCATTGAACTGCTTGCAAAATTCCATAATGTTCACCCCTTTTGCACCTAAAGCAGGTCCAATTGGAGGCGATGGATTTGCAGCGCCGCCCTTCACCTGAAGTTTAACCATAGCACCGATTTCTTTTGCCATTTTATTAATTTTTGTTAGTACTCAATGTTATAAGTGGAAGCTATGTAACATTTAAGATTTTTATCAGATTTGAGATGTGAGATATGAGATTTGCGCCTCATTTAACTTATTCAAACCATTTATATTGTTTGCTTTGATCTATTTTGACTTTCAGATGTCTTACATCTAAAAATCTCATATCTCAAATCTATTCTTTCTCTACCTGCATGTAATTCAATTCAAGCGGCGTACGGCGCCCGAATATCTTTACCATTACTTTTAATTTTTTCTTTTCCTCGTTCACTTCTTCTATCACACCGCTGAAACCATTGAACGGACCGTCCATTACTTTCACGCTTTCGCCTACATAATATGGAACGGTCATCGTTTCACCCTGTGCGGTCATCTCGTCAACCTTGCCCAAAATCCGGCTCACTTCAGACGGACGCATAGGAATAGCGTTGCCGGCCTTATCGCCTAAGAAACCGATCACACTATTGATATTCTTTATAATATGCTCCAGCTCACCATCAAGGGCCGCTTCCATCAGCACATAACCCGGAAGGATATTGCGTTCTTTTGCAATTTTCTTGCCGTCGCGCATCTGGTAGTACTTTTCAGTAGGTATTAATACCTGCGGAACTAAATGCGATATGCCCAAACGATTAATTTCGGCATCAATATATTGTTTAACCTTTTTTTCCTTACCGCTGATGGCCCTTACCACATACCATTTCAATTGTTCACTCATTTCGTATACAAATTAGGCTAGTGATGTATAAAGCTTGTCCAGTATAAAATGGATGACTTGGTCCATACCAAATATAACCAGGGCAATAATGATAGCAGCTACCAATACTACAATAGCGCTGTTTGAAAGCTCGCGCCAGGTAGGCCAGGTAACCTTCTCGGTTAGCTCTATATAAGACTCTTTGATATACTCTGTTATTGCAGCCATTTTTGTTACTTATTACGCACGGGAACAAGGATTCGAACCCTGATCAAAGGTTTTGGAGACCTCTATTCTACCATTGAACTATTCCCGTGTATACTTATTTTTTATTTCCCCTTTATTAGTGAACAAAGTACTTAGCCAAATTTGGCTAAGTACTTTGAAAGAAATTAACCTATTCCTTGTGTTCCGCCTGAGGCGGATGTCAGGGTAGATTATTTTAAGATTTCAGTTACCTGACCTGCACCTACGGTACGACCACCTTCACGGATAGCGAAACGTAAGCCTTTTTCCATTGCGATAGCGTTGATCAGCTTTACAGTGATGGTAACGTTATCACCAGGCATAACCATTTCCACTCCCGGTTCCAAAGCGATTTCGCCTGTCACGTCAGTAGTACGGAAATAGAATTGAGGACGGTATTTATTGAAGAATGGAGTGTGACGGCCACCTTCTGCTTTTGATAATACGTAAACTTCTGCTTTAAAATCGGTGTGAGGAGTTACTGAACCTGGTTTACAGATAACCATACCACGACGGATATCGGTTTTTTCAATACCACGTAACAATAAACCTACGTTGTCACCAGCTTCACCGCGATCGAGGATCTTGCGGAACATTTCAACACCGGTTACAGTTGATTTCAAGTTTTCAGCACCCATACCCAGGATGTCTACAGCATCACCAGAGTTGATTACACCACGCTCGATACGGCCAGTAGCAACAGTACCACGACCAGTGATTGAGAATACGTCTTCAACCGGCATCAGGAATGGAAGATCGGTCAGACGTGGAGGGATTGGAATGTAGCTATCTACAGCGTCCATCAACTCCATGATCTTTTCAACCCATTTAGGGTCACCGTTCAAGCCACCTAAAGCTGAACCTTGGATTACAGGGATATCATCTCCAGGGAATTCGTAGAATGATAATAATTCACGAACTTCCATTTCAACTAATTCTAACAGTTCCGGATCATCAACCATGTCAACTTTGTTCATGAAAACAACAAGCGCAGGTACACCTACCTGACGAGCTAACAGGATGTGTTCACGGGTTTGAGGCATAGGACCATCAGTAGCAGCAACCACTATAATCGCACCGTCCATCTGAGCAGCACCAGTAACCATGTTCTTTACATAGTCAGCGTGTCCCGGGCAGTCAACGTGAGCATAGTGACGATTTGCAGTTGAATACTCAACGTGCGCAGTGTTGATAGTGATACCACGCTCTTTTTCTTCAGGAGCTGAGTCGATTGAATCGAAAGAACGAGCCTCAGATAAACCTTTATCAGCCAATACCTTTGTAATAGCTGCGGTAAGGGTTGTTTTACCGTGGTCAACGTGACCGATTGTACCGATGTTTAAGTGCGGTTTACTGCGGTCAAATTTTTCTTTTGCCATGATTTATAAACTTTTTGTAGGTTAATTTTATTTTTAATTGTCGTTTTTAAACGCCGAGCCAACAATGGGATTTGAACCCATGACCTCTTCCTTACCAAGGAAGTGCTCTACCCCTGAGCTACGTCGGCTTATATACAGTTTATAGTTATTATACTATTCACTGTTTAACAGAGCGGAAGACGAGGTTCGAACTCGCGACCTATAGCTTGGAAGGCTATCGCTCTACCAACTGAGCTACTTCCGCATTAATAAACTCTAAATTCCAAATCCTAAACCCTAATTAATTTTAGAATTTAGAATTTGAACTTTAGAATTTAATTGTGGGGAGAGAAGGATTCGAACCTTCGTAGCCGAAGCAACGGATTTACAGTCCGTCCCATTTGACCGCTCTGGTATCTCCCCATTGTTGATTTTAGATTTTTGAACTACGATTTACGACTGCTTATTAATCGTAAATCTAAAATCGTAATTCTAAAACAAACAGAGCCTCCTATCGGGATCGAACCAATGACCTACTGATTACAAGTCAGTTGCTCTACCAGCTGAGCTAAGGAGGCTTTTATTATCTACTTTTTCCGCCCACGGCATGTTGCTATTTCCAAGGATCCGTCAGCTGAGTTAAAGTGATGTATAGTCTTAATTCTTGCAGTAAACTTTCGAATATTACTGAAAGCCACCTGCTTAAATTAAAGACTTCAATTTTTCTATTTTAAAGAACCACCCTTTTCATTAAGATTTTGCGCGATGCACACCTCTCCGAAAGGGATTGCAAATTTACACATTTTTAAACCCTGACAAAATAATTTTACAAAAAAAAATCGGCGGGCTTAAAACCCGCCGATCTCTGCATTTTTTTAACGCTGAGTTTCAATCATATTCCCCTTCGGAGGCTTGTAAAACAGCTTTTTTTGCCACATCGGCTGCTATTGATTTTTTTTGTTTATGTTTTTCTATTTGCTTTCTGAGGCATTCAACCGCCAGGTCTGTGCCTTCTTCAAATGACTTACACTGCTCTTTTGCGAATAACTGCGTGCCCGGTAACGTCAGTTTTATCTCCGTTATTTTATTTGCTACATCTTCTGTTTTTTCTAATCTTAAATAAACTTCGCCACTAATGATCCTGTCAAAAAACTGATCTAACTTGTTGGCCTTCTTCTGAATAAAATCTAACAATTTCTTGTCTGCATCAAAACGGATAGACTGCACTGTAATTTTCATTTTTCCTCCTTGGTTATGCCTTTGGATGGGCTTGTTTGTAAATAGATTTTAATCGCTCCACTGAGTTGTGTGTGTAAACCTGGGTGGCGCTGAGGTTTGCATGGCCCAGGAGCTCTTTTATAGCATTTAAATCGGCTCCCCGGTTTAGCAGGCTCGTTGCAAATGTGTGCCTCAGCACGTGCGGACTTCTTTTATTCTGGGTTGATATATATGAGAGGTATTTATGCACTATTAAATAGATAAACTTTGGATACGCATCCGATCCTTTGTTTGTAACGATTAAAGTTACGGAATTGTTATGAAAATTTTGACTTTTCTTTAAGTCGATATACTGCTCTATCAGCAGCTTCAATTCGTGGTTAACAGGGACAATACGTTCCTTATTACGCTTACCTAATACCTTAATGGTTCCGTCGTAAGTATTGATGTCCTGTTCTTTTAAACCTACCAGTTCGGCAAGGCGGATACCGGTACCAAATAGTATTTCGAGCACCAGTTTATCACGGGTTCCTTCAAAGTCGTCACCAAATACGTCATTGCTGTTCAGCATGGCATTGAGCTTTTCATCCTCAACCACTACAGGCAGGTGCTTTACATTTTTGGGAGACTGAATTTTAGACGTGGGGTTATCGGTGATCAAACCCTCGCGAAGCAGGAATTTAAAATATTTCCGGAGTGTAGCTATTTTACGGTTGACGGACCTTGCGGTCATCTCACTCATCAAGTGCACCATCCAGCTACGGATATGCTGATAGGTAATTTGGGCAGGATGATCTACAGTTGGCTCAGGCTCGTTGAGGAATTTAAAAAATTGATCGAGGTCTGACTGGTAAGCGGAGACTGTATGCGGAGAATACCGTTTTTCAAATTGAATATATTGTATAAACCGCTCTAAAAACATAAAAACTATCTGTACACACGTGGAATTGAATGTACAAATAGTTTTAATATATATTCAAAAAAACTGAAAATTCTTTTAAACAGAATTACACAGTTTCCTGGTTCATACCTTGTTTGTATATAGCATGTTTAACAACGTGCCTGCGGGTAACAGATTTCTTTTCGAAAGCCTGGCGACTACGAAGTTCTCTTAAAACACCGGTCTTTTCAAATTTCTTCTTAAAACGTTTAAGCGCTTTATCTAATGATTCGCCTTCTTTAACATTGATAATGATCATATTCCCTTATATACCTCCTTTCATGGGACGACAAAGGTAAGTATTTGGTTTTTAATATTAAAATGGTTTGTTGATTTAGTTCGTTGGATTAAGCGGTTGATTGAGTTGATTAGGTATTTTAATTGTTGTTCTGTTAGAATTGGGAAATCTGAATCTTTGTTTAATTTAGGCGAAAAAACCCTATCCTTAAATAAACAATGAGATTTATATTTATAATATTAGCTGGATTTGTTCTATTAATATCTTGCCGTAATTCAAATAAAGAAGGAACAGTTGTCAAAAATACAAAGTCCAATAAATTACAGACTAGCTGGCTTTTAGATAATGTTTCTGGTTCTATTCTGAAATTTACGAATGGTCAAAAGTTCAACACAGGGCTTTTTGATGTAAAATACATCGGGAGTTTAACCAATGGGAACAAAGCCCCATTTCTAATTTTCTCTGGCCGTGATTGTAATGAGTGTGACGAAATTATTTCTATTTACATCCATTCACCATCAAATGGCCGCTTAAATATGGACAACGGCAAAAACAGGTTTCAATATCCCGGAACTGAAAAAGATTTTGAAAGCGATACCGTGCTTTACAAAGCCAGGGCTTTTTATGGTCACGTTTTACCCGGCATTAAAGGGGTCGTTTGGTATCAGCAAGAATTAATGACCGATAAAACATGGGAAAGTTCAACATTTCTTGTAAATCTAAACACCGGATCAGAAGTGGATACTCTATTAAAGGGCACAGAAAAATTAAAATCAACACTTAAATTTTTAGCGCAAGGTTCTTGCAAAGAAATTAAAGGAGTTAATTATACGAGTGAACCATGATCCGACCCAATCAACCCTACCCCCTCAACGCTTCTCTCGCAATCACAATCTTCTGTATCTCGGAAGTTCCCTCGCCTATGGTGCATAATTTGGCATCTCGGTAATATTTTTCTACCGGGAAATCCTTGGTATAGCCGTAGCCTCCGAATATCTGCACAGCTTCTGTAGCCACTTTAACAGCAATTTCCGATGCATAGTATTTTGCCATGGCGGCTTGTTTGGTCACGGGTTGGTGACGGTTCTTCAAGTCTGCCGCCTGCATTATCAGCATTTCGGCAGCTTCTATTTGTGTGGCCATATCCGCCAGTTTGAATGATATCCCCTGGAAATTGCTGATCGGCTGGCCAAATTGATGCCGTTCCTTTGAATAAGCCACTGCTGCATCAAAAGCTCCTTTAGCTATACCTAGTGATAAAGCAGCGATAGATATACGTCCGCCATCCAATACTTTCATGGCCTGTTTAAAGCCTTCACCCTCATTTCCTAAAAGGTTTTCTTTAGGAATGCGGCAGTTATCAAATATCATCTCTGTAGTTTCCGATGCGCGCATGCCCAGCTTGTTTTCCTTTTTGCCTGCATTAAAGCCGGGTGTACCGCGCTCCACCACAAAAGCAGATATACCTTTTGAACTTCCAATTTCTCCTGTTCTCGCCATCACTACTGCCACACTGCTTGATTTACCATGCGTAATCCAGTTTTTTGCACCATTAATAACGTAATGGTCACCATCCAACACCGCCGTTGTAGTCATTCGCATGGCATCTGACCCGGTATTGGCTTCAGTGAGTCCCCATGCACCCAGCCATTGGCCAGTAGCCAGTTTGGGCAGCCATTTTTGCTTTTGTTCCTCGTTGCCAAAGTTGAGGATATGCCCTGTACAAAGTGAATTATGTGCAGCCACAGATAAACCTATGGAACCGCATACTTTGGCAATCTCCTGTATAACTGTCACGTATTCGAAATAACCAAAGCCCGAACCGCCATATTCTTCGGGAACAAATACACTGAGCATACCCAGTTCGCCTAATTTATTAAATAGCTCGCGTGGAAAACGCTGCTCCTCATCCCACTCCATTACATGCGGTCTAATATGTTTCTCAGCAAAATCCTTTGCCATTTGTCCCACCATCTGCTGGTTCTCAGAAACGGAAAAATCAATGCCTGTATCAGTTTTATAGGTGCTGTCCATATATAAATATAGTATTATGCCGCAATTTAAGCAAAAACATTTACTATGCATGCATAGCAAAAACAAATACTGTCCTAGCGGATGTGAATCGCTCGTATAGTCGCTTCACCCCTTGCCCCTCTTTACCGCTGACGGTAAAGAGGGTGGTCGAGCGAAGCAATGACCGGGTGAGTCAACTGTCCCACTGTCCCGGTTTTAAAATAGTGAGACAGGCCAGACAGTGGGGGACACAGCGAGACAGATAACAGATAAAAACCGTTTCTTTTTAATAATTAGCTTTAATTTTAAATCTGTCAAAACTGAGCAAACATGGCGTCAATAAAAAAGAAATATTTCTCGGGCTTGAGCTCCAATACCATTCTGCTCGCATGCAGCTCGCTTTTTGGAGATATTTCTACCGAGATGCTTACCCCGATATTGCCCATTTACCTTACGCAGGTTATGATAGTAAATGGAAGTATAATAGGGCTTATCGATGGCATTGCACAGGCAACTCAAAATATTATCCAGGGCTTTTCAGGGTATTTATCAGACAAATTGCAAAAAAGAAAATCTATAGCTCTTATCGGTACGCTTCTGTCGGCACTGTCAAAGCCATTAATTGGTTTAGCCAGCAATTGGTATGGGGTTTTAGCCGGACGCTTCTCGGACCGTTTGGGTGCAGGTACCCGCTCCGCTCCGCGTGATGCGCTCATTGCAGCATCCGTTGCTGAAAAAGATAAGGGAAAAGCCTTTGGGTTAGAAAGTTTCGGCGATAACCTGGGGGCTTTTTTGGGGCCGCTAATCACCGTGTTACTGTTCTTTATGCTGCACTTTAATATAGGGCCGATTTTTTATCTGGCGGTAATTCCCGGCTTGTTATCGGTTTTGATGATGGCACTCGTAAAGGAAGGGCGAAAAAAAGTCAAAGCTAAGGCAGCGATCGACCTGCATATCCGGCAATTCCCTAAAATGTATTGGAAATATCTTATCGTAACCGCTTTGTTTGGAATCGGCAATTCAAGTAATGCCTTTCTTATTCTGCAAATGAAGCATAAGGGACTTTCATTGGTAGCCACTGTACTGGTGTATGCCGGGTTCAATCTTGTAGCGGCACTGATCTCGTATCCTGCCGGGGCGCTTTCTGACAAATTCGGAAGAAAACCTGTTCTGTTAGCCGGGTTCATTATTTTTATGGTCTCTTATACCGGATTTGCCGTTATTTCAGGTGTTGTACTTATAGGTATGCTCTTCATTTTTTACGGCCTCTTCCAAGGAATATTCAGGGCAGCGGGAAAGTCGCTTGCTGCTGATTTTATTCCGGCACACTTACAGGCAAGCGGCATAGGCTGGTACACCACCACCGTTGGCTTATCAGGATTATTCTCAAGTATAATAGCCGGGCAATTATGGGATAATGTCAGCCATGCGTCTGTATTTATATTGGGCGCATTATGCGCTTTCGCTGGAGCGATGTTTTTACTAATCCTTATCCCCAATAAATATCATCGGGCCGGGTGAAGCGTCGATATTATTAACATGTCAATCGCATAATCTACTCAGTCGACTCACAAAAATATGTGATTGCCATTACCAATAAGGGGCGCAATTTGATTACCTTGTATTATACAATATATCAACCAGTTAGGAGGTGGTTTGATATGAAAAATCAAAATTCGTTCCCAATAATCATATTCTTAATAATACTGGGCATTGGTATTGTATGGGCCAGAGCTGCGTATGACGCTTCTAATGTTGCGTTAAGCGTCATTATTACCATTAGCACTTTTTTGATTGCTTTACTAATTTCTATCTCTATTAAGATAGCCAATCCCTGGGAGAAGGCCGTTGTATTGCGCCTGGGCCGTTTTCAATCGCTCAGTGGACCCGGACTTTTTTTCATTATCCCTATTCTGGATACCATACCCTACTGGATCGATACCCGCGTGATTACGACATCGTTTAAGGCCGAAAAAACGCTTACCAAAGATACCGTACCTGTTGATGTGGATGCCGTACTTTTCTGGAAAGTGCTTGATGCTAAAAAGGCTGCCCTGGAAGTTGCAGATTATATTGGTGCAATCAGCTGGGCCTCGCAAACTGCATTGCGCGATGTTATTGGAAAGACGATGCTATCGGACATGCTTGAAGGAAGGGAGAAAATCAGCGGCATACTGCAAAAAATAATTGATGAACGTACCGAACCCTGGGGAATCAATGTCAATTCGGTGGAGATTAAAGATGTTTTGATACCTGGTGCATTAGAGAACGCCATGTCAATGCAGGCACAGGCAGAAAGAGAACGGCAGGCCCGGGTAATTTTGGGAGACTCTGAAAAACAGGTAGCCGAAAAGTTTGGAGAAGCGGCCCTTACGTACGCAGATAACCCCGTAGCCTTACATTTAAGGGCGATGAATATGCTTTATGAGGGTTTAAAACAAAATTCGACTATTGTCATTGTACCGAGCTCGGCAATCGATACTATGCAACTTGGCAGCATGGCAGGCTTAACTGCACTGACCATGGGCATCGGTCAGGATAAAGCAAAGAATACCGATAAAAAATAGCTGGATGGGTGGACTGTCCCGCTGTCCCGGTTTTGTGGGAATAAGACATGCGGGACAGTGCGGGACACCATATAGCTACCATCGTCCAATATTCCTCTTTACAAACCTTTTGCTATCTTGCTCCGTACAATCCATCCATCAAGCATATCTAACTTATCCATTATGCGTCTTAACCCCGCTTTATTCATCCTGCCAGTCCTCTTATTCACCGCTTGTAAAAAAGATAGCAAACCATCTGTGATAGAAGTAAGTGTACATTTACAGAACGCAGGCGTACAAAGCAATGTTAATGTAAAGCTGTTTACCGTATCCTCCGGTAGCATAATCAGCTCTACTATAGGCACCAGTGATGTTAGCGGGAAAATAGATTATATCGTCATTCCGGGCAGAACTTACTACCTGTATTATGACGGCACTAACCAGGAAGCCATTTTCAATGCCGATGCTACTTATCTTGTAAAGGGCAAGTTCACCAGCCAGCAGCAAATAAACAGTTCGCCATATCAGGGACCTAATACCAAAGTCGGCGATGACATCTACATGGATATTAATGGTGATGGTGCAATCACTGACTATGACAAAGTACTACCAGTGACCGAACCCTCCAGTGGTGGCACCACAAGTGTCGATCTGATCCTTTTCACTAATTAATTCCGCCAAAAATAAATCTCCGTTTAGCCTTAACAATATTTAACATTTATCATCTAACTTCTTAATAAATGATATCTGTAATACCGCTACTTTAGCGACAAATCTTCCTTAATGGCCAAAACGTTACTACTTTTCCTATTTCTTAGTATAGCTCTCATCTCCTTCGGCCAAAAGAAATATTCCATTAACGGTACTATTAAAGACGGCACAACCGGCGAGCAACTCATAGGCGCTACCATCCGCATAAAGGAATTACCACAGAGCGGCACGGTTACCAACAGCTATGGCTTTTATTCCATCTATGCACCAGAGGGCGATTATATCTTATTATTTACCTACACCGGTTACGAGCCTGTAGAGCAGAAAATCTCCCTGCACCAAAATCAGGAAGTAAATATCCCGCTGCAGGTAAAAAGCGATCTGAAGGAGGTAGTGATCCGTGCCAATGCGCCTAATAATGATAATATAGCATCGCCGCAATTGGGTGTCGAGAAGCTGAATATGGCGCAGATAAACCAGGTCCCCGTATTGCTTGGCGAAAGGGATATTTTGAAAACCCTGTCCCTACTGCCTGGTGTAAAGTCATCAGGTGAGGGTAATACCGGCTTCTATGTACGTGGTGGTGGTGCCGATCAGAACCTGATCCTGCTGGATGAGGCAACGGTGTATAATGCATCGCATTTTTTCGGCTTCTTCTCCACTTTTAATTCGGATGCGATAAAAGATGTGAGCCTTTATAAAGGTGGTATGCCAGCTGAATATGGCGGACGGCTTTCATCGGTGCTGGATATTAAAATGAACGAAGGTAACAATCAAAACTATACCGTTCAGGGTGGTTTGGGGTTGATCTCATCACGCATTAAGGTAGAAGGGCCGCTGGTTAAAGACAAAGGCTCATTTATGGTGAGCGCCCGCCGTACTTATATCGATTTCTTTCTGAAAGCCTCATCCGATTCCACCATCCGCGGCAGCTCTATCTATTTTTATGATCTGAATACCAAGGCCAATTATCATTTTGATGACAAGAATGCTATTTACCTGTCGGGGTATTTTGGTAAGGATGTATTGTCGCTTAAAAATACCTTTGGTACTAACTGGGGGAACTCTACAGGCACCATCCGCTTTAACCACTTGTTCAATAGCAGGTTGTTTTCCAATACCTCGCTCGTATACAGCAACTATAATTATGTAATTGAGAGTTTTTTGAATAACGAAGGCTTTAAAGCGACGTCTAAAATAACCGATGTTAACCTGAAGGAAGACCTTTCCTACACTTTGGGTGATAACCATACTGTTAAATTTGGTGTGAACCTTTTGCACCATACCATCGCTCCCGGAGATATTACAGCACCGGAATCATCCAGCTTTAATAATATCCATGTGGAGGAGCGCTATGGTTATGAAACCGCCGCTTACATCAGCGATGAATGGAAAGCCAGCAATCACCTGACTTTACTTTATGGCTTACGCCTCAGTACCATCTTCCTTTTAGGATCGGGCACTTTTGATACTTATGATGCTGATGGCAATGTCACCAGTTCAAAAACCTACACATCGGGCCAGTTGGTGAAGAGTTATACCCATCTCGAACCCCGCTTCTCAGCAAGTTATGTTTTGGATGATGCCAACTCGCTTAAATTCTCTTATAACCGCAATACACAGAATATCCACCTGCTCACCAACTCGACCAGTAATACCCCTACTGATCTGTATGTGATGAGCACCAATAATATTAAACCCGAAATTGCCGACCAGCTTTCTACCGGATGGTTCAAAAACTTCCTGGATAACAATTACGAGCTCTCTGCCGAGGTATATTATAAATGGCTGCAAAACCAGATAGACTATAAAGACGGCGCACAATTGTTGGTGAACCAGGGCGTGGAATCCCAATTGGTTTATGGCGCGGGCCGCTCATATGGACTGGAGCTTTTCCTGAAAAAGAAATACGGCAGATTTAACGGATGGATAGGTTATACCCTTTCGCGCACCGAGCGTAAATTCCCTGATATTAATAACGATCAATATTACCCTGCAACGCAAGACCGTACCCACGATATTTCTGTTGTAGGCATCTATCAATATAATAAACGCTGGACGTTCTCGGCCAATTTTGTGTATGGCACCGGCAATGCAGTTACCTACCCTACGGGTAAATACAATGTCGGCGGGTTAACCACTTACTCCTATTCCGAACGTAATGGCTACCGTATGCCATCCAACAACCGGCTCGACATTGGCGCTACTTTGGAGGGCAAACAGCATAAAAAGTACCATTCGAGTTGGACATTCGGCATTTACAATGTATATGCGCACCGCAACCCGTATACCATTACTTTCCGCGACAGCAAAACCGTACCGAATACAACCGAAGCCGTGGAGACCAGTATTTTTGCTACCATGATACCATCCGTAACCTGGAACTTTAAATTTTGATGTATGAGACTGACGAAGCTTAAATATTATTCAGGTTTATTGCTGATTGCAATGGTGGTATTATCCTGCAAAAAGGTAATCAGCCTTGACCTGGGGAACGATAGCGGCAAACTGGTCATCGAAGCTAATATTACCGACGAATCCGGGCCGCAATACGTAAAACTGAGCCGTAATGCACCTTTTACCAGCACCAATACTTACCCGCCTGTAACCGGCGCCAACGTTACTATTTATGATAGTACCGCCAACCTTTATTTTGATATGGTAGAAAACTCGGCCGGTACATACTCAGTGAATAAAGGCGTAGGCGTATTAGGTCACACTTACTTTTTGACAGTTAACACCGGAGGCCAGACTTACAATGCCCGCTCTATAATGCCGCAGCATGTGGCGATGGACTCGGTAGCGACTTCGAGCAACCTCCTTGATAAAACGGATAACAAAAGGATGATGACTGTCTACTTCAACGATCCGGCTGGAGTAAAGAATCAATACCGCTTTGTGATGTACGTAAATAAAGTGCAAGTCAACTACATTTTTGCATTTGACGATCAGTTTATTGACGGCAAGCATGTCACCCTCGATCTGCAACAGAGCGAAAAAGATATTTTCCCCGGTGATACGGTAAGAGTAGAGATGCAGAATATCGACCGCCCGGTATACACCTACTGGTTCACGCTGGAGCAGCAGCAGGGCAATAATCCCGGCGGGGCCGTGGCACCATCTAATCCGCCAACTAATATTGCACCATCTGTTTTAGGCTATTTTAGCGCGCATACTACGCAAAGCATTACCGTGGTAGCGAAATAGGATTGTCCCACTGTCGCGGCTTTTTTAGGATGAGACAGAGTGGGACAGGCGGGACAGTGCATCTTAAATGACGGAGAATAACCTACTTCTTCGCCAGGCCCGGATAATACTTCTTTATCGGCCCATAAGGCCCATACTTGCGCTGATCTTTATTGAACAAGCTATCGGCATAAGGGCCAAAAGGATAATCGTATGGTTTGGTAGCCAGCTTTGGAAAGTCGCCCTCAATATTCTTATAAGGATGGGATTGCGAGTTGACAAAGGCCGCCACGTCCCATGCCTGTTCGGTAGTAAGCTGAGCGCTTTTATCGGCATTGTAGGGCATATTGTGCTTTACAAACCCTGCAAATTTTGATAACCGGTAAATACTGGCGCCAATATTATAACTATGCGCACCCCATAGAGGAGGATAGGTATAAGCTGTTCCCTGCGCATTCAATATCCCCTGGCCATTTTTACCATGACAAACCTTGCATTTGGATACATACACCGCCCTTCCTTTAGCCGTATCCGCCGGGCGATCCAGAAAAGCCAGCTCTTCAATGCCCGAACCTGCCGGTTTGGTACCCTTCTTTACATTTTTACCTATCCACTTTAAATAAGCCACAAAAGCCCTCATTTCGTGGCTGTTACTGTCGATGCGGCTGCCGCTCAGGCTGCGCTCAAAACAATCTTCCACCTTTTTTACGATCGTTTCTACAGAACCGCTCCGTTCTTTAAACCGTGGATAACCTACGGCTGTCAACGAGAAATTATTGCCATCCAGCTTAGTACCGGCATTCAGGTGGCAGTTCTGGCAATTCAGCCCATTGCTTTTATGGGCAATTACACCCTTCGGCCCGAAATAATAGGAGGTATTTACAATCAACGACCTGCCGTATTTGATCAGTTTAGCCTCTTCAGCACTGGTTATTTCGCTGGTATCGGGTATGATCCATTTTGGCTTTGGTGGTTGGATTTCCGTTACCGACGCAGCTTCCTTTTCATGTTTTTCACAAGCCACGATGCTTATTACCATAGTAAAAGCAGTAACCAATAGCGTTAAACTTAGGGTACGTGACATAAGTGAATGATTATAAAAAACAGTTTTTCTTCACCCTCTTTTCCGTTTACGGACGCGAGGGCCGACCAGCGCAGCGTAGTCGGGGTGAGTAAACTTGCGATATTGCATTTGCGCAAATGCGGTTCGCATAGTCAACTCACCCGGTCATTGCTTTGCTCGACCACCCTCTGTTTTGCAAGCAAAAATGGGGGAATTTTTCTCAATTTAATAACATTGATTTATCCTGCAAAGCAGTAACCACACCCATGTTCCTGCGCACGGCCCACGGCCCATACGCCCGATGGCATGGCTGGTATGCCTGGCAACAGGCCTGCTATCCATTCGCTTTTAACGGCATTGGCATCCTGGTTACCTTGCATAGCCGCAACTGCCGAGAACACCTGAATGGCCATACCACAGGCACAGAATTTAATGCCGCTGTCCTGCAACTCGTTGATACCAATCTGCACCGGACCTATTCCGGGTACTTTATAGGTGCCGGGAGCAGGTTTCCAGAAGGGGTTTTTGGTAGCTGGCGTTTTGCCGTCCTCCTCATATATCTTAAACATCTCGCCGAATTTATACTTGGCCCACAGATCGTTGTTGAGCGCATACGGGATGGCGTTATGACGCAGGATAACCACCACACCGCAATCCTTTTCGGGCGTACCGGTAGCGGCATTGGTAAGTGTAAACACGCGTGGCCAGGCAAAAGGCATTAAGCCATTAGGACCCGTTACATCGAACACGATTTTGTGAGTCCCTTTTACCTGCTTAAACCACTCATCGGCATCCGACGTTCCGGGTGCTGGAGCAGTTTCGGCGGCTAATGAGAGTGGTGCAGCTAATATTCCTGTACCTAATACGGCAGCGCCTGTTGCAACTTGTTTAATAAAATTGCGGCGCTGGTCTGACTGAGATTGATAATTGGTCTTCATAACAGTAAAAAATTAGGTGATTAATTATTGAGTTGCAGAGACGCAATGCATTGCATCTCCACGCTTATTCCGCAGCATGAGGCTCTGGTGGGTCGACAGAAAGCCTTAATTAAAGTTAATTATAACAAACTGATTTTAAGCGGATAAAATGAAAAAAAATAACTGAGTAAAAAACAATTGTCTGGTGCTGTTCGCCTGTCTTGTTACTCATCCAACGGGACAGGCGAGACAGAGCGAGACAGTATCAGACAGTTCTAATCACGCGTCTTTGCGAGGAACGAAGCAATCCCCGATTAGCAGAGCGGCTATGCAGGTTCTGAACAGTTCTATCCGCCCTGTATAAGTTTGGGATTGCTTCGTTGCGCGGCACACACCACCCGCCTTGCGCCTGGCAATTGTAAAGGTTAAATAATTCTGTTACCGAATTATTTAACCTTTACAGCAATGACATGCATTTAGTAATCCGCCAGTACAATAATATGATCGCTCCAGGGTTGAATACGTTCTTTGCCATTCAGAAATCCTAAGCCAACCACAAAAGCAAAACCAGCAACAATACCACCCATTTCGGTAATGAGTTCGCTTGCTGCGGTTACGGTGCCGCCGGTGGCCAGCAGGTCGTCGTGTATCAGTATGTGCTGACCGGGTTTAAAGGCGTCGGTATGCATTTCGATAATGGCCGTGCCATACTCCAGTTTGTAGGCTTTTTGTTTGATGGTATAAGGCAGTTTACCTGCTTTACGAACAGGAATAAAAGGCACACCCAGGCGGGTTGCCAATGTCAATCCAAATAAAAACCCACGACTCTCCACCCCAGCAATCACATCAATTCGGATACCTTTCAGCTTTTCAACGAAGGCATCTACTATGTTTTCGCAAAGCACAGGGTCTTTCAGTATCGGGGTGATGTCCTTAAATACAATGCCCGGTTTCGGGAAATCAGGGATATCGCGAATAGCGTCTTTTATCTGCTGCTCTATCATTTAAAATCGATATAAAGCCCAATTTTACGCAAAATTTCGTCATTCAAAATGGCAATGTTGCGCATATCATTTAAAGAAACATAATCCCCATGCTGCGCACGGAACTGGATAATGGCGTTCATCTGCTTAAAGCTGAGATAAGGAAAGTGCTTCAGACCATCAAAATCAGCTTTGTTAATATGAATTTTGTTTATCTGAGAAGCATCAACCGACACCTGCGCCTGTAATCCGGAGTAACGGTCATCATCCATGCCAAACACTTCTTTTAAGCTGCTCTTTACTCACAAATCCGCCCAAACGGTTACGTTAATTTACTATACGATGTGCAAACGAAGGGCCAATGCCTTTCAGTTCGGTAAGTTTGGCAGAATCGGCTGTATTTAATTCAATTGCTTCTTTAAGGTCTGCTTTTTTATAGGTTGGTACAGCATTTGCCTCATGGCCATCTCCTTGTGATTTTCGGGACTGGTTGAGTACAGCAATGGCTTTATTAAAATCGGCAGGGTTAATTGTTGTATCTTTGCCGAACAGTTGGACAAGGTAAGGTGCAGTCAGGACCAGCGCGATCAAGATAACCAATACCACCATTCCGTTCCATTCTTTTTAGTGATGGACAAGTAATTTTTTAGGGTTGATCTCATTAAGGTTTAGCTGTATACAACTGTAAATTAAAGAAATTTTTAGCATATTTATTGGATTAAAAACCCAAGAGGACTTTTTAAAAAACTAAATGAAGATTATAACCACCGAAGAGTTTGCTAAGGCCACCAAACTGGATAAGTTGAAGATGCCCGGACTGGCAGCCCTGCTGATGGAAGTGATGAAAATAAATCAGGTGAATGAGTTGTTTGCCCAGGCACAACCCAAGCAAGGCCCTGATTTTGTGGACGCTATACTGGAAGGATGCGGCGTAAGCATTGAGTTTGACGAACGCGAGCTAAAGAATATACCCAAAGAAGGCAGCTTTATTGCCATTGCCAATCACCCATACGGCGGCATTGAAGGCATGGTGCTGCTGAAAATGCTGTGCATGGTTCGGCCTGATGCTAAAGTAATGGCCAACTTCCTGCTTAAAAAGATCCCTAACCTGGCAGATTACTTTGTGGCCGTAAACCCTTTTGAAAATATCGACCATTCGTCCAGCATAAGTGGTTTAAAGAATACACTTGAGTTACTGGGAAACGGTACACCAATCGGCATATTCCCCGCCGGTGAGGTATCAACCTTTAAAGTAGACAAACAACAGGTTACCGACCGTATGTGGCACCCGGTTGTGGGTAAGATCATCGCTAAGGCAAAAGTGCCTGTGGTGCCTATCTACTTTCATGGCAATAATGGATTACTGTTCAACCTGCTGAGCCTGATACACCCGGCTTTGCGTACAGCCAAGCTGCCATCAGAGTTGTTCAACAAACAGGGGCATACTATTAAGCTCCGTATAGGCAAACCGATCAATGTGGAAGACATTCCGGATGCCAATAATCCAACCAAGCTGCTTAATTTCCTGAGGGCGCGTACTTATGCTTTAGGCACCGGACTGGAAGAGGAAAAAAAGATATTCAATCCCCGTAACCTGTTCAAGATCCGGAAAGAAGCTGAAGACATTGCACCTGAAATACCTTCTTCTGTATTAGAAAAAGAGGTAGAACCTCTGCGCGAAAACTACCGGGTTTGGGTGGAGAAAAACTATGAAGTATTTATTGTTCCTACATCCACTATACCGAATATCATCCGCGAGATAGGCAGATTACGGGAGCTTACCTTCAGGGAAGTAGGCGAAGGCACTAATAAGAGTGTCGATTTGGACGAATACGATATTTACTATAATCACCTGTTTATCTGGGACACCGAGGCAAAGCTGATCGTCGGGGCCTACAGAATAGGTTTGGGAGATGAGATATTTTACAGTTTCGGCAAAAAAGGCTTTTATATCAACGAGCTGTTCAAGATTAAGGAGCAATTTACGCCGGTGCTTAGAAAGAGCCTTGAGTTGGGACGTTCATTCATCCGCAAAGAATACCAGCAAAAGCCACTGCCATTGTTCCTGTTATGGAAAGGCATTCTAAAATACCTGATCGATAATCCACGTTATCGTTACCTAATCGGGCCGGTAAGCATCAGCAACAGTTTCTCAAAATTCTCAAAATCACTTATTGTCGACTATATCAACCGTAATCACTTTGACGATGAACTGGCGCAGTATGTACGCCCAAGAAAGAAATTCAGGGTGGATTTCTCAAGCATTGATACTGATTTGTTAATGGCAGGTGAAGACAGCTTTAAGGGGTTAGATAATATGATATCTGAGGTTGAAACCCGCAGTATGAAAGTACCTGTGTTATTACGTCAGTACATTTCGCTCAACGCAAAGATCATCTGCTTTAACATCGACCCAAAGTTTGCCGATTGCCTGGATGGGTTCTTAGTACTCGATCTGCAAAAAGTACCACAGGATATATTGGAGAAGCTGGGGAAGAATTTGTGATTTGGTTGTATTGGTTGGAGTAGTTGTAAAGGTTGTAAAGGTTAATCAAAACCAATAGCCACTTCAGCTATTACAACCATTACAACCCTTTCAACTAACTACGCCTTCGCTCTCGAAGCTCCTGAGTGTTTCAGTATCTTAGCTTCCACGTAGAAGATGATCTCTTCAGCAATGTTTTTAGACTGATCTCCTATACGCTCCAGTTTGCGGATAATGGAAAGCATAAACAATGCCTCATTCAGCATCGTGATATCTGCTTTAATCACCTCGCCTACATTGGTGTTGGCGCTTCTGTTTATAACATCCAGCATTTCATCGTGCTTAAATACGCTTCTTGCCAGGGCTGTATCTTCATTTTCGAAGGCCGTACGGGTATCGATAACGATATTAATAGCCTCGTCATACATACGTATCACGTCAGTGGCTTCCAATACCTTTTTATCAAAACCGGCTGTTGAGTCGATCACATATTTAGCTACACCTGCAGCAATATCACCGATACGCTCCAGGTTGGTGTTTATCTTCAGTGCTGCCAGTAAAAAGCGCAGGTCGATAGCCACGGGGCAGTATAAAGCAAATATATTTTCGCAATCGCGGTCAATCTTTAGTTCGAATGAGTTAACCCTTTTCTCTTTCACCAATACTTCGCGGGCAAGGTCCTTATCGAAATTTATCATAGCTTCACGGGCCTTGTTCAACTGCGACTGAACCAGGATCCACATGTTCACTAATTCTTTTTTAAGAGCGCTTATTTCATTTTCTAATTGTGTCATGTCTTTAAAATACTAAAAATTAAGTAATTAAATATTAACTGAACCTGCCAGTGATGTAATTCTGTGTACGCTGATCTTTCGGATTGGTAAACATGATCTTGGTGTCATCAAACTCAACCAATTCACCCAGATAGAAAAACGCCGTTCTGTCGCTCACACGGGCTGCCTGCTGCATATTGTGCGTTACGATGATCAGGGTATAGTTTTGTTTCAGTTCGTGGAACAGATTTTCAACGCTTGAAGTCGAAATTGGGTCAAGCGCAGAAGTTGGTTCATCAAACAGGATCACTTCAGGCTGCATGGCAATCGCGCGGGCAATACACAGCCGCTGCTGCTGACCACCCGAAAGGAATGTTCCTTTTTTATGCAGGGAGTCTTTTACTTCGTTCCAAAGTGCTGCGCTGGTCAGAGATTTCTCAACGATAACATCTTTATCAGCCTTTGACATCTTGATACCGTTCAGCAAATAACCGGCGATCACGTTTTCATAAATGCTCAGGTTCGGAAACGGGTTAGGGCGTTGAAACACCATCCCGATCTTGTAGCGAACATAAATTACGTTCATTTTATAAACGTCTTCGCCATCCAGCTTCATTACCCCTTCGGCCCTTGCGTTAGGGATCAGCTCGTGCATACGGTTAATGCAACGCAGAAAGGTTGTTTTACCACAACCCGACGGACCCATCATTGCAACAACTTCGTTTTTGTTGATCTTGATGTTGACGTTTTTTATGGCATGACTCTCGCCATAATAGGCATTGATATTTTCGGCGCTTACAATTGTACTTTCCATTTTCTTGTCATCACTTTCGTGATTATGTTTAGTGTTAAAACAAATACTAATAATATGAACGATGCCCCCCAGGCCAGATCATGCCAGTCGTCATACGGGCTTGTGGCATAGGTAAATATTAAGTGAGGCAAACTTTCCATCGGTTTTTTTATTGAGGCCGATAGAAAGGGGCTACCAAAAGCTGTAAACAACAATGGCGCAGTTTCGCCAATTACACGGGCAATTGACAGCGTAATACCGGATAAAATACCTGCAAAACCACAGGGTACGATCACCTTTAAGATCACCCTGTGATATGGCACACCTAATGACAATGCAGCTTCTTTTAATGACGGAGGCAACATCAGTAGTGTTTGCTCTGTTGCCCTGATCACTATCGGCAGCATCATAATAGCTAATGCAATACTCCCTGACAGCGCTGAGAAGGTGCCCAAAGGCTTTACCAGCCAGAAGTAAGCAACGATACCCACAACGATAGAGGGGACACCTTGTAATATATCCACACACAAACCAGTATAGTATGCCAGCCTCGTACGGGGGTTCTCGCTCAGATAAATACCTGCCATCATGCCGATAGGAATAGCTATAACAGATGACATCAGCACCATTAATGCACTTCCGACAAGGGCGTTAATAATACCACCACCTTTCTCACCAACCGGTGCAGGTACATGGGTTAAGAAATGCCAGTTTACCTGAGATGCCCCCTGCTTTACAATATAAAGTAATATGATGATAAGCGGCAGCGTGATAACAAAGGCAAAAAAAATGATGATCCCCTTAAAGATCAAACTCTTTACGTTTCTGAATCCTATTTTTGCTTCCATGCCTTAGTTATTTGTAAAACGTGTAATAATTCTTTTACCTATCAGGTTGATAACTACGGTTACCAGGAAAAGCACCAAACCAAGCTCGATAAGCGCGGATAAATATTCAGTATGATCAGCCTCAGTAAACTCATTGGCTATAACGCTGGCCATAGTGTTACCCGGCGCAAAAATGCTGGTTGGTATAGCACTGGTATTACCGATAAGCATTGTAACGGCCATGGTCTCGCCCAGCGCCCTACCCAGTGATAGTAATATACCTGCAAAGAGCCCGGAACGTGTAAAAGGCATGATTACCTTACGTATCACTTCAAAACGTGTAGCTCCCAAGCCATAAGCAGCTTCCTTTAAAGGAGTCGGAACCATTCTTATCAGAGTAATACCTAATGATGCACCATAAGGGATGATCATTATAGCAAGTATCAGCGATGAGGTGAAGATACCTATACCATAAGGCAACACGTGAAATTTGATCTCAAGTGCACGAACAAGAGGCACTAATACAAACAAGCCCCAAAAGCCATAAATAATAGACGGCACTGCGGCGATCAGTTCGATAGTGTTTTTTAACAGATCAGAAAGCCATCCTTTTGGGTTGTATTCGCCCAGATAAATAGCAATAGCGTATGAAAACGGTATGGAGATAATCAGCGCGATGAACGAAGTCAGCAACGTACCGATCAAAAATGGATAAGCTCCATAGATATTACTTACCGGATCCCATACTTTTCCCCAAAGGAATCCGATACCCAATGATTTGATGGATGGTAACGACTCAACTATGAGCGTCACCAATACGCCCAGTACAAGTACCAGCAAAACGACGCTCATAATGATCAGCAACTTCTTGAATGTAACTTCCCATTTCAGTTGCTTGTCGGATAGGCTTAATCTTGAATTTTTCACTTTAACCTGTGTTTGGGGAACGAAGCTATCCTGGATGTTTGCACCGGCAGCATTATCGGCATTTGCGAAGGATGGTTTCATAAAATATTGGTTATGCTTTACAAAACAATTACCAGCACCTTATTCCGGGCTGGTAATTGTTTTAGAGTCAAGAATCAAGAGCCAAGATTCAAGATTTGTTTTGGATAGAACACCGCGTCCTTGATTCTTGGTTCCTGATTCTGTTTTACTTATAAAATCGGTTTACCGTCGTAAGTAGCTGATTTCAAAATTTTCTCAGCAACCTTAACAGCTGATTTTGAAAGCGGAGCGTAGTTCAAAGGAGCACACTCAGCCTGACCCAGGTGAATATTGTACCACAATAATTTCAACAATTCAGTAGCGCGGGCTTTTGAACGGCCATTGTAATTCTGCTCTTTGTAAATCAAAGCCCAGGTAAAGCTGGCAATTGGGTAACCTTTAGCATTGTCAGTGTTAGTGATAGACACTTTTGAATCTGCAGGTATTTCTACGTTACTAGCTAAAGTAGTAGCTTCGATAGTTGCAGGGATGTATTTACCGCTTTTGTTTTGGATGTTAGCGAAAGTCATACCATTTTGTTTAGCATAAGCCAACTCAACATAAGTGATACCACCCGGAGTCTGTTTTACTAAACCAGCAACGCCTTCGCTACCTTTACCACCTAAACCAGCCGGCCAGTTAACTGCGCTTGCTTTACCTACTTTTTTAGCCCAATCAGGGTTTACTTTAGTTAAATAATCAGTAAAGATGAACGAAGTACCGCTACCGTCTGAACGGTGAACAACAACGATTGGAAGATCAGGAAGAGCAACACCTTTGTTAGCATCAGCTATCTCAGGGCTGTTCCATTTGGTAATTTTACCCAGGAAAATATCGGCAAGATCCTTACCGCTCAGGTTCAAACCACCTTTAACACCAGGTACGTTGTAAGTAACAACAACAGCACCAGAAGTCATTGGGATGTGCAGAACCGGAGCACTCATTTTTTTAGTTTGATCCTCGTTCAACGGAGCATCAGAATCACCAAAATCAACAGTTTTGTTAGTCAGCTGCAATATACCACCACCTGAACCGATTGATTGGTAGTTTACTTTTGAAGCAGTGTATTTTGAAAATATCTTTGAGAACAGTGGGTACACGAATGTACTGCCTGCGCCCAATAGAGTGTTATCCTGCGCCGCAGCTGTAAGGGCTAAGGACGATGCTGCTATTGCAACAACTGCTAATTTTAGACTTTTAATTATTTTCATGGTTTGCGTTTTTGCTATTTTAAATGCTATTATTTACCAAATACGTAGTAGAAGGTCATTCTGTAAACCAGGTTATGGTCATCAGATACGCGGCCTGTAACACCTGAATTTCTCTGATCCTTGTAATCAACTAACCAAAGGTTTGGTGCAAAGTGTACATTTTTGGTAGGGGTAAAATCTAAACCAGCGGTATAGAATCTTTCTTTGTAAACAGGAGTGTAAGCAGCATAGATACCAGGAGTTGCTGCATAAGCGTCGGTACCGATATAATCTTTATCTGGATTATATCCATCGTAACGGGCAAAGAAACCCAGTTTATCTTTAACGATCGCGCCTTTTACCCAAACTGACAACGCCTGTGCAGTAGCATCGGCAGGAGCAGCTGCAGTAGTGTTGGTAACACCATTGGTAAGTTTCTGAGTATAAGCCTCAACACCTACTGATAGTTTTGATGACGTATAAGCTATGAACCCTTTTAACATATTGTGTGCCTGCCCACCAATGGCTGCAGTAGCAGGACCGGTCCTTACATAATCTGCATAAATGTCTACCAATAAATGCTTGTCAAGGAATTTACCCCAGATATCACCGTAGAATATTTTGTAGAAGCCTGAGTTTGCGTTTGCAGCCGGTAATAAGCTAGCCTGGGTATTGTCGCCAACCATCAACACGTAACCAAAGTTTTTGGTTTTTGGATCAAATGTACCTTGTAAAGCAGCACCAACGTCATATGAGTTGTTTTTGTGTACGTCAGATACTGTTTTTTCGATAAAACGATATCCCCAGGTAGTTTCTGATAATGAAGTAGGGCCGTTAGTTCCAGGTTCGTTAACAGCGAAACCAGGAGTTGCCATTTCACCTACAACCAAGTCGGTACCATTCCAAAGGTCTCTGTAACGGATATTGATATTCTTGATATAGAAAGCCATTTTACCGTCAACCAGGTTATCACCATTTTGAATAGCAGTAGAACCATTTACGCCGGTGCTGGCGCTTGGCTCTGATGCTAACAATAATTCAGCTTTAAATTTCTTGGTTATCTCGTAATCATACCCTAAATATATACGACGGAACTGAAATGCGTTTCTGTATTGAGGAACACCGTTGTAGTTTTGTTCCGGTCCTCTGTTACCTGCGTCAGCATGTGCATTGTAATAGAAATCACCAAAAGCATAACCCCAGATTCTTCTTTGAGGTTTCCATGTCGTGTCCTCCTGTGGTTTTGCAGTTGCTTTGGTTTCAGTTGATGTAGCAGATGATTCTTGTTTTGCAGCTTCTTTTGTAAGCTTCACGTCTGAAGCAAAAGAGGTTTGCGCCTGGGCATTGAAGCCAACCGCTAAAAGGCTCAACATTAAAATTGATCCTGTAAGTTTTGTAAACTTTCTTTCCATGTCTGGTGAGGTTAAATTAAATTTCGGGTCAAAGTTGCATCCCGTGCATTACCTTAATGTTAAGACATGATTAACATTTGGTAATATTATGCCAACATTAAGTTTAACCTAACTAAACAAATCATTGTCAATTTGATCCTTTAAATTATTAGTTAAATCGAAAATAAATCATTGCAAATCAACAATTTATATAAATTATGCATTTTTATCATAAAATAACAATTACTTAACATTAGGTTGACTTAGATTAATGATGCCTTAATACTAGGCAGGTATTTTCGCAATTAGATACTATTTAATATGCGTAACCTGTTTTTCGATTTCTTTTCCCACCGGGCCTTATTTTATGGATTATTTAACCAGGCGGGGAAGAATATTGTAGAGATGTCTGAATTGCTTGCGGCTGTGGTAGAAACGGAGTCGGTCGACGAACGTGAACCTTTATTTAAGCAGATCAACAGTTTGGAGGAAAACGGGGACGATATTACGCACAGAGTTTACCTTGGATTGGATAAAGTGTTCTTCACGCCCCTTAATCGTAAGGACATTCACACCCTGGCATCAGCTATTGATGATGTTGCTGACAATATACATGAAGCCGCAGGCAGAATTAACTTATACGAAATTGATGTATTTATGCCCGCTATCAGTGAAATTGTAAAGTATATTAAGCTATCATGTATTGAATTGCAAAAACTGATTAGCGGGTTAAGCAAAATAGTGGATACGGAAGGTATGCTGGCCTCATGCCGGTTGACGAAGGATTACGAGCACCGGACAGATTTGATCTATTCTCATGCGTTGGCTGATCTTTTTGCACAAGAAAAAGATGCTATTAAACTCATCAAACACCGGGATATACTATTTTCATTGGAAGCCTCAGCTAATAAATGCAAAAACGTAACCGATGCTATTGAGATCATTGTGCTGAACAGCATTTGATCCCTTAATACCTGATAGAAAGTTTCTTTAGGATAAAATGCAGCAGCCATATCGGGCCGATAAGCAGGAATTTCAGATCCTCCAGAAATGAGGGTTTCTTTCCTTCTATTTGATGTCCGATAAACTGACCTACCCAGGCTAGTACGAAAATTACGAGGCACACCAGCCACATAGCCGGGCCGCCTGCTTTTTGCCAATCGGTTAACTCTATTATTCCGTAGCTAAAACCCATTAAAACAAATAGCATAAAATAAGATAGTATAGGCGAAAGCTTATAATAGTAATAGATAACTGCAGCAATAAGAAATGACGCCCAGTTAAAAAAGCCGTTATACGAACCTAAAAACTTTAAATAGGGGAAAGGAATAGCCCACACCAAACCGAATATACTGAACACGATCAATGGCACACATATCCAATGGATAAGCTTATTGGTTGGGTTTTGGTGATGTTCAGCATATTGATCAAAATAACGATCAATTGGCCGGGTGATAACCTGAGCGGAAGCAGTTTTATTTGAAGATTTGTTAGTCGCCACAATAAAAAATATAAGCCCCTCTCCCAATGGAGAGGGGTTTGGGTGAGGCTTTTATTTTGCAAACGCAACCGACCGGGTCTCCCTGATCACAGTTACTTTAATCTGGCCCGGATAGGTCATTTCAGTTTGGATACGGTTGGAGATATCAGCGGCTAATATTTCTGATTGCGCATCAGTTATCTTTTCGCTTTCAACCACTACACGCAATTCACGTCCAGCCTGTATCGCAAATGTTTTCTCTACACCAGGATATGACAAAGCCAGTTCTTCCAATTCTTTCAGACGCTTGATATAGCTTTCAACCACCTCACGGCGTGCGCCGGGGCGGGCACCTGAGATAGCGTCACAAGCCTGAACAATTGGCGATAACATCGAAGTCATCTCTATCTCGTCGTGGTGAGCGCCAATAGCGTTGCAAACTTCATGGTGTTCCTTAAATTTCTCAGCCAGCTGCATGCCCAAAATAGCGTGTGGTAATTCAGGGTTATCATCAGGCACTTTACCAATATCATGAAGCAAGCCCGCACGTTTAGCCATTTTCACATTAAGACCTAGTTCAGCAGCCATTGTAGCGCAGAAGTTGGCTACCTCACGTGAGTGTTGCAGCAGATTCTGTCCGTAAGACGAGCGGTAACGCATACGGCCAACCATACGAATCAGTTCAGGGTGGAGACCGTGGATACCTAAATCGATCACGGTACGCTCCCCTATTTCTACAATTTCTTCCTCAATCTGTTTCTTGGTTTTGGCAACTACCTCCTCGATACGTGCAGGGTGGATACGACCATCCGTTACTAGGCGGTGCATTGCCAACCGGGCGATCTCACGGCGAACCGGGTCGAAGCCAGAAAGGATAATCGCTTCCGGAGTGTCATCCACAATAATCTCGATCCCGGTAGCTGCTTCCAATGCCCGGATATTCCTGCCCTCACGACCAATGATGCGGCCTTTGATTTCGTCATTCTCAATATTGAAAATGGAAACCGTATTCTCAATAGCACTTTCGGTGGCCGTACGCTGGATGGTTTGGATAACGATCTTCTTAGCTTCTTTGGTAGCAGTCAGTTTAGCTTCGTCCACAATGTCTTTTATCTGCATCATGGCCTTGGTACGGGCCTCTTCGCGTAGGTTGTCCACCAATTGATTTTTTGCATCTTCAGCTGATATCCCTGCAATAGTTTCCAATTGCTCTACATGCTGTTGCTTAAGGTGCTCTACTTCTTCCTGCTTCTTAACAGCAATTTCTGTTTGTCTTTCCAGGTTTTTCCGGACATTATCCAGCTCAGTCTCTTTACGCGACATGTTTTCCAGTCGCTGATTGTAGGATTGTTCCTTCTGCTTTACGCCATTTTCACGCTGATTAATTGCATTATTTTTGGCATTGATCTCGTTCTCATGCTCGGCTTTCATTTGCAGGAATTTTTCCTTAGCCTCAAGCAGTTTGTTCTTTCTTAATATTTCAGCGTCGTTTTCAGCGTCCTTCAATATCTTTTTCACCTTGGTCTGGGCTGCCTGCTCCTGGTCTTTGAAGAGCTTCCTGAGCATGTACCGGCCTATGACGATCCCCGTAGGGACGCCTGCCAGTAGCCCGACAATAATGTATAATACTATGTTCATCTTTTAAGTTTATATAAATAAAAAAACCGCAACTAATTTTTAAGTGTCATGTATTGAAAAACCTCAAATCTGGTGTCGGGACCGGGTCTTCGTTAAGTACTGCATGAGGAAGTAACGTATACCTTCTTGATCCGCTGATATTGAAGCGTTAAGTTTTTAATAGTGAAACCTAAAATTTAACTGCGGTTAAATCTTATTTGCTCGTATGTGTAAAGAACGTTATTACTTTGAGAAAAATTCAGACAGCAGATGATCCAGCTGATAAACTTTGTCCGCCACGTCGGTATCTTCTACCATGACTTTCTTTTCCGCTTTTAATGAGGATGTCGCGTAATGCAGCACACACATCGAAAGCAGGTCTTGTTTATCCCTGACCGCATAATTTTCCTGGTATTCTTTTATCCGGTCGTTAATCAGCTTGGCTGCCCTGCGTATAATTTCTTCTTCTTCCATGTTTACCTTTAAGGGGTAAACTCTGTCAGCAATATTTATTTTTATGGAGATTTCTCCCATTTGAGCGATTCACTTTTTGCACTACTTTTTCAGTAACACAATACACTTATCAATTTCTTGCACAAATTCGTTAATTTTTTGCTTTATGTCAAGAGTTTTTTCGTTGGTCTCTGAAAACGACTTGGCCATCTTGATCACTTTCAGCTTCTGCTCCAGTTCATCGATCTTGTCTTTGCTCGCTTTTACAGCTGCATTAAGCGACTGATTTTCCAGTTTCAATAAATCATTTTCCTCCTGCAAGGCAGAGCAAAGCTCCATCAGGCGTTCGGTTTTTGTTATTATTTTATCTAACTGGTCGGCTGTTGTCATTCGTTTTGTTAATTGGTTGATTAAGTTGGATTAAGTTGATTAGGTTTAAAACCATTTACTTAATCAACTCATTCTACTTCCTTATCTCCGCTCCTGCTTCTTTTCCGAAATTATAAATTAATTTTTGGATTATGCTATCTATTGTTTTGTCTGTCAAAGTTTTTTCTTCGTCTTGTAAAGTAAAACTTAAAGCATACGATTTTTTACCTGACGGAAGTTTATCACCTTGATAGACGTCAAACACATTAACATCTTTCAACAGCTTACGTTCAGTTTTTTGCGCGATCTGCTTCAGCTGACCGAAAGTAACCCGCGTATCTACCAGCATGGATAAATCGCGGCGTACTGCCGGGAACTTGGATACCTCCTGGTAAATAATCTTATTCTTTTTCACAGCAGCCAGCACCAGGTCGAAATTGAAATCAGCATAGAAAACCTCTTTTTCTACGTCCACCTTTTTCAATGCCTCTTTATTTACTGCACCGAACTTCACCAGTTGCTTGCCATTACGCATATACTGTAAGCCAAATGCCATTTTGCTGCATGTTGCATCTTCCACAGCATAATCACGGATGCTTAGCCTTTGCATCAAAGCATCGACAACCGCTTTTATTCTATAGAACGAGAATTGCTGCGGTTTCTGATTCCATTGCTCTTCTTTATCTGCACCGGTAAGATATATAGCAAAATGTTGCGTTTCGGTATACTTATCTTCCTTCACACTGTAAACCTTACCAAACTCGTATAATTTCAGGTCGGTTTTTCTTCTGTTTTGATTATAAGCAATAGCTTCCAAACCGGAAAACAACATGCTCTGACGCATTACATCAAGGTCACTGCTCAACGGATTTAGAATCTTTACAGCGGTATCCAGGTTGTTAGAATAAGCGGATTTGGTTAACGAATTCGATAAAATCTCATTAAAACCATTTGCACTTAGTATATCTGATATCGTGTTCTGCACATCATCCTTTTCAGGGCGTATTGAGTTATTTAGCGATGCCCTTATCTGGGTAGGGATCTCGATATTGTTATAACCGTAAATGCGTAGTATCTCTTCAATCACATCCACCTCGCGGGTAACATCTACACGATAAGGAGGGACTTTCAATGATAGTCTTTCTTCTGATTCGTTAACGATCTCAATATCCAAAGCCTTGATGATAGATTTGATCTCCTGCTGAGTGATCGACTTACCGATGAGTCTGTCGACATTCTTATAAGTAATATCAACCTCGAATGGCGCAACAGGATTTGGATAGATATCGGATATTTCTGATGAAATCGTTCCGCCTGCAATCTCTTTAATCAGCAGCGCAGCGTATTTTAGTGCTACAACTGTAATATTCGGATCGGTACCGCGCTCAAAGCGGAAGGAGGCATCCGTTTTCAAACCATGTCTCTTAGACGTCTTTCGTATCCAAACCGGGTTGAAATAAGCGCTTTCGAGGAATATATTCTGAGTACTTTCTTTTACACCCGAACCAATACCGCCAAACACGCCTGCAATACACATTGGCGCTTCAGCATTATTGATCATCAGGTCATCTGCGGATAATTTACGGTCAACTTCATCCAGCGTTTTGAATATCGTTCCTTCGGGACAAATGCCAACGATCACCTTATTACCCTTTATAGCATCCGCATCGAAAGCATGCAAAGGTTGACCCAATCCGTGTAACACATAGTTGGTGATGTCCACGATGTTATTGATCGACCTTAGCCCGATAACGCTCAGCTTTTCTTTTAGCCATTTAGGTGAATCTTTTACTTCGACACCTGAGATAGTCAAACTTGAATAACGCGGACAAGCCACAGCATTCTCAACCACCACTTCAATAAGGCGGCTGTTATTATCGACTTTAAAACCTGATAGATCAGGCTTATTAATATGTGTTTTTATAAAAGCAGCTATATCGCGTGCTGTCCCTAAATGTGAGGCTGCGTCGGCACGGTTTGGCGTCAAGCCTATCTCGTAGAGGTAGTCATCTGTTACTTTGAAATAATCTTTAGCCAGATCACCAATAGCTGCATCGGCATCTAATACCATGATCCCCTCGTGTGATTCACCTAAACCGATCTCATCTTCAGCGCAGATCATCCCTTCCGACTCCTCGCCACGTATTTTGGATTTGTTGATCTTAAACGGTTCGCCTTTGATTGGATAAACGGTGGTTCCAACAGTAGCCACAACTACCTTCTGCCCTGCGGCAACGTTTGATGCACCGCAAACTATCTGTAATTCTGCACCGGTACCGGCATCTACCTGAGTAATTTTCAGCCTGTCGGCATTAGGGTGCTGACGGGCATCTTTCACGTAACCTATCACCAAACCTTCCAGTCCACCGGGGATGGCCTGCACTTTTTCCAGGCTCTCCACTTCCAGCCCAATGCCGGTTAGTATCTGCGATAGTTGTTCAGGCGTTTTATCCGTATCAATAAATTGTTTAAGCCAATTATAAGAAATCTTCATTATAGCAAAATGATAATCGGCAAAGATAGGATTTTGATTTACGATTTCGGATTTACGAAATACGATTTCAATTAAATCTAAAATCGTATTTCGTACTTCTAAAATCACAACAAACTTTCATCTCCAAAACTATAAAACCCCGTATCGCCGATGATGAGATGATCAAAAATTTGAATATCTAATAACCGGCCAGCTTCGGAGAGTGTTTTGGTCAGACGGATATCTAATTGACTTGGTTTTAAATTCCCTGATGGGTGGTTATGAATCAGGATAATACCGCTGGCGTTTGCTTAGCTCTACCGCTGTTTCGGTGCGGCCGCCTGAGACGATGAGTATAGCAATGAGTTCGGCATCGGTCAAGGCGCGACGTCGCTGTGCACGTAATTTTTCGCGAGGGCGGTCTTCCTCGGCCCAGGCTTTGATGCTGATCTTATCTTGATAAGGTTTCATTGATCAGAACCGGAATTTCCGGAATTCGCCTATTTACAGAATTACAAGTGCATAAATAAGAAGATTCAGGCAATTCTTAAATCCTGCGAATTCAGGTTCAGACAAACAAAAAATAGCGATAAGTTCTTCACTTATCGCTATTCCGCGTATGATTAAATCCTAAGATTATTTTAAGCCGTTAACGTATTTGGTCAGCTTTGATTTATTGTTCGAAGCTTTGTTTTTGTGGATCACGTTCTTTTTAGCTAAACGGTCAAGCATCGAGATCACTTTGGCTAAAAGCGGTGTAGCTTCAGCTTTAGTAGCAGTGCCTCTTAATTTTTTGATGGCGTTTCTGGTAGTTTTAGCCTGATACCTGTTACGCAGACGCTTCGCAGCATTTGCTCTGATCCTTTTTATTGATGATTTATGATTTGCCATTTTAGCTAATTATTCGTTTTTATTTAAGGACTGCAAATATATGACGAATATTTATATTATCAAATGCCTTTTTAAAAATTTGTTAATTAAGTTGATTGAGTTAGAATAAGTTGACTAAGTTGCTGCAAAAAAGCCCTACTCAACTTAATCAAACACTCACCTAATCGACCATTCCAACTTAATTTAGGATATTTGAGTGTGAGACGAATTCTTCGTTGCCTTATCGTTATCGCCCTCCTCTTCTGTTGCTCATGGGATTTTTCGCTCACCGACGGATCGATCATATCGCAGTGTTTACTTTACCCGGGCCAATGTCAGCCTTTTACAAGGCTAATATTGATTTTATCACTGAGCATGCTGTCGAGCCGGATAAGAAACGCTACGTGGACTCACTGGAAGGTTCCGGTCATTTCTTTGATGCCGATCATTATGGCAGGCGGCCCTTTATGAAGATCCCGGTAAAATGGAACAAAGCTGCTAAGAAATATTCAGCAGATACACTAAATAAATACGGAACCGTTCCATGGGAGATACAATATCAATATAACCGGCTGGTGGATGATTTTAAAAACCACGATACAACAGACATCCTGAAGACATCCTCCAACTTAGGCCATTACATTGCTGTTGCCCATGTCCCCTTGCAACTGACTCAAAATTATAACGGGCAACTCACCCACCAGGATGGCATTCACGCACTTTGGGAAAGCCGCCTGCCTGAACTGTTCAGTGACCATTATAATGATTATGTCGGCAAGGCCAGGAATTTCGAGAACCCACTGAACGAGGCTTTTAAATTATGCAGGTCATCTTATAACTGCGTGGATTCTGTATTGCGATTTGAGCGAATGATCAACCAAAATTTCCCTGCTGATAAGAAATATGATATGGTAAAACATGGCAACCGCAACGTGCAGGATTATTCCGAAGCCTATGCAAAAGCCTACCATATTGCATTAAAAGGGATGGTGCGCCGGCGCATGCGTTCGGCTATTTTAGAAATCGGTAGTTTCTGGTATTCGGCCTGGGTTGATGCAGGTCAGCCAGTTTTGAATAAATTGATCGATAAGCCGTTATCACCCGAAGAAAAAAAAAGATACTGCGAGGTCAACCTATGTTAGGATGAGTCAATGTGTGACACCCGCAATAGTTAATTTATTTAACTATTAAGTCGTAGCAGCTTTCTTTTTCCTGCGGTTATTAATGGCGGCAACAATTGGCGGCAATATCGACACTAATATAATTGCAATGCCGATCAATGAAAAATGAGCTTTGAAGAACGGCACATTTCCAAGCATATAACCCGCAAAAAGGAACAGAATGATCCATGAAACACCACCAATAATATTGTACAGGCTATACCTCAACATAGGCATTCTGCCCACGCCCGCTACAAAAGGCGCAATAGTGCGGATGATCGGCATAAAACGGCTGATAATAACCGCCTTCCCTCCGTGCCTGTCAAAAAAAGCTTTGGTATCGAGGTAATATTGCAGCTTTAGTATTTTATTATTTTCCTTGAACACCTTCGGACCAAGATAATTACCTAATAAATAATTAATAGTATTGCCAACAAAGGCTGCAATAATCAATATAACGGCAAGCAGGTAGATATTTAAACCGGTATTGCCTCCGGCTATCAAAGCCCCTGCAGCAAACAAGAGCGAATCGCCGGGCAGAAATGGGGTTACCACAAAGCCCGTCTCAGCAAATATGATCACAAATAATATCAGATAGGTTAATGTGTGATACTGGCTTATGATATCGGCCAGGTGCTTATCAATGTGCAGGATAAAATCGATCAGGTGTTTTATGATTTCCAAGGGTAAAATTTTGGCAAAAATATAAATAAAACCGGGATTACTTGTTGGTAATAAAACCTGAGCCAAAGGCCAAACTATCTGTCCTGTTGGCCAAGCCATAACAATACATAGTATATATCTTGCCGTTCTGTATAGTCACATTTGGCCTGTCAAGCAAAACATTAGGAGAGCCTGTCTGGTATATTTTAAAATCATAGGTTCCAGCGGTCAATTCGATAAATTTAGTCATCGTTTTATATGGCACTCCCGCAAAAGCCGTGGTATCATTTGCTGTTACTGAGACCTGTCCAAGGTTATTGGGCGAAGCATTTACAAAACGAAGTTTGCCTTTACCCAGGCTTGGCGAAGAACTCGTATCGGCAGTAAAAATGCTGTATAGCGTGCTCGAATCCTGCCCCATCAGCATCAACGTGTACCTGGTATTAGGCACTAACACATTATTCAATGTCAAGAAATTATAACTTGGTGCTACAGTGCCCGGCGTTCGCGAAGTACCTCTCCTAACCTGAAATGGCGTGGTGATCGAAGGTAAGTAAAAATAGCCCGATGAGTTAGGATAGAAATAAGAAAAAGAATTGACTTTGACATAATTTACATACAAGTCTACCGATCCGATCCCGGAATTAAGATTCACAATCTGATACTGTATATTCAATGCCGCCGCATTGGAGTTACTGTTCTTTCCGCACGACGAAATAAAGGGCATGATCAAAAAGATCAATACAAAAAGTGAAAGAAAAACCGTTAAACTTCTATTATTCTTTTTAAACATTTTTGATCTAATATTTTTAATCCCGCCTAAACCCCAAAGAAAATCCTGTAGTACCCGGTGTGCCCAACGTATAAAGGGTGTAACGAGAACCGGAGGTCAAGCTAACACTGTCTATATATAAAGGGGTCGACGATCCTGTATTAAATATTTTAATTGGGATTAGCCCAGTAACACTTGCACCATTTGTTGTACTAATCAGACTAAGTTTGCTATAGCTTTTAAAAGCAACCGCACTAAACAGTGTTGTACCCCCGTAAGACATATCAAGATTTCCAGAACCAGGTGAAGAATTTACAAACCTTATATAGCAGGTATTACTCGTTGTGTCCTCCGGAAAACTGTCTATTGTCTGAAAGGCGTCATCAGCCTTTCCGTCCGTAATAAACAATGTATGATAAAAATCCGTGTCTGCGGGTAGGGTGATACTAAATAAACTGTGGACAGCACTGGTATTTACATTGAATGGCTTTTTTACTTCATAAGTTTGCTTGCCTTCCGGGACATAATAATAACCGGTAGAATAGCTGGGCAAGATCGCAGAGGTAGTATTGAGACGACTGCCATTCAAATAAATATTGACTGTATCAGCAGATGCATTCACCACATTTAATCTTACCTGCGATACAGCAGAGGGCGCATCATCGTATTTCTTTTTACAGGCAGCCAGCCCCACAATTAAAGCAATTACAAACAATACCGATAACCTGATTTTCATTTGCTATATAACTGTGTATACTCAGTTTTGTTATTGGGTTGAACAAAAAAGTCCGGCTTTTGCACCGGACTCTGGATTTGGATTTATAATTTAAGTTTACAACTTAAGCATAACTATTAAGCATTACCGGCATCACCAGCATCAGCACATCTTCATTCTCATCCCCGTTCTGCGGTAATAACAAACCGGCGCGATTTGGTGTCGACATCTCGAGCATCACTTCTTCACAGCTCAGGTTTTTCAGCATTTCTATCAAAAATTTTGCATTAAACCCGATCTCGATATCCTCGCCATCATACTGACAGCTTAAACGTTCGTGGGCTTCATTTGCAAAATCAATATCTTCTGATGAAATATTCAATTCGCTTCCGCTGATCTTCAGCCTTACCTGGTGGGTTGTTTTGTTGGCATAAATGGCCACACGGTTAAGTGAGCTCAAAAATGCCTGTCTGTCTATCGTAAGCTTGTTCGGATTATTTTTCGGTATAACCGCCTCATAATCAGGATAACGCTCATCTATCAGACGGCACACCAAGTTGATATTGCTAAACTTAAAGAACGCACTCGTACTATTATACTCAACAGACACATTGATGTCCTCTGAGGGAAGAGCCGATTTAAGCAAATTTAGAGCTTTTTTTGGTAAAATAAAAGATGCAGTGCTTGCTGCTTTTGCATCTTTTCTGCGGTAACGTACCAACTTGTGTGCATCGGTTGAAACAAAGGTCAATGACGACGTAGACAACTGGCAGTAAACACCTGTCATAGCAGGGCGCAACTCATCGTTACTTACTGCAAAAATGGTTTTATTGATAGCCTCGGCCAATACTGAAGCAGGCAGGTTTACTGAGGATGCGTTTTCAACCACCGGAATCTTTGGGAAGTCCTCTCCATTCTCGCCGCTCAACTTATATTTACCGTCACCGGCATTGATCTCAATAGCAAATGTAGTATCGTCAATATTGAACGCGATAGGCTGTTCCGGTAATGATTTTAAGGTATCCAGCAGGATGCGTGAAGGGATGGCAATACGGCCGTTCTCTTTTGCCTCAACCGTTAGGGAGGTAGTCATACTGGTTTGCAGGTCCGTTGCCGAAATAGTTAAGTTTCCGTCCTTAATCTCGAACAAAAAGTTTTCCAGGATTGGCAAAACTGTACTATTGCTTAAAGCGCCGCTTACCGACTGTAATTGCTTTAATAAGGTGGACGTTGAAACTATAAATCTCATATATCTGAATCGAATTTAGCACCCAAAAGTATAAATTTTAATGAGCATACTTTCGCCTGCGAATATAATGTTGAAAAATAGCAAATATTAACACAAAACCCAAAGGAATAACATTATTTATCACCTGCCAGTACAGTTTTTCGCTGCGTATGCGGGCCCTGTTCAAAAGGCGTAATTGTATCTCTTTGGCACGCAAACCGATCAGGCCTGAATCGTCCGTCATATAGTCGGCAATGTTCAGCAAAAGGTTCTTGTTGCCAAAGCTTTGCTGGGTATAGCGATCATAGCCTAAGGGGTATGGCGAGCCGTCTGAGCCCACTTGATTTTTAAACACATCACCATCGCTGATCGCGATCATCTTGGTTGGTTTGCTTTCGGTGAGCGACTCCACTTTTTCATTCATCCCCTCAGGCGTTGGTCTGTTCAAAAAGTCAGATTTAAACTTGCCTTCCAGCAATACCGCAACCGGTTTGGTGGTGCTTTGAAAGTCTTTGGGCTGCGGCTCCTGCTCCAGCATTTGCAATGAAAGCAGGTATGGCGTATTAAATTTCTTGTTATAAGGGGATGATTCCAACAATATCGTTTTAGTAGTTCCCCTTACACCGAGGGTATCAATGGTACTGATGAACTCACTATGTATAGCATCCAGGTTTTTTACGACCGGGTGCTTTGACAAAGGCATTATAAGCGGATAAAATAGCCAAGGCACATTTTGTATCTGCGCCTGTCCACCTACATTACCCGTCGCCACCGGAATTTGGGAGCAGCTGATATCGGCTATCAAATCATAATTGATACGGACGCCATACACAAATAATTGATCGTCAAGATTCAACTGCTTATTAAATGCCAGTTGCTCACCGCCGTGTCCGCGAAGGCTATCTAATTCAGCGCTTACCTGATCGATAGTCCATAATACCCGGCCTCCACGCATGATATATTGATCGAGCTTGAATTTCTCTAATTCAGTAAACGGCTTATCCGGTTTTGGGATAACCAGTAGTTTAACTTTTTGCAATGCAGCAAACGGAATAGTTTTTAGATCGACACGTCCAACGGTATAACCTTCCGATAACGATTTCATTGCATCATTCAGCTGAACATCGGTCAATTCGTGATGCCCTTCTGTAAACCCGATCTCGGGCTTGCCACCCGTGGTTACCTTTTTTATGGCCGAAACAAAAGCATATTCAAGGTTTTGAATTGAATTATTTAATTGCTCTTCGGGAGACAGGCCGATACGATTCAACAGCAATTTAACCGGGATCTCTTTGTCACCCGATGACACCACGGCATAAGGAATAATGAGCTTTTGGGTCAATCCGTTATCTGTTTTTTCACTCAGGTTGGTAGGCTCAATCCCTTTCTCTCCCATCGCCTGCAAGGTTTGTTGTTGCTGCTCGCTGGATTGTCCCTTCAGCGGATCAACAAAATCAAACTGAAGTTTATTATGGCCATAAGCTTCCAAATCACTCAGCATATCCTTTGTGGCGCTTTTGAGACGCTTAAAAGCCGCCGGAAAATTATTCCCCTCAAGGTAAACAGTTACTTTTACATCTTTTGGCAGGCCATCTAAAATACCGCGGCTAATTTTTGATATCGTAAATCTCTTCTCTTTAGTAAAATCAAAACGTGTAAACGCAAGAGATGATATGATCGCGACAGCAATAATAAAAGCCAGTCCGCTGATCAAACCTTTTTTATCGGCGGTTTTTTGTCTTTGTACTTTGATCACCAGCAAGGTGCACCAGATAAACAAGGCACTCAGGCAAATAAAATAGCCCAGGTCGCGGGTGTCGAGCACGCCCCTGCTTACTGATTCATAATGCGCTGTGATCCCGATATTCTGCAAACCCAGGTTTTGTAATGATAATAATGAGCTTAATGAATCGAAACCACTATAAAAGAAGTAAGAAAGGAAAACAGCTATCGTAAAAGCGATGATCTGGTTTTTGCTGACAGACGAGGCAAACAAACCGATTGCGGCAAACCCTGATCCCAATAAAAACAAGCCAATGTATGAACCTATTACCGCACCGCTATCAACATTTCCCTGCGGATTGCCTAAGGTATAAACCGAATAATAATAAACCAGCGTGGGTATCAAGGCGAAAAGCACCAGCAATACACAGGCAAAGAATTTACCGAGAACGATCTGCCCGTCGGTCAGAGGGCGTGTAAGCAACAACTCAAATGTTCCTTCTTTGCGTTCCTCGGCTAAAGAGCGCATAGTAATTGCCGGTATCAGGAACATAAACAGGTATGGCGCGGTATTAAACAAGCTATCTAATCCGGCATACCCATAGTCCAATATACTCGAATCAGGGAATACCCATAAAAACAAACCTAATACCAGTAAGAATACCCCTATAGTAACATAGGCTACCAGCGAACTGAGGTAAGAAGTAATTTCTTTCTTTAAGATGCTATACACTATAAATTGCGGCTGTTGGCTGCCGAAATTACAATATTATTCGTGAATGCAGAAAGGGTTCGTTACGTTGGATGGTTGAAATGTTGGAAAGTTGAAAAGTTGGTGTTATTTTCAATTACAATCCAAACAGATCAAGCAATGTGAATAGCGGTCTGCCTTACCTGGTGCGCTCAGTCCTCGTAACGAAAACTGATGTCCACTCCATTCTTCTCGCGAATGGGTGCAACAAAACAGGGGCCGATAGAAAACGCGAAGACTCTCTGTTTGGCATAGTCTGTTTCAGTAGCTGTACCAGCTTCTTCTCTGGCATAGACGCCTCCAGCTTAAGCTTACGGGCTATGTGATAGGGAATTCAAACTTGGCTAATACTCCTGCACCAATATTAAAAACACCATTGACGGGAATACCTAATTCGAAACCAACGCTGAATGCTTTAGTGCCATTTGATATAAAATACCAACCAATCACGTATTGCATCACCAAAATGTTTATCAAACACAAAGCCCTGCCGGAATCCGGCAGGGCTTTGTGTTTGATAAATAAATTTGTTATTGGAAGCTGTAAGCAACACGAAATCCGATCTGGCCTATAGAACCATTTTTAGACCATCCTTCATAGCGCGCACCTACTTCAAACCCGCCATCAAGGGCATATCCAATCCCAGGAGCATAGACAAATGCTGTGCCCCCTCCGTCCTGGATAAAAGCAGCACCTATTCCAACTTCACCAAAGAAACCGGTAGCTCCGCTAAAATTGTAACGGCCACCCAATTTCACAGGTATAGCTTTTAAGTTGCCTACCTTTACTGATGTACCACCAAAATCGATGGTCTTACCAATAAAAACTGTGTAACCGGCTGAAAGGCTCACATCAAAATTAGGAGCAGCAGGGAGAGAGTATTTAATATCTCCGCCAATTGCAAAAGAAGAAACGTCGCTAACACTGCCCACAGGTACTCCCGGGTCAACGCCAATGCTGAATTTTCCGCTAGTGCTACTACTTGATTTGGATGTTTGGGCAAATGATGCCGTTACTGCGCTAACTATTAGTACAGCCATTAGTAGAATTTTTCTCATACTTGATGTTTTTGAATAAGGTCAATAACGTCAAATCTATGAAAAATTTACAATTAATTAATATTGGTTAGTTCTATGAAAATATTCTCGAGGGATTTCCCGCTGTTTTTATTGCGCAGATCATCCAATGAGTCATTAGCAACTATCTTGCCTTTATTAATGATAATCACCTGGCTACAAACTGCTTCCACCTCCTGCATAATGTGAGTAGAAAGTACAATGGTCTTGGTTTTACCTAAATCGCGTATCAATTGGCGTATACCGATCAGTTGGTTTGGATCTAGGCCCGAAGTTGGCTCATCCAATATTAATACCTGAGGATCATGCAGAATGGCCTGCGCCAAACCCACACGCTGGCGATACCCTTTAGATAACTGTCCTATTTTTTTATGCCTTTCAGGAGTCAACCCGGTTTGCTCTATGATCTGATCGATGCGCTTTTCGGGCTGATGTATCTTGTGAATATTGGCGATAAACTGCAACGATTCGCGTACATACATATCGGGGTAAAGCGGATTGCTTTCGGGAAGATAACCTATGTTGCGTTTCACGTCTACTGCCTGCGTTTCCACATCAAAACCGCATACCGAAGCTTTGCCCGAAGTTTGCGGGATATAGCCCGTAAGTATCTTCATTGTAGTTGATTTTCCGGCCCCGTTAGGACCAAGAAAACCCAGCACACCAGGTGCTGCACTAAATGAAATACCATCAACAGCCTTTTGGGTGCCGTAAACTTTAGTCAATGATTCAACGCTGATGCTCATGCCTCAAATGTAGAAGTTAGATTTGAGATATGAGATATGAGATATGAGGGAATTTATCCTTTGCCAGCCTATGTTTGGGATGACAATGTAGAATTACTGAAGAATCCCATCCAGCCCTGAAACTTCAGTGACAATCCGGTCCTTACTTTTTATGGTAAAGTAAATCACAATAGCACTGCCTGCGTCGCGCTCCAGCCTGCCGGCTTTGAAGGTGTAAGTATTATGATCCTCGGCAAGGCCGTTCATGCTTTTGAATGCGGTTGCAAAATGTGGCATGACCGAAATCACCGGTTTGCTGAACTTTAACAGGATACGTGTATCTGTCAATGGCCCGGTCTCCTTATTGCCGAAGTAAAGAGTAGTTACATAGCTATTTCCTGTACTTTCCCTTTGCAGCGACTTAATAAGGAATAATTTGCTTTTTACATTCGCATTAACCAGCACCCTGGCAACTATAGTCTTCCCGTCGCGGTCATAAGCATTATATTCTTTTGAGGAGGACTTATCCTGTGCAATGGCAATAATACCACACAGTAAAAGAATAACTGTCAACAAGCTTTTCATAACCGGTTAATTGGCAGCATAAAGATACCGAAAAACCATAAATAAATCCGAATTCGAAAACGGCGAAGCTTTCTTGAGCACCGTGGGAACAACCGACACACGAAAAATCCGGTATCCACAATCAAAAAAATATATCTTTGCGCTGTTATGAGCACACCAACCGACGAACTTTTTAAGAATGTAATATCACACGCAAAGGAATATGGCTTTGTATTCCAGTCAAGCGAAATATATGACGGTCTGAGCGCTGTATACGACTACGGTCAGAATGGTGCCGAACTGAAAAATAATATAAAAACCTACTGGTGGAAGGCCATGGTGCAGATGAATGAGAATATTGTCGGTATCGACTCGGCTATTTTTATGCATCCAAAAATATGGGAAGCCAGCGGACATGTTGCAGGCTTTAATGATCCAATGATCGATAATAAAGACTCAAAAAAACGTTACCGCGCCGATCAGTTACTGGAAGATAAAATAGCACAGTACGACAGCGAAAATAAAACTGACCTGGCCGAAGAGTTGCAGATCGAAATGGATAAGGCGCTAAAAAGTGACGATTTAACCCGCCTGCGTGAACTCATCATCGAACACAATATCACTTGCCCTATTAGCGGTACCGCTAACTGGACCGAAGTCCGCCAGTTTAACCTGATGTTCAGTACCCAAATGGGTGCGATAGCCGAAGAGGCGGATGTGATCTACCTTCGCCCCGAAACTGCGCAGGGCATTTTCGTAAACTACCTGAATGTACAAAAATCGGGCAGGATGAAAATTCCTTTTGGTATTGCGCAAATTGGTAAAGCTTTCCGTAACGAGGTAATTGCACGTCAGTTCATCATCCGTATGCGGGAGTTTGAACAGATGGAGATGCAATTCTTTATTCGTCCCGGTTCACAAAAAGAATGGTTCGAGCATTGGAAACAAACGCGCCTGAAATGGCATTTGGCGTTAGGCACGTCCCCTGCCAAATATCGTTTCCACGAGCATACCAAACTCGCACATTATGCCGATGCGGCTTTTGACATTGAATTTGAGTTCCCATTTGGATTCAAGGAAGTTGAAGGTATCCACAGCCGCACCGATTTTGACCTGGGTCAGCATCAGAAATACTCAGGCAAGAAATTGCAGTATTTCGACCCGGAGATCAATCAGAACTACGTGCCCTATGTGATCGAGACCTCTATTGGGTTAGACCGTATGTTTTTACTGACTCTAATCAATGCGTACGAAGAAGAAAACCTGAGCACACCGGAAAAGCAGGATAGCCGCGTAGTTCTGCGCCTGCACCCATGCCTGGCACCTGTAAAAGCAGCTATTTTCCCGCTAACCAAGAAAGATGGCCTGCCAGAAAAGGCCCGGGAAATTATGGACAAACTAAAACTTGATTTCAATTTGTACTACGAGGAAAAAGACGCTATCGGTAAACGCTATCGCCGCCAGGATGCTATTGGTACTCCTTTCTGCATCACTGTAGATCACCAGACGTTAGAGGACAATACCGTAACCATCCGTTATCGCGACACTATGCAACAAGAACGTGTTTCTGCCAATCAACTGGATAAAATCATCGGCGAGCTGGTAAGCTGGAAAAACGTACTATAATTAAAAAAACAACTCGCTGTAAAAGTGCCTGGCTGATAATGGACTGAACCCCAAAAGTTGGACGAATTTAAAAATTAATTGTAATGATGAGCCCGATAAATTATCGGGCTCATCCCGTTTAAATTGAGTTTGATTCTTTCTCTATTGTAGTAGTCAATATATTCTTTTATGTCTTTT
>NZ_JAUMKB010000003.1 GCF_030519375.1 Mucilaginibacter tolerans | reverse complement strand
CGCTAAACACCCTTATTGATGTCGCCGAGGATCAATTTAAGATCGCGATCCGAAAAAAGCCTGGTGCCAGGCAGTCATGATCATGAAAACAGATTTTCCCCATAGGAGCTGGGAATATCTGTGTAGACTGTTTGGCAAAACCCGTTACGCTCATTATGATCACGCATGGAGGGCACAAAAGGATACCCTTAAAGAAGAGGTGATTTTGCAGGAGGTAAGCAAAATAAGGATTTCGCTTCCCAGACTTGGGACACGGAAAATGCTCTTTTTATTGCAGCCTGAACTGGAATCACACGGTATTAAAGCCGGAAGGGATTATCTGTTTGATCTTTTTGATACCCACAAGCTACTGATCCGGCAGCGCAGGAAAAAAGTATTCACCACCGACTCCAGACACTGGATGCGTAAGTACTCCAACCTGGTAAAGGGTCTTGAAATTACACGTCCAGAGCAACTCTGGGTGAGTGATATGACCTATATCAGGGTAAACAATCAATGGGGGTATTTATCCCTGATAACCGATGCGTTTTCCCGCAAGATTATGGGCTTTTGTTTCAGAACTGATATGTTGGCCATCGGCTGTATCGAATCTTTACAAATGGCTTTGAATAATCGTAGCTACGGCGGACAGACCCTGATCCATCACTCCGACCGGGGTTCCCAGTACTGCTGTAAGGACTACGTAGAGCTATTAACCACACACGAAATTGATATCAGTATGACCGAATGTGGCGATCCGTATGAGAATGCACTAGCGGAGCGAATGAATGGTATTCTTAAAGGAGAGTTCAACCTTTATGGCAGCGCCTTAAGCTTTGAGCAGACGCATCAGAAAGTCATAGGTAGCATAAAGGCTTACAACGACCTTAGGCCCCATGGTAGCTGTGATTATCTAACTCCCACTCAGGCACACCAGCAAGGTAGCGTATTACAAAAGCGCTGGAAAAACTATCCCAGCCAGTGGCAGAGGCAGAAGACGCTCACGGTACCAGCCTAACAATGCCAACTAATAACAATTGTTTATTCACAAGAAAGCAGGTTCCGGTAAAAAGAAAAAAAGAAGCAAAAAAAGAAAAACGCATTGAAATATGGAAAACTCTGCGAGTTTCCCACATTCCAACACGACAAACAAACAACAAGTTATTTATTATTTATCTTTAAAATTATAACATGCGAGCACTTTTAGGATTACCAAAATCCAATGTGGAGTTCTTGCAGGATTATCTCACCAAAATGTGTAGCTATTGCCGGACGGGTCAATGCTATAACAAAACCGGACGGCTCAATGTCCGGTTTTGTTACAGCGCACAAGTTTTATTCCATATAATTTTTTTTATATCAATAAGTTATATGTTTGGAACAATGATTGAGTTTGAATAGTTCAATTGAATACTTATACTTTCCATATCAACGCCTACGACCTGGCTTTCCTGGGGACGATCTTTATTGGCCTCACGTTTATCCTGCTTTTATGGTTCATTAAGAAAGCAAACCAATTGGCAAATCGGTTTTTGGCCATCGCATTGGCTATTGTTATTTTGTGGATCGCCCGGATACTGGCAATCGACATCCGGCTGGCGACCTATGTTCCTTTTTGGAGCCGGCTGCCGCTACAATTTTCGCTGGCGCTTGGTCCGCTCATTTACTTTTATGTATTCAAAACAACCCGGCCGGATTATAAAATCCGAAGCAAAGCTCTGTTGCATTTCAGCCCCCTATTGTTAGAACTAGGCGCTTATATTTTAGAAACTATAGAAAGTATAAAAACAGGCGCGTCGACATACGATACGCTGTTATTTCAGCGATTGAATCCGGTATTAGAACTGTTAGCATTCGTTTCGGTCATCGTCTACCTATACAAGGGTCATATACTGATAGAAGACTTTTATCAACTGCAAAAATTTAATGGCGGCGACCGGTATCGATATGAGCTCCGCTGGTTACATCGCTTATTAGTAGGTTTCGGGATATTATGGCTGTTGTGGCTACCCTTTATAGCTGCCGACTATTTTTTTTACAATTATCAATCAGGTGCACAGGCTTATTATCCCTTGTATCTCCTTTTAGTGTCTATGATCATCTGGTGGGCCGCCAGGGCCTTTTTAACACCGGACATCAGCGTGCAGTCAGATACGATGCCAATTCTAAAACCATTACTACCGGCTGAATTGAAGCAAAAAGGGGCTTGGCTAAAGAAAACTGTTAAAGAAAACCGCTACTATCTGGATCCTGAATTAAGCCTGAACTCACTGGCTGAAAAGCTTGGCCTGACTACCCACGAGTTATCGCGAATAATCAATACGGCCCACAAGAAAAGCTTCAATGATTTTATTAATGAATATCGTGTTCAGGACGCGGCCCGGAAAATGCAGGACCCCGCTTTTGACCATATCACGCTCCTTGGCATTGCGTTTGAATCGGGGTTCAATTCCCAAAGCACCTTTAGCCGCATTTTCAAACAAATAACAGGGAAAAGCCCTGTGGAATATAAAAACGAACGAAAAAAAGAGTTCCCATCTTATAATTTGAGAAGTCAGCAACAAATTGCGACGGTAAATTCGTCTTCAGAAACCACCCCGAAGTGGTATCATGACAAATTAAATCGCAATTACATGTTTAGGAATTATTTTAAAATAGCGCGACGTAACCTGATGCGTAATAAAAGCTACGCCGCCATAAATATTACCGGTCTGGCTGTTGGCATTGCCGTTTGTATGACGATTTTTATTATTATACAATTTCAAAATGGCTTTGATAATTTTCACTCGAAGAAGGACCGCATCTATCGTGTGTTAACCGAATATCATCACGAAGGGTCAGGTGATGTTTCTTATGGGAAAGATCTTCCTTTTCCAATTCCCTTGGGATTAAAAACGGCTTTTCCCCAACTGGAAGTAGCTCCAATTTTTGCCAGTCAAAACGATCAATTGCTGATAGTTGATAATAAAGGAAATACGCAAAAAGCATTCAAAGAGCAGCGGGGGGTGTTTTTTACCTCGCCTTCGTTCTTCAAAATATTTGATTTCCCCCTTATAGCAGGCACGTATGAATCATTAAAAGATCCGAACAATGTATTGCTGACTAAAGAGATCGCTGAGAAATATTTCGGAGACTGGCGATCTGCAATGGGCAAAACCATTAAGTTGCAGGTGGGCGGCTATATGTTTGAGCACGGCACTGATGTAGTAACGGTTTCGGGCATACTGGAGACTGTACCGGCCAATTCAGACTTTCAGCTTAAAGCTGTTGTGTCATACGGAACGAGTTTTACAGGAAGCTATTTAGCAAGTTCAACTGATTGGAATACAACGGTATCCGATTATGGTTGCTACATTTTGTTGCCGCCGAATACTTCTATCATCAATTTTAATCAGCAGTTAGCAGCATACTCACGAAAGGTAGAATCTCCCACCAATAAGGATAGTCATATTGCCCAACCATTAAGTGCGGTACATTATGATGCCCAGGTAGGCAATTACAGCAACAAAACCATCAGTCATCAATTGCTGAATGTATTGTGGCTCATTGCAGCTTTCATACTGTTAATTGCCTGCGTAAACTTTATCAACCTCTCTACTGCACAAGCTGTCAATCGGGCAAAGGAAGTTGGTGTAAGAAAAGTTTTGGGGAGCAGTAAATCCCAATTACAGATCCAGTTTCTTGTCGAAACATTTTTGATAGTTATCATCGCTGTGTTACTTGCAGCAGGTATTACCATGGCGGCATTGCCTTATGTAGGTAATCTTTTAGAACTTTCGCTTTCATTCAACATATTCGCAAATCCTGCAATTGTTTTATTCCTGCTCATCGTAACAATTGTTGTAACCGCACTCGCCGGCTTTTATCCTTCCATTGTTTTATCACGTTTCAACCCGGTTAATGCTTTAAAGAGCAAACTCACATCAAATTCCAACGGAATTTCATTGCGGAGAGGATTAGTAGTATTTCAGTTCATTATTGCACAGGTGCTCATCATCGGGACGCTCATCATCGTAAAGCAGATGAATTATTTTATGGATCAACCGCTGGGCTTTGATAAAGATGCAGTGATAAATGTCCCTTTCCGGATAGATACTACTCTCAGCAGCAAACTGGATTATGTAAAAAGACAGCTATTGTCAATAAACGGGGTTCAAACTGTAAGCTTAAGCGACCATACCCCGGTTGAAAATGGTAACGATACGTGGAGCACGGTAAAATTTGACCATGCGGTAAAAGAATCGGATTTTAAGGCCATCACTAAATTTGCCGACGAAGAATATGTGCCCACTTATAAGTTGCCCCTGATAGCTGGAAGAAATTTGCAGCCATCTCAAATGACGAAAGAATTTTTGGTGAACGAATCACTCGTGAAAAGTTTGGGACTAAAAAGACCGGAAGACATAATAGGCAAAGAAATAAGCATATGGAACGGTCTGATAACATGCCCGGTTGTTGGTGTAATGAAAGATTTTAACGACCGGTCCTTTCGCAATGAGGTTGCGCCCTTGCTTATTACCACAGATGCAGCAATGTACAACCAGCTATCCATAAAATTGGGAACCACAAGCATGTCTTCTACATTGCAATCTATCAAGAAGATATTCGACCATACTTATCCTGATTTCGTTTATCAATACAAGTTTTTGGATGAAAAAATTGCAGGTTTTTACAAACAGGAAAGTCAGTTATCGGTTTTGTACAAAATTTTTGCAGCCATCGCCATTTTCCTTAGTTGTTTGGGTTTGTATGGTTTAGCCTCATTTATGGCCGTGCAGCGGGTAAAAGAAGTGGGTATTCGTAAAGTGCTTGGTGCCAATGCAGGCAACATCGTTTATTTGTTTTCAAAAGAATTTATCATACTTATTGCAATTGCTTTTGCAATTGCTACACCCATTGCATGGTATTACATGCATCAATGGCTGCAGGATTATGTTTATCGCATCAACGTCAGTTGGTGGTTATTCGCTCTGGGCGGATTGGCTTCAATAATTATAGCACTTGCCACCATCAGTTTCCAGGCAATAAAAGCAGCACTGGCAAACCCCGTGAAGAGTTTAAGAAACGAATAATTTTTAGAACCAGGAATCAAGAGCCGGGAACCGGGAGAAATCTTGACCCTTGCATCTTGAATCCTGGTTCTTGTCTTCTGATTCTTCCAAAGGATCTGAGATTGGGTTGAACCTTTATTGGTGCGTTCCGGGGTGAGATACGGAACGCATTTTTTGGTATGCTGTCATTTTTGTTCCTCTCTATTGCGTGTTTATCCCGATTTTATATTTTTGAATAAACTTATCACATATGCTCCCTTTCGGAAATAGCTATTTGTACTATGTCGAAATCACACTGCAGGTTATTTGCGCTCTTCATTGCATTCGCAGAGGTAATCAAAACAGATGGTTGTGGATCATCGTCTTCCTGCCCATGGTTGGATGTTTGATTTACATTTTCTCGGAAATCAGGCCCGGAAGAAATATTAGGGCACCGCAGATCGATATTGCTGCTGTCGTAAATCCTGGCGCAAAAGTCAAAAAGCTGGAGCAGACTGTCAGGTTCTCTGACACCTTCGATAACAAAATTAGATTGGCCGATGCCTATCTCTCAGCAGGTGACACCAGGCAGGCTGTAGAGCTTTACGAAAAAAGCCTAACCGGTGCCTTTGCCGAAAATGAGCACGGTCTGACGCAGCTCGCTACTGCTTATTTTGAGCAAGAACGGTACAGCGAAGTCATTAATACGCTTAAAAAAATTTATAAAACGCAACGTTTTCAAAGTTCAAAGGCGCATATTCTGTTCGCTAAAGCTTTAGAGCGAGCGGGCCAAACAGAACAGGCAGAATCCGAATTCAAACTGATGAAGGGACGTTATTCCAACTTTGAACAACGATATGAATACGTGCTCTTTCTGGAACGGGCCGACCGGATAGAAGAAGCTGTTACTTTGCTGGAGCAGATGCTGGATGAAGCGCCTCAATTGAGCAGCATGGAACGGAAAAATAACCGGGTTTGGCTCTCTAAATCAAAAGAAGAATTGAAAAAGCTTTACGCCTGAAATAAACTGCGTGCGTTTTGGTCCACCGAAAAAAACCTACTTCTTACGTCCATAATCCAATGCAACCGGCGCGGGATAGCCTTTGCCTTGCAGCGCGGCCAGCCTCACTAATATATCCGTGTGCCCTTTTACTTTTGAAGTGACCTTGCCTTTTTTTGCCCGCGCCAATTTACTGGCTGGCACACCGTCTTTCGACGGACCCAGGCTATCCGCAGCAGCGATTTGCCGGCCGTGCGCGTCACGATTCATTTCGGCGAGCGCTGCCTCCAAATGACTTTGTTCGGTTGCGCTTAACTGTTCATATTTAATATCATAAGCGGCTAAGACCGCTTTCGCATTCTCCACCGTATTAGTGCTGCGCTCATAAACATCCCGATAGACACGTAAACCGCCATTTTCAGCCACGATAGTTTCATAACGGAGGTCGACCGGTATGGGCTCCGGTAGCTTAACAAATTTCGTTTTACCTTTATGCTTTTCAAGCGACCGGACTGCTTTTGCGGAAAGACCGGACTGACCCAGGCGCAGGATGATCGGTACCAGGTCCAGCACCTGTTTATTGGTTAAACCAACACAGCCATGCGAGGCAAAATGGCCTATCTTCTCCGGCGGCTTGCCACCGTGGATGAGTGAGGGCTTGCCGATGGGGATCTTGATGAGTCCAAGCGGGTTCAGTTTATTGGCCGCAGAAACCTTCCGTCCCGGCGCAAACTTGCCACGTACCCAGGGCTCATCCGGAGGCGTCCAGCTTGGATTAAAAATAACCGTATCTGCCCGGCGCATACCAGCAGGCAGCGGAAACTCGGGGTAACCGATACCGATTTTATAGGTCTTGATCAGCATGCCTTTTTCAAAAACATCCATCCTAAAAGCCGGAACATTTACTACAATGCGCGTATCCTTCGGCACAAAATTCGGTTGGGTTGGCGACAGTCCTTCTACGCCCTGGCTGTAACGCTGATTGACTAATTGTAATAATTCCTGCATCTTACGCTCACCGATCAACGCCTTGATCCGCTGCTGGTAACGCTCGGTAGCCGACCTTGCCGATAAAGTATCCGGATTACCCTGCTCGCTCAATTCTTTTATTGAGGCATGGGCAGCGGTCCTCAATTGAGCGATTTTCGCTGCGGGCAAACCCAATCTCGATTTTAGTTCTTTCGCAAAACCCGGTTCATAAAATAAAGCATCCAAAACAGGCAGCGTCAAAGCCTGCTGGTCAGCGGATGGGTGACGGTTAATTTTCGTGGTTGTATCAGCCGACTTTGACACAGACGACGTTCGATCAGTGTCAGGGGCAGGGTCAGTTTTTGCGCTTGTATCTGTCGATTTTGATGTAGTCGGTGTTTCCTGCTGTGCCGGGTTTTGTGGTTGATTGCACGCCGTAAGCACTATTAAAAGTAGTAACGCACCCCATAAGCAGATATTCTTTAAGTTCATTTATAATCAACAGCTTATTGTCCAAATTGTTGATCTATAAACTGCTGCACCTTTAGTCGATTTTTTTATTGGTTTATGTTTCTGCTGTCTAACAAAGAAAAATTCGACTACTCCTTAAAAAGCATAATGCCTCAATAGTTGATACTATCAAAATTTATAAGAATTTGCGATTGAAAATTCTCGATTTGCTGCACAAGTTTGCTGCACAAATTCAAAATTAACATAAAAACAGAATCCTATTAAACAAATAAACCACCTGATAATCAGGTGGTTGTAGCCCCGACGGGAATCGAACCCATATCTAAAGTTTAGGAAACTTCTATTCTATCCATTGAACTACGAGGCCGTTTGCAGATGTGCAAATTTTTGGATGTGCAAATGTGCAAATTAAACGACTTTTATACAAGTTATTTAAACACCATTAACGTATGACTGAACCATTATGCAGATCATCCACCGTCGATACAAAGCTTAATTCACCCACGTTATCCTCTGCCATCAAAATCATTCCCTGCGAAAGGATGCCTTTTATTTCGCGCGGCTCAAGGTTTACCAGTATAGTTACTTTGCGGCCGACAATAGCTTCAGGTTCATATTGTTCAGCTAAGCCGGATACAACAGTACGCTGATCAATACCGGTATCGATTGTCAGCTTAAGCAGCTTTTTAGTTTTGGCTACTTTTTCGGCGGTCAATATGGTTCCTACGCGGATATCCATTGTGGCAAAAGCTTCGTAATTGATATTAGCTTTAGCAGGTTGTACGTCGGCAGATTGTACTGGCGCTGCGGTCTGCTTTTTAGCGTTCAGCTTCTCTATTTGTGCATCTATCGTAGTGTCTTCTACCTTTTCAAACAACAAGGCGGCCTCGTTTAATTGATGGCCGTTTTTAAATACTATTTCCTCTTCAAAACCAATTTGCGCCGAAGGCCAGTTAAGCATAGTCAATATTCTCTTCGCTGTAGCAGGCAAAAATGGCTGCAAACAACCTGCAAGGTGACCGATCAGCACCAAACAATTGTGCAGAGCAAGCTTAGCATCGTCAGGGTTTGTCTTTATGGTTTTCCATGGCTCCTTTTCAGTCAGGTAACGGTTGCCCAAACGAGCGATATCCATCACCGTTTGCATGCCTTGACGGAATTTATAGGTCTCCAGGCTGCGCTCCAGTTCGTCATAGAAACGGCCAAGTTCTGTATTAATGCCTTCATCCTTAAGAGTCACTGCACCATCAGCGCTTTCAATCTTGCCATCAAAAAACTTGTGCATCAATATCATCACCCTATTCACAAAGTTCCCGAGGATGGCCACAAGTTCATTATTCACACGTGCCTGGTAATCCTTCCAGGTAAACTCACTGTCGCTGGTTTCAGGTAATATCGAAGTCAGCACATAACGCAATTCATCCTGCTTGCCTGGAAACTCTTCCAAGTATTCGTGAAGCCAAACTGCATGGTTCCGCGAGGTAGAAAGCTTATCACCTTCCAGGTTCAAAAACTCATTGGCAGGTACATTCTGCGGCAAAACATATTCGCCATGTGCCCTCAAAATAGCAGGGAAAATAATACAATGGAAAACGATATTGTCTTTACCGATAAAATGGATCAGGCAGGTTTCATCTTCTTCACGTTCCTGTTTCTTCCAATACAGTTTCCAGTCTTTACCATGATCCATTGCCCATTGTTTGGTGGCTGAAATATAGCCGATCGGTGCATCCATCCACACATATAATTTCTTCCCTTTGGCTTCTTCCAATGGCACATCAATACCCCAATCCAGGTCGCGGGTCATGGAACGTGGCTGCAAACCTGATTTAAGCCATGATTTGCACTGACCAAACACATTTACTTTCCATTCATTTTCTTTGGTATCGATCCATTTTTCCAGCCAGGGTTGATATTTATCCAGCGGCAAATACCAGTGCTTGGTCGGTTTTAATACCGGAGGTTTTCCGCTAAGGGTTGATACCGGGTTGATCAGATCAGTCGGGTTTAATGAAGTACCGCAATTTTCGCATTGGTCACCATATGCATTTGGATTGCTGCAGTTAGGGCAGGTTCCTATAATATAACGGTCCGCCAGGAATTGCTGAAAATCCTCATCAAAATATTGCTCTGAGTACTTTTCTACGAACTCGCCTTTTTCATACAAGTTCAAAAAGAACTCTTTCGACAGGTCATGATGAATCGGCGAAGAGGTCCGGTGGTAAATGTCGAACGATATGCCAAACTCTTCAAAGCTTTGTTTGATCTGGGCATGATACTTATCAATAATGGCCTGTGGGGTGGTGCCCTCTTTTTTTGCTTTTATAGTGATGGCTGCTCCATGCTCGTCCGAGCCGCATATGTATACTACATCCTTCTTTTTCAGCCGCAGGTATCTTACAAAAATATCCGCAGGTAAGTAGGCGCCGGCCAAATGACCAATATGCAGCGGGCCATTGGCATAAGGCAATGCCGAAGTAATAGTATACCTTTTAAATTTATTAAGTTGTGACATTGTATTAAATTGCATGCGTTCCGCCGGCTGACGGAGTGCAAAGATAATTTATTTTACTCGGAAAGACGGGAAGACCGAAAGTCCGAGAGAATTTCTGGCTTTTTATAAACCATATGGGTTTTATCTTCTACTATGAATAGATCTATAACGACTTCCGGACTTGCCGACTTTCGGACTTCCGGACAAAAAGAAATTCCTTATCTGAAAAGAGGAGATAAAATTGCCATTACCTGCCCGGCAAAAAAACTACCCAAACCCATGGACGACGCGGTTGCCTTATTAAAATCTTGGGGATTGGAAGTTGTGATAGGCGAAACTGTAAATGCTTCCTATCACCAATTTGCGGGTGACGATGATCTAAGGGCAAAAGATTTACAGCGATTCATTGATGACGACAGCGTAAAAGCTATTATAGCAGCTCGCGGGGGTTATGGCACTGTGCGGATTATCGACAAAATTGATTTCAGCAAGTTTGTTACCAATCCCAAGTGGATAATCGGCTTTAGCGATATTACTGTACTGCACGCTCATCTTTTTGCCAATTACCGGGCCCAAACCATACATGGACAAATGCCGGTGAATATCCCGGATGCATCCAAATATTCTCTTGATACATTGCGAAAAGCGCTGTTTGGTGAAGAGTTAAGCTATGGGTTTAATTCTCACGATTTGAACAGGACAGGAGAAGCGACAGGCATTTTGATTGGGGGCAATCTGAGCCTGCTGGTTGCCGTATTGGGTTCGATATCAGATTATAATTACGATGAGAAAATACTTTTTATAGAAGATGTAGGTGAATATTTGTATTCAGTCGACCGGATGATACGTGCACTTGACCGTGCCGGCAAGCTGAAAAATCTGGCGGGGTTAATTGTAGGCGGCTTTACAGATCTGAAAGATAATGATATACCCTTTGGTCAAACGGTTCCTGAAATTATAACGGAAGTTGTGAGGAATTATAATTATCCTGTTTGCTTTGATGTCCCGGCGGGCCACATCCCCGACAATCAATCTTTAATTTTGGGGCGAAATCTTAAATTGAAAATCGACAAAACCTATGTCACAGCAGGCTACCATTAGGTCTGATTATTCTCGTTTGATTTTAATTTAATGCTCACTTATTTCAAAATTGATTTTTTTGTAAATAACTTTATAAAATTAATCACTAATTAACTGACCTTTTATCTCTAAAAATGGCACTTTTCAGCAATTTAGGCAATTACAAAAATTTCGGTTTATTAATTATCCGTGTCGGTCTGGGCATTATGTTCATTTATCACGGCTTCCCAAAATTACAGGGAGGTGTAAAAACCTGGGAAATGCTGGGAGGCGCAACCGGTGTGATAGGGATACACTTTTGGCCGGTCGTTTGGGGTCTTTTGTCCGCTTTGACTGAAGCAGTGGGCGGTTTTTTACTGATAATTGGTCTTGCCTTCAGACCTGTATGTTTATTGTTGCTAATCAACCTGATTGTTGCCGCATTATTCAGCATGCGTGGCCCGGAAGGAGGCCTGATGAATGCTTCTCATGCTATTGAAGATGCTATTATGTTTGCAGGCTTATTATTTGTGGGCCCGGGAAAATACAGTGTAGATAAAAAATGAGTACAAGATCCTGGGTTAATTCTTCATCAGGATATTATAAATTGCCTCGCCCCAAAATTGACCCAGTATTATGGCACCTTTGCTGTTAGGATGTAGATAGAAGATACCCTCATGACCTTGCTCAGGAATCAGATCAGTTGAATAGTGCTGGCTGAAATAATCAAAAGCTTTGGTATCGGTTGCAAAGATGTGACCGGGATTAGTGCTTTTATATTCGCTCACCAATAGCTCGATCCGATGGAAATAGCTTTGCAGGCGAGACAAACCCTCCTGCAAATACATCGACCCATTGTAGGTATTTGGGCTGTACCAGATTGGTTTTTGAATGATAAATTTACTCTTCGGAAAATGCTGCAGTAGACGATCGTTAATGGTTTTCAAATTATCGTGATATTTTTCGGGAGATACAGACGCCCCATTCGGGCCTGCGATGGCACTGTCGTTAGTGCCCAGCATAATGAAGAATACCAGCGTGGCATCTTCGCTGTTCAATGCCAAAGCCGCTTTGTCCGCTCTTGGGAATACCGTATTGGTGGAAGGCAAAAAATCCACCGTCGTAAAACCGCTCACACCCTGGTTTGAAAATTCTACTTTGCCTAAGCCTTTTTGCTTTCGCAGCCATGCTGTAGCAATAGCTGGCGGTGCTTCCTTCGCCGGGTCGTCTAATTCTACGCCCTGCGTAATACTGTCGCCTATGTAAACAATATTAAGGTTTTTCTTTTGAGCAAAACTTGATAAACTGACTATGCAAATCAGCAATCCTAAAACCCATTTCCGACTTCCGCTCTCTGACTTCCGGGTTCCTTTCATTACTCTTTCCAATCCAAACCCATATTCTGGAACATAAAGGCCCATTTATCAGCCTGCCCGCTAATGATCTGCGCGGTTGACTGGCCTGCACCGTGACCTGCTTTCGTCTCAATGCGGATCAGCACCGGAGCTTTTGACTGTTGATATTCCTGCAATCTGGAACCGAACTTAAAAGAATGCGCAGGCACCACGCGGTCGTCATGATCGGCTGTGGTTACCATAGTAGCCGGATAATCGGCTGGTTTAAGTGCGTGGTATGGCGAATATTTATACAGATAATCAAACATTTCCTTACTGTCCTGGGCGGTGCCATAGTCATAACTCCATCCAGCGCCTGCGGTAAACTGATTATAACGCAGCATATCCATTACGCCTACGGCCGGGAGGGCCACTTTGCATAAGTCGGGGCGTTGTGTCAATACAGCCCCTACCAGTAAACCGCCATTTGAACCCCCGGAGATTGCCAGGTAATCTTTGGAGGTATATTTATGAGCTACCAGGTATTCGGCTGCTGCTATAAAGTCGTCAAACACATTTTGCTTTTTCATCTTGATACCTGCCTTGTGCCAGGTTTCGCCATACTCACCTCCTCCGCGCAGGTTTGGTACAGCATAAATACCACCATGCTCCAAAAGAACAATATTAGAGGTACTGAACGCGGGCGTCAAATTAACGCCAAATCCTCCATAGGCATATAGCAATAGTGGATTTTTGCCATTCATCACGGTACCTTTTTTATAGGTGATGATCATCGGAATTTTAGTGCCGTCTTTTGATTTATAGAATACTTGTTTTGACTCATATTGAGCCGGGTCGAACTTCACATTTGCTTTTTTATAAATTGACGACTGTCCGGTAGCAATATCATATTTGAAAATAGTCGGCGGATAAACGTAGTTGGTAAAAGTGTAATAGGTTTCTTTCTCTTCCTTTTTTGTACCAAACCCACCTGCTGAACCTATACCCGGCAGCTCGATGTTGCGTTCCAGCTTACCATCCATATCATATTGCTGCACAAATGCGGTGGCGTCTTTCAGGTATTCGGCAAATATTTTTCCGCCGCCGGTTGATACGGTCAGCACATTTTTTGTTGCGGGTATCAGGTCTTTCCAGTTAATTGGTTTTGGATTCGATGCATCCACCGTTACTACTTTAAAGGTAGGTGTGTACAGGTTAGTAAGGATATACAACCTGCTACCCACATTATCAATCACACTGTGCTGGTTGTCAAAATTGTTAACCACATTCACAATTTCGCTGCCCGGTTTGCTCAGGTCCTGAATATACAGCTCATTACCAGTGGTCGTTGTGGCAGCGGAAATCACCAGGAAGCGCTCATCTTCTGTCAGGTAAGCTCCGATATAGCGTCTTGGTATCTGTTCGCCGCCGAATATCAGCTTGTCCTGGCTTTGGGATGTACCTAAAATATGATAATACAGTTTGTGATATTGAGTCATGCCTGACAACTGACTGCCCACTTTTGGTTTGTCGTAAGTACTGTAGTAAAAGCCTTCATTACCTTTCCAGGCTAAACCGGTAAATTTCAGGTCGCGTAGTGTATCGCCAATGATCGACTTATCCGCAGTTTTTATAATAATTACCTTGCGCCAGTCAGACCCGCCTTCGGATATCTGGTAGGCGGCCATGCTGCCGTCTTTGGTAAAATTGATACCCTGCATAGAGGTGGTCCCGTCAGCCGAAAAAGTATTTGGATCGAGGAATATTTCAGGTTGCCCGTCACCTATCTGCCGCCACAAAACGGCCTGGCTTTGCAGACCGTCGTTCTTATAAAAGTAGGTGTACTTGCCTTCTTTAAAAGGGGCACTGTATTTTTCGTAGTTCCATAATACCTCTAAACGTTTGCGGATTGCATCACGGTAGGGTATTTGTCCCAAATAATCCTGAGTGACTTTATTTTCTTCTTTCACCCATGCTTTAGTATCGGCCGCCTGGTCGTTTTCGAGCCAGCGATAAGGATCAGGAACAGCAGTACCGAAATAGGTATCAATAGTATCAACTTTTTTGGTTTGGGGGTAGGGAAGTGTTTTGATATTCATATTCTGAGCAAAGGTATGGCTGCCGGTGAAGACCGACAGTAGAAATAATGTAAGTTTCTTCATTGTAAATGCAGTTTTCGAGAATTTAAAGATAGGGATAGGAGGTGAAAGCTGAAAGAATAAAGCTGGAAGCCAACTATAACCATTTGAGATAGAAATAAAAAATCGTGCTACTTATTCCCCCAATAACGCCTTCAAGGTCTCCAAAGTATCCGCCTCTTCTTTAGGCTTATCCTGACGCCACCGCAGGATGCGCGGGAAACGAAGGGCGACGCCGGATTTATGCCGGGTGGAGCAGTTAATGCCTTCAAAACCGATCTCAAAAACCAGCTCAGGCTTTACGGTACGTACCGGACCGAATTTTTCGATGGTATTCCGTTTGATAAAATGATCCACCTTGTTAATTTCCCGATCGGTTAAACCTGAGTAAGCTTTGGCAAATGGCACCAGCTTATCGCCATCCCATACAGCAAAGGTGTAATCAGTATACAAATCTGCCCGTCGACCATGGCCTTTTTGGGCGTAGATCATTACCGCATCAACAGATAGCGGGTCAATCTTCCATTTCCACCAGTCGCCGCGACGACGACCAACCTGGTAGGTGGCGTTTTTGCGTTTCAGCATAATGCCTTCGGCAATCATTGCTCTTGATTCATCGCGTTTTGCAGCCAATTCCTCCCAGCTGTTAAAACTGATCAGGGGCGACAAGCGGAAAAACTCCGGGAAAGGCGTTTTTTTGTGCAAATCTTCCAACAGCTTACGTCTTTCATTTTGTGTTTTAGCGCGAATATCTTCACCTTGATATTCCAGGCAATCATAGACGATCACAGCCACCGGGCTGTCCTGCAATATCTTTTTACTTAAGTTCTTTCGGCCAATGCGGGTTTGCAATATATTGAAGGGTAGAGGCAACCCTTCACGAAAGCTTAATATCTCGCCATCCAGCACGGTCCCATCGGGTAACGCATTTAAGAATGGATGTAACTCCGGGAATTTTTCGGTAGCCAGGTCTTCGCCACGGCTCCAAATAAATATTTTTCCACCGCGTTTGATCATTTGCGCACGAATGCCGTCCCATTTCCATTCTGCCTGCCAATCTTCGGCATCGCTTAATGTGTTTTGCAATTCTTCAGCCGAGCGCTGCTGTTCTGAAGTTTCTTGAATTGGATATGCTAAAAAAAACGGATAGGGCCGCGAAACATCATCATCACTTCCTTTTGCCCCGATCAATTGTTTAAAATGATAGGTCTCCGGCACCCAGTTGCCCATGATACGATGAGTCAAGGTTGCTGCATCAAGGCCAGTTACATCGGCCAGGGCTTTGATCACCAGGTTTTGAGAAACACCTACACGGAAACCGCCCGTGATCACCTTATTAAAAACAAATCGCTCCTGTGGATCGAGCATGGCCCATGATTCCATTAGCCAAAGTTTTTTTTCTTCCTCATTTTTATTGACAAGTGCATTGATCTCGGCAATCCATTCTGTTAACGTTTTACTATTGTCCGAATTGGTTTGCGGCATTAACAGCGACATCGTTTCCGCCAGATCACCTACTACCTGGTAACTTTCTTCAAAAAGCCATACCGGAATATTAGATGCTTCGATGGCCCAATTACGCATAAGCGTTGAATTGATCTGCCGCTTTGGCCGCCGTCCGGTAAACAACGCCAGCATATGCATCTTATCCGAATCAGGCACGCTGGCGAAATAATCCTTCAGTACGCGAACCTTTTCATTGGTTTTGTTGGTCTCATCCAGCGACAGGAATAATTGGGCAAAGGCTTTCATGCTATACCTCCCAATTCATTACCCTCGGAAGAAAGTATACGGTTGTCAGTTTCGTTCAACAGGTCGTTCCCACCAGTGTTTTCTTCTTCTTCAGCGCCGTATAAAGTATAAACTTCTTTAGCATTAAAGCCAACCTCGTTCAGATACCTGGAAAAGGTAGCCGTATAACCATGGGTCAGGTAAACAGACTCGCAGCCGGTAGCATCGATAGCACTGATCAAACCATTCCAGTCGGCATGATCGGAAAGGACAAAGCCCCTGTCGGCAGCGCGGCGCCGCTTGGCACCACGAATAGCCATCCATCCCGAACAATAGCCAAAATCATAAGGCGCAAACCTGCGCATCCACGCTGAGCCAGCGGCTGATGGGGGCGCTAGTATAATCCCATTTCTTATCTCTTCCTTCGGCGTATCATAAACTATCCTTTCAGTCGGGTTAAGCTGAACACCATTATTCCTCAATGCCTGGTTTACGTTCTCGATAGCTCCATGAGTATATACTTTGCCGTTAAACAAATCAAGATTTTGTAAAATACGCTGCGCCTTACCCAACGAATAACCTACTATCACAGTGGCTAAACCATTGTCAAGGTTATTCCGCCACCATTTATTCATCTCCTCGAATGTCTTTAACTGCGGCTTCCATTGATAAACCGGCATTCCAAAAGTGCATTCGGATATAAAATGGTGACATTTCACAGGTTCGAACGGGGTAGAGACCCCGTCATCTTCGACCTTATAGTCGCCTGAAACCACCCAAACTGCGCCTTGGTATTCTAGCCGTATCTGCGCCGAGCCAATGACATGTCCGGCAGGGTGTAAAGAAATTTCGACACCATTTTTATTGATCTTCTCACCATACTCAACCGTTTGCAAATCAATATCGCCTAAACGGTAAAGTAAAACTTGTTTGGAAAGATGATGTGCCAGGTAATGTTTATGTCCTACATAAGCATGATCAGCATGTGCATGGGTGATCACCGCATAATCTACTGGCTTCCACGGATCGATGTAAAAGCCACATTTCTCACAGTAAATTCCCCGGTCGGTAAACTCAAGCAGCGGTTTCTTAGGCATAGTTGATAAACCCTAATTTAGTTGAATTAGTTTTATTTCGAGATGAAAGGTGAAGTGAACGCACATCTCACAGACTCACCAGATGCCATAGTAAGGAGCAACTAGCGTAGACTAGTCGGGGTGAGTAGGATATAGGCCATGCTTATAAAATAAAGAAATCCCGGACTAAGCCGGGATTCTATTTTTGAAATTCAGAATGAATTATTGCTGCTGTTGATTTACCGGGGTGCTGGTATATTTACTGCCCAGGTTAATATAATCGGTCAGTATTTGGCCAGCTTCAATTTTCAGGAAATCCAGGTCTTCATTTTTAGGTCTGGTTTCTCCTTTTTTCAGTGGTTTAAACCCTAGAGCCACCCGTTTATCGTTTTCACGTTCAAATGACTTAGCCTCATCTGCATCTCGCTCTTTTTTAAGCTGTTGCTCGTTGAGGGTTACGCTTTTCTCATTCTCGCGTTTTGTAAAATCAGCAATATCCTGCATCAGGTATTTATAGCTATTGCTATTGCTCATACGTTGCTCATGAAGCTTGTTCAATTGAGGAACCACGGACGTAAAATCACTTACCTTAGTGTAGTCACTTTTTGCAATTATATCAAAAGGCAACGCTGATGGCTCAGTATCTTCTCCGTATTTATCCATCGGAATTACTGACGGGAACTTAATGTCAGGAGTTACACCCTTATGTTGGGTTGAGTTTCCACTTATACGGTAAAACTTAGCGATTGTCAGGTTTAATTGGCCTAGCCTGCTTTGGCTGCCGGTTGAAACAGTTTTGTCGGTCTTATTGCTGTTCATTTTTGCCATCAGGTCTGCCAGTACCGATGGTTTGATCACTTTATCCAGGTCGATCGCATTCTGCACGGTCCCCTTGCCGTAGGTTTGAGTACCCAGGATCAAAGCACGACCATAATCCTGCATAGCGCCGGCAAATATTTCAGATGCTGAGGCGCTAAAGCGGTCAACAATCACAGCCATTGGGCCAGAGTAAGCAATAGCCGGGTCTTCATCATTATCTACTTCTGTTTGGTCGCGTGCATCACGAACCTGAACAATAGGGCCTGTTTTAATAAACAATCCACCCAAATCAATTGCCTCCATTAACGAGCCACCGCCATTTTCACGAAGGTCGATCACTACACCATCTACGTTTTCGCGTTTCAGCGTATCCAGAATCAATTTTACGTCGCGGGTTGTGCTCTTATAGTTCGGGTTGCCCGACTTATAGTCGTTATAGTCGATATAAAATGCCGGGATAGAAATAATGCCAATCTTCACTTCCTTACCGTTTGAGTTGTAGGTCTTGATCTCTTTTTTAGCCGACTGATCTTTTAAAATGATCTTTTCGCGAACCATCTCCACCACTTTGGGCTTGCTGCTGGTGCTGCTGCCTTTTGACAACACTTCCAAACGAACGATAGTGCCTTTGGTGCCGCGGATAAGGGCAATAGCGTTTTCAATTCTCCACCCTATCACATTCTGGAACTCGCCGGTTTTACCTTGAGCCACGCCAACAATGCGGTCTTCAGGAGATAACTGTTTGCTTTTATCGGCAGGGCCACCCGGTACAATAGTTGAAATGGTTACATATTCATCCTTTGATTGCAGCGTTGCACCGATACCTTCCAGCGAGCGCGACATTTCTATATTGAAATTAGCAGCATTAGCAGGGTTAAAGTAGTTGGTATGCGGATCGACTGCATTGGTGAATGCATCCATAAAAATCTGGAACACATCCTGATTGTTCAGCTTGTTTGACTGCGACAAGAGGCTCTCGTAACGTTTTTTTAGTGTTTCCTTGTCTTTAGCCAGATCGGGGTTCGCCATTTTCAGGTTAAGCATGTCATACTCCACACGCTCGGTCCAAACCTTGTTCGCCTCATCGTCTGAAGCAAAATAAGGCAGGCTGTCGCGATCGAAAGTGAATGTATCATGACCATTAAAATCAAAAGGCTTATCCAGCTGAGCCAGTGAGTATTTTATGCGGTCGTTATACCGTTTCTGATAAACGTTAAACATGTAGAATACATCCGACAGATTTCCGCTTTTCAGGTCGTCGTCAATTACATCTTTATATTTATCAAAGTCCTTAATATCAGATGCCAGCAGGTAATTATGGTTCTCGTCAAGCGCTTTCACATAGCGTTTGAAAACCACTTCAGATAACGAATCATTCAAAGGCACCTTTTTATAATTGTGCTCGCTGATAATATTAGCTATGTATTGGCATACGATACTTTGTTGCGCATCGGGTTGCAGATCATTTGATCCGTCGACCCTTTTCATTGGTTGATTTGCTGGCGAGGCCTTGCATGCCAACGCGGCGCCTAGCACCAACAGAATATATAATTTCTTGAACATATCTTTAACTCTCTTTAAATCTGAACTGTAGTTTGACATCAATACTCGTGCCTGTTATAGGGTTGCTAATGTAAATAAAAAGAGACAGTGTAAATACTGCCTCTGTCATAGAAATAACAATATTACAATTTATGTTTTATTTGGATGAATAATAACGCCGATAGTTTAAAAGCCGTATACTGTAAATGTATTTACAATGTCTTTTTTTCTCCCCCCGCAGCGCCCTCGGCATATTTTATATCAGGTTTAGTTGTACCACTATTTTGAGCCAATAAAAGTATTTGTTTTTCAATATCAGCTGTTTGCGTCTGCATTCCGAGTGAGCGGGAAAGATCACGTGCTTCCATCAGGTCAGCTCTTGCAGAGGGTATATCGCCGATATTTACTTTTATACCTGCCAGACCAAGCAAATTGCTCATGGTATGCTTGTCGTCATTTTGCTGGCGCGATATGTTGCTGCTTTGCAAATAGTACCATTTAGCTTCAGACCAGCGGTGCAGCTTAACATACAAAGCTGCCAGGTCGCTAAAATTATAGCTGGCATCATTGTAAACCCTGAACCGCATATTGTGTTTAGCCTGTTCCATTACCATTTTCGACGTAGCGACGAGGGTAAATTCGCAAGTTTCAAACACTATGGGTTGAACCTGTAAACTGTTCAACTTTAAAGTATTAGTGGTGCTGACAAACTGCTGCCCTTTGGCAGGCGGAAGGACGGGTAATAGGATATGCTTCTTTTTGAAACCGATTTTTTCCCAGATTTGAGCCGAAGCTGAAAAACTGATCAGGCAAAAGAAAATGATTAGTCTTAAACGCATTTATTCTATTCCGGTGCTACTAATTTATTTTGCTAATATACATATAAAATTGATTAACAAGCAATTGCGGGGTTTAATTGAAAACCTCAACCAGCCCGTCGTGCAGTGCCCACACCATATAAGGGTGGGTATCAGCGTGAAAAGTATCGCCGTTGGCAGCAATCCCAATCACTCCTGCGCACCCGTTAAACGATTTTAGTTCGTTTAAGGTTTTGTTTGTTGCTGCCTGAATCGTCATTCCGTCGGTTACCCTTGTTACGATCTTTGGCGCTACCGCCCCGCTGACAATATCTTCGCCTATACCCGTGCACGATACACCGGCATATTGATTTACATAATTCCCCGCTGCCGTAGCCGAATCGCTTACTCTGAAAGGTATCTGGAATCCTTTACCTCCGGTCGATGTTGCAGCAGCCAGGTCTCCATAAATATCCATTGCCACGCAGCCTACCGTCCCCATACGTATCGAATCGCTGAGTCTTTTTTCATACTCGCGGCGGCGCATTGGCGTTTCGGGGTTATAATAAGGGAATCCATTATAGCGGGCAAACTCAATGGCGCCCTTGCCACTCAATACCTTGTCTTCCCTGCTCATTAGTTTTTCAGCTACACGAATAGGATTTCTCACGCCTTCAATATTAATGACACCTGAAAATTGCAAGGTTTTTCCGTCCATTAGCGATGCGCTCATTCTTATTTTGCCATCGCTTTGTATTTGGGAGCCTGTGCCTGCGTTAAAAAGATCGCAATCTTCCAATAACGCCACAGTATAAACTACAGTTTCAATGGCGTTGTGTGTTTGAAGATACCGGTAACCCAACTGCACAATTTCCCGCAACGCCTCTTGTTTGGCATACTTCACCTCCTGGTTGGTCTTCCACTCACTAAAAAAGCCACCATGAATAATCAGTTTCATAGGCAAGTACTTTTAATTATTAACAAGATGAATTGCGATGGCGCAGGTTTCGGAGTATATACCAAATTTACATACAAATAATTCATAAGCCAAAACTTATGAATGAATAAAGACTCAACGGCTTTTGTCCCGATTGATTGCCTTTGGTTTGGGAAAAATGGCTTTTTTGTTACAATTTGAAGCTTTATTTAGTCAAGGCAGCTTTGGAAGAAGGTCGTGGTGTGCTTAAATAAAAATGCCATAACAGCATAGTGGCCAGAGAGCGATACGGTCGCCATTGCTCAGCTATCAGCAGCATCTCTTCCTGGGTGATCGCAGTATGTAATTTCTTTATTCTTTTGAGCGCATTTACTGCGGCTAAATCGCCAATTGGAAAAATATCTGCACGCTGCAGGGCAAACATCAGATATACATCGGCTGTCCAGTTGCCGATGCCTTTTAAAGCAGTCAATTGCGCCCGTACCGCGTCATCGGGCATATGATAAAACTCTTCCAATTTCAGCTGACCGCTCAGCAATGCCTCAGCAAGGAATTTAATGTATCCACTTTTTTGCCGGCTCACATAGCAGGCGCGCATTTCTTCGTCAGTAAGTAGCAGGACACGTGTAGGGGTTAACTCCTGTACACGCTCCTTCAGTTTATTTAAAGCGGACAATGCTGACGCCAGCGAAACCTGTTGCTCTAAAATAATGTGTACCAGCGACTCAAAACTGTTCGGCCTCGACCAGAATGGCGGATGGCCATGAGTGTCGATAATATATTGAAGTTCGGGGTCGGCAGCTGCCAGTTGATCGCAGATGGAGCGGTAGTTGGATTGATCAAACTGTTGTATCATATAATTGTTCCTAAAATACTAAATTTTTTAGGATTTGAATTTTTATTTCCGAATTTTACTACATGAACAATTTGCCGCCTTTAGCCGAGCGCATGCGTCCGAAGTCGCTGGATGATTATGTTGGACAGAAACATTTGGTTGGAAAGGGTGCGGTATTGCGCAAGGCCATTGAATCTGGTTCGCTGCCATCTATGATCTTTTGGGGGCCGCCGGGAGTAGGTAAAACTACTTTGGCGTATATTATTTCGCAGACTTTATACCGGCCTTTCTTTTCTTTAAGCGCAATTAATTCGGGTGTAAAAGATGTACGTGAAGTGATCGAAAAAGCATCGCAATTAAGGGAGCTGGGTGAAACCCTGCCTATATTGTTCATCGATGAAATACACCGTTTTTCCAAATCGCAGCAGGATTCACTTTTGGGTGCTGTGGAGCGCGGTATCGTTACGCTGATAGGCGCCACTACTGAAAATCCATCATTCGAGGTGATCTCCGCTTTGCTATCGCGATGCCAGGTGTATGTCCTTCAACCATTGGAAGAAGACGACCTGGTAAATCTGCTTAACAAAGCGATGAAAGAAGATGTAGTGTTGAAGCAAAAGAATATCGAGGTAAAGGAATACGAAGCTTTGCTCCGGTTATCAGGTGGTGATGCGCGAAAGCTATTGAATATTTTCGAGCTGTTGGTGAATGCCTTCCCGACAAAACGGATCGTCATCACCAACGAAGTGACATTGCAGCATGTGCAGCAAAACATGGCACTGTATGATAAAACCGGTGAGCAACATTATGATATCATTTCGGCTTTTATTAAGTCCATGCGTGGCAGCGACCCCAATGGCGCTGTTTACTGGCTGGCGAGGATGATCGTTGGAGGGGAAGACCCTTTATTTATCGCACGCCGTATGCTCATCCTGGCTTCGGAGGATATCGGCAATGCTAATCCAAATGCCTTGTTGTTGGCGCAATCGTGCTTTGAGGCGGTGAATGTGATCGGTTGGCCTGAGTCGCAACTGATCCTGTCGCAAACGGCCATATACCTGGCAACTTCGGCTAAAAGTAATTCGGCTACGACGGCTATTGGGGCAGCCATAGCACTTGTAAAAGAAACCGGCGACCTTCCTGTGCCTTTGCATTTACGCAATGCGCCAACCAAACTAATGAAGAACATCGGCTATGGTAAGGAGTATAAATACGCCCACAGTTTTGAAGGCAATTTCGTCGAACAGGATTTTCTTCCTGAAGCCATCCGCGGAACAAAAATTTACGACCCGGGCAATAATTCCCGCGAAGCGGAAACCAAAGAAAAACTAAGGAAGATTTGGGGCGAACGGTATAAATACTAGTAGAGACGCGATGCATCGCGCCTGTGCAGATTTGTGATATATTTGAAAAATGTACACTATCCGACAAGCCACTATATCTGATCTGAAAACCATAATAGAAATTGCCGAAAAAACCTGGTGGGCCACTTATTCGCCTATATTGGAAAAAGAGCAAATCGAATTTATGCTGAATAAGATTTATTCAGTCGAAAATATCTCAGCACAGTTGGAACATGGTACTCAAACTTATTTATTGCTGATTGAAGATGGTAAACCGGTTGCTTTTGCGGGCTATTCACCGCGCGAAGAAGATCCGGAGATATATAAACTACATAAATTATATTGCCTGCCCGAAACCCAAGGCAAAGGCTACGGAAAAATATTGATCAACGAAGTAGCGCAGAAAACCATTGAAGCTGGTAAGCATACCCTCGACCTGAATGTAAACCGCTACAACAAAGCAAAGCACTTTTATGAAAAGATGGGGTTCAGCGTGGCTTATGAAGAGGATATCCCCATCGGCTCATACTGGATGAATGATTATGTGATGCGGAAGGAATTGATCTAATCAGCGCTCGTTTTGTTCAATGAGTTGACAAATCTTTTTCCAGTATAGATCATATAAACCCCATAGCAAGAAGTAGCAATTGCAGTCCCCACGCCTACAAAGGCATCAATTGTAGCGGTTGAATAAGATTTGTTCAATATAAACCAGATGCCAATAATGGCGACAATGGTTGTCCAGGTAGCAAGGTAATAATCGATCGTTCTTCTGAACACCCTCGCCAGCGGGTAAAAATGCAATCCGACAACCAGCGCCATAACCGGTATCGTCAGGTCGGCATGGCCCAGGTTGATCACGATATTAATACCTACAAAAATCAGCAAGCCTTCTGCTCCGAAAATTATTCCGAACCATTTGCCGGTCCGCTTTTCTTCGGCTTTGTCGGCTTCACTTTCAGATTTTGGGAAACGTTTTGCCTCAAGAAAAAATTTTATGCCATTAAAAATAAGTGTTAGCGCAATAAGCGAAAACAGTATTAATATGATCAATCCATTACTACCCATGCTGCCATAGGCTATGCCTGTCCACATCATGGTAAAAAAAGCCATCATCGTTAAACCGGTGCCTACGCTTTGTATGGCAATGCGGGGGATGGTGTGTTGTTTTGTATTCATAAAGTTAAAGTCGCAGTAGCAGCTTTGCAGTCATGTTACTGCTTCTGCCACTAATCTTACCTTTTCAGTTTAGGCACTCTCGTAGGTGTATCAGTTCCTGCAACTATTGTACGTGAGCTTAAGGCAATAGCTCTTATAGTTGAGGTGATATTGCCCACATCCAATGTGCTGAATTCATCACCTACGGTATGGTATAGTTTATCGATATCGATCTGGTCGGTTGAGATCGTGTGCGCCGGAACACCCACTTCGGCAAGCGAGGCATTATCGCTCCGGTAAAACAGATCTTGGTCAGGGTAAGGGTCGGGATAAAACTTAAAGGCTGTACCTTCTAAGTTTTTTTGCAATATCTTGCCGAAGTCAGAACGTTCAAAACCTGTTATAAAGGCTGCATTCTGTCCGAATTTGGATGCTTTACCGATCATTTCAATATTGAACATCGCCACTACTTTATCCGGGTCGACGGTTTTGGCAAAATACTGCGAACCGAATTCGCCGATCTCCTCTGCAGTAAAGGCAACGAATACCAGTGTGCGCGCATTATTATTCAATTTTTTGTAATACCTGGCCAGGCTGATTACGGCAGTTGTGCCGGAGGCATCGTCATCTGCACCATTGGCTATGCTATCGCCTTTGACTGGTGTAACTATACCCAGGTGATCATAGTGACCTGAAAACACCACATATTCATTTGGCTTGGTTTTACCAGGAATAATACCTGCAATGTTAAACAAAGGCAGTTCCATGCTGCTTACTTCGTAGTTAACGGTAAGAGATTTTACATCATCAAACGTGCCAAGAACAAATGCCAGGGCAGGTTTCTTGGTTTGATTGTCCTTAAAAGAAACGCTTCCCCCGGCGGCGCGGCCCCGAACGCGTTTAAACAGATCACTGAACTTGGGATCAATCAACACCAGCGTGTTTTTACCGCTTTGCAAGACCGACATATATACCTTTCTCAAATCTTTATCGGGCGTTACCTTCACAATTTCAGCATCTTCCAGTTTATTCCAACTGAACGATTCACTCCCCTGTATCGCAATATTTTCAAGCGGAACAGGCGTGCCGTTTATGCTAATTTCAGCCTTGGTCGGGGTTTTCTTTACCATCGTAAAATTCTGACGATAGCCGGCATTACCCTCCATCGGCTGCAAACCGATCTTTTTGTACTCGCTTTCAATAAATTGAGCAGCTTTTTCTATGCCGGGGGTAAAGGTGGCCCTGCCTTGCATATCGTCCGCAGAAAGTGTTTTGATGATGCGCTCCACATCATCCTGTTTGATCATTTTATTGACATCCTGTGCAAAGCTGCCCAATGTGATCGCTGTTAAAGCGACTAAGGTTAAAAGTTTTTTCATCGAATTAATTGTTTCTTAACAGTGATGAAAGCTATCATGAGCCGTCATATTTTATTGTAAGTAATGGCTCAAGACGGTTTTCGTGTTTATTTGACTTTGGTTGATAGCCAGTTGTTACGGAAATCGGTCTGTTCTTTGGTTAACTCCTTGCCGGCCTTCTCATAAGTTACCACTTCAAAGTATGGGCTTTCTTCCAGTGTAATGGTAGTTTCATGCTCGCCTGTGCGGTTTTTGTAGTTTATCGTTACCTTATCACCAGGTTTTTTTGCAGAAACAATATCAGTAAATGATGGTGCATCTTTTACTTCTTTTCCGTCAGCTTTCAGAATAATGTCGCCTACATCAAGACCGGCTTTATATACCGGCGCACCGATAATACTTACCTGAACCGGCAGCCCTGATTCATCCGTAGTGCGTGCTTCACCCGAACGGCCACGGTTGCGGTTATAGCTCAACGGTCCTGCCCAGCCTTTGCCTGGTGCTGCTTTGCGCAACAGCAATCCTGCTTTGGCTAATAATGTGGCATAATCATTCTTTTCAATTCCATTGATGTATTTGTTGAAGAAATCAGCTGCGAATTTGGGGTTTTTGGTCACTTTGGCCAGATCGCTTTGCAGATCCGGGACCGTGTAAGGCTTCATTACTTTTCCTCGGTCAAGCCAAACGGTGCGCATATAATCGTCAAGTGTCAGGTTAAATTCTGATCTCAAACGCAGGTCGAGCGCTAAAGCTATTGCGCCACCGTAGGTATAGTAGCTGGTAAACATATTAGCCTGGTTATTTGGGTCGATGGATACGCCGGCATCGGCAAATACCGAATAACGGCTCATATGCGTTGCAGGGTACTTAGCTGCACCTGGCGTATTTAAAATCTGGTTTACTAAGCCTGCAATTGTATAACCATAGTCATCCACATTATGGAAACCGGCACGTACCAGGAGCATTTCACCATAGTATTGTGTAAAGCCTTCGGCAAACCAAAGCTCACTGCTCATGTCGGCATGCTCAAAATTGAATGGCTCCAGTGATTTCGGACGGATGCGCTTTACATTCCAGCTATGGAAATACTCGTGCGAGTAAGTACTGATTAATCGCAGTTCATTGCCACTAACTTTTGCAGCGGGATGCACAATACAGGTAGAATTGCGGTGTTCCATGCCATCGCCTGAGTTTGTTGGGTAAACATCATCAAGGAAGGTATATTCACCATAATCATAAACTGGCAGTTCACCAAAAACTGCTTTTTCCTCCAGAACCATACGACCGATCTGCTTGGCAAAAGAATCGATCACTGATTGGTCATCATCTGAGTGAATAGCCAGGTTGATCTTTTCTGTTTTGCCATTGTTATCTACTTCCCAACTGCTCACTTTGTAAGCCGATAGCTCAGTAGGGCTATCCATCATATACTGCATGTTAGGTGCGCTGTATACGCCGGCGCCTTCATTCTTTAATTGGGTGGCTACTCTCCAGCCATATTTGTCGAGATCGTTAAACTGGAATCTGATAGCGCGCCTGTCCTGGCCTACCACCCACATAAAAGCAGCAGGCATGTTCAGGTGGGCGTGGCTTGGGTCGACGCTGGCATAGGTGCCGTCCGTCCAATTAGCAAAAAGTGTATAGCTTATTTTAACGGCGTCGCCATGTGTGGGTATCTCGTACAGATCGCCTTCTAATTGTCTTATTTCAAGGTCGCCGCCACCAGCATCGGAAGCTTTAATGTTGTAAATATTTTTTCCAAACTCGTGCGTGGCATATCTTCCGGCCGACGAGCGGCTCATACGTACCCGTATAGCCCCTGATGGAGCATCGGGAATAGTCAATACAATTTCAGCCTCGTGGTGGACCGCATTGGGAAACGAAACAGAATAAAAAATGGGTTTTTGCTTGGTATCGTCCTGGGCAAAGGTTGTGGTAGCCCATAGAAAGGCTGTTGCCAGTAAATAAAACTTCTTCATGTGTTCGAGTTAACAGCGCTGAAATTACTATTAAATCGTCACAATTAGTTGATTAAGTTGGATTGAGTTGATTAAGTGAGCAGTTGATCGATTTAACCCAATCAACTTAATCTAACTCAACAATTTAACTAACATCAATCATATGTATGGCGTTCAAAATCATATTCCGATTGCGCGGTGATGATGCGTTTTTTCCGGTCAACATCCACGTCAAGATTATGATCGAACAGGCGGTCGGTAGCAGCTATTTCGCGCTCCTTATCCTTTTCGGCATAATAAATATCCGATTCAGTTACCTTGGCCTGAGCTACATCGTAAGGTCCCTTCGGCGACATTAATTTTACAAACACCGGCAAACACTCGAACAGGATAAACAAGTATCCGATGAACGAAATAGCGAGATAAGTATCCAGGTCGCGGGTACCATTATCATTATAAGTTAATTGTCCCAAAGCCCAGTTACGGTCAGAGAAACCGGCAACATTAGCTAAACTATCCAGTTCGTGCGGATTAAACATGCGCGTGCCGTTCAATCCTTCAAAATCTTTCCGCTGGCTCAGGTAATTATCCATTTGCCCCAAATTATCGGTAACAGTCTTTAGCCTTGCTTCTTTCTCTTGCAGAACAGTCTGCTTCTGTTTAGCGTAAGTGCCATATCCCTGTATTCCAGATGTTTGATTGGTTTTATCGCCAAAAACTTCCTGGTTTAACTGATAACGGGAGCGGTTGATATCGCGCTCCAGTGAATCTTTTTCTTTTTTCAGATCGCCGTTCTTGGTTAGTTCCATAGCATATTTTTCGTTATATGCTTTTTGCAGCGTATCGATCTTCCGGTTCTGACCTTTAAGATAGGCCGTCTTTAATTTTTGTCTAATCTCTTTGTCAAAAATTTTCAATTCAAGTGGACGGGATATTACCACGCCGATCATAATGGCCAGTAAAATACGTGGCGATGCCTGCGCAATCTGCTGGCGGGTGGTACCTTCTTTGTTGATACTGGAGACAATGTAACGGTCCATATTGAAGATGGCCAAGCCCCACAACATGCCGAATAAAATAGCAAATCCCACTGCAAAAGGGCTGCCGTTAAAAACAAAATACATGGCATAACCTCCTGATAAAGAGGCAAATAATGCTGTGAAAAATATAGTGGCGCCAATACCTACGTATTTATTATGTTCGATGGGATATTTCTTCAGCGTACCAACATGGGCTCCGGAACAGAACCAAAAAAACCGGGTTATCTTCTTCATCCGTCGATGTAAATTTTATGCAAACATATATAAAACGCTGTTACTTAGTGATTGTTACAAAATATGTGACTAATTAATTATACAGAAAAAGGCTACATTTGATTTAAATTATTTTTAACACCATGAAAGAAATAACTGTTGAAGAACTGAAGGAGATGATGGACAAGGGCGAAGATTTTCAATTAATTGACGTTCGCGAGGATTTTGAGTATGAAATGTCGAACCTGGGCGGCTTGTTGATTCCGCTTGGGGGAATATTAATAGAAGCTGAACGGATTGCCAAAGACAAACCTGTAATAATGCAGTGCCGCAGCGGCAAACGCAGCGCTGCAGCCATTACCCAACTGGAGCAAAATTTTGGATTCACCAATTTATACAACCTGCAGGGCGGCATTTTAGCCTGGCAGCAGGAAATTGACCCAACTATAGAAGTTTATTGATATGGGCAAAAAATTAGCGCTTAACGTTATTTATAATCTTGCCCTTGTTTTCTGCATCATCATGATATGGACCGGTATCGAAAAAGGCCGGTATGAGTATATCCTGAGCGCATTGTTTATTGGCGCTGTGTTCGTTATTTTAAAAATACGCCTCCTGAAGGAGGTGCGCAACATGCAAAACAAACCTTAAATTAAAAACCTATGTTTATTGCAATCTTAGGGATCATTGTGCTCATCGTGGGCATCGTGCTCAAACGCTCGCCGGAACCAGGCAGCCGTTTTGGTGGTATCGTAAACACTGTTGGGATTGTAATTATTGCTTTAGGACTGGCGCTATCTATGTTTAAGCAGATAGAGGCTGGTAGTGTTGGCGTACAAACACTCTTTGGCAAAGTACAGGATAATGTCCTTGAAAGCGGCCTGCATATCATTAACCCACTGGTTGAGGTGCATACCTTTGATATTCAGACCCAAAATTATACCATGAGCGCGAGAAGCGGTGAAGGTCAGGTACAGGGTGATGACGCCATACGCGTACTGTCTTCAGATGGGTTGGAGGTTACCATTGACCTTTCTGTACTATATAAGGTAAGTCCTGATAAGGCTCCTTTTATTCTGCAAAATATCGGAGAAAAGTATGAAGACAAGATCGTGCGGCCGGTTACGCGCACAGCTATACGTGATAATGCAGTTAGTTACCAGGCCGTTGATCTTTATTCAGTAAAGCGCCAGGAATTCCAGAATAAGATCAATCAAACGATCACTCAGAATTTTGCCAAAAATGGGCTGGAAGTTCAGCAAGTGCTTATCCGTAACATTTCTTTACCGGCATCGGTAAAGGCGAGTATCGAGTCAAAAATCAACGCTGAACAGGATGCACAAAAGATGCAGTTTGTGCTACAAAAGGAGCGTCAGGAAGCTGACCGTAAACGAGTGGAAGCCCAGGGTATAGCGGATTATCAAAAAATACTGTCTACTGGCTTGTCCGACAAGCAGTTGATATATGAGAGCATCAAAGCTCAGAAAGAGATTGCTTTGTCGCCTAATGCCAAGGTGATCATTATTGGTGGAACAGGGAAGGGGAATCCTATACTGCTAAGTGATAAATAGAATATTTTCGTTAATTTTTAATTGGTCTGATTGGCTTTTTTAGCTTCAGGATGCTTCCGGTAAGCTAAAGTAGAAAATAGTACCGGCACCAATTGTGGTTTCGAACCATACTTTACCGCCTGCATTTTCAATGGAGTTTTTCACGAATGCCAGGCCAAGTCCGGTGCCGGAGCTTTTGGTGGTGAAGTTTGGTTCGAATATTTTTTCGCGAAGATTATCAGGTATGCCGTTACCATTATCCTTTACACTAAGCAAAATATTTTTACTGGTTATCAGATAGTTTATTTCAATCAGGCCCTGCCTGTCGGGCGGCATGGCCTCTATCGCATTCTTTAACAGGTTATTAAAACATCTGAGCAACTGATCCCGGTCTGCATTGATAAAAAACTGACTGTCCGGAGGATTAAATACTATCCTGATATTATCCATTTGTTTAAAAATGGTGACTGCCTGTGTCAATGCTTCAAAAATGTCCATGCGTACGATCCGCGTATCAGGCATTTTAGCAAACGCCGAGAACTCAGATGCGATAGATGATAAACTTTCTATCTGCTCAACAAATGATTTGCTGAAACGCTCGAATTTCTGATCGAATTTGGGGTCTTTATCCCTCCACGATTTTTCCAAAAGTTGCAAGCCCAGTTTTAACGGCGTAAGCGGGTTTTTAATTTCATGCGCCACCTGCTTAGCCATTTCGCGCCATGCGCTTTCCCTCTCAGACTGGGCGAGCTTTTGCGCGCTTTGTTCCAATGCGGCAATCATATTATTATATTCAGTAATTAGCGCCCCAATTTCATCATTGCGCTGCCATTTTATGGGTTCGTTCTTTTGCCCATAAATAGTTTTACTCAGGCTCATTTGAATAATATTTAATGGATTGGTGATCTGTCTGGCTATAAATACTGCTAACAAGCCTATTGCAATAAAAATTAACGCATAAACATTGATCATCGCATTCAGCAATGAGCCCGCACGTTGTTTATAGTCGGCTTCATTCGAGAAATAAGGCAGCTGCAAATAGCCCAATGTGCGCTTGGAATCTTTAACAGGAACATAAGCCGCTTTATAATTCAATTCACCAATGATCTCGTTATGTAGATATTCTGATTTCTGGAGTTTGTTAAGGTAAATGAACGCTTTGGCGTTTATCCGGGGGGCAAGTAAGCCATAATCATATAATTTAGGCTGCGTTGAAACGAGTTCATTGCCGCCTGTATTGAACAAAGTCAGGTCGACCGAATAGGTTCTGGCAAATTCATTGAACTTGAGCTGAAAACCTTCGACCGAATTAGTATTGAAAGCTTCATAAATAAGACTACTACTTTCAAATGCTTTTGCAATATGCGATACTTTCTCACTTATGGTTTCTTCCTGTTGTGCATTATACTGGTCAACAATAGATAAGTAGGTTATTATGCCAACCATAATAAGCGTTATCACCACCGCAAAAACGATGGATAATTGTATGCGGGTTTTATATAATATCTTGTCAAAGTTTAGCTGGAGCACCCAATGCAGGTAGTTATCCTTGATGTACATAATACGGATACGGGCCCACAACCATCTTACCGAGATACAGGTAACAGCAAAAAACAGGAAGACAATAAAGAAGAAAGTGATAGATGTTATCGTATTGATAAGAATATCATTTTCCTTACTGATAACGATTAGGTTTCGTTTTGATGGCTCATAAATAAGGTGGCTATATCCTTTTAATATCCCAAATCTTTCCGATTCAGAACTACTGGTATTGGTAAACACATATTCCTTTAAATTACCTTTCAGATCATGATTAATAAGACTATAAACATAATGCCCATTTTGACTGAGCAACTTGTTGTCCTGATAAAATGCATAGGAATAACCTTTAAAAAGATCGTTTGATTTATAAGTTCCTTCAATAAGCAATGCAGGAAATGAATTTTCACCATGTAGAAATTTGGACTCCAGCTCAACGACAATTGTACCCACATTTACCTCGCCCTTAAATATGGGTATCAAGGCAAGGTATTTCAATACACCTAATGTGCCTATATCGCGATAAAAGTGATCCGATTCCTTAAAGAAGGAATCAAACTTGATCATATCTTTAAAGATGTCTAATTCATAAGCTTTATCACCCAACGCCTCTCCCTTACTATTGTATTCGTGTAGTTTGAACTCGTATTTTCCAAGATAACCGTCAAAATATTTCCGTTGTATATGATCGGCCAATGCTGTAAGTGTATTGTGGGTGGTATCTGAAAAATATCGCAGTATTACAGGATCAGTAACTATCCGCTTATCAATATCCCTGAACATATTATTAGCCACAAGATCATTAGGAGCCTCTAATTGTTTAACCAGGTCTTTACGGGTTTCTTTCTCTTTTATTGCTTGAAAATGATTGAGTTTAATAGCAGATAATACAGCACAGAGCAAAATGATGATAACGAGTGAATATGAAGTTATTTTACCCTGGTTGTACTTGTAAGCATATCCGCGTAAAATCACCCACACTGCCCAAAATATGTAAAAACTACTAAATTCATGATCCTGGTAACCGACTATTATAGTGGCGATGATCATACTTAATAACAATATAGCCACCTGGTGAGAGGCAGGTACAACCAACCTACTGCAAATTGTCAGCGTAACTTCGGTTAGCAGATAAAATATTAAAAAGCTGAAACATAGCATTATTACGCCAAGTACGCTAAATCCGGATAGGTTGAGTACATTGTTAACATCAAAATTGATATCCGAGTACCTTACAAGACCATAAAACAAACGTAAAAGCGCGGTCGAACTAACATCCAGTATCAATACAAATGCAATAACTATAATGTAGCCAATAAATTTGTTGTAAGCATTGATGAGAATTTTATCCTTGTGGCGAAAAACAAATGTGGCAAACCACGTGCAATACAGGATATTGATGCAGAAATCGCCCAGTGAGGGGAATAAGGGTCCATTACTGTAGTATTGGGATTGGAAAATTTCCGGTTGATGTGAAAACCCCGGCCAACCATAATGCAGGTTAATAATCCGTAACAGGACAATAAAGGAAGCTAAAATCAGAAATGATAAGTAAACATAGCCTTTAAGTGCAATATAATTGCAGACGCTGTGGACAAGCAGGAATAGAACAAAGGCGCATAATATCCATAACACTACTTCAAAGTAAAAGAACTTATGGCCAACCTCATTATCTTTTACCTTGACTGAAAATAGCAGGGTACCATCCAGTGCATGCACCTCAAAAACATTTTTTTCGGTAAAATCGGCTAATTCAATGTTATTGTCTTTTAATAAGTTTTTAGCAAAAATGTTATGCAGATACTGATTTTGAACATGGTAATTGATTTTCACAGGTATAAAAAACATCGCTGAAAATCTACCTTCACTCTTTCTGATAACATTATAATAGCCATTCGGTTCCTGGACGAATGAATATCCATCGCGGATAGTACCAGGACGCAGAGGTATAACTTTAACCCCGCTCCAAAACACAAGGCGATTATCTTTATAGGTGAGCACCCATATATTTTCATCAGTGGTAAACTGTTTTATGGTCTTTAAGGCTTCCTGCTCGTCACTTCCTAATGTTTTTAGCTTGTTGAAGTTTTCCTTGTCGTCGAGAAATTTTTTTACTGTGGCTTCTTTGTTTTGGAGATTATCCTCAAGCGTTTGGCCTGTTTGATAAAGATTATTTCTTGGGGTGTAGGTTTTTTGGACAATAACTGCCGTGAGCAACAAGCTGGCAAACAGCAAGGCCAGCAACAATCGAATTTTTGCAGATGTTGTCAAGATGAAAATGATAACAAGGTAACGTAAAGATACAATACAAAAAAGAAAGCCATCCTGTTTGGGATGGCTTTTAACATTTAATTTTTTAGTTTATTCCTGTGGTAACGCGGCACTGCTGGTTGGTATAGCTCTGTCGACTTTTTTAACAAGGCCCTGCAGAACATTACCCGGCCCCACTTCGGTAAATGATGTTGCTCCGTCTTCCAGCATATGCATTACGGTTTGTGTCCAGCGGACAGGCCCGGTTAACTGAGCAATGAGGTTGTGCTTGATCTTTGCAGGATCGGTATATGGTTTAGCATCAATGTTCTGATAGATAGGACAAACAGGCTCTTTGATCACGGTATGCACAATGGCGTGTTCCAGTTCAACACGTGCCGCCTCCATTAATGGAGAGTGGAACGCCCCGCCAACATTCAATTTAAGTGCACGTTTAGCGCCTGCCGCAGTCATCTTCTCGCAAGCAGCTTCAACACCGGCGATGGTCCCCGAAATAACCAACTGGCCCGGACAGTTGTAGTTAGCCGGTACCACTACGTCTGTCAATTCATGACAAATATCTTCAACGGTAAAATCATCCAATCCTAAAATAGCCGCCATAGTTGATGGTTGTATCTCGCAGGCCTTTTGCATGGCATTGGCACGCGCTGCTACTAAACGCAATCCGTCTTCAAAGGATAATGCACCGGCTGATACCAATGCTGAAAACTCACCTAACGAGTGTCCTGCAGCCATATCAGGTTTGAAATCATCACCCAATACTTTGGCCAGGATTACAGAATGCAAAAAGATGGCGGGTTGTGTCACTTTGGTTTGTTTAAGGTCCTCATCGGTACCACTAAACATTATATCGGTAATTCGGAAGCCTAAAATGTCATTAGCTTTTTCGAATAATTGGCGGGCTTCTTCTGATCTTTCATAAAGGTCTTTACCCATACCTACAAACTGGGCACCCTGGCCCGGGAAAATATATGCTTTCATGTGGTTTATTGGTTGATTGTGTTGATTGAGTTAAGTAGTTGATTGAGTTGATAAATAACTTATTCAACTTAATCCAACCTGATCAACCCCTTCAACCTAATTTAGCTGCTATCAAATTTAAAAACTCTGCGCGGGTTTTTTCTTTCAAAAATTCGCCTGTAAATGCAGAAGTTGTAGTAACCGAATTTTGTTTTTGTACGCCGCGCATGCTCATGCATAAATGTCGGCATTCAATTACAATACCTACGCCCAGGGGGTGCAGAGTATCCTGAATACAGTCTCTTATCTCGTTAGTCAAACGCTCCTGAACCTGTAAACGGCGTGCGAACACATCTACTATGCGCGGTATTTTGCTCAGACCAACCACGTGCCCGTTTGGTATATAAGCTACATGGGCCTTGCCAAAAAAAGGCAGCATATGGTGTTCACACATTGAATATACTTCAATGTCTTTTACCACCACCATCTGACTGTATTCCTCTTTGAACATGGCCGATTTAAGGATCGATTTGGCATCCAGATCATAGCCCTGGGTAAGGTAAAGCATGGCTTTCGCCACCCTTTCCGGGGTTTTTAGTAATCCTTCGCGTGCTGGATCTTCGCCGATCTGCTTTAAAACGCTGTGATAATGTGTGCTCAGGCTGTCGATCAATTCAGGATTGTACCTGTCGATCTTTACATAACCCTCTATATTATCGTCATCGTCCTGGATAAGATTCTTTTTGCTCATTTGTCAGGTTTAATCGCCAAAGTACTCGGCGGAATTATTTTCGGTTTCGTATAGTTTTACCGAATGCAGGAATACGCCCTTGTGCTGTTCTATCGGCGCTTTTAACTGGTTGAATATCTCGATGCAAAGCAGCTCGGTTGATGCCATTTTACCGGCCATGAACGGAACATCCAGGTTGATATTCTTATGGTCCAGTTTTTCGATCACATAGTCGTTGATGATCGTTTTCAGTAATTTCAGATCGATCAGGTAGCCGGTCTCGTGCGTAACATCCCCTTTAACCGTTACAAACAAATTATAGTTGTGACCATGCCAATGGGGATTGGCGCATTTGCCAAACACTTCTGCATTTTTCTCCTCGCTCCATTCCTCACGGTACATTCTGTGTGCAGCATTAAAATGCTCCTTCCGTGTCATGTATATCATCATAGTAATAATTGGTGCAAATATACAAAACAAAAACAAGGGCTTTGTTCTATCTTAGTTGTCAAAATAAAGCCATTTATTTATGCGGATACTGGTTGTTGCTGCTACTGAATTTGAGGTGGGACGTTTGAAGCCGGAAGTCGGAAGAGAGAAGTCTGAAGTAGATTTCCTCATTACCGGGGTGGGGATGGTTGCTACTGCATTCGCTTTAGGAAGGCATCTGGCAAATCATCAATATGACTTAGCGATCAATCTGGGCATCGCAGGTAGTATAGACAGGAACATTGCTCTTGGTGAAGTGGTAGAGGTAGTTGAGGATCAACTATCAGAACTAGGTGCAGAAGACGATGAAGCTTTTTTGCCAATCGAAACCTTAGGCTTTGGAGAGAGTGTTTTTAAAACCGATACCCGCCTATCATCTTATACCGATCAGCAAATAAGGCAAGTATCGGCCATTACGGTAAACATGGTTCACGGTCATGAAACCAGCATTCAAAGACTAACTAGCCGTATCCATCCTCAATTGGAGAGCATGGAAGGCGCTGCCTTTTTTTACGCCTGCAAACAGGCAGGTTTTCCTTGTTTGCAAATCAGGGCAGTGTCAAATTATGTAGAAAAACGCAACCGCGATGCCTGGCAGATAGGGCTTGCTATTAAAAATCTGAATAGTTTTGCGGTAGAGTTGTTGAAAGCGTTGTAGAGGGTCTAAGAGTTGTAGTAGTTTATACTCTTATAACATTTACAACCACTACAACCTTTATAACAATTACAACTGACAAATGAAACTATCTCTCGGCTTTTCTCCTTGCCCCAACGATACCTTTATTTTTGATCCCCTTATTCATCATAAGATTGATACGGAAGGTTTGGAATTTGAAGTGTTTTATGATGATGTAGAAACCCTGAATCAAAAAGCATTTCGCGGTGAGCTGGACATTACCAAGCTGAGCTATCATGCCTTTGCCTATGTGGTCGACAAATATGTATTACTGGATGCAGGAAGCGCTCTAGGTTTTGGAGTAGGACCGCTTCTGATTTGCAAAGGCGATCCGGAGTTATTGCAATCAAAACTCACCATTGACAATTCACCACTCATTATAGGTATTCCCGGGAAATATACTACCGCCAATTTTTTGCTAGGTCTAGCCTTCCCTAACGCCACCAACAAACAAGAATTGGTCTTTTCTGAAATAGAAGACGCGGTATTGAGCGGAAAGATCGACGTTGGTTTGATCATTCATGAAAACCGGTTCACTTATCAAAATAAGGGCCTGAAAAAGATCATCGACCTCGGCGATTACTGGGAAAAGCAAACTGGTTGTGCTATTCCTCTGGGAGGTATTGTGGCTAACCGTAAATTACCGCTGGATGTTCAGCATAAAATCAACCGGGTGCTAAAGAAATCGGTGGAGTTTGCTTTTGCCAATCCGAAAGCTGGTTTGGAGTTCATCCGGTCGCACGCTCAGGAAATGAGTGAGGAGGTAATGTACAAGCACATCGAACTGTATGTCAACAAATACTCTGTCGATTTAGGCGAAGAAGGCCGTAAAGCCATTCAGATTTTGTTTGATACCGCCCGTGAGAAAAATATTATACCTGGAATAAAAGAGGCAATATTTTTAAGATAAACTAATTATTGTGAGACGCAATGCGTTGCGTTTCTTTTTGCACCAATGTAGAGACGCGATGCATTGCGTCTCTACGGTAGAATAATTATTATCCGTTCGTCTTTTCATGCGGCGACAGGTCAAACGGCAAAACCACCTTTATACTGATATTTCGCCCCATATTAAATATGCCCGGTTGAACACCTGCAGGTACGGCTGGGTTATCAAAATATTTCAGGCGGCTCATATTTGATTGATAGTTTTTATTGCTCAGGTTGGTTCCTTCCACAAATATTTTTAGAATAGGGTTGCCTGCTGAATTGACAATGTTTCCCCCAAAACCGGCGCTTATCAGGTTATAGCCTGCTGTATAGGTTTCTGTGCCGTAAGCGGCAAAAAACTTGTCCTGGGCATCATAATGGTCGAAACCTACGAACCCATATACATTTTTAAAGGCCCCAAATCCTTTAGCAAAAGTACCGCGCAGTTCAGAATGGGTATGCAGTGGTGGAATAAAGGGCAGATATTTCAAGCTGTCGGCTACTTTGCTCCCAGCGCCAAGGTTAGTACCATAAGTCAGACTCAATGCATTCTCAAAGTGCAGCCAGTGCCATGGGTGCAGGTCCAGGTTTGCCTCGCCGCCATTAATGCGGGCATGGCTTTGCACATAAGTGAAGGTATTATATCCTTGTGTTAAAACCGGTGTACCATCCGGATTCAATTCCTGTTGCTGGAAAATATAATTCTGAATGTTATTATTAAACAATTCAACGCTCGCCGAAAGATTCGGCAATGTCAGGAAAGCGCCTATGTCTTCCTGTACGTTAAACTCCGGCTTGAAATTATTGTTCCCTACGTGATATATCTGAGAACCCGGATCTGGGCCATTGGCCGATAATTCAGCAATACTTGGCGCCCTGAAACCACGTGCAATATTAGCTTTGAGCAGGAATTCGTTTGAGAAATTATAAGTTGCTCCAAAACTTCCGGTAGCACCTGAGAATGTTTTATTCAGCGCGGCAAATTGCTGGGTTACATTAGGTGTAGTGGTCGGATTTGGTCCCGTATAAAGCGATGGATAGTAAGCAACGGTGGTATCAATATATGCTGCCTGTCCATGGAATGATCGGCTATCATAGCGTGCTCCGGCCTGCAGGTCCAACTTACCAAAACTCTTTTTGATAATAAAGAACGGCCCAACATCAAACTGGTGATATGCAGGTATAGGAAAATCAGTTGCATCGCCAATGGTATTATTTTGATACTGGCCATTCACCCCTACAGTCGTTTCAAAGTCGTTACCGATGATATAGTTATACTTCACATCATAAGTATACGTGCTTAGATGCAAGTTCAACCCGGCAATATCGGGCTCGGTAGGGTGGGTATATTCCCGGCGGTGGCTGTACTGGTAACCGAGGTTCACGATCAGGTTACCACTACCCAAAGTAAAGTTGCTGTTATTATAAATATGGTACAACTGCACATGCTGATGCAGCGGAGTGATTCCATAAGAGTTCAGGATGGATTCAGGTACGATAGGGCGATAGGTATCTGCATCGGTTATCTGACGGGTAAACTGGCGGGTAACTGAATCGCGGCTGCCATCAGGTATTTCCTGCTCATCATCAAATAAGGATGCGTGGAAATAAGAATATCCCCAAGACTTATTCAGCCCAATCATTAAGCGGGCATCTTTCTCGCGGAAGCCTGTTCCATATACCCTGCCATCGTGTTCGTTTTGGTAATCTTTGGCTTCCTTGGCAGAAACGATGGTTCCCCAAACCAGACCGTTATTATTCCCTTGTAAACGGAATGAGCCGCTAAGCAGGCCGTTGTTAGTGCCGTAATTACCGGTAAATGACCCCAATATTTTCCCCTGCGGAACAGGTGAAGGAGATAGCAGGTTCACTACGCCGCCGATGGCATCCGAGCCATAGCTTAGGCTCGCCGGGCCTTTGATTACTTCCACTCGGTCAATAGAGTTTTGATCCACCTCAATTCCATGTTCATCACCCCATTGCTGGCCTTCCTGCCGGATACCGTCCTGCAAAGTAATCACGCGGTTATAGCCTAATCCATGTATAAATGGCTTAGAAACATTTGGCCCGGTAGTAACAGCGCTGATCCCGGGCAGGTTGGCGATCTCATCGATCACGTTGGTTGAAGCAGAGTGCTGATCAATATAGGTTTTACTCACCGCCGCCATAGGCACGGGGGCGCGTTTTATTTCAGTGGCCTTGCTTACGCCGGTGATCACCACTTCGCTGGCTTCTATAGCCGATGCATGTAAGACCACATCGAGCTTAGAGGTTTTTGTCAGATCGACCCTTTGATTAACGGTAGCGTATCCAACGAAACTAACCTGGACCAGGTAAACGCCTTTTGGCAACTGTCCGATGGTGTATTTACCATTGACATCCGATACGGTTCCTACACGCAGATCGGGAATAGAAACGCTGGCGCCGGGGATCGGTTTGCCGTCCGCTTTATCAGTTATTGTACCGGTGAGCGTTCCTAAAACATCATCGGTCGGGGCTTTACCTTTATCTAATTTGGCATTTGCAAATGCCGTGGAATATATAAATAGTGCTAAAATGCTATAAAGCAGTTTGAATTTCATAATAGTGTTGTTAAATCAATAATATTGCCAGAAAGGCAGGTTGTTAAACTGGGAATATTATGAAACCGGTGGCGAACGGCCTGCCGAAAGGATGAGGGATATGCTTACAAAATCATATTTATCTTGCTGGTAAACATGATCTGAAGAAACATTCGGAATAAAATAATGATGATCTGCCAGCGCCATGTTGGTATGATGCATGGCATCGCAGATCTGGCACTTTTCGGAGACGGTAGTTTGATTTTGGGAGGTCTGATGAATTTTATATTTCACCAGGTGCTGGTGGGCGTATACCATCACCTGTCCTGCTGCAAAGCAGAATAGGACAATCCAGGTATAGATGATATGTAATTTAGCCCGTCTCAAAACCTAATTGCGTTTAATTCTATATATAAGACGCATTTCGCACAAAAATAGTTAAATGTCAGTGCAAAATATCATGCTATCGTAACAATGTCGTGGTAAAGATGTTCTAGGGAGTTCTTTAAATACCGGTGCCGATGTATATTTGGCACATGAAGCCCGCTGAAGTTAATTTGAAATGGACGGAGCTGCAGCAAAAGATAGCGGCAGATTTTGATACCGATACACCCGATATAAAGGTGATCTTGTTCTTGATAGGTGTGCAGGAACTGGGCCAGGGGCCAAGAAAATTCAGTAAGCGCCAAAAAGAGGAGCTGATGCATATTGCTACCTGCAAGCTGTTTAGCCAAATGGGTTTTTATGAGCTGGAAGGCCTCGACCAGGATGGCTGGCCGCACTGGAAACTGGTAAAAACAATACCTAACTATACTTTGCTGGAGCAGGAAATGCTGATGAAATCATTGGTAATTGAGTATTTTGAATCGATGTGATTGGAGTTGAAAAGTTTGAAAGTTGAAGTGTCGTAAGGTTTTGTTGGTGCTTACACATTCGACTTTCAGGATAACTTTGCAACTTTACAGCATTCAACAATAATTAACATGAAAAAACTCTTTACCATTTTATTTCTTATGGTAACGGCTACCGCTTTTGCAGGCGGACCCCAAAACCAATACGTACGCATCAAGACCAGTTATGGCGAATGTATTATACGCCTGTATAATGAAACACCTCAGCATCGTGACAATTTTATTAAGCTGACCAAACAGGGCTTTTATAATGGCACGCTGTTTCACCGGGTGATACAAAACTTTATGATCCAGGGTGGCGATCCGGATTCAAAAGATCCTAAAAAAGCTACGGCGGGTGCCGAGTTGGGAAATGGCGATGTAGGTTATACCGTGCCGGCTGAATTTAAGGATAGTATTTTCCATAAGCGCGGTGTATTGGCTGCTGCGCGGGACGATAATCCAAAAAAAGCATCCAGCGGCTGCCAGTTTTATATCGTCGAGGGGAAACGTTATACCTCAGGCAAATTGGACACCCTTGAAAAGGCGCCGCGTATGAATGGCCACAAATTCCCGCAATGGCAGCGTGAATGGTATCAAAGCGTTGGCGGAACACCTCAGCTTGATCAAAACTATACCGTTTACGGCGAAGTGGTAGCGGGTTTGGATATGGTGGACCGTATAGCTGCAGTAAAAACAGGCGAACGCGACCGCCCCGTTGTAGATGTGCCTATGACAGTGGAGTTGCTAAGTAAGAAAGAATGTAAACAGTTGGATGAGTTACTGGGATTCGAACAAAAATAATTCCGGGATCCGAAATCAGAAAATGAAAATAATCACTTATAACGTTAACGGCATCCGCTCTGCCATAAATAAAAACTGGCTGGCTTGGTTGCAAGCTACCAATGCCGATGTGGTTTGCCTGCAGGAAATAAAAGCCACCCCCGATGTGCTGACCGACCTGGGTTTGGTAGACGCAATGGGCTATCAGCATTACTGGTTCCCGGCAGAGAAGAAAGGCTATAGCGGGACAGCTATTTTTACCAAAATACTGCCCAAACATGTGGAGTACGGCTGCGGTATTGCGGATTTTGACCGCGAAGGGCGTAACATTCGCGTTGATTTTGACGACGTATCTGTAATGAGTGTGTATTTCCCTTCAGGCTCAAGCGGTGATGAACGCCAGATATTTAAATACCGTTTTATGGATGAGTTTGGTAAATATCTTACCCTATTAAAGGTCGAATACCCGAAACTGGTGATCTGCGGCGATTATAATATCTGCCATAGGCCGATAGACATTCATAACCCAAAATCAAACGCTAATTCATCCGGCTTTTTGCCCGAGGAGCGTGAGTGGATGGAGAATTTTATAGAATCAGGCTACATTGACACCTTCAGGCATTTGAATAAGGAGCCCCATAATTATACCTGGTGGAGCTTCCGAGCTAATTCGCGCGCCAAGAACCTGGGCTGGCGTATAGATTATACTATGGCAACAAAGGAGCTAGAAAAAAACATAAAGCGTGCAGCCATATTGCCGGAAGCAAAGCATTCTGATCATTGCCCGGTATTGCTGGAATTGGAGTTTTAATTACCGTTTTTTGGTTAAAGCTTTAACTATGGGTAATATTCAATTAATATCATTTTAGGATATTCATAAATAAATATCCATGAAAAATACACCAGCCTTATCCGCTCTTTTCTTTTTGGCTTTTGCTTTAAATGCCTGCAAAAAGGAAAATCATAAGCCCGCGAATACTACCCCAATTACTTCGGTAAGCCAAACGACCCAATCTCTTGTTGGGAAATGGTATGTTGTTAAAGATAGTATCCAGGCTTTTGATCTGTATACGCCCATATCGTTTCAAAATAAACTGTCATTCAGCAATGCCGATTATGTGACGTTTGGTAAGGATAGCACAGGTGTTATTTCATCGCAGGTTGCATTTAAAGCATTATATACTGATTATATCAAATTGTATATTAACCCAAATCAGACGGAATTGCCCAATCTGAATTTTAAATATTATGCTTCGCTAAAGAATAATACACTGCAAATTCCAAATATAGATGCTTTAAACGGGATCGGATATAGCATTGTAAAGCTTAGCCCAACTGAGCTTGTTTTGTTTACCCAGGATGAGATCCCGACGCCACAGCACGATTATAGATTTAAGCAATATATCTACTTTACTAAATAATTTAACTTAACTGGTTAGGCATGACACCTGTTAAAAATGTCATGCCATCAGAATTTTTTCGCTTATTTCTCTTCTTTAATCAACCCTTTTATCTGTTCAGCTAACTCGGGAGTTACGGAAAGACCATGAACAGTTTTGGCATGTTCGGCTGCCTGGGTTAAAATTTCTTCGTCGGTTTCTGCATGGATCACAGCTGCGCAATCAAAGCCGGCATCTGCACAATGTAATGTCTTCATAATATTGTCTGTTTTAAGTTTGATAACTATTTACAGGCAAAATTATAAGCCATTAAAAACCAGAACGGTATCAAAAGATACACAAGCAAAAATATTTTTCAGGATATTAACTCGATGCGCCCGCGGAACAGTTTGATCTTATTTTGGCGCTCATAGTCTTTTAGTATTCTTGAAATTACCACGCGTGTCGTGCCAAGTTCGTCGGCTAATTGCTGATGGGAAAGGGTAATCGATTTTCCTTCTCCTTTTTTAGCAGTTTCCTTTAAATATTCCATTACACGGGTATCGATATTTTCAAACGCTACACCCTGGAATGAACTGATCAGTTGGTCATATCTGGTCCTGAACATCTGCATCATATACCTGTTCCACGAAGGATATTTTAATTGCCATTGCTCGATCATACTGGCAGGAAAGATCAGCACATCGGTGGGCTCAGTCACTACACCGTGCGAAGTGCTTTTATTATTAAAATAAGCGGCTGCCAGCGACATAGTGCAAGTTTCGTCGGCCCTAACATAGTAAAGCAATATCTCCCTGTCTTCGCTTTGCTGAAAAACGCGGATAGAGCCCTTAAGCACAATAGGCAAAAACTTGACATATTGCCCATCACGAACAATGACATCACCTTTATTAAAAGATGCTACTTGCCCGTGTTTTAGTAATTCTTCCTTAAATCCGGGTTCGGTAAAAAAGTTGAGTTTATTTAAAAGATCCGTATTGGATATCATAGCCTGCTAATTCTAACTGATCTAATTTACAATTTATTGCAAACAGAAAAAGCTTCCGGTAGGGAAGCTTTTTCAATATTTTGATTGGTACTAATTAACTTTTCACGCGCTCAGAGTAAGCACCCGTAGCGGTGTCTATTTTTACTTTATCGCCTATGTTAATAAACAACGGAACTTTAATTTCAGCCCCGGTCTCAACGGTAGCATTCTTTAAGGCGTTGGTTGAAGTATTTCCTGCCACAGCAGGTTCGGTATAAGTGATTTCTAATTCAACAGAAGACGGAGTTTTTGCCATAATGGGCTCATCACTTTCGAACGCCACAATCACGTTAACACCTTCTTTTAAGAATTTAACTGCATCGCCAAACAGAAATTTTGGAACATTGTGTTGTTCATAAGTACTGTTATCCATGATCACCAGGTCGTTACCATCTTCATACAGGTATTGGTAATCGCTGGTTTCTACACGTGCAATATCCACCTCTTCGTCAGTACGGAAACGGTATTCAACCAGTTTACCGGTTTTTACGTTACGCATACGCGCCTGGTAAAAGGCACGAAGGTTGCCCGGGGTACGGTGTATAAACTCTTCCACCTGCACTAACTCGCCGTTAAAGCGAAGGATATTGCCATTCTTTATATCTGATGCTTTAGCCATAAAATTTTTATTGAGGCGCAAACTTAGCCACTTATGCGCAAAGAAACAAGAACACGATTAAATGATTGATTGATTTTCAGTCCGTTTAGTCCGAAAGCCCGCATAAGTCAGGAAGTCCGTAAGATTTTCTTTTCGACTTTCTAACCCCGGACTTTCTGACTTCCCGACTCAATCGTACCTTTGCCGGATGTTTGATGTGATACTAAAAAAGGGAAAGGAAAAGGCAGTGCTTCAACGGCATCCCTGGTTGTTCTCAGGGGCGATTGAGCGTGTGAAAGGCAAACCCGCCAATGGCGATATTGTAAAATTGCTGAACGATAAGGGCGAATTCATGGCCTACGGCTTCTATAATAGCCAGTCGCGGGTGGCTATGCGCTTGCTGGAGTGGGACGAAAACACTGATATTAATCAAGACTGGTTCCGTAAGAAAGTGGCAGTGGCAGTAGCAAGTCGCAGTAATATACTGGAAGATGGTAAGACCAACACCTGTCGCCTGATTTTTAGTGAAGCCGATTATCTGCCAGGACTGATTGTCGATAAATACGCGGATTACCTGGCAGTACAGGTGCTTACCTCTGGTATCGAGCGGAATATGCCCGTCATTATTGACGAACTGCAAAAGTTGTTAAAGCCCAAGGGTGTTTTTGATAAGAGTGACGCATCGTCACGCGCTCATGAAGGTTTGGAAACCACGAATCAGGTTTTGGCAGGTGAACATCCACCCGGAATAGTGGAAGTATTGGAGAATAATGTAGTTTATGGAATCAATATAGCTGAAGGGCAAAAATCCGGTTTTTATTGCGATCAGCGTGATAATCGCCTGATTACAGCATTGCATGCCAAAGGCAAGAAAGTGTTGGATTGTTTCAGTTATACAGGTGGATTCACCTTAAATGCCTTAAAGAATGGAGCCTCATCGGTAACAAGTGTTGACAGTTCGGCTTTAGCGATTGAGACATTAAAGAAAAACATCACACTAAATAAACTCGACGCTTCAAAGCATAGTGCTGTACAATCTGACGTCAATAAACAATTACGTACTTTACGCGAGCAGGGCGAAAAATTTGATATCGTCGTACTCGATCCGCCAAAATATGCACCATCACGGTCTGCATTAGATAAAGCAACGCGCGCTTATAAGGACCTGAACCGATTAGGTATGTTGTTGCTTGAAAAAGGGGGCCTACTGGCTACTTTCTCTTGTTCCGGAGCGATGGATATCGATACTTTCAAACAAGTACTTGCCTGGGCCGCTCTGGATGCAGGTAAAGAAGTGCAGTTTATTTATCAGTACTGTCAGCCGGAAGATCACCCGGTAAGAGCATCATTCCCGGAAGGGGAGTATTTGAAGGGGCTGCTTTGCCGGGTATATTGAGTGATAAAATCAAGAGCCAGGAGTCAGGAATCAAGACAGTTTTCCCTGGCTCTTGATTCCTGACTCTAAATATCACTACTCCAGCTTTACGCTCTGGTAAGTAGTATTGATGCTGATCTTGTTGTTTGAATTACCGTTGCCGGCATAGCCTTTATAATTTTTTGTTGGATGATATCCCCGGGAATCATCAGATGGTGATTTGCTGGTTATCTTCAGCCGGTTATCATCAAAGTTAAAACTGCCGTATTTTACTGTTACATCAAAGTCAAAGCTCTCATCGCCCCTTAGTCCAATATTTACACTGGAGTATTTAGAGTCAATATCCAGGTTTTTTAACGCTTTGCTTATCTCTCCTATTTTTACGCCCCCGCCATATCGGGCATTTATTGTACCAGAGATATTTAGTTTTTCTATGTCAATAGGAGCGTAATTAACATTGGCATCTAACCGGCCTACTGTACCCAGTTTTAAAGAACCATAGGATAAGTTTAAATCGCAGCCTTTCACTTCTTCAATATTCACTTCGTAATAATGGAAATTGAATTCGTTAGAAGGATTGGTTAAAGCTTTTGCCACTAATGATCCGTATGCGTTATCAATAGTAACCTTACCGCTCAGACTGGGTAATGCAACGGAGCCATATTTGTTTCGCAGATCCAGCGACATGGTTGATGGCATGTAAACAGTATAATTTACTTCGGCCCTGTGACGGTCGTTCATATTACTAAACAGGTTCCACATTGAGCTGTTACCTGAGCCAAAATTGGTTCGGAACGAAACCACGTTTCCATCCTTGCTGTCTGAAATGGTGATCGCATCAACCAGTTTTTGCGCAGTTTCATCATCGCTTGCGGTTCCTTTTATTTGCACGTCAACTTTTACCTCGTTTTTACTCCAGGTATTGACGGTTACCCTGCCATATTTATTATCAAGAGACAGCTTGTCGTTGCCGTCGACTGCATATGACTTGCTATAATTTTTGACCCTTTCTTGCGGGCTGCTGATGGAAATATTGGTAGATCCCTCATTGTCGTCACCCGAAACACTCAGTGTTACACTGTGAACTGCGTCGTTTACGGTCGAGGTAATATCACTTACCAGGTGATCGATATGCAGGTTATTATCCAAATCTCTGAAACTATAATCCAGCTTTCTGCCTAGTTTTTCCATGGTCAGCTCCAGGTGTTTGGTATCAACGTTCACCTTCATATTGAGCGTCTTCATGCTTTTGTTAAATAACTCACTATCGAAGCCGGAGCTGCTGGTACTGTCAGCTGTATCCTGTGCCAAAACCGGCTGAACGGTTGCAAGTAAGGCTGCTACAAATAGGGCCGGTTTATATATTTTTGGTATCATTACTTTGCTCCTTCTTGGTTTGGTTGATCTGCTCTATCACTTCGAGTTGCTGGTTAAGTATCTCGCTTTGGATTTGCAGATTACGGATCATGGCACGCAATACACGTTCCTGGTTAGGACTGGTCGCCAGATCTTTATTCAGCTTATTATAGGTTGAATCCATTTTGGCTATTTCGGCGCTGAACTCTTTGTACAGGTCAGGGTCTGATTTAGCAATGGATCTTAATTCCTTACGTTGGTTTTGCACCAGCGAGGCATAATGTATTTGCTGCTTGGCATATGTTGGGTTGATAGATGCAAAATTTACAGCTTCACTTCTTTCGTGGCGCAGGTACAAACCAAAGCCGATTCCCATTACAATGATGACGGACGCAGCCACTTTAAGCACAAAGCTGAGCGAGAATGTTTTTGCCTCACGTGGCTTTATCGCGGCACCTTCCGGCGGCAAGTGCTTCTCGATCTTAGACCACAGATCACCTGATGGTTCAAGGTCATCAAACTCGTCCTTGTTTATTTTAATAAAATCCTCTAATCGCTTGCTCATGATGTTATTCCTCTTTTAATTAAAATCTCATTCAATTTTCTTTTCGCCCTCAAAAACTGTGTTCTTGAGGTATTTTCAGAAATATCCAGTATCTGGCCTATTTCTTCATGGTCGTAGCCTTCAAGCAAGTATAATGATAACACTAACCTGTAACCGTCGGGCAGTTCCTTCATCGCATCCTTCACCTGGGCCACTTTATATTGCACTTCCTCATCATCTTCTGCTTCCTCCTCGGCAATGCCATCTGTGTGTTCTTCATCCAGTTCAACCAATTCCAACCTGCGCTTGCGCAACAAGTTTATAGACCGGTGAACCACGATTTGTTTTAACCACAAACCAAAAGTTGTTTCCTGACGAAAGTCTTTTACCCGGTTAAAAGCATCCAAAAAGGCTTCCTGTAATACATCTTCGGCCTCATCAACGCTGCCTACTATCCTAAATGCAATGTTCAGCATCGCTTTAGAATACAAACGGTAGAGCTCGAAGCAGGCTTTTTTACTGCCACGCTTACACTCAACCACCAGGTCGTAATGCTTATCAATGTATACAGATTCCAAATTTTCAGCTTTCACAATATATGACGCACCGGTTTTTTGAACGTTGCATGCAACCTTAAATTAAGATAAAGAAATTATCAATTGATTTCGAATGTCGGATTTGGGATTTCGATAGTCTGAATGCTAAAAATCCGAAATTGAAAATTCGAAATTCGACATAAGATAATCATCTATCGCCTTCACTGCACGCTCATATCGGTCCTGCCCTGTACCAGATATAGTGACATAATTGCCGTTCAGATCCTGTAACTCTTTGTGCCATACACTCATAAAATGTTCGCGCATATTCGGAAAATCACGCAGCGGGTCATCCTCCCAGGGCAGGTCGATATTTAATAACAGGTAAAAATCATAAGGATGTTTAGGCAATTCGTCTAAAACTTCCTGGGGCGACCGGCCGAAAATCTGATCGCTCCATATTTTTACCGTGATGAAGGTGGTATCGCAGATGAGTATTTTATTGGCTTTAGGTAGATATTCCCGTTCGAGCGCCAGTTGCCCGTAAAACATGTTTATCTCATCCTGCCAGGCGGGCGGCTCGGTTAGCTTCTCACAATATTCACGCGCATACTCAGGCACCCAAACCGTATGGTAATGCTCAGCCAAAAACGCAGACATGGTTGATTTGCCGGTGGATTCAGGGCCTACGATGGCGATTTTTATAATTTCGGATTTCGAATTTTCAATTTCGGATTTGGGCATTTTGAAATTTTGATTGCTATAGACATAAATTCGAAATTACAAATCCGAAACTCGATATCCAGTTGATTGTTTTTTATATTCTTTTTTCCAGTCGAAATATCCCATTGCAGCGATTGCGACATAGATGGCATACATTACGGCGGTCAGATCGAGATGTTTGAAAATGTATATACCCACATAAATAATGTCCACGAATATCCATATTAGCCAATTTTCAAGAACCTTCCGTGCTAAAAATACCTGGGCAACCAGGCTGCAGGCTGTGCAGAAGCTATCAAGGTATGGATAGGATGCAGGGGTATATTTCAAAACCGATCCGAGGAAAACAGTAAAAATGACGATAGAGATAATAGAAAGAATGGTTTCTTTCCGGGTGATACCCTCAACAGGAGTCTTTTCTTCATCGGCAGGTTTGCGGCTCCAGTAATACCATCCGTAGATGTTCATTGCCATAAAATAAAACTGCAGCCCCATATCGGCGTACAGGCGACTTTTAAAAAAGATGAAAATGTAAATACCTACACTGATGATGGCAAGTGGCCAGTTCCAGATATTATTTTTCGCAGCAAGATAAACGCAAAGCAGACCGGTAATCACACCAATAACCTCGAGCCATGTTTGATGTTGCCACCAATCTTGCAAAGCATGGATAATCTGCATGAGGCCAAATATAATATAAGTATAGACGCGATGCATCGTGCCCATAAAAGTTTACCATATTCTTACCCGCTTATCCGGGGCGAGCCACATCTTATCGCCTGATCGAGGTTGTTATATACCGGATCGTATATTTTATTTGTTGTTTTCTGACTCTGATAAGCACCTAATGCAAATGCTAAAAGTGCTACAATATAAATTACAGGTTTTGGACGATTTGCTTCATAAAAGGGCCATTTCAGGCAAACCTAAAGAAAATTAGGGCCCGCTTTTTTATGTAACGAATAAAATTAATATGCTGAAGTCACCAAAGAAATAGGAAAAAGGCGACAGATGAGAGCGGATTTTGATTGTTAGAGTAACTAACGAATGTCGTTTTTATTGTATATTGTTTAAAAAAAAATACAAAAGTGTATTAAATAGTGGAATAAAAATGGCTTTTATGATTCCTAAAAAACATACACTTCAATAAATTCCATGAAAAAAACCGGACAAGGACACGTCAAAATAATAGCAAACCTTTCGTAAGGTGTCTAATCTGATATCAACTTTCCCGGATTCGAGCCTGGCGATATTGATATTGGTTTCGCTGTAAAATTTTTCCTGCGTAACTTGGTTTTGCCTCCTGAGCGTCTTTATTTGCAGCGCAATCTTCTTTTTAAACGCTTCCTCGGAGTTGTTAAGATATTCAAAGTCAGTGAGTAACATAGTAGGCTAGGGGATTTCGGAATCGGTATTTTATGCAATCTAACTAAATTTAATTAGTAAACTAAATAATCAGTTTTTATAATGTTGTCACAATCACTTTACAAATACTGACGTATTCGTCATTGAGTCTATCGATTTGTGGCGCTACTTTTGTTCATAGAATAATGACTCTGCAAGAAATCTGTGAAAAAATAGAATTTCATCTACCTATGGAAAACATATTTTAGAATTCTCAGACGCCCAAGCTGGGATATTTTGTTCTTTGTTTTGGGTTTAATCAATAGTTTAAATTAATTAGGGGAAAGAGAACTTTGAAAAAGGTTCTCTTTTTTTATGCATCTCTTTTTACTATGCGTGCATAATATTATTTTTGACCCATAACCTATTACTCCATGCATTTTGAATTATCCGAAGAACAATTGATGATACGCCAGGCGGCGCGGGATTTTGCACAAACCGAACTCAAGCCAGGTGTAATAGAACGCGACGAGCATCAGAAATTTCCAGCAGAGCAAGTAAAACAAATGGGCGAACTGGGATTTATGGGAATGATGGTTTCGCCCGAATATGGCGGCAGTGGCATGGATGCCATATCCTATGTACTGGTGATGGAAGAGCTATCCAAAATTGATGCTTCTGCTTCGGTAGTTGTTTCAGTAAATAACTCGCTGGTGTGTTATGGTCTGGAAAAATATGGAACCGAAGAGCAAAAGCAGAAATATCTGGTCCCATTGGCAAAAGGCGAAAAGATAGGCGCTTTTTGTTTATCTGAACCAGAGGCAGGTTCAGATGCTACTTCGCAACGGACGACCGCTATTGACATGGGAGATCATTACCTGTTAAATGGTACAAAAAACTGGATAACAAATGGAGGAACAGCATCTACCTATTTAGTAATCGCTCAGACCGATGCTTCAAAAAAACATCATGGCATTAATGTTTTGATTGTCGAAAAAGGAATGCCGGGATTTACTGTTGGCCCGAAAGAAAATAAACTAGGCATACGCGGGTCAGATACACATTCGCTGATGTTTACTGATGTAAAGGTTCCTAAAGAAAACCGTATCGGCGAGGACGGCTTCGGGTTCAAGTTCGCTATGAAAACCCTTGAAGGCGGACGTATTGGTATTGCCTCGCAGGCCTTGGGTATAGCCTCAGGTGCTTACGAGCTGGCATTGCAGTATTCAAAGGAACGTAAAGCATTCGGAAAAGCCATTTCCGACCTGCAGGCAATACAATTTAAACTAGCTGATATGGCAACTGAGATTGAAGCTGCACGTTTACTTTGTTTAAAGGCCGCCTGGTTAAAAGACAAAGGGTTGTCTTATGCTGAGGCGAGCTCAATGGCGAAATTATATGCGTCAGATGTAGCTATGCGCACCACTGTTGAAGCTGTACAAATACATGGCGGCTATGGCTTTGTGAAAGAGTATCATGTAGAACGCCTGATGCGCGATGCGAAGATCACGCAGATATATGAGGGCACTTCTGAAATTCAAAAGATTGTCATTTCGCGTGAAGTGTTGAAATAATCGGATAGTTTTCGCTTACTTTGAAAAAGTATATCAATTTAATAGACTATTCAGGTAATGCGTTATAAAAATCTGTTGTTTATCTTCCTTATCGTATTTGTAGCTAATACAAGTTTTGGACAAAGTAAATTAAAAGCGGGTATTTGGCGTGGAATGCTGACAAGTTCTTCAGGTAATAACCTCCCTTTTAATTTTGATGTGACCAATGTTAATGGTAAGCAGCGAATCGCTATTCATAACGGTGCAGAACGATTTAAAGTGACCGACATCAGACAAAAAGGCGATTCAGTTTTTATTCATATGCCGCTGTTCAATTCGGAATTCAAATTGAAGCGTGAAGGAACTTCATTAAAAGGTAAATGGATAAAGCATTATGGTGATAAAGATGCTGCTATGGATTTTACAGCTTCTGCCGGGCAAGATTTCCGTTTTTTTAAAACCCCAGAGAAACCAGCTTATAATATCACGGGCAGATGGTCGGCCATATTTGTTAGCGATGGTAGTAAAGACACCACTGTAGGGGAATTTAAACAGGTAGGTTCAAAACTGACCGGTACATTCTTAACTACTACTGGCGATGACCGCTTTTTGGAAGGCACTGTTGCAGGTAATAAATTATACTTGTCAACTTTTGATGGGGGGCATGCCTTTTTGTTTACTGCTGATATTATAGATAATAAAACCATAACAAATGGAAAGTATTATGCAGGTGCCTCAAGTTTAGACCAATGGACAGCCCTAAAAAACGCCAATGCCAAGCTTCCTGATGCTTATTCACTTACCTATTTAAAGCCCGGATATAAAAAGATAGATTTTAGCTTCCCTGATCTTTCAGGGAAAAAGGTTTCACTCGAGAATCCACGTTTTAAGGGAAAAGTAGTGATCGTGCAAATGCTGGGTTCGTGGTGCCCTAATTGTATGGACGAAACCTCCTACCTGGTTAATTATTATAAGAAATATCATCCGAAGGGGGTTGAAATAATAGGTCTGGCTTATGAGCGGACTACAGATTTCAAAAAGTCCGTCCCCACATTAACTCAGTTAAAAAACAGATTTAATATTACCTATCCATTGCTTATTACCGGCTATACACCCGGAAAAGGAGATCCGCAAAAAAGCCTGCCTATGCTCGCTGATTATAAAGGCTTTCCTACCACTATCATCATTGATAAAAAAGGGGATGTGCGTAAAATACATACAGGCTTTAGCGGCCCGGGTACAGGTAAATATTATACAGAATTCACTCAGGAATTTGAAAAGCTGACGGACGATTTGCTGGCAGAGAAATAATTCTTCCCGGTAGAGACGCGATGCATCGCGTCTCTACGACGGATTCACGCCTTTTCTTCCCAAATCATACACAAATGCAATATGGTTTCCACTGCCTTTTGCATATCTTGAACCGAAACCCACTCGTGTTTGCTGTGAAAAGCATGCTCTCCGGCAAAAATATTCGGACAAGGTAGTCCCATAAAAGAAAGTCTCGAACCATCTGTACCACCTCGGATGCTGCATAACCGGGCATCTAACCCGGCGCGGCGCATAGCTTCCAATCCATACTCAACAATTTGCGGATGCTCATCCAATACCTTTTTCATATTACGGTATTGCTCATGTGTTTTCAATTCATAGCCGCATCCCGGGAATTTTTTTAGCACATCATTGGCTATGGCACGTATGACGTTGGCATGTCCCTTTAATTTTTGATCATCAAAGTCGCGGATGATAAAATCAATTTCAGCAGTTTCTACATGCCCGCTTATACTAACCGGGTGCACAAAACCTTCCTTGTTATCAGTCCCTTCAGGCGACAGATCATATGGTAAAGCAGCAATAATTTGTCCGGCAATTTTTATAGCGCTTTGCATTTTCCCTTTAGCAAAGCCGGGGTGAGAACTTATACCATGAATAATGAGTTTGGCACCATCGGCAGAAAATGTCTCATTCTCCATATTTCCAGCACTTTCGCCATCCATGGTATAACCGGCATAGGCCCCAAGTTTTTTCAGGTCGACTTTATCTACACCACGGCCTATTTCCTCATCGGGTGTAAATAATATGCGTATATCTCCGTGTTTTATTTCCGGATGATTTAGCAGTTGGTAACAGGCATCCATAATTTCGGCTACACCTGCTTTGTTGTCAGCGCCAAGTAGGGTGGCTCCGCTGGCAGTGATCACATCATTGCCAATTTGGTGTTTTAGTTCCGGATGATCACTTGACCTGATGACTTGTGAAGGATCGTCTGGCAAAATCAAGTCCTGTCCCTGGTAATTTTTGTGTATGATTGGCTTTACATCAGTTCCGCTGCAATCAGGAGCGGTGTCCATATGCGAGCAAAAACAAATCACAGGAATATCCGGTTTTGCGCTATTGCCGGGGACGGTAGCATATACGTAACCCTGCTCATCCATGTGAGCATCATGTAACCCCATATCCAATAATTCCGTTACAAGTAAAAGCCCTAAGTTTTTTTGTTTCGCAGTTGACGGAAAGGTATTCGAGTTGGGGTCTGACTGGGTATCGATGGTTACATAACGTGTAAAGCGCTCAGTAACGGTAAATTTTAAGTTCATAGAATGGTGTTTATATGGATAGAAATTTTATTTTTGGGAGTCGAATTGAGCCACGGTTCAAAAATTGTAAAATATTGACTAATATTTAAACTTTGAAAAAACTCATTTTACTTTTCACATTCGTGTCTTCTGCTATTATGGTTAAAGCCCAGATCGGCTATAACTATAAAGAATTCGGAATAGGTTTAGATTTTAGTTATTTGCGGGGCTACACCAATTTGGCCCGGCAAGATTATCATATTGGACAAAGTGTGAGTTTTGTTTATAATTACAGTCCATATATTCCAATAACTGCTGAATTACAGTTTGGTACTTTGTCCGGCGGTGGCCTCACCCCGAACCTGGATAAGTACGGCCGGATGTATACCAACCATTTTGAGGGGCTAATCCTGCACGGCGATATACAATTGGGTGAACTGATAGATTATAGCGAGAGTTATTTCAACAGCGCAATAAAAGGCTTCTATTTTGGAAGCGGTGGCGGTATTATTTTCAACAATAATACAGTACAACGTACCAACGTATATGATGGAACTAATGGTTTGCCGAACAATGGCCCCTCGACTTACGTTTTCCCGGGTAGTAATAGCAGTATAAATTTGACCATTCCCCTGCGTTTTGGTTACGAGTTCAAGATATTTAACGAATATGAGGAGCCTTTTATGTCTGTCAATATCGGTTATACACATAGCCTGGTTTTTGGCGAAGGGCTTGATGGCTATGACGACCCATCCAGTAAATTCAAAAATAACGCCACCAATCAATACAGCCAGATCGTTGTAGGGGTTAAATTTAACTTTGGTAACGTTACTTCTTACACTAAAGTCATAAGGCAACTATAATAGCTTGTGAATATCGAAGAGATACGTGAATATTGTCTCGCAAAGCCCGGGGTAACAGAAGATATGCCCTTTGGAGAAGATACCCTTGTATTCAGAGTCGGCGGAAAACTATTTCTCCTTACCAGCCTTTCACAAGGCGACCGCTTTAATGTAAAATGCGATCCGGAACGTGCGATAGAACTCCGTGAACAGCATACGGATATTCAGCCCGGTTACCACATGAATAAAAAACACTGGAATACCGTATACACCAATGGGACACTTAGCCGCCGGCAAATTTGTGATATGATTGATCATTCGTACGACCTGGTATTAAAAAGCCTTCCTAAAAATATCCGCGAACGGATTAATTGATCTAACGTCCATCCCTTAGTCGGGATTTTTTGTAATATCCCTGCTATCGGGTTTGTTAATAAGCTACCAAACTTATATTTGCCTAAACATTTCTCAATGAAACGACTCATACCGGCGATGCTGGCCTCTTTTATTTTCTTTCAGGCCAATGCCCAATTAACTCCTTTCGAAAAAAGCAGCGACAAAAACTATACGGCAACGTACGCCGAGATCATCAGTTATTATCAAAAACTGGCAAAGCTCTACCCACGCCAGATGAAGATGATCAATTACGGAAGCACCGATGTGGGTAAGCCATTAAGCCTGATCGTTTTATCGAAAAGCGGGGTGTTTGATCCGGCATTGATCAAAAAGCAAAACAAGCGGGTGTTGCTTATCAATAATGGCATACATCCCGGCGAACCGGAAGGCATCGATGCCAGTATGATGGTTGCGCGTGATATGTTAAAGAACAACAAACTACCCAATGATGTAGTGCTTTGCTTTATTGCGGTATATAACATCGATGGTTGCTTGAATCGCGGAGTGTCACGTATCAACCAAAATGGCCCGCGTGCTTATGGTTTTAGGGGGAATTATAAAAACCTCGACCTGAATCGCGATTTCATTAAAGCGGATAGCCAGAATGCATGGGCATTTGAGAAAATATTGAATACCTGGCAGCCTGAAGTCTTTCTGGATAACCATACCAGTGACGGTGCGGATTACCAGTATGTGATGACGCTCATCGAAACGCAAAAAGATAAGCAGAATCCTATACTCGCAGAATACACATCAAAAACGCTTTCGCCTGAATTATACAAACGGATGGCTAAAAGCGGTTATGAGATGACACCTTACGTAGAAGAAATGAAAGGAACGCCTGATTCAGGTATTGTAAGCTTTTTGGAAACGCCGCGCTTTGCAACCGGATATACCGCCCAGCATAATATCATCAGCTATATTACAGAAACACATATGCTGAAGCCCTTTGATAAACGTGTATATGCTACTTACGATTTTATGCAGCACCTGATCGGTATCTGTCAGCGTGATGCCAAAATAATAGGTGAAGTAAAGCATAAGGCCGATGAGCAGGTAAAAAACCAGAAGACTTTCGCACTTGACTGGGGCCTGGACGAGAGTAAATATGACACACTCAGCTTTAAAGGCTTTACTGCGGGCCACAAACCCAGCGAAGTAAGTGGACTGACGCGCTTATATTACGATCGCAGTAAGCCGTATACCAAAACCATCAAATACTTTGATAATTACAAGCCAACGGTTTCTGCTGATAAGCCCGTAGCCTATGTAATCCCCCAGGCATGGCAAAAAGTAATCGAATTGTTTAAGCTGAATAATATTGCAGTGCATCGCCTAAAGCACGATACCACATTGGATCTGCAGATGTACTACATAGCCGATTATAAAACACCTTCAAGGCCCTATGAAGGGCATTACCTGCATAATAATGTGAAGCTGAACCCGGTTGATATGAAAGTAAGGTTTTATGAAGGCGATTACATAGTGTATACCAATCAGGCATTAAACCGGTACATTGTTGAGACCCTGGAACCACAGGGCGTAGACTCATTTTTTACATGGAACTTCTTCGACCCCATTCTTGGCGAAAAGGAATATTTCTCTGATTATGTTTTTGAAGACGATGCTGCCGCTCTGTTAAAGAAGAACCCTGATCTGCAAAAAAAGCTGGACAATGAGAAGTCGAAAAATCCGCAAATGGCTAATAGTGCAGCTGCGCAATTAAATTTTGTATACCGCAATTCACCCTATTTTGAAAAGACCTATCTTAGGTACCCGATAGGCAGGCTATTAACTGACATCAAACTTGATATTCAATAATTAATGGAACAATACTTCACCGTGGCCCCTGTGGCCTGCATCATATTTGCAGTAACAATAGCGATAAGCCTTTTTGCTTTTTATAATGACAACCTGTATACCAGGCTGATTCTGCAGCCTTACAATGTTTACCGTGGTAAATATATTTATACGCTGATCACCAGTGGCTTTATCCATGCCGATTGGATGCACCTGCTCTTTAATATGATGACCTTCTACTTCTTTGCATTTCAGCTGGAGGCAACCATTGGTCACTGGCAATTCGGCCTTCTTTACGGAGTGAGTTTGATATTAAGCGACTTACCTTCGGTGGTGAAGCACAAGAATGACTTCTGGTACCGGAGCCTCGGTGCTTCAGGCGCTATCAGCGCGGTGGTATTTAGCGCAATATTGTTTAACCCGCTCGGCAAAATGATGTTGCTGTTTTTGCCGATTCCAATTCCGGCAGTTTTATTCGGTGTTTTGTATCTGATCTATTGCTCTTATGCCTCTAAACGGGGGATTGGCAATATCAATCATGATGCGCATTTTTTTGGAGCACTGAGCGGCGTTATAATCACTATTATATTGATACCACAGGTAGTACCTTATTTTTTGCACTCGGTCACCGAGGGAGTTCAATCGCTGATGCATTGATAAAATTGCCTTCGCCATCCAGTAAAAAACTCATGGGGTTTTCTGGGTCTTTAATGATTTCGAACAAAACATAACCCCATTTTTTCCAGAAGTTCTCCAGTACCTGTCCGTAAGTTTTATTTTGCCAGAAATCAAAAATTGGCCTGCTGCTTATTCCGCGCAGCGGCATGGCTTCTATAAAGGTTTCGTCGCCTGCGGGCAACACATTATATTCTGGCAAACGGTTAAAAAGGTAAGCTGAATAAAATATCCGCGCATTAAACTCTTCAAACTGGATGGGGTGAAGAGGCTGTCCTTCAATCTTTTCCAGTATCTCTTTATGATAAGCACGGTTGGCGCCATTATCCTGTAAGCAGATGATAAGTCCAAAATTCTTTATCCGCAAAGAGAATGTTAAGGTGTTGATCTCATCGCGATAACCAAAAAGATCTTCTTCGTTGTTCACCTTAAACAAAAATAGACTGAACGGTTTAAAATCTTCGAATACGATAGGCTGAGAAATGCTTTGCAGCATTAGATGCAGATTGCTGAATTTGTGAATAAGCGCCTGGGAGATATTGAATTCCTGCCCCTGCGCATGTTGTTGTCTTATACCAGCTTGCAGCTCGTTAAACAAAATGCCATACAACAGCTTGCCTGCCCATTGGAAAAGTTTGACCTCGTCCACTTCTTTCAGGGCATCAAAACCGGCATCAAACGCTGCCGCAATCTCTGTTTCCAGTGGCTCCAGGTATTGTTCATTTACCGGGGCTGCACAAGGAACCTTCATGTCTTTGTAGGTGGCGTAGCTCTCATCCAGCAGTTTAAATGGCTGATCTTCTAAATTGTAACGGCTCATCAGCCAGGCAGGAAACACCTGTATCTTCTCTTCTTCGGATGATAAAGCTTGTCCCGAAAGGAAGCAGACGCGGTTGCTGAAGTTAAATTGCTGGAAAGGGTGATAAATGTGTGCCGGCATGGCCGCAAAGATAATCAGGAAATCTTCAATGAATATTTTAGCTTTGAATTTAACATGGAGCTGACTTACCAACCTTTTGAACTCGAGCTAAAGCACCCCTTCACCATTGCTAAATTTTCCCGTACTTCTACTCCTTTAATGCTTGTGCAGATAAAGTATGAAGGATTAATTGGTTATGGCGAAGCCTCTATGGTCCCCTACTTGGGCGAGAACCACCAAAGCGCTGCTGAGTTTTTAAGCAAGGTTGATGTTTCGCAGTTCAAATACCCCTTTGATTTTGATGCTATCATTTATTATCTGGATAGCATTGCCCCAGGAAATCCGGCAGTAAAGGCAGCTGTGGATATTGCGCTGCATGATCTGGGCGGAAAGATTAAACAGCAACCTTGTTGGCGAATATTGGGCAGCGACCCCGATAAAATGCCAGTTACGAGTTTTACCGTGGGCATCGATACACCAGAAATGATCATTAAAAAGGTAAAAGAGGCGGAAGGATGCAAAGTGATCAAAGTAAAATTGGGCAGGGATAGCGATAAAGAACTCATCGAAACTATAAGATCGGTTACTGATGTGCCGCTTTACGTAGACGCCAACCAGGGTTGGGCCGACCTGCAACAAAGCCTCGATATGATTCACTGGCTGCATGAACACGGCGTAGTGCTGATAGAACAACCTATGCTAAAAACTGATCTGGAGAGTAACGCCTGGCTTACTGAACGCAGTCCTATTCCTATCATTGGTGATGAGGCTGTACAACGCCTGCCGGACGTAGAAAAAGCAATGGGCGTTTATCACGGCATCAATGTAAAACTGATGAAATCAGGCGGAATGCATGAGGCACATCAAATGATACAAAAAGCAAAAGATCTGGGTTTAAAAGTTTTGATAGGATGCATGAGTGAAACCAGTTGCGCCACATTAGCTGCAGCTGCTCTTGCTCCTCAATGCGACTGGGCCGACCTAGACGGGCCGCTGCTGACCAAAAATAATCCGTTTGTGATGCCGGAATTTAGGGATGGAAAATGGGTGCTGAATAATGAGCCGGGATTAGGTGTTAAATAGGGGTAGTCTTATTGCGCATTATAATACAAAGCGGCGGCACCCAGTATGCCACTATTTTGCAATGCCGATACCTCTACTTTTATCCGTTCAGCCGATTTGCTATAGGCAAAAGTTTTGATTTGCTCCGACATTGTTTTCTGAAAGAAATTATAGGCATGGCGCACTGATCCGCCTAAAATGATTAATTGGGGATCGTAGGCATACATTACCATTTTGATGGCATGACCGATGTGTGTGCCTAGCTCCCGGTAAAGCTCTAATGCACGTGCATCGCCTTTTTGAACGTCTTCAAAAACTTGCACACCATCCAGTTGATACACATTCTGAAAGAATGATCCGCTTGCGTAAAACTCCAGTACATTGTCCAGGTAGTTGAATAAGCCAAACTCACCAGCGCCGCAATTGTAGCCGGCATATAATTTACCATTAATGATGACACCTGCGCCAAGACCGGTCCCCAATGTCAGACCTATAACTGAATCGAAGCCTTTTCCTTTTCCGAAATGATATTCGCCTACAGCAAAGCAATTGGCATCGTTATTTACAAAAACCGGAATGTGATATCTTTCTTCCATCAATCTTTTCAAAGGTACCTGCACCCATGAAGGGATGTATTGCACGTCGTATACAGTTCCGTTGATAACATCTACTACACTCGGTACACCTATGCCTATGGCAACAATGCTATCATCTATCAAGGCATCCACCACCTGATAAATATCGTCCAGAACTTCCTCCACTGTACCATCGCTATGTATGCGCGCCGAAACAATATTTAGTAAAGTATCCCCAATAACTACGGCACCGCGGATATTTGTTGCCCCAAGATCAATGCCTATAACTCTTGTCTCCATTTATATTTTAATCTTTTTTGTCGAACACCGTTTGATTTGTAATAAGTGGTTTTGCCCAAAAACCGATACATAAAATATACCCCAACGTGAGGTATAAAAAGGACATACCTAAACGCAGTTCGGTCAGGCTGCTTATACCACCAATAATAAGTGGAATTATGGCTCCCCCAATAATGCCGGTAACCATTATACCCGCAAATGAGCCATGATGCTCGTTAACAGAATTAAGTGCGAGTGAAAAAATTATGGGGTACATAACAGAAGCAAAGAAGCCCACGGCCGGAAAGGCCATCAATGATATTTTAGAGGAACCAAAAAGGCCCGCTGATAAACAAATTAACGCAGCAATAGTGAATCCGATAAGTACTTTACGGCTGTCCATTATTTTTAACAACAACAGGCCTAAAATGCCGCCGACAAGCATCAGTCCCCAAAAATATGATAGTGCTTGTGCTCCGGTAGTTTTTGGATCGTAGGCATGATAGGTCTTTAAAAACTCCGAAATATTGTTGTTAAGACCTTGCTCGGTACCAACGTAACAGATCATAGCAATAAAGAAAGCAACAACTACCGGGCTTTTAAAAAGTGCAAAATGTGTTGCCCAGGTTCCTGCCTTTTCATCTTCCTTTAATTCAACTTTAGGAAATTTAGTTAAGCGTATGATGATAATCATCAATAAGCTTATTGCCGCGAATTGCCAATACAATGACACCCAGGGGAGATTTTCGGGCACTATCGAATGAAACAAAGTCAAAAATTTATTTTGTGCATCATTGAAATGAACAACAAAATAAGAGTAGACTAACGGGCTTAAAAATGATGCGCCTCCAAATATCAACTGCGCCAATACTGAATTAAAAGCATAATGTTCTTCGCCACCGGCAGTGCGCAATAACGGGTTAATTACAACTTGCAGCATGGCCATTCCACTGCCCACCAGGAATAACGAGACTGCCGTGGTTAATGGTGTTGGATCTAATGCCAATAACAAAGACCCCAGGAAGGAGACGATAAAACCAAAGACCATAATCTTTTTCTCCTTATATTTTTCAAGGATCATGCTGGTTGGAATAGATACCAGACCGTAAGCTATGAAAAATGCGAAGGGATAAAAAGAGGCAAAAAAGCCACTGATGTGAAAACCGTTAATAAAATCGTCGTTGAGTGCGCCAATAACATTGGTCAGGAATGATATAACAAAAAACGTGAGCATTATCAACGCCACGATGTAATAACTGCGTTTCATGAAATCTAATTTAGGCTAAGAGACAGCATGTCTAATATCAATCAAAATTTTAGGATTACCTAACTTCTTCAAAAAATTTAAAAAGCTTTTGGCTAATATTTGCGTGATGCAAATGAGGAGACCGGATGGAATAACGAATAATCTTTAGTATACTTGAGATAGCAACCTGAAATTCACATGGACTCCTTGTATGAACATCTTCACGCCGATGGTTTGATCAGTGATGAATCATTTGAAAAAATAAAGCAAAAGCAGAATCTGTTTTCTGTTCACTGGGAAATAAAAACGCTACTTTACCTTGGCGTTTTACTGCTGACAAGCGGATTGGGACTGCTCATTTATGAGAATATTGATACCATAGGCCATAAAGTTGTTTTGGCATTAATAGCATTGATCTGCACCGGGTGTTTTGCTTACTGTTTTAAAATGGCCTTACCATTTACCACCGAAAAAGTAAAATCGCCAAATACATCTTCTGATTATGTACTATTACTGGGAAGCGTAAGCTTCTTGACTTTTATTGGTTACCTGCAATATGAATACAAAGCATTCGGTACAAATTATAACATGGCCACATTGATACCCATGCTGGTATTGTTTTTTACAGCCTATTATTTCGACCATTTGGGCATACTCAATATGGCCATAGCCAACCTTGCAGTGTGGATGGGCGTTTCGGTTACACCCAAAGCATTGTTATTAAACAGTGGTTTTGACAGTAAAACCATTATCTATACCTACCTGGTTTTAGGCGCTATATTGTTGACCGGCGCTTATCTTACCCAGCGTCTAAACTTTAAAAGGCATTTTAAGTTTAGCTATCAGCATTATGGGGTGCATGTAACATTCATATCCTTACTCGCAGGGTATTTCTTTTACTATAATTCTGCGTTCGCTCTATTATGGATGCTGGCATTATTCGCTATTGCCTTTTTGATCTATCTCGACGCGTTTAAGAGTCACTCATTTTATTTTTTGCTCTTAGTGGTGCTATATGGTTATGTCGCCATTAGCAGCCTGGTAGTGCGTATGCTATTGTTAGCACAGGATGAAGGCGCACTTTATTTACTAATGCTCTATTTTATTGGATCGGCTATTGGCCTTATATTCTTATTAATTAACCTTAATAAAAGATTGAAAGCATCATGATTGCTTATAATAAGATATGGTTAACCAGCCTGCGCTTGCAGAACGATGTAAAGGAAAATCAGAACAGGGGTTATATTACTGCTGAGGAGTTTAAAAATATTAAAGATAAATATCCAGTTGGCTTTTATACTCCCGGACTATTTGCCCGTATCGGATTATTTATTCTGACGATAATTGTAGTGACCTTTGCCGATGGGATATTAAGCTTACTATTTGCTTCAGCTTCTAATCTTTTTGACACAGCTGGTTGGGTATTTTTCCTTTCGATACTAAGTTATACTGCCCTGGAAGTAATTGTAAGTTCAAAACACCATTATCGTTCAGGGGTGGACGATGCATTGCTATTTATTTCTGCGTTGCTATCAGGCGTGGCTTCTGCCATGCTTTTTTCCCACTATAATGTTGTTTACTACATGCCTGTTTCGGCGACCATTTTTATTTTGAGCTTGTACTTCACTATCCGTTTTGCTGATATGCTGATGGCTGCTTTGTGTGGTGCTGCGTTATTTGCGTTTATATATTTTGGGTGGACAAAGCTGGTACCATTTGGGATTGCCACCATACCGTTTGTGATAATGCTGGTGTCGGCTGGTTTATATTGGGGCTCTTATAATCTTAATAGACAAAAGCAGTTTGCTGGCTATTACAATTGTATACTCATTGCTCAAATAATCTTTTTGCTCGGGCTATATACAGCAGGCAATTATTATGTGGTGCAAACGCTTGGCGATAATATAAGCGATCAGGCTGGAAAGCCCATACCACTCGGCACATTTTTCTGGTTATGGACAATGCTTATTCCATTAGTTTACCTGGGATGGGGTATTTTTAAAAAAAATACGGTTTTGTTGCGAATGGGCCTGGTATTGATCGCAGCAGCTATTGCAACCTTCCGTTATTACTATCATGTGCTGCCATTGGATATGGTACTCACAATGGGCGGCGCTTTAATTTTAGGAATTGCTTATACGGCAATGAGATACTTGAAAACGCCTAAACATGGTTTTACTTATGCCGAACCTGATACCGGGCATATGATGGATCATTTGAAAGTGGAGTCGCTGATTGTTGCTGAGACATTTGCAAAGGTACCGTCGCCACCGGCCGAGGAAAGGAGCAGGTTTGGCGGAGGTGACTTTGGCGGAGGCGGATCAAGCAGTAGTTATTAAATTACCTGGTCCGCGTTGTCACTGGTTAACCTTATTTCAGTTTATCTATTATTTCATAACGATCTACTGAGCGGTCATACTTTGGCCACTCGTTAAATGCATCGTAGTAAACATATTTTTTGTCCTGATCAATACCAGGGATAACCTTGCCAATTACCTTTTTTATATTGTTGTTTTCTTTTTGCAAACCCTTTACATCTTTTAATTTAATTGTCGACATATAACTCACTACCGGGTACACGCCATCCGGAGTTCTTTGCGTCGATACTGCGAATATTCTTGGATGAGTAGGCACCTGGGCGAGCGTAAAGGGGTACACATATTTTTTATTCATCACATTAACCACCTGCAGCTCAAGATCATGAATCTTACTTTCGTCCGGGTATTTCCACCCATAGCAAGGTACTACGCATGTCTGTGCTAATTGCAAACAGTTTAGTGCATCCACCAGGTAATTTTTTGCATATAAATCCTTAGCGTAATCCAATAGCTCCGGTGCTGTTTTGCCGTTAAAAGTATATGGATTTACTTCCAGCTGGATTATCTTCCATCCGTAATCAAATTTGCAGTAGATTGCAGAAATAAGGTACCTGTTCGGTATATTTTTCGGAACAAAAAATGCGATATACATCTCACGGGTATCGGCAGTGTATTTAAAAGAATAGTTGTTTATACCCTCGTCGCCCGACTTTAATTCTTTATCCCCCTTTTCCCTATTTACGATATAATACTCATCTAATAAAGTATAGTTGCCATCCTTTAAGTGATTGCTGCATAATTCAATTAACCTCAATCTGCCTGAATTTTGTATAAGGTCTTTTGACATCAAACCATCCATCTTTAGGCGGTCATTTGTTTTAAGCCCATCCATTACCTGTTCATTTAATTTGTGAAAGTCTTCCCTTACGCCCGATTCTATTTTATCGTTTTTCCAGATACCGGGTTCATGTGGTTTGCAACTAGTCAGTGCGGCAGCAATAAATAATAGGCTAAAGAATTTAACTAATAGGGAGCGAGGATTCATATAATAAGTGATAAATTAAGGTTGATTCAATAATGCGATTATAACATTTTGGTTGTGTTATTGCAAACGTGACCGACCGATACTTAAGTTTCCCTGTTAATCCGTCATATTTCCTTTGCCATTTTTCTGAGATTGAATAGGCACTTTGCCATATTTTGGAATGTTCTGTTGACGAGTAAAGCCCTGTCAACTAATTAATTAAGTGAAAAATGCAATTTTTTTAGCTGCATTTTTTATTAAAAAAGGAAGGTTTTTTTAAAATGTGGATAAAAAATGCCGCCTATGCTATAAGTGTTTAATTTACAATTATTTGCGATGTTAATTTCTGTGGCTTTTATTATCATTTTATAGAAATATAAGACTCTTCAAAGGAAAAAAAAGACACTGCTATACAATAATATCAAAAATACCGCGTCTAAGGGGTCTAATTAATTTAACTATTATGAAATTACAAAACAGACAGCTCCGTAAGGGGATTGCCATGGCTATGGCCGCGCTTAGCGCAACGCTATTAATCACATCTTGTACCAAGGATGCACAAGTTACCCCACAAACTTCCGAAACAACTTCTGCTACAAGTACTGCTCCAACAAACTTTGCCAGTAAATCGCTGGCTGTGGCTTATGCCACTTCTTCGGCGGTAAGCTACAGCGGTAAGAGTAATTTTACCATCAGTGGCTTATCTATTACGGGTGGCACGTACTGTATTTACCTCAACAACTGTAGCAATGTAACTATAACAAATTGTCGCTTGGCCAATGCTGCCAAGTACGAGGTTTATATTACTGGAAATTGCAGGAATATTTACATGAACAATTGTTTCGTTACAGGCGGTGTATCAGGTGTTCATGTTGAGAATTCATCTGGTGTCAGAATTAATACCAACCAGTTCCTGAACATCAATGGACCTTTCCCTGGCGGCAACTTTGTTCAATTTGTGAATGTGAATGGTGGAGGTAATCAAATTAACTACAATCGCTGTGAGGATGTTGCTGGCATTGGTAAACCGGAAGATGGTTTGAGTGTATACAAGTCAAATGGATTACAAGGCGATTCAATCCAGGTGATCGGTAACTGGATAAAAGGTGGCCAGTATTATAATACGAGCGGTGGTGCTGCGGCTATCGTTTTAGGCGATGTAGGCGGATCATACCAGGTGGCCAGGAATAATTATGTTGTCAATGGTGGCTTTGTAGGCATGCAGGTACAAGGTGGCAGCCACATCAAAATGGATCACAACACTATTTATGGGGCAGTTACTCCATACTCAAACTGCGGCTTGTGTTATGGCAATTATTCCGGCACAACCAGTACTGACATAAATATCAGCTATAATAAAGTGAAATATTTTAAAACGAACGGACAGGAAATGGACATGTGGGTTGATCCGAAAGCGGGTTACACTCCGATAGGGTGGAGTACTAATATTGGTAAAGCCAATATCTCTGCTGCCATCCTCCCAACCTCAATTATAACATTAAACTAAATTTAAATTCTCTTCAGAGAAGCGGGATCAGCCTGCTTCTCTGATTTCTTAACAACTTAAGAACCTAAAAATTACTATTGGTACTTGGGGAATAAAGCGAAATTCTATTTTGCCGTCTTCTTAAATGTGATAGAATTATAATTTGCAGTTAAATTTTTTTACAAAATATCTGACAAAATATATTTCTCTTGAGGTTTACGCTCCAACAAATGAAACTAAATTAAGTTTTGAAAAATAAAATATACTTAAAAGAATAATTCGGCAAAACTTTTTAACATTATGTGGAAAGTTAATTTGTGATGTGATTGACAATAAAAAACATGCGTATAAAAAACATAAATTGCTTATAAACAGACGTTTATAAAATAGAAATTAACGGGCGGTTGGTATTTTTTTGAGCTATTATACCGTTTGTGTGAAATTTTTTTTCATTTAGTGTACAATAATTTATTTGATTTGGCGTCTAAGCTTCAAATTAATTTAACTATTATGAAAAGACACTACAAAGCGGGCCTGGTTGTAATAATAGGATTATTTACAACATCATTAATCTCGTCATGCAGCAAAGATGCACAGGTTGAACCAACCACTGCAGCTGCGTCAACAGAAGTTCCAACTAATTCGATGAGTGGTTCTTTTACCAGTCATTCGTTGGCAACCACTTACACCTCTCACGCTCCTGTTTCTTATTACAGTAAAAGTAACATTACTATTAGCGGTCTCAGTATTAATGGCGGCACCAATGGTATTGCGCTTTACAACTGTAATAATGTTCATATCACTAATTGTAAAATCTATAATACCTCCAGTTTTGGTATTATGCTCAACAACTGTACCAACATTACAGTTGACTATTGTTATGTAACTAATGCCAAATCAGGTGTCCATGTTTATAAAGGATCGACCATAAAAGTGAACAATAACCAGTTCTATAATATGAACGGTCCATTCCCGGATGGCTGTTTTGTTCAATTTGCCGGTGTGAACGGAGGCGGTAGTCAGATCAATTATAATAAATGCCAGGATGATGCATGGCATGGCCACCCGCAGGATGGTATAAGTCTGTATCAGTCCAACGGTAAACTGGGTGATTCTATCCAGGTGATTGGAAACCAAATCAAAGGCGGTCAGGTTCAGTTTGATTCTGGTGGTGCTGCGGGTATTGTGTTGGGCGATGTAGGGGGCTCCTACCAGGTGGCCCGGTACAATAAAGTAGTTAACTCCGGCTATGTAGGCATGCAGGTTGTTGGTGGCAATAACATTAAAATGGACCACAATACCATCTACAGTTCAAGCACTCCTGTTTCCAACACCGGAATTAATGTGGGAAATTATTCGGGGCAGTCCAGCTGGAACATTAATGTTTCAAATAACTGGGTCAAATGGATTCAGAGCTCGGGAAAAGAATGGGATCTGTGGATTGACCATGTCGCCACTCCGGCTGGGTGGAGTACCAATGTTCAAAAGGCAAATATCGGCTCGACCGTTATTGCATCACCTTTGATTACGATGAACTAATTTAAATATTAGTAAAATATTGTATAATTTCTTGCAAAATAAGAGGCCAATAACACTTTATTGGCCTCTTATTTTTAATACCCACTCCTTTGATTTAATTGCCTTTCAATATGAAGCCCTTGGTTGTTATTCTATTGGCTGTCCGGAACACTATTAAAACTTTAAATAATAGATTTAATGATCTGTTAGTTAGTAGTTTGTTAATACATTATTCTATGTCATTTTTTGCTAAATCATACACGAAGCCGGTTAAAAACTCTTAATTAAGCGGCAAAAAATTCTTCTTTAAAGCAGTGTTCACAAATTTTCTTCACAAAATGTGGAAATTTTGTTTTCAGCCCCAAAAAGTTGTTTAAACACGCAATGCTTTATTTGTAACTAATTGATAAACAGGTTCGTATAAAAGTGTCTAATTAAAATAATTATTTAATTTTTTGGATAGAAACGAGTTTAAGTAAGAAATTTTTTTCGTTGAAATCCAATAATTTATGCAAATTCACGACAACAGCTCTAATTAATTTAACTATTATGAAAAACCTCAATTCGAGCCGTGCAGCCGGTGTTATAAAATTGCTTATGATGCTGGCTCCATTGGCATTCATCACATCATGTCAGCGAGACGCACAAGTCTTACCCTCATCGTCAACCAACGCTATCGGTAGCACTTTTACAAGTAAATCATTAGCAACGGCTTACACCGTTTCAGCTCCCATATCCTATTACAACAAGAGTAACATTACGATAAGCGGCTTATCAATTACAGGAGGTTCTAATTGTATTGCGCTATATAACTGTACGAACGTTATCATTACAAATTGTTCAGTGGGGAATTCATCAGGCTTTGGCATCATGTTAAACAACTGTAAGAATATTTACGTGCAGAATTGCTTTATAACTAATGTGAAATCTGGGGTACACGTTTACCAGGGTTCCGGAATAGCGGTAAACAGCAATCAATTTTTGAATATGAACGGGCCATTTCCAGACGGTTGTTTTGTACAATTTGCTTCGGTAACTGGTGGAGGAAACCGGATCATGTATAACAGGTGCGAAAATGTTGTCGGTATAGCGCAGCATCCGCAAGACGGGATCAGTCTATATAAATCAAGTGGAATACAGGGAGACTCCATTATGATATACGGCAATTGGCTCAGAGGAGGACAGGTGCAATTTGATTCTGGTGGTGCTGCTGGGATTGTTTTAGGCGATTTGGGCGGATCATATCAGGTGGCAAGGCAAAATTATGTACTCAATTCTGGTTATGTAGGTATGCAGGTAGTGGGAGGATCAAATATAAAAATGGATCACAATTTTATTTATAGCTCAAGTACACCAGTCTCTAATACAGGAATTAACTGTGGAAACTATTCCGGTGCTTCAAGTTATAACATAAATATATCCTATAATCAGGTGAAATGGTACCAAAAAACTGGTGCCGAATGGGATTTGTGGTTGGATAATGTCGCAACGCCAACCGGTTGGAGCACCAATATTCAGAAAGCTAATATTTCTGCTAGTATTCTTCCGGCAACTATTATCACAATGCAATAAGGGCTTAACAATCAATTAGAAAGAAAAGTCGATAGATACCTATCGGCTTTTTTGTTTAGAAACACTCCGGTTTATTTTGGTCATTAACGGTTCATTTTGGTATCGGCCTTCAGTCGTATCAAACAAACTTTAATATTTTATTTTTTATAAACAATTGATTGATAGTGTGATGTTATAGTTGCCACCATAAAAGAGCTGCAATGGTATCGTTTTAGTAAAACAGAATTTGTTGGATTACGTTAAAGGGCTTTAAGAATGAACGATATTACTTTGAAGATATACCAGTTTATCGAGGATAAACTCGGAGTGGAAAGATCGGCGATAAAAAATTCTGCTTCATTTTATAATGATTTGAATGTGGATTCCCTGGATTTTTGTGAATTGATTGTAGATGTTGAAAAGGAATTTGGCATACAAATACCCGATGATACATTCGACAAACTCAAAACTGTTGGCTCCCTGATAAATTATGTAGCCAAAGCTACTCACACTGAGCTTCATAAAGTTACTCAAATGGGAACTATCGATCAAGAACGCTTAAGTGCCTGATAGCCCAATTGGGATAATCGAATTTCTTTCCGTTCAATTGTTGCAGGTGTCATCACTATATGATGAACTTAGATTAATAAGACGTTGTGCAAATGCGGGGCGAAAGTATTACCCAATATGGTCTCAATTTTGATATTTCAATAAATTTATCGACCCCAATGCTAATCGGCGTCTGTTTCAAGTACTGGCTATTAATCGTTGATTTATAATAACCTATACTAGCCTTTTACCGTACAAGTAAGTCTTTAGTAAGTACGCGTTTTCGCATTATATGAATATTAAATTATCCTCCTTCCTTTTTTTGATAGTTTTATGTAAAGCATCTTTTGCCCAAACAGGGCTTTCATCGGATGAGCTGTTTCAACAGGCACGAAAAGCTGCTTTTGATGAGAAAAATTATCCCAAAGCAATAGGTTTGAGTAAGCAGGCTTTAACAAGAAGTCCGGACTATTCAGATATCCGTGTTTTTTTGGGCCGGGTGTATACCTGGTCAGATAAAACGGATAGTGCGCGGACAGAATTTAAAAAAGTATTGAGCAAACATCCTGACAACGAAGATGCCGCTTTTGCTTACGGCAGCCTTGAATACTGGAATAACAATTCAAACGGTGCATTGGGTATTGTTAGCAGCGGACTGAAATATCACCCTGGTTCTAAAGACCTGTTATTGCTGAAAGCAAAGGTATTGAACGACCTGAAACGCTACCCCGAGGCCGGCAACACACTGGATACTTTGATAAAAGGTGATCCGGGGAATTCAGATGCCCGTGCGTTGGCCGACAGGATAAAGGATAACACTTCAAAAAATAAGGTAGGTGTCACTTATGATTATATCTCTTTTGATAAACAAAGCAACGCTCCATGGCACCTGGCAAGCCTTGAATATGCAAGGCAAACCGATATAGGTTCGATCATAGGTTATCTGAATTATGCCAATCGCTTCAGCAAAAACGGCTTGCAATATGAGGTCGATGCCTACCCGCACATATCAAAAATCTTTTATGCTTACATGAGCGTCGGCTATTCAAACAATGTAGGTGTATTCCCGAAAACCAGGGCCGGTTTTTCGCTTTATGCCAATTTACCGGCTAGCTTTGAGGCAGAAGCTGGCTTCAGGTATTTGCATTTTACAGGCGATACCTGGATTTATACCGCATCTATAGGTAAATACTATAAAAGCTTTTGGTTCAATTTCCGTACTTATTTAACGCCTTCAAACAGTTCTATTTCGCAGTCCTATTCTGTTAAAGCAAGATACTATACCGGCGGGGCTGATGACTATATTTCATTAGGTATCGGCACTGGTATTTCGCCGGACGATCCGCGTAATATCATTCTGCTAAACAATGGTCAGAATTATAAACTACGCTCAAATAATATCTCGGCTGCGTACTACCGTTCGTTCAAAAGACGCAATATTATATTTTTTACTGCGAGTGTCGACCACCAGGAATATCGGTTCCAGACCTGGGGTAATCAGTTTGATTTGGGCATAGGCTATCAAAGAAGATTTTAATTTAGATGAACAAGAGAAAGTTTCTGCAACTGATTATACCTGCGCTTATTATTTTCCCGGTAGTGATGTGGCTCGCCTGGTTTTTTACTCCCAAGAAAAAACTGGTTGTGGCTATAGTGGATAAAACGGTACTGACCACCGATGCCCAGGAACATACTTCGCTTTGGTGGATATTGAATCATAACCGCTTTACCAAAACTGCAACACAATCCTACAAGAATAGCCAGGACTATTTTGGGTTTTTTCCTAAAGATGATGAAAAATTTAAACTAAAAGGACTTGAAAGATTTTCATCAGAGCAATTAAAGCAATTGAGTAATGATGCCGACCTGGCTTATTATACCGACACTTATGGGATGTACCGGAGCGAATGGTACAGCCAGAAACAAAGTACAGAACGGTCTAACCTTATATATGGAGGGATGAGTGCGCAGGATATTGAGTTTTTGCAGGATATGAAGGATAAGCACAAACTCATCATCACCGAGTTTAACACCATAGGTTCGCCAACCAATGCAGATAACCGCAATAAATTCGAGAAGATGTTCGGCATGCATTGGACAGGGTGGACTGCACGGTATTTTGATAGTTTTGATACTACTAAAAATAAAGAATTACCACGCTGGCTTATCGGAAACTATAAAAAGCAGCACGAGCGGAAGTGGCCATTCCATAAATCAGGCCTGGCATTTGTAAGCAACGATGATCAGATTGTTATTCTGGAAGACAGTACACATTTAACGGATCCCGTACCACATATCATAACATTTGGTTACGGTAAAAAAGTATTCGGGCTGCCCGAAAAGATGAAGTATCCGTTCTGGTTTGATATCATTACCCCTTCGCTGTCAATCAATCACGCGGTGTCACGATTCGATATCAGTCTGAATGCTGCTGGTACTGCTGAATTGAAGAAATACAATATCCCAACTACGTTCCCGGCTATTATTATGCATAAGGACAAAGATTACCAATTCTATTACTTCTCAGGTGATTTTTGTGATAACCCGATCGGTATGGGAACCTCCTACTTTAAAGGCATAAGTATGTTCAGGTGGATGTTTTACAACTCTGATGATCCGGCTGAGCGTAAAAGTTTTTTCTGGACATTTTACCGCCCGATGATCACTACTATTCTTAAGGAGCAAGTCGCTGCCAAGAAATAAGCTAGGCGAATAATACTAATATTCTCTGCAAACTTGGTCATACTCTTAATGTCCTCCGTAGTAGAATTGAACCACAAAGAAAACAGAACCTTTATTTGAAGGGGAAAAGGTGAGGCGTTTTATAAAATATAGTTGATATATCAACTATATTTTATACTTTTGCTTCATGAATCAGAACAATACTCGTCTGTCACCCCCTGAAATGATCGCACATATCGGTGCATTGTATCATAAAATACACAGACAATGCGATAAAATTTTCAGGGAAAATGGGTTCCCGCTGGAGATGGACCAGATACCTGTGCTTATGAGGCTATATTATTCAGGAAGTGCATCACAGCAGGAGATAGGCTTGGGGTTAGGGCGGGATAAGGCCTCTGTTAATAGAACTATCGCGCTCCTTGCTAAAAAAGATTTTGCAAGGGTGTTAAAGGATGCGACCGACAAGCGGAAAACCTCAATTGAACTGACGGAAACCGGTAAAAAGCTGGCTGCGCAGGCCCATGCAATGCTCGAAACCTTTAACAAATCATTGGTCTCCCAACTTACAAAAGAAGAAAGAACTCAATTTAACAGTCTTGCATTTAGACTAATAGAAGCGATTACATCTCTGTAATCCAGACATTTTCAACTTTAAGGATTAAAAAATGAAAAGAATTATGTTCTTAACGGGCATGCTATTGCCCCTGCTTGGCTATTGCCAAAACTCAGACACCACCAGACATTCCCGGTTTCTCACTACTTCGCCAAAGCTGGGCGGTATTAATGTGAACTATTTGGTTACGCCCATCAACACCAACGGTAATACTTTAACCATGCAGCAGCCTATTGTAGACATAGGTATTCCGGTCTACAAAGATTTCTCCACTGTTCATACGGTCCTGATAAAAACAGGCATACGCTACCAGGGACTTTTTCTTTCGAATGCAGACGAAATAAGCAACGCCTGGTTTCATTCCCTGACCGTTCCATTGCTAATGAATTATTCGCTGTCGCGATCCACCAGTATCTCATTCATTGGCCTGGCGACTGTTGCCTCTGATTTAAAACAGAACCTTGAGGCGGGCGACATTCTCTACACAGCGGGTGTACGTTTAGGTTTTCATCCAAGCAATCGTCTCAGATATGGCGTTACGCTTACCTATATCAGCAATTATTCGGGTAAATTCCTTTTGCCTATACCTGACGTCGACTGGACAATCAACAACAAATGGAATTTTACGGCTATTATACCCGCCAGGGCTACTTTAAGGCATAAATTGACAGAAGCACAATCGCTGGGTATTACAGCAGGCCTTGACGGAAGCATGTATCATTTCTCTGATGCCGGGCAAGCTCAATACCTGCATTTACGGCAAAACAGCGCCGGGTTGATTTATGAGGTTAAGCTGGACAAACGATGGAAGTTGAGCATGATAGCCGGGCGTACGTTTATGCAAAAACTGGAAACATTTAACACGGATCAGAAAGTGCCTTTTGATGGGTTTAATAAATTGAATGACCGGGTAGCCAATGTGTCTTACCGTCAAAATTCGTTTATATTCCAGGGTGGCGTCAACTACGAATTCTGATAAATTATCAAAATATACATAACAAAAAAGGTGATCATATTTCAGAGTCACCTTTTTACTTTATTAAGGTTCAGTTATTAATGCTTTACGGGATTGTAATGCTGATGAATGGAATCCGGTATGATCCAGTTTCCAGTTACGATTTGTTCATTCTTTTTCTTAAACTGGTCAAAGGCATTTTTAAGCTGTCCGGCTTTACCTTCATCCTGTATGGGGTCTTCACCAAGCTCGGCATTCAGTTTAAACAGGTTGTCGCCATTCAGGTGGTATTCACCCATAATAAAGTCTATCATGTCCGTTTTAGTCTGCAGCAGCGGATAGTTATGAATATTCTCAAAATTGCGATTAGTATCCAAACCCTGTCCCATCCAGCTTACCAGTGATGGTCCTTTGATCTTATAATTATGCTGCAAATAAGCCATTAAACTCGGACTGATATCAAAATGCGTAGAAACAGACGCCATCTGCGCAGTACGTTTAAGCATTGGCGAATAAACGATCAGGGGCACATGGTAGCGGTCGATCTTATCGCTCATCGGTATCTCAGGCATACGATGGTCGCCGGTGATCAGGAATATAGTGTTGTTATAATCGCTGCGCTTGCTGTAGGTATTAAAGAAACCGCGCAACGCATCATCCAGGTATAAGATACTGGCATATTGCAGCTTGTAGTTACGGCATTCGTTCTTTTTGGCATCATCATAGCCCAGTTCGGTCAGGCGTTTTTCAAATCTGGCCAGGTATTTATCTTCCTCATTTATTGCAAATGGGCTGTGGGTTGATACGGTTAAAACAACGCTCAGCTGTGGTGCTGTTGCTTTTTCATCGCGGGTAACTAAATAATGTCTGAACAACTCTTTATCATTATACCCCCATGAAAAACCGTTAGGCGCAGGTAATTTGGTATATCCCGCCGGGAACGATTTTCCATCGTTCAATTCATCAATAGCGTTTTTATTCAGGAAAGTTGCCATGTTGTCAAAATTGGCATCGCCTCCATAATAAAATGAAGTATGGTAACCGTTATATTTCAAAAGGCTTAACAGGGACACGTGCGAAGGCATATTATCACCCAATGCCAGGAAACCATTTTTAGCAAATGGCAATGATCCCAATACAGAAGGTAAAACTGCAAACGTACGGCCTCCTTCACTCAGGAAGTTTTTCCAGTAAAGGCTTTTTCCGGATAGTGAATCGATAAATGGTGTAAAATTGCCCAGGTAAGCGCCTTCATTGGTAAATGCGCGGCCTAAACCTTCAACCAGTATGATAACAATGTTCGGAGGGGTCGTATTACTTTTGATAAACGGACTCAGTACATCCGGTGAAGCATCATTGTGTAAAAATGGGTAATGTGCCGGATCAGTATATTTGAATGCTGCTATTTTGCTTGTAGCAGCGTTATCGTAATCATTAATGTAACTATCAGCATAAATATCAAGCTCGCCTTTTGAAGGGAAGAAGTGTTTGTATGATTCGGCCCAGAAATGATCAGATTTATTGATGACCAGGTTATTGGCATAGTCTGATTTAAAGCTGCCCGGGTGGATCATAGCCTGGGCATCGGTCACAAATATAAGGAATGATAGCATCGGTAATGCAACGACAATATATCTGTTTATCTTCAACTTAGCCGGTAACATCCACAAAGCGGTGATGGTGCCACTAATCACCACAATAAAACCGATAATTTGGAAAAAGTTTACACCACCAGCAGCGCCTACGGTTTGTTTAATATCAGCCATTGAATAGCTGTACAAATCTGCCCCAAGCGGAACCAAAGCTGTTGTAAAGTAAGAAGTGAGACTAAGCTGCACAATCGCCATAAAAACTATGAATACGCAATAAGTTATGCGTGCAAATTTTGCGGAGATGAGGTGAAGTATCACATACAAAAGGAAAAAATAGATCAAACCTTTACACCAGAATATCAGGTCGTTCAAAAAAGTCCAGCCTAATACAGCAAACAGGTTTTTGGGCAGCTCGTGAGCGATGCCGTTATAAATAACTTCGAAAATGCTGAGGACAAAAATCATCATCAGCCATATGATGGAAAGCTGTGCGAACGATAAAGCCGCAGGCACGATCCTTTTCGACAGTTTTTCCTTTTTAGTTTTTTTAGTTTCCATTACTCAAATACTATGACGCTTTTTTCTCTGTAGCCAAACCCGTTCTGGTCATTTCGCCCCAGGAATTGTGTTTTCTTAATAAATCTATATTACCTCGTATGGCCGACCATACTACAAATGGATGGAACACAAATGGCTCCAGTATGGCAACGCCTACCAGACGTAAGATATCTTTCCGGCCCCTGTATTGATTATAGGTAAGCACCTCCATCATGATAGCAAAAATGGAGTAGAGTATACCCATGCATAATACCCCTACTATGATCATTATAGCCGACCAGTTAACGGCATAAGTGAAGCAATAGATGATCATACCGATGGTGCCAAAAAATTCAATTATTGGTGCCATAAACTCAAAAAACAACCAATAAGGATAGCTGAGCATACCTAAAATGCCATAACGGGGGTTGAAGAGCATCACTTTGTGGAAACGCAGGGTTTCGATTGTGCCGCGGGTCCAGCGGTTACGCTGACGTCCCAGAATTTTGAAGGTAGATGGTGCTTCGGTCCAGCATAAAGGGTCGGGAATGAAAGCGACCTTATAAGGTTCGTCACGTTCCTCCATATAACGGCGCATGCGCACCACCAGTTCCATGTCTTCACCAACGGTGTTGGTATTGTAGCCACCACAGTTGATCACAATTTCACGGTCGAAGGCACCGAAGGCTCCCGAAATAAGAAGAAGGCCATTCAGCTTTGTCCAGGCCATGCGGCTAAGCAGGAATGCGCGGATGTATTCAAGCGTTTGTATTCTCGGCAGAAACTGTTTTGGCAGATTTACCTTTACCAGTCGTCCGCCTTCAATTTCGCAGCTGTTGGCTATACGTACTACACCGCCTGCAGCTATCACACGCTGATTGGTGCTTTCAAGGAAAGGTTTAGCCAGTTTTAAAAGTGAATCTTGCTCCAATACACAATCCACATCAATACAAACAAAATAATCGTTTTTAGCAATGTTTACCCCTACATTTAGCGCGTCGGCTTTACCGCCATTTACTTTGTCTACAACGATCAGCTTACGATAAACCGGGTTATAGCTTTTGTATACGCCCCTTACAGGCTTGGTTTTTATTTGCTGGTTTACAAAAAAATCTACTTTATAAAGATCATATGCACGGATCAGTTTCTCTAATGAATCGTCTTTACTACCATCGTTAATAATAATCACCTCAAGGTTATTATAGTGCAGCGAGAGTAGTGACCGAACATTTTCAATAATATTCGCCCCTTCATTATAAGCCGGCGCCAGTATGCTCATGCTTGGCGTTTCGGTTGACGAGGCAAGCATTCGGTAATCGGTAAAACTGTTTTTATGCAGATACGAGCGTGTTTCGCTGATTGAAAACGCACCTATTAAAACGTAGCATATCAAAAGTATGATGGAATACAATAGAATGCCATAGGTAAAAAAGTGTAGAATAAATGTTTGCCAACTCATGCTGCTACCTCTCCTTTAATGTGCATTACTATCTCGTTAATGGAGTCATTTGATTCCTTCGAGTACTTTTCAAGAGACACCATACCGTCTTTATTGCTTTGCACCAGTGCACGGGCAGCACCGATCTTTATTTCGTCATTTTCATGATTTAGCAGATCGAGCAGGAACAGCACATCTTTTTCTGTGCCGACTGTTTCCATTACTTTTATCATGGCTAATTGGTTCTTTAGTATTTCACCAAGAAACCTTGATATAAAATCATCGGAAGTTTCATCGGTATAGATCTCATTAAGGCAATGAATAGCCTCATATCTCACCAATGGATCGGGATGATCAAGACAGGATACAATGTCATAATACAAATCAAACCGCTGGTAAATACGGGCCAGTTTTAAGGTAAATATGATTACACTGCTGTTATCTGACTTAAACCATTGAGTCATATCAATATTTGCCGGCGGCAAATGCGACAACTGCTGCAAAAGTTTTATTTGCTGCCAGTTTGAAATAGGATAAGTCACGGTGTCCAAAAAATGAAGGCCATCAAAACCATTGAATTGAATCAGTGCTGATTGAGCTTCCATACGCACCAGGTCGTTCTTGTCATCGGCATACAGGCATAGCTGATCTACAAATTCGTGCATGCTCATAATGGTGAGCTCCTGTATTGCCTTTGCCCTGATATACCACCTGCCGCTGGATAAGTTGCCCAGTGCATATTTATCAAGGCCCAGTTGTACATAAAGGTGTTTCAGATTATCGGCCGATATACCGGTGATACTCCTTTTGGCCGACATGATTTCATTGATGAGCAGTTTTCTAAAATGCTTGTTGTCCATTAGCTTTTCGGCCCTTGCAGTAACAGGAATAGCGCTATCACCTTCAGATTCTTCTTCGTCGTCATAGAAAACCGCTTTCCGTATCAGCAAATCGGAAATTAAGCTCCATTTATCAAACTTTTTATCATAAACACTTTTGAAATACATGTAAGACAACATATAAACCAAAAGGCCTAAAATCAACAATATAATACCGGCAAGGACAATATTTTGAATATGCCAGATACTGAACACGGAAAGTAAATAAGCTTTGCTAACCAAACTTTTGCTATTAAAATCAGGTGAATTATTTAACCAATGGGGCCTCGAACCTCCGTACACGTACTGATAGCTCGTTCGGGCTAAATGGCTTTGTCATGTAGTCATCGGCACCAAGTTGAAATGCCTCGAGCACTACATTTTCTTGTCCCATACCTGAAAGAATAATTACCGGTGTACCGGTCGGATATCTTTTTTTCACAGCACTCACCACCTCAAGGCCCGATAGATAAGGCATCATAATATCTGTAATAACCAGATCGGGCTGAAAATCGTCCAACTTTTGTACTGCTGCACGACCATCATTTGTTATCACCACATCATGCCCGTCTTTTTTGAGACGGAACTCAAGCATCTTAATCATCAATTGATCATCTTCAGCTACCAGGATTTTCATATTTTAAAAATTTTAAACGGTTAATAAACTGTTAAAGAATTGTTATTGCCTCTGATAAAGGCGTTATCACACTTATACGCAGTCAGATAAACATTAGTTATGCGGCAATGATTTTTTTGCGCCTGACGAAGTTCGGAGCGAGAAGTGATGCTAAAACCCGTAAGATTGGGGTTGATTGCAGGTTAAATTATCCATTAAAAACAATAATCCCTTGCTCAATTTTTGGAGAGTTTATCATGCCGCAAGAATAACGCCGGGACGAAATATCTACCATTGAAATTTCAAAATTTTTGAACTACTTTGGCTCGGTGTTAAAGCCTTCTATTCGTAAAAGGCATTATTAAATTCAAAATCTAAATCATGAAATGCGCTTTAGTAACGGGGGGATCAAGGGGTATTGGCCGGGCTATTTGTTATAAGCTCGCCGAAATGGATTACTATGTGCTGGTTAACTACAAGGCTAACGAACAGGAGGCTCAAAAAACGCTTGCCAAAATAAAGCAAAACGGAGGTAATGGCCAGTTATTGAAATTTGACGTTGGCAATAAAGCTGAAATCAATCAGGTACTAAGTAATTGGGCTGAAACAAACACCGATAAATACATCGAGGTGCTGGTGAATAATGCCGGCATAAAAGATGATGAATTAATGATGTGGATGAAAGATGAGCAGTGGGATAGTGTTTTGAAAACGAGTTTGGATGGCTTTTTTTATGTCACCAGGCAGGTTTTAAGCAGTATGCTGATGAAAAAATATGGCCGCATAGTTAACGTGGTTTCCTTATCTGGCATAAAAGGGTTACCGGGGCAGGTTAATTATTCGGCAGCTAAAGCGGGGGTTATAGGCGCCACAAAGGCATTGGCCCAGGAGATTGCCCGCAAGGGGGTTACTGTAAATGCGGTTGCCCCCGGATTTATAACAACCGATATGACGGAAGGCCTTGACGAGAAAGAATTAAGGTCAATAATCCCCGTTAAACGTTTTGGTACGCCCGAAGAGGTGGCCCATGCGGTCGGGTTTTTAGCATCTGCCGAAGCGGGCTATATAACCGGGGAAGTATTGTCTATTAATGGGGGTCTATATACTTAGAGGTTTGCATAATTATTTGATAGCATAATTTGATAGTATCAAAAGAAGATATCTTATCCTTTATTCCACAAAGGCCGCCGTTTGTGATGGTCAATCAATTAGTGGATTGCGACAGTACTAGTTTTCATAGCACATTTTTTATTGAGCGAGAAAACATATTGGTTTATAATAATGAACTAAGCGAAGCCGGCATTATAGAAAACATTGCTCAAACGGTTGCCGCCGGAGCAGGGTATAGGGCAAAAAAAAACAGCGAACCTATTTCGATCGGTTATATAGGTGCAGTAAAAAACCTTGAAATATCTGCTTTGCCTAAAGTTGGAGACACCATAAATACCCAGGTAACTATTACTAACCAGGTATTTGGAGTTACCATTGTAACCGGGAATGTTGAATGTAAAGGTAAAAGCCTTGCAAAATGTGAAATGAAAATATTTATTAAATAGGTTTTAAACAGTATAGAAAATTTAGAATGCTGCAAAATGAACTTTTTACTTTTACGGACATTCTTGCCGAAGAAAATACTGTAAAAGCAAACGTCAAGCTAAATCCGGAGCATCCAATATTTAAGGGGCATTTTCCCGGCGAACCTGTTTTACCTGGTGTGTGCATGACCCAAATGGTAAAGGAGCTGTTGGAGATTTATATTCAAAAGCAAACCAGGTTGATCAAAGCCAGCGATATTAAATTTTTATCAGTTATTATCCCCAAGCAGGATAAGTTAATTGGCATCGAATTAAAATTATTCTTTGTTGATGATGGAATCAGAACAGATGCCAGGCTCCTGAACAAGGATATAACACTTTTCAAATTCAAAGGGATGTTTCAGTTACAGTAAGTTATCGCTACCTCCACTTTCGCATTTGATTCTTCACTCTTTATGCTTTTTAATCTGAGTTTGAAGTTTTTTCAATCAAAAATAAAATACCGTTAAAAAACGGGTTGCTTATTGAGCAAAAATTGATGATCTTTACTAAGCCTTCCCCCTGATTGTTCGCAGAACTAAACTATTTTTTTAAAAATATTGTTGGTTAAATGAATTTCAATGAGCGCATAAAGCATGATACTCGTTGTTTCTGAAAGTCAACATTGTTTTACGCAGATAATAGGAAAGTTACGCCCCCCTCGGAATTCCACCAAGGAGCTTTGAATATTTATGTGTATCAAAGTGATTACCTGCTTATATTTCCTTATTCCATTCTATGATAAAACAAGTATCTAAACCAAACATCGACCAAAAACTCTTAACCTTACTTGTCACCAGTGTAAAGGATTACGCCATCTTTATGATTGACCCGCAGGGTTATATCATTAGTTGGAACAATGGTGCCGAACGTATAAAAGGGTATAGAGAATCAGAGATTCTGGGTAAGCATATATCTGTTTTTTATACAAAAACGGATATTGATAAGAATGAGCCCCAACATAATTTAAATGAGGCCCTTAAAAGTGGCTCCTACGAGAATGAAGGATGGAGAGTTCGAAAGGACGGTTCAATATTTTGGGCCAACGCTATTTTTACGCCACTGTTTGATGAAGATCAAAAATTGCTGGGATTTGCGAAAGTGACCCGCGATGTGACCGAGCGGAAAAAGACAGAGGATAAAAGACAAGAACAGTATATTGAACTTGAAAGACAGGTAAAAGCGAATACTGAAAAAATATTAGCCGCCGAGATCCATTACCGTAAGCTGATTGAAAATAGCCATGACGGCATCGCATTATTCGACAAAGATCTCAATGTGTTTTACCGCAGCCCTTCTGCCCAGCGTATTACCGGCTGGGGAAAGAAGGAACGGGATGGTTTGGGCATCGGGGATATTATCCACCCTGATGACAAAACACTGGTTAGCGGGTTGTTCCTGAAAATATTGGATAAACCAGAGGCACCGGTCATTTGTTCTTACCGTGTCAGGCACAAGCTGGGACATTACATCTGGCTGGAATGTGTATTCAATAATAAATTGGATGATCCGGACATGAGGGCTATCGTTTGCAATTTCCGCGATGTAACCGCCAAGAAGGAATCAGAACTGTTATTGCAAAAAACTGTAAATGAACTGTCTGCTTACAAAGTCGCATTGGATGAATCGGCAATAGTAGCAATAACTGATCAGACAGGGATCATCAAACACGTCAACGACAATTTTTGCGGGATATCCAAATACAGCAGAGAAGAGCTGCTTGGGCAGGACCACCGCATCATCAATTCCTCTTATCATGAAAAGGCACTTATAGCCGGTCTGTGGCATACCATCGCAAACGGAAAAATTTGGAAAGGGGAATTAAGAAATAAGGCGAAGGACGGCAGTTTTTATTGGGTTGATACTACCATCGTGCCTTTTTTGAATGAACGGGGAAAACCTTATCAATACGTTGCTATCCGTTCGGATATAACAGAACGTAAAAAAGCTGAATCAGAAATACAGAGAACAGTTAAGGAATTGTCGGCTTACCAATACGCATTGGACGAATCAGCAATTGTAGCGATAACCGATCAGAAGGGGATCATCAAACATGTTAATGATAATTTTTGCCGGATATCCAAATTTAGCAGGGAGGAACTGCTTGGACAGGACCACCGCATTATCAACTCCTCCTATCATGAAAAGGCATTTATAGCCGGGCTGTGGCGAACCATTGCCAACGGGAAGATTTGGAAAGGGGAATTGAAAAACAAAGCGAAGGATGGAAGCTACTATTGGGTTGACACTACCATTGTGCCTTTTTTGAACGAACAGGGCAAGCCTTATCAATATCTTGCCATCCGATCGGATATAACAGAACGTAAAGAAGCTGAATCGGAAATACAGAGAACAGTTAAAGAACTGTCAGCTTACCAATATGCATTGGACGAGTCGGCAATTATAGCGATAACCGATCAGAAAGGGATCATCAAACATGTTAATGACAATTTTTGCCGGATATCTAAATATAGCAGGGAGGAGTTGCTTGGACAGGATCACCGCATCATCAATTCAGCCTATCACGATAAATCATTTATTGCTGGTTTGTGGCGAACTATTGCCAACGGAAAGATTTGGAAGGGGGAACTAAAAAACAAAGCAAAGGACGGGACAAATTATTGGGTTGACACTACCATTGTGCCTTTTTTGAACGAACAGGGTAAGCCTTATCAATATCTGGCCATCCGCTCGGATATAACGGAGCGGAAAAGTTTAGAAGAACTGTTGGGCAAAACAACCGAGCTTGCGCGTATAGGGGGCTGGGAAATTGATTTGGTAAACGGCACCTATTATTGGTCTGACATTACAAAAGAGATACATGAAGTAGAGCCTCACTACGAACCTACTCCGGAAAAAAGTGTCAGTTTTTACCCGGATGAAAGATACAGAACAGCGCTAACGAATTTAATGCATGATGCTCTAAATAACGGTAAACCTGGTGACGCCGAACTTCAAATTGTTACTCCTAAGGGGAATCATAAATGGATACGTGTAATTGTTGAATCTGAATTTGTTGATGGGAAGTGCTCAAGAATTTATGGCAGCTGCCAGGATATTGATGCACGGAAAAAAGCAGAAATATCCGGAAAAAGGGCACTCGAAGAAAGGAATCAGATACTCGAAAGTATAGACGATGCTTTTTTTGCTGTCGATAAAAATTGGATTGTGACTTATTGGAATAAAATGGCCGAAAAAGTTTTATTAACCCCTAAGGATAAAATTCTCGGTCATAATTTATGGGAAATATTTTCTGATTCAGTAGGGTCAGAATCATACAAAAACTATCATATTGCTCTTGAAACCAACCAGGCAGCGCATTTTGAAGACTATCACCCCCCTCTTGACAAATGGTATGAAATAAGCGCTTACCCTTCTGATACTGGTCTCTCAGTATATTTTAAGGACGTAACAGATCGAAAAAATTCAGAAACGCGCTTAAAAGAGTTAAACGAAGATCTTCAAAATCATGCAAAAGAACTGGCAGCTTCAAATGAAGAGTTAGAACAATTTGCCTATGTAGCCTCACACGACCTGCAGGAACCACTGCGCATGGTAACTGGTTTTTTGACCCAACTGGAGAAAAAGTACCAGGACGTGATTGACGAGAAAGGCAAACAGTACATTTATTTCGCGGTGGATGGTGCCAAACGTATGCGCCAGATCATACTCGATTTACTGGAGTATTCCAGGGCAGGTAAAACGGTGTCGGGCCTGGAGCGGATTAACCTTAACAAGCTTATGGATGAAATGCGGGTATTATACCGTAAACAGCTCGACTCCGGTGCGCAGATAATTAACGACGAATTGCCAGTGATAGTTAGTTACAAAACTTCGCTCTGGCAGGTATTACAAAATCTGATAGGGAATGCCCTTAAATATCATAAAAAGGACGTAGCACCTGCTATTACACTGACTTGCAGCGAGACGAATACCCATTGGCAGTTTTGTGTGGAAGACAATGGTATCGGCATTGAGTCGGAATATTTCACCAAGATATTTATCATTTTCCAACGCCTGCACCGAAAGGGAGAGTATTCCGGAACAGGCATTGGGCTGGCTATTGCCAAAAAGCTGGTCGAAAATCTTGGCGGGAAGATTTGGGTGGACTCTGTCAAAGGCCAGGGTACCAGATTTTATTTTACCATATTGAAAAACGAAACCTTATGAAACCTATCAAAATTCTGCTTATTGAAGACAGCGAAGGAGATATCCTCCTGACCGTAGAGGCACTTTCTGACAGCAAAATTGTTAATGACATCTACGTACTGAAAGACGGCAAAGAGGCAATTGAATTTTTTGAAAGCAACCCTCCGGCCGAACAATTGCCTGACCTTATACTGCTGGATATAAACCTCCCGATGAAAAGTGGTCACGAGGTGCTTAGCTACCTTAAAAACAGTATGTCGTATCGGCATATCGCCGTTATTATGCTCACCACATCTTCATCTGAAAAGGACATCTTACGGGCGTATGACAGTTATGTAAATTGTTATATCACCAAGCCGATTGATGCCTCAGATTTTATGGATGCGGTAATAAAAATCGAAGACTTCTGGATTAGTATCGTTACCCTGCCCAGGTAAATAATGTGATGAAAGCTATCGAAAAAACATATCGCATCCTTGTAGTGGAGGACAATCCGGGAGATTTTTTGCTAATCTCGGATTGCTTGCGAGAGCAAATGATTGGCGTTGATATTTCTGGAGCGACCAGTTTCGGTGAATTAAAGGAGCTGATCACAGACGATGGCCCCTTTTATGATGTTGTACTATTGGACATTACCCTGCCTGATCAGGTAGGTGAGCCGCTTATACGTGAAACGTTGCAGCTTTTTCCCTATACACCTGTGATCATCCTTACCGGATATACAGATTTTGAATTCAGTGTGCGTTCGTTAACTCTGGGAGTGTCAGACTATCTGCTGAAAGAAGAGATCACTCCTTTCGTGCTTTACAAAAGCATTCTTTACAGCGTGGAAAGGAAAAAAATTACGTTCGACCTGGAAACGTCGGAAAAGCGGGTGCGCAGTTTTGCGCTGCAGCTGAATAATGCCATTGAAGAGGAGCGTTCGCGCATTGCACGTGAAATTCACGATGAGTTCGGACAGCAGCTTACAGGTATGAAAATGGGACTGAGTGCGTTAGAGGAAATGGCGGGCGGCAACCAGGAGATACGCACGGTGGTCCATGAAATACAGACACAAGTGGATGAGGGCATAGGTGCATTACGGCAGATTGCCAATGAGCTTCGCCCGGCCATTCTTGATAAACTTGGACTGGTGGCAGCTATTGAGTGGTTGCTGAGTGATTTCGAGAAAAAAACGGGTGCGCGTGGTTATCTGTATGTGAGTAACAAGGCGCGTCTGAAGATAAATGACAAAAACTTATCGGTCAATATTTTCAGGATATGCCAGGAGGCTATTACTAACGTGATTAAACATGCTATAGCCACCATCCTGCAGATATTTGTCAGGGTTAAAGATTCACAATTACACATCAACATTTCAGACAACGGCCGTGGAATGCCGGCCCGTGATCAGCATATGCCACTTTCGATGGGATTGTTGAATATGCAGGAGCGTGCAGCACTGATTGGCGCAGAACTGTCTATTGAAAGTGCACCGGGAAAAGGTACAATTATAGAAATAAAATGCAATTTATATGGCGACACGAATATTGATAGCTGACGATCATTCAGCCATACGCGCTGGTATTCAACGGATATGCAGCAATAAGCTTCTTGCCCCCCAGTTTGGTGAAGCCGAGAATTACCAGGAAGTATTCACTCAATTGAGGGAACAGCTCTGGGATCTATTGATTTTGGATATTGACTTACCCGGAATGAGTGGCCTGGAAATATTAAAGCAGGTTAAAAAAGATAAAATAAAAGTGCCTGTACTCATGTTCAGCTTTCATAGCGAGCAGCAAATAGCACTTAAAGCACTAAAAACAGGAGCTGCCGGATACTTGTCGAAAGATGCAGCAGATAAAGAATTGATTACTGCAATTGAACATGTGCTGGGCGGGAGAAAATATGTCTCGGCGGCTATTTCAGAAAAGCTATTTTCAATGCTGGACAGCGACCCTGATAAAGAACCACATGAATTACTATCAGAAAGGGAATATCAAATATTTCTTCTAATTGCATCAGGGAAAGATCTTTCGCAAATGGCCGATCTTTTATTTCTGAGCAGATCAACCATTAGTACCTATCGCGCACGTATACTGGAAAAAATGGAACTACGGAATAATGCTGAATTAGCCGCCTATGCCGCTAGCCATAAACTGGTTTAAGCGCTTCTTGTCATAATTATTACTACACGCTTTTCGTAACAACGACTATATTTTCCCGTGCTTTATCACCCCATTTTTGAATAAACAAAAACGGATATGAAGCATCCTCACTTTTTTTATCACTTGTATTGCATCAATATGGCTTGTCCCGGTTCTGTCTTTGGCACGATCCACGAGATAAGATTGGAACTAACATCGGAGAATATTACCAATACTCATTTGTGCCCGCAATGCGGCGCGACGTTGGTTACCGCAATCGATATTGAAATCAGACAGATACTGGTAGAAGCGAGGATACAGCTTCAACGTTAAACCGGACCTAAAATGGACATTCAAAATTAAATGCAATGAAAATCATAGGTAACCTGTTATACGGCCTTGTTCTCCTGCTGAATTTCGGCACACTGCTAACAATCGCCTGGTGTTTGCTGACACCCATCGATAAAAGACAACCCCTGTTTACAGGCCGACCGGCTTTAGAGTTCCCCCGCTCTTTAGCCGGAAAGCCTGAATTATCCAAACATAAAACTTTAAAAACAAGACGTGATGGAACCGATTATTAGACCTGCTATTTTATTGGTCCGGGGCGACCAGAGAAGCTATAGCTACCAATGCGCACAATGTGGTACAACTCATCAGCGGCGAGTGAAAATAGGAAAAGGCACCGGACCCTTTAGTGACGTGTCTTTGCTGCAGAGGCATTACTGCACACGCTGCGGTGCCAGCTTCGTTACCATTTTTCACTATGATAATTAATGTGTTGGAAACCCTGAAATGTTGAAAATATGAAGATCGATAAGAGCATTTCCCACGTGCTGGTTGTTGAAGATAACCCTGGTGACTTCGCCCTGGTGGATGATTTTCTGATGGAAAAGTTTACTTCCCCGCATGTGACGCAGGCTGAAACGTTTGCAGAGGCCAGAAAATATCTTAAATCAGGCAGTCAGAATTATGATCTGGTATTGCTGGACCTTTCATTGCCCGATAAGGCAGGAGAAGATTTGATCGCAGAAATGACCGCGCTGTGTGGCGTTGTTCCGGTGATCGTACTTACGGGTTACAGCGACTTTTCCTTTGGCATCAGGTCGTTATCACTTGGAGCAGCCGACTATATTTTGAAGGATGAACTTACACCGATGACGCTCCACAAGAGCATCCGGTATGCCCTGGAGCGAAAAAAAGCCATGTCAGCATTGGCTGAATCTGAAAAGAAATATAGCGAGCTTTTTCATTTGAGCCCACTCCCAATGTTTGTGTTTGCTTTCGATGGTTTGTCTATTCTTAATGTGAACAAATCAGCAATAAAACATTATGGTTATACAAAAGATGAGTTTCTGGGTATGACCATCAAGGATATATGCAAAGCAGGAGACATGTCGTTGCTGGAAGAATCCCTGATGACTTCCAAGCAGTACAACAAGCTGATGCTACCAGGACCTTATCGTCATTGCAAAAAGAATGGAGAGATTATCCATGTAGAAATACAGGGGAATTCAATGACATATAGAGGCATAGAAGCAAAAGTGGTATTGATTATAGACGTGACTGAGCGGCTGAACTATATTGGGGAGATTGAGATTCAAAATGAAAAGCTTAGAGAGATCTCGTGGATTCAATCTCACATGGTGCGTGCGCCGTTGGCCAGGTTGCTTGGGCTGATCGCCTTAATCCGGGACGTGAAGGATAATTCTGGTGAATTGCAATATATGATGAATTATCTGGAGGTTTCGGCTAATGAGTTGGATCAGGTGGTCAGGGAGATTACATCCAAGACCGTAATACCGGAAATTGACCCGCTGTTAAAGCAGGCTATTTGAAAGATGAAAAAGAGTTGTCTCAGAAAAGTCGCCGTCAGTGTTTGGCCGGGATTGGGCGGCCAACGTGATAGGCGCGCTATTTTAGTGTTATGACAACGATAGATTATGACAGCGCAATTTGAGATACAAGCCGCCCGTTACCGGGAAGAGACTCTTCGGAGGTCGGATAAGCTAATGGATTATTTCCTTGCTTGTTACGGCCTCACTGGTCTTGCTCTTGCTTTTTATTATAATACATGGCTAATTGCCGTGGGTTTTGGTGGTTCAGCGTTGGTGATTTATTATTCTGTCAAAGTGCTGATGCCCGGGTCGAATTTCTATCAGTATGTACTCAGTGCTGTATTCGGGGTGTTTACTGCTCAGTTTATTTACCAAATGCAGGGCCTGTTTGAGATGTATTTCTTCGCCTTTATTGCTAGCGCAATGCTTGTTACCTATCAAAAATGGAAGTTGCAGATACCTTTACTGGTAGTTGTGCTCATTATCTATTGTGTGCTAAATTATCTGAATAATATTGGATATAGAGTATATACCGACCGAGCCGGTCGTTTTGTTATACCCACGTATATCATCCATGTTGTATTGACAACGGCTATGTTTTTTGTCTGCGGGCTATCGGCGTACCAGCTTAAACAATACCAGGAAAAGCTAATCAGGCAGACACTATTGATGGCTGAACTAAAGCATGAGGCTCAACTCTCGCAACAAGTTCACCAGGAGCTCGCTCAACATGCAAAAGAACTTGCAAGGTCTAATGCGGAGCTGGAACAATTTGCCTATGTGGCCTCACATGATCTGCAAGAGCCACTGCGCATGGTAACTGGCTTTCTCACGCAGTTTAAGCGGAAGTATTATAATGTAGTGGACGACAATGGGAAGAACTACCTGCGTTTTGCGTTGGAGGGGAGCCAGCAGATGAAGCAAATTATCCATGACCTCCTTGATTATTCGCGGGTTGGGCGAATAGAGGACAAACGGGGGCAGGTTGCTCTGAATGAAGTAGTGAATGATATCGGGAAGTTATATCGCAAGGAGATTCATGAACAAAAAGTCATTATCCATTCTGAAGACCTCCCGGTAATTCATGCGCCAAAAGGAGCAGTCCGCCAGATATTTCAAAATTTGATCAGTAATGGTATCAAATATCAAAAGTCCGGGAACATTGCCAAGATTGACATAAACATACAGGAAACAGGCAGTCATTATCAATTTTCTATTCAGGATAATGGGATAGGAATCAGTCCCGAATATTTCGAGCAAATTTTTATTGTTTTTAAGAGGCTGAATAAGAAAACAGAGTATCCGGGTACGGGTATGGGGCTAGCTATTACCAAAAAGATCGTGGAAAACCTTGGTGGGACAATTCATGTAGAATCAGAGCAGGGTAAGGGGAGCGTTTTTTATTTTACAATTCCCAAAACAACGGGCGATCATCGAGGCGTGATCGAAAACTCAATCTAAATTTTACTCAAAACGACGTTCTTAGCAGCCGTAGGGACGCTTTTCGAACCCCTTTTTGCAAGATTTGCGATTATTGGCCTTCTAAATTAATTGAAATGTGTGATTTAAAAAGCATAAGCTTTTTTTTGTGTATAGACTCCCAGAATCAGCTGACCCTTCTGCATTTACTTTACCGGCGCAGGCGCATCCTTAAACTTGTTGTACTTACCCGTAAGCCTTCCGATAAAATAAATTACCGGGAAGACCACCTTTTGCACAAAGCCGGGTATTTCGAGCATGGCGAATTCGCTTTTATAGCGGGTCAATAGATAAGCGCCGTCAAATTGTTCGGGTTGCCCTCTGCCCGAGCGACTTTGAGCTTCATAAATCGCCGATAAAAAAAACTGGAGGTTGTTTGCAGGTTTTGCCCATCCTTCTACTTGTGCCTCGTTAGTGCCGCTATTCCAAAAGCGGTGGGGTGTACCCCTTGTAAACACAATGCTGTCACCTTCGCGAGCCACTTGCTCTGGTCCGCCCAACACCTGGTAACTTATCTGCCCTTTTTTTACAGTGATACATTCGTCCTGTTTATGATGAACATGCATCGGCGGACCACTCATCGGGTGTACCCAGCCATGAAGGATCAACTTGTCCCCGTCAGGCTCCCGCACTAATTCTCTGAAAACTATCTTTTCACCAAGGCCGTTTTCAATCGTTTTAGGAAATTGATTCATTGATTTAAATTTAGGGTTTTGAATTTACTTTGATGGTTCAGCTTTTCCTGCAACAAGGTTAAGCGCCAGGAAGTCAAACACGAGTGTAACGGCGCAGATCAGGCTCCTGAACCAGTTCATTGAACGCCATTGTTCCAATGCAGTTTTTATAGCCTCTAGGTTAGTGGCGATCGGCGATTTGAACATAATATCATTCCTGGGGTAGAAGTAGGCGAAGGTTAACATATCTGTGCCCACAGCAAATACGAGTGCTATGGCGCAATAAATTCTTACTCTTTTGCCCGCCCGCCAGCATAGTATCAGAGCCAGCAAGCCTGCCACCTGGTTAGCAGGCGAAAATATCCTGTAAAAAGTTCCGGGATTGGCCGCTTTAAAATAATCCCTCGTCGTTTGGATAGATGACGGTATATTGGCCCCCCAGTTACGGGCGTCAACCACCGAGGTGTAAATGTTTGTGAAAAGCAGGCCGGCTGCTAAGCTAATTGCCAATGCAAGTGATAGTTTACGTAGTGTCATGGGTATTAGGCTCTTAAAATAAATTTTGATTTTAAAATAAAGATATGCTAAATTAGGACAATGTCCTAATTTATTTGAAATTTATGTCAACCAAAGAAAAACTTGTCTCCAGGGCAGTAGAATTGTTTAATGAAAACGGAATAGAATATGTGGGAATGCGCGAGCTGGCGGCGGACTTAAATATGCGCGTTGGTAATGTCACCTACTATTTTCCAACCAAAGATGACCTGGTGATGGAGATAATAAGCCAACTTCGCGATTTGAACAGCAAAACCATCGGACCTGATTGCAGCAGTATCATCGATTTTTTGTCGATGTACAAGCAGGTATTCCACAATCAGTATCAATACAGATGTTTGTTGTTAAGTTTTGTGCACTTGGTTTCGAGGCATCCGTTATTTGCAGGCAATTATTTTGCAACCGAGGCAAAGAGAAGAGAAGCATTGCGGAGCCATTTAGCGTCCATGGTGAAAAATAACTATCTGTCAACTTCGCTTATCGGTGATAAAGTCGAGTTGGTCGTTTCGCATATCACCCTTATTTCAAGGTTTTGGCTATCCGAAGCACGCATTAGTTATGTGAATTGGACAACTGAGCAAACCATAGCTCATTATCTTAATTTATTAAGCGATATACTGCTTCCCTACGCTACAGATGAAGGGAAGAAACAGGTTGATAATTTCAGAAAGGAGCTTGGGGGAGATTTACCCAAAACTTGGAAATAAGAACGTTTAAGCGATCTAATGCTAAACCTGCCTTATGAATCGTTTCGAACTGTTGGCGATTAGCTTAAATGAAAAACGCCATTATCTTATAAGAAAACAGCGTTTATCGTAGCCCGTAGGGGGGCTTGACCTTTTTTGACGCAAAATCGGAGTCAATTCGGCTCATTCAAACTCATTCGATGTCATAGCGATTTGCCCTATAGCAACTACAAAAAGAACATATTCGAAGCTTTAAAAGATCCTTATTAATTTAAGGATTTTAAAGGAAACATTAGTTCAGCATTACTGCAACATTACTTCGACAACAACTCGACTGCTTTCATAATATCATTAATAAAGTGTACTAATGATATCCCTTATAAAATACAATATAGGGTACAGGCATTTATCAATACCTGATAGTTATTAATTATATGTCAAGTATTCTGTGCGGTTTACTTGACATTTGAAAAATAAAAAGTAACTTTGATCTGCGAGAATTTTAAAAAAAAATGAAAGTAGCCGAAAAAATTGCAGACAAGATTGCCGGGATGCCCGAAGGCAGCACCTTCCGCTACCAGGAACTGCCGATAGAACGCGAGGAATACACCGCCGCCGCGAAGGCTATCGAACGCCTGGTTAAAAACGGCCTGATCACGCGCGCCTCAACCGGGCTGTTTTACAAACCCAAACGCTCTGTTTTCGGAATTCTGAAACCCGATGAGCAGGAACTGCTGAAGCCTTATTTGTTTTTAGCCGGGAAAAGGATCGCCTACATTACCGGCACGCTGTTGTATAACCGGATGGGGCTGACCACGCAGGTGCCCAAAAACATTAAAATAGCTACCCGTGATAAACGACTGGAGCTGACGCTGGGTAACCAGAAGGTAACATCCATCAAAAGCTACGTAGATATCAATGACGATAATTACCGCTATCTCGAATATCTCGACGCGATCAAAGACTTTAAATCCATACCCGACCTCAACAAGGAAGCTGCGGTCCGGCTATTAAAGGACGGCATTGGCAAACTGGAAGACCGGCAGCTTCTTAAAAAGCTAGCCTTAAAATATCCACCCCGCGTAAGGGCCCTGGTAGGGGCTTTGATGGAGCTTGTAAGCCCCACGGAAGACCTTAACGCATTGCGCAAAAGCCTCAACCCGCTCAGTACTTTTGAGTTTGGGCTGAACACGAACCTATTGCCGAACAGCACCACCTGGAATATCGCCTGACCATGACCTTGCACAACAACCCGGAACTGTTTAAAGACGCGATCACAGCGACCGCCCAGCAAATGAAAATTGCCGAGATCTATGTCGAAAAAGATTATTGGGTCACGCTGGCGTTAAAAACCATTTTTGAATCTGAAATCGGAAAGGAAGCCGTTTTTAAGGGCGGAACCTCGCTGTCCAAATGTTATAAGTTGATCGAACGGTTTTCCGAGGACATCGATCTGGTCGTATTGCGCCGTGAGGGAGAAAGTGATAACCAGCTTAAAACGAAGATCAGGAACCTGACCAACCTGGTAGGAACCGTCATGCCCGAGATCGAAGTGGAGGGCATTACCCGCAAGATGGGTATGAACCGTAAAACGGCCCATGCGTATGCCAAGGGGGAATTCAAAGGCGAATTTGGGCAGATCCGCGAACACATCGTTGTCGAAGCCACCTGGCTGGGCAACTTCGAGCCTTATACCACCGCTGAAGTCAGCAGCTTTATTGCTGAAATGATGCGAAGCAATGGCCAGCAGGCATTGATCGACGAATATGGCTTACAGGCCTTCACCGTCAGGGTGCTGACCAAAGAGCGAACGATCTGTGAAAAGATCATGAGCCTGGTCAGGTTCTCTTACACGGAAGAACCTTATGAAGAGCTCGCCAAAAAGATCAGGCATATCTATGATATACATATGTTATTGAAAGATGCCGCCGCCTTTTTTGATTCAGAAGAGTTTGACAAATTGTTAAACATGGTCGGCAAAGATGATATTTTGACTTACAAGAATAATAACGGCTGGCTAAGCGCCCCGCCGCAAAATGCCATTATCTACGCAGAGCCGGAAGTTACCTGGGCAGCGATCCGCCAACCCTACCGTACCACATTTAAAGATTTGGTGACCGGCAGGCTGCCGGAAGAGTCGGAATTGATCGATACCTTAAAGCGTGTTTCCAAAAGGCTTCAATCGGTAGTATGGTCCGCAGGAATATTCGGGAGAGCCAATAATAGCTTATGCTAAAGAACTTAAAACAGGTTTGGTATTTTGCCGCAATGATATATATTCCTCATTAGTATTAAAGAGCGCAATATCTAACGACCATCAATCACTTTATGTAATATCGGAGTCCACAGAAGGCAAAAACGCCATCAAGCCTTGGGCGCTAGCGAAGATTTTATCCTACCTTTATTGACAGTAACTTTGACAGTAAAAACAAAAAACCCTCATAAGCATCTCACTTACAAGGGTATTTTGATAATCTAAGTAGCCCGTAGGGGAATCGAACCCCTGTTTCAAGAATGAAAATCTTGCGTCCTAACCCCTAGACGAACGGGCCTTGTCGAAGCAAAAAACTCAATTTAGAATCTTCCGTTTCGGGATGGCAAAGATATAGCTTTAACACAAGTTTTAAAATAATTTTTAAAAAAATATTTAGGCTATTTATAACTGTGTGATAATTAAGTCAAAAAAACAATTTGCAGGCTTATCCATTGTATTTCTTACAGTCAATTGTTATACATTTATATTGAATCAATAAAAACTTGTAAGGTTTTTTCCCTGCCACGACTAAGGTTCAGCCATTCAATAATTTGTAAAACTGTATTAACCACTTGATAATAACCAGGTGACATGAAAACCTTCGACGCAATTGTAATAGGATCCGGTCAGGCAGGAGGCCCTTTGGCCAAGAAACTTGCCCTCGCCGGCAAGAAGACTGCCCTAATAGAACGCAGATATGTGGGAGGTACCTGCGTAAATGATGGTTGCACGCCTACCAAAACATGGGTGGCGTCCGCCAAAGCAGCATACATGGCTTCGAACAGCGACGATCTGGGCGTTGATATCAAAAGCTTTAAAGTAAACATGACGCAAATCCAAAAGCGCAAGGACGATGTGGTGCTATTGTTTCGTAATGGAAGCCAGAAAGGACTCGAAGCCACAAAAGGGTTGAGCCTGATATTTGGAGAGGCGACATTTACTGCGCCTAAAACCATTTCGGTAAAGCTGAACAATGGTAAAGTGGAAGAAATAAAGGCTGATCTGATCTTCATAAATACTGGCTGTCAGCCTATCATACCTGAGATTGAAGGACTGAAAGACATTGATTATTTGACATCGACCTCCATACTGGAATTGAAAAGAGTTCCCGAACATCTGCTCGTTATCGGCGGAAATTATATCGGGCTGGAGTTCGGGCAGATGTTCAGACGATTTGGAAGCAAAGTCACCATACTTGAAAGATCAACAAGGATTGTTTCCCGGGAAGATGAAGATGTTTCTAAAGAATTAACCGATATTTTAGAGGAAGAGAAGATCAAAATATTGACTGGCTCAGAAGCGGTAAAATTCAAAGAAACGGCCAAAGGGAATATCTCAGCAACCATCAAAACGGAGAGCAAAGAACACAAGATCAAATGCTCGCATGTGCTGATCGCCATTGGCCGAAAACCTAATACAGAAATTCTTGCACTTGAAAAGACGGGTGTGGAAACCGATGACCACGGTTTTATTAAAGTAGATGACAGGCTCGAAACAAATGTAAAAGGCATTTATGCGTTGGGTGACGTAAAAGGCGGTCCTGCGTTTACCCATATTTCATATAATGATTTTACCATCATTTACCGTAACCTGGTAAAAGGAGAGAACCTGAGCATAAAAAACCGGCTTGTTCCCTACTGTATGTTTACGGATCCACAATTGGGTAGGGTAGGATTGGATGAAACTGAAGCAAGGAAACAGGGTCTGAAAGTTAAAGTTGCGAAATTGCCAATGGCGCACGTAGCGCGGGCAATTGAGACGGGCGATACCCGCGGATTTATGAAGGCGGTAGTTGACCCGAAAACAAAAAAAATATTAGGTGCAACGGTATTGGGACAGGAAGGTGGTGAGATCATGACCATGTTGCAAATGGCAATGGAGGGGGGCCTCACTTACGAACAAATACGTTATTTTGTGTTCGCACATCCGCTATATGCCGAATCGTTGAACAACCTTTTTATCACAATCGAGGAGTAAGTAGCCAATGATAAGGGTTGAACAACTGAGCAAGCATTTTGGCAGCATCAAGGCTGTTGATGGCATCTCGTTTGAGGTAGGCGATCGTGAAAAACTGATCCTGCTGGGCACCAGCGGTTGCGGGAAGACTACTACGCTGAAAATGATCAACCGGCTGATCGAGCCCACCTCGGGTAATGTATTCATAGATGGTAAAAACATTTTCGATCAATCTCCGGAAATTTTAAGACGTGGCATTGGCTACGTATTACAGAACAATGGTTTATTCCCACACTACACCGTCGGCGAAAATATTGCGATAGTGCCTCAATTATTAAAATGGGACGGCAAGCGTATCGAAAAGCGCGTTGCCGAATTGATGGAGAAGCTTCACCTGTCAAAAGATCAGCTCAAAGCTTATCCGAATGAACTGAGTGGTGGCGAGCAACAACGTGTGGGTTTAGCGAGGGCGTTAGTTGCAGATCCGCCGGTTTTGTTGATGGACGAACCATTTGGAGCGTTGGATAATGTTACCCGTTCAAAAATCCATGCTGAATTCAAAGCTTTGGATGAACTGAAAAGAAAAACCATAATCATGGTAACACACGATGTGCAGGAAGCTTTTGAATTGGGCGACCGCATCTGTCTGATGGACAAGGGAAAAATCGTACAGATTGGCACACCAGCCGACTTACTGTTCAAACCTGTCAATCATTTTGTTCAATCGTTTTTGAAAGAGCAACGACTACAATTGGAGTTTAAGGCAGTTCGCATCAAAGATATCTGGGGTTTGCTGCCGCATGCAAAGAAAACAGGGGATACTGGTTTAAATGCTGACATAACGGTTTGGTCAGGATTGGAGAATTTTAAATCTCAGCAGGCAGATCATCTGAATATTACTCACGAAAATGAAACACGGTCGGTGGGATTTGAGCAGCTGATAACCGCATTTTATAAATACCAAAACGGCCGCGCACATGAATGAGCATCAGCAAACTTTATGGGAGTTTATGCGGCAGCAAAGCGACAAGCTGTTGATGCAAACCCTGCAGCATATTGGCCTGACTTTTATTTCGCTAATCATTGCGGTTGTGATCGGGTTGCCTTTGGGCATCTGGATAACACGGAAAAAATATTTTTCGGGTATAGTATTAGGTACCGCCGGAGTTTTACAGACTATTCCTAGTATCGCACTCTTAGGCTTTATGATACCGTTGTTGGGTATCGGTATAAAACCCGCTATTGTTGCTTTGCTACTTTATGCACTTTTACCTATCATCCGTAACACTTATACAGGAATAACCGGAGTTGATGTAGCAGTGAAGGAAGCGGCACTTGCCATGGGAATGAACAAATGGCAAATTCTGTTTAAAGTAGAATTACCCTTAGCTATGCCGGTTATATTGGCAGGAATACGCACTGCAACGGTAATCAATGTCGGAGTAGCGACGCTGGCCTCTTATATTGCCGCGGGCGGTTTAGGCGAATTCATCTTTGGCGGTATTTCCCTTAACAATACCAATATGATACTTGCCGGGGCTATACCGGCTGCTTTGCTTGCTATTTTATTCGACTTTTTGCTGTCGCGATTGCAATATTTCAATTTCAGAAAAATAAAGACCGCCACTGCTACACTGCCACTACTACTGATAATACTGGCATCGTTCTATTTTATTCCTTCAGCTTATGGTGGTAAGCTGAAAGCTGGTTTTACGCCAGAATTTATGGGCAGGCAGGACGGTAATCTGGGGCTGGAAAGCAAGTACGGATTAAAAGTTCATCCTATAGTAATTAGCGATGCGGTAATGTATGAAGCCGCATATGAGAGGCAATTGGATGTGATCAGCGGTTACTCAACAGACGGGCGGTTGAAGGCGTATGATCTGATCGTTTTGGATGATGATAAAAAAATATTCCCGCCTTATTATGCAGCGCCCATTGTTCGGCAGGATGCATTGAAAAGATTGCCCGAGCTTGAAAATGCTCTTAATTTGCTGTCAGGTAAAATTACAGATTCTATTATGTCTGATCTGAATTACAGGACAGATTATTTGCACCAAAGCCCGGAAAGGGTGGCTGAGGATTTTTTAAAATCGCACAGGCTTTTAAAGCCCCTCCGAAATGGCAGTAACGGAACCGTACGTATCGGCTCAAAAATTTTTGGCGAGCAATACATATTGGCAAGCATGTATACGATGCTGATAAAAGGTTATACGGATTATGATGTAACCACCAAAACTGGGCTTGGTGGCACCAAAATATGTTTTGACGCTTTGAATAATAACCAGATTGATCTGTATCCTGAATATACCGGAACAGGCTTGCTGGCTATTCTTCAACCACCATCAAAAGCAATAGATTCTTTAATTGCCGATAACAATAAAACCTATAACTATGTTGCCAGCGAGTTTGGGAAAAAGTATGGTATTAAATGGCTTAAACCAATTGGCTTTAACAATGCATATGCTTTGATGATGCGCGAAAAACAGGCAAAGCAACTCAATATTAAAACAATTTCAGATTTGAAAAGGTATTTGGAGAGCAACCCATGATAAAACTTTCTGACAAATATAAAGAGGTACGGAAACGCACCGAACAAATTTGCGCCCCCTTGCAAACGGAAGATTATGTTGTGCAACCCATCGCGGACGTGAGTCCGCCTAAATGGCATTTGGGGCACACCTCGTGGTTTTTTGAAACCTTTATCCTGAAGCCTTATTTTATGGGTTACCAGGAGTTTGATGATCAGTATAACTTCGTTTTCAATAGCTATTACGAAACTGTCGGCACAAGGGTAATTCGCACTGACCGTGGAAATTTAAGCAGACCCACTGTTGCCGACATCTATCAGTATCGCGAATACGTAGATGAAGCAATGGACAAATTTCTGTGCGGCGAAATATCCGATGATGTAAAGGAATTGATGATACTCGGCCTCAATCATGAGGAACAGCACCAGGAGCTTTTATACGCCGATATCAAATACATTTTGGGACATAACCCTTTGTTCCCGGCATATTCTAAAGACTATATATCACCCAAACCTGCCGAACCAGCAAACACATCATTCATAAAAATTGAGGAGGGCATTTATGAGATCGGGCACCGGGGTGATGGGTTTTGCTTTGATAATGAATTGGGCCGGCATAAAGTCTATTTGAATGCTTATGAGATAAGCCCGGTGCTGGTTACCAACCAGGAATACCTGGAATTTATTAACGATGGGGGTTATCAGAACTTCAGGAACTGGCATGCCGAAGGGTGGGATTGGGTAAATAAAAATCACGTGTTAGCGCCGCTGTACTGGCACCAGATCAACGGTGCCTGGTATAATTATACGTATAATGGCCTGCAGTTGCTGAACCCAAAGGATACCCTGACTCATGTCAGTTATTTTGAGGCTTATGCCTATGCTGCGTGGAAAAGTTTGCGGTTGCCTACTGAATTTGAGTGGGAGGCGGCTGCCAATAAGTTCGACTGGGGCTATCGATGGGAGTGGACAGAAAGCGCTTATCTGCCTTATCCTGGTTTTGTGAAAGCACCGGGCGCAATAGGTGAATACAACGGGAAATTCATGGTGAACCAGCAGGTTTTGCGCGGTGCTTCTGAAGTGACTTCTCCCGGTCACGGCCGCGTCACATATCGCAATTTCTTTCAGACAAATTTACAATGGCAATTTACTGGCATACGTCTTGCTAAATAAAAATAATACAAAAACCTGAAAACATGGCTATTTATATGCTGCAATCAAGTTTAAATGACGCTGTAAATCTTAAAAAAGACCAGTTTTTTGACGACGTTGTCAATGGATTAAGGTCGAACCCCAAGCGCTTGAGCTCAAAATATTTTTATGATGCGAACGGCGATAAGCTTTTCCAGGACCTGATGAATTGTCAGGAGTACTATCCAACCAATTGCGAGCTGGAAATATTTTCGACTAAAACTGCCGAGATATGTAAAGCCATCGTAGCCGATGATAGCCCTTTTGACCTGATCGAATTAGGTGCTGGCGATGCAATGAAATCGTCTTACCTGCTTAAGTATCTTTTGGAACAAAAACAGGATTTTACCTATATGCCGATCGATATTTCTGATAATGTGATTTCCTATCTGAATGTTACTCTGCCGGTTACATTGCCAGGCATAAAAATACACGGCCTTAATGGTGAGTATTTTGATATGCTTAAACAGGCTGCTGTTGCATCCGATAGAAGGAAGGTAATATTGTTTTTAGGCTCTAACATCGGCAATATGCCGGTACCCGATGCAATTGGTTTCTGTAAAGAATTGCGTAATCACTTAAATGAGGGGGATATGGCCTTAATTGGCTTTGATCTGAAAAAGAACCCTGCTACTGTCTTAGCGGCTTACAATGATAAAGGGGGCATCACTAAAAGGTTCAATTTGAATTTATTAGCAAGAATCAATCGCGAACTGGGTGGAGATTTTGATCTGACCAAATTTGAGCACTACCCAACTTACGACCCGGAAACCGGAGCCTGTAAAAGCTACCTGGTAAGCCAGCAAGACCAGATCGTAACGATAGGAAACAGACATATCCATTTCCATAAAGACGAATATATCTTTATGGAAATATCACAAAAGTTTACCGTATTGCAAACCGGTCAGATTGCTGAAAAAGCTGATTTTAGGCCCGTAAAGCTATTTTTCGACAGCAAAAACTGGTTTCTGGATGCGATTTGGCTGGCGGAGTGATACATGCTGCGGAGAGGTGATGCATCGCGTCTGTGCGATTGTTATAAAACCTTGGGATTCAATTCCGAATCAACCAGCTCCCCTACTGGTTTGCCCATTAGCCATTTTTGGTGATCATTACGCTGCCAGCTATGCTTGGGCTCCGATACCCGTGCGCCGTCTGCTACATAAATAATCGTCATCACTTCTCGCATCTTGTCTGACTGGTTGCCTGGTGCATTGTGAATGGTAAATCCACGATGAAAAGTTGCATCACCCGCCTTCATCACCTGGGCTCGGGTAATGGGAAATTTTTGATTTTGCACGTAATCGTCGAATGCTGATTCTGACTCGTCTGAAATCTCAAAGTCGAATACAGCGCCATTTTTAAAGGAACCTGAGGCAAAGGTGAGCATACCCATATCTACATCAATGTCTACCAACGGCATCCAAAGCGTAATCGTATTGTTGGTATCGATAGGCCAGTAATACTGGTCCTGGTGCCAGGGAGTTGGGCCGCCCCCCGCCTCTTTAAACAGCGCCTGATCATGATAAATACGGACATTCTCAACGCCCATCAGATCGGCAGCAATTTTGGCCAGCCGTTTCGACAAAACAAATTTCTTTACTTCTTCATCGCACCGCCACAGGTTCATAATCTGTAAAAAAGCTTTACCATAGGTGTCCCTGTCGGTCATTTTGCGCTTTTCCGTATTATATTTTTCAGCGGCGCTTACTATGATGGGACGATATACAGCCATTTCATCGGCAGACAATACTCCACAAATCAATGTATGCCCTTTTTGTTGAAACTCTGTGATATTGTCCTGACTTACAGGCTGAAGATCATCCAGTTTAGGTAATTGGGAGATAGTGCTCATGGAAATGGAGGTTTATAATCAAATTTAATCCTGCATCAAACAAAAAAAAATGACAGCAATGGTGGATATATGGCATATATTATCATTATATTGCATTCTCTCAATTATTAACCCAAAATAACCTATGATCAAAGCTTCTTACGAAGTGCTTCAGCCTTCTAGCGGGCATTCGTTCCTGATCCGGACTTTCGGAAAAACAGGGTTTGATGCCCCTTACCATTTTCACGAAGAATACGAACTCACCTATATTGTGCATGGCCATGGCAAACGGTATGTAGGCAGCCACATGGAAAATTTTTCAAGCGGTGACCTTGTTCTGCTTGGTGCCAGTTTGCCACACTGCTGGAAATTGGAAGCTGACGGCACGAGCCACGAAGAAGCACGGGCAATTGTCATCCAGTTTAGTGGCAATTTCTTAGGCGATGATTTTTTGAATAAAGATGAACTGCTAGGGATTAAAAAGCTCCTCCAGGCAAGCGCCAGCGGTGTTTGCTTTAATGGTACTACCCGTACTGTTATAAATCGTGGTTTGACACACTTGTCACATGAAAAGAATAATTTCAAAATGTTGATCCAACTGCTTGAGATATTACAACGACTGGCATTTTCAACCGAGTATAAGTTGTTGGATCAACACCGGAGTATAGCGGAGCAATCGCGTGCGGAACAGGAGCGCATCAATCCGGTGTTTGCCTACCTGGTAGAAAACTTCAGGGGCGATATTTCGCTCGACCAGGCTTCCTGCATTGCCCACATGACGCCGAATGCATTCTGCAAATATTTTAAAAAGATCACGCGGAAAACCTTTATGGAAACCGTGATCGAATACCGGCTGAACTACGCTACACAACAGTTGGTGCAAACAGATAAGCCAATATCACAAATATCATTCGACAGCGGATTTGGTGATGTGTCGCATTTTTATAAAATGTTTAAGCATAAGATGCACCAAAGCCCGCTTAACTACCGCAAAAATTTTATGCGCGAATTTGAAGAGGAAAGTGTGGACCGGTTTACAGCCTGAAGTGTTTAATTAATCCTTTATCTTTTTACTCAATGAGAAGACGTTCATTATACCTTTTACCCTTGGGTGTTGCTATCGGTGCCGGTATCGGCGTCGCAATGAAAAATGTGGCTATAGGTGTAGCCATTGGTGTTGCGGTAGGAATGGCTATGTCTATCCTATCGCAAAGACGCTGATTTGCTAAGGTTCTGTAGTGTTTCTGTTAGTTCTCCACAGGCATTTCCCGTAGTTGTTTTGGTGTCAATTTTTCATATCCTGCAGGGGTAGCGAAGATGCCTGCCGGTACCGGCTCAAATTTGATCTCTTTTACAGTGGTCTTGGTTAATAAGCCATTGGTGCTGGAGGTAAACGACAGCGGGAAGCCTTTAGCGGTATCAAGAGTCATGGTTAGGGAATTTGGAATAAGATGTACTTCTTTAGTAAACCATGCCTCATCCGTCTCACCTGTCACTTTGTTAGTCAACACATATTTTAACGCTTTATAGTGGGCGATTGTTTGGGTATCCACACTGGCCACATAACTATAACCCAGCTTTGCGGGCGATTCTTCTTGTTGGTCTGCCTTGCTGTAGTCGATAACAATTTTTTTATCGCGCGAAGCCAATAAAACCCGCATGAAGTTGGTAGGCTTGTGGGTGATGATCGTAGTCGATTCATCATTCATTTGCTGTACGCTTACTGCCGAATCGCCTTTGAAATAAACTTTGGCCGTTTTGGGAAGATAGATCAGGTATCTTTTCAAACTATCCGGCAGCTGATACTGCAGATTATAAGTGATTGATCCTTCCAATACTTTTTTATGGCTGCATGAATAAAGTAATGAGGTTAGCAGAGCAAAATACAGAACGATTTTTTTTAACGGCATGACGAATAATATAAGGCCGCAAAGTTATCAAAAATGACTTTACTCTTTCCGCTAAATTAGTGGAAGGCATCGCAGTGCCGGGCCTTTCATTCAAAAGAGAGGTGAAAAAGCCTTCGTCAAATCCGTAAAACTACGCAAGCAATACCGTAATAACACTAACATCAATGCCGGAATGGGGATATAATTTTGGTTATTCATTAACCCATACCATTATGAGCAAGCTGACTTACATCGAAACCTGCCCCTTAGACCAATTTATTTTGAGAAAAGTATTATCGCGCTACGGCACTTCATGCGAAGTAAGGTGCACCGATAGTAGTATTGGCGTTTTAAGCCTGCTATCAAGCCGTAGTTTGAATGCTAAAAACATGCCGGATATGATCGTGCTGGATCTATATAATCCCGGTATGAATGTTTGGGACTTCCTTGACAAGATTAAATGGTTATACCCTACTTTTCCGAAACCACTTGAGATATACATACTATCGGCAAGCAAATTCGCAGCAGATGTGGAACGTGCCCGGAAATATTGGTTTGTAAAAGCCTTTATGCTGAAGCCGGTTACAAAGGAAATGATCATTGATCTGATCAACAAAAAGCAAGGTAATGCGCGCCGGTTCCCTATGTTGGAGGCTACTAATTGAATTACTCTAATTTACCCGCAACATTTAAGAGAATACAAGTGCTATGAGAAATACCCAAGGTCTTACCAGGGGTTATATCCAGGTAATGCATCAGATACCCGTCTACAATGCCGCGCATTACCTGCTCATAACTGGCTTTAAATTCAGGCATAAGCGGGACCACTGAATTGCGGAAGGTCATTTTCCCCCTCTCATCTACATAAACATACATAATGTAGTTAAACCCCTCATAGGTCTTATGAATGGTAATATTGTATTCAGGCGCAAGGTAGTCATCAGCAGCATCGGCTTCATTAATAGGTGTGGATTCATTTTTCACCTTCTCTACTTTTACTAATGGAGTTTTGCTTTTAAGGACGACGGGTTCCCGCGCCGAAAAAGTGCTGTCGGGTTGAGTGTTTACCTGTTTAGAGCGCAATTTGACAAATGCAGAGTCTTTCTTGCAAGGTAATCCCATTGCCATAATCTTCCTTGAGTCGTGGGATTTAATGTATCGATCGGAGTAAAATGTAAGAAGTACTTTTGAGCCTTCGTCGTGATCTTTAATGATTTTATTTTCAACCCGTAGCGCTTGTAATATCATACTATCGGGGGCCAATTTCCTCAGTTTAAACCAGGCGTCAACCATATTAAAGGTAGAGTCGTGATCGAAATAAACATGAAAGCCATAATACCTTTTCGTTTTCGGGCTGTAAACGTTCACCGAATCGTCGGATACGAAAAACAGCCTCCACGAGGGTTCTAACTGATAACCTTGTTTATCAAACTTTAATCCATTAGTGTAAATACGTTGTACTTCTGTAAAATGCGTGCCTTTAAAATCGCCAAATGGTAACCCCGGGCGCCTGAACTTTTTGCAGGAAAAACACAATAAAGGAATAAGCAGGATAACAAGAAACCGTAACCGTGTCATAAATCAGCTCAAAATAGTTAAAAATCAATAATCTTTGAATAAATTGCTTTGTAATCCAGCACCTGAGCCATGAAGAAGTTATTTCAGTTGATCTTACTTGCCTTACTAACCATACTTACCAACCTGGCTAACGCGCAGCGTAAACAAGTATTGCTCGATTCCTACTTTAATGATGAGCATAAAAAGGATGACCGGGGTGTTAGCATATCCTACCATTACAAATGGAACGAGGTGGATAACGATGGTTTTTCCATTTTTAAAGAAGCCTTCAAAAATGCCGGAGCCAGCGGAGTAACTATGCTTTACCGCGCTCCGGACCCTGACGTTTTGGGCTCGGCTGATGTTTATATTATTGTAGACCCTGACACCAAAAAAGAAAGCCCCAACCCTAAATATATCAGGCCCGAAAATGTGGAGGTGATACGCAACTGGGTAAAACAGGGCGGAGTATTACTGCTAATGGCCAATGACAGCGCCAATGTGGAACTAAAACATTTCAATACACTTGCCGAGCGTTTTGGTATTCATTTTAATGACGACCTGCGCAATCATGTAAAAGATGACCAGCATTTTAAAGATGGTGCCCTTATTGTAGACGAAGGTAATCCTATGCTGGTAACCGCTAAAAAGATATTCATGAAGGATATTTGCTCACTTACACTCAGCTTCCCTGCTGAACCAATATTGAGAGATGGCGAGGCCGTTATTATCGCTGTTTGCAGGTATGGGCGGGGCACAGTACTAGCTGTTGGCGATCCCTGGGTGTATAATGAGTATACCAATGGCCGGCTGCCTAAGGGTTTTGATAATGACAAGGCCGCTAACGATTTGGCACAGTGGCTTATACAGCAAATACCTGACAAATATTAGAGCAGCAATGTGTCCACCCTGTGCGCATGAACGATATTATCGCAAGGCGACCAGGAGAATATAGTAAATCTGCCATCCTGTGAAGCTACTAATGCAAAAGCATCGCGCTGGTCGTGTACAAATTGTGCAGCTGCAAAATGCCGTGTGCCGCCATCTTGCCCGGGTGCTATTAGTTGTGCTTGACTATCAATGATTGGTTCAGTTACCATTATTTCCTTTACCGTTTCCCCGCCATGCGGACGGGTGATCTTGGCTCCAAATGCCAGAAGTTCGTGGCGATCGTTGATGATTGTTGCACCATCCACTGCTGTGAGTCCGGCAACGCAGTCAATTTCCTTAGAAAGCTTTTCCTTCCATAAGGTCAGATTACGGTCGCGTACATTTTGCACCATGAGTCTGGCTAGACCATTAAACGAGGGCGAAACAGCATAGGATATCGGGTGAATAATAGATTCCCGCCATTTATCGCTGTCGGAGGGTACGATCAGCAATAAACCCCCATGACCATGTGCCCGCATAGATACGGCCAACTGTACATGCACATTTACAGGATTATTCCATGATAATTGTGACGAAAAGCCAAGCAATGATGATAGCAGTGCAGGACAATCAGGTACGTTAATGCTTTGCTCATCTACTACTTTCACGTCGTCGCCTTTCAAAACAGCTACGTTTACAAATTTTCCGAAGCCATCAACACGGCGGTGCTTGATTACAAGTAAACCCGGTTCAACTACTTCCAGTACAAAACAAAACCCCGGAATATCGTGCGTAGTGCCCCAGATATATAATTCATCTTCTTGCAGCCAAACACCTAAGTGGATGCCCGAGCGTTCAACCGCAGGCGCCAGTTTGATCAAAGCCTCAGTGGAGAGGGCAATGCGCTGTTCAAAAACTAAAGGCTGAGACGATTGGTCTGGGGGGAGGAACGCCAGTGATATTTTAGGCGAACGTCCTTCTTCTTTTCTCAGGCTGGTCCAGAATGCAGTATCAATAATTGCTTCTATAGTACGTTTGTCAGGCTGACAGGCTATCCCGTCTTCGCCACCTTTGCCGGCCTCGGCAATTTGCATCGCGAAATGCGATTCGATCGCTCCTGATACCAAACGTGCCGCTTTGTACGATGTTTCGCTTATCATTGACCTGATTCCTGTGTTCATAGAAGATTGAGAAAATTAAGACCCTAATTTAACCCAAATTACCCTGCTGCTATACCGGCATAGCAAAATATTACTTTAATATGCTTTTTTTCGATGAGCTTTACAAGCAGCTTACGGTGTTGGTCAGCTTTTTTAGCTGTGGTTCATTTATGATGCGAATACTTTTGCCTGTGACCTCTACAAGCTTTTCATCAGTGAATTCATTCATCACTTTAAAAAGAGTTTCATAAGAGGCGCCGGCAAACGAGGAAAGATCCTGCCGGGTCAGCTCGATACCGATGGAGCCATCCGTATTTACACCAAATTGGTTTTTGAGATTGATAAGTGCTTGTGCAATACGGCCTTTTACTGGCATGTGAACCAGGTTGCGGACGCGTTTTTCCGATTCCTGCAGTTCATTTGCCATAAAACGCATCAGTTTGTAGGTAAGGTTGTTGTTTACCTGCAAGGTTGACTCAAAAAATTCCATATCGATATAACAAACCACCACAGGCTCTAATGCCGTAGCCGTTACAAGGTAGTTGGAGTCGTCGCCAAGTCCGGTATGCCCTAATATCTCCCCTGCTTTTGCAAAACGTATGATCAGGTCCTTCTCGTTATCCCATTTCTTGTGCACCTTAACATTGCCGGAATAGAGGAAATAGATACCTTTTACGGGCTCACCTTCCCGGAAAACAGGATGGCCTTTTTTGATGGAGATGTTCTGTTTATGCACTGCAATGGCAGGGAGCCAGTCTTTAAGGGAAAGACGGCACATAAAACAACTTTTCAGATCGCACCCGTTGTTGGTTTTCATTCTCGGGTACAATATTAAATCTTAATGTCCGACAATGGCAAGGTTAGGATAAATTTATTCGTTGCAGCTTTTTAAATAATTTTCAATCGACCACCGGCCCGAGCCGATAATTGCAAATAGTACCAGCAATATCAACGCTACGATGGACGAAGCCAGGTCGGTATTAAAAGGTGACTGCAAGTAATTAATGAAAAACACGGCGCCGAATACTACCGGTATCTGCATTATGGCTGAAAAACGTGTGAGTATTCCCATAGCGATTAATGTTCCCCCAACCATATGTACAAAAGTCACATAGTAAACCAATAACATCAGTGCCCAGGGCGCTACTGTAATATCCGAGCGGGTTTCGATAAGTGATTTCAGGTTGGCTGTGTTGTCCATAAAGCCAAGCCCTTTTAATAGTAAAAATATGCCTAAAAGTACACGGATAACATCCAGAAACCGCGGGTGATGACTATCGCCCCATTTCTCGATTCGGTGGATAAAGTTCATAACAAACCTCCTTTGTAACAAGTTTTTGACAAACTGTTAAACCAAATATAATAAAAAAATTATGTCGCTCCAAGCAAATTGCCGGCTAAAGAATTGTTTTGTTAAATTTATCATTTGTATTGTTTGAGCAATAAAAAATGTTTATAAAATCCAATTTTAGCTCGTAAAATATTAATTAAACAATATTTTAATTTGACTATTCTAAAACTCTTCCTTACTTTTGCATCAAATTTGACGGCACTCTTCCAATCTTTATCTGCCGGTAAATTCTCCTTTTATATAATACGATGAAAACTACTGGATACGCAAATGGCATTCCTATCTCGCCTTCATTAAACTACTTGTCCGGACCTAAAGAAGACGCCAAAAAAAGTGTTGTTTTAAAAAAACGGCTCATCACTATTTCACTCTTATGTATCGCAGTGGCTGCTGTGATAAGTTTGATCGCCAAATTTTTGGTTTTGCTGATCAATCTGATCACCAACATATCTTTTTATGGAACTTTCTCTTTAAAATTCCAAAGCCCGGCTTATAACCATTTAGGCGTTTGGGTGCTCATTATACCTGCTATCGGTGGCATAGTGGTTGGGCTGATGGCATTATATGGCTCAAAAGCCATTCGTGGGCACGGGATTCCGGAGGCCATGGAGCAGATATTGGTTAATCAAAGCAAGATAAAGCCTCTTATCACTTTTCTCAAGCCGATATCATCGGCAATCGCTATCGGAACCGGTGGCCCGTTCGGTGCTGAAGGTCCGATCATCGCAACGGGTGGTGCATTAGGTTCGACGTTGGGGCAGATTTTCAGGATTACCTCCAACGAGCGGAAGATCATCCTGGCAGCAGGTGCCACGGCAGGTATGTCGGCTATATTTGGCACACCTATAGCAGCGGTTTTCCTGGCTATTGAATTGTTGCTGTTTGAGTTTTCACCCAAAGCTATTCTTCCGGTTGCTTTGGCTTGCATTACCGGTGCAGCGGGGCATCACCTGTTATTTGAATCCGGACCGGTGTTCCCTATGCCAGATGTTGGCGTACCGAGCAATATCGCGCTGGCTATTTATAGCTTCATGGGTATCATTATCGGCTTTTTAGCAATGGGACTAACGAAGGCCGTTTATTGGATAGAAGATGCTTTTGAAAAACTCCCAATCCACTGGATGTGGTGGCCGGCAATTGGCGGCGTGGCCGTTGGTGCAGTGGGTTATTTCGCGCCGCATACACTTGGCGTAGGTTATGATAATATCACCAATCTTTTATCCGGAAATTTGCCTCTTGCCATAATATTGAGCCTGTGCTTCTTTAAATTCATCTCATGGGCCATTGCATTAGGCAGTGGTACATCCGGTGGTACGCTTGCACCACTGCTAACCATGGGTGGCGCAGCAGGTGCAATCCTGGGTATCGTGCTTTCAAAAAACTTTCCTGAAGTAGGCATCAGCATACCTATGGCGGCCCTGATTGGCATGTCGGCTATGTTTGCCGGTGCATCCAGGGCTTATCTGACCAGTATTACTTTCGCACTCGAGGCCACCATGCAATCACATGCTTTATTGCCTTTGCTGGGGGCCTGCACGGCCTCGTACCTTATTTCATTCTTTCTGATGGAAAATACCATTATGACAGAGAAAATTGCCCGCCGCGGGGTTTTCACGCCCGACTCTTTCGAACCGGACTTGTTGCAGAAACTCACCGTTGCTCAGTTAATGAACGAAAACGACGTAGTCCTGGCATCACAGAATCCTATTAAAGAGGTAAAGCAATGGCTGGAGGAAAGGCACGATCAAAGTAATTACTTTATGACGGTTGACAATGATGGATCTTATTCTGGTATTTTAAAACGAACTGACCTGTTTTCGCCGGGTGTGAAGACGGATCACACCATAAAAGACATTCTAAATCCAGTCCATTTCTTCCTTAAAAATAATGACAGCCTGCGGACAGCTGTAGAAATAATGGCCAAACACGATACCGAGGCACTTCCGGTTATAGCTGCAAAAGGCGGTAAGATAATGGGCATGCTTACTTATCCCGACGTATTAACCGCTTATAAGCTTCACATCGAGGAGAATGAAACAGCAAATACGCAAATATCGCTCAAACGCCGCAGGATGAAAATGCTTATTAAAGGCAAGAAATTAATTCGTATCAATGACGTGTCAAAATAACAATTATTATCATCTTTAAATTACGCTTCCTGAAGAATAGTACTTTTGAAACGAATGTCTCCCTTTAAAAAGGAGGCATTTTTCATTTTTATAGCTGTCAGAAATAATTCTTTAAAATAAATTTGACATTTTATAAGTGTTATTTATACATTTATAACCATGAAACCTAAATTATTCCTGGCATTGCTACTGGGTACGCTATGCCTTAAAGTTACTGCGCAAAAAAATGCGAGCGCTGATATCAGCAGTGATTCAAAATTAACTGTCAGCCGTTTTATTTATGGCCAGTTTGCCGAACATTTAGGGCATGGCATATACGGCGGTTTTTGGGTCGATAAAGATTTACCGGTTGAAAAGCAGGACCGTATACGTCTTGACATTGTAAATGCATTAAAAAAAATAAAAATTCCTGATCTGCGCTGGCCGGGTGGATGCTTTGCCGATGAATATCATTGGCGCGATGGTATCGGTCCGCGAGATCAGCGCCCTAGAATGGTAAATACCAACTGGGGCAATGTGACCGACGATAACAGCTTTGGCACGCATGAGTTTTTGGAATTGTGCAAATTAATTGGCTGTGAACCATATATTGCGGGCAACGTGGGTAGCGGAACAGTGGAAGAGATGGCCAAATGGGTAGAATACCTTAACCTGGATGGTGAAAGTACGATGGCCGAACTCAGAAAGAAAAATGGCCACCCGGAACCATACAAAGTTACGCTCTGGGGTGTGGGTAATGAAAGCTGGGGCTGCGGCGGTAATATGACACCTGAATATTATTCGAACCTTTATAAGCGTTATGCAACTTATGCGAGGGATTATCCGGGCGCACAGTTGAAAAAAATAGCCAGCGGGCCAAATTCAGCCGATTATAACTGGACTGAAGTATGTATGAAGAATATTGGTACGGGTATGTGGGGCCTGACATTACATTATTATACCGTCCCTACAGGGGACTGGGGGCACAAAGGCTCAGCTACCAATTTTAATGAGGGCGAGTACATCAGTACAATGGTTAACTGCCTGAAGATGGAAGAACTGGTGACCAAGCACTCGGCTATTATGGATAAGTATGACCCTGAAAAGAAAGTTGCCCTTGTAGTTGATGAGTGGGGGGTGTGGACAGACGTCGAACCAGGTACTAACCCGGGTTTCCTATATCAGCAGAACAGCTTGCGCGATGCACTTTTGGCTGCTACTACCCTCAATATCTTCAACAACCATTGCGAGCGTGTGAAGATGGCCAACCTGGCGCAAACAGTAAATGTGTTGCAATCACTTATACTGACAGATAAGGATAAAATGCTGTTGACGCCTACTTACCACATCTTCGACCTGTATAAGGTTCACCAGGATGCAAAATACCTTCCGGTAAAATTGAATAGCCCTGATTATGAATTCAATGGTAATAAGATTCCGGCTGTGAATATTTCTGCTTCGCAGGATGCAGCAGGTAAAATCCATATTTCGCTGGTAAACCTTGATCCGCATAATACGATCAAGGTATCAACCTCATTGGGCGATTTGCACTGGAATAAAGTAAGCGGCCAGATCCTTACATCGGCCAACTTAACTGATGTAAACACATTCCAATCACCGGATAAAGTTCATATCACTAATTTTAATGGTGCCAAAAAAGAAGGCGGCAAGCTTAGCGTTGCGCTTCCTGCAAAATCGGTTGTAACATTAGAGTTGAATTAATAAAATAACAGTGGCAGTATTGTTTGTACTGCCACTGTTCCTTATTGCAGATACTATCTTATCCTTTCTTGCTAGTAGATGCACGAACAATCAGCTTTGGCTCTATGCTGATGGTTCTGGGATTGCGGGATATTTCCTCCATGCCCATCTCTTTGAAATATAGTTCAGCAACCGTTTTTCCCATATCGATACTAAACTGATCGATCGTGGTGATCGACGGGCTTGTTATTTCTGTAAAAGCTTCGTTTGAATATCCGCATATGCCTAATTCGGATGGCACTTTGATACCCATTGCCAAAGCCATTTCCAGCACCCCTAAAGCTGAAAAATCGGAAGTGGAGGCAAATATGGCATCAGGGGGATTCGGCAAGCTCAAAAGGCGCCTTGTTCCCTCGGCCCCCAGCTCTTTGGTCCATGCATTTTCAACAATCAATTCATCAAGAACCGGTAAATTATGTTTCTTCAGCGCATTAAGGTAGCCTGCTTTTCTTTGTTTAAAAATATCCAGGTTTTGAGGCCCTTCAAGCAAAGCGACTCTTTTATACCCTTGTTCAATCATGTGCGATACTGCCTCCATCGATACATGTTTGGTATCATTGATCACCTTTAACGTATCAAGCTCCGGGGCTACACGGTCAAACTGAATTAACTGTATACCGCTATCAATCACATTTTGTAAGTGTTTATAATTGCCGCCCTCAGCTGACACCGATATAACGATACAATCCACATGCTGGTTGATCAGCGTATTTACGCACTGCACCTCTTTTTCATGCAGTTCGTTGGATTGGCAAATAATAAGATTATAGCCTTTTTGATAGGAAGCTTCTTCAATACCTGCAATGACATTAGAGAAAAAATTCTGGTTTATGCGCGGAACAACCACCCCAATAGTTTTTGACTGTCCTTTACGAAGGCCCGAAGCAAGCGTATTATGTTTATAATTAAGCTCCGCCGCCGTATCCAAAACCAGCTTTCTTGTGGCCGAATTGATATTGCCATTGTTATTAAGTGCCCTTGACACAGATGAAGCGGCAATGTTTAGCTTTTCGGCAATGTCATAAATGGTGGTTCTTTTTTTCTGCTTCATAAGATTTGTAAAAATGCGAAAATAAATCTCTGCAATCGATTGCAAATAAAAAAAATAATTTAATTTTAGCCCCGTTGAAATTCGATTGATGGTTAAGCCTGCTTTGCTGTAAATCTTAAATCCGATCAATTCATTTCAATTAACCAACTAACAACCAATTAAGTTATGTTACTACTGGGCATTGATATAGGGACCTCGTCTGTTAAAGTCACCGTTGTTGACTCGGCTACCCAAACCGCTGTAGCTGCGGCACAGTACCCCGATACCGAAAGCCCGATTCTGGCACATCAGCCCGGCTGGGCCGAGCAATCGCCTGATATGTGGTGGCAGCAGTTGCAACATGCTGTACAACTTTGTAATAACAGTGGCAAATATAATCCGCATGATATTGCCGCGATCGGTATTGCCTACCAGATGCATGGTCTGGTACTTGTTGATAAAAATCAGCATGTGCTTCGCGACAGTATTATCTGGTGCGATAGCCGCGCAGTTGAAATAGGTAATAAAGCGTTCGAAGCTATTGGCGAAAATAAATGCCTGAAGCACCTGCTGAATTCGCCCGGAAATTTTACTGCATCCAAATTAGCATGGGTAAAGGAAAATGAACCGGAAATTTATGCGCAGATTGATAAGATTATGCTGCCAGGCGATTTCATCGCCATGAAACTCTCAGGTGATATCACTACTTCGGTATCTGCATTATCAGAAGGCATTTTTTACGATTTCATAAATGACAGCCTGTCGGCTGATGTGCTTAAATACTTTGGATTCAGTAAAAGCCTGTTTCCGGTTGTAAAGCCGGTATTCTCTAATCATGGCACATTGTCCAGGTCGGTTGCTGAGAAGTTGAGATTAAAAGTAGGCATTCCTATCACTTATAAAGGAGGCGACCAACCTAATAATGCGCTTTCATTAAACGTCTTAAACCCTGGTGAGGTGGCGGCTACGGCAGGAACATCTGGCGTGATTTATGGCGTAAGCGACCAGTTGGCTTATGATCCGCAATCACGGGTAAACACATTTGCTCACGTAAACTATACTGAACAACAAAAGCGATTGGGTGTACTGCTTTGTATCAATGGCACAGGCAGGTTGTATAGCTGGATAAGAAGCGTTTTCGCCTCAAACTTAAGTTATTCGGCGATGAATGAGAGGGCTGCCGAAGCTCCTTTAGGTAGTTATGGCCTGCGGGTGTTGCCGTTTGGCAATGGGACCGAACGTATGCTTTGCAACAAACCTATCGGTTCGCAAATGCACAATATTGATTTTAATCTGCATAGCCAGGCGCATATTTTACGGGCCGTTCATGAAGGTATTGCTTGTGCATTTAGATATGGACTGGATATTATGCGGAGTAATGGTATGAATCCTTCGGTAATTCGTGCGGGCAGCGCAAATCTGTTTTTAAGCGAATTATTTACCAACTGCTTTGTCAATGCGACCGGTGTGCCTGTCGAGCTTTATAATAATGACGGCAGTACAGGGGCAGCTTTAGGCGCTGGTATTGGCTCGGAGATTTATGCATCGCCATCTGAAGCTTTCGCCAAAATGAAGAAGATAAAAGTTGTAGAACCGTCAGGTGATAAGTTTGAACCTGTTTACCAGGACTGGAAACGGTTGCTGGAGAAAGAACTATAAAGAATAAACATAAAGACTTGCGAAGTTTTTAAAATTCCATAAGTCTTAATAACAAAAATATAAATCACTAATTCAATCATTCATTAATTCAATAATTCACCAATTATGATACTTACAGGAGAAAAGGAGTTTTTTAAAGGAATAGGCCAGGTAAAATATGAAGGCCCGCAAAGCGATAACCCGCTTGCGTTCCGCTGGTATGATGCAGATAAGGTCGTTGCCGGAAAATCAATGAAAGATCACTTGCGCTTTGCTTGTGCTTACTGGCATTCATTCTGCGGCTCGGGAGCCGATCCGTTCGGGGGGCCTACTCATCTTTTCGCCTGGGATAAAAAAGCTGATGCTGTTGAGCGCGCAAAAGATAAAATGGATGCAGCTTTTGAGTTCATCACCAAAATGAACCTGCCTTATTACTGCTTTCACGACGTGGATGTGGTTGACTACACCAATGATATAAAGGAGAACGACCGTCGTTTGCAAGCCATGGTTGATTATGCCAAACAAAAACAAGCAGCAAGCGGTGTAAAATTGCTTTGGGGAACTGCCAATTTATTCTCTCATAGCAGGTATATGAACGGTGCAGCTACTAACCCTGATTTTCATGTGCTTACCCATGCCGCGGCCCAGGTTAAAGCAGCGCTGGATGCTACGATTGCCCTGGGTGGCGAGAACTATGTATTCTGGGGCGGCCGCGAAGGCTATATGACCTTGCTGAATACAGATATGAAGCGCGAGCAGGAACACCTCGCGCAATTTTTACATGCATCAATAGACTATGCGCGTAAACAGGGTTTCAAAGGCACTTTCTTTATCGAACCAAAACCTTGCGAGCCAACCAAGCATCAATACGATTATGATGCTGCAACTGTGTTGGGCTTTTTGCAGAAATACGACTTGTTGAAAGATATGAAATTGAACCTGGAGGTAAACCATGCTACTTTGGCGGGTCACACGTTCCAGCACGATTTGCAGGTAGCGGCTGACGCAGGCTTGTTGGGTTCGATTGATGCCAACCGCGGCGATGCGCAAAACGGATGGGATACCGACCAGTTTCCGAATAATATCAACGAAGTGGTTGAATATATGCTGATCATCCTGGAAGCCGGTGGCCTGGCAGGTGGCGGTATCAACTTCGATGCAAAGATCCGCAGAAATTCGACTGACCCAGCAGACTTGTTTTATGCGCATATTGGCGGCATGGACATCTTTGCAAGGGCGCTTGTAATAGCCGATCAAATACTCCAGAAATCAGAATATAAGAAGATCAGAAAAGACAGATATGCCTCATTTGACAGTAGCACAGGCAAAGCTTTTGAAGAAGGGAAAGTGGGTCTTGAAGAGTTGAGAGATTATGCTGTAGCTAACGGCGAACCTAAAACTTTGAGTGGCAGACAAGAATATCTTGAAAATTTGATAAATCGATATATATAGTTTATAATTGTCAAACCAACAAATAAAAACCTGAATTTAAATGCATACTTTAACCACGGGCGACCACATTGTATTTGCGATATACTTTGTAATAGTAGCCAGCTATGGGTATTGGGTATACAAACGTAAACACAATGCTGATGCCACCTCAAAAGATTATTTTTTAGCGGAAGGCTCGCTCACCTGGTGGGCAATTGGAGCGTCACTAATTGCATCCAACATATCTGCCGAACAGATGGTGGGAATGAGTGGCTCCGGTTTTAAAATGGGGCTGGCTATTTCAACTTACGAATGGATGGCTGCGCTCACGTTAGTGATTGTAGCTGTATTTTTTATACCTGTATATCTTAAAAATAAGATATATACTATGCCACAGTTTTTGCACCAGCGGTATAATGGTAAGGTAGCTATGATCATGGCTGTTTTCTGGCTGTTCCTGTACATTGTTGTCAATCTAATGTCAATCCTATATCTCGGTGCCGTTGCTATCAGCGGAATATCGGGTTTTGGCCTCTGGCCTTGTATGATCTTCCTGACCGTCTTCTCAATCATTATCGCATTGGGCGGTATGAAGGTTATCGGCTATACGGATGTTATCCAGGTTTTTGTGCTGATACTGGGGGGCTTAATGGCTACGTACCTGGCGCTGAATCTATTGAGCGAAAAAGCGGGTACACATGGTTTATTGAATGGTTTCAGTTTGCTTAGAAGCCAGGCAACCGACCACTTCCATATGATTTTTTCAAAAGATAACCCTAATTATATGGACTTGCCGGGTTTGAGCGTATTGATCGGCGGTATGTGGATCACCAATTTGAACTATTGGGGCTGTAACCAGTATATAACGCAAAGGGCATTGGGCGCTAACCTGAAAACGGCCCGCGGGGGTATCCTTTTCGCAGCATTCCTGAAGTTGCTCATGCCGGTTATCGTGGTATTGCCAGGTATCGCTGCCTATGAGCTGTACCAGAAAGGCATGTTCCACCAGGAGATGCTGACAAGTACAGGCATTTTAGATGTGAACAAAGCCTATCCATCGTTGCTCAACCTATTGCCGGGAGGTATGAAAGGGCTTGCGTTTGCTGCGCTTACCGCAGCTATTGTAGCGTCGCTCGCAGGTAAGGCAAACAGTATTGCCACCATATTTACCCTCGATATTTACAAAAAAGCCATTAAGCCTGATGCCAACGATCACAAACTGGTCGTATTAGGAAGATATTCGGTGATAGTATCTATGCTGCTTGGCCTTGTCTTATGTATATTTATTGGCAGCGCGCTAATGGGAGAAGGCAAACAGGGTTTCCAGTACATACAGGAATACACCGGCTTCGTTTCGCCAGGTATATTCGCGATGTTCATCCTGGGCTTTTTCTGGAAAAAAGCTACGTCTAACGCTGCGCTGTTTGCGACCATCGGCGGATTGGCGTTCTCGATTTTCTTCAAGTTCCTGCCAAACTTTGCTGACCTTCAATTTATGGCGCCGCTTGGTTTCTCTAAGTTTACAGGTACTACTTACGAGATTCCATTTCTTGACCGAATGGCTTTTGTATTTGTTCTGTGTATGGCTGGTATGTATATCATCTCGAAAATTGAAACTGCAAGAGGCGTTATACCTAATGGTTTGGAAGTAGATGTAAATATGTTTAAGACCAATCGTGCATTTGCCATTGGCGCACTTATCATATGCATTATTTTAACAGTGCTTTATACGGTGTTCTGGTAAGAAGAATCAATAATGGATAAGAAAAAGCGATGGTTTAACACCATCGCTTTTTTACTGTAAAGTAATCTACCGGACAGATCAAATTTATCGTCGATTAATTCTATATTTGAACTCTTAATTAATAAAACCATCTCCCCGATGTTTAGTAATCTCGAACAAACTTTCCGCTGGTATGGGCCTTCTGATCCTGTAACATTGACCGCTGTCAGACAGACAGGGGCGACAGGTGTGGTAAATGCCCTGCATCATATCCCAAGCGGAGAGGTATGGTCAAAAGAAGAAATTGAAAAAAGGAAAAACATTATCCAGTCTGCCGGCTTGACATGGTCGGTGGTGGAAAGTGTGAACATTCACGAGAGCATTAAAACCGCAAGCCCTGATCGCGAAAAATATGCGGAGAAATATATCGAGACGATAAAGAACCTGTCTGAAGCGGGTATAAAAACGGTATGTTACAATTTTATGCCAGTGCTCGACTGGACGCGTACGGATATCGATTTCCGTTTACCCAACGGCGCATCGGCATTGCGCTTTCATGCAGCAGCTTTGGCGGCTTTTGATCTTTATATTTTGGAACGTGAAGGGGCTTACAAGGATTTTACACCAGATCAGCAACAAAAGGCAAAAACCTATTTAGATAGTCTTACTGCCGAGCAGAGGGCGCAGTTGATCACCAACATCATGGCAGGCCTTCCCGGTACAAAAGATGTGTTGACTGTCGATCAGTTTAAAGAGCACCTGGAAAAATATAAAGGGATTGATGCCGATAAATTAAAACAAAATCTAGCCTGGTTTTTGCAGGCAATTATTCCCGATGCCGAGAAATTGGGCATCAGGATGTGCATTCACCCGGATGATCCACCGTTCCCGATTTTGGGTTTACCGAGGGTGGTATCAACAGAAAGCGATCTTCTGGATGTGGTTAGCGCATCACCATCGGTAAGCAATGGCCTTACGTTTTGCACCGGATCACTAGGTGCAAGAGGAGATAACGACCTGCCTGCAATGATAGGTAGATTAGGTAAATACATTCATTTCCTGCATCTGCGGAATGTGCAGCGCGAAAATGACGGAAGTTTTTATGAAGCAGATCATTTAGGGGGCAGTACCGATATGTACGCCGTAATGAAGGCCGTTTTGCAAGAACAGAAAAACAGGGCGGATAGCGGACGGACTGATGTAGCTATCCCAATGCGTCCGGATCACGGTCATAAGCTGCTGGATGATTTTAATTATAATACCTTCCCTGGGTATTCGGCAATAGGCCGTCTTAAAGGCCTTGCCGAGTTGCGCGGCCTGGAAATGGGTATCAAAAATGCGCTTTATCAGTAGAATAATTTATCGGCAATGGGCGATCCTTTAAAAATACACTTTCCGGGTACGGTTCTTTCTTTTGGAGAATTGTTGTTACGCATATCCCCGGATGAAGGCGGCGACTGGTTGAAGGAAAATACATTTCCGTTTTATATCGCCGGTGCCGAGCTAAATGTAGCTACGGCACTGGCACTCTGGAATGTCCCTTCAAAATACATTACGGCGATCCCTGAAAATAACCTGGCTCACCAGATTGCGAATTACCTGGAAAAACAAAAGATAGATATGTCTGATGTGATTTACCAGGGAAACAGGATCGGCTTATATTTTCTGACGAAAGGTAAAGACCTGAAAAACGACGCCTTGATCTATGACCGGGCGCATTCATCATTTTCGGAGCTAAAACCTGGAATGATTGACTGGGAAAAACATTTTGAGGGTGTAAGCTGGTTCCATTTTAGTGCGATATGTCCGGCTATTAATCAGAATGTAGCTGATGTTTGCAAAGAAGCACTCGAAGTTGCTTCGCGGAAAAATATCACCATATCTGTTGATCTGAATTACCGGTCCAAACTATGGAAATACGATAAAAATCCTGATGTGATTATGCCCGAACTGGTGAAGTATTGTGATGTGATTATGGGTAATGTGTGGGCAGTAGAGACTATGCTGGCTATTCCAGTGGTACCTGATATCCACGAATCGGGACAAAAAAGTATTTATCTGAAAGAAGCCTTAAAAACGTCTGAGGAATTAATGCGGCGATATCCTAACTGTAAAGCGGTTGCTAATACCTTCCGGTTCGATGCACAAAAGAAAATAAGCTATTATGCAGCCCTGTATACTGGGGGTAAATTTTATGCGTCGAACGAATATTGTTCAACAGAGATCGTTAACAAGGTAGGGAGTGGAGATTGTTTTATGGCGGGACTGATTTACGGTTTTTACAATAACTTTGATCCGAAGCAAACGCTGGAGTTTGCAACGGTAGCAGCTTTTGAGAAACTATTTATCGAGAGTGATACAACCAATATACCAGCGGCTGAAATACTAGGTAAGTTAAATGGTTGATTAGGTTGACTGAGTTGATGATCGCAGTTCATCAACTTACTTGACTTAATCCAACGCAATCAACTAAATAATGAAAGGAAAACAAGCGGTACTGGATAGCATTTTGAAGCAAGGGATGCTTCCTTTGTACTTTTATGAAGATGCGGAGGTAAGTATAGAAATCATGCGCACGCTGTACAAAGCCGGCGTCCGGGTGATGGAATATACTAACCGGGCGAAAGAGGCTTTCGAAAACTTCGTGGTTTTGAAATCCGTTCAGGAAGCGGAAATGCCTGATTTGTTTTTAGGTATCGGTACTGTGAAAACCGAAGAAGACGCAGACAGCTACATTAATGCCGGTGCCGATTTTATTGTTGCCCCAACTATCAACCCTGCCATAGCAGATATAGTGAACGAATTGGGTGGTTTGTATATCTCAGGCTGCATGACGCCTACCGAGATACACCTGGCTCAACAGCACAAGGTTGCTTTAATAAAAATATTTCCTGCCAATGTTTTAGGCCCGGGTTTTGTTAGTGCAGTTTCGGATGTTTTCAGGGGACAATTGTTTATGCCTACCGGAGGTGTGGACCTGAATTATGAAAACATCAACGGCTGGTTTAATGCCGGCGTTTGTGCAGTAGGTATGGGTAGCAAACTGATCACCAAAGAGATTTTGTGGAATAAGCAGTACGACAAATTGTATACCAATACGGTTAATACTTTACAATTGATCCAATCGGCCAGGCAAGTATGAATCAAAAACCAGGTAATTACAGATGGGTGATTTGTGCGCTGATATTTTTTGCCACCACCATAAACTACCTGGACAGGGCCGTAATCAGCTTATTAAAATCGACCCTTACTGCTGATTTTAAATGGAATGATGGCGACTATGCCAATATAGAGATCGCCTTTAAGATTGCTTATTCAGTAGGCTTATTATGTGCGGGCCGGCTTATTGATAAGCTCGGCACCAAAATGGGCTATTTCTTTTCGACCCTCTTATGGAGCGCTTCAGCAGTATTGCACGCTTTGGTAAACAGCACTATGGGATTTGCTCTCGTGCGCTCGGCTTTGGGACTGAGTGAGGCGGGTAACTTCCCTTCGGCTATTAAAACTGTCGCTGAGTGGTTCCCCAAAAAGGAAAGGGCATTGGCGACCGGGATATTCAATTCGGGCGCAAATATTGGGGCGATTGTAGCTCCTTTAACAGTGCCTTTTATAGCGGTAGCGTGGGGCTGGCGCTGGGCATTTGTGATCACGGGCTCTATAGGTTTTATCTGGCTGGTATTGTGGCTAATCTTTTATGAAATACCAACCCGTCAAAAGCGCCTCCGCAAACCCGAACTGGATTATATCAACAGTGATGCTGATGAATCAGATCATACTGCTCAGTCGCAGGAAGGTGACAAAATATCATGGGGAAAGTTGCTTAGTTACAAACAAACCTGGGCATTCTCAATAGGTAAATTCTTGACCGACCCGATCTGGTGGTTCTATCTTTTCTGGCTGCCTGACTTTTTGGAAAGCCAATACGGATTAAAAGGAACGGCAATCGCTATGCCGGTGGCATTGGTATATACCATTTCGACCTTTGGTAGTATTTATGGTGGTTATTTGCCCAAAAGCCTGATCGAAAAGAACTGGCCAGTGTTCAAGGCACGAAAAACCTCTATGCTGATCTACGCCTTTGCCGTAATACCGATCGTTTTTGCGCAGATATTGGGCAGTATTAATATGTGGCTGGCAGTTGTTATTATAGGGTTGGCAGCCTCAGCGCACCAGGCCTGGAGTGCTAACATTTTCACTACGGTTTCGGATATGTTTCCCAAGAGGGCAGTCGGTTCGGTAACAGGAATTGGTGGTATGTTTGGCTCGATAGGAAGTGTTTTGTTGTCGTTATTTGTACAGAAGAACATGTTTGTGCATTACCGTTCTATCCATCATATTGAGGTCGCTTACTACATCATGTTTTTTGTATGCGGTGGCGCCTATTTGCTGGCATGGTGCATTATGCATTTTTTGGTGCCGAAGATGAAGCCGGTTGATCTTTAGTTGTTTTCCGCAACCGCCATCGGCTCATGATTTACCGGAAAATTTACCGAGCTCGCGATAAAGCAAAGTTCCGCGGCTTTGTGATGCAGCTTATTAGCCTTTTCGATCATAGAACTATCTTTTACCGTAACCAAGGGTTTTAACGTCACTTCTGTAAAATGACCACCGCCGTCCGATGTTTCCACCATAACGCCCGAAGCATTGTCGACGTAGTCCGTCACAACCACACCACCCACGGCACATAAATGCAGGTAAGCCAGCATATGGCAGGCTGAAAGTGAAGCGACCAGGAGATCTTCAGGGTTATAACGTGTCTTGTCACCCCGAAAGGCTGGATCGGATGAGCCGTCGATATCGGCTTTTGACTCGGATTGAATGATGTGATTACGGTCGTATGAGCGGTAGTCACTGGTGCCGGTGCCGCGGTTGCCGGTCCACTTAACGGTTAAACTGTAATTATGTGACTTGTTCATAGCTGCAGAATTATTTAGGTTTGGCGGATTAATCACCCTAATAGGGTGAGTATTTTATATCTCAAATAAACGTAATTTGATAGTAGATTTACGAAAATAGGGTGTTGTTACAAATGACGTTTAAAATTCTGAAAAAACATATCACAAAAGCAAAGCCGGGGGCAATGTACAGGCTTTTTTGTGTTTTGTTGCTGACTCTATTTTGTCATTTGATATCCCTGGGCCAAAAATATACCTTCTCACATTATGATATCGAGGACGGCCTGATTCAATCGCAAGTTAATAGCCTGGCGCTTGACCAGCTACACCGTTTATGGATAACTACTTTGGGCGGCGCTTGTCGTTTTGATGGTAAGGAGTTTACTTCGTACACCCGGCAAAACGGTATGCCGACCAACTTTATCGATAATGTTTTCGTAGATAAAGAAAATGTGGTTTGGTTCGGCACGCAAAGCGGATTGATGAAACTGGCGGGGAAAAAGCTGGCAGGCTATTCTGTATCCGCTAAACTCAAAAACAACCGTGTGCGAAGCATTACCCAGGATGGCAGCGGTACGATTTGGTTCATCATGAATAATCGATTATTCAAGGTATCGGGTAATTCCGGCAAAGAAGAAGTTATACAAGATACTATTAAAGAACCACTGCTTTGTCTTGCTGTTGACCCCACCGGCAGATTGTATGCGTCTGTTCACAAAAAGGGGATCTATTACCGGGATAAAGGAAAATGGATCAATTTGGTTTCCTATCCAAAAAACGATAAGGGGCTTTTGGTTATTAAAATGCTGTTTGACCGGACAGACCAAAGCAGGCTTTTACTATTGTCCTTTAATGGTATTTATGCGGTGAAAGATGGGGTATTGCACCTTTATAGAAACGATCTTATAAAAAGTATAAAACAACCCTTCCTGAGTATGGCACAGGACAGTGCTGCTAATTTATGGGTGGGTACTAATAACGGCGCATATTATCTTGATCTCAGAAAGCAAAACAGTACGCATTTTGTGTCGTTAAATGGCCTGTCGGACAATGCGATCACAGATATTTATAATGATGCCGACAACAATTTATGGTTAGCCAGCCAGGGTAGTGGCTTGTACAAATACGAAGGCGATCGTTATGTGATCTTCGACCGGACGCAGGGTCTTCCTGACAACGAAGTAGTATGGGGAATTGCAAAAGAAAGGAATAATAGCATATTATTGGGAATTAACGGCGCGGGTTTGTTTCAATACGACGGTAAAAAGCTTACTCGTGTTAACTTGCCCAAAGAACGCCAGGATTTGAATAGTGTGCAATGCCTGTATACCGATAAAAATGGGTTGATATGGATAGGGACAGATCATGCCGGGCTTTGGACTTTTGATAACAATCATTTCCATATGGTCAAAGGCAGCGATTATTATGCGATCAACGCTATTGAACAGGATAGCAATGGATTGATATGGATAGTAACGCCAAGCGGATGTTTTTACCTGGAGAAAAATTCCTTAAAGCGATTGGAGGGGTTCTCGGGCTTTTCTTCATCGATCATCAATGCCGGGAAAGATTCGATTATTGCAGGAACGCAGGACGGGATCATACTGGCGGTCAACAAAAAAATTGTGAAGGATTTTAAACTGGATGCGGTGCGAACCTCTACCGTTTTTAGTATGCTCAACTATAAGGGAATGCTTATTATCGGTACAGATGATAGGGGAATATTTGTTTGGGATAAACCGACCGGCCGCGTCAAAAATTACAACACTAGAGATGGACTTAATTCAAACACGATCTATAGTTTGGTGACCGATGATCACGATGTGATATGGGTGGGAACCGGTCGTGGTGCGAATCGTCTTTTGTATGATGAAAAAAGCAAAGCGTTTACCGTAAGAGGTAACGGCAGCTCGAAGAACCCGATACTCGAATCGAATCAAAATGCTATACTGTATAATGATGGTAAGGTTTGGATAGGTACCACAAAGGGTGTTGTGATGTATAACACGAATATTGTTCCTCCACCAAAAACGCCGCCGCATATTGTTATCCAATCGGTAAAACTGCTGCCACAAAGCGGCGAAAAACAAAACAGTACAAACATCACCAACGGTACAAAGCTTTCGTTCAGTAACAAGCACTTATCTATCGCATTTTTGGGCATTAACTTGAAAGATCCGGCTAATGTGTCCTATCGTTATAAGTTAAGGGGATTGGATACCGCCTATTCGTTGCCGGTTAAAAACAATGTGGTTGACTATCCTTCACTCCCTGCCGGCAATTATACTTTCGAGGTAAAAGCAATCGGGATGGATGGGATGTATTCCGCTAATATTGCCAGTTTCTCGTTCTCCATTACACCGCCATTTTACCAAACCGGTACCTTCCGCTTCCTGGCAATTATATTTTTTGTGCTGATAGGGGTTTCTATACAAAGCTACCGACACCAGGTGAAGATAAACCGGCTGCGGATAATTGAGGCCACCAGGCGTGAAGAAAGCCTGAGGATACGGCAGCAAACCGCCGAAGATTTTCATGATGAGTTGGGGAACAAATTAACGCGAATTACGGTGCTGTCGGAAATATTAGATACCAGGATGGATAGCAGTCAATGTGATCAGAAGAAATTGCTGGAACAGATCAGGCAAAATGCTGCATCGCTATACAATGGTACAAAGGACATCCTCTGGGCGCTTGATCCACAGAGCGATAATCTGTACGAAATCCTGAATCATATACGGGATTTTGGTAAAGAGTTGTTTTTGGATACCCCTGTTGAGTTTGAATTTAAAGGTATCGAAGAATCGCTGAATGAGATAAAACTGCCTATGGAATACAGCCGAAATATTCCGATGATATTTAAGGAACTGCTGAATAATATCCTGAAACACTCACAGGCTGCCAAGGTAACCATTAGTCTTGATGAAATTTATAAAAACGGATTGCACCTGATTTTGTGCGATAACGGTTGTGGTTTTGATGAAAACGAAATGCGAAAAGGCCAGGGTATTAATAATATTATAACACGGACAAAACGGATCAACGGTACGATCAATATTGATTCTGAAAAGGGCAAGGGTACGGTGGTCGATCTGAAAATCAGGATAAACCCAATAGTGACACACTAAATTTAGCATGATGGAACGCAATATAAGGATAGTGATGATAGAGGATGACGAGATCATCAGGGAAGGGTATGCCTTGCTAATTGGCCAGGCTGACGGTTATATCGTGGTAAAAAGTTACGTGTCTTTTGATGATGCGGTGAAAACCATTATGGATGACGCGCCGGACGTGATTCTGCTTGATATTGAGTTGCCGGGCACCAATGGTATAGCTGCTATACCCAAGCTGAAGAAAATGCTGCCTGGTGCTCATATCCTGATACTTACAGTTTATGAATCGGAAAAACAGATTTTCGAAGCGCTGGCGAATGGTGCATCGGGATACCTAACCAAAAATACACCTGCTGCCAAAATAATTGAGTCAATAAAAGAGGTGAGAGAGGGTGGTGGGCCGATGAGCGTGAACATTGCCCGCATGGTGATCAAATCCTTTCAGCGTAACCAGGAATCGCCACTGTCAAAACGCGAGACCCAGATACTGGAACAAATAGCCGATGGAAAAAGTCGCAGCCAGATAGCGAAGGACTTGTTCATCGACCTGGAAACAGTCCGCAGTCATATAAAAAACATCTACCTGAAACTGGATGTCAATTCCCGTGCGGATGCCATTAGGCTGGCTAAGGAAAATAAGCTGATTAAGTAGAGCTTTGGATTGAAATGTCATATTCAAACCATAAATCGCTGAAACTTAAAGTTTTTAATTTAAAATAGACTTTTTAGTATATTTTTGTGCTGGTAATTAGATGAAAATGCTTACGAAGGCAGAAAGAACAAAACAATTTATCCTGGAAACAGCAGCCCCTATCTTTAACCGGAAAGGTATCTCCGGAGCTAATATAGATGATGTGCTGGATGCTACTCAATTAACCAAAGGATGCCTATACGGACACTTTGAAAATAAAGAAGATTTGGCTTTGCAGGTTGTTGATTACATGCTGCATAATAACGCCGAGAAACTGATGATGAATATTAGCAGGGGCAAAACTGCAAAAGCAAAGGTCTTTGCTTACCTCGACTATTATAAAGATCCATTGGAAACCAATATTAAAGGCGGGTGCCCGGTATTTAATATGGCGGTTGAAGCCGACGATAATAACCCTGCTATCAAAGAAAAGATCGCAGGCGTACTTCGCCAGGGGCAGGAGTTGTTTGTAAGTATTTTAAATCAAGGGATTAAGGACGGCGAATTCACGGATAAACTTGACGCTGCCGGATATGCTTTTAAAGCAGTCGCCGCTGTAGAGGGTGCGGTCGTTTTGTGCAGGGTGATGAATACTGCCAAGCCTATGCTGGGCTTGGTCAAGAATCTGAAGGCGGAGCTAGAAAGCTATTCTGTCTGATTTTTTTTCAATCAGAATAGACTTTTTAGTATATTTTGATTGAAAAATTGACAGTTTTTTTGACTGATTAAGATTGAATGAAAGAAAATTTGTCAATGGGATCATACTAAAATATACTAAAAAGTATAAAATAAAGCAAATAATATCACACACACTTAATTATTGAAAATGAAACAAACAGTTTTAGTCACAGGGGCCTCATCGGGCATCGGGCTGCTTATCGCCAGCAAGCTCCACGAAAATGGTTACCAGGTAATCGGCACAAGCCGGAACCCAGAAAAATACCAGACGAAATTACCATTTAAGTTACTGCCATTGGATCTGAATGATGACCATTCCATAGCATCCTTTGGCAAGCTGCTGTTCAGCGAGATCAAAACTTTAGATGTGCTGATCAATAACGCGGGTTACCTAGTAAACGGACTTGCCGAGGAAACCCCCATTGAGTTAGGTAAGCAGCAGTTTGAGACTAATTTTTGGGGAACGATCAAAATAACTAATGAGCTGCTGCCCTATTTCAGGAGGCAAAAACACGGAAAAATAATTACGCTTGGTTCTCTGCTGGGTTTAGTGAGTCTTCCAAATACTTCCTACTATTCGGCTTCCAAACATGCCCTCGAAGGCTATTTTAAGGCACTTCGGTTTGAATTGAACCAGTTTAACATCAAGGTAGTAATGGTTGAGCCGATTAGTTTTAAAACCAATATCGGTGAAAGTGCAACTGTAGCTAAAGGAACGATCGCCGACTATGCCCAGTTCCGGCAAAAGGTTATTGCGTATACCAAAAAGTCATTTGATAACGCACCCGACCCTGCACCGGTTATCGCTACTTTATTGCGGGCAGTGAAGGAAAAAAATCCGACGTTTGGTTACCCGGTCGGAAAAGGATCATCAATCGTACTCCTGCTTCAACATTTCGCTTATAAGTTTTTCGAGAAATCTATTCTGAAATCGATTAACGCTTCAAAATAGAATTAACAAAAAAAATAAAAAATGAAAGCATTCATCATCGACAAATATAAAAGCAAGGATGGCGGGCGTATTGGGCAAATACCTGCTCCGGAACTGCGGGCGGATGAGGTATTGGTAGAAGTACATGCTGCCGGTATAAACTTGTTAGACTCCAAAATCCGGGACGGAGAGTTCAAACTCATTTTGCCTTATAAAACGCCATTTGTTTTAGGCCATGACGTGGCCGGTGTTGTAACCAAGGTTGGGGTAAGGGTGCGCCAATTTAAAATTGGAGACGAGGTTTACGCCCGCCCGGCAGATCACCGGATTGGGACGTTCGCAGAATTTATTGCTGTTAATGAAGCTGATGTGGCGATTAAGCCAAAAAAGCTGAGCATGGAGGAAGCCGCATCCATTCCCCTGGTGGGCCTAACCGCCTGGCAGGCGCTGATTGAAAAAGGGGGACTGAAAAAAGGGCAAAAAGTATTTATCCAGGCTGGCTCCGGCGGTGTAGGCACATTTGCCATTCAGCTGGCGAAATATTTGGGGGCTACTGTGGCTACAACTACAAGTGCAGCCAACGTGGAGCTGGTGAAAAGCCTTGGTGCAGATGTTGTAATAGACTACAAGAAGGATGACTTTGAGAAAATTCTGCAGGGTTACGACCTGGTTTTAAATAGCCAGGATGATAAGACACTCGAAAAATCGATGCGCGTGTTAAAACCTGGTGGAAAACTTATTTCAATCTCAGGGCCGCCTGATCCGGATTTTGCTGAAGAGATCGGATCGCGATGGTTTGTAAAATTAATAATGCGCCTTTTGAGCTCTGGGGTCAGAAAAAAAGCAAAACGACTTAACGTGAGCTTTTCATTTCTTTTTATGAAGGCAAACGGCGATCAGCTAAAAGAGATCAGCTCGCTTATAAATTCAGGTGTTATAAGACCAGTTATGGACAGGGTTTTTCCATTTGAATCGGTCAAAGAAGCAATGAGCTATGTTGAAAGTGGCCGTACTAAAGGGAAAGTAGTTATCAAAATCAAATAAATGAATAGATTATTTGATAAATCACCCTAATGGGGTGATGATGTGCTAAAATCACCTCAGTATCTTTATCCTTAACGTAAAATGGTATTAGCTAGTGCGATATGGAATACATGAGGGTACTAAAAAACAGGAACAAAATAATCAGTACTACTTCCGATCTTCGATCATACTCAGAAACGACTGCTAATTTCAGTATCAGATTTGTTTTTAGCGGAAATGAAACCTGCGCCATCGGAAGGCGTCAGTTATCATTGCATACCGATTCATTTATCATGATGAACAAAGGGACACAATTCACTAGCAGCAGCGACCTCCGCTTGCCAGTAAATATGCTGTCGATAGAGTTTGATGAGGATTTTTTGAATGAATTTAATGTCAAATTCTTCGGCAAAAAAAAGGGTGGATTATTTGATACCGAGCATGTAGCTTATCAGCTTCGCGAGACCATTTACCCACTGAAAGCAGACCTGAAACTTAATATCGGCAGACTAAAAGACCTTATTGAAGATGAAAATACCAGCGAGGATCTGATAAATGAGTTGTTACACCACTGTCTTCAGAACTGCTGCCGCATTTATAATGAAGAAATATCACTGAAGGCAAAGAAACTCAATTTTCTGAATGTCAATACCCGGATAGAAATACTACGGCGACTTAACCTGGCTAAGGAATATTTATATGCCAATTACGATAAAAACGTGAGCCTGGAAGGCGTGGCCAATTATGCCTGTCTTTCGGTAAATCATCTCTTGCGGACGTTCAAGCTGGCATATAACCAGTCGCCGCACCAATACCTGATCCAAATACGTTTGCAGCGCGCCCAGTTGCTTTTGGCAAAAACGGAATACCCCGTGTATGAAATTGTGAATATGGTTGGGTTCAAATGTACCAGTTCGTTCATCCGTTTATTCCGCAACAGGTACCAGACCACGCCTCTTAAGTATAGGAATGTAGCGGCATAAAATGTTAGCCCGGAGCATAAAGCCCGGACTAACATTTAAAAATACTCGTATCAACTCATTCGCCCGTTGTGTAGAATTCGATAGAAGGTTTGCCTATCACACCAGCACTTTCCATCAGCTTTTTCTTTTCATCTGAAAAAATCGCTGCCTTTGCTTTCGTCATGTCAGTGATGTCGAATACGAGCTGTACCATGTTAGGATCATCCGTGGCTTGTGCCAGAGCCACATCAACCAATCCTTCACTTGCTCTTTTCGCTTTACCTTCACCATCGTAAACCTTTAGCCAGGCGTCAAAGTCCTTCACCTTATGATTAACAACTACCCACTGCTTTTCATGAGATTCAGTGTTAACTCTAATCACATGAAAGTAGATCATTTCCGGTTTTGAAATTACTCCAGCTTTGTCCATGGTGGCCTTTAGTTTTGGATCGGCAGCAAAGGCTTTTCCTTTGGCCATATCCGCAACCTGTAAGACAATAAGGATATGGTTGGGTTTGTCGGCGCCTCTGCCTACTACAATATCTGTTAGCCCCGCAGCTTTCCGGTTAGTGGAATCGGTATTGAAAATTGGCCGCCACGCGCTATAATCTTTTACGTCGTGAATAACTTCAACCACGTCAAACGGGATTTTCATGGCTGAGTGCATAGCCTTTTTTGTAGTGTCGGCCATTTTGGTAGAGTCGGCCATTTTGGAGGTGTCGCCAGTGCTTTTAGATGCCGATCCACCGCATGAAAAAAGAGTTGCCGCCAAAACCAATGCCGGCAAGAGTTGAAGAACTGATTTGATCCTTGTCATTTTAATAGGTTTTTAATTGTGAATGATTGTTTATTAAACTATTCGCCCCTATTAGTGACAACACAAAACAAAGACAAGAGGTACTGTCAGAAAATCAGGGCTTTACATATCTAATATATCAAATATAAAATGATATTCTTATTAAGAAAAGGAGATAATTTTCCAGAATGGAAGCCTTGGTTTAGCTAAGTCGATTCGGCTAATTTTGGTGGGGTTTATACCATTTTGGCGTTACTATCACTCTATCGGGATTTTTGGGATCTATTAATATTTGGATTTGGTCGCCTGGCTGTGGTTTTTCATCGGAACGATTATCATAATTATTGGTTGTCATCACAACTCTCGTTGTCTTATCCTCATTTTCAACTTCGAGTTTCATCTCATATATTTTATCATAATTTCCTTTACTAAAACCTGTTTCGTAAATGGAGCGTACTGTTGCAACTATTGGATGACCATATTGTGAAAAATACCGTCGCTTGCGGGTAGACAGCCTGTGCATGAAGTAAAAAAGTGTGACTCCCAGAATGATTATAAAATATTTAGAACCTAATAGTTCCTCAATTGCAAAAGGCATAAGTATTTAACTTATATAAGAATTTCGTGTTAAATAATTAGTGCTAAATTTAATGGCGATATGTCAGGAATCAAAACGATACATCTTACTGACTACATTTCTCAATTCGTCTAACCTGTTGAATATATAATAAAAGGAAAGATGATCAGTATAGCGCAAATTACATACCTCAATGAAATAGGTCAGAGGCCAAAACTTGAGGATTCAATTTATCCGGCGGCTGGTAAAGCCACTGTTTCTGATAAACTGTTTATTGTATGTGACGGGGTTGGGGGCGAAAAAATGGGCGAAGAGGCAAGTCGTATCGCCTGTGAAGAGTTTGCAGCTTTTTTTGACCAAAATGTTCCTCCAAGTGGCGCATTGTCTGATACTTATGTCCGCGCGGCACAGTCGCATGTTTTACAGCAGATGCGCAATTATGCAGTTCAGCATCCTGAGGCCCAGAAGATGAGTACTACACTTACTTTAGCTTATCTGACTGAGAATAACGTATCAATAGCCTGGTGTGGCGACAGCAGGATTTATCATTTGCGCAAAGGAGAAGTGATATGGCGTTCTGCGGATCATTCACTGGTTGAGAACCTGGTAAGGCATGGCGAAATAACAGAAGAAGAAGCACGTATCCTCCCACTGCGTAACGTTATCACCAGGGCTTTGAGCGCTACAGGAAGTACCTCTGAAATAGAAACCCATATTATAAAGGACGCACGTGAAGAAGATTATATTATGCTCTGTACAGATGGTGTACTTGAGCAAATTAATGACGACCGTTTGCGGGAGATCACCCTAAGCCATGCTAGTAATAAAAGAGGTTTATTTATGGAGTATTGCAGCGATGTCACCAAAGACAATTACTCGTTATATCTGCTGAAATTGAATAACGACAGCTCTACATCACCCCGGATGGATTGGTAATGATGGAAATTATCAATCAAAATTAAATTAAACAAGGGAACCATAGGTGCATTTTGGTAACCAACAGTTAACAATACCGCCATATTGAAATAATGTGAAAGTTATTTTCATAATAGTTTATTCACTTGTAATGTTCTTGCTCATCGGCTTTAAAAGTTGAAACATTTATTTCAAGAAAACGTACAAAAACCGTTTAAAAGGCTTTCATTCTAACTAATGAACAGATGAACGGGTTATTACCCTTTCTTTATTTATTGTTAAATGCTGTGTACCCCCAAGATACCATTAGAGATTTTTGTGGGTATAGTATTCCGAAAAAAAGCCTCCGGGAATTGTTTCCCGGGCAAATAAAACTATCTGCCTCTGAACATTTTTGTGGATTAAACTCAGTGAATAGCTGTCACAGTATGAAAAGGATTGCTACGCACTGTTTATTAAATTAAATCAACATAAACCCGGTATTCCATCAATTGATGAGATTACCGTTGCAAAGTTTATCATGGTAAAAAGGTTACTATTTTTTGTTACAGCGCTTGTATTGATCCTGTCATCTTCTATGGCGATGGCGGCTAACGCAACGCTTGCTGGTCTTTCGCTTAGTGCAGGTTCATTATCTCCAACTTTTACAAGCGGTACCATAAACTATACAGTTCTTGAAAGCAGTTCAACAAGCTCAATAACGGTTACTCCTACACAAACAGTTTCCGGATCAACAATAAAAATAAATGGAACTACTGTTGCCAGTGGTTCTGCCTCAGGGGCGATTGCTTTAAGTGCAGGCAGTAACTCGATTAGTATTGTGGTTTCAAGGGCAGGTTATTCGCCAGTCACCTATACATTGACCGTAACGCGCGAAAATATTAGTTATACGGGATCGCCTTTTACTTTTATAATCTCGTCTCTGATCTCGCCTTTAACGCCAACTAATACAGGAGGAGGATCACCAACCTACTCAATTGCTCCGACACTGCCTACCGGGTTGGCTATCAGCCCTTCTACCGGTGTTATATCGGGCACACCACTTGCAATAAGTTCAACGACAAGCTATACCGTTACAGCAGATTACGGAAGTGGTATTGCAGCTACCACCACTATGTCGATTGCTGTTAATCCGTTTGCGCCGGCACCAAGCTACAGCCCATCTTCAAATACATTTGTAGTTGGCACTACAATTAGTACATGGACGCCCTCTAACTCGGGCGGTGCAGCTACCGGTTGGTCAATAAGTCCTTCATTGCCTACAGGTTTATCATTTAATACCAGTACAGGTGCGATAACAGGTACGCCAACGGCCATTTCGTCAACGGCTACTTATACTGTTACTGCCACCAATATAACAGGTAGCGGTAATACTACAATTAGTATCACAGTAAATCCTCAGGCTCCGAATATCAGTTACAGCCCGGCTTCAAATGTATATACTGTTGGTACAGCTATTTCATCCTGGACTCCTACCAATACAGGCGGGGCAGCAACAAGCTGGTCGATCAGCCCGGCATTATCGGCAGGATTATCATTTAATACCTCTACCGGTGTTATTTCGGGTACACCAACGGCACAGTCTTTTTTCACAATTTATACGGTTACAGCTACGAATGTAACCGGAAGCAGCAGCTCCAACATCAATATAACCTGTAACAATCCGGTACCACCAAGTATCAGTTATAGCCCATCAACAAATACTTATGTCGTTGGTACGGCTATCAGCGCTTTAACACCAACCAATACGGGTGGTACTGTAGTAAGCTATTCGGTGAGTCCTTCGCTACCGGCAGGCTTGTCGTTAAATACCAGTACGGGTGTTATATCGGGCACTCCAACCGCTGTAGCGGCTACTGCTACTTATACTGTTACGGCTACTAATGCAGGTGGCAGCGGCAGCGCGACTTTAACGATAACAGTAAATCCTGCATTGCCTGTAATTAGTTACAGTCCCTCAACAAATGTATATACAGTAAATACGGCAATCACTTCGCTGACGCCAACCAATACAGGCGGAGCCGCGGCAAGCTGGTCAGTAAGCCCTACATTACCTGCAGGCTTATCATTCGATACAACCACAGGTATTATTTCAGGTACACCCACGATAGTAACAGCTACTGCGACATATACCGTTACAGCAACAAACGTAACTGGTAGTGCTACAACAACCGTTACTATAACGATCACTCCGCAGCCGCCTGCTATCAGCTATACACCATCGGCAAATATTTATGTGATCAATACGGCAATCACAAACTGGAGCCCTGCAAATACCGGGGGAGCAGCCACAAGCTGGTCTATAACTCCGGCATTGCCCGCCGGGTTATCATTTGACATAACGACTGGTACAATATCTGGTACACCAACTGCTCTGTCAACGATAACTACTTATACCATTACAGCAACGAATGGAGGTGGCAGTAGCAGCGCAACCATTAAAATCACGGTTAACCCCAACGCACCAGTTATCAGCTATACCCCATCATCAAATAATTTTCTGGTAGGTTCTGCAATTACGACATGGACGCCGACAAATACTGGAGGTTCTTCTACCAGCTGGTCAATTGGCCCTTCATTGCCATCCGGTTTAATATTTAATACAACCACGGGTGCAATTACAGGTACGCCAACAGCAGTTTCAGCAACAACTACTTATACTATTTCTGCTGATAATGATGGTGGTGTAGGAACTACTACTATATCTATTACCTGCGTCAATCCGATGCCGCCAAATATTAGTTATTCACCTTCGGGTAACACTTATACAGTAGGTGGAGCGATAACCAACTGGGTGCCAACCAACAGCGGAGGAGCGGCGGCAAGCTGGTCAATCAGCCCCGGCCTTCCAGCCGGTTTATCATTTGATACTACTACAGGTATTATATCAGGTACACCAACTGCATCATCTGCCGCAACAACCTATACGATTACTGCTACCAATACGGTAGGCAGCTCGACCACCACTATAACTATATCAGTTAATGCCCAGGCACCGGTGATCAGCTATACACCGTCAACTAATACTTATACAGTAGGTACAACGATCAGTTCATTAACTCCAGCTAATACCGGAGGTTCGGCATCCAGTTGGTCCATAAGTTCACCACTGCCTTCAGGACTATCTTTTAATACCAGCACAGGGGCTATATCTGGTACGCCAACAGCTGCATCAACATCAAAAACATATACTATTACCGCAACCAACGTTTCGGGCAGTGCAACTACGACAGTTACTATAACTGTTAACAGCCTTGCACCGTCAATCACTTATTCGCCATCGACAGTTACTTATTCTGTTGGTTCAACAATCACTCCTGCGACACCTACTAATATCGGCGGTGCGGCATCAAGTTTTTCAATAACCAGCGGTACTCTACCTACGGGTTTATCATTTGATACCAGTACAGGAACAATTTCCGGTACGCCAACAGTAACTTTCGCAACCACTACATTTACCATAAAAGCTACGAATGCACAAGGATCGTCAAGCACATCCCTGATTATCACCGTTAGCCCGCATGCACCTGTGATTAGCTACAGCCCATCAACAAATGCATATCCGTTGAACCAGACTATCACGTCGTTAACACCAAATAATACCGGCGGTGCAGTTACTGGGTATTCTTATTCATCAACAGGCACCTCATTAACCGGCGCTACATTAAGTGGCCCAAGTTTGATGGCAATCGATGCATCGGGGAATATTTATGTGTGTAACTATAATAACGGTACGATCAGCGAATATAACTCCAGTGGTACATACATTGGCAAATTTGCATCGGGCTTTGGTTTTAATAACCCCTGCGGTATTGTATTCGATTCATCGGGAAACGCTTACGTGATGGATACCGGTAACGGGGCAATATACAAATTTAGTTCAAGTGGCACTTCCCTGGGTACTATTGCTTCCGGCCTTGGTCACCCGCTTGGCATTGCTATCGACGCATCTAACAATATTTATATAGCTACATATAATACCGGCACAAACGTAAGTTCAGTTACGAAATACAGTTCCAGCGGGTCCCTCTTGCTTACTTTGCCCACTACCGGCATGAACCAAGCTGATGGTGTAGCCATTGACGCATCGGGAAACATTTATGTTTTGAATCGTGCTACCAATTTTTCCACACCAAATAGTTTGGGTAACGTAACTGAGTATAGCCCGACAGGTTCTTATATTGGTGTATTTAGTAGTGGATACAATGATCCGCTGGCCATCTCAATTGATGGATCGGGTAACGTGTTTGTGGCCGATTCACACAATAATCAAGTTAGAATATATAGTTCAGGAGGTGTTTTGTTGAACACGATCACCGGGCTTACCGATGTGGAAGGTTTTGTGGCCGATGCGAATGGAAACCTGTTTATATCGGATTATACCAATAACACAGTTAAAAAATATGCAGCATCTGGCGGTTATCATATAAGCTCCCCATTACCCGCCGGCTTATCATTTAATATCAGTACAGGTGTCATATCAGGAACTCCAACCGTTACCTTTTCACCTACCACGTATACTATTACTGCTTACAACATTACGGGCAGCGGAAGTACTACCGTTACATTATCGTGCTATAGTTCATTCGACTGGCTTGGTACAACAAGCTCCAACTGGAATACCGGCTCCAACTGGTTGTCTGGTACAGTTCCTTCAAGTACTGACCAGGCGTTAATCGGTGTGAACAAATCATTTACTAATTTTCCAAATATATTAGCTTCGGCAGGCACAGTAAATGTGGGCTCTATACAGTTTGGTAATACCGGGGGACAGGCAGCAGGTGTAGTTGTAAATAGTGGAAGTATTTTAAACGTGTCAGGCGCGATAACTTATCAGAGCGACGCTAACTCGGGCTCAGCTTATACAACTACATTATCAGGCGCCGGTACCATAAATGCAGGCAGCATCAGCGTTATCTCTAATACTACACTGGCCAGTTCGTATACCAGCACTTTATCTTCATCAGTTACCAATTTAAATGTATCAGGAAATATTTCGTTGACCTCATCAAACTCGGGATCGGCTTTATTTAATTCAACATTTAAATTAACAGCAGGTACAGCCGCGGTTACAGGTGCTATTCAAACCACCAACACAGCAGGCACCACCTCAAGTTTCCTGGTTGTGCCTTCAACTACTGCTACTTTACAGCTTGCCAATACAACTGCCTTGTCGGGTCTCTCATCTACCGGTACAAATGTGGTTACATTTAATAATACGGGTACTACAATACAATATTCAGGGGCAGCGCAAACAGTTTATACCTCGGCAAGCATTACAGGATTATCTTCGGGTATAAGTTATCAGAATATCTCGTTTTCAGGAACAGGTATAAAGACTGCATTATCAGGTAACCTAAATATAGCCGGCGATTTTACCAATACAATGGCCAATGATGGCTCAAATTATTTATCCTTAAGCAGTCCGACTGTGAATTTTAATGGAACTACCCAAAGTTTAGCGGGAGGATCGGGTAATGGAACGACATTCTACTATGTCACATTTAGTGGCGCGGGAACCAAAACAATGACCAGCGGTGGCTTTAATGTTGCCAGTTCGGGTGTCCTAACTATGAGCGGAAGCAACGCAGCGACTATTTTGGCAGCAAACGGTAATCTGACAATAAACTCAGACGCTACTGGCTCAGGTTCTGTAGCCGCTATATCAGGTCCGAGCATTACTGGTAATGTTAACGTGCAACGTTATTTAACCGGGGGCTCGGGTTATCGCGGTTATCGTGTAGGTTCTTCACCAGTATATACAGCTACCGTTAGTTCGAATAATGTTTTCAGTTTAAACTATTTGCAAAACAGTATGTATCTGACAGGTGCTGCCGGCGGTGGCTTCGATAAAGTCGGGAACCCTACAATTTATTTGTTCCGGGAAGATATCACCCCGTCAAGAACCTCGTTTACCAGTGGAAACTTTTTGGGAATTAATGCTATAAATAACACGCCTTCTTACAATTATCTGCTGACTGGTTCAGTTGGTTCGGGAACATACTCAATACCTGTTGGTAATGGTTTTCTTTTCTTCTTTAGAGGTAACAGAGCATCGGCTTCAGTAGCTACTGAAACTGTGGCCAGTTATGTTCCTGTAACAGTTACCATGACTGCGACCGGAACATTAAATCAGGGGCAGGTCGTTGTACACGATTGGTATACGCCATCGTCGGCTTATTTAAACTATACGGGTTCCGGTACAGGAACGAACTACCTTGTTCGTGGTTTTACCTTGGTAGGTAATCCCTATGCAAGTTCAATTGATTGGGAGCAGTTTAACGCTTCTTCAACCACCAGCGGGATATATGGATATAATGTAGGTACAACGATATATGAGTTTAATCCGGCTACTCAAAATTATGATAGTTATCAGAAAGGCGGGGCTTATACAAATCACGGCCGCAGAACAATAGTTAGTGGTCAGGGCTTTTTTGTGGTGGCTAACAATTCCAGCAATCCACAGCTGATATTTAATGAATCAGCAAAAACGGTAAACCAAAGTACGGGTTTAAATCTGTTTATGGATACGCAGGCTGGTTTAAATGCAGCTCAAATTCCGGTGGACGAACACCTGCGTTTACAAATGGCCGTTGCACAGGATAGTATCAATACTGATGATATTTATGTCGGCTTCAGTGCCTCTTACAAACCTCAATTTATTGACAATGAAGACGCAGAATACAAAGCAGGTAACGGAAAAGTAAGTTTGGCCAGCTATACAAGCGATAGTGTGCGGGTAAGCATAAATAAAATGCCTTTGCCAGGATTAAACCAGAGGGTAATTCCATTGTACGCATCAGCGCGTACTGCGGGAAACTACACCTTGCAGCTAACTGAACTCGAAGGGGTGGCACCTGTTTATGAAATATGGTTGATTGATAAATATAATAAGGATTCTGTGGATATGCGGAAAACTCCGCTGTATTCTTTCGCTATTAGCTCAGATACCAATAGCTTTGGGAAAGACCGCTTCCAATTGTTGATCAGGCAAAATGATTCATTACAAGTTAAGTTGGCAAATTTTACAGGTAATAAATCGTCAAATGGATCACAGCTGCAATGGACTACAACAAACGAGCAAAACTATACCCATTTTACGCTGGAAAGAAGCACAGATGGTGGAGCAAATTATAGTATCATCTATAGTAATACCTCCAATGCACAAGGCAGCTATAGCTTCCTCGACAGGTCTTATTCAATTGGTGAAAATATATACCGCTTGAAGATCGAAGACCTGAACGGAAATATTAGCTATTCAAATGCAGTTGCATTGGTGTATACAGGCGGCCTGAATGGTAATCTGACCGTTTATCCCAACCCAACCAATGGCACGCTTAACCTGATCATTTCAAAGATTAAAAATACAAGTTCAGCAGGTAGCCAATTGATAAGTTCATCATTTACTACACCGCCAACAGTGACTAATAGTTATTCCGTTAAAATTGTGAGTACATCGGGTGTTGTGATAAAAACGTTGTCTACTACTAATCCAAACTGGCAAACAGATGTTAGCAGCCTGATGCCGGGTTCCTATATTGTTCAGGTGTTGAATCAGAGTGATAACAGCCTGGTTGGGCAAGCCACCTTCGTGAAACTTTAACAAAACTTTATATCGTCTCTACTTTGTTGCAAGAACCCTGGTGTAATCGCCGGGGTTTTATTGTAAAGGTCGACCGCTTATTGTATTTTGCCTTGATTAAGGCAGCCAATAAATAGTGATTAATCCGGTCAATAACACGCGTATTGCGCCCACACCCAGCGGATTTTTGCATATCGGCAATATCTTGTCGTTTGCTATTACTTCCGCTTTGGCAAGGAAAAACAAAGCCAAAGTATTGTTAAGGATAGACGATCTGGATCAGGCAAGAATTAATAACCGTTATCTAGAGGATATATTCGATACACTTAATTATTTAGAGATACCATGGGATAATGGCCCGCAAAATGTTCAGGAATTCCAGAATAGCTGGTCTCAAATGCATAGAATGAGGTTATACCATGCTGCTGTCGGCACATTATGCGAGAAGGGGATTGTATATGCCTGTACCTGCTCCCGGCAGCAAATGCGTACAGCGGCATCCTGTACCTGCCAGGCGAAACAGATTCCTTTAGACGCTGAAAATGCTAGTTTGCGGTTGATTACAACAGGCAGGGCGTTAGAAATCAGAACTTATAGCGGGGAAATAGTACGCGCCGAGTTACCTGCCGAAATGCACAACTTTATTATCCGAAGAAGAGATGGGATACCCTCATATCAGCTTGCTTCGGTAGTTGATGATCTTCATTACAATATTGATTTGATCGTCAGGGGGGAAGATTTGTGGCCGTCAACAATTGCGCAACATGAATTGGCTTTAGCATTGGGCGAAAACAAGTTTAACCAAATAAGATTTTATCATCATCAATTGCTGACGGAGGCTTCGGGCAAAAAACTTTCAAAATCAGCCGGCTCAACCTCAATTAAATATTTGCGCGAGAATGGTAAAAAACCATCAGACATTTACACTATGATTGGACGGATGCTTGGTGTTGACCGCCGTATTGATAGCTGGGAAGAGCTGGCAGGTGTCATAAGCTCAGACTTATAACTTTAACTTTATCATGAACAAAAAATAAGGCCCTCTCTCCAAAGGGCCATTGTTGTTAATAATAACCGAACTTGCTATAAAGAACTAATGAAGAATTCAGCCTATAACGTATTCAGAACCTGGTAGCTATTTCTTTTTGGTACCACCACCAAAGAACGCGCCTATTTTAAAAGCGAAATAATCGGCGCCTTTTCCCATGGCGTCATAATCAGCCGAAACGCGAAGATGCCCATATTCAAAACCAAGCTCGGGGAATGCACCAAAGCGGCCCCCTCCAGAAACCAGACCATTGTATCCGCTTCCCGCCTGTGCCGATTCCTGGTTAACCAGACCGCCGCCTGCACCTATGAATGGCCGGAAGCCACTGTGCACCAGGTAGTATTCTGCTGTGAAAAAATAAGAGGTAAGCAGGTAAACTTTCGTATCGGTACTCACCGTTTTGTTCACATAACCAATAGCCGCTGCCTCAAATCGCAGCCCAAGGGCAAAATCGTCGGTAACACGATAATGCGGCTGTATAGTAACAGTTGCTCCTGCTTTTGTGCCTCCGCTGCCACTGCTGCCACTTGGTATAGCATAGCCTACTTGTAAATCTACTTTAAACGCATGATAATCTGTCGATTGCGCATTTGCCATCAATGAGAAGGCAAATAACAGGGGTAGTAGTAATAATTTTTTCATTTTGAGTGGGTTTTATGATAATTTTCAGATGATTGTTCACCAAATAAAAATGCTGTAATTGCCGTGCCGGATTTTGTCCTGAAGCGCGACACCTTCAGCCTAAAAGATAATTTTAATCAGTATAATAAAGTGCTATAAGTAATTCATATCGAATTGCTTATATAAATATGAATGAAATATTAATGTGGAAATTTTAAACTATACAAGCGTGCTGGTTTACTATGCGACTGTACAGAAATACTACACCAATGGCTGTGGGAATAACTGCCGGAATTGTATACGTGAGATTGAATTTGCGGTAAAGTTCGTATTAGGCTTTGAAGAGACCTCTGGCATTTTTACTCCATCGCCCATCCCATCCCCTTGCCAGTCATATAAACAAACGCCTCTGCTGCTTTTACGCCTAGCTCCCTGCCGCGAAAATCTTCCATAGCCGTGTGCCCGCAGGCGTAAATGCCCGGCGGGTCCTGGCTTTTGTGGCAATAAACTGCCTGGCGTTTTTGCTCCTGGGTATCGGTGATATCTACGTAGTCCGTCGGGCGGAATATCATTGTTTGTTCGCCGGTGCAAACCTCAAAAAAATATAACGGGAACTTCTTACCTGAGCGGACCCATGTTTGAATCATCAGTAAACTGGCTATCTGGTGATCTTTATGACTATCTACAGGCCAGTGAGTAAATACCAGGTCGGGTTTTTCATCGGCGATGAGTTTCTGTACCTTCAGCAGCCATGTATTATCCAGTATAGTATCTCCATCAATCTGTCCTACAAACACATATTTTGTTTTTAATATTGCACAGGCATTAATGGCCTCTTGCTTACGGATGGCTGCCGCTTCACCGTGGTTTTTCCCCTCGATTCCGGCTTCGCCGGTGGTGAGGTAAATAATCGTCACATCGTGGCCTTTAGCAACCAATTTAGCCAGCGTACCACCGCAGCCGCTTTCCGGGTCGTCGGGATGCCCGCCAAAACAAACTACTTTCTTTTTTGAAGATGTTTCAGCCGGATTGGCATGTAATAGTTGCGGAAGGGTGAGTAATCCTAATCCGGCGGCTGTGGTTTTTACAAAATTGCGGCGGCTGTTTGATGTGCTTTCCATGAAATAATATTATAGATATTTAATGGAAATGCAAAGCGTGATTATACCTGAAACGAATAGCCCACCCAGTGATCGTGATGCGCTAAAGAAATGGGTACGAGAATTTCAATATCGTTTTTTAAGATAACCGGGCAAGAATGATTGTTTTTGTCGATTTGCAATTCGGAATCCGGGAAAAGAGTATTTAGCATAGCTAATGCAAAAGTCCGTACTGCTTTTGATTGATCATCAGCATCCGTTGAGCCGATTTTTTTAATCCCCCACATCACCTTTTCAAAATTATTAGTGTGGCTAACTACTGAAAAGATAAAATCATCCGTGATAATTGTCCGCGAATAAAAAGTATGGGGGCTGTAATCAATTATACCCTCATAAACGGTTTTTTTGTTAAAATCCCTGCCCTCAAAGTGAGATACCCTCTGAGAAGAAGGAGGTTCAAGTTTACTGATCTTAATTTTAGAGGGAGAAAAGATTAATTCAGGATTTAACCGTTGCAGGTATTTAAAAACAGATTCCTTTACTGACCATGCAAGCCAGACAAAATACTCAAAAGGAAGCCTTTCCGAAAACTGCCCTTCGTACAGGGCTTTTTCAGAGCCGGTAATGATCTTATTGTAAAACTTTTGCTGTTTAGTTCGGGCAACATTGATAGCCTTGAGCGCTACAATATCGTTGCCCGTGCTGATCATTTTATTTTTGATTGATTTTTTCTGTGATCACATCAAGACAGCTACCTACATTGGTCATCTTGTCTGCCGAATCGTAATCGATCTCGATATCGTATTTTGCTTCTGCGTCAATGATAATATCAACCAAATTGGCCGAATTAATTTTTAAATCTCTTATCAGGTCAGTCTGGTCATTAATGCCGGCCAGCATCTCCTTATTAACAGTATAAGGGGCAATTACCTTTTTAAGCTCATTTAAAGTCTCTTCTCTGGTCATTAGTTGTTAAATTTTGAAAAAATTAAGCAGGAATTAACGTCGCCAAAACCAAAATTCGCCTTCGCTACAATGTTAATCTCCTTTTTTATCATACTAGTCGGCAAGCTATCAACACTTACCATGTTTATTATCTCCTGATTTGGATCCTCTAAGTTAATATTTGGATGCACAAATTGATGAAATATTTGCAATACGCATGCCACAGATTCAATTGAACCCGCCGCACTAAGGCTGTGGCCGATCATGGATTTAATTGAATTAGTCAGTGGAAAATCCTTGCCACTCCGTCTCAATACCTGGCTCCAGTTCTGTATCTCCTGCCTGTCCGCCATTGTGGCCGTCAGGTGCCCGCTAATAAGGTCGATATCATTGGGATGAATGCCCGAATTGCTTATAGAATCCTCAATACACCGGATCACGCCGGTAGAATTAGCTGCCGTCATTGACCCCCCACCACGTTGACCACCAGAATTGGACGACCCGCCCAATACCTCGGCATATATTTTAGCACCACGCTCTAACGCAAAATCAAGGTCTTCCAGTATAAGTGCTGCTGCGCCCGATCCGGGAACAAACCCACCTGCAGTCGCACTCATTGGTCGTGACGCCCTTTCAGGCTGATCGTTAAACTTACGCGATAATACTCGCATAGAATCAAAGGTCCCGAAAACATAAGGGTCGATATGTTCGGCGCTGCCCACTACCATCCGTTTGGCATAGCCGTGCTTAATATATTCGTAGCCCATCAATACCGCCTGTGTCCCTGTTGCACATGCCGATGAGTTGGTCACAATTTTATTCCCCAAACCCAAACGGCCTGATATATAAGAAGTAACACCGCTATTCATGGTTTGTTCTACCACGCGGGAGCCTAATTTTTTAGACTCTTTATTATCGACGCGTGTAATGACGTTTTTCATGGCCTGGGTATCAGGTGTGCTGTTCCCAAAAACGCAACCTGTTTCCCACCTGGGCTCGTCGGTATCGAACACCATGCCCGAATCGGTCCAGGCATCAAGGGCAGCGGTAATACCATAGCCAATATTGGTGCCTTTCAGGCCATAAAAAGTAACTTCTGAAATGTAATTCCGCAGGCTTTCCCACTCAAAAGCAGGCTGCCCAGCCACCTGGCAGCTCATATGGAGCTCATGGTACAGCGGCACAAATTTTATCCCCGAAATTCCATGCTGTATAGCATTTAAAAAAGCTGGTATTCCTATTCCGTTAGGCGCCACAATGCCTAACCCGGTTACCACAACACGCCTGTTCATCTTTTAATATCCACCTTTTTTACAATGCCCGAAAACATTCCTTTAGCAATTAAATCATTAGAACTGTCCCACATCTCGACATAGCATTTTAACTTGCCGAAACGAAAATATTGTTTTTTTGAAACAACTGTCACTTTCTCACCCGGCAAAACCATTTTGTGGAATGAGATATCGGTTGAGGTGAACAACGGTAACGCTGTTTCACTACTGCCCGACACTATATCCTTTGATAACAAAAATATACCCAGTATCACCAACCCTATCTGTGCCATTATTTCAGTGATGATCACCCCCGGTGTAACCGGGTTGCCTACAAAATGATCCTCATAAAAAAAAGAATCAGGCCGCAATGTATAATCGCCTGTTACCCCGTCCTCATCCAGCGCAGTGATATGATCCACAAAGCGGAAGGATGATTTATAGGGTAGTTGGTCGAGTATATCTTTGTACATGTATATTAATATATAAATGTGCTTTTACAATGTGCAGATGTGCAAATATGCTGATGTGCAGATGAAAAATGCATGATAGTTAGATTATGAAACTTAAAAAAGTAAATTCCTTATATAAATAAATTTAATAAATCAATTTGCATATCGACTCCCTTTGCACTTGCTACCTGCAATGCTCACCTCCATCAACATGAATTAATGCACCGTTTATCCAGAGAGCCTCATTACTACATAATAGTGAGATCACTTTTGCTACATCTTCGGGTTGGGTCATTCGGCCCATCGGGTTACGGTTTGTGCCTATCTCCAGCAGCTTTTCACTGCCTGGTATCATTTTTAATGATGAGGTGGCGGTAATGCCTGCCTGTATCAAATTTGTTTTTAATCCGAAGGGGGCAAATTCCACAGCCATATATTTCGCCAGGCTCTCCAACGATGCTTTGGCGATGGAAACTGCCGCGTAGCCATCCCAATGTTTGTGGGCACCCTCACTGGTAAGACCTATAATGCGGGCATCCTGATGAAAAAGCTCCTCATCCAATATAGCACGGGTCCAGTCTAATAAGCTATTCGACATAGCGTAGCTGGTAAACTGAATGTCTTCGGTTGAAAGCTCGTCTGCTGAATCTTTAACACCTGCCAATGGCTTCAAATTTCCGCGGGCAATAGAATGCAGCAGGAGTTTTACCTTATGTTTTGAGACGCTACCCTCCGCTGTAAATCTTACAAGAAAGTTTTCACGGCCTTCTGTACTTAAAGCATTAATGTTATATGGCAGAATGGTGATATTATTTTCGGCCGCGATTTTTTCAAATTTTCCGAACAATGCTTTTTCAGTAACTGACGTCTCCCGGTAAAGTGCCGCAATGTTCATCCCGTTTTGCGCCAGTTTTTCGACAGCGGCGAAACCAAAGCCACTCGATCCTCCTAAAATTATAGCCCATAAACCGGACAACGGCGCGTTCTTACTCACTTCAGAATTTTTAAACTTTTATATGCTTAGCTTGTCTTAACAGGGGACTTAATCAGCTATAAACTTATTGCTTCTAAAAATGCAGCCTCAAAGTAAGCAAAAGTTAATTAGTTTTTAAGCATAATGTTGCAATATAAGGCACTTTTTGCGTTTAATATTGAATTTATAAGTGTTAGTATAACATCTAATAAGGTTGCCCCGCCATATATTATTTATTATGTTTGGTATTGCTTTATATGAAAATAAGATTGAAATCAGGTTTTATGATAATGCTTTTATTGTTGATCGTATCAGTAAAAGTAAATGCGCATCCGCAGAAATTTGAGAAAGCTGAGCTTTATGAAGTAATGAAATCAGGTTCGCTGGACGCAATAAATAATGAGCTGGAGATAGTAAGATCAGCACCTGAAAAAGAGCGCGATGGTTATGAGGGGGCATTACTGATGAGAAAGGCAGGCTTACTAAAAAAGCCCAAGGATAGATTAAGTACGTTTAAGCAGGGCCGGATTAAACTGGAGACAGCATTGCTGGCTGATCCGGAAAATGCCGAATTGCATTTTTTGAGGTTGATCATTGAGGAGCATGCACCAAAAATTGTAAAATATCATTCGGATATTGAAAAAGATAGGGCTCAAATCATAAAAGATTTTAAGAGTCTGTCTGCTGCGGTGCGTCATGCGATTTTGGATTACTGCGAAAAATCAAAAGTGTTGCATAAGGAAGATTTCTAACTTTGCCGCAAAATGGAAAAAAAAGTATTGGCTATTTATTATACGCAGTCGGGACAGATGGGCGATATCATCAGCTCATTCACAGCTCCGATAGCCGGGACCGGTGCAACAGTGGAGAAGGTACAAGTGAAGCCAGTTATTGAGTATAAGTTTCCATGGAAAGGCAATCACTTTTTTTCGGTAATGCCTGATTGTGTGCTGAGCGTAGCTACTGAACTGCAGCCATTCGAGTTGAAGGAGAATTCGTATGATTTGGTAATACTTGGTTATCAGCCATGGTTTTTATCACCAAGTATACCGTCAAATTCTATCATAAATAGCCCGGAATTTAAGAGCGTATCAAAAGATACCCCAATAATTACTATTAGTGCCGGGCGTAATATGTGGCTCAATGCTTATGACAGGATACGGAATTCGCTGAAGGATACCGGAGGTAAATTAGTAGGAAATATTGCCCTGGTTGATAAACATTCCAATCCGATAAGCTTTATCACCATTTTTTACTGGATGCTTACCGGCAAAAAAGAACGTTACCTGAATATTTTTCCAAAGCCGGGTGTATCTGATGAAGATATAAAAAACACATCCGTTTTTGGCGAGCTTGTCGCAAGGCACTTAGAGACAGGCGAATGGAGCAATCTGCAACAAGAACTATTGGTTGAAAAAGCTGTTGTAGTAAAATACCCGCTGATGTTTATTGAAGGGAAGGCAAAAATTATTTTTGCCGCCTGGGCCAAATTTATTGCGAAAAGGAAGAACAAAGCGCCATGGATATCGGCGTTTAAGTATTATCTTTTTGTTGCGCTGTTTTTAGGTGCGCCAGTTCTTCTTACATTAGATGCAATATTTATTAAACCATTTTCGGCTAAACGAATTAAAGCTAAAAAACAAAACTATTTACAAGTAATATAAAAATATGTCTAACCAGGTTTATATAAACGCTACTTCTGCATATTTCCCGAACGGGCCGGTGTCGAACGATGAGATGGAGGAATATCTGGGTTATATCGATGGCCGTCCATCCAAATCAAAAAAGATTGTATTGCGCAATAATGGTATTACCAACCGTTACTATGCGCTGGATAAGAGCGGCAAATCGACCCATACCAATGCGCAGATGACCGCCCTGGCTGTGAAAGAATTGTTTAAGGATAACCCTGAGAAAATAAAAGAAGTTGAACTGCTTTCGTGCGGTACCTCATCGCCCGACCAGGTAATGCCGAGTCACGGTGTAATGGCTCACGGCTGGCTGCCTGAAATGGAGTCGATCGAAGTGGTATCGCCGTCGGGCGTTTGCTGCGCCGGTATGCATGCCGTCAAATTTGCTTACCTGGCTATTAAATCAGGAGAGACTAAACTGGCTGTAGCAACAGGCTCTGAAAGGTTTTCAGGACTGTTGGTCTCCGATGTATTTGAAGAAGAAGCACAGAAGCTGAAAGAGATGGAGGAAAACCCTTTCATCGCTTTTCAGAAGGACTTTTTGCGCTGGATGCTTTCGGATGGTGCATCGGCATTTTTGATGTCGGATAAACCCAATGAAAACGGGTTAAGCCTGCGTGTCGACTGGATTGAAGGTGCATCATATGCCAACGAGATGGATACTTGTATGTATATGGGTGGCGAAAAGATGGAGGACGGTTCACTAAAGGGCTTTATGGATTATACACCTGAAGAGATCATGAACAAGTCTATCTTCAGTGTGAAACAGGATATTACTTTGCTCAGTGATAATATTGTTCACCTGGGCGGTAAGAAAATAAAAGAGATAATGGACAAAAGAGGCCTTGGAGCTGCCGATATAGATTACTTCCTGCCTCACATCTCCAGCGACTTCTTCAGAAGCAGGATATATGACATGGTGGAGATCTATGGAGGTGGCATTCCTTACGAAAAATGGTTCATCAATTTATATACGGTAGGCAATGTGGGAGCAGCATCAATCTTCCTGATGATTAATGAACTGTTTAACAGCGGTAAATTGAAGAAGGGAAACAGGTTATTGCTGTTAGTGCCGGAGAGCGCCCGCTTCTCGTATATGTATGCTATGCTTACTGTCGTATAGTTGATTGAGTTGAATGGGTTGATTAAGTTGAATTGGTTATCGGGATAATCCTTAAAATCACTCAATCGTGTCGTTTGTTATCTTTGTAAATCTATGAAATCATAGAATTGTATACCATGAAGAAGGAAAATGTGCCACAGGATATGGGTGCGCTTGGGAAGATCACCAAAGAGGTTTGTTATGCTACCGATAACACCGGCAAATACGTGACTGAACTGAGCAGCGGATGGGATGTAAAGTCAGGCGCATTGGATGTGGCCTGGAAAGATGTGGAAGAACGCGTTGCCAGAGCAAAACGAAGAGTATTGAACGGAGAAGTCAGCCCGCTGCTATTTTTTATGGAATACCGGTTGATGGATATTGAAATACTGGCAGGCTATTCCGGTTTCTGGAAATGGCAGGTAAAAAGACATTTAAAACCCGACGTGTTTAAAAAACTATCTGATAAAAAACTTCAAAAATATGCCGACGCCTTTAACGTTAAGGTGGAGGATCTAAAAACCATGACCGTGCATGAAGCTTGATTTTGAACACCACCAGTCGGCACATTGCGAGTCAGGGGTTACAAGCAGTTTATTACGCGAAAGCTCATCCAATAAGATAACCGAACCACTGGCCTTTGGCATCGGGGCAGGCTTGTTTTTCTGTTATATACCGTTGATCAAAATAAATAATGGTCCGGCGATAGCTTTCCGCACTTTTCCGGGACTGATATTTAAACGGACCTGCAATGCGTTGGGTATTCCGGTTATCCGCAAGAAATTCAGCTCGAAAGGGCAAGCGGAAAGCTATTTGATTGAACGATTGAAGGAGGGGCACCCTGTTGGCTGCCAGGTAGGGGTATACTACCTTTCCTATTTCCCTCGCGAATACCGTTTTCATTTCAACGCACATAACCTGATCGTTTTTGGTAAGGAGGATGATAACTACCTCATCAGCGACCCGGTGATGGAAACGCCGACCAAACTCACCAGTTATGAGTTGGAGCGCGTTCGTTTTGCGAAAGGGGCTTTAGCTCCTAAAGGGCAGTTATACTATCCTAAGAGCAAAGCAATAATTACCGATGAGCAGATCAGGAAAGCCATCATCAGCGGCATAAAAACAAATGTGAACCAAATGCTGCGCATTCCCGGAAACTTTGCCGGGGTAAGTGGAATTAAATACACAGGTAAAAAAATAAAAAACTGGCGCAATAAATTAGGCGTTGAAAAAGCCGGCTCGTACCTGGCGCAATTGGTGCGCATGCAAGAAGAGATAGGCACCGGCGGTGGTGGTTTCCGTTATATTTATGGAGCCTTTTTGCAGCAAGCACAGGCTTATACACATAACGACCAACTGTCCGAAATCTCAAAAATATTTACCCAGGCAGGCGACCTTTGGCGAACGGCAGCCGTACATGCAGCTGGGATATACAAGGGACGATTGGGCAGCCAGGAAGATTTTAACCAGATGGGCGATTACCTGATCGAGATAGCAGAACTGGAGAAGAATGCTTTTCTTGCTTTAAAGAATATTAAATGGTAGCAGACAGCGAACTGGCGGTAAATATCGAGAACCTGGGGTTTCACTATCCCGGCAACGATGGCGTGATCTTCTCCGGCCTGAATTTGAAGGTGCGGAAAGGGGAGCGCTTTGGCTTGTTCGGTCCCAATGGAGCTGGTAAGACTACGCTGCTAAGTTTGATAACCGGTTTGCTCTCCGCTGATTCAGGTACGATTACTTTACTGGGAAATGATGTTCGCAAGAAAAATAATGATGTCAACAAAATGATCGGTTTTGTGCCGCAGGATTTTTCTTATTATCAGGAATTGAGCCCAGTTGAGAACCTGGAGTTTTTTGGGGCATGGTCGGGGTTGAGCAAGCAGCAGATCAGAACAAGAACCGATGAATTGCTTGATATACTTGGCCTCCAAAACGTACGCAATAAGCAGGTAGATAAATTCTCAGGCGGGATGAAGCGCCGTGTAAACCTGGCTATCGGGGTGATTCATAATCCTGCTATCCTGATATTGGATGAGCCGACAGTAGGAGTGGATGTACAAACGCGCCACGCCATCATCAATTATTTGATGGAATTAAACAAAAACGGAACAACACTCATCTACACCTCGCACCAGTTAAGCGAGGCCGAGGGTTTGTGCGAGCAGGTCGCATTGATCGATGTCGGCAGAATTATCACACAAGACAGTCTGACCAATTTATTAAAAGAGCATAAACAGGAAAGCCTGGAGGAGCTCTTCCTCAACCTGACGGGAAAGGAGTATCGCAATGATATTTAAACTGTGGGCAACGATAAAGAAAGACTGTCGGGTGCTCATACGTGATGGCATAGGGCTTTCGCTCATGTTCATCATGCCCATTGTGCTGGTTGTTGTGGTAACGGATATCCAGAACAGCACTTTCCAGCTCATCAATAAAAATAAAATGGCCATCCTGGTTTGTAACCGGGATACCGGCGAATCAGGAAAACAGCTGATCGATGCGATCAATAAGATCGGTTTATTCAAGGTATATAATCTGCCTAAACGTCAGGATGTCAAGACCATCGTCGACTCAATGAAGGAGAAGGACGCTTTATTAAGTGTAATTATTCCCGGAGATTTTACCCGGAGGGTAAAAGCTAAAGCTAAAAGTGTTTCCAATAAAGCAATGGTCAGTTTTGGCTTGCAGGCTGACTCTGTCCAAAAATATGTGGGTGATGTGAGTCCGCTTACTTTATATTATAACCCGGTTATACAGCAACAATTGCGGTTTTCGGTAAAGGGCGGTTTGCAAAGTGCCTTGCAGATTGTGGAAAGCCGGGAGACCTTACGCACACTTTACTTTGCCATCAACGAGAAACCGTTGCCGGAAAAGCTGGAAAACGAAATGCTAAGTAATAAGGCGGCGATCAACGAAATTCCCGTGTCTAAAAATGGTACTTTACGCGCACCAAATGCTGCTCAGCATAATGTGCCGGCGTGGACTATCTTCGCCATGTTTTTTGTGATCATGTCATTAGGTGGAAGTGTGGTTCGTGAAAAAGTGAGCGGGAGTTTTGTGCGTCTTAAAACCCTGCCTACCAGTTATGCCGTAGGCTTATTATCCAAACAAATCACCTATGTAGCGGTTACTGTGATTCAGGCGGTTGTAATATTCGCTTTGGGTATCTGGGGTTTCCCGCTTATGGGTTTACCTGGATTAAATATTCCACTGGATGTATTCGGCCTGTTGGTCGTAACCGTGATCTGCGGATGGTGTGCAGTTAGTTATGCGATTTGCGTGGGCGTATTTGCCGAGTCGCACCAGCAAAGCAACGGTTTTGGGGCGATTTCCATAGTGATACTGGCGGCCATCGGCGGTTTAATGGTGCCGAGCTTCGCAATGGATACTTCTCTGAAAGCTGTAGCCAATCTTTCGCCAATGCATTGGTGCCTTCAGGCTTATTATGGACTATTTTTGGAAGGCAGCAAACTAACTGATGTGATGGAATACCTTATACCGTTGGTGTTAATCACCCTCGTGTTGCAACTGATAACCTTTTTAGGATTGAAACAAAAAAATTTAATATAATTACGGAATGGAACAGACTACAGAGCTGAAAGAAAAACTGAAAAGCCAGATCATATTATTTCTAAACTTAACTGACCTTACCCCCGCCGATATTAAGGACGATGAGCCTTTATTTGGCGACGGATTGGGTTTGGATTCTATAGATTCATTAGAACTGATCGTATTGTTGAAAAGAGAATACGGCATTAATATTCAGGACCCTAAAGTGGGACGCAAAGTGTTGGTAGACATTAATACGATGGCGGCTTATATTGAAGAGCACGGGAAGAAGTAAAATGCATAAACTTCAACCTTTATGGTCGCATCGAGACCATACATAATTTACAGTTTACCAAAAAGTAGGACCACACAGGCTTTGAAAGGTGGGAAAATTGAAAAAGTTTGGGATAATATAAAGCTATTCTTAATAAACTGCACAACAGCGGATATTCAGATTCCCAATAGTACCTATTTGCAAGGGTTCTCTGCTGATGAAGAACATGATGAATCTTCGATTTTAGCTGGTAAAGTTCTTCAAAATACCCAAGAAGTTTTCGGCATTGGAAGAATCTCTTCGGTGGCATATCATTACCCTAGTAATATCCCCACTAAACAAATAAAAATACAATGGGATTTAACGGCTAATGAATTATCAAAAGCCATAAATTATATGATAGAAGGGCAACCTTGGCCGAAATATAATCTTGGACCTGTTGAACTAATTTTGTCTTATGATTTCAAACTAATTGACCCAGCTACAAAAATTGAATTACCAAACCAACAGTTCACCTCAAGTATTTTGTTTTGGTTGACAAAAAGTAATTGCATATGTCCAAGTTTATGTTTTCCGTATGAAGAACCAAATGAAGAATTTTGGGAGTATATTGACAGCATAGAACCATTTTTACCATTCAAATTTGATCGCAAATATTTAAGCTTAGGCGTTCAAATAAAAAAGGCACTTCGAATACATTTTCTAGGCTTTAGAATATTTAAAGCGGTGTGATATTGTTTGCGGGGTTTAAGTAGCTGAAACAATCATTAACGAATGATACTTATACAAGTAATGATTATAGATCAGCACTTTCTTTAGCGGCCTGCTGTTAACCCGCGGTTCGGCAACTGTCTGCGGAATGATGCCTTTCTTAACGACATTCGCTGCCAGCCATAAAGCAAAAGACGATGAAGTAGCATACTCACCGCACAAATGTTTATAGTTTGCTATTCCGGCATTTTGGAAAATTGAAGACGCTAACTGCTTATAAATCGCATCATTCCGTACATCGCCGTTTTTCCCGGTAATTACCAGGTCAATATCTTCAGCTTTCAGCTCGTTTTCAGCAAGGAATTTAGTAATACCAGCTTCTACATCGCTGGTATTATAAAGTGTTTTAACCGATGAAAGTTCAGCCAGGTTATCGTCGGAAGCTTTGTCGGAAAGTAAGAAGAACGCCGCACCTTCTCCGCCCATTGTCCCTTTTGCCTCAGATGAAAGCAAGTGCAGGTTTGAGGTCGGCTGACGTCTGTATAATCCTAATCGTGTCAGCACTTTAAAGCTGGTATCTACCATTTCTTCCGTTCCGCCAACTAGTATGTTATGGGCTTCCTGTTCGCGCAAAAGCATGTTGGCATCTATCAGCGCACTTTCAAAAGAGATGCCCTTATGCACAAATGTGTTATTGTAGCCATGGCATTTGAGCATTAGGGCCACCTGCGCGGCAACGGTGTTATGCGTAGATTGTATAAAGGCAGTAGGAGGAAGCAGTTCTTCGTTTTGCTCCACCATGCGGGTCAAAAAGGTGACCGTGTCTTCCATACAGCCAAATGCGGTGCCTGTTATGATAGCCTCCGGCATTTCTATTCCGGCTTGATTAAGGCAATCCTTTGCTGTAGCTACGCCCATCTTGATGATATGGCTCATACGGCGTATCAGCTTTGGGTCGATAAACTCTTTATAATCAGGTTCAATGGTCCTGAGCCGTGTTCCGTTGTATTCAACAATGTTATCCAGAAAAACTTCACTTCTGAAGGTTTTTTGGGGCGATATGCAGGCGGCGGAACGAATGTAGGTTTTCATATCAGGCCCTCGAGAAGATTAAAGATGTACAATTACCACCAAAACCAAATGAATTTGACATTACATGATTCAGTTGTCGCCCTTTGATGAATTTTGTTTCCGGTTTAAAAGGCAATTCACTCATCTGCGTTTCAAATCTCAGGTTCGGGTATATGATGCCATTTTTGATCGCTAATACCGAAAATACTGCTTCGATACTACCACTCGCCCCCAAAGTATGCCCGGTATAGGATTTTGTTGAGCTCATCGGCGGATAATGCGGATCGAACAAGCGTTTTACGGCGGCGCCCTCTGCGCTGTCGTTATTCGGCGTACCGGTTCCGTGCAGATTGATGTAATCGATATCAGATGGTTTTAAACCGCTTTTGTCCAGCGCACCTTTCATAGCCAGATAAGAACCTGTACCATCCGGAGATGATGCAGTCTGATGATAGGCATCATTGCTATTGTTGTAGCCGCTTAGTTTGCAGTACACGGGTTTGCTTAAAGTTCGCGCCACTTTCTCAGATACCAACACCAAATATCCGGAGCCTTCACCCAGGTTAAGGCCTTCCCGGTGCTCATCAAAAGGTTTGCAGAATTCTTTATCCAGTATCATCAGTGTATTGAACCCATTCAGCGTGAATTTAGTTAGCGCATCAGTTCCACCGGCTATAACTACATCCAGCAGGTCGTTTTTGATCAGTCGTGCAGCATAGAAGATTGCATTGGCTGATGATGAGCAAGCGGTGCTGATCGTCGTCATGTAATCAGTAATGCCTAACTGGTCAGCTACGATCTCTGTTTTACTGCCGCACTCATGGTCGAACACATTCCTTAGCTTGCCTCTGTTATTGTTAGCCAGGAAATCGACAAAAAAGTCCTCGCTCTTATCCATGCCGCCTACGGTATTGGCGGAGACAAAACCTGTGCGTAATGACTCAAAATTAGGGATTGCGGCATCCTGTAATGCTTCCCGCGCAGCAACTAAACTTAATAACGCCGTGCGGCTGGTCTGCGGCGGCAGGCCAGTTATGGCAATTAATTCACCATTACTCAATTTTACCTCAGCTACCGGCAACTTACCCTTGTGAATAGTGTCCAGCAATGTAATCTCACCCATGCCGGCCTTCCCATTCTCAAAGGAACTAAGGTGCTCCGTTACATTTTTACCGATGGCTGAGATCACGCCAACACCTGCTATATGCACTGATGAACTCATATTATTGCGCTATGCAATTTTAATTTGTTTCGAATATATTATTGATATTTTTTGCTGAAAATGGCACAGAGCTGTCCGTTTGCCTCTTTTCCACCAAAAATAATGCTGCTTTGTAATACTGGTCCAATACATCCACCCAGCCGCAAATACAAGCTTTCAGGATATTGTTATCTAAAAGATAGTTTACTTGTACTATAACAAAATCAGCGTCAAATGTTTCCTGTATATAAAAACCATGTTCGCCTTTAAAGTTATTTCTGATACAGATTTCACCGATAACAATATTTGGCAGGGTATAAACAAACAACGAAGGACTGGCAATTTCTTTAGCCGATTCAAAATATTTAATATCATTATCTAAGCTTGAATTCCGGTTAGCTAAAACTATCCCAACTTCCTCGGGTTGATATTGGTCTTTTTGATAATTATCCATCAGCAATACCTCCGACGCCAGCCAACCCAGCTTACTCAGATTATCCATTTTATAATATTTAGGATAATTCAGCTGAAAATGCTGATATATTGATAAAAGGAAACCTGTAAGGTCAGCACTTTTATTCTGAAATAGCAGCCTCCCATTTTTGAAGACATCGCCCCCCTCAATTACGCAACTGCTTATGATATGATTTTCTGCCAGCAATGTTTATCCTTACCTTATTCTTCCAAAACTACCCATTATTTGCCAAAAATAACGGCGGCATTGCAACCACCAAATCCTGATGCAGTTTTTAAAAAACGCTTTGCTTTTACGGACAGAGGTTCAGCAATCACATTAACGGGCTTAGTCACTCCCATTTTCTTAAAACCTGGAGTGGGTAAAACTAAGTCTTGTTGTAACGATTGAATAGATATGATCGATTCAATCAATCCAGCCGCGCCAAGTGTATGCCCGTAATAACCTTTCAGACTGTTTAATGGCGCCGATTGCAGCCCCGATAAATTGATAGCATTCGCTTCCATTTCATCATTATACGGGGTGGCTGTGCCATGAGCTGAAATGAAATCAATTTCATTGGGCGATAATCCGGCTTCCTTTAAAGATTGATCGATAGCAAAGCTCAACTCTTTCCCCGTGCGTGATGGCCCGGAGATATGATTGGCATCATTGCTTACAGCGCCTCCCAGTACTTTTATATTTCCCGTATATTTTTTATTGGCTGATAAAATGATCGTACCTGCACCTTCTCCCAAATTTAAACCATCCCGTGATTTATCAAATGGACGGCATACCTGAGGACTTAATGCCTGGAAGGATTCGAATCCTGATAAGATAAAAGATGAAATCACATCGGCACCTGCAATTATTGCATTTTCATATTGACCGGTTTGCAACAATCGCGCTCCGGTAATGATACCCATCACGCCCGATATACAAGCATTAGAAATGATAATAGGCGTATTGCTGAAACCAAAATGATGGGCCACCAGCTTAGCCGAAGTCGATAAAGCTATCCGTTTTTGTAATTCAGGAGTATTTTTTTCTGTTTCCAGCAGACTGATATTTCCCTTGGTAGAGGATATGATCAGTATTGTTTTTTTATCCGTTACAGCTATGCCGGTGTTCTTTAAAGCGTCGGTAATAGAAGCGATCAATAGTTGCTCGAATTTGGTAAAGCCGGTTTGGTTGCCTTCTATAAAAGCTTCACTTTTATCAAATATCGATGCATAAAAGGGCCTGGATGAGATGGCCGGATCATCATGTTCCATAACACCGGAAACATTACCACTAAGACGGTCAAAATTCTCGGCTGTGGTTTTACCGATGGGCGACAATATATTATCAGCAACTACAAATACATCCTGTTCCATTGTTCAATTATGCTGATAGATAACCTTTTATCTCATGGCATTTCTTAAAAAGCAGATATGTGATCCGAAGCCACCAGGAAGTCTTTCACACGTGCCATTTCTTTATAACGTGGCTGGTCCTCAATAAATTTCGGGGAAATAGCGCGCACCTTATCATACAACGACATGGATGCGGATGATAACCTGTCGTGACATTCCAGGTAGTCTATAGCCTGCAGTATGGTAATTAAATGAATGGCCAGTACCTCGAACGAATTGTCAATCACCCTTTTGGTCATCAATGCTGCGTTGCAGCCCATGCTTACAATGTCCTGGTTATCATTATTATTAGGGATGCTGTGTACATACATCGGGAACGACAGTGTTTGATTTTCCGCTACTGTTGATGTAGCCGTAAACTGCATGCCCTGTATACCGAAGTTTAGTCCTAAAACACCCAGATTAACAAAAGGCGGGAATTTCTGGTTCAGTTTGTTGTTCAGCAAGTAATTCAATTGGCGTTCAGCAAGCATGGAGAGCTTAGTAATGGCGATCTTCAGCTTATCCATCTCCAGGGAGACGTAATCGCCGTGGAAATTGCCGCCATGAAAAATGTTGTGGTTTTCATGATCGATCACCGGGTTGTCGTTAACCGAGTTGATCTCATTCACCACAACATTCTCAGCCTGGTTGATGGTATCATAAATAGGCCCCAAAACCTGGGTGACACAACGTAACGAGTAATATTCCTGTACTTTATCTTCAAATACTTCCTGATCAAGATTGTCTGGATTGTATAAATGCTCCGAACGGTCGCGGATCATTTTGCTGTCTTTCAGAATATCGCGCATCAATGAAGCAATTTTGTTTTGCCCTTTGTGATGTTTTACAATATTCAGTTCATAGGAATAATGATCATCAAAGGCCTCAACGATCTCATTAATCATTGCAGAAAACAATACCGACCAGCTTAGCAGCTTTCGCGCATAAAGGATATTTATCATCCCAATGCCCGTCATTGCCGAAGTACCGTTTAAAATAGCCAAGCCTTCGCGTATGTGAATGGAGAGTGGCTTGATATTGAATTTATTAAATATCTCAATAGTCGGATGAACTGCATCTTCAAAAATCACTTCGCCTTCACCTATCAGAACTAATCCCAGATGGGCCAATTGTACCAGGTCGCCGCTTGCGCCAACGCCACCATGTTCATATATGCACGGACAAATGTCGTTGTTGATCATTTCTTTTAACAGCTCGACCACTTCAGTATGCACACCCGAATAAGCCTGCATAAAGCTATTTAACCGCGCTATCATCAACGCTTTTGACAATTGGGCCGGAATCAGTTTACCGCTGCCGGACGAGTGGCTGCGGATAAGGTTATATTGAAGTTGTAAAATATTTTCTTCGCTTACCTTGTATTGCGCCATCGGCCCAAAACCGGTATTGATGCCATAGATCAGTTTGTGCGAGGAGAACTTTTTAAGGAATTCAAAATTGGTGTTTACCTTGTTTAAGGCTGCTGTATCCAAAGCCACTTCTTCGTTTTTAAATATCAGCTCAGCAAAATCATCTAAAGAAAGTGTGCTTTGTCCAATATGTATCATGGGCAAAATGTATGTTTTTCGGGTTTTTAAATTAATTGGCTAAGGTATGAATAAAGTCCGTAAGTCGGCAAGTCAGAAAGTTGGCAAGATGTTTCTTTTATGATGTTTTCCAGACTTCCCAACTGATACGGACTTCCGGACTACAATCTTCTGTCAATAAATTTGACTGGCTTCCGGTTAGCCTCATTAAACTGCATTTTTTGGATCTCTTCTGCAGTGATGTATTTAATATGAGGACTCACCCTTAGCCTGGCCTGCAAATAAGAACGGATGCGGTGGTCGCATTCTTCGCTATCGTCTGCGGGGACGACATAAAGTGTTACCTGGTCAAGGTCAATATCGTTTGACGATACCTCCACTACATAATCCAGTATTTCTTCGCGTTCGTTAAGCAGATCAAACAACGCAGGTGGATATAGGGTCGTCCCTTTGAATTTGATCATCTGTTTTTTTCGGCCAAGGATGGGCGAAAGGCGTAAGCTTGTTCTGCCGCAAGCGCAGGGTTCGTCAAAATACATGCAGATGTCGCCGGTTTTATAGCGCAGCAATGGCATCCCTTCTACGCCTAAAGTTGTAATGGTCACTTCTCCGGGAGCATAAGGTTCTACTGGTTGATTATTGTCGTCTAATAATTCTACGATCACCAATTCGGGTTGATAGTGTCCACCTTTGCCTTCGCCACATTCCGTAAAGGCCGTTTGCATTTCGGTGGAGGCATAAGTTGAATATAGTTTGATGTTCCAGGCTTCGGTAATCTTTTTGCCAAGCATATTCAGCGAGAAATCTGTATTGCGGATGTTTTCTCCTATGCAGATCGCTTTTTTAACTGATGTGTTATTGATATCAATTCCGGCTTCTTTGGCAAAATTGATCAGCTTTAATATAAATGATGGTACCGCAACGATAGCAGTTGGTTTCAATCTCTGGATGGTTTCCCATTGTAATGCGGGCACGCCCGGGCCAAGCCTGATGATGCCCGCCCCTAATTTGCGGATGCCTGAATAATAAGCGATACCTGCCATAAACTGGCGGTCGAGTGTCAGCATCAGCTGGTAAATATCTTCCTTTGAGCCATCAGCGCATGAGAATGAGTTATACTCGTTGTAAGCTAGGCGGTTCAGGTCATTTTCTGTTAGGGCAATGGTAACCGGCCCGCCTAACGTGCCTGAGGTTGAAGTATATTCTATCACCTGTTGGGCAGGTACACAAAGAAAGTCGTTGTTGCGCTGTTGTAAGTCTTCCTTATAAGTTGGTGGTATTTGTGCCAGGTCAGCGATTGTTTTGACCGTGTTAATATCGATTTGATGCTTTGCAAATAGTTCCTTATAAAATGGCGAATATTGTGAAACATATTGCAAAAGTTGCTGCAATTTTTGTTCCTGCATCTTTGTTTCTTCTCCTGCCAATTGTTTATCCCGTTCCTCTAAAATCGACATTAGTTTCCAGTTTTTACTTCCCCCAAATGTAATAAAAATGCCTAAAGTGAGTTCTTTTGAAGCATAGTAATAAACATTATTACTATATTTAGGTTATCCGTTTAATTTTAACATTAACCAATTTACATGAAGTACAGTAGATTTTTGATCATTACGATTGTAACAGTTTTTAGCTTTGGTTTTGCAAAAGAAACAAAAGCAGAGCCATTGGCTGGTCCGGTTACTTTATTACAGCGAAGACCGCCTCCGCCACCACCGCCGCCCGGTGCTCCAAGGTTACACAGGCGTCACAGGCATTACCGGCATCATCGCGGAAGCCTGAATATCAGATTGCCAAAACCACCGCCGCATCCAAATGGCCCACTGCCTCCACCGCCGCCGCGTCCGCCACGCCCATAGAATAAAAATGCCTCTCAGATTCGGAGAGGCATTTTTTACATATATAAACATGTAGAGACGCTAGGCATTGCGTCTCTACAAAGGCGTAAATTTATTTGCTCAGATACATCACATTATAATATTCATCAGCCATACGTCCGGAATCAAATGCTGGTGAAACATCGGCAGCTGCTTTTCTGATCATAGATACCCATTTTTTCTGATCTTTATAATACATCGGACGGATCGTATTATTCAAAATATCCATCAGGCTTTTCGCTTCCAGCATATCCCTGTCGTGCTGGGGTAAACTGTCATCACCGGGGGGAATAACAAAGCAATTCTCTTTATCCTTTGCAAATTCGGGTACCCAGCCATCAGGAAGCGAGAAGTTGACGCTGCCATTCATCGCTGCCGTCATTCCGCTGGTGCCGGATGCTTCGCGGTACATTTTTGGGTTATTCAACCAAACGTCTGATCCTTTTTTGAGTAATGCAGACAGCCCGAGCTCGTATCCAGTAAGTACCGCACAGTTGGCAAAAGGCCACATTTTATGGATGATCTGGTTAAACTGGTCTATCGCGCCATAATCTTCAGGATACGGTTTTCCGGCCCAAATTAATTGTACAGGCATTTCGCTGCTGTATATCAATTTTATAAAGCGCTCCCAGTCGTAAGTCATCAGGTCGGCGCGTTTATAACCGGCGAAACGGCGGGCCCATACAACTGTCAGTACATTTTCGTCAAATATCTTACCGCATTGATCGGCCACTACTTTAAACAAATGCCTTTTCATTTCTTTTTTGCGACTAATGATCGCTTCATCACTCTTTCCGGCTAAAGCATTTTCAAACTGATCGTCTTTCCAATAGGTTTTGTTTTGTGCATTGGTAATGGAAGTGATCTCGCAAATACCAGGATTGTGATCCCACATTTCGCGGGAAACTTCACCATGGAGCTTGGATACACCATTGGCTTTTTTAGCGAATTTAAGGGCGGCCAATGTATAATTCAAACCATAATGGTCGATATCGAGCAGCTTTTTTACCTCTTCGATTTGCAAGCCATAAAAGAATGACATCTTTTTGAGCAGATCATAACTGTGCTCTTCATTACCGGCAGCCTCGGGGGTATGAGTTGTAAATACTACTCTCTTTTTTACCTCTTTTAAGCTCTGGTATTTAGAATACAGGTAAAAATTAAGCGGTAACGAGTGTCCCTCGTTCATATGATAAATGTCGATATTCAAACCAAGTTTATCGATCAGCATCGCGCCACCAATACCCAGTATGATAGATTGTGCAATGCGGGTTGCCTCGTTTGAATCGTAAAGCTTATAACTGATGGAGCGCGATTGCTCGTCATTCTCATTCAGATTAGTTGTTAGTAAAAAAATCGGGGCAGAGCCAAATGTTTGCGGCTTAAGTAGGAAAGCCCTTACATATACTGGGGTATCATGTACGGGCACAGTAAACATAATGCCGGTATCATGAATAAAAGAATAGCCCTTTTCAACAAACATCGGCTTCATGCTAGCATTGATTTCACGCTGCTGGTCATAATACCCGTATTTCCAGAGCATGCCGATGCCTATTACATTTTGCTTCAATTCATAAGCGCTGCGCATATGCGAGCCGGCAAGAAAGCCTAAGCCACCGCTATAAATTTTTAATGCCTGGTCGATGGCAAACTCCATCGAGAAGTAGGCAACTGCCTTTTTATATTTAGGATCGGGTTGATAACCGAATATTTCGTCTCTTGATAACATAGTTAATTGTGAAATTTATTGTCGGCAATAATAAAAAACATCACCCTATTTTGAGCAGTAGTTTTTATCCACAAAAGGTAACTTCAACCCTGTATTAAGCAGTCATGGCTTTAACGCTGCCCAGAATATGGCGTTGGTAAATAGCTTTTTATAAGCGTCGTTGTCGAACAAGTTGGGGGAGTGGCCCATAAAAATATAGACATTGCGCGCTTTCACATGCTCATTGCTCCATATTACGGGATGATCGCCCATTATGACTTCAGATTTGGGGATATAAGAATTTTCATCAACGCTGGCTATCACGTGGACATTCGGGCGCGGACTTTTATCATAGGTATAGAACTCTTCCGTTTTTATCCAGAACGATGACGGAACACCCTTCATCACCGGGTGTTGCTGATCTTCTACATTTACCTTACCCTGCACAAAAGTGGCAATATAATTTTTCCAGCGAATGCCACCCATAAAGGTGGAGAACCATTGCCACATCGGGTAACCATCAAATTCACCCAAAAGCGTGGCATGGTGAAAGCCGATCCATCCGCCGCGCCCTTCTTCAATATATTTTTCGAACGCTTTAACAGCATCAGGTTTCCAGGCGTAAGGGGCATAATCCAATTGGATGAAGAGTTGGTAATGGCTCAAAAATTCTTCATTTATTTTATCTGTGTTCTGGATATAATCAATACTGAAATTACTATCGGTTGCCAGTTTATCGAGCCATATCCTGGCCGCTTTGGAGTATTCTACATGGTGCCCGCCATTTTCGTAAAGAGCGATAACTCTGAAGCGAGGAGCTGTCTGTTGCGCAAATGACTGAGAAAAAGTGAAGAAAAAGATAAAGAGTACCAGTAAATTCTTTCTCATCAGGGTAGATTTTATCCAAATATAGAATACTTAGCGAGTGTCACTGGCAAATCCCGCTAAAAACAATATTTTTATCAGCTAACATGTCCTCGTCACCCGCCATAAAAAAGATTCGCCCGCTGCAGTTGGTTGCCGTGATCTTTTTTACCGTTTCCGGCGGCCCTTACGGGCTTGAACCGCTTTTGTCCTACGCGGGTGAACATGGCGCTTTGTTGTTGTTAATGCTCACGCCAATCGTTTGGGATGTACCCGCCATTTTCACTGTACTGGAGTTAAACAGCATGATGCCTATTGAAGGCGGTTATTACCGCTGGGTGAAATATGCGTTAGGAACGCGCTGGGGATTTTATGAAGGTTGGTGGACATGGCTATACACTTTCGTCGACCTGGCTATTTACCCGGTGCTGTTTGTGCAGTATGCATCTTTTTTTTACCCTGAACTTGCTGCTTACAAAATACCGGTATGCCTATGCATCATCTGGGCCTCTGCCGGGTTAAACATTTTAGGGATTGTGCCGGTAGGACGTGTGTCTCTGATATTAGGCGTAGGTGTGCTGACACCGTTTTTAGTACTGATCCTGGCCTTCTTTTATCATCACACGGGCGGATTAAATATCCCTTCGCCTTCGTTGAAAGGCATTACTTACCCTTCTATGGGGATGGCTTTGTACACTGTGATGTGGAACTGCCTGGGATGGGATAACGTGACCACTTATGCCGAGGAAGTGGAGAAGCCTGTGCGGTCATATCTTGTTTCGGTTTTTACGGCATTTATACTGGTGCTGGTTGTTTATTTCTTCGCTATCCTCGTAGCCCAGCAATCGCATATTGGTTTTATTACTTTAACCGATAGGGGCTTCCCTGAATTAGGGGTATTAATTAGCGGCAGATGGCTTGGCATAATGATCGCAGCCGGAGGTATGGCCAGCACGTTAGGGATCTATGCAGCAGTATTACTCTCCGTATCACGTGTGCCAAAAGTAATGGCCGATGATGGCCTGCTGCCCAAATGGCTGAACAAACTGCACTCCAAATTCGGCACCCCATACGTGTCTATTATCATCTGTTCTCTAGTAGTAAGCCTCATGGTGCTCTGGACCTTCGCCGATCTGCTCATTATAGATGTTACGGTTTACGGCGCAGGATTATTTTTAGAATATATCTCATTAATCCGTCTTCGCCTAAGCGAACCTGATAGGCCCCGACCCTTTAAAATACCGCTCAATATCGCCGGGCTTTGCCTGATGGCTTTGTTGCCGCTGGTAGTGTATGCTGTGGCTCTGTCAGGCGCTTTAGTATCAACCGGGAAGGGTATTATCCCTGCTGTTTTTGCTGTTTGCGCCCTGCTTACCGCTGAGTTAGTTTGGTGGATAATCAAATGGACGAAATTGCCGCAGGTGTAGGGACCTGACGTACCGGTCTTTGGGAAAAACGTCAATCTGCAAAACCTAAGCCGTTTATTTGTAGTTATATTAGTGTAAAACAATTGGCTATGAGATCGATATGGAAAGGTTCGATAGGCTTCGGACTGGTTAATATTCCCATCAAATTGTATTCGGCGGTGCAAAGCAGTTCTCTTGATCTGGATATGCTCGACAGCCGTGATCACTCACGCATCAGGTATCAACGTGTTAATGAGCATACGCATAAAGAGGTGCCGTACGATAAGATTGTAAAAGGGTATAAGCTTAATGATGATTATGTAATACTGGAAGACCACGATTTTGAAGATGCGGCGCCTGAAAAAAGCAAAGTGATCGAAATAGAAAGCTTTGTGGATATATCGGAGGTTAATCCGATGTACTATGAAACCTCCTACTATACCGAACCGGATACTAAGAACAATAAGGCCTATGCACTGCTGATAGAGGCATTGAAAAAGACAGGCAAAGCCGGACTAGCACGATTTGTTTTAAGAAGCACCGAAAGTTTGTGCATTGTTCACCCGGTTGAGCATGTGCTGGTGGTTACACGCATCCGTTTTGCACAGGAAATTCGTAGTACAGAAGATCTGAATATTGATGATGATGTGGCGGTCGGCAAGAAAGAATTGGATGTAGGTATTGCTTTGATCAAACAATACGAAGAAAAATTCGATGTGTCGAAATTTAAGGATGATTATCACCAGGAATTGCTGAAGATAATCGAAGCGAAGGCAAAAGGGAAACGTCCTACCATCAAGAAACTAAAACCACATAAGACTACCAATAATGATCTTTATGATCAACTGATGCAGAGTTTGAACGCAAGAAAAGGAGCATAATATGGGGCTGGCGGAGTACATAAAAAAGCGTGTCTTCAATAAGACTACCGAGCCGAAGGGGGGCAAGAGCGATAACAAACATCTGGCTTTTGTTGTTCAGCGGCACCATGCGTCGCACCTGCATTATGATTTCAGGCTCGAGCTCGATGGTGTGCTAAAAAGCTGGGCAGTACCCAAAGGGCCATCGATGAACCCGGGTGACAAACGCCTGGCTATGATGGTAGAAGATCATCCTTTTGATTACCGCAAATTTGAGGGGATCATTCCGCAAGGAAACTATGGCGCGGGAGTAGTGATGATATGGGATAAAGGCACCTATACCTCGTTGTCCGAAAAGCGGGCGGATGATGTAAAAAATTTACGGGCCGGTTTAAAAGCTGGTAATTTGAAATTCAAACTCAATGGTGAAAAATTAAAGGGTGAGTTTGCCCTTGTAAAACTGCACAGCGGCGAAGATAATTCATGGCTGCTGATTAAGCATAAAGATCAGTTTGCGGTCACAAAAAAATATGACAGCGAAAGCCTTGTTCCGGCTGACGTGAAAAAGCTCGGCAATAATAAGAACGGTAATGTTGAAGCTTTATCGAATCGTAGAAAGACTCAGCCCGAAGAAACTAAAGAAGAGGCGGATGACGAGCCTGCAGGTGAGAAAGCTTACACACCTATGATGGCCAAATTAGAGGCCAAAGTATTTGATGATTCTGACTGGATCTACGAGAAAAAACTGGACGGCTACCGGGCAATCGGCTATACGGGTAAAAAGGCAAAACTGATTTCGCGAAATAACATCGATTTTAGCAAGGATTATAAACCGATTATTGATGAACTCAAGGTTATCGGACAGGATGCTATTCTGGACGGTGAATTGGTAATTGAAGATAAAGAGGGTAAAAGCAAGTTTCAGCATATCCAGAACTATAAAAATGATACGACTGCCGGAACGCTGAAGTATTACGTGTTCGATTTGTTAAAACTAAACGGTCACGACCTGCGGGGGATGGAACTAATCAAGCGCAAGGAACTGCTCAAAACGCTGGTCAAATCCCTGAAAAGCACGCGAATCATATATAACGACCATATAACGGGCAAAGGAACCGAGCTATTCGCGAAAGCAAAAAAAGAAGGCTGGGAGGGCATTATCGGCAAAGACATGCACAGCATTTATGCAAGCAGCAAGCGGTCGGACCGGTGGCAAAAGTTTAAGCTCCAAAATTCGCAGGAAGCCATTATTTGCGGGTATACTGCTCCGACGGGATCGAGGAAACATTTTGGTGCATTGGTGCTGGGCATCAACGAGGGAAAGAAGATTAGGTATATCGGCAATTGCGGGACAGGCTTCAATGAAACCTCGATCCGCGAGCTTTATGAGAAAATGCAACCTTTGGAAACTGACAAAAAGCCTTTTGAACAGAAAGTGCACCAACGCACAAAAGTCACCTGGACAAAACCGAAATTAGTATGTGAGGTTTGGTACGCCGAATGGACGGCAGACGGACATTTACGGCAACCGGTTTATAAGGGGCTACGCATAGATAAAAACGAAGAAAACGTTGTAATGGAAACACCCAACAAGCAAGTGGCCGACGAGGAAGTATTCACCTTTGGCCGCGACCAGGTTAAAGGAACACATCTGAGTAAGGTTTTTTGGAAAGACGAAGGAATTACCAAAGGCGAGCTGATCCATTACTATAAGGATATGGCCGACTATATTATTCCTTACCTGAAGGACAAGCCCATCTCCATGCGCCGGCAGCCCAACGGCATTGTAGACGAGGGCTTTTTTCAGAAAGATGTGGATGCCAGTCACCTGCCATCCTATATAAAAACGGAGCCTGTTTACTCCGAAAGCAACGATAAAAATATCAATTACATTATTGGCAAGGATGCCGCGACTTTACTTTATATGGTGAACTTGGGCTGTATAGAGATAAACCCCTGGCTCAGTTCCTACAAAAAGCCGGAGAACCCCGATTTTGTGGTGATCGATATTGATCCGCACGATGTGCCATTTACCGAAGCTGTAGAAGTGGCTCTGAAAACCAAAGAGGTCTTCGACCGCATGAAATTGGACGTGTTTGTAAAAACGTCAGGCTCCAAAGGGCTGCATATTTACTGCTACCTGGGCGCCAAATATGATTACGATTTCACTAAAATGTTTGCCGAATATACCGCTAATATAATTCATGATGAGTTGCCCGATATCACCAGTGTGGAACGCAATCCTGCAAAGCGGAGAAATAAAACTTATATCGATTTCCTGCAAAACCGGAGGGGGCAAACTATAGCGTGCCCTTATTCCGTGAGGCCAAAACCCGGCGCAACGGTTTCTGCTCCGTTGCATTGGAATGAAGTTGATAATCATCTGAAGCTATCCGATTACACAATTAACACGATGCGTGAGCGTGTAAAAAATACCGACGATCCCTGGAAAGATCTGACCAAAAGCAAAGCTGATCTAAAAAGTGCACTCGAATTGCTAAAATCGTAATAATTAATCAATGTATATTTTTAATTAATATTATTTCAAAATAATAAAACTTAAGTGATTGCCATATGTAGTTTAAATACAAACAATTAAAAAGGATCTACATTATGTCGACTATCAAAACAACAGCGAACCACGCAGAAATGGCCTCGGGCGTGAACGAATCAGCATTGAATGAATTATTCATTGATGAGTTAAAAGATATTTATTGGGCTGAAAAACATTTAACAACGGCTTTACCAAAAATGGCCAAAGCAGCTACCAGTGAGCAACTGCGTTCTGCAATTCAAAATCATTTGGCTGAAACGGAAAATCATGTAAGTCGTTTAGAACGAGCTTTTGAATCAATAGGCGAAAAAGTTGTCGCTAAAAAATGTGAAGCAATGGCAGGCCTGATAAAAGAAGGCGATGAAATTGTTGCCGACACTAAAACAGGAAGCATTACACGCGATGCAGGAATTATTTCAGCGGGACAGAAAATAGAACATTATGAAATTGCTTCTTACGGCACTTTAAAAACACTGGCAGGCGTTTTAGGGTACGATGAAGCAGCAGAGTTACTTGAAGCAACCTTGCAGGAGGAAAAAAATGCCGATATCAAACTTACGGAGGTAGCCGAAAACAGCATAAATCAATCGGCAAGTAAAGAAAAGAAATGATGTTATTGAAAATGAATTAAAAGGCTGCCATTGGCGGCCTTTTTTATGGATAAATTCTTAACTTTAATAGCGATCTTCATCCAATGGAGTTTTATCCCAAAGTATACCTGTACCGGCGCATAGTTAAAGCCAAATTGTTTATTGACGATAACTACGCCAATGCGATTGAGCTTGACCATATTGCCGATGAGGCTTTCTTCTCCAAATTTCATTTCATCCGCCTTTTCAAAAAAACTTACGGCAAAACGCCCCACCAGTACCTGACTTATGTTCGGATAGAAAACTCGAAATTGTTTTTGAAAAAGCAAATGCCGGTTTCTGAAGTATGTTATTCAGTGGGGTTTGACAGCGTCAGCTCGTTTACAGGTTTATTTAAGCGCATGGTTGGACAAACACCTTCCGCGTATCTGCAAGAATATATCGGCAAGCAGCTAGAGATAAAAACCATCCCTCTCAAACATGTTCCCAATTGCTTTGCCGAAATGAACGGCTGGACCCAAAAGAGCAATTTTCAAGAAGTCTAAATGTGCTGTATCATAGATATTTGAGTAAATCAATTACTTAAAATTATGATCACCCGATTAAATCATGTGAGCATTTTTGTGCTCAACCAGGACAGCGCATACGATTTTTATGTGAATAAACTGGGTTTTAAAGTACATACCGATGCGCCTATGGGGCCGGGCGCCCGCTGGCTCACGGTTAACCCGCCAGAACAGACTGACCTTGAAATCGCCCTGATGGCGATAAGCGAAGGGATGATGTTCACCAGGGAATCAGCAGAAGCTATGCGCAAACTGGTAGCAGGCGGAACATTTGGGTTCGGTGTATTTCAATGCAATGACTTATTAGCAACTTATGAAGAATTGAAGGCCAAGGGCGTGGAGTTTACCAAAGCACCGACGCAGGAGTTTTATGGTTTCGAAGCATTGTTTAAAGACGATTCGGGAAATTGGTTCTCACTTGGTCAGAAGTAAATAAAAAAAGCCGTGTTAGCGGCCTTTTTTTTACGTTTCATATTATTTATATAGTCGTTGGTCGTCGCAGCAATCCTAAAATGATGGCGATGATCGCAATAACCAATAGTACGTGTATCAGCCCTGCGGCTGAATAAACAAATACGCCCAGTGCCCATCCTATGATGAGTATAACGGCGATGATATACAATAATGAATTCATGGTAGATAGTTTTAGTTAGATGATGTTTTTCATTAATATAAGTCTCCCGGAGCTAAAATGTTTTGATAAAACAACAAAGCTGCCCATACTATTTATATAGACAGCTTCGTAATAAGCTAATGATTAGATGAAATCTGAGGCAGTTAGGCAGTTACCTGAAGTCGTTCAGCAAATTCTTTTGCAAACTCTTCCAGCTTTATTTTACCTGAAATCACGCCGCCACTGGCGTCAAAATCTTTCCATAAAATGGCGCTTCGTATGGCGGTCCCCATTTCTGTAAAATTTCGGGCAATTTCCGGGGGCAAACCGCCTTGAAGCATTCCCTCGTAGGCTTGCTCATCGGTAAATTCAATCCATTTCAAATCAGGTTTATCGATAGCTGCTCCTAAAATTTTCGCTGCCTCACCCAAAGTGCGTTCGTCGCTCACCGCATAACGTACGCTCTTGCCTGTGAAAGTATTTTGCAATTCTTCCGCCACAATATTGGCAATATCCAATGGGTGGGTCATAACCAGGCGTGTTTGTGCACTATAGTTTGATCCAAGGAAGCCCTGATTAATCATCGGGATATTGTTATAAAAATTGGTGTAAAAGAAACCAGCGCGAACGTGTTTAATGGCAACGCCCTCCAATTTGTTTAACCCGGTCTCGGCATCATGTACACCTGATATCGGACCTGTGCCGCCGTCAATGTCAGCACCGATACTGCTCAAGTTTACGATTCTTTTAATACCCGCTTTTTTGACAGCCTCTGCATAGGTTTTGCCTGAGTCGCCAACATATTTACGGTAATTGGCTGCTGCGAAGTTTGGCGGTATCATGGTATACACTACGTCTGCACCAGTGAATGTTTGAGCCAGGAAGTCGACATCGGCGATTGAACCTATGGCTGCTTTAGCACCCAAAGCTTCGATGTCATTTACTTTGTTTGTATCCGAGCTAATGACGTTCACATCGTGACCGTTTGCTACCAGTTGTTTGGCGAGAGGTTTACTAATGTTCCCCAATGAGCCTGTTACTATAATTTTCATGATCTTTTTAATTTGATTTTGTTGGGAACAAAGTTATTTTTGTACTTACTTTTTTACAAGTACTTACCCTAAAGTATGTATCATGACACTGGTAAAAGAAAGCTCAACCATACAGGAAAATAAGAAGTTCGCACTTAGTGAATGCCCGGTAACTTATGTTATGGAAAAGATAGGTGGTTACTGGAAGCCGATTATTTTATATCACTTGCTCACAGGAGATAAGCGTTACAGCGAACTGCGTAAAGCTATTCCGGCTATTACCGAAAAAATGCTGATTCAGAACCTGAAACAACTGGAAGTTGATAACCTGGTGATCAGGGAGTCAAAACCCGTAGTGCCGCCTTACGTAATTTACAGCCTGACCTCTGCGGGTAAGAAATTACACCCCGTACTGTTTGCAATGGCTAACTGGGCTATAGAAGATACCGGGCTACAGGAAACCTATGCCAATAAAGCCATGGAAAGCTTCCCGCAGCAAAGCTAATTTAAAGAGACTACAGCCTTAGCCACTTTTTACGCACTTCCAGTTGCTGCGCGCTTGGCGAATCGACACTGACGATACTGTACTTTACCTGCGTCCTTTTAAGCAGAGTAACAGGAAGGGTTACAGGTAAACCATCTCTCAATACCGATACACTGATCTTATCTCCTGGTTTTTTACCATTTAAGGCAGTGCTCATATCCGTGATTTTATTGCCATCAATATCAGTTATTTCGTCTCCCACATTAATGCCGTCAATCCAGGCAGCCGAATTGCGGACAACATTGGTTACAGTGATTTTGTTATTAGCCGATGCTGTGACAACACCTAGTGAAGGGTCATTATTCCCACCAAGCTCGTCTTTTAACTGGTAACCCGCGTAAGCCAGGTATTTCCCATAATCGATATCATCCAACCCGTTGATGTATTTTTTATAAAACTCATCCAGATTTTTACCACTAAATTTTTCCAGTGCGGCTTTAAACTCGATATCGGTGTAGCCACGCTTGTGGGTTTTATAATAAGTATCGTACATGTATTTCATCACATCATCCAAGCAAGATTTGCCATGCGTAACGTTGATGATCTCCAGGTCGAAGATCAGCGCTATAATGGAGCCTTTGTTGTAGTAAGAAATATTAGTGTTCAAAGAGTTCTCATTCGGGCGGTAATACTTTACCCATGCGTCATAACTAGACTCTGAAAGGGTCTGCACTTTATTGCCCTCCTGGTTCTCTACATAATTAATATCTCCAGCCAAAGCTGCCAGGTATGTTTCAGGTGGATAAATATTGGTACGACGTACGATGATGTTCTGGTAATAAGTAGTAAAGCCTTCAGCTATCCACAGATCCGTTGTGTAGTTTTCATTGTCATAATCGAATGGCCCCAGCGCAATTGGCCTAAGGCGCTTCACGTTCCATAGGTGGAAATGCTCATGGGCCACCAGGGTCAAAAAGCCGCGGTAACCGGCATCGGTAGCATAATTATCACGCGACATGCCCAATACGGTCGAACTTAAATGCTCCAATCCGCCGCCGCCTTTTGAGGTATTGTGTACGATAAATACATAACGTTTATTAGGGTCCTCACCAAAAACCGCAGCTTCCTGCTCAATGATCTTTGACATGTCTTTCTTCAGCTTCTCCTTATCGTAATTACCGCCGCCACACATAGCAACCTCATATTTTACGCCCGCTACGTCAAAACTAAATACGTCCTGCGTGCCTACTTCAATCGGCGAATCAAATAAAATATCGTAGTCTGGCGAATGCAGGGTAAAAGGATCATTACTTACCATATCCAGGCTGGTTGAAACAGTTGTCCAGCCTTTATGAGGCACGATATGAATAGTCGAGGGGTGATGCAGCATCCCGTCAGGATACATGAACACTCCGCTGGTTGCCAGGAACGCATGAGAAACATCGATCAAACTGGTACGTACCGATAATTCGAACGCATACAGCTTATATTTTACTTTAACAGCAGATACATTAGCCGTCTGGATTTGCCAGATATTCTTGCGGATCTTTTTTGAATCTATTGATTTGCCATTGGCTTCGGCGCTGAATGATTCTACATTTTTGGAGAACTCGCGAACAAGGTATGAGCCAGGCGTCCATACTGGCATTTTCAGGTCGAGGGTGTTTTGTTTCAGGCCCGAAATGTTCATTTCTATTTCGGCATAATGAGCCTGCGCTTCAGGAAAAGTAACGGTATAAGATATCTGGACGTTGTCGGCGGCTTTGCTGGTAGAATGGTTCATGGCAAGCAATATTAACGAAAAAAGGGCTGTTAAATGTGATAATTTCATCCGGGCAAGATATAAAAAAACCCGGTAATGAATTGTAATATCTCTATTAAGGTGTTGATAAACAGGACGGATGTTTGGGAAAATAAAAAATCAAACACATTCTTTTTTATTTTTATAAAAGCTATTTTTGGAGTGGATGTCAAATTATAAAACCTGTTTACTGATAGACGACAATTACATTGATAATTTTGTCACGCGCAAAATATTAGAAAGCGGCGAGTTTGCCGAGAAGGTGATCGTCAGCCAATCGGCCAGCGATGCGATTGATTCTTTGCGCTCCGGGGCAATAAAACCCGATGTGATTTTTTTGGATATCCGTATGCCGATGATGGGTGGCTTTGAGTTTTTGCAGGAGTATGATAAGCTGGATATTGCAAACAAGCAGACGATAAAGATATTCATGTTATCTTCCTCGCTCGATCCAACCGATTTGAAAAAATCGACTAACAATAAATATATCACATCATTTATTCATAAACCACTCACCCAAAAATCACTCGACGATATTTGTAAATGATCCTTGTTGCTGATAGCGGTTCATCAAAAACAGACTGGTTGCTTGCTGTACCCGAAAAGGAACCATTAGAGTTTAAAACCGGGGGACTAAATCCATATTTTCTTACCGAAAGAGAAATGGTGAAGATACTGCAGGATCAGGGTGCTGGTATGGTAGCTTATGCTGCCGACGTTACAGAAATCTATTTTTTTGGTGCAGGCTGCTCAAGCCCTGACAGGCACGAGATTGTTACCAATGCATTAAGTCAGTTATTCCCCAAAGCTTACATCAGTGCAGATAGCGATCTGTTAGGTAGTGCCTATGCCACTTGCGGTCACGAGAAAGGGCTTTGCTGTGTATTGGGAACGGGGTCTAACATTTCTTTTTTTGATGGAGAAGAAGTACACTCAGGAAAACATGGTTTAGGTTATGCTTTGGGCGATGAGGGGTCGGGCACATGGTTTGGTAAAGCTTTAATCACCGATTTTTTATATGGGAATATGCCTGCGGACATACACGCTCAGTTTGATGAGCAATATCACCTCACCAAAGAAAGTGTGATACGGGATGTGTATCAGAAACCGGCAGCTAATACTTTTCTGGCTTCATTCTCAAGATTTTTAAACACCATCCGCCAAACTGATTATTGCCAGGCGTTACTTGCCAGAGGTTTCCAGGAGTTTATCGATTCCGATATTAAATCGTTCCCACAATATCATCGTTATAAATGCCATTTTGTTGGATCAATCGCTTTTGTTTTTGCTGACGAACTTAAGGCTCTTTGCGAGAAGAACGAGATTCATCTGGGTAAGGTTATCCGCCAACCTATTTTCGACCTGATGCAGTTTATTGTAAGCCGGGAGGGGTAGTTCCGATGAGGGTGTCATGCTGAGGCGCTCGAATTAGGGTGCGTAAAGGCCTGCCCGCATAGTCTTTGACGGACTCAGATTGACAGCGCTCGTTTCTTTCTCCTATCTTTTACCGTTCCGACGAGAATCCATATAATTCCAGCGATTGCAATCATACTTCCTGTTTTTGGGATGTAATCGCCATATAAAGTATAAAAGGTCAGATCGGAATTGAGGTTGATATCCTGTTTAATGGCCGTGCGTGTCCACCATTTGGTTTGCTGAACAACATCACCACGCTGATTAATAAAGGCTGAAATACCCGTATTGGCCGACCTGCATACCCAGCGACGGGTCTCGATAGCACGTAGTTTGGCATAATCCAGGTGCTGGTCTTTTCCCGATGTGTTTTCCCACCAGCCATCGTTAGTGATGATAGCTATAAATTGTGCACCCTTATGAACGGATTGCGCTATCCATTCGCCATAGATGGATTCGTAACAGATTGCAGGAGTAACACCTATCCCGCTTTGTGAATAAAATACACCCGGTTCTTCCTGTCCGGCTACACTACCCGTTGCGCCGCCTAAGTGCTCAAATACAGGCTTCAGGAATGACAGGGTATTTCCAAAAGGTAGTGACTCTACACCAGGTACTAGTTTAGATTTATGATAAAACTGCACCTCGGGTGAGTTCTCAATATTCAAAGCAGCATTAAACTCATCATAAAACTCGTTGCCCTGGGGATCGAATGGAGTGGCCGTTGCTGTTTTTCTTGAGTTGTAGAATTTGATATCTTCTGAACCGGTAAGCACGTTGCCATTTCCATATTTATGCAGAAAATGCTGTATTTGCTCAAAGTATGGGCTACTGCGAACAAGGTCCTCATTTAGTCCACGCGGATCATAGATGGCAGTTTCGGGCCAAATAAAAAACTCTGTATTTTTTTGAGCGATCGAATCAGAAAGATGAGTCAAAATAGTAATCTGCTGAGTTGCCGGTATACTTTCTATCTTTTCGTATGGATCAATATTTGGCTGGGCAACTACAATATTTGATGGATTGGTTTGTTCATGATAATTATTGTACCGATACAATGACCACGCGATCGGCAATGAGATCACCAGACCAAACGCAAGGATCAAAGTAGTCTTCTTTTTAATACGATCTGATTGCTTAAGAATTTGATAAACGAGAAAACTCAATATATTGGCTAGCCAAATCCATATCGTGCCACCATAAACACCTGTATATTCGTACCATTGAATCCATTTTTGGCTTACTGCAAAACCGTTTCCCAGGGTCATCCAGGGGAAATTAAGCTCCCAGGTTTGGTGCAGGTATTCGTAAGCTATCCAGAAAAAAATCAATCCGATCAGGCCTATCTCTTGTTTGGTTACACGCCTTAGACGATAATAAAGCCAGCATGCAGAAGCCATTAATAATGGTCCAAGCGAATAGGGAATAAGCGAAATTGGCACGGCAATAACCGCCCCGATAGTTTTGATCGAGTTATATACCCAGTAAATGGATAGGGTGTTCCAGATAAAGAAGCCGAGAAAGCTTGCCCAGAATATCTTTTTGCCCTTTTTGGTGAAGTTGCTGTTAATGATATTTTCGATAGCGATGAGCACCGGCACAAAACCGATGAAAAGAAAGAAAGAGGTGTACGGCGTAGGCGGCCAGGCGATCCAAAGCAATAAGCCTGAAAGAACGGATAGGAGGATGTTTTTTTTCATTTAAGCTAATAATACATTATCACCCGTCATTGCGAGGAACGAAGCAATCTCTACATAGGACATTCAATGGAACGTGATTTTTTTAGTTAACGTTCTTTGACAAACTCTTCCTCCTTGATTTGCATAGTATAGAGATTGCTTCGTTCCTCAATGACGAGTTTATATTTTCTTTTTTAACCCTTTCCCGCCACACATATTACAAATTCTCCCTTTGCCGGATGTGTCTCAAAATATTCCTTCACTTCACTAATAGCTCCACGAACAGTCTCCTCGAACATTTTAGTCAGCTCGCGGGATACCGATATCTGCCTATCACCACCAAAATAAGTTGCCATCTCATCCAAAGTCTTTAAAAAACGGTGGGGTGATTCATACAGAATAATGGTACGCTCCTCTTCAGCTAATTGCTTATACCGCGTTTGACGCCCTTTTTTCAAGGGCAAAAACCCTTCATAACAAAAGCGGTCGGTTGGGAATCCGGAGTTAACCAAAGCGGGCACAAAAGCTGTTGCTCCCGGAAGGCACTCTACCTCGATATCGTTTTTTAATGCTTCTCGAACCAGGTAAAAACCGGGATCCGATATGGCAGGTGTGCCGGCATCGGATATTAGGGCGATGTTTTTTCCCTCCTTCAAAAACTTTACGATCTCGCCGGAAGACTGGTGTTCATTATGCTGATGATGTGCATAAACCTTCTTCTGAATATCAAAATGTTTTAACAACGGTGCCGATGTGCGGGTGTCCTCAGCCAAAATCAGGTCAACCTCTTTTAAAATGCGTATGGCCCTGAAGGTCATATCTTCCAGGTTTCCTATCGGGGTGGGGACTAAGTAGAGTTTACCGGGCATTTTTCAGTTTGCAGTTAATAGTTGGCAGTGGGCATGAAACTGTATTTTGATTATTATGCAAACAAAAACCTACAAACTGCACACTGCAAACTGCCAACTGATTATATTTGCCAAAAAATAAAATAATGCTGCAAGTTAGTTATATCCGCGATAACAGAGAAAAAGTTTTGGAACGTTTGGCTGTGAAAAATTTCAAACAGCCCGAACTGGTTGATGAGATTATTCAGATGGATAATGATCGCCGTCAGACCCAGAACCGTTTGGACAATATCTCGGCCGAAGCTAATTCGGCAGCAAAGCAAATCGGTGAGCTGATGCGCAAAGGCAAAAAAGATGAAGCCGAAGCCATTAAAGCAAAAACAGGTGCCTGGAAAGAAGAAATAAAAACTTTGGGAGATGCGCTCAATACTTTGGAAAATAATTTGAACCAAAAGGTGGTATTGCTGCCTAATTTACCACACGCATCTGTGCCAAAAGGGTTAACACCAGAGGACAATGAAGTAGTATTAGAAAATGGAGTAAAGCCCAATCTGCCTGCTGATGCTATTCCGCATTGGGAACTGGCCGCAAAATATAATCTGATCGATTTTGAACTGGGTGTAAAAATAACTGGTGCAGGTTTCCCCGTTTATAAAAATAAAGGAGCCAAACTGCAACGGGCGCTGATCAATTACTTTATTGATGAAGCGGAGAAAGCAGGGTACAAAGAAGTGAGCGTACCACTAATGGTGAATGAGGCATCTGGTTTTGGTACATCACAATTGCCAGACAAGGAAGGCCAGATGTATTTCGTAGGATTGGATAATTTATATCTTATTCCTACTGCGGAAGTGCCCATTACCAACTTATACCGCGATGTAATTCTGAAAGCGGATGAACTGCCAATAAGAAATTGCGGCCATACACCTTGTTTTCGTCGTGAAGCTGGTTCTTACGGGGCGCACGTGCGCGGGCTTAACCGTCTCCACCAGTTTGATAAGGTAGAGATCGTAACCATAGCTCACCCCGATGAATCTTACGATATACTTGAAAAGATGAGTGCACACGTGCAAGGCTTGTTGCAAAAATTAGGTTTGCCTTATCGCGTATTACGTTTGTGTGGCGGCGACATGGGTTTTGGCTCTGCTTTAACTTATGATATGGAAACCTGGAGCGCTGCCCAGCAACGCTGGCTGGAAGTTTCTTCAGTATCTAACTTTGAAACTTTCCAAAGCAACCGTTTAAAACTCCGTTTCCGTAATGCTGAAGGGAAAACGCAATTGGCGCATACACTAAACGGAAGTGCATTAGCTTTACCACGTATTGTAGCAACTTTGCTGGAAAATAATCAGACTGAAAGAGGTATCAAAATTCCAGAGGTGCTGGTGCCATACACCAAATTTGAGTGGATTGATTAAGTAAAAGCTGGGCAGTTTATTTATGCTCGCTCACGTATTTATCAAATTGCTCCTTCAGTAAGGAGATTTCTTGCGCCAACTTTTTATTGTTATTGTGGAGTTTTGACGCGACCACACTTAAATGCAGCAGGTAAATCAATATAGCGAAGATAAAGCCAGTGAAAACCATGTTGGAGGCGAGTACAACACCTGTTAGACGGCTTAAAAGTTCGAGGCCTTCGGTCCAGAATGAAAATATCACCAGAAATACCGTACAAATAACCCACACAATAGCATACTCCTCGCGCAGTTTGCCTTTTATAATAAGCCGCGCAATGTACAGGAGGAACAAAATGTTCACGATAATGGCAATGATCTGTATCCTTTGCATAATGATCAGGGTTTACGAATGAATGAAAAAAACATGGCCAGGCTTACTTTGATACAATAGTATAGCGATCCGAAGCTACGAATAGACGATTGTCCGCCGCGCCGCGCGCTCATAATCACCGGCACCTCTGCGATTTTTAAGCCTGCTTTGGAGAATAGTACCAGCGATTCGGGCTCAGGATATTCATCAGGGTAATTTGCTGCCGCGATCTCAATTGCCGCCCTGTCAAACAGTCTGAAGCCAGAGGTGCTGTCATAAATATGCTTGCCGGTCATTACCCGGTTTACCCAATGGAAATAACTGATTCCTAAGCGGCGGAGAAATGAGGACTGAAAACCTTCTTTCTCCAAAAAACGTGAACCGATGACAACATTAGCGCCCGACTCTATATGATGACCAACCAGCTTATCCAATTCTTTTGGCGGGTGCTGACCGTCGCCGTCCAGCTGTATAGCGATGTCGAAATCATTATCGCGGGCATATCGGATACCGGTTTGCACTGCACCGCCAATGCCTAAATTTACGGGCAGATCGAGCACGGTGGCTTTATGTTTCCGGGCCACAGCAACAGTATTGTCTTTGGAGCAATCGTTGATCACCACTACCTCCATCTGGTAGCCGCCGGGTAAGGTTGTTTGATGAAGCTCGTCCAGAACTGAGGGCAGCGAGGCCTCTTCATTATAGCATGGGATTACAATTAGAACTTTACCGGGCATTAACGGGTATTGTATAGTTTAAATGTGCTAATTTTTAGTGGTGAAATTAAAGGTTTTTTGGAAAATACTGCAATAAATCAACTCAACACCTCTTCCAATATTTCATGCGAATGTATATTGCCAAAACCCTCGATATGCAGGGCATAATATTCCAGTAACTTTTGCACCAGGTAGCGGCGTTCATCATTGCTAAACTTCAGCTGATCGATATGCTCAAAACTGCATTGCAGCAGGCTGTAAAAATTCTGTGTATGTGGTGGCGACAAATAAGAAAATCCTTCAGGTTTGTATTTGCTGAACACACCATTTTTCATATCGAAATAATCTGCGTTAATGGCCTGATCGGGGTGAAAACCGAGATAACGGGTCAATCTTGACAAAAAAAGGAGATGAAAATTGGTTACGCCTTCGGTTTGGTTATCCAGCCATTCTATCGCATTAAAAACAAAATCAAACAGGTTTTCATCCGCCGACTGTTGCCTTACTGCCTTATACAAAACCTCATTCAGAAATAAAACAATACTGCTTTTTATGACATCATAGGGAATGCTTTGCAAAACAGGTGAGTTCCGCAACTCTGAAATACGCTGAACCTGTCCGGTATTTTTGTGATAAACCACTAAATCGAGCAGATGCAATGGCTGCAGCATGTTCCGGCTGAGCTTCGCTCGCGGCTTTTTTACGCCATTAATGATGTAAGATTGCAAGCCGAATTTCTCTGTAAATATTTGCACAATAACGCTGCTCTCGCCATAGTCGGTAGTCTTGAAAACGATGCCCCGGGTTTTATGCAGCATGATGGATAAGCACTAATACTTTAGGTATAAAGATCACCAGGCCGATGGTTAATGCAGCTATTGCAGTGATCAATACGGCTCCGGCAGCCATATCTTTAACCAATCCGGCTTTTTTATTATACTCAGGTGAAACCAGGTCGGTGAGAAACTCGATGGCCGTATTGAACAACTCGGCAACCAATACCATGCCGATACAAAAGATGATCCACAGCCATTCGCCGCTTGAAATATGCAAAGCATAGCCTGCGTATACAGCAAGTAACGTCGATACCAAATGCACCCTGAAATTCAGCTGTGTAACGGCAGCGTGCCAAATGCCATTGATTGCATAACCAAAGCCGCGGAAAAATTTGTTCATCGATTCAAAAATAGTTTAAATACTTGCATAGTTATATTGCTTGCCGTAAGTTTAGGCTGCACATGACCTTTATGATCAAAAAATTGATCCTGTTTATTCCGTTTTTATTTATTTCCGCGGCATATTCCTATGCACAGGGAATAAACCGGGTAAGCATTCCACTGGTGAAGGAAAATGCGAAGATCGACGCCCTGCTGGATAAATATGTAAAACTAGGTGATCCGGCAAGATCTTGCTTTGTGTTGTATGCCGATCCGATCGGCGGGCTCTATGGCTTGACTGTAAAGGGGATAAAAACAGATACCTCGGTATTGAACGTCAATGTCTTTAAATATAAAGCACCTTTCGGATATTTCAAGTACAGGAAATTTTTGGTTTTTGTAGTGAACACTTATGACCTGTTCAACTTTTTTGAGCCAACAACTCATAGCAAAACATTCAAGTACAGGCTGAATGCTATAGGAGGCGATAAATACTTCTGTTCGGCTGATTATAACTATCCTATCGGGCAGTTTGATAAGATGCCTTTCAGCGACCCAATCCCCGCGGCAACAATAAGGGCGATCCTCATTACGGAAGATAAAAAGATCGACTCGCTGCTGGATAAATACATAGGTTTGAACCATCCGGGAAAATCATGCTTTTTGATCAGCTCGTACCTGGTAAACAAGGAATATTCTATATCTCTTAACGGACTGCGAACTGATACCAACACACTGAACATGAATGTATTTTCGCAGAAGACCAGTCTTGGTTACTTCAGATACAAGGGTTACTTAGTAATCGTCAAACTCTATGCTGATCCTTATCATTTCTTTAACATGCAAGGCTCCTCAAAAATATTCCGGTTTGAGTGGAATGAACGCAAATCGGAGGACAAAGAGTTAAACCCGTTGGGGCAATCTTTTTGTTACAACAATTATTACAGGGATAAAAACGGTAATTTTAACTCATCAGTAATATTTGACATGGTTCCGCTAAAGGATCATTAAAGCATAGTTCTACCCATCATGGATCTCAAAATAAAAGATAAAATAGCTATTGTTTTAGCTGCAAGCAAGGGGCTGGGAAAGGCATCAGCTTTAGCCTTATCTGCCGAAGGCGCAAAGTTGGTAATCAGCTCACGCAATGCGGATGAACTGAATAGAACTGCCGAAGAAATCCGTCAACAGACAGGGAACGAGGTGATTGCCATTGCTGCAGATGTATCTGACGCAGGGCAAATGAAAGCGCTAATAAAAAAAACAGGCGATGCTTTTGGCAGTATAGATATTTTAGTGAACAACGGCGGTGGCCCCCCATTCGATAAGTTCGAAACCTTTGATGATGAAACCTGGCAAAAAGCGTTCGAACTAACTATCCTTTCCTTTGCACGTAACAGTCGCGAAGTGCTCCCTTATATGAAGAAAGCCGGCAGCGGCCGTATCATCAATATCATCAGCGGATCGGTAAAATCGGTACTGAACAATGCTGTACTGTCCACCTCCATGCGCATGGGCGTAGTGGGTATGGCAAAACTGATGGCCGATGAGTTTGGGCCTTATCATATCACCGTTAACAACATTGCTCCGGGACTAATCCTCACCGAACGCATTAAAGAAACATTCCCTAAAGGCATGGATACCGAACAGGCGCAACTAGAAAAAACAAAAACTATCCCCGCAGGTCGTATCGGTAAGCCAGAAGAATTGGGCGCATTAGTAGCTTTCCTCGCGTCAGAACAGGCGGCATATATCAGCGGAACGACGATTCAGATTGATGGCGGGGGGAATCGGGGGATATTTTAATTATGGTTTCTTGCTTGGCCGAACCAGTAGTATGATCAGCCAAACTATTGAAATAGCCTGCACCATAAACATACTCCCGGTGATGAGCCAACCGCCGGGCCAATGCAAAACTTTAAACATCAGACCAATAGCCAGCACCGCAAAGCTTGTCAAAAGCAATACAACCGGGTAACAAAAATTGGCCATAACTAAGTCCTGGCTGTTTCTTTCTGCTCCTTTTTGTAGAGGTTATAGAAATGTATAGTAGCAATCAATGTACCGGTGCCTACACCGCCTGAGAAGCCCTGAAGAAAATTGCCGAATTTATATTCTCTTAACCATGGGATAAAAGTGGTGGCTAAAAACACGACCAAAGCCAGTAAAGTTGCTAATAATGCACGTATAAACTTTATTTTCATGACGGCAATTTAACTTTTTAATAGTAAAATTCCGTATTTTTGCAACCTCTAAAAATTGACGTGGAACATATTGATGTACAAGGAATATAAGCAGTTAAATTTATCATTGATCGGTAAAGATGTTTTAGACTTCTGGAAGCAGAACAACATCTTCGAAAAAAGCATTACCAGTCGGCCGGAAAACAATCCCTACACCTTTTATGAGGGACCGCCGTCGGCAAATGGTATGCCGGGTATCCACCACGTAATGGCCCGTTCTATTAAAGATATTTTTTGTCGCTATAAAACTTTAAAAGGCTACCAGGTAAAACGTAAAGGCGGCTGGGATACACACGGCCTTCCAATTGAATTGGGCGTTGAAAAAACTTTGGGCATTACCAAAGAAGACATCGGCAAAAAGATCTCTATTGAAGCTTACAATGCCGCCTGCCGCAAAGAGGTGATGAAATATACTGATGTTTGGAACGACCTGACTGAGAAGATGGGTTATTGGGTTGACCTGAATGATCCATACATCACTTATAAAAATGAGTACATCGAAACCCTTTGGTGGATACTAAAGGAGCTTTATAGCAAAGGTATGCTGTATAAAGGTTATACCGTACAGCCTTATTCACCAAAGTCGGGTACCGGTTTAAGTTCGCATGAGTTGAACCAACCAGGTACTTATAAAATGGTGAAGGACACTACCGTTGTTGCACAGTTCCACTTAAAGAAAGATCAAAAGCATCCGTTTATCAAAACGTTGTTTGAAAGCGCTGACGAGGATACTGTAATACTGGCCTGGACGACTACTCCATGGACCTTGCCATCAAACTGTGCCCTGGCGGTTGGAGAGAATATCGATTACGTTAAAGTTAGCACATTCAATCCATACACTTATCAGCCGGTAAGCGTTGTTTTGGCGAAGGACCTGGTAAGCAAATATTTTAAATCTGAAGGCGAAAACGCTTCGTTCGAAGATTATAAGGACGGCGATAAAGTGATTCCATGGAAAATCAAAACTCAATTCAAAGGTTCTGATCTGGTTGATATCCGTTATCATCAACTAATGCCTTATGTAACCAATGCTGATTTAGAAAAAAATGCTTTCCGTGTAATACCTGCTGATTTTGTGACCACTGAAGATGGTACCGGTATCGTACACACCGCTTCTGTGTTTGGCGCGGACGACTTTCGGGCTTGTAAAGAGAATGGCGTTCCATCGGTATTGGTGCTGGATGAAACAGGCAAGGAAGTACCATTGGTTGACAAACAGGGCCGCTTTGTAAAGGAAGTGACCGATTATGCCGGTCTGTACGTTAAGGAAGAATACTATACCAAAGAAGAACGCGAAGCACCCGGCTTTAAGGCGACCGACGTAATGATCGCCATCAAGCTGAAGGAAGACAATAAAGCTTTTGACGTTCGCAAATATGAGCACAGCTACCCGCATTCGTGGCGTACTGATGAGCCGATTTTATATTATCCATTGGATAGCTGGTTCATCCGCACCACAGCGGTAAAAGATAAATTGGTTGAATTGAATAAGACCATCAACTGGAAACCGGAATCGACCGGTACGGGCCGCTTTGGCAACTGGCTGGAGAACCTGGTAGACTGGAACCTGTCGCGCTCACGTTACTGGGGAACTCCGTTGCCCATTTGGCGCGAAGAGAATGGTTCTGAAGAAAAGTGTATCGGTTCTATCGCCGAGATGGAGCAGGAAATAGAAAAATCTATCGCAGCGGGGTTTATGCCGAAAGGCTTTAAGTTGACTGATATGCACCGTCCTTTTGTTGATGACGTGATACTAACTTCGTCAGCAGGCAAAAGAATGGTGCGTGAGGCTGATCTGATCGACGTGTGGTTCGACTCAGGCGCGATGCCTTATGCGCAATGGCATTTCCCGTTCGAGAATAAAGACCAATTTAAAAAAGCTTACCCGGCTGATTTTATCGCCGAAGGTGTTGACCAAACCCGCGGATGGTTCTTTACCTTGCATGCAATCGCTGTCATGCTGAGTGAATGCAGCGACGAGATCAAAGCCGTTAACAAAGAGGTTGGTAATAAAGGCATCTCGTTTAAAAATGTCGTATCCAACGGATTGGTGCTGGACAAAAACGGTAACAAGATGTCCAAACGTTTGGGCAACGCCGTTGATCCGTTCTCGACTATCGAGCAATATGGCGCCGATACTGCCCGCTGGTACATGATCAGCAATGCATCGCCATGGGATAACCTGAAATTTAATATGGAAGGGCTGGACGAAGTTCGCAGGAAATTCTTCGGCACACTTTATAATACTTATAACTTCTTTGCGCTGTATGCCAATATCGATGGTTTCAAATACAGCGAATCAGAGATTGAACTAAGCAAACGCCCTGAAATCGACCAGTGGATCATTTCGCTGCTGAATACACTAAGCAAAGAGGTGGATGCATTTTATGCAGATTTTGAGCCTACCAAATCCGCTCGTGCCATCCAGGATTTTGTGGACGAACACCTGAGCAACTGGTACGTTCGCCTAAGCCGCCGCCGTTTCTGGAAATCAGACGACTCAGAAGATAAACTATCGGCTTATCAAACTTTATATACCTGTTTGGCGACGATCGCCAAACTGATGTCACCTATTGCGCCATTTTTCGCAGACAGATTATATACCGACCTGAATAAGGTTACCAAAAAAGAAAAGTTTGAGTCGGTACATTTAGCTGATTTTCCGGTATATCATAAAGAACTGGTGAATAAGGCTCTTGAAGAAAGAATGCAACTGGCCCAGGATATATCTTCGTTGACGTTGTCGCTGCGCAAAAAAGTAGGCATCAACGTACGTCAGCCTTTAGGCAGAACGTTATTGCCTATTCTGAATAAAAATTTCAGGCACCAGGTGGAATTGGTAAGGGATCTAATCCTTTCTGAAACCAACATCAAGGATATTGAGTACATTACCGACGCATCCGGTTTTATAAAGAAGAAAGTAAAACCAAACTTTAAGGCATTAGGCCCGAAAGTCGGCAAGGATATGAAAGCCGTAGCAGAGGCTATAACCAATATGAGCCAGGATGCGTTAAACAAGTTTGAAGAGTCGGGCAGCACAAAATTCGAAATTGGAAATTCGACATTCGAAATTGCCTTGAGCGATGTGGAGATCATTGCGGAAGATGTTCCGGGATGGCAGGTTGCAAATTTGGGAAAACTAACCGTCGCTTTAGATGTTAACATCACCAACGAGTTAAAACAGGAAGGAATTTCCCGTGAATTCATCAATCGTGTACAGAACCTGCGAAAGGAGAAAGGATTTGAAGTTACCGACAAGATAAACGTTCGCTACCATACTGATTCACTTTTAATTAGCGAAGCTGTACAAAATAATTTATCCTATATTTGCGCCGAAATTTTAGCAGACGCTGTGAACCCCGACAGTCAGCTAAGTGATGGCGATACTGTATTAATTGACGACAACGAAGTATTGATCTTTATAACAAGAATATAAATGAAACCAGAAACAGAAAAAACCAGGTACTCTGATGCAGAGCTGCAGGAATTTAAGGAATTGATATTGGACAAGCTGAGAATTGCAAAAGAGGAATTAAACTCACTGGCGTCTTCACTAAGTACCCCAAACGCAAATGGTACTGATGACACGGCCGGTACTTATAAAACACTGGAAGACGGATCGGCTACGCTTGAAAAAGAGTCTATCAACCAATTGGCTGCCCGTCAGAAAAAGTTTATAGAGCAATTGGAAGCTGCCCTGGTACGTATTGAGAACAAAACCTACGGCGTTTGCCGCGAAACAGGTAAATTGATACAAAAGGAACGCTTGCGCGCTGTGCCTCATACTACATTGAGCATGGAAGCCAAACTGAAGCAATATTAATGAAGGCTGCTTATACAAAACCCTTTCTTGTTGCTTTTCTTATTATTATTGCCGACCAGATTATCAAAATATGGGTGCGGCAGCATATGTATTTAGGTGAAGAGATTCACTTCCTCGGCAGCCGGGGCATGCTCCACTATACCGAAAATAATGGCATGGCTTTCGGGATGGAATTTGGTGGCGAAATGGGTAAGCTAGCGTTAACTTTATTTCGTATCGGAGCTGTAGTAGGTATCGGCTGGGGACTGATCTACTTGATCAAACATAAATACCACCGCGGACTGATCCTGAATGTGGCATTGATATTTGCGGGTGCGCTGGGTAATATTATCGACTCAACATTTTATGGCATCATTTACCATTATGCATCACTTTTTCACGGTCGCGTGGTAGATATGTTCTATTTCCCGCTGATCTCGGGCAATTTTCCATCATGGTTACCGGTGTGGGGGGGGCAGGATTTTATATTTTTCCGCCCTGTATTTAACCTTGCCGATGCGTCTATTTCGGTTGGTGTCATTCTGATACTTATTTACCAGAAACATTACTTTAAGCACCAAACGCCCGAGATAAGCACCCCCAACAGTGAAGTTGTTGAAGAATAAAAATTAAATTTATACAAAATAATTTTGGAGCCGCTTTGATAGCGGCTCTTTTTGTGAACTAACTTTTTTGGCCCCCCTAATTGCTGCCCGGGGAACCCTCAAAAACCTGCTATGAAAATTATTTTTAACTATTGATTAAAAATGAAAATTAAAAAGTGCTCTGACGCCATCAAAAACGTTATTTGGTTTTTTTCGTGGATCTTAAAATACCGTGAAAACACGGGTTGCGGTTGAGGAGTTTAATGCGGTACTTTGTGATGCTTAGTCCTTATTACTACCCCTTAAAAAGGACAACTGTATAAATTGCGGTTGTCCTTTGATTTTTTATGCATATTGCCTCAAAACAAACCATCCATTCGTCATTTTTAAAATTGAGTGTTGCGAATTAACCTTTAACTTCGTCTATAGTCAATATCTTAAATATTATAATAACTATGAAAAAACTATTGATCATTGTGGCGCTTGGCTTATGCAGCTATGGTGCTTTTGCACAGAATGTGGACCTGAGAAGAAAGATTGAAGTAACCGGAATCGCAGAAAAAGAGGTAACTCCAGACATTATAAATGTAACTATTTCGTTACAGGAATATCTTGACGGGAAGAAGAAGACCACTATTAACCAACTGGAAAATCAGCTTGAAAGTGCTGTAAAATCAGCAGGTATAGCGAAAGAAGATTTCACAATAAGCAATGTTTCGGCATGGAATAATACGCTGCAGAAAAAGAAGAATCCCGACTTCCTGGCAAGCAAACAATACAGCATTCGGTTCCATGATCTGAATAAATTTAATGCAATACTTAGCCAGGTTGACCCTAAAGGGATACAATCCACATACGTGGAAAGTTACGACTACTCTAAGATGCCTCAGTTAAAGCAAGAGCTTAAAATACAGGCACTTCTCGCTGCAAAAGAGAAGGCAACTTATCTGCTCAACAGTATCAATGAAAAGGTTGGCAGACCTATAGATATTACTGAAAATGACAACAGCAGCTTCCCATCCCCTCGTCCGATGTATATGGCTAAAGCAGTCAATTTGAACGCCGCTCCGGATGACTCCGACATTGATATTAAGCCTATAAAATTGAGCTTCCAGGTGCAGGCAATATTCGAAATTGCACAATAAAATATTCTAAAATAATATTGTAACATTTGCATGGCCCTTCCGTAAAAAGATTCGGAAGGGCCTGCTTTTTTAACGACCCATCAGCCAATTTGCTTCTTACTGATTGACAGATACTTGACAATATAGAAACTAGGTATTAACTTTAAATATCCGTAAAAAATTGAGCATGATACATTTTAGGACTGAAAGAGTCCTGCTAGTCGCCCCTAACATTTTTTCTGTACAGCTTTTAGCTAATAATAAGCAAATAAAGCATGTCACAGAAGTTGATCGTGTTTTCCCAGCAATTTATGAGCTTGCCCCTCATTTAATCATATTTGATTACGATTATATGGATAAGGATATGGAAAAAATATTGCGCCGTATCCGCACCAACGCCTATTATAATAAGATCAAGATATGTTGCTTTAAAAGTACCGCGAACCGCAAAATAGACTCATTTTTGAAGGTTCTCGGTGTAAATCATGTGATCTACAAAAATGAATTGTATAGCACTGCCAAGGAATCCGTAAATCATGTGAAGTCAATACTTGATCCGGCTGTAACCAGTTTGTTGGTTAGTGCTTCTTTCTGATACTCTTTTTGCTTCGCCGATTCGTGCGCGATAGTCTATTTTTGCATTAGACCCAGAGACTTATACCCATGTTCTCGCCGGGAATATATTTAACTATTTCTTAAAACTCGCTTACCAATTGCTTTCAATAACCGCTGTTCAAGCGCACCACACCTAAACATGATTTTATAAGCTTTTACGCTTGTTTCAGCACAGTTTTTTTTCCAGCGAAACAGAAACATTACTTAATATCTATTAGTTATTAGTTAAATAATTCTAGTTACTATGAAAAAGATAATTTTACTAATACTGGCAGGGATAGGTGTGTTTGCCAGCTGTAAAAAAGAACATTCAGTAAACATCAACCCAACGGGAAATCGTAAGCTTGATACGCTGCAGGGTTCAATCACTAAAGACATGACGCTCGACCCCTCTAAAAATTATTTGCTTAAGGGACAGGTGTATGTAAAGAATAATGCGACGCTTACCATTCCGGCAGGAGTGACAATTTATGCACAGGCAAATGCAGAGCGATCGGCTAAGAGCCTGCTGGTGATCACTCAGAATTCTAAATTAAATATTAATGGCACAATCGATAAACCCGTTGTCTTTACCTCGGCGGCAACAACAAAAGCGCCGGGCGACTGGGGAGCGATCATTTTATTGGGCAATGCCCCGGCAAATGTAGGTGTAGGGCATGTGGCTGGTTTACCTGTTACCGCTGATACCCAGTATGGCGGTCAGGCTGCGAACGACAACTCCGGGACAGTTACTTATCTCAGGCTCGAGTATACAGGTGGGATTAATCCACCGGCCGAAGATGAATGGGCAGTAGATAAAGCAAGCGGCCTTGTTTTAGCAGGTGTAGGCTCAGGTACTCATATTGATAATGTGATGGTGAAATATTCAAATGACGACAGTTTTCAGTTTGTGGGTGGTACAGTAAATGCTGCCCACCTGATCAGTTATAATTGCGGTGATGATGACTTTGATTTTGACCTGGGGTATGAAGGCAAACTGCAATTCTTGATCGGATACCGGACACATGCTTCGTCGCAGGCATTAAGGGCTAATGGGTTCGAAAGTTATAACGACTCTGTTCCTACCAGCAATACACCCTACACCCGGCCCGTTGTTTCAAATATGACCATTATAGGTCCGCAGGGGATCGACGCCACAAAAACAAATATCAATCAGGGCGTATACATGCGCAAGGGGACACGGTTGGCTGTAAGGAATTCCATTGTGGCTGAATACTCAGAAGGCGCATTTATGGTTTGCCCACGAACCCGGCCTCTTATCCTGAACGATGATAATGCCGAATTCAGAAGCAACCTGGTGGAGGCTGACACACTTGCCCGGACATTTTGCTGGGATCAGGACATAAAAGGTGTATTTGCCGACCCTGTATTGACGGTATTTGAAACCAACGCTGTCAATAAAAATGTGGTTATTGCAACATCTGCTGATATGAAACTGATGATGATGTATAACACTATGGGAGCGCCCGACCTGCGCCCTGCAAGCAACTCGCCGGCTTTAACAGGAGCTGATTTTTCTGGGACATATTTTTCGGATGCATTTTTCACTCAGGTAAGTTACCGCGGCGCGCTGAGCGACAATTGGGCAGCGCAAAGTAGTTGGGCCGATTGGCGATGAGGTCTCGTGTTAATTATGCGATTTAGGTTGTAAGGCGAATAAAACAAAAAAAGCCACCGATATGGTGGCTTTTGTGGGAGTTTGTGTCGTCAGAGGCAGCATATTCCCGGAAGTATCTGTTAAAAAAGGGGTATGATGTGCTTGTTGAAATGGAAATGAAACCAGGTGCATTGGAAGCCATTGAAGAGAACGCCGTTTATCATAGAACAATCGAGGCCGCGAAAGGCTGGGCGTCACGCGGGAAATTTATGTGGAAATACGAAGACCCGGCATGGAATTTGGGAACCCAACAAAATGTCGATATGTTTAATCCCTGGATAAAAAGTGTAAAAATAATACCATGATGTTTGACATCGATAAATATTATAAGGGATTGTTAGAAACGATTGACGATGCCAGAAATTTTAAAGATCTTAATCTTTACATCGCACAATTTCCGAAAGGTGTGCCCAAAAAATATACGCCCAATATCCTTCATTAATTGGAAGAATACATAAAGAACAAGGACAAAAAGGGTTGCAGAGTACTCTAACCCTTATAACACTAGATGGCGCAGATAAAGACTACGCTGATATACTATTGCCGTTGCTGGATGAAAAATGGCATATCTCGGACGAAAATATTGTAAGTATGTTAGAGGAGATTCCGCGTCCTGAATATGTTGATAAGCTATACAAAACAGCCATCAATGTCCCCGACGATGACGAGACGCGGGCTCTGGCCAAAAAATGTACGTGGGTACTAAGCGCAATCGGTACTCCAGAAGCGATTGAAAAATTGATTTTGCTAAAGAACTCCGATGATGAAATAATAAGTGAAAATGCCGCTTTTCATCTATCGAATATAGCTAACGAGCGCTAATTTTTGCGGCTAATTTTTCAGGCAGGGGATAAGGCTTTTCACATGGCAATAAATCCCTTGCCTTGTCTACTTCATCGTTGGCGACCATCTGAGAAATTTTTTTGCATGATCAGTTACATCGACTATTTCGATAATCCAGTCATTTAAATAGTGGCTCACTGCAACCCAGGATAATCCGACTTGAATAGAGCGATAAGACAGCTGGCGCAGAAAAATATCTCTTTCCGGGTCCCCTTGAATTCTTACCGGCGATTCAATTAGCAGATTTTTCCATGCTTCATAAGTACGAAATTAAGCAGGATGTATTTATGGCAAAGTATTTTGACGCTGAAGGCTTAATTAGGAATTTGCACCTGTTAAATTTTCAATGGATAATCGAAAAAAAATCGTTTATGTATCTAAAATATTGCATTCTATAATTAGTATGTAAATTAATGGATAGATAATCGGAATATTTCCGATTATCGCATTAAAATATTACATTTGAATATGGACTTAAATCAAACGATCCAAACTTATTCATCACAGCCATTAACGCATCAATTATTGATGTCTTTTCTAAAGGACTATAAACGTCCAAACGATAAGTTAAAAGCACTTAAAGCTGAAGGCGTAATTGAGTCAATTAAAAAGGGATTATATATCACAGGTCCCAAAATTAGTTCATCAAAACCGGAAAGCGTTGTATTGGCAAATCAGATATATGGCCCAAGCTATGTGTCGCTTGAAACGGCGTTATCTTACCATGGCCTGATTCCTGAGCGGGTATATGAAACAGCTTCGATGACTACGAAGGCCAGTAAAGAATTTAATACGCCTGTCGGTTTATTTACTTATACGCATCTTCCCTTACCCTATTATGCATTCGGATTAAACCTGGTAAAGCTTTCATCTGATCAGTGCGCAATCATTGCATCACCCGAAAAGGCATTATGTGACAAGATCGTCGGTACGTCAGGTATATTGTTAAGAAGTACAACCCAGGCAAAAGACTTCTTATTGGAAAACCTGAGGATCGAGGAATCGTCTCTCAAAAAGTTGGATCTTAAAAATATTCTAAGCTGGCTTACTGATGCCCCGAAAAAGGACAGCCTGGGAACGCTAATCAAAACCATCGAAAGCCTATGATAAAGGAATGGATTGAAGAATATAAGCCGGTCAACCAGCAGGAAGCAAAAGACGCTCTTAGAGAAGTGATGCAGGAAATTGCACTGGCGGGACTATCCCGTGCCGGCTTTTTTGAAAAGGCTGCATTTTATGGCGGCACCGCATTAAGAATATTTTACGGCCTTGACCGGTTCTCAGAAGACCTCGATTTTTCGCTCTTAGCGGTCGAGCCTGAATTTTCATTAAACAAATATCAGGATGCGATTATAAATGAGTTCAGTTCTTTAGGAATGCAGGTAGTTGTCAAAGAAAAACAGAAATCGAAGCATAGCAATATAGATTCTGCCTTTTTGAAGTCAGAAACGATTTGGAAGGAACTGGTATTGGAAAGTATTATTCCCCAAAGCGGCCTGAATCAGGTAGCCAATATCACGATCAAAATTGAAGTAGACCGAGAACCGCCCCTGGCATTTGATACGGAAGAAAAACTATTATTGAAACCGGTATCTTTTTATGTCAAGTGCCTTACACTTCCTAATCTTTTTGCAGGTAAGATGCATGCTTTATTATTTCGTAAGTGGGGTACAAATGTAAAGGGCAGAGACTGGTATGATATGGAATGGTACATCAGAAAAGGCATACCACTAAATTTAGCGCACTTTGTTATCCGGGCAAAAGATAGCGGAGACTGGAATAAAGAAGAAATTACTGAATCGAAATTTCGAGAGTTATTGAAACAGAAGATAGATACTGTAAAAATGGACTATGTAATAAACGACATCAGGCGTTTTATTAAAGACCCTAAAGCGCTGGATATTTGGTCGCCCCAGTATTTCCACGACCTTGTGGCTAAATTGAAAATTATTACGTAGCGTATTTTTGCCAGTAGCTAACGGAAGTAAATTTGAATTGTAAATGCAGTGCGTTCACAATTCAAAAAGATTAAGCAGGCATAGCTAAACAATATGTTAGAAGAAAAAGACTATTTCAAAATATTATATAATTACGGATTATTTTCCGAAGTTAATAAATCGATTGATGGTAGTTCTATATACTATGGCGTTGCCTGCTTGGTTTATCGACAACATATCTGTAACTAGCTGATCTGCGAATAATTTGAAAATATATGATTTGATTGTTGTTGGTTTAGACCGCTGACCGTTAAGGATTTCTTTAAGGTTTTCGAAACGAAAATCATTCTCGGATTCTAGTCCTATTACAGCCTTCTGAACCTTTAAGTAGCACTCCGTTATAGTTTTATTCAACAATGCTGCATTTGGATGATTTGTACCGACTAGACTCCTTTCTGAAATCCAAAGTTCTTCTTTTACAAAAACCCCTGAATTGAAGGTAGTTGATCTTCGGTCATAAGTGATTCGGATTGTGACTGCGTAAGTTCCGTCTGATTTGGGACGACGAGTATCTAGTAAAATCTTATAGGTAACCATAAATAAGTTTGTTATGGTCATCTGTTTGTGCAAACTATGTGCAAACAATAGATACGAAATAGGGCTCTTTACCTAGCCTTCGGAAAGCTTTAGGCAATAAAAAAACCCGACATTCCTGTCGGGTTTGTGGGAGTTACTGGGTTCGAACCAGTGACCCTCTGCTTGTAAGGCAGATGCTCTGAACCAGCTGAGCTAAACTCCCTTTGTTTTGGGACTGCAAATATAGGATGTGTGATCAATTAGTCAAAAAATAATTTACATTTTTTTAAAATGCGCTGATTGTGAGCCTGATTGGTTTAAAATAAGCGTCCCACGCAGCGTTTAAATACATATTTTACAATGTAACAACACACGGCATTAAACTTTTGGGGTAATATATTCGTTTAAGTATATATTATATGGAATATCATGAGATCGATTACTGTGCTGCAGAAGCGGGCTAACAGGCTTCAAGAAGATATAAAATCTTTACTAATGGACAATTATCGCTACGACGAGGAATTAACCACCCGTCTGAATATTATATCAAAAGTTTCCACCCTGCGTGCTGAACTGGCAACCGTTCAGCGTGAAATAAGAGAAAGACAGGCGGCCTGAACGAAATGAGCCGTTAAATACTTATTATTCTTTTCTATTTCTCCCCATCTCTGGTGGAGATAGCTAATATACTTTATAAACTTTTCCTGCGTTTTATTGTATTAGTTTAACTACTTATTGCTGAAGCTGTATGAAATCGTTGATAGAGCTTTACAAGGAGTCGACCGACACAAAACTGGAGATCAATATTCTGATAGCAGAAACCAACAACCCTGCTAATGCACTTGAACTGCGCCTTTCGATCTTAAATCAAATTACACAGCTTCACCAAAAATTAAACCATATTATGCACGAAATAAAGGAGAGAAGGGCAGGAAAGCTTGTTTAACATAGATTTTTATTATTGCAGATTATAACTTGTATCAATCTGCGTGCCTCCGGTAATAGTTTGATATACTACGCAGTATCTCTCTGTAAGTTTAGCCAGGCTCGCCATTTGCTCCTCGCTCGCATCTGTGTCCAGATAAAACCCAAGCCGAATCTGCTTAAAGCCTACCGAAGCTTCTTTTGATACACCCAGTGTTCCGCGAAAATCCAGGTCGCCCTCTGCTTTTACCGTACCGCTTTTTATGTCGACGCCTATGGCAGTAGCCACAGCGCTTAATGTAACGCCGGCACATGCCACCAACGCTTCCAGCAGCATATCACCTGAGCAGGCCAGCATACCATCGCCACCAGTGGCCGGGTGGAGGCCGGCTTCAACCAATGCCTTGCCGGTTTCTATCTTACACGATATGCCTTCTCCCAGATGGCCCTCGGCCCTTAATGTAATTAACGCGGCTTCGGGTTGCACTTTATATTTTTCTTTTAGGGGGCTCTGCAAATTCTTTAAGTCGGTAGCGTCCATACAATTGGATTTATATCTCAAATGTACCTTACCTGAATCAAAAGTATAGTATACGGAAAGTAAAAGTATTGTTATTCAGTAGTTACCGCTCAACTGTCAACCGCAGGTCACCGGTTAACCAATCACTCACTCCTCAAACTTTTTATCGGGTTAACCAATGCTGCTTTCGCCGATTGGATACTGACTGTTGCCAGGGCGATCAATATGATAATACTGCCAGCCAGGGCAAATGTCCACCAGTGCATCGGTTCGTGATAAGCAAAGTTTCGCAGCCAAATATCCATCGCATACCATGCCACTGGTGTTGCAATTACTAAGGCAATAATAACTAATACCAGAAACTCTGATGACAGTAAAGCAAACAGTGAACCTACGCTTGCACCCAATACCTTGCGGATCCCAATTTCCTTGAGACGTTGTTCAGCAGTAAACATCGCCAACCCCAACAACCCAAGGCAGGAAATAAATATCGCCAGGAAGGCAAAGCCGTCGGATAGCTTGCTTACGATCTGTTCATTGTTATACAACTTTCTGTAGGCATCATCTGAAAAGGTATAGGTGAACTGGAAATCGGGGTTCAATTGTTTAGTTATAGTCTCCAGGCTGGCTATTGCTTCTTTTGTTTTGCCAGGCATGGTCCTTATCACCGCAAAACCGTAATCTGCATTTTCGCCATAACGAATGATCAGCGGTTTGATCTGGTCATGCAGCGAGCTGAAATGAAAATCCTTTACTACACCGATGATTTTGCCCTTTACGCCCCACATGGTTATTGATTTTCCGATTGGATCAGCATAACCAAATCTTTTCACCGCAGTCTCGTTAACAATATAGGCGCTGGTATCTGTAGCAAAGCCCTTTTCAAAATCGCGCCCTTCTTTCATTTTTAGCTTTATTGTTTTAATAAAATCATACCCGACAGCGATATTGGTAAATGATATGCTCGTATTAGGGGTTTTGCCGTCCCAGTCGACACCTATTGTTGAAGATGCTATTTGCGTAGGCTGACTGGTGCTTTGCGTCACAGACTGTATGCCCGGCATCCTTAAAGCTTCATCTTTTAATACTTCATATTTCTTAATCAGATTACCTTCAAGTGGTACATAAATCATGTTTTCCCTATCGAACCCAAGATTGATAGACTGGATGTAGGATACCTGCCGTGAAATAATGAGGGTTCCGATGATCAATACAACGGAAAGAACAAATTGAAATACGACCAGCCCCTTGCGGAATAATGTGGTACCAGAATCAAGTTTTAAAGTCCCTTTTAGTACTTTAACAGGGTTAAATGAGGAAAGGAATAAAGCAGGGTAACTGCCCGAAACTACGCCTGTAACAAATGTGATTAATAATAATTCGGCCCAGAACTTCACATCCTGAAAAGGCAGCTCAATTTGTTTCTGGGTAATCTGGTTGAACAATGGCAGACCAGCAGCTACAATAACCAGAGAAAACCATACTGCGATAGCAGTAAGCAGCAATGATTCGCTGATAAATTGTTTAATCAGAACACTTCTTATAGCACCAACGGCTTTTCTTACGCCAATTTCTTTAGCCCGTTTTACTGAACGTGCTGTGGTCAGGTTCATAAAATTAATACAGGCTATCAGCAAAATAAATATTGCCACAATGCCGAACAGATGCACATATTCTATCCGGCCGCCATCAATTTTCCCTTCCTTGAAATTGCTGTGCAGATAAACCTGGTCAAACCGCTGCAATGCAAGTTCCTGGGTAAAGGTGCCTGGTTTTTCATCCTTATCCAATTTTTCTAAAATATGCCTGATCTTTTGATCCACCAAACTGGGGTTAGCATCCGGGCGTAATTGAATATAAGTGTAAGGTGTATTATTACCCCATTCTTTGGCCCACGGATTATCTTCCAAAAATGATGTCCAATTAATCAGATAATCAAATTTTAAAGATGAATTTGCGCCGACGTTTTCAAATACCGAGGTAACAAGAAAACTCTTGCGGTTATCGATGCGTACGGTTTTACCCATTGCCGCCTTAGCACTTCCAAAGAATTCCTCAGCCATTTTTTGGGATATGGAGATGTCAGATACTGTAAGTAAAGAATTCTTAACGTTACCCTGTAATAGCGGGTAGCTGAACATCTGAAAGAAATCAGCATCAGCCGAACCGCCCGTTAGTTTGATGATCTTATCACCAACCTTGAAATTGTGCTCATCATAAAAAACTGCATTTGCAGCATATTGCACTTCAGGAATTACGCGCTTCAATTCGGCAGCGAGAACGCCGGGTGTATAATATTGCCCGTTTACCTTATTGTCATAATGTTGCTGCTCATAAACCTGGTACAAATACTTCCCGTTCTTATGAAAAGCATCCATATCGGCCTCATTCTGTACCCATAACAGGATCAGCAGACTGCAAGCCAGCCCAACGGATAGCCCGGCCATATTGATGAATGTATGAGTCCTGTTCTTTACCAGGTTGCGCCAGGCAACTTTTAAATAGTTCTTTATCATGATTGTAAAATTCTAAATCCTTATTTCTAAATTCTAATAATTCACTAATGACCAATGACTAGTGACTGCTCACTCGGAACGCAGGCTCTTTACCGGGTTCATCATTGCTGCTTTAATACTTTGGAAGCTCACCGTTATTAGCGTGATCAGAATGGCTGCTACTGCTGTTGCTGCAAAAACCCACCAGGATAGTTGCGTATGATATTCATACCCCTGCAGCCAGTGGTGCATGAAATAATATGCCGCCGGAATAGCTACCAGTAACGAGACGAATACCAAAGCCACAAAATCTTTCGACATTAATTGCCAAAGGCTGAATACCGATGCACCCAATACCTTACGCACACCTATCTCCTTTGTGCGTTGTTCTGCAACGTATGCGGCTAAACCAAACAAACCTAAGCACGAAATAAAAATGGCCAGCGTTGCAAAAATGCCCGATAGTTTTCCGACCAGCTCTTCCAGTTGAAATTTTTTGTTGTAATCCTCATCCGCAAACCGGTAAGAGTAAGGGAACGAAGGCGCATATTTATTAAATATTTTGGTGAGCTTTTCTATAGCCGTATGCGTCTCCACATTAGGTGACAGGCGATAGATGAGGTAGGTCCACCACCGTGGCTCATAATAATACAGGGTTGGATTGACTGAGGAAAAAGCTGAACCCATTAACGAATTCTTTACGACTGCCTTAACACGGATGCGCTGCTTATCAAAAGTGAAAACCTGATTCAAGGGGCCCTTCAAATGCAGGCGTTTAACGGCAGCTTCATTCAATATCATGGCTGCAGAATCAGCCGCCTTGTCAAACTCCATTCCTTCATTAATTCCAATGCCAAGTGTATGGAAATAATTTTCAGAAATGCCAATATAGGCTACCTGGGCCGTTTCGCCGGGTTGTTTACCGGGCCAGTTGTCGAGCGTGCCCGTTCCATAGTGTTCGGTTGCCCGGCTATTTGAGGTGGTAACACTTTGAACAAGTCCGCTTTGCAGCAATTCGTTTCTTAGGGCTACATAGTTGGTATGCAGGTCGGTATTAAAATCAGTAAGCAACAAACGATCGATGTCATACCCTTTCGGCCTGTTTTTGGCGAATTGTATCTGTTTGTAAATTACTACCGTACTGATGATAAGTGCGATAGAGCATCCAAACTGCGTTACCACCAATATCTTCCGCGACCATTCCGACGAACGATTAACTGACACTTTGCCTTTCAAAACCTCAACCGGGTTGAAAGACGAAAGATAAAATGCCGGTCTGCTGCCTGCAAGTATTGCGGTAAAGAAGACACAACCAATTGCAATCAGCCAGAATTTAACGCTGAAAAAAGGTATGGCAATAGTAGTACCCGTAAGCGCATTAAAAGGCGACAGGGCCAACTGTACAAAACAAAGACATAATGCAAAAGCGATCACTGTAAATAGAAAAGATTCCGTTAAAAATTGCAGAACCAGTTGATGCCTTTGCGAACCGATAGCTTTTCGTACACCAACCTCGCGGGCGCGTTTTTGCGAGCGGGCTGTAGAAAGGTTTACGAAATTGATGCAGGCAATTACCAGTACCAATACGCCAATAATACTAAACAATCGCACATACTCTATAAAGCCCCCTGCTTCCTTTCCGTTCTTATAATCTGAATACAGATGCGCGCGTGATATGGGCTGCATAAGTACCTGCGCATATTTTTTATTCGGATTCTCCTTTTGAATATCTCTGATCTTGGGTTCAACCTGCTCATAGGTAACACCCGGACTAAGCTTAACCACCAACAAAAAATTATTGCCGTCAAAACCCGCCTTTCTGCCTTCCAGGATCCAGCCTTCGGTAATGTCGGTATAACTGGTGGGAATCAGGAAGTTAAATTTCAATGACGAGTTTTCAGGCACATCCTTTACTATCCCCGTAACTTTTACATTATTCCGGTTATCCAGGTTTACCACTTTACCTATTGGATCATCATTACCAAATAAGGCCTTTGCAGTTGATTGGTCTAATACGACGGAATACGGATCCTTAAAAATGGTATTTACATCACCCTTTACCAGCTGATAATTCAGTGTTTTTAAAAAATCGTTATCAACAATTGCACCCTGCATGAATACTTTTCTGTCGCCGTTCCTCAATCCATGCTTATCAAAGTGTGCCACACCTACTTGCTTGATCTCAGGTATACGGTCCCGTAACACCTGTGCCAGTTTTAGTGAGGCGTCATTATCGGTAAGAATTTCCGTCCCGGTATTATAGTTTAATCTTACTTGATACACCTGCTGATAATCGGGCAAAAACCTGTCAAACGAATATTGATAGCTTACCCACAGCCCTATTAGCAGGGCAACAGCCATTCCGGCTGCAAGGCCAAAAACGTTAATGCCACTATAAACCAAATTATTCAGTGCATTTCTCCAGGCAATTTTCAAGAATGTTATTACCATACTGCTGCGGTTAGTTAAATAAGTGACCAGGCTGCCTTTTTGCTTTTTTTCAGACTCAGAGCGTAATTCTTTATTGTTTTCTACAGATACATGATTAGCATTAATCCGTTCCATAATCTTTTGAAAACGGAAATAGCCATTAGCTTCAATATTTTGCGCATTATCGCTTTGCCACCACTCCGTCATCAACTTTATCTTATCATGAATATCCGGGTGTTGCCGTAATAACTCATCTAACTCATATAACTCTTGCTCTGAGGCAGCATTTGCAAGCTTTTTTGTTACCAGGGCTAAAATATGATCTTCAATGTTCATGTTCTCAATGGTCTAGATGTTTCATTCAAATAGCATTACAAGGCTTTAATTAGCAAATAAATCACGTGCCATAAATTCAATTAACTTATTATCAGTACTTTAAAACAAATAACAAGGGTGGCGACTGTTCGAATATGAACGATGTGTTCGTTTTTAAGCGGACAGTCCACTTTTTTAATCAAAATTTACCGCGTATAAAAAAGGTGATTGTAACATATTTTGCCCGAACGGCGTCATGGTCTTTTAAATAAAAACTTTATAATTTAGCATAAACGTTAACTGGTTAACTCATGCGTAACTTTTCCCTTCTTGTTCTTTTGCTTGTGGCTTCATCTGCCTTTGCTCAAAAAACCTATATACAATGTGGCAAACTAATCGACGGGATATCTGGCAAGGCACAATCAGAAATGACGATCGTAGTTAATGGGAAAACGATAACTGATATTCAAAAAGGCTACATGACGGGTGGAGCAGGGGATAAAGTCATTGACCTGAAAAACAAAACCGTAATGCCCGGGCTGATTGATTGCCATGTTCATTTAGAGGAACAGCATAGCAAAACCAGCATGCTCAACGCATTTACGCTTACCGATGCTGATATAGCATACCACGCGCAGGTATACGCTAAACGTACTTTAATGGCGGGCTTTACCACTGTTCGCGATTTAGGAGGTTCGGGGGTAAATATCAGTTTGCGTAAAGCTGTTGCTCAGGGCCTGGTTGATGGCCCGCGGATTATTACTGCCGGCAGGTCAATTTCAGCAAGCGGTGGCCATATGGATAACTCGGTTGGTTTCAGGGATGATGTGTTTGACCATAAAATGGGGCCGGATGACGGTGTAGCCGATGGGAGGGAGGAATTGATAAAAGCCGTCCGTTTGCAAATAAAAAGAGGCTCGGATGTAATTAAAATAGCCTCAACCGGCGGTGTGCTTGATCTGAGTGAAAATTCTTCAGGGGCCGAATTCAGCATAGATGAGATAAAAGCTGTTGTTGAGACAGCGAAAGATTACGGTTTGCGTGTTGCTTGCCATGCACATGGGGCAGAGGGTATCAAACGAGCCATATTAGGCGGGGTTAACTCAATTGAGCATGGTACTTTTATGAATGATCAGGACAGGGAACTGGCAAAAAAATACGGCACTTACCTGGTGCCAACGATCATAGCAGGGAAATCGGTATCAGACTCGGCAAAAGTTCCGGGATATTTCCCTCCTGTAATTGCGCGCAAAGCAGTTGAGGTGGGTACCCAGATACAGGATAACTTCGGCAAATCCTACAAAGCAGGTGTAAAAATAGCTTTTGGTACCGACGCCGGTGTTTACCCGCATGGTAAAAACTATATGGAGTTTCAATATATGGTTGAGGTGGGCATGCCACCGATGGAAGCCATTAAAGCAGCGACAGTAAATGCTGCGGACCTGCTGGGCATTAGCGATAAAACAGGTAGTATAGTTAAAGGAAAATTCGCCGATATTGTGGCCGTTGACGGTGATCCGCTGGCCGATATTAAAACAATGAAAAATATGGCCTTCGTGATGAAAGAAGGTAAAATTTATACAAATCAATAATTAAAACTGAATATGATGAATCTGAAGACGCTTTCTGCTATAGCTCTTTCCGGAGTTTTGGCTGCAAGCCTGAACAACTCCTTTGCGCAGCAAGCTACTGCAAAAGCCGATGACCCGGCGATGAAAATCTACCGGGAAACCCCGCCAAAAATAAACGACCTGATACACACCAAGCTGGATGTGCGGTTCGATTATAAAAAACGCTATATGTATGGCAAAGAATGGGTAACGCTCCACCCGCATTTCTATCCAACCGATACTTTGAGACTGGATGCTAAGGGAATGGACATCAAAAATATCTCTATCGTTAAAAATGGTAAAAATATCCCGCTGAAATATAAATATGACGACAGCCTGAGTCTTGCCATCAATCTGGACAAGGTGTATCACAACAACGAATCATATACCATTTATATTGATTATACATCAAAACCAAACCAACTAAAGGCAAAAGGCAGCGCTGCTATTAATGACGCAAAAGGCTTGTACTTCATCAATCCGGATGGTACTGAAAAAGATAAGCCAACGCAGATATGGACACAGGGAGAAACCGAAAGTTCATCAGCCTGGTTTCCGACAATAGACAAGTCTGAACAGAAGACTACGGACGAGATCAGTATGACGGTCCCTGCCAAATACGTCACACTGTCGAATGGTCGTCTGGCTTCACAAAAAAATAATGGTGACGGTACCCGCACCGACACATGGAAAATGGAACTGCCGCACTCACCATACCTGTTTATGATGGCTGTTGGCGATTTTAAGATTTATCACGATAAATGGCGCAACAAAGAGGTAAACTATTACCTGGAGCCAAAGTATGCGCCATATGCTAAAGAGATTTTCGGCATGACACCTGAATTGATTGAGTTTTACTCTAAGACTTTAGGGGTAGACTATCCATGGAACAAATACTCACAAATAGTAGTACGCGATTATGTGAGCGGTGCAATGGAGAATACTACGGCTACCTTGCATGGTGAATATGTTCAGGGTACACATCGTGAGCTGATCGACCGTTATTATGATGCAGGACGCAGCACCATCGCTCACGAATTGTTCCACCAGTGGTTTGGCGATTATGTAACCTGCGAAAGCTGGAGCAACCTGACCGTGAACGAATCTTTCGCTGATTTTAGCGAAACCATTTGGGCCGAACATAAATATGGTAAGGATGCAGCAGATGAGCACAATTATGAGGCAATGCAAAACTACCTGGAAAATCCGGAGGCTTCTGCTAAAAACCTGGTACGTTTCCATTACGATGACAAGGAAGATGTATTTGATGTGGTGACTTATCAAAAAGGTGGTCGTATTTTAAATATGCTCCGCAATTACCTGGGTGATGCGGCTTTCTTTAAAGGGCTTGGCATCTATCTGAAAACAAACGCCTTTAAAAATGGTGAAGCACAGCAACTACGCCTGGCTTTGGAAGAAGCAAGCGGCCGCGACCTGAACTGGTATTTTAATCAATGGTATTATGGTGCGGGTCACCCGGTATTAGATATCAGTTATAAATGGGATGATGCCACAAAAACTGAGACCGTTTACCTTGCACAAAAACAGGACGGACAGACTTTCAAACTGCCGTTTGCTGTAGATATTTATGCAGGCGGTAAAAAAGCGCGTCACAAGGTTTGGATGAACGACAAAATGGATACACTGACTTTCCACTCAGACGTAAAACCCGAACTGGTAAATGTGGACGGTGACAAGATATTGCTGGCCTTGAAAACCGATAATAAAACTTTGGGCGAATATGCCTTCCAGTATTTCAATGCCCCTTTATACCTTGACCGTTACGAGGCTATTGAGGCTGCCCAAAACAAACAGACAGAAAAAGATGCCCAGAAGATCATCATTGCGGCTTTGAAGGATAAATATTATGGTTTGCGTATAAAAGCCATTCGCGCTTTGAATATGAAGAACGATGATATTCATAATACTGCTTTGCCGGTATTGACGTCATTAGCACAAAGCGATGAAAATACACTGGTTCGCGCAGCAGCTATGAATGTACTGGCTAAACTGAAATTAAAGGATAACATGGCCATGTTTAAACAGGGACTAAAAAGCGAATCGTATGCTGTACAAGGAGCTGCTTTAAATGGTATTGATCAGCTCGATCCGGCGCAGGCGTTAGAGCTGGCTAAGAGCTTCGAGAAAGATAACCGTGGCGCCTTAACCCAGGCTATCGTAGGTGTTTATGCTGAAAGCGGTAAATCAGCTCAATGGCCTTTTGTTTATAAGCAATTTACTGATGGCGATATAAATGGCAAGTTTATGCTTGTACGAAAATTTGCACAGATGACGGGAAGTGTTGACAGCCCGGCTGATGCGCAACAAGGGATAACCGCCATAAAAGAAATGGGGATTAAATACAAGATATATAATGGTGTAGCTCCATTTATTGCAGGTTTGCTGAATAACATCAAGGATCAACGTACCAAACTGAAGGATGATGCTTCTGCAAAAGCAGCTGAAGAGGCTGCGAAAGCGGTTAATGACGCAAAAGGGAAAGAGTAAATCCAACAATTTGATATAAGAAAGGCTGCCTGGCAGCCTTTCTTATTTTTTGACTATCATTTTTTCATTGGGACAAAAATGCAATGATTTTATCTCTTTCCTTAGCGGTAAGCTGAGCCCTTGTCTGCATATGCAAGCCGATGGTCACCCATTGTTCATGAGAGAATGATGCCGGAGAAGGTGTGTTATGACAACGTTGACAGTTCTCGGCCCAAAGTTGCGCTCCACCTTTAGAGGCAACTTTCTGACTTTCAACACAACCAGTTATTACAATTGCAATAAATGTGCTGAATATGGCTATGATAGCCCAGGTTTTGTTATGTATTTTGATCTTTTTCATGGCTATCTTTTTTAAAATTCAATTGAAAATTGCAAATAAATACTGTTTACATTGGTAGTGCCGCCTACACCTCCTGCTGGAATGTTTGCGGTGCTCAAAGCATGAGAGTGTGCATAGGTGAATTTCAGAACAGTTCTCCAGGTGATCCAGTAATCAAGCCCGAAATCGTGTTCATAAGAATTCTGTCCCCAGGTGGAACTGTTGGGAGTTGTATAATTTGAGTACCGGTATGCCAGTTCAAAATTCTTAAGAATTTTGTTGTCGACACCAACCGGCCTTATTGAAAATTGCGCAAATGAGGCTGATGTTTTATTATCGAATGAATAAGTTAATGTGGTATCAGCCTGACTGACATAATTCTGTTTGTTAACCACAATGCGGTTATACTGGCCTTTAATATTGATCAAAAATGGATTGAAAGTTTTTACAAAGTTGATATCGGCACCATACATTTTAACATTGGCGGTGGTGAAGTTAGATCCGACATCACCAGCGCTGCTATATAGCCCGGATACGCCGATTTCAAGGCAAGAGTTTGAGAGTGGAAGCAGTGAGAACCTGCCGCTTACCATTTTTCCTTTATTGTTGTCTACAATTCCGGCGTTTTGTAATTCCCCGTCGGGTAAAAGTTGCAGTCCATTAGTGAGACTCACGTCATAACCCCATTTCATGTCGCCTAATGGAAAGCCCCCGCTAAGCCCTATGCCAAAATCGGTTCCTGGCATGTCAAGTCCGTTAGGGTCGCCGGCGAGTTTGTCTATCCACCCTGCTGCAAGCTTCTTGTTATAAATACCAAACGGCACTACAAAATAACCTGCATGGATAATCAGCCCCGGAGCGGCGAAGTAAGATATATTTGCCCAGTTTACGCCTATAGAGCTCCCATCAAAAGATGGCTCAAATTCAACCAGGAAATTGTTGCTATGCCTCCAGATCAGCATCGGACTCAACTCATAATGATCGGCATCGCCAAAACTATTAGTCTTTACAGAAACGCCCGGCCCGCCTGGGGACAGAAAAGTTGTTTTGCTTTTAACAAAGCCAAATGTGGCTAAACCAGCCACCATAAAATGACTTTCGCCAGGTTTTTGATCTGCCACTTGTTGCTCTAGGGCGCTTATCCTGTCCAGCAGGGCGGAGTCAACCGTAGTTTTCTGCGCCCATGCAACATTTATAGTTAACGGCACTACCAATGCGAGTACCAGTACCTTTAAAATTTTATTTGTGATTGTCATAAGATTAAGTTTTAAATCAAGTGATACTATTTTTTAGATGTTTTTGAAAGCGTGCGGATATAGTTGATCAACTCCCACCTTTGTTGTTCTGTCAGTATTTTTCCATAAGCAGGCATTGGGTTTCTCCCTTCTGAAAGCTTCCAGAATAACGCACCGTCTGTTTCGTTTTGAATAGCTGCAGAAGAATGATCTGCCGGTTTTGGATTTAGAGCCTGTGCTGCCGGCCCATCACCACGGCCTTTATCGCCATGGCATGGGGCACAATTGGTTACATACAATTTTTTACCTTCGGCCAAAGCAGCGGCATTGCCTGCAAGAGGGTTTTTTATTATCTGTGCTTCTTTTGGGGTGGCCCATGGTTTTTGTTGGGCAAATGTCTTTGTAAAAACCGCATTGAATATTATCACGAATACAGCGGTTAAAATGATGGTCCTATTCCATTTAGGGAAAGAGCAACCGGGGTTTATTACACTTTTCATCTTATTCATGGTTTAATTTGTAGTATAAAGCTATGGCTAATTAAGCCCAGGATAAGTGATTGTGGTATCGGCCAAATGTGATATTCATCACATTTTCAATTAATTACGGGTGGGGTGAAGGCTGAATGGAGACTTTAACAGTTACGTTTCAAAAAATAACACTATTTAACAGTTCGTTTATTTATATTAGAAGGACATAAGCCAGCCATGAAAAAATTATTGTTAATACTGATTGTTATTGCAGGCGCCACCCAATTAAAGGCGCAGCAGTCTGCCACAAAACCTTTTGATCAAAATTTGTTTAAGACACCTAAGGATCAGAACCTGCTTCAGTTTAAGCCGGACGATAGTACACTGTTTAAGAATTTTTCGACTATACCTAACAAGCAATTATTGGCGTTATCACCAAATAAATTGTCGGAAAATCTATCCTTGCAAAATCCGTCTGTGAATATTGACCGTATGCCGATAGCAAAAATGAACGGCAATATCGACCATATGCCGATTGCAAAACCAAGCGGTAATATGGAAAAGATGCCGGTGACGAAGGTAGCGCCGTTGGGTTTGCCGAAACCGGTTACCCCTTGATCTTTTCTAACGCAGTATCATGGAATAATTTACCTTGCTCCCGTTTTTCAATCACCTCATCAAACGACTTTTCATATTCAGGGTGATTGGTTTTCATCAGCCTGTCCCAGATATTAAAGTAAAGCCCATAATTGCATCTGGTCAGTCTGTGATGCATGTTATGGTGGGTAGAAGTATTGTGCCACTTAAACAGCCGATGACTGGCAAATCCTTTCGGGAAGATCTCAAAACCAAGATGCCCAATTACGTTTAGCAAAAGAGAATATATGGTAAATATCATCAGCGCAATAGGATGATATGGCATCACCAACGCAATAAGCGGAATAATCCCGACTTCGATAACGGCCTCTATCGGGTGAAAAGCATAAGCCGCAAAAGGAGTGGGGTTGATGGAAAGATGGTGTGTTTTGTGCGCTATTCTGAACAAGGGCTTCCAGTGCATTAAACGGTGCGTCCAGTAGAAATAGGTATCGTGCAGAAAGATCATCACAATAATGCTAAAAAAGAAATAGAAATAGCCGTACAGTCCGATGTCCTTATAAACCCTTGTATAACCCTTTTGTCCTGCAACGATGGTAAGAATAATGATTACCCCGAAGATCAATACACTCAGCATGGAATAGCCGATCTCTCTTAGAATATGTTTATTTTCAGGATACCGCTGCTGAATTTTGGCGTACCAGAATTTGTGGTTCTTCCAGATATAAAAGATGAAGTAAAATACACCGGCGAGCAAAAAATACCGCACTACTATACTGAACAGCACACGTGCTATTTCACCTGCTTTGGCCAATGTTATTTCGGCGATCATATTGGTATGACGATCAAACCCTTAAAACATTTTAATATGTTGATAATTAATTTATTGATCAAAAATCCTTGTTTAGCAATTTTTCCAGTTCAGCAAAGCTGATGTTCATTTTTACCCGACCCTGTTTGGCATAAGATATTTCGCCGGTCTCTTCGGATACGATGATTGCTGTTGCCTCGTTGGTTTCAGTTACCCCGATACCTGCCCGGTGACGCAAGCCAAATTGTAAAGGCAGGTCGGTTTTGTCGGTCAAGGGAAGGATACAGCTGGCGGCTTTGATCTTATTCTCCGATATCACCACGGCACCGTCATGCAGGGGGCTGCTTTTTTGAAATATACTCTCCAGTAAGCGTTTGGAAATTTTTGAGTCAAGCACCTCGCAGCTGTTCTGATAGAACTGTTCGTCATAGAATTTGGCGAATACAATAAGCGCGCCAGTGCGGCTTTGCTTCATGCTTTTGCAGGCGTCTACGATTGGTTTAATACGGGCGTAGTTGTTCTTTTCGTCTTCACGTTTGCCAAAGAAATAGGCCCACCAGGCTTTGTTTCGCTGCAAGGAGGCGTTTTTGCCTACCAGCAGCAGAAATCGCCGTATCTCCTGCTGAAAGACGACAATGACTGCTATAATACCGACATTGACAAAGTTTTGCAGTATGGCTGTAAGCAAACTCATATGCAAGGCCCGCACCACGAAGAACAGCACATAGATAAGTGCGAGCCCGATAAAAATATTTGCTGCTATAGTACCCCTGATCAGGCTGTAGAGCTGATAAATGATAAAAGCCACCAGCAAAATATCCAGTATATCAAAAAAGGTTACCTTCAGATGGCTCAGATCAAATAAATGCATATGGCTAAGTTAGTATTTTCCCTTATTAGATGTGAGAAGTGAGATATGAGATTTGAGATAAATGTTCAAAGTGGTAGAATCAAATGACTTTAAATAGCGAAATATTCACCTGCTTCGCATCGCATATTTCACTTTTCAAATCTATCCTGAATATGGCCCTCCGGGAACGCCCCAACCCCAAACGGGCATAGGTACATCAGGGCTTTCGGTAATTTCGTCAGCATTAGAATTAATTACGGCTATGCGGGTACCCCACTCGAGGTAAGCCATAAATGCAGAACGGAATTCAGGATCATCTGGTAGCTTTAATTCATCGGCAGTCTGAAGCAGGAGATCGATCCAACGTTTGCGTTGTTCGTTAGTGAGGTGCTTCGACAAATGTTTTTGGATCATCTTAAAATGACTGCCTTCTGATTCACTGTAAAGGTTTGGTCCGCCAAATACTTCAGCAACAAAATGCGCTACAAGCAGGCGGTGTTCGGGCGACATATGATTAAAAATCGGGAGCAAAAGCTCATCAGTTAAAACCTTATCGTAGAATTTTTGAAAAAGAGCTTCGAATGCAGACATGCCGCCAGCCCATTCATAAAGCGTCGGTACGGGTTTGCCGTTGTTTTCCATAAGATGATCGTGGTAAGATAAATACGATCAGGACCGGTCAATTAGTGTGCCGCTTCTTTTTTAGGGAATATAAGCGAAGCCACGATACTTATTGTCAGTATGCCGAGGATAATAAGCAGCGAATTACCAGTTGTTAAACCAATCTCGTCTGCATAATTGGCAGCCAGCATTTTCAGACCGATGAATGAAAGTAATATGGATAAGCCAACTTTCAGATAATGGAACTTCTCGATAATGTTCACCAGCAGGAAAAACATCGACCGTAAGCCCATGATGGCAAAAATGTTCGAGAAAAATACGATATACGGGTCTTTGGTAATGGAAAATATGGCAGGGATAGAATCGACCGCAAAGATCAGGTCTGTCACCTCAATAATCATCAGCACCAGGAACAGCGGGGTGATCAGCTTTTTGCGGTCGATCCTTATAAAGAATTTTCCGCCTTCAAATTTGGGATGAACGGCAAAGTATTTGGATGCGAATTTTACCACCCTATGATTCTCCGGGTCAATTTCATCTTCCTGATTACGGTTGATGAACATCATTACCCCTGTATACACCAGGAATGCACCGAACAGGTATAATATCCAGTGAAACTGGCTGATCAGGGTTGCACCCACAAAAATGAACAGGAACCGCATTACAATAGCACCGATAATACCCCATAGCAATACCTTATGATAATACTTCGGGTTGACGGAGAACGCAGTAAAGATGAGCACCATCACAAAGATGTTATCCACCGACAGTGCATATTCCACCACGTAACCTGTGATAAACTCAAGCGACAGGTTCTTCCGGTATAAACTCAAACTCTCCTGGAAATCATTCGGGTTCAGTTTAAGATTGTGAAAATTTTTGATATTGATATTCTGCAGTGCTGCAAAGTTGTCGATATGATGCAGCAAGTCACCGTAACGGGCGATCAGCACATAAAAGATCAGCGCCAGCGATACCCAAACGCCACTCATAATGCCGGCTTGTTTCAGACTTACGGGCTTGTCGCTTTTTCCAAACAATCCCAGGTCGATGGACATCATCAGGAAAATGAATAGGATGAAGCCACCTATAAATATCAGTTCGCTCGGCATTATTTATTCCTTTCGGTGGTAAACCGCACTAATTGTTCCAAACTCTCCCGCGAGTCGCTCTTCGGGAATGTATTTAATATTTCAAATGCCTCTTCCTGGTATTTTTTCATTTGTGTTTCGGCGTATTGTAAGCCCCCGGTTTCTTTAACAAAACGGATGATCTGTTCGATCTTCTTCGGATCGTCGTTGTGATTTTTGACCAGGTTGATGATCCGCTTCCTTTCGGATGAAGCGGTATTATTTAATGAGTAGATCAGCGGCAACGTCACTTTTTTTTCTTTAATGTCGATGCCCAATGGCTTGCCTACATCGTCGGTCCCGAAATCGAACATATCGTCTTTGATCTGGAACGCTATGCCGATCTTCTCGCCAAATAACCGCATTTTTTCAATCGTCGCCTCATCGGCTCCCGCAGAGGCCGCCCCGCAGGCACAGCACGACGCAATAAGGGAAGCTGTTTTCTGGCGGATCACCTCGTAATAAATAGGCTCATCCACATCCATGCGGCGCACTTTTTCGACCTGTAAAAGCTCGCCCTCGCTCATTTGCTTTACTGCTTCGGATACGATCTGCAATAATTTAAAATCATGGTTTTCTATCGATAGCAGCAACCCTTTAGATAAAAGGAAATCGCCCACTAAAACAGCAATTTTATTTTTCCAGAGAGCATTGATCGAGAAGAAGCCACGGCGCTGGTAAGAGTTATCGACAACATCGTCGTGAACAAGGGTAGCAGTATGCAGCAGCTCCACCAAAGCCGCCCCGCGATGAGTGGCATCGGTAATACCGCCGCAAATGCTGGCCGAAAAGAATACGAACATCGGCCTGATCTGTTTACCTTTTCGCTTAACGATGTAATGGGTAATACGGTCGAGCAGGGGAACGGAGCTTTGCATCGAGGACTTAAACCTTTCCTCAAAAGCATCTATATCGGCGGCAATAGGTTTTTTGATCTCGTCGATGCTCAACATGGGCAATTACACAAGCGTTTATTTCTGTTACTGCGGGTTTTGCAATATGCAGCAAACATAAGATTTTTTAGTTGATTAAGTGGATAGTTGATCAAGTTGGGTTAAGTAAGTGATTGATTGAGCTATACAGGAAAAATTTCTGCGGCTGTCAAACTCAATCAACTATTTCACAAACCAATTAAACCTATTCACGGAAATACAATCTATTATTAAAACAGCGAATGATCGTGTGAGTGGATAAATTTGATAAGTAGTGATTGATTGTGGCGTCCCGGAGTGTGACCGGGGCGCTTTTTTGTGTTAATATTGAACACCGAATATCGAATGAAGCATGATAAAGTTCGAGGTAATGGTTTTTCTGCGAGAGCCTGAAGATCTTAAATATTCGACGCAGCGGCCATTTTAGGGATATTTGCTCCTTTAAAAAGTAACCAAAAGCCGAGCGCGATCTCATCAATAACTATAGGCCCAAAACAGGCAGGTATGATTGTTTTCTCGACATCGGGATAAATGATGATAGCGAATTGGCTTAGAAGCAATACCAATGAAGCAAATATACCCCACAAGGCCAGCCACCGCGGAATATATCCTGATTTGAAAAACAGGTAGTTAAAGATTGTTGATCCCGACCCTAAAAATATGGCTACAACATTAAAGGTTAAAGCATAGTTATAGTGCATAACCGACAAGGCCTGTAACTGTCCCTGATTGAATACCTGTAGATGATCGGCGTCAGTAACAAACTGCATGGCAACATAGTAATTAACAATGGCCACACAAGCCATCGTCGTTTCTACCAGCCGGAAGAACACCGCAAGCAAGGCCAGACTACGATTTACTGTCCGCAACAATACATAGAGCGCCCAAATCAATACTACATCGATAGCAAACGTGATAATATTATTGGCTATGCCGATACGATACAGCCGCTCATTAGCCAAAATATTGCTTGCTGTTTTTGCTGCCTCACCTCTTACGATAAGGCCCGATGGAAAGTGCACATAAAATTCAGCGAAAAGCCCTGTTGCCATGGCAACCAGGAACAGCAGACCTGCAAGTCTTGCAGCTTTGGATAGAGACACTGAATAGATCTGATTTTCCATGGTTTCAATCATAACCAGGTTTAATTTTGCAAGCGGCCGGCTATCAATCAGTTAGACCGACTTTACATCCATTAGTTACACGGTTAACAGAGAATAGAGAATAGTTAAGTGGTTAGGTAGTTGAACAGACTATTTGATACTCATTCATTCAACATAATCAACCGTTCAACGGCTAGACACAATCGACCTGTTTTGATTAACATTGAGCACGCTTGAACAGGCTGGTGCCAGATAGCGAAGAAAATCAAAACAAAACCTTCTCAAATAAACTTTACTAGTTACTATAATGCCGTAAAATAATAATTTACTGATTATAAGAAATTTGTTAGTATATTTAATCATTCTGTTTATACTTTCCTTTTAACGCTATTCTTTTTCTAAAGAATTTACATCCTACCTCAGATCTTTATTCTATATCATGCTTACAATAGAACCCCATCATATTATTGCCATTGGCGCATCTGCTGGCGGAATGGAAGAGATCAATTCGTTTTTTGACCATACACCATTAGACGGTGTTTCTTACATTATCATTCAGCACTTATCCTCTGATTTTAAAAGCCGGATGGTTGAGTTGCTGGCCAGACATAGTAAGCTTACGGTTAAAGAAGCTGAAAATGAGATGGTTGTTAAATGCAATGAGGTGTACCTTATCCCCCACGATAAATTCATGAGCATAGCTGACGGTACCCTGTATTTAGCTGATAAGGAAAATGTCAAAGCGCCTCATTTAACGATCAACACATTTTTTAATTCACTTGCGGCAGACTATGGGAGGAAGGCAATTGGGATCATCCTTTCCGGTTTAGGCAGCGACGGTACTGAAGGGATCAGGGCCATCAAAAAAGCCGGTGGTATGGTGATCGTAAGGGATCCCGCAACAACAGCATTTCCGGGTATGCCTTTAAGCGCTGTTGCTACAGGCCTTGTGGACTTTATTTTAGAACCCGCATTGATGCCTGGCACCATTGAAGATTATGTAAAAAACGAGGGTGCGTTGGTAACTGATGACCAGAATGACGAAAAGAACCTTACGATGATCATTGATCTGATCAAAGAAAACTCGCCCCTCGATTTTTCAGATTATAAACAAACTACCATATTAAGAAGAACCAAAAGAAGGGCGTCCTATGGAAACTTCACTTCGTTAACCAATTATTTAAACTTTCTCAGAGTGACCCCGGAAGAGGTTGATGCCCTTGCAAAGGAATTCCTTATTAGTGTGACTTCTTTTTTCAGGGACAATGAAGCTTTTGAATTTATACGGTACCGGGTATTGCCCGAAATTTTTAAAAGCCTAGCCCCGGGTGAGGAACTAAAGTTATGGGTGGCCGGTTGCGCAACAGGAGAAGAAGTTTATTCAATGGCTATACTGATAGCTGAACAACTGACGGGTGACTTTGAAGATACTGTAGTTAAAATTTTCGCTACTGATATTGACAATGCTGCTTTAGCTCATGCGGGTAAGGGCTTTTATAATGAACGGATCACAAAAGATGTTTCTCCTGAAAGGTTAGAGAAATATTTTTTAAAAGAGAATGATGGTTACCGTGTTAACGCTGTTATCCGCAAGATGGTCATTTTTGCGCAGCACGACCTTGTTAAGAACCCGCCCTACTGCAATATGCATTTTATCAGCTGTCGTAACCTGTTGATTTACATGACATCTGTTCTGCAAAAGAAAATATTTAGCATGCTGCTCTTCGGGCTTAAAAAGGATGGGTATTTGTTTTTAGGATCCAGTGAAAACCCCATGCCCATCATTAAGAGCCTGGAAGTGGTCAATAAAAAATGGAAGATCTATAAAAACCTTGAGACCAAACGGGGGGTAAACTTTGATGCATTCTCATTGCCAGACCTATTGGATATAAAACATACTACTTCACGGTTTGCTGCAGACGATACCTCCAAAAGCGCCAGTTCTGCTTTGGCCGAAGCGATGAGTTTAAGTTTGGCCAATGAAATGGATTATCTGATTGTTTGCATTAATGAAAATAACCGGGTTATAAAATCTTACGGAGATACTACAAAGTATTTACTCCAAAAACACTTTACCTCAGATCTTGCTGAGCTATTACCCAAGCCGCTTGCCATAGCATTAAATACGCTAAGTAAGAGTGCTTTGAAAAACAATCAAAAAGTTATAGTGCGCGGTGTAAAAGTCAAGTGGGGGCAAGATATTGTCAAAGTTAATTTATCGGTTAGCCCATTGAAAGTTAAGGGGGAACAAAATCTATTGATGGTGACTTTTAGTCAGGACAATACTATTACCCCCGTATCCCAGGATATCATATTCGATGAAAGTGTATATCTGAACCAGTATACAAAAAACCTGGAAGATGATATAAGAGAATTAAAGGAGAAGCTTCATTCCTCTTATGAAAGACTTGATGCTTCCAATGAAAATATGCAATCGTTTAATGAGGAGCTGATCTCGGCCAATGAAGAAATGCAAAGTACCAACGAGGAAATGCAATCTGTAAACGAAGAGTTGCATACCATTAATGCTGACTACCAGTTGAAAAACAAAGAGCTACTGGAAATCAATGATGACCTGAATAATTATTTCAGAAGCAATGTTAACGGGCAGCTTTTTATTGATAACGATTTGAAATTAATGAAGTTTTCGCCCGCTGCCGTCAACCAGATAAACCTTTTGGAAACCGATATCGGCAGGCCACTCAGTAACATCTCCACCAATATCAAATTTGAAACCATCACCGAGGATGCCAAACGGGTGCTCCTGGAGGGGGGCGTTATCAGCAGAGAAATCGAAACAAACAACGGGAAATGGTACCAGATGATGATCATGCCCTACGTTCAGCAGATAGATAACCAAAACAATGGCGCAATCATCACTTTTAATGATATTACCGAATTGAAAAGATCACAGTTCGAGATCGAAAAAAAGAATAAAACGCTGCAGCGTATCAATGCAGACCTTGACCATTTTGTTCATGCAGCATCACACGACCTGTTAGCACCGCTCGCTAATATTGAGACGAGTATTGATATAATGAACAAGATAGCATTGTCGCAGGAAAAATTGAATGATTTTCTGAATATTATCAACTCTTCAATAAAAAAATTTCGTGTACTTATTACCGACATTTCAACAATAGCCAAAATAGAAAATGATATGGTTACAATGGAAATGGTTGCAATAGATGAGATCATTAACAATGTAGAATGGAGCCTGGAAAATAAGATTCAGGATTCAGGTGCAATTATTAAAAGGAAACTTGAAGTAAAACAGGTACTCTTTTCAAAAAAGAATCTCAGGAGTATTGTATATAACCTGATCTCAAATGCAATAAAATTTAAACGGGATGAAAGTCCTGTCATTATTATTCATACCCGCAAAGAAGGGGAAAATGTAGTCTTATCAGTTCAGGATAACGGAAAGGGCATACCTGAAGAGGGCATAGACCTTATTTTTAACATGTATGGCAGGTTACACCAGGACGTTGAAGGGCATGGTATAGGTTTGTACCTGGCAAAAAAAATAGTGAATGCGGCCGGTGGAAATATTGTTGTAGAGAGCGAGTTGGGTAAAGGAACTACATTTAAGGTCTATCTGAAAATTGAAGCGGAACATCCTGTTGTTTCTGAATTTTTAAATTAATATGAGTTAATTTATACGTGTTTGTGCAGGCCTCTCGAAGAACGCTCGGTTAACCCACCGACAGTATAAAGCGATAACTTTTGTACGAATGTACGGCGGTGGTACAACCGCTTATGTGCATGATCATTATCGAGTAGTGTAGTTTATTAAAGGTTAATTTTGTTAACTATTATGGGTGTTACCTGTTACATGTAACACCCTGACTCGTTGTCCCGCCCTGGAAAAAGTTCTGTCTCGGCAGCACATCTTGCAATTTTTTCTACGCCTGCTGATAAGCTGCCTCGATATCCTTAATAATGATCTTTTTCATTTTCATCATAGTCTGCATCACTGCCGACGATTTTTTAGGATCAGGATCATTAATATACCGTATCAATACTTCGGGTGCCACCTGCCATGATACGCCGTATTTATCTTTCAGCCAACCGCATGGACCTTCCTCACCACCGGCAGTCAGGGAGTTCCAAAAATGGTCGACCTCCTCCTGGGTTTCCGGTTCAATCGCAAAGGAGATAGATTCAGTATATTTGGCTTCCTGACCCCAGTTTAAGGCGGTCATCGTCATCCCTAGAATTTCAAAGGTGGCTGTCAGCACAGCACCTGGCATCGGACTGTTCTCCGGGTAACGTTGTACATGCAATAGCTTTCCGTTAAATACGGATGCATAAAAACGGGCTGCTGCTTCAGCTTCAGTATTGAACAGCAGGAAAGGAGTGATTTTTGCTTTCATAAGTTCTTCAATTTGTGTGCAACCAAGTTTTAAGCTCCCATAACACCTGTCTCGACTTCTCCGGCCCGTTTGTAATTGGCCAAAATAACTCCTTTTGGCGTAGTAGTACTTTCCACTAATGTAAATGATCTTGGCATCGCGTCATCGCCGAATAGTTTTTTGCCTTTGCCCAGAATCACCGGATGAATGTTAAGCCAAAACTCGTCCACCAGGTCATGCTTCAGTAACAGTTGAACAAGCTTGCTGCTACCCCAAATTTTAAGATCAGGGCCTTCGGAGTTTTTGAGCTTTTTGATTTCTTCCACGCTTTTGATAATAACGGAGTTTTTCCACCTGGTAACTATCGGGTCAGAATCTGTTAACGTATTGGACAAGGCATATTTGGCGACATCGATAACACCCGGCCAATAGTCTGCATGCTCGGGCCAGTAATTGGCAAAGATCTCAAATGTTTTCCTGCCCAGCAGAAGATCGGCTGGTTCCATTTGCTTTTGCATCACCTTACCGGCAGCTTCGTCATCAAAAGGGGCACTCCAGCCACCATATTTGAAATCCTCCGAAGGGTCCTCTTCCGGTCCGCCCGGTGCCTGCATTACTCCGTCTAGTGTAATGAATGATAGAACAATTATTTTTCTCATGATGATTTGTCCTCCTTAATTGGTTTTTGTTATAATACAAATCTCGTGAACAATTTGATACCGTTGGGTATTGTGAATACGGCAAAACGAAGGGCTGAATGCGACAGAATTGATAGGGTACAGATGAGTTCGATGTGCTAATTCAGAATTGATGATTCGATATTCAATCAATTATTTACCTTTGCAATCCATTTCCCGGAGAGATGTCTGAGTGGTCGAAAGAGCACGCCTGGAAAGTGTGTATACCTCAAAAGGGTATCGAGGGTTCGAATCCCTCTCTCTCCGCCAAAAAAGTCAATGCCTCGCTGTCGCGGGGTATTTTTGTTTCAACAGATAAATAGAACCGTAAACTATTACGCTGTTTTTATAACAGTCAGATCGCCGTCATCAAAATTGGCAGTTACCACGCGGCCGGCAAAAAGTAAGCGCCCCGGCTCGTCTTTGGCTAATTGCTTGAGTGTGTCAATTACCAGCTCCAGCACTTTCGCACGTTTTAATCCAGTGGTTGCGTCAGGCGGGAGGGTCAGGTATTTGTTTGCCCTGATGGGTTGATAATCTATTTCGCCGGCCCAGTCATCGTCATCCGCATCATAAATTTCAGCGCCGGTTATATAAACCATATAATTTTTACCCGACTGGAGCATACCGAAATTAATGGCGACAATATCCTGAGCGGGAGGGTTTTCTTTTTCAACCTTTTTTATCCAATCTGAAAAAAGTTCTGTAAGGTTCATATGTTATAAGCTGTGTGATAAGAGATCAGCTTTATAAATATACAAAATCGCAGGTGTTATTACGATAATAAAAGAATTCAAACGGGCTATTTTATTTACTGTTGAAAGACGCCTGCCGGAGAAATGAAATATTTTTCCCAAACAAAAATGGCGTGCATTGTGTTATTGCAGCACATTCTCTTCCGTATTACAGGCCTTCTGCGCAGGACCTTTTCTAATTAGTTAACAGATTTTTGGAAAGCATAACCTTCTGTATAAAAGGGCTTTGTTTTATCCATTTTATTTATAACTTTTATAAAATTTTTATTTATGAAAACGACCATTATCACCTACTGTATAATTGCTTTCCTTTTCCTTATATCTTGTCAGAAATCAGCTGTCAACCCGGTATCAGAAAAACCGACTCCTGTATTAACATCGAGGAGTTTAGCCTCTTTTAATACGGCTGCGCCTTATAACGTCCAACAGGACTTTGATGTTTCTACGCTGGGCATACAGGCTACCAGCTGTAGCGGCGAGCCACTGCAGGCAGTAAGCGGAATTTATCATCTCGACCTGCATGGCGTGATCAACGGCAATAATTTGACAGCAATAGAGCATGTAAATGCGCAAGCTTTTAAGCTCGTTGGCATGGCGACAGGTACAACTTATACAGGCTCGGTTACTTATAAACAATCCTTCAACGTTTCATCTACCGACGGAAAATTTGTAACAAAAGAAACCCAATCGATCCTGTTGACGACGGCTGGCGGCAAAAACAATTTGATGGTAAAGATAGATGTTCATGTAACTATCAACTCCCAGGGCCAGCTGACCGCTTATCTTGACAATTTCCGGACTGACGATTGCAAGTGAACCTGGTCTTCTGCTTTTCCCGCTGATGTCTAAAGACAATCCATGTCGGACTTGTTAATGGTGTCTGGATATATTTGGATTATGTAACTATCTTAAGATGGCCTTATAGATGCAACAAACCGCCTTTCATCGGCCGTTATGAGAATCAAATTAAAATTTGTTTCTTTATCCTACCAATTAACCTTTTTTCACAGTTATGCATTTCAAAAATCTCCTCAAACTAAGCTGTCTGATCACCTTATGTTTATTCGTTATGCCGGCCATGGCACAAAATGTAATTGTTACAGGTAGAGTAGCAGACTCACATGACGGCACACCACTTCGGGGCGTTTGCGTCTTAGCCAAAGGCACATCGGCAAATACTGTTACCGACAATAACGGGGCCTTTAAATTATCGGTGCCGTCTTCGGTAACCACCCTTGTAATCGGCAATATTGATTACATTCAAAAAGAAATAGCAATCACCGGTTCACCACTAAGCGTTTCGCTTGAGTCTTCGAGCGCCTGGCCCACCAGGGCAGCAGGCATAAGTTTTGGTTACGGGTTACAGCGTAAAAGGGATGTTTCAAGTGCAACGGCTGCTTTAACAACCGAAAACTTTAACCAGGGTGCTATTTTTAACCCTGTAGATCAATTGGCTGGTAAAATTTCGGGTTTAACAATAACTGAACCTGGTGGCGACCCTAACCAAACCGCAGAGGTACACTTACGCGGTCAGTCAGTTCTTATGGGCAGTTTATCCCCCCTTTTTGTAGTGGACGGGGTAATCTTAGACGACGCGGCTCAATTTCAAAGTATTCCGCCGGATGATATTGATTCTTATGAAGTTTTAAAAGATGCTTCGGCAACAGCTATTTATGGTGTGCGTGGCGCAAACGGCGTAATTATTGTCACCACGAAAAAAGGAGTGGCTGGGCGTACTGCAATATCTTATAATGGTTTGCTAGGCGCAAGTGTTCAGAGCAAATATTATGACCTGCTGACGCCAAATGAATACCGTGCAGCAATCGCCTCTTTAAATCCAGCTACCTACGACAAGGGTGGTAATACTGACTGGCAAAAGGCAGTCAGCCGGACTGCATATCAACAAAGGCACTATGTTTCGATTTCTCAGGGTACCAGTACGTTTAACTACCTCGCCTCGGCAGATTATCAAAATCAACAGGGTATTATTCTGAATAGCGGTAAGGAACAAATGGGATTGCATTTAAATGCTGAGCTGAAAACATTAGCTAATAAGCTGGATATAAAGGCTGGTATACACAATATAACCACTACACGAAAGTTTACAGATTATTCTGTCTTTAGTTTTATCCCTAATTCTCCTCCAACATACCCTGTTAAAAACTCTGATGGGTCATACTTTACCTACACCGATTTTGATGAGGCCAATCCCGTTGAACATTTTACCCAGGAGGTTCTTGGCGATAAAGAATACCTTACGCTGATCAACGCTTCGGCCGATTATTCAATCATTAAGGACTTAAAGATCGGTATACTAGGTTCATTTGATCGGAATAAAATAGAATCTTCCGGATTTATTCCCACTTTCCCGCTTGAAGGAAATACAAACCAGACGGCAAATGGAGAAGGAAATACGCATTCTTACAGAGGGAATATTCACATTGCGTACCATAAAATTTTCGGAAAGAGTGTATTGGATTTACTGGGTGCTTATGAATATTACGACTATTCTAACAATATTGGCTATACAAGCACATCTTCCAATTACTCTTCTAAAGAAAAGTATAAATTAAAATCATTTATTGCACGCGCGGCTTACAGTTATGACGAACGTTTTTATGCAACAGCTTCTTTGCGCAAAGAAAACCAGATTATAATCGTGGGGAACAACAATCCCAATGAGTATTTTCCTGCATTTAGCTTAGCCTATAGATTTAAGGAAGACCTGCTGGCAAATGTTGATTGGATATCCGACATGAAGCTAAAAGGAGGATACGGTATTACAGCGACCGCTACTAGTCAATTTGTTCTTCCATTTATCGAATCTGGAGAGAAGCAAGGACGTAATGTAGGGCTGGATTTTGCATTATTCAACGGCCGTTTATCAGGTGATTTGAACTACTTCAACGACGAGACGAAAAATCTATTATTTAATTATCCGGTACCCACGCCACCGTTTATCACGCCAGATATGCTGATTAACTCAGGCACGATGACGAATAAAGGATTTGAAGTGCACCTGTCCGGGAAGATCATTTCAGGTCATAAATTAAATTGGACAGCTAATGGTCAAATCACATTTATAACAACAAGAATTAATGATCTGACCGCTCAATTTACTGCCAACGGGCAAACTTACACATTGCACCCACCACAAGTTCCGCTAGGCTATGCACAAGGACGTGGTTTAAGCTCTAACCCAATTGAGTTTGTGAAAGAAGGTTTCAGCCCTTATGTATTTTACCTGCCACATTATACAGGTGTTGATGCTAGTGGTAACCAAACTTTTGATGGTCAAACCATCGCTCAAAATCCAAACCCTGCTGGACACTATATTGATCCGGCTCCGAAATTTAACTATGGTTTCTCCAATAGCTTCGATTATGGCAACTGGAACCTGAACTTTACTTTAAGAGGTGTCGATGGACAAAAAGTCTTTAATAATACATTACTAGATCTACAAACAGTTACCCGCTTGCCAGGAAATAATGTAACTAAGGAGGCTTTGACAGATGGAGTTAAAGATTTTCCAGTAGCGTCTGATAGGTGGCTTGAAGGAGCGTCTTTCTTACGTATGGATAATATAACTTTGGCGTACTCATTCAGGAATGTCAGTTTTGCTAATGCGTTGCGTGTATTTGTTTCGGGGAATAACTTATTTGTAATAACCGGGTATAAAGGTCTTGACCCTGAAGTGAAAACAGAAAATGCATCTGGCGGAAATATATTGTTTGGCGGCAACCTGAATGGTTCAACTAACCAGGCATATATTGATAATAATTATGGGGGCCAGGCTTACTACCCCAGAGTCAGAACACTTTCATTGGGCGTAAATGTCACATTGAAATAATAGTTTAGAGCCCGGAGTGTAACTTTGGTGCCATTGCCCCCATTCCGGCGGAGTCCCTTGCGGGGACCCATTCTCGCATGATAGAGAATATCCTTTGAAACTTTATCACGATCAAAACCTCTTGATATCCATGGAATTAATGGGTGTGACCAGGAAGTATCCTACCTTCCGGCAGAACTCATATTTTTTACAACAATACCGAACGTTACCTGTTAACTGATTATCGATGAATAAAACCGAGAACTACCCTGTGGCAACTGCCAACTTGCTTATCGCACAAAAGAATGCGATTCTGGCGTCGATCATCGCGAACTCAGATGATACGATCATCAGCAAAACACTAAATGGGATCATCACGAGCTGGAACCCGGCTGCGGAAAGGATGTTTGGTTACTGCGAAGCCGAAGCTTTGGGTCGGCATATTTCCCTGATCATCCCCGAGGAACGGCTGGACGAAGAAGTTTTTATCATTAGCCAGATCAGGCAGGGCAAAAAGGTTGATCATTTTGAAACGGTGCGGAAAGCCAAAGACGGGAGGCTGGTTCCGATATCACTTTCGGTATCGCCGATTACCAACCGTGATGGGATTATCGTCGGTGCCTCTAAGATCGCCCGGGATATCAGCGAACGGAAACGTGCAGACGAGAAACAGGCTGTACTGGCGGCTATTGTCGCCACCTCTGACGATGCCATTATCAGTAAAACACTGAAAGGGATTATCACCAGTTGGAATAAAGCGGCAACGCAAATGTTCGGTTATACCGAAGCAGAGGCTTTGGGTCGGCATATTTCCCTGATCATACCGCATGACCGTTTGCCTGAAGAAGACCATATTATCAGTGCGATTGTCAAAGGCAACAAGATTAACCATTTTCATACATTTCGCCAGGCTAAGGACGGCCACCTTGTCCCGCTCTCTTTATCTATATCCCCTATAATAGACACCGAGGGTAAGGTCGTAGGTGCTTCCAAGATCGCTCGGGATATTAGTGAACAACAATTGTTGCAGGCAGAAAAGGCACGCCTTTATGAACAGGTGAGGATATTAAATGATAAAAAAGATGAATTCATAGGGCTGGCCAGTCATGAACTAAGAACGCCGCTTACCAGTATAAGCGGTTACCTGCAGATACTCGGCCGGATGATCAGCAACGAAAAGGGGCAACAATTCCTGGCGAAGACGAGACTGCAGGTCAAAAAGCTTGGTGCACTTGTTGACGACCTGCTGGATGTTTCCAAGATTGAAGCGGGTAAGCTGCCGCTATCAACGGAAGCTTTCGATATCCGAAAGGTGGTTGATGATACCCTTGAATTGCTGAGTTATTCGAATACGCAATTTAAGTTTACGCTTCATACAACGATCAGCGAACTGATCATCAGCGGCGACTCCCACCGTATCGAACAGGTGATAATTAACTTACTGAGTAATGCGATTCGTTACGCACCAGGGACCGACCGCGTTGAGCTATTCCTGGCCCACGACGCAGAAAATATGACCATTGGCATAAAAGACTTTGGCGTGGGCATTGCAGCAGATAAGCTCAAAGACATTTTCTCGCGTTTTTACAGGATAGACGATGTCAACCCGGTTACTTCCGGTTTGGGGATCGGTCTTTATCTCTCGCATGAGATCATTAGCCGGCATGGGGGCAAGATATGGGTAGAAAGCGAACTGGGCAAGGGAAGTACCTTTTGGTTCAGTTTGCCTCTGCATCCGGCTCATCCTTTGCAAATATCCAACTAAGATCAGGATAAAAAGGAACAGGCACTTCTGCACCGATGAAGATCATAGTCTCGATTAGTGTAACTTTATCGTAATTGTTCCGGCTTGATACAATTTTTGGTCAAAATGTTTTGGAACTTAGCCCGGAAGAACGCACTGCCAAAATGGAACAAAAAACAGCTCTTTTAGTAATGGACATGCAGTCCGGAATTTTGTCGCACCTGCCGGATGCAACCACTGTGCTGAGTAAGGCAACTAAGGCTATTGCTGTGGCACGGCAGAAGGAGATTCCGATCATATACGTTGTTGTCGGTTTCAGAAAGGGAGCGCCAGAGATCAATCTTAATAACAAGATCTTCGCAGAAGCAAAAAATCGGTTCTCCACTGTTAATATGCAGGAATATATGGCCATTCATCCTGATCTTGCACCACAAGCCGGAGAGATAATAGTTGTCAAACGTCGCATAAGCGCCTTTGCTGGTAGTGACCTGGAAGTGTTGTTGCGATCGTTAGGCATCAGTCACATGGTATTAACTGGCATAGCCACCAGCGGGGTAGTGTTATCAACCTTGCGTGAAGCGGCAGATAAAGATTATCAATTGACAGTTTTAGCCGATGCCTGTGGCGATGCCGATGAAGAAGTGCACCGCGTGCTGACTACCAAAGTTTTCCCGCGTCAGGCTGATGTGCTGACAGTTGATGAGTGGAAGGATAAAGACTAATCAAAAAGCGATATCAATCACAGTTTTTCCTTTGACTTTATTGTTTTCGATATCGTTATAAGCATCTTCAATAGTAGCGGGCGTGTAATGTTCCGAATTGAGGAATGGAACAAGCTTGCCCGTTTCTGAAAGTATTGTGGCCTCCCGCATGATTTCGCCATGATGCTTCCGCCCTTTTCCTGAAATCAACGGATACAAAGTAAAAACCCCTGAATAAGTTGCTCCTTTGAAAGATAATGTTGCAAGGCTGTGAGCGCCCCAACCCAATATGCTGATCACATGGCCCGTATATTGTTTAACGGATTTAAATGAGCCATCCAGCGTAGTTCCGCCTAAGGTATCCAATACGATATCAAAGCCTTCGCCATTAGTATATTTCAAAACGTATTCTTCAGCTGTCAAACTGGTATAGTCAATTGGTGTTGCGCCGTAACTTTCCATAAGTTTATTTTTAGCCGGATCAACTGTGCTAAAAACCGTCGCTCCTTTGGCTTTGGCTATTTGAATAGCGATATGCCCCACACCTCCGGCGCCTCCATGTACCAGCACTGTTTTCCCTGCCGAAACATTTGCCCGGTCAACCAAGCCCTCCCAGGCAGTGATAAATATTAAAGGAATTGCCGCGGCTTCACGCATACTTAGATTTTTGGGTTTAATAGCAAGCAAATTGGCGTCAACAGCGGCATATTCAGCTAATGAACCAGCCACTCCCCCCACACCACCAGTCATGCCATATACTTCGTCTCCGGGTTTAAATGTGGTTAGATCCTCGCCAACGCCTTCCACTACTCCGGCCATATCGATTCCTAGTATAGCGGGCAATGTGACTTTTGCGTGTGCTGCCTGACCCTTTTTGATCTTCATATCGAGCGGATTGACGCCGCTGGCTTTAATTTTTACCAACACCTGGCCTCTTCCTGCTACTGGTTTATCAATTTCTCTTATTTGATAAGGAGTATTGAAGCTTTCTAATACGAGCGCTTTCATTTTTGCAATTTTTTTAAGGTGATCAGCAATATCCCGTGCGGTGGAATTTTACAGGGCAGGCTTTTCAATTGTTTGCCTAAATTCTTTTTATACCAAAGATCGCGTGCATAGTAACTGGAATCTGCACCGATAGACGAAAATTGGAAATCGAAGTTTTGTGCTGTGTCGGTTGCGTTGAGCAGCCCTATAGCTATCCGCCCATCATATAACTCTTTGGTCCAGACTTCCACTTTATTATCCAGCGTAAGCTTAAGATTAGCCGCCTTGCCTAAGGCATCCTGGTCAACGGCGATGACCTCGTTATTGGTTAGGAGCGATAAAGTAAACGGATCAATATGCTCCACATTAGCTCCAATAAATAATGGTGCACTCAGCAGGCACCACATGCTCATTACTGTACGTTGCTCCTCTTTGGTGAGGTGATTGCTGTTGCCTTCCCGGCTTTCAGCGCCTACAGCGCCTATTTGTAAGATATCGGGGTCGTTCCATCTGCCCGGCTGCACATATTCTGATTTGTCAGCCAGTTTCTTAAATGCTGCGTATACTGATGCCCAGTTATCCCGTACGTCATCACCCGTGCGCCATAGCTGACCGCCGGTTTTATGACCCCATTTCCAAACATCACCCATGCCATATTGGCAAAGCGAAAAGATGATATCTCTCGGCTGTTCCTTTAATGCATTGCCCATGAGCAGGTAGGGCTTCATTAGCTCTTCTTCAGAATTATCTTTGGCATATACACCGTAGCTGCACCAGTCGTATTTCAGGTAATCAAAGCCCACTTTGGCAAAATATTGAGCATCCTGCAATTCATGGCCATAGCTTCCGGCAACTCCACCACAGGTAAGCGGCCCCGGCGAACTGTAAATACCCACCTTAAAACCGAGCTCATGTATTTGTTTTACGGTCTGCTCAATGTTTTTATAATGCTGATTGGGCAGCAATTCCCCATTGCCATCACGCAAAATTCCTTTCCGGTCAGGTAGATTATTTGGTCCTTCGTGATATTGATAAACATCCTTGTTTAATTTGTTATTCAACTGCTTCCAAACCGGGTCTTTATCGTCAGGCTGGTTAGTCCATGGATCATCAATTTCCAGTATGCTCCAACCGTATTGATCAAGCCCATACTTCTTCATTAATTGAGCAGTCTTTAAAATATCGGCTTCTTTTGCCTTTCGGCCATAGCTGTACCAACTGCTCCAACCCATAGGTGGTGTCAGGGCCAATTGGTCGCCTGCCGCGATTGTAAAATATTTCTTTGCTAAACCGTTTTTATTTGAAGCGGTTATTTCAATCCTGTATTTGCCTTTCTCTGCAATGCTACCTGAAATAATTCCTTTCTTTTTATCATAGTTTACACCCTTAGGTAGGTTTTTTGCTTCTATCGCCATTGGTCTCGATCCGTTTATGGGGATGGCATAGAAGAAATGCTTCCCTGTCCGCACACCAAAAAACTCCGGGCTGTTAATCTGCGGTTTTTGCTGGGCAATGGTGAGCGTATGGGTAAGAATCATGCATAGCATGAGTACAAAAGGTTTTATTGGGCGAAATGTTGACATAGACGGGTTGAAAGAGAGAAATGCTCAATTCAAATCTAATTTATTTATTGCAGGATGCATCAATCACACCAATAAGTTAGGCACAAAAAAAGCTGCTCATTTTTCATGGGCAGCTTAGAACTCTTTTCTTTCTCAGACGAACATGCCACCCATTAGCGGATCGGTATAACTGCTTTGCCCTGTTTCCACATGGCCGGCATAACGTTTTTCGAATCCGTTGTGACCGTTTATTTTCACGCTGAAATCATACCAGTGATGGCTTTTATCCAGGTTTAAAATGATCAAAGCCTTGCCTGATACAGGTACCACTACGCGCTGATGATTGTTTAGATTATAAGCGTTATCCTTAACCTCAATAGTTTGTGGTTTGTCAGTTTGATTGCTGATCTCAACAATCACATTGCCGGTCAATTTTTTACCATCGAGTTGTGCATGTTGATAACTAAAACCGATGTGTACAGATGGATCTCCGGCATTACCTTTAAACTCGCGGTAGAAGCCATTTGGACCGTATACTCTTAAATGATAATTCTTGTCCTCAAAATCTTCTATTGGCCAGCTGTCGGCTAAAGTATCGCCTGCGGTTAAGCCATAAGCCCAGGTGCGCAGGTTTTCGAATTTACCATTAGTTTGTTTGTAGCTTCCGGGAGCGTATACATTAAAAGGGGCACCCACGGCTTTCTCGCCCCAGATTTTGTTGGCAGCAGTAAATTCAATATCAAATGATTTTTTGTCAGCACTTAACTTGCCATCCACATGCAACTCATACGGGATGGCACATGCCGGACGTGTGCCTTTTTCCTGTTTCGGCAAATAAGGCGAATTATGCGGTGCATGGTTAGCCTGTGCAATTTCCTCTTTGGTTAAAAGCTTGTAATCGTTTGGCAGTTTTTTGAATTGTGCTTTGTGAATGCCTTCAACAAATGGGTCTCGCTTTACAAATTCGGGGTTTTTAATCACATCACTATGATAAGGCCGGAAAACAGAGGTTAGGTCGCCGCAAACAGTTCTGCGCCAATCGCTGATGTTGGTTTCCGTTATTTTCTTGCCTGTTTTTTTGGATAAGAAATGCTCCAAAAATTGCAGAGTAGAAGTATGATCGAACACCTCCGAGTTCACATACCCACCTTTGCTCCAAGGGGATGCAATTACCAGCGGCACGCGGAACCCAAGACCGATAGAGCATTCGCGGTCAAATGGCTCAGGAAACCCCTTGCGCTCTTTTTCCTGTTCAAGTGTTACATATTCAACTCTGGTATCCAAACCTTTTGAAACCTTGCCCGTTTCAGGTCTTCGGGAGTGCGGAGCAGTAAACGGCGGCACATGATCGAAATAACCATCATTTTCATCGTAGGCCAGGATGAAGATGGTCTTCTTCCATACTTCGGGGTTTTGTGTCAGGATGTCCAATACTTCCGATACGTACCAGGCACCATACCATGCCGAGCTAGGGTGGTCGCTGAAACGTTCAGGCGCAGTAACCCATGCCACCGTTGGCAATTTGCCATTTTTGACATCATCCCTGAATTGGTACAACACGTCGCCTTTTGGAACCTGCATTTCACGTTCGGTGCCGTTGTCGTTATATTTTAAAGTGATCAGCTCGCGATGATCAGGATCATTAGCGTTAGTAGCAAAGGCTTTTTTATGTAAAGCTTTTTTATGATCTGATAAAGCCTCAAACTGACCCGCTTTGTATAATTCTTTTTCTCTGGTTACGCTGGTCAGATAGTTCTGCAGATCTTTCAGCTCATGTTTCAGGTGATCGATGTGGGCATCACCTGCAGGCAGCGAAGCGATCTTTTTCTGAAGCTCGTCGATTTTTTGCGGTAACCGGGCCGATCTTTTTTCCAGCGCTTCAATGTGCTTCCGATGCAGATGGATATTATATTGTCCGAAAAACTCTAGTGGGTTATCCTGAAAATTCGATAACCACGGGTCTTCATCGCCTTCAAAACCGGTATCGATGGCTACTTCATTCTGGTAGCATTTCCACGAGATGCCATTCTCTTCCAGGCGTTCAGGAAAAGTCTTCCATCTTAAAGTGCCGTAATCCATATCATCGTTCCATACATGCGCCCTTGAGTTTTCGTGCTGTTCAGGGCGTATGGTACCGGTCCAAAAATAAAGCCTGTTGGGGTTTGTACCTGTTAGTGATGAACAAAAATTCTGGTCGCAAACAGTAAACGCATCGGCCAGTGCATAATAAAATGGGATATCTTCACGGTTGTGGAAGCCCATTGTGAGTGGTATGTGACTGTATTCCTTAATGCCGTTCTTTTTCACATTCAGCCATTGGTCATATCTGCCATCATTGCGGGCGTTTACCTGGTTGGCCCAAGAGTGCGGCAGCGAGCTCATCCAGGTAGCTTTTGTATTTTTTATATCCAGGTGAAAAGGTGCATAGGTTTCACCTTCGGCGTTCGATTGTAACCATACTTTGTTTTTGTTAGGCAAATCAATAGCACGTGGGTCATTATAGCCACGGACACCCTGCAGTGTACCATAAGTATGATCGAAAGAGCGGTTTTCCTGCATCAGTATCACGATATGTTCGGCGTCCATATAAGTGCTTCCTTCGGGAGCATTGATGGCCATTGCTTTTTGAATGGAAACGGGGATGATATTAGCCAATCCGGTTGCCCCAGCTAGTAAAGCTGCTTTTTTTAGAAAATCTCTTCTTGAGTCGCTCATTTCCTATGTTTGTTTTAAAGGTTGTAGATGCTGTATTGGTTATAAACGTTGTAGAAACGAGGTTATAATTTACAAGATTATTTCAAATGCTTTACATTTACAACCTTTTTAACTCTTACAACTTTTGCAACTAACGAGAAGCAAAAAACTGCTCGCAAAGCCCGAAGGATAAGGTCATGCCGTTACCCCCTAGCCCGTTGATCACGGTCACCCCCGGTTCTGTTTCAACGATCAGCTCGGTTTGGCCATTCATCATTTTGGGATAAATGCCATGCCACGACTGCATCAGTTGCCAGTCCTTAAAATTGGCGAATGTATGTAAGTAATCGGTTATCAGGTTATTAATAAATGTTTTATCGAATGGATCGTGCACCAGGCCATATTCATGCGAATCGCCGATAGTAAGTTCGCCACCGCCATTTTGAGAAACCATTACGTGGATGCCCCATTTCAGATATTCGCCATATTGCTCTTCGTATCTTTTGCGTAGCGCCGGCAGTGACGGTGCGATCTGGAAACCAGGATAGTGGATCATGGATAAACCACCACATAACGACGGGCCAATACGCCAGCCGTCGGGTTGAGCTACCAAACGCATCATTTGCAGTTTGCATTTGGTAATCTTTGTCTCCAAAAACAAGGCCGGGTATAAAGACTCAAAATCCGCGCCGCTGCAAACGAATATTTCATCTGCCCGCCAGCTGCGTTCGCCCGAAAATACTGAAGGGTATTCTATTTTATTGATAGCTGTGTTCCAGTGAAAATCTACGCCATGTTTTTCGGCCAAATAAGCTGCAATTTGTCCAACCGCAACCCTCGACTCGATGATCATTTCTTCGCCGCTCCATAAAGCGCCTTTTAAACCATCAGGGTTAACGGCAGGCGATTTGTCCAAAGCCTGCTTGGGTGTGAGTAAAGCGCAATCGCGGTATTGCTTATTCGCCTCAACATATTCGGCTATTACCTGTAGCTCGTCGTTGTGATAAGCCAAGTGTAACGAACCTACCTCATTGTGCCAGATGTTAGCTTCAGTACATATTGCTTTATAAATGCTTCGCGTCAGCATAGCTCGCTCAAACATCGGACCTGTTTGCTGACCGATGGGCCACACCATCCCAAAGTTGCGGATAGATGCGCCAACAGCACGTTCGTTGCGTTCAAAAACGGTGACACGGTAGCCTCTTATAGCTAATGCGCGGGCAGTAGCGAGGCCCACGATTCCGGCGCCAATAACTATGGCCGAAGAGTTTTTCATCGGAATGATTTGTTTTTTTAATGGTGATGAAAGCGATCAGGAGCCGTTTTGTTGTTCACTTCGTGCGGGGCGGCTCATGATGGTCCTCATACAGGTAAAATATTCAGTTGTCCTTGCTGATCCAGTTTATCTTTCCGGGCGCTTCGCATAAAGTATAATAACGATAATGTTGCGCATATACCGCCTATAACCGCTACCGCCAGCACGCTGTCTTTAAAAAATACGCCCCAGCTTACACTTGGTTGCCCCAGCTCTTTTACTAAAAGCACGCTCACGCTGCCCAAATATCCCATGGAATCAGCTACATAAATTAAAAAGCCCACATTGCCTTTGTAATGGAAGGATGCCAATAAGCGTTCGAAGAAGACGGCGTTATAGGGCACATATCCCATGTAAAGCCCCAGCCCTGCAAGAGTCATCCAAACCATAGGACTGATCAGGTTAAAAGTAAACAAGACGGTCCCTATACCAATAAGCACACAGCCGGAAATGATCATGATGTGGATCAAACTGAATGCTTTCAGGTTTCTCTTAATCAAAATGAGTAAGCTCATCGCGATCAGTACAATTACTGATATGATGGTATCAATTTTGGTATAGATCGTGTTGTCCTTTATGCCCATGCTGTTCCATATTTCGACTTCAAAACTGTCGCGAACATCGCGCATGATAGTGAGCAGCACATAAATGATAAGCGTAAGGATAATGCCCGGCAAAAATCTCTGCAAAAAGCTTTTACGTTCGGCTGCATCCATCGGCAAGCGTTTGGTGCGCAGGCGGATATCCTCTGGCGTTGGAGGGGGCATCAATTCAAGCATGAAAACAAACAGCAGCAAGGGGATTACGAATAAAGCTCCTGTAATGAAGGGCATGCTGTATTCGCTGATGTGAAATGAACTTATCAGCATCCGGGCAACGGTCTTCACAAAACCTGAGGCAAATATTAAACTGATAGATAAAACTGCTGCCATAAACTCAGTTGATTTACGCCCTTCCAGGTAGCCGAATACCAATCCCCATATCAATCCAAGCGGAAACCCATTAATAAATAGACAAATTATATTATATGGTGCTGGAACTATAGAGAAAAACAATAAGGCTGCCCAGGCTATGCCGATCAGCATCAAAATGTATTTTGCTCTTTGTCCCGGTTTTAATTCGGAAATGAATTTGACGCCGTAGAATTTACTTAAGGTGTAGCCAATAACCTGAGTGATCACCAGCCATACTTTATAATCGATATGAAGATATTGAAGACCGCTGAACGTGCCGGCGGCAAATGCCTTACGGAAAGCATACATACAAGTATATGCTCCGAAAGACGAGATAGCAGCCATTACCGACAACAGCCCATAAGGCCATTTGGCTACTTTTTGTCTGCACTGATCAATCAATTTCATGCTTATTGTTTGATGATATCCAGTACTTCAGCGATGTTGTCGATAATATGAGTTGGGTGGTATCCTGCCAGTTCTTCTCTTGTAAATATACCGGTTGTAACGCCGATAACATATTTGCAACCCACACTTTGGCCTTCACGAACATCAACTTCGGTATCGCCGACCTTTGCCACTTCAAGCGGATCAGTAATGGCACTTTCTTGCATTATTTTCTGTATCATGAACGGATGAGGGCGGCCAAGCGCTACTTCATCAGAACCGATTAGGTAATCGATCAGGCCTTTCTCGCGCCATTGCAGGCGATTCACTACCGTTTCGGCAATGTCTTTTGAGAAGCCCGTATTTATACCTACCAGAACACCGGCGTCATGCAAAGCAGCAAAGGTTTCTTCAACATTTGGGAGTGGCTCAATACCCGGCTCAAATTTGTAAAAGTGGATCATTTGCTTTACAAACTCGCGGTGTATTTCATTGACCAATTCGGGAGTGATCTTTGATGTGTCCGGCTCATGCAAATGAAGCATTTGGGTAATAGCCAGATTTTTCTCATACCCCATTAGCGGGTTGATCAATTCCAGCGGAACATCATAGTTATATTTTGCCAGCGCAGCTTTAAAGGCCTTGCTTACATTGTGATCATCCTTAACAGTAGTGCCGGCTATATCAAAAACAACTAATTTAATGGACATATAGTAGGATATAAAAGTTCAGCAATACTAAACTTAGTTTATTAATATCGAACTAATTTAGTGTTAAGGTTTGATTAATTGTCTTTTTAAAGATTAAAGATTAGTTGACTAGAGATTGGGAAAAATCGCCGCGTGGTTACTGATCTCTAATCTTTAACCTCTAATCTCTAACCTACTTCTCCTCAAAAAAATAGACAACCAGCATACTGGCTGTTTCATCGCTCATGTTGACTGGGGTATGGGGTATGCGCCCGTCGAACAGTAAAGAATCACCTGGGCCTAAAAGTATTCTATCTCCGTTTATCTGGTATTCTATCTGGCCGGATATGATGTACTTGTATTCGAAAGCATCAGTTTCAACCAGCGGCCGTGTTGCGTTTGGCGCCAGCTCAAGGATCACAATATCTACAGTAGAATGATCAATGAACCTGGTGAATATCCGTTTGTAATGAAATCCAATGGCATACTCTTTTTCAAAATGGTCATACTCGTCCTTCCGTTTTATCAACACAGGCGATGCATTGGTTTTTGTCCGCATATCTTTAAAGAACTCATTCAGGTCAATATTCAGCGCCCTGATTATATCGATCAGCACCATCAAAGATGGTATGGTGCGGCTATTTTCAATCTGGGAAATTAGGCCCTTACTTACATTTGCCTGGCTGGCCAGCTCTTGTACAGTAATATTTTGTTCGCGCCTGCGCTCCTTTATCCGGTTACTAATTTGGATCAGTATATCATCTTCCATAGAAACAAGTAAACGTTGGTATATTTATAATGGTATTCCAAAATAGAACTTTAAAAATTGGTTTGCAATAAAAGGCAATTTAATCGGGATAGGTGAATCAATCATGAAAATTTAATAATTTAATAATATCTGATACTTTTATTTGTGTCATAACCTATATGTCTATGAACCGCGCCGCAACTACACCTGAAGATATTGTTGAAGAAGTGTTCGCTCTGTATGAAAAGCATGGCGACGAAGATTATATAGGCGAACCGGTGTCCCAATTAGAGCACATGTCGCAAGCGGCTGTATTGGCTGAGGAAGAAGGTTTTGATGACGAAGTTATTTTAGCCGCATTTTTTCATGACATCGGCCATTTATGTGCCGAACAGGCCGAAGCCGAGAGCATGGATGGTTTTGGAAATGTTGACCATGAGAAATTAGGCGCTGACTATTTGCGGGAGCGAGGCTTCTCTGAACGGCTTGCCACTTTGGTCGAAAGCCATGTTATCGCCAAAAGATACCTTACTTATAAATACCCTGAATATTATAATAAATTGTCCGATGCCAGTAAGGCTACCCTTGAATTCCAGGGAGGACGCATGACTGATGAGGAAGCGATCGAATTTGAAAATCACCCTGATGCTGAGTTGTTTATCAAGCTACGTTATTGGGACGATCAGGCTAAAGAAATGAATGTTCCAGTTCAGGATCTGGAACATCTGAAATCGTTGGCGTTAAACCATCTTTATGATAATAACTAATTCGGTGCCTCTGCCGAATATTAAATAATTGTAAGTCGATTGTAACTCAGCTGTTACATAAACTACCCTCCTTAACGTGTTTAAGACATAATCTTAAGCTTTCCTTAATATTAACTTAGTTTACAAATAATAAACTAAGTTTAGTATTGCTGCATGAAAAATATCCTTCTCACCTAATTAATTCACAGATGAAGCAGCTTTACATTCACTTAAGGACAATGATAACGATGACGTTATTATTCCTTGCCCCGGTACTCTCATTCGGGCAAACCAAAATCGCCGGTGTGGTAACCGATGAAAACCAGCAGCCTATGATGGGAGTCAGTGTCCTTGTCAAAGGTACCGCAGTCGGCGCCGTTACAGATGTCAATGGGCATTATTCTATTAATGCCAGTAAAGGGCAAGTCCTTATTTTTAAATATGTAGGTTATTCACAACAGGTAGTAACTGTAGGTGATGAAACCACATACAATGTCAACTTCAAAGCCGAAAGCAAAGTGCTTAACGAGGTTGTTGTAACCGCGCTTGGTATCAAAAAAGAAACTAAACGGCTTGGATATTCTGTACAGGAGATCAAAGGTGCAGAACTCATCAAGGCGCGTGAAGCAGATCCGATTAACGGTCTAACCGGTAAAATTGCCGGCTTAAACGTAGGCATAAACCAGGAATTGCTCGCGTCTCCGGTTGTGCTATTGCGCGGTTCTCCAATTAACTTTTATGTCGTTGATGGTATTCCTATTAATTCTGATACGCACAATATTAATCCCGATGATATCGATAGCTATACCATACTAAAGGGGCCTACAGCAGCAGCCCTATATGGCAGTAGAGGTATTAATGGAGCTATATTGATTACAACAAAAAGAGGTAAAGCCGAAAAAAGGGGATTTACCGTTGAATTAAACTCCAGCACACAGTTCAACAAAGGGTTTATTGCCATACCTAAAGTACAAAATAATTATGGCGGTGGTGATAATGACAAATACGCTTTTGGGGACGGAGCAGGTGGTGGCGTAAATGATGGCGACTATGATGTTTGGGGCCCACGTTTAAACGCAGGTTTGTTACTTCCGCAATATGACGGCGTGAATGATCCTACTAAAACCTATACCACTACATTTTTGGATGGATCAACATTTACAGGACATATAAAACCTACGCCATGGGTTGCGCGTGGTGTAAATAACCTGGAAGGCTTTTTACAAACAGGTGTATTAACCAGCAATAACATAGCCATTTCGTCTACATCAGAAAAGTCAAATGTTCGTATGTCGGTTACACACGGTTATCAGCGCGGTATTACGCCTAATACAGGGGTAAATACTGTTAACTTTAATATTCTGGCAGGATATAATTTTAGTAAAAAGTTTAAAGTTGAGGGTAACCTTAACTATAACCGCCAATTCACTGACAATATTCCTGACGTAACTTATGGGCCCAACAGTATAATCTACAACGTTGACATTTGGACAGGTGCTGACTGGAATATAAACCAGGTGCGCAATTACTGGCAGCCAGGAAAAGAAGGTATCCAATCATTATTTGTGGAATACAAACGTTATCATAACCCTTGGTTCCAGAGCTATGAATGGTTACATGGCCACTACAAAAATGATATTTATGGTTGGGGTGCATTTACCTACAGCCCTAATAAAGACTTTGATATTACATTGCGCTCAAACATTACTACTTATGATGTTTTAAGGACGGAAAAAGAGCCATTCTCAGCGCACCCTTATGGCGACGAACACAACCATGGTAATTATCGTGAAGACAGAAGGGACCTGTTTGAAAATAATACCGACCTGTTGTTAAAGTATAATTTTAATAACATAGTGAACAGTGGGGTTACTATTAACGCCCTTGCCGGCGGTACTTTGCGCACTCTGAAATATACATCAAGCTTTGTATCGACAGATGAGTTATTGATCCATGATGTTTACACTTTCCAAAACACAATTAATCCGCTAAGAGCCTATAATTTTGATTCAGACCTGATAACGACCAGTGTTTACGGATCAGCGGACATTTCTTATAAAAACTATTTTACAATCGCGGCAACGGCGCGTTCAGAGAAATCTTCGGCTCTGCAAAACCAGTCGTTTTTTTATCCGTCAGTAAGTATCAGTACCCCAATCTCTGATTATATCAAGCTTCCCGACGCAATATCGTTCTTTAAATTGAGAGCGAGTTATGCAAATGTTAAAGATGGGGGGACCTCTCCATACATAGGTCCTGCAGGTTATCCAGTTGGCTATGGTACTCCTTATCAAACCACTTATGGTGGGCCTAACTATACAACTTCGCAGCCAGCTTATGTGTTAGGGAAATCTTATGGGAACATTACTGCAGCATCAGCCCCTACCAACTCTGTAGATCCAAAGTTAAAACCTAGCACACGTAGTAACTACGAAGGTGGTTTTGAGATGAGGTTTTTAAGGGACAGATTAGGTTTGAGCGGTACCTATTTTGTTTACAAGGATGGTCCTCAGATTTTCTCTCAACAATTATCAGAGACCAATGGCAGTGACCAGTCATTTTTAACGAACGGGTTCGCGACAAAAAGAACCGGTTATGAAATCTCTATTAATGGCACTCCAATAACATCTCAGGACTTTAAATGGGATGTTTTACTAAATGTGAGCACTTACAAAGAGGTGTATGACGCTTTCCCTCCGGGATTAACTGTATACAATCAATTTTTCCATATTGGCGACCGTGTTGATAAACTCTATGGCGCCATGGAAGCCCAAACACCTGATGGTAAAGTCATACATGATGCATCAGGCCTGCCGAGGTACCTCCCAGTTGCGCAATATTTAGGTAATGCTGACCCTGATTTTAGCTGGGCAATTAACAACAAGTTCAGGTACAAAAGCTTTACACTGTCTTTCCAATTTGACGGTATGGTGGGTGGCAAAATCCAGGATCGTGTGTACCGGAAGCTTGTTGAAGGCGGCCGCGGACAGGTAACTGATGAAGGTGTGATAGGAGCAGCCCGTTTGTATGAATCACAACATTGGGGTGATCCAGGATTCAAAGGAGCGGTCTATTCTGACGGAACGCCGATGTTGGGGCATGATGGTGTGACGGTTGCTGCGGGAAGTCCGGATATACAATTCGATCCCATCACTGGCGTGATTACTAATTACAGCCAGGTAAAATTTTCGCCAAATGTTACCCCGGTAAAATATGTGCAGGATTATGTAAATAATTTTTATAACGACCCGCAGCATACGGTGATCAGCAAAACCTATGCAAAACTCAGAGAAGTGGTGATTGGTTATGCCCTTCCAAAGGAATTTGTAAATAAATTATCATTACAAAAAGTTGAATTTTCTGTGGTGGGACGCAACTTGTTATACTTCTTTAAAAAGGGGTATAAAGATATTGATGTTGATCAGTATCCTGGCCGTGATATTAATGGAAATGCAAACAGGGAATATAATCTGCAGACACCCACTACCAGAAGTTATGGGATTAACTTAAATGTTGTTTTCTAAGCGAAAATATTTAGTAACGACTATTAAAAAATTGAAAATGAAATCATTAAAATTAAAGATACTGGCTTCCTTAGCTATCCTGATCACGGCATCAGGTTGTAAAAAGGAATTTGACGAAGCGGTCAAAAATAAGAACTTGCCAATAACAGGCCTTTCTCCGGCGCTATTGCTGCCTAATATTGAAACTGATATGTATAGTGCTCCTTTCAGCCAGGTTGAAAGGCAAAATCAGTTTACAGCTTGTAATTACACTTATTACGACAACAACAGGTATTGGACCGGTAGCGCTAGCTTAGACTACAACACCCTTAACAATGTTGTGGCAATGGAGGCTGAATCAAATAAACTAAGCCCAACTTTAGCAAAACCTTATCTGGCTTTGGCGAAGTTTTTCAGGGCTTACTTTTTTGTGGATATGACACTGAAGGTTGGGGATGTGCCCATGACGCAGGCATTACAGGGATTGAAGAATCCAACTCCTGCTTATGACACCCAAAAACAAATATTCATAAACTGTTTGGCTTTGCTTGAAGATGCGAATAAAGACCTGGGTGAAATGAATGCGGTAAATAAAATCACCCAAGGAACGTATGTGGTTGACAGCAAATATGATTTCTATTTTAACGGCGACCTTACCAAATGGCAAAAGGTTGTTAATGCTTTTCATTTACGGGTACTTATCGTTTTGAGCAAAAAAACTGCAGATGCTGATTTGAATGTTGCAGGACAGTTTTCAGCAATTATGGCCGATCCGGTTAAATATCCTCTATTAACTTCAATGAGCGACAATTTACAATATGTGTATGATGGGGTGTTCAGTATTTATCCAAATAGCCCGCGTAATTTTGGTAATGACGCGACCCGTTATAATACAGCGGCAACTTATATTAATACCTTGTCATCATTAAATGATTTGCGCGTAATGATGGTTGCTGAACCGGCGCGTGGGTTGGGGTTTGCGGATACTTCTTACAAATCATTTGTGGGGGGGCTGTCAGGCCAGGACCAAAGTACTATGACTAACCTGATACAAGCGGGTAAGTTGTCGCTTATCGGCCGCCACCGTTATTACGAAACGCTTACAGGCGAAAACACATTTATTATTGGCTACCCCGAAATGTGTTTTAATATTGCAGAAGCAATTAACCTTGGTTGGGTAGGCGGTAACGCTGAAACCTGGTATCAAAACGGAATATATACTGATTTGGGCTTTTACGGTGTTAACGATGGTGCAAATACAGTAACGTTCCAAAAAAGCGGTGGCTTATTAGGTGACGATATCTCATACCAGGTTAATTTTAGCTATAGTAGCTACTATAACCAGGCAGCTGTTAAATACGCGGGTAATAACGCAAGTGGTCGCAATCAAATTTTGACTCAAAAATATTTGGCTTTCGCCCGTAATTCCGGACTGGAAGCCTATTACCAGTGGCGCCGTACTGGCGTGCCTGCATTCAGTGCCGGCCCGGGTAATACTAATGATGCACAATTTACTATTCCCCTTAGATATCAATATCCTGTGAATGAGCGGAGCGCAAATAAGGCAAATTATGACGCAGCAGTTCAAAGCCAATTTGGCGGCAAGGATGATATCTATCAAGTGATGTGGATCCTAAAATAACCGTGGGTAATAATTATTAACAACTGATAAATTACCAACAACTATTAAATTAAATTTCAATAAAGGTGGGCTTAATATCCCGCCTTTATTTTTGCAGCATTAATAGGGTTTATTACTTTTTTTTGTTCTTACCTGCTAAAAAACAATTGTTTATGAAGAAGCTTGGTTTGGTGTTCATAGCTCTTTTAATTGTTCCGGAACTTTTTGCACAGAACCACCGGACACAGAATATAGTGGTAGTTACGTTAGATGGGTTTCGCTGGCAGGAGTTGTATCGTGGTGCCGACTCTGCCCTCACCAACTCAAAATATACGGATACAAAAGCTGATATACGCAAAAAATTCTGGGCCGAAACACCTGAAGAACGTCGCAAACTATTAATGCCTTTCATGTGGTCGACAATGGCAAACGAAGGACAGTTATACGGCGATCGTGACCTGGGAAATTGCGATGAAGTAGCCAATCAGTATCATTTCTCGTATCCGGGCTATAACGAAATATTTACCGGTTTTCCTGACGTCAGAGTGAACAGTAATAATCCGGTACCAAACCCTAATACAAGCATTTTTGAATACCTTGATAAGCAAAAAGGATTTGAAAGTAAAGTGGCGGTTTTTGCTTCGTGGGAGGCATTCCCAGCAATATTTAATGTGAACCGTTCGGGGTTGAAGGTTAATGCAGGCTATACAAATTTCGAGGATGCAAAAGCAGACGACCGATTAAAATATCTGAACGAAATGCAGCATAAAGCGCCACATTATTTAGGTGACACGCGAATAGACTTTATGACCTACGAGTTTGGTAAAGAATACCTTAAGGAATATAAACCACGTGTGCTTTACCTGGCTTTTGATGAAACTGATGACATGGCACATGCCGGTAATTATAAAATGTACCTCACTCAGGCTCATCAGGAAGATGCTTATCTGAAGGAATTGTGGGAATACATACAATCTGATCCAACTTATAAAAACAAAACTACATTGATCATTACTTGTGATCATGGCCGGGGAGATACAAATATCGATGCATGGAGAAATCATGGTGCAGGAGTAAAAAACTCGGAACAAACATGGTTTGCAGTGATCGGTCCGGATACGCCGCATGATGGTATCATAAAAACGCAGACTATCACTTACCATAAACAATTGGCCCAAACAATTGCACAGTTGCTGGGTTACGATTTTAAGGGCTCAGCAAACCATGAAGTAGGCGACGCCATTTCGTCTGTGATGATCAAAGACAAACCTGTTTTGGGTAAATAATTAAATGAGAAGATTTTTAATATTGTTAATCGCCTGCCTTGCCTGGGTCGATTCAAATGCGCAACCTAATCCTGCACCAAAAGCCCGCCATAAATTTATAGTGATCTGCCATCGGGGAGATCATGTAATATATCCTGAAAATACATTAGCTGCTTATGCCGAGGCAATAAAAAACGGTGCGGATTATGTGGAGATTGATCTTCGCACCACAAAAGATAGCGCTTTGGTAAGTATGCATGACGGCACCGTTAACCGGATGACGAGCACCAAAGGTGTTATTAAGGATATGACTTTATCTGAGATTGAACAGCTACAGGTTAAAAACCGCGACAGTCTAGATAAGACCGTTTATCGTGTGCCCACTTTTGAAGAAATCCTGAAACTTTGTAAGGATAAGATCTACATCTACATCGATTTCAAAAACGCGTCGGTATCGGCTACTTATGCTATGCTTAAAAAGTATGGTATGGAAAAGCAGGTGTTGGTTTATATCAACGGCATCCAGCAGTTTATAGATTGGAGACACCTTGCCCCTGATATGCCCTTAATGTTCAGCATGCCAAATAGCGTAAAAGACGTGGAAGGGATGAAAACCTTCATCAACCAGGTAAAACCCGATATTTTGGATGGAGGTTGGAAGGAATATACCAAAGAGATGCTACAATATGCCATAGATCAGAATATACCCGTATGGCCGGATATCCAAAGTAAAGATGAAGACAAGAATTGGGATACGGCTATTGCGTTAGGTTTTAAGGGCCTGCAAACAGATCATCCGGCTGCTTTGATCAAATATCTGGAAGGGAAAGGGCTGAGATAAGAGTGCCGCTTTCATCAAGCGGCACTTTTCCTATATCAGGATAATGTTAGAATATTATCTTCCCGGCTGAGGTTACCAATGATGCTATTCTCACCGCATCAAAAATACGTTCTTCGGTGGTCCCCATTTTTATTAATGAGTCTTCGTGAGCATTCACACACATTTCGCAGCCGTTGATGGCAGAAATGGCCAGGCTCATCAGTTCAAAAAACTCCTTTCCGGTTACCGGCTTCATCATAATCTGCATGCGGATACGTGCCGGTATCTGGCTGTATTTTTCCTTTTGCGTAAAGTGACGGAAACGATAAAATATATTATTTGATGCCAATAATGATGCACACCCCGTTGCTTCAGCGGTTTCGGCAGTGGTAGCGCCCTGCTCTTCAGCATAGCGGGTAAAGAATTGTGTTAATACTTTGTTGTTATTGTTTATGGCAGATGAGAGGCCGATCAAAGCGCATTCTTTTGTACTCAAGTGCTCCGAAGTAAGTGTGCTGGTTAAGTTCAGTTTCAGGTCACGCAAATAACGTGATTCTCCTTTTTCAAGTAATTCAAGACTTTCGGTACGGTAATCGTTATCGATACCTAAGGCTTCTAATATTTCGTTGGTTATTTCTGTTGTTTCGCTCATGATTTTGAGAATAGAAGGAATAAAAAATCCCCGCAAAAAGTGATGCGGGGACTCATTAGTTAAATTAATTAGACAGATAAAGTCTCTTCGCCTTTAACCCAGTTGCAAGGGCAAAGCTCGTCTGTTTGTAAAGCATCCAGTACGCGTATAACTTCTTTCACATTGCGGCCTACGCTCAGATCATTTACTGATACCCAACGGATAATACCAGTAGGGTCAATAATGAAAGTAGCGCGGTAAGCAATTTTTTCGTTTGGTTCCAGGATACCCAATTCTTCGGCCAATGATTTTGAAGTATCAGCTAGCATCGGGAATTTCAGGTCGCGCAAGTCGTCATGGTTTCTTCTCCACGCAGCATGAACAAATTCAGTATCAGTTGAAGCGCCGATCAAGCGGGTGTCACGGTCGCGGAACTCGCTGTAATTGTTATTGAATTCAGCTATCTCTGTAGGGCATACAAAGGTGAAATCTTTTGGCCACCAGAACATTACTGTCCACACGTTATCTTCATTTGCAAGATATTCTGAGGTGATTGTTTCGAACTCTTTGCCTTTTTCAATGCTTACAACTGCTGTTTTAGAAAATTCAGGAAATTTTTGACCTATAGTTATCATATTATTATTTAAGAAGTTTATTGTCGCAAATATACCTGTTTTTGACTGCCCATTTTATAAAAATAATTTATGATATATAGATGTTATCTATATTAATGCGTTAATGGAATTGATTTTAATGATATTTTAAATTGCGGTCTATTGCATACACCATAATTGTAATAATTTGAAAGATGTGGGGTTATTTTTTCTAAAATAGAAATCAGGATGTTAATTCCTGGCAGTATTCGTCATATTGCCATAAACTAAGTACTCCGAGGAGTTTAATGTATAATCTTTGCTGGGGTTCAGTACTTTAACGTTTACTGAGTGCTTTTTATTGGCCAATCGGTATTTCCAGCATATTTCCTGCCGGCGGGTAGTATAATTGGTAGGCAGTTTTGCAGTCTCGGCTTTTTCGCCATCAATCATTACTTCTACCTCGAAAGTGTAGTCTGGTGAATCTCCGTTTTTCTTCTCAGTTTCGCCTTTCAATACAAAGCCAGTCCCGGTAAAATCAAAGCTTAGTTCGCCGGCATTGATATCATGAGAAAGTTCGGTCTTTTCCAATGGCTTCATCTTGGTGAATCCCTGTTCAAATTTTACAGTCTTTGACTTCTGAACGGTTATAGTAATCTTATCGCCGTCAACCTTACCGCTATTCCGTTTGATATTTTCAAGGGCGTGTTTGTAGCCTATTTCGTAAACTTTGTTCAATGACATGGTGGTATATTTGAAGTCGATAGATTCAGCTTCTTTTAATCCCATTTTCCAATAAACAGGAATCTTTTCATAACCAAGCATCGCACCCAGAATACCGCCCACTGTAGATGGGTTACAATCTGCATCCTGCCCGCAGCGTGTCGCTATCTTCAATGTTTTGGTATAGTCGCCATTTCCGTAAAGGAGAGCCAGCACCACGTAAGCTGAGTTCAATTTGGCATCAATATCAAATGCCTTGAATACTCCATCTGGACAACTATTCTCTGATGACCATTTCTTTTGTAACTCGAACCAGGTTTGATGCCAGTCGCTGGGATATTGTTTGTGCCAGTTGATCACATCATGGATGCATTGGTAGTAAGTGCTTTTTGCGGGTATAGTCTTTAAGGCTTCATTCACAATATGTTGAATGTCATTCGAAATAAATGCCTGTGTATACATCGCCCCTACAAATACACCACCATACCAGCCATCGCCATAGTTCATAATATGGCCGACCTTGTCACTTATTCTGGAAGCAGTATTAGGCATTCCAGGACTCATCAGTCCTGCAAAATCTGATTCGATCTGGTAATCGATATCATCTGCATGCGGGTTGTTGATCCAATAACCGGATTGAGGCGCCTTGATGCCGTTCAGTAAATTGTATCGGGCTGCCTGGTTGGCGTGCCATAACATATAGCCCGCATGGGCAAAGGCATTGGCGAAAGAATCTACGGGTGCATCGAGGCCATATTTTTCAAATACATCTACAAAAGTCAGGTCCATATACAGATCATCATATAGGCCCGGGTTTTCAATCATTGTTTTCTTCAGATACCCATCGTACCAAACCAGGGGCTGGTAATCCTGTATAAATGTCCCGTTGAAACGAAACTCGTATGGCCCGCCAAAAGTAACCGCAATGGTTTGCCCGGCCCATCCGCCCATGATCTTATCCTTTAACTGTTCCTTCGTAAAAGTGATCTGTTGAGGAGTTTGCGCAGACGCTGATAGAATTATAAAAAACAGCGGGACAAATATTAATTTCTTCATCTTTAGTTAGAATGATATCAATAATAGCATAATAAAGAAGGCAGGATGCCTGCCTTTTATTAAAGATAAAAAGAAATCGAAAATAATCTGATTAGGCTATAAACAATTTAAGTATTGATCTGACTGCCTGCAGTCTTGCCCACTAATCGTTTATCCAAGGCTAATTGTTTTTTCCGCGCAAGCTCTGGAAGATAATATAGTTCGTTAAATTGTTTTTTATTATCCTTATAGCTTTTTACTGCGCCTAAGCGGTTCATTAGCCGGATATATTGCCAGGCCAGGTCAAGTTGCATCGGTTTAAAGCCGCTTCTAGCGCTTTTTGGGAAAAGGTGGTGATTATTATGCCATTCACCGGCCACAAAACCCGGCCATAGCTGATTAACAGATTTATCTTTATCGTTAAAATCTATCCCTTCGCGCTGTACCCCAGAACCTTTTCCATGGCCCTCGTAGTTAAATGTCCGCACACCAACACCCCAAAAACCGGCGGCACCAAACAACGTACAAGCCAACGCGTGGCCGCCAATAAGAAAGAAAATGATATACCAGAATGACCAGTTTAAAAGCCACGACATCACAGCCCGGCCCGGGTTTACATACGATCCCCACTTTTGATACTGGGCATAGGTATTGGCCTTAACCCCGGTATGCTGCATCAGTAATTTTACCCGGCTGTAATCCGCCTCGCTCAGATTCTTTGCAATAGGCTGATGATTCACGTCGGCCAGGAAACAATATAAAAATCCGCCGTATGCATTGTACGGGTCACCCGGCTGATCGGATTTGGAATGATGAACATGATGCGAGATCACATATATTTCTTCGGGGATGACACTTATAGTCAGATTTTGTGTGAAAAAGCGCCAGAATGCATTTCTGAACTTATAGGCCCCGTGTGTGCAATACCGGTGATGCCACACAGTGCCATGGGTCCCCATAATAATCATGCTGTAGAGGAACGCCGCCACGAGCAGGTACCATGTAAAAAAATGGAAAATGAACAACAGGAGAAACGGCGTCAGACACAAAATTTTGAACCAGCCAAAAAAGGGCAGCCAGTTTTTGCGGTTTTTAAAGATGTTTAGCCTTGCGAAAAATTCTTTAAAGATTTGCCCGGATGTGGGTTTAATGAGGTCTCCGTTTGTATCCTTCCAGCCGTAAGCGGGAACTTGCAATACATGGTCTAAAAATGCCATTACTTAAATTTTAGTATAAAAGAAATTATAGAACGGGCATAAAAAAATACCCGAATTATTTGAATTTGTGCAGTTAAAATAAGGGAAGGAATAACGGGCATTTGCTTTTGATATATCTGATTCAGTATAAGCTTAAATATTACCCGGATCAGATGGCAATGCCTAAGTTTGAAATTGTTATTAGGTTCGTCTTGCTAAAGATATGTAATTTAAATGTAAAAAATACACTAACCGTAAACAATTAATCTTTTTATCTATAACGTTCAAAAGAACAATAAGTTGCACTTATTGTAAAATAAAGACTGGTTTGAATGGCCATCTTTCTACCGTAAGTGAAATATCAATTACTTAATTCAAATGATTTCTGCAAACGGATATCGTCAGATGCACTGCCGATCATGATCTGGAAGGTACCTGGTTGAGTAACACGTTCCAGTTTATCATTATAAAATGCCAGCTCGTCGCGCTTGATGGTGAAAGTCACGCGCCTGATCTCGCCGGGTTGAAGCATGATCTTTTTAAAGTCTTTCAGCTCTTTTATTGGCCGAACCGGTTGCGAAACCATTTCGCGGATATATAACTGTACCACTTCTTCGCCAGCGCGTTTGCCGATATTCTTGACCATAAATGAAACCTGTATGGGCTTAAGGCCTTTTACGGTCGGTTTAAATTTGCCCATCTCCATATTTTGGTACTCAAATGTTGTGTAGCTCAAACCATGACCAAATGCATATTGCGGAGAGTTGCGCAGATCGTTATAAGCTGAAACATAAAACAAGTCGGTATCACTTTTCGCAGGGCGTCCCGTATTATAGTGGTTGTAATAAATAGGAATTTGTCCCTCAGAGCGCGGAAAGGTGATCGGTAATTTGCCCGATGGGTTGTAATCTCCGTACAATACATCTGCCATGGCATTACCGCCCTGTGTACCTAACCACCAGGCATATACAATGGATGCTACATTATCAGCCGTCCAGTTAAATACCATGGGCCGACCGGCCATTAATAGCACTACGACTGGTTTCCCTGTCGCTATTACCGCTTTTATCAAATCTTCCTGCACACCGGGCAGGTGAATGTTCGACCGGCTTTTTGCTTCGCCGGTCATATCCGGAGCTTCGCCCATTGCCATTATCACCACATTTGCTTTTTTAGCTGCGGCTACTGCATCGGCAAAACCATCATGTGATGTGCCGGTAATGCTGCAGCCTTCCGCATAAACAAATTTGGTATCCGGAGCATGGTTTTTCATTCCCTCCATTAGCGAAATGATGCCTTTATTTTGGTCAACATCCAGCGACCAGAAGCCTTTTAACTCTTTCTCAGCTTTTACAAGCGGACCGATCAGCGCAACCGTTTTTAAGTTTTTTGATATAGGCAGCAGATTATTGTCATTCTTAAGCAGAACCATACTTTTTCGTGCCATATCTCTCGCTGCCTCCAGGTTTTCAGGCCGGTTTAATGCAATTTTTTCCTTGTCAGGATTGATGAATTTGTAAGGATCATCAAACAAGCCCAGCTCGAACTTTTTTCTTAAAATACGGCGTACAGCATCATCGATCAGACCTACAGACACTTTTTTATCAGCTACCAATTTTGCCAGGTTGTTGATGTAACTGCGGCTTTCCATATCCATGTCGCTTCCTGCCGTGATGGCTTCTTCAGCGGCTTCGTAATTATCTTTTGCATAACCATGATTGATCATCTCGCCGATTGACCCCCAGTCGCTCACTACAAAACCCTTGAATTTCCACGCACTTTTCAGAATATCACGCTGCAGATAGCTATTTCCGGTTGCCGGTGTGCCATTCAGGTCGTTAAATGAGTTCATGAAGGTTGCTACCCCCGCATCTTTTGCTGCTTTAAAGGGGGTAAGATAAATTTCCCAAAGCGTGCGCAAGCTCATGTCCACACTGTTGTAATCGCGTCCGCCGATAGCAGCACCATAAGCTGCAAAGTGCTTGGCACAGGCCATTACGGCATCCGGGCTGCCGATCCCATTTCCCTGGAACCCTTTTACTCGTGCTGTTGCAATCTGCGCACCAAGGTATGGGTCCTCTCCGGCACCCTCCATTACTCGGCCCCATCTCGGGTCGCGGGCAATATCTACCATCGGCGCAAATGTCCAGTTAATACCCGATGCAGAAGCTTCGACAGCCGCTATGCGTTCGGCCTTTTCAATGGCGGCCATATCCCAACTTGCTGCCTCAGCCAATGGGATAGGAAAAGTAATACTGTAACCATGTATCACATCCTGCCCAAAAAGCAGCGGAATTTTTAGTCTCGATTTCATCGCAGCATCCTGGAAGGTTTTGCAATGATCGGTACCCATAATATTCAGCACAGCGCCAACGCGACCTCGCTTTATCTCGTCCAGCTTATTGCCTACATCTTTAGTAACCGGTCCGGTTGCTTCCCAATCGCCATTATATTGGTTTAGCTGACCGATTTTTTCATCCAACGTCATTTTAGCGAGTAAGGCTTCCACTTTTTGATCAATGGTTTCTTTTTGCGCGAATGAGTGGTTGGCTATAAAACACAGCACGAGCAGTAGACAGATTAGTTTCAGGCTGATCTTCATTGTTTAAATCGGATTGATTTAGCAGGGTATTTAAATATAGTTATAAATTCCCTTTTTTGATCTCGTCAGCAGCATAATTTGCCGCGCGTGCAGTTAAGGCCATGTATAAGATGGACGGGCTCTGATTCCCGGTGCTGGTCATGCAGGCACCATCGGTCACAAATACATTCTTACACAGATGCAATTGATTCCACTTGTTCAGTAAGGATGTTCTTGGATCCTTACCCATGCGGCAGCCCCCCATTTCGTGGATATCCAAACCGGGCGCTTGCCTGTTTTGGTGTGTTTGCACGTTTTTGCAACCTGCTTTTTCCAGCATCTCTTTGGTTTCCTTCAGGAAATCATCGATCATACGCTGGTCATTATCGTCATATTCTACCGATGTGACCAATAACGGTATTCCCCATTGATCCTTGTGTTCCCTACTTAAACGCACATGGTTGGTTATTTTGGGAACCGTTTCGCCCTGCAAGTACATATATACTTTCCACGGCCCCGGTTCGGTAAGTGAATCTTTATACTCGGCACCGACCTTACCTTGTTCCGTAGCTGGCCTTGACTCCCTGAATGCACCCATGAAAGTGGTGTATCCGCCGTGATAATCCGTTTCCTGCTTATGCAGATTTTTATAATTCGCCAGGATCAGTTCTGTTGGGTTTCGCCCGAAATAATATTTATCGAGGAAGCCGTCCATATCAGCAGTCACCGATGCCCGGTAATTTTGAAAAGCGATGTATTTACCCAGCAAACCATTATCATTTCCCAAACCATTAGGGAAACGTTTGGAGGTTGAGTTCAATAGCACCAGATTAGTATTCAAGGCGGAAGCATTCATGAATATCACCTTCGCTTTAAACTGCATCAGTTCTTTAGTATTGGTGTCGATCACTCTTACGCCCGACGCCTTGCCCAATTTTTCATCATAAATGATAGAATGAACTACGGAGAACGGCCTAATGGTTAAGTTCCCTGTTTTTTTTGCCCAGGGGAGGGTAGAGCTGTTCGAACTGAAATACCCACCAAAAGGACAACCACGCATACACATATTACGAGCCTGGCATTTCACTCGGCCCTGATCGATATGAATCTGATTCGGCTTGGTCAGATGCGCCCATCGCGCATGTACCAGGTGGCGGTCTTTATAATTCTCGCTGATCTTTTTGCTGATTACTTCCTGAACGCAATTCATCTCGAATGGCGGTAAAAATTCACCATCGGGCATCGATTCCAAACCATCCTTATTACCGCATACGCCAATGAACGTTTCTACATGGGAGTACCACGGAGCTACATCATCATAACCGATGGGCCATGCAATACCATAACCGAATTTTTCAGGATTCTCAAATTCATACTTACTCCAGCGTTGGCAGGCTCGTCCCCAGGTAAGCGATTTGCCCCCAACCTGGTAGCCACGTATCCAGTCGAACGGTTTTTCCTGTATGTAAGGGTGATCTTTATCCTTTACAAAAAAGTGCGCATTATCCTCGCCATAGCCCGCCGCTTTGCTGATCAGTGGGTTTTCTTTCAGGAACTCGGTGGTCATTCTGAGCCGGTGCTTAAATTGCCACGGCGGTGTTGTTGCTGTCGGATAATCTTTGATATGTTCCACATTCCGGCCGCGTTCCAGAACCAAAGTTTTCAATCCCCTTTCGCACAATTCTTTCGCCGCCCATCCGCCGCTGATACCTGAGCCGATCACAATCGCATCATAGGTGGTCTGAATTTCCGGGGCCTTGGTATTTGTCGAATCCATCGGTATTATAATTGGTTTTGCCGAAAAAAGCAGGCGCTTTTTGGGCTTTTAAAGTTAATGTTTTCTGAATAAAGCAGCTATAATTTTATCGTTTGCGATGATGGGAAACTTCTTTCTATATTTAGTCGTCTAATAAGCAAACCCTATATGAGCAAAGCCTTATTGTGTCTCTTACTCGCTGTTGCAATAACGCAAACAGCCTGTGGCCAGCAAATCCATTATGGCAATAACCCGGCCGCCGGGAAATATTATGATGTACGCGGTATAAAATTATATGCCGAGACTTATGGCCAGGGTAAGCCTTTGTTACTGATACATGGCAATGGAGGTAGTATCAACGCATTTAAGCAAACCATTCCATACTTTTCAAAGAAGTATAAGGTAATCGCGGTTGATAGCCGGGCGCATGGGAAGTCCGTCGATAAAAAGGACTCCCTCAGTTTCGAAATGATGGCCGACGATTTTGCCGCACTGCTGGATAAAATGCACATCGATTCAGCATATGTGATCGGATGGAGCGATGGCGGTATCAACGCAATCCTCATGGCAATGCGTCATTCGGATAAGGTGATCAAGTTTGCCGCTACAGGAGCCAACCTGACACCGGATTCGTTGGGACTTACCCAATCAACATGGGATGATATGGTAAAACAATACCGGCGTGATAAAGATAAACCCCGCGTTACGGACAAAGAAAAAAATGACTGGAAGATATTTATGCTGGATTATGTGCAGCCGAATATTCCGTTTTCCGCATTAAAGGTGATCAAATGCCCTTCGTTGATCATTTGCGGCGACCATGATGTGATACCGATTGAACATACGACCAAAATTTATCAGGCCATTCCAAAGGCTTATCTATGGGTGGTGCCCAATTCTGGTCACCCTACATTAATTGAGCATCGCGATGAATTCAATATGGTAGTAAACGACTTTTTTGAGAAACCCTACCATAAGTTTTAAACCAGTTGCAGACGCTTTAAATATTCGATATTCACTTTAGCACTTTGCAGTGGCGTTTCATGATAAAAGCGGCTTTGCTCAACAAAGAAGTATTTCATGCCATCATTGAGTGCCGTCGACAGCAGGTGAGGATAATTAATAATCCCCTGACCAAGATCGCATGCTGATTCTTCGTCGCTGCTTTTTGGTAAACGCTGTTTTAATACATCACGCATGTGGCAAAGCTTAAAACGGTGAGGATGCTTTTTGATGTACCTTTCCGGATTTTGGCCTTCAGTGACCGTGTAGTAATAGTCCATCTGGAAGTCGACTAATTCTTTATCCGTATTGGCCAACAATACGTCGATGGGTAATTGTCCATCTACCTTTTTATAAGGATAATCATGCGGATGATAACCAAAGCGCATCCCATGCTTTTTGCAAATATCGCCATTGCGATTAAACTCGTCGGCAAAGCGTTTAAAATTATCGATCGATTTCTGCGGCCCTTTCCACGGACAGATCAGATATTTCATGCCAATTTCCGCAGCAAGTTCTACCTGTTTCTCAAAGCCCACGGGATCGTCGTCGTAATGACTGGATATTAACGTCAGACCGTAACCGCCTGCAATCTTTTTGAACTCCCGGTTACTACATCCCCAAAATATACCACCGGGTCCAGCGTAGCTCTCAATCTGGGTATACCCCATATTACCCAGTTTTTTTAAAGTACCTTTTGGATCTTTCTGCATATTCTCCTTTACCATATATAATTGGATACCCAATGCCGGGAGCTTCTGAGGCGAAGCAAAAAGGTCATTCTTAAACAAAGGAAGGCTCAAAGCCAAAAGGCTGGTATTCTTTATAAAATTTCTTCTGTTAGGCATGTTAATCATTTAAAAAGGTGTCATGCTGAGGCACTCGAAGCATAGTGGGCGAAGGCCTTTAAGCACTACACTTCGAGTGCCTCAGTGTGACACCCTGCCCGTTAAATATTTCCTCGTTTCATCTCCTCCACAGCGTGATTTGCAGCCCTTGCTGCAAACGCCATGTATAAAATCGACGGACTCTGGTTCCCTGTACTGGTCATACAGGCGCCATCGGTGACGTAGACATTATTACACTGATGCATCTGGTTCCATTTGTTAAGGAGTGATGTTTTTGGATCATGGCCCATGCGGCATCCGCCCATTTCGTGAATATCCAGTCCCGGAGCCTGGTGGGTATCATACTTGGTGATATCTTTCACACCGGCTATCTCCAGCATTTCGGCGCTTTGTTCAAGGAAATCTTTGATCAGCTTCTCATCATTATCATCATAACCGACCGAGGTGATCAGTTGAGGAATACCCCAGGGGTCCTTTTGATCTTTGCTTAGCCGGACATGATTGGCTTCTTTCGGTATTGTTTCTCCCTGAATATACATGCCCGCATGCCAAGGCCCAGGTTCTGATACTGCATTTTTAAGATCGGCGCCAATGCCCTCATCCCAACGATTTCTGCCGCGATTAGAGTAGACAAAAGTCATAAAGCCACCTATATAATCAGTGTCCTGTTTGTGCAAATTGCGATAATTGGGAATCATTGGGTTAGTCGGGTTTCGGCCAAAATAATAATGATCCTCAAAGCCTTCATAACGACCGTGCACACTTGCCCGGTAATTCTGGAAAGCCATGAATTTGCCCAATAACCCACTGTCGTTTCCCAACCCATTTGGAAAGCGTGAAGAAGTTGAGTTAAGCAATATCAGATTGGTATTCAGGCAGGCTGCATTCATAAAGATCACTTTTGCATAAAACTCAGTCTCTGCTTTGGTATTAGTATCGATTACCCGCACTCCGGTAGCCTTACCTTTTTTCTCGTCATAAATAATGGAATGCACTACAGAGAATGGCCTGATGGTTAAGTTGCCCGTCTTTTTAGCCCAAGGCAGGGTAGACGAAACAGAGCTGAAATATCCGCCAAACGGACAACCCCTGGTACATAGATCACGTGCCTGGCATTGGCCGCGACCCTGTTGTACATGGATTGGTTCGGGTTTTGTAAGGTGTGCCCAGCGTGTTTTGATCATCCGGCGGTCTTCGTAATGCGCATTTATCTGTTTGGCCATTGCATCCTCCACGCAACTCATCTCGAACGGCGGCAGGTAATCGCCATCGGGCATTGATTCCATACCATCCTTATCACCGCAAATGCCCGAAAAGCGTTCTACATGCGAGTACCAGGGCGCTATATCTTCATAACGTATAGGCCAGTCCACTGCATACCCATAGCGCATCGGCGCTGAAAACTCAAAGTTGCTCCAACGCTGGCAGGCTCGCCCCCACATAATGGATTTGCCGCCTACCTGGTAGCCGCGTATCCAGTCAAAAGGCTTTTCCTGTATGTAAGGATGTTCCTTATCCTTCACAAAGAAGTGATGTGTGTCCTCGCCATAAGCATAACATTTGCTGATCACCGGGTTATCTTTTTTAACCTGCAAGGGCTCCTCCATGCGATGCGGAAACTCCCATGGGCCTTTGGTCGCGGTAGGATAATCCTTAATATGCTCGATGTTGCGACCGCGCTCTAATACCAGTGTTTTTACGCCAAGATCACACAACTCTTTGGCGGCCCATCCGCCGCTGATGCCTGATCCTACTACAATCGCGTCATACGTATGCTGTTCGGTTCCTTTACTCATAGTTCACCGTCATTATTTAAGTTCGAATAAAACCAGGTTGATCTCTTTTTTACTCGTTGTGGTCAGGTAAAAAGAAGTACCCGGCTCTATATAGGTCTCTTTGCCTGGCTTTATATTGATGGATCTGTGATTTTTTGTGTCGTGAAGAATGACGTCATCTCCTGCCACCAGCCCGGCAATCATCGGCCCGCGGTTACTGATCGTTTGTTTATTTATCGATGAATCAGTTACGCGATAGGCAAATGCCCTATCGCTGTCAAATAAAACCGTAAATGGCAATGGTTTGCGGCTGGAGTTTGGCTCATATGTCGAAAGAAGCTCAATATCTGTAACATGATAAGGTGCCGTGTCCCAATTGCTCACTTTATGGATCACCGTGTCTTTTGCAAAATCGCGGTAAAAGGCACTTCCTGCTACACTTTGGCTTTTCACCCAAGCCTGTCCTTTCAGTTGCTGGGCTGTGACGGTATTAGTAAATAGCAAAATAACCGAAGGGGTGGAATGAATATGTTGCAGGGTGGTGTCGTGCGGCGGAATATTCACATCCAGTACCCTGAAGTATTTGTTTTCAAAAACGTTTTTATGTCTTGGTTCGTTGCGTACCTGCACCTGGGCCTGAGCTCCGAAAGCGGCCATTAACAAGATTGAAAGAAAAGACAATCTGTAGCTCATCTTCTTGATTTTCAATTATCATTATCACAATAAAAACATTGGGCATTAGCGTGCAGCCACAGGAAAGAAGCCGGTAACTGCGTGCTTATTTTTCGCTCCATCAGCTTTTGCATAATGGCATTTTTGTGTGAGCCATTTACCAGCAGAATTATTTTCTTAGATTGTAAAATATCCGTCATACCCAGCGTCATACCATATTTAATCGGTTCACCGGTGCTTTTTATCATCGTGTGTTCCAATGATGTTGAACTCAGCGGCGATAAATGAGCACGCGGCTGCAGGATGTCCGCAGGTTCATTAAAAGCGATATGACCGTTTTTACCCAGCCCTAAAATGCATAGGTCGATCGGGCCATGTTCATCCAGGTAATTGTCAACATTCTGAAGTTCTTTCTCTGGGCGGGTTGTTTTACCATTAAATGCTATGTATTGACTGTTGGAAATGCCAAGAGGGTTAAATAAATGTTCATGTAAATATTTCTCGCATGAACCCTCATCATTAATACCTAAGCCGTACCACTCATCTAATTTAATGAACCGGAGGCCAGATGTATTAATGTTTTCCTTCTTTTCGGTCAGCTTTTTATATACGCCCGTAGGTGAATTGCCCGTAGCTGCACAAACTAACGATTTCGGATTGTGCTGAAGCTCATGAATTATTGTTTCGGAAGCCAGTTCGTTCAGTTCAGAAAGTGTATTGCAGCGGGTGATCAGCATAAAAAAGGAAGTTTTATAATAGGTTGTTTCTTACCAAATATAAAACTTCCCGGGGCAAACAATCGTGCTATTATTGGTCTAAAAATGGCTTGAATTAATCAAACTGGTCATTTGGTAAACCTTGCAATCAGATCGGGTGCGTTAGCCGGCATCTTTATTTTGTACCGGTACATACCATTAAACGAATCCTCTTCTTTCAGAAACTCATGATTCTTTTTGCTAATCCAGTAGGTTTCGGAATAATGGGTGCCTTTGTAGTCGCCTTCGGTAGCTAATTTCCAGCAATCTGCTTTTTCGTTGCTGATAGTTTGAATTACCTCGCTGCCAATTACTTTATAATTCACATAGGCAGGTGGATCGAGCCCGGCGTCATAAAAATTAATAGCGAATGTTTTACCCTCGGCCAACGGCAGCATCTCAAATGTTTCAATATCCAGGTTCCAATTGAAGTTAGGCAGTTTGAAATTAAGCGAGAAATCTTTTTGCATATTTTGCGCAACGCTGTCGGCCCCGGTTATTTTATCAGTCCCCCAATTGTATGCTTTCGTTTTTGTGCCGATCGTTTCCGAATGATAAATGGGTGCAAAGTCAGATGCCTTATTAATAGAATAGATATAACGATAGCTTGTTGAATCGCTACCAAACCAATGCTGGGCAATAGTGAATATCTTCTGGCCATTACGATCCTGTAATTGGATATCCCTGAGCCAAAGAGAAAACCGCAACGTTGTTTTCTTTTTGGGATCCTGGAAGTAGACGAGGTATTGGTTCAGACCCGGTTTTAAAACCGAAGTATTAATGCGTTTATCCTTTAACCGTATAGTATCAACCTGGGCATTCGCCGAAATACTGATAACACAGCAGAGCAGGATTATAAAAGATGAATATTTAAACATTTTCATTGGTAATGTAAACAGGTGTTAGTGAATTCTTTTTGCTGGTTTGCCTTTCATAATAATAGATCAGTAACAGCAGCGAAAGGTTGATGAGCTGAATAATGGCCTCATACGAATCAGAAAATGGATCATGATTATGCAAATGAGTGTAAACTGCACCGAGCATGACAACAATAAGCCCTAAAGTAGCCAACGGACCTGTCTTCAGTTTAGAATGAAAGAGTATGCCAATGGCGCCTAATGGCTCGGCGCCCATAACAAAATACAGGAACCACACCGCATAACAGGACTGTCTGAAAAACGCCAGCATATATGGCATATTGAGTGATTTGCCCAGTGTTACCACCATAAATGTGTTGGCAATTGCGATGGAAACAGCACGTAATGTTTTGCGGATAATTTTTTGCAAAGCTGCATCCTGGGACTGTTCAGTCAGCTCCTGGAAATTTAAGGCAATGTAGGCCGCCAGGTACCCAAGCGTGCCATACATGATTAAACTAATAATCTGTAAAAATACACTGAGTACCTTCTGCAGGTCGGCGTCGTTAATTCCGATAAACAGGTGTATCCAGGTATAAATAATGGATACCCATGCAATAAAAATGTAGATACCCGAAACACGTATCACTGTTTTGGTATCAACCTCTTTTAGGAAGTTGATCAGGCCGCCCAATAGCAGCACTCCTGTGAAGATCATGATATCCATACTCAAAATTTTTTATGAAGCAGGTATATTAACCGGGATCATCAAAATACCCGGGGCTTTGTCCTGCGAGTAATAAAGCATTTTACCGTCAGGCGACACATAAGGATCGAAGTTGCCTTTACCGTTGTTTACTTCCGGCCCAAGTTTTTCTCCTTGTGTCCAATTATTGCCTTTTCGATAACTAATGTAGAGTTCGCCGTTACTTACAAATATGATGTAGCGTTCATCAGTGGCAATAAACGGGTCGTATATTTCGCTGTCGCCGTTCAAAGCAAGCAGTTCTGGTTTTTGGTAGTGACCATTAACAAGGCGGGCAGCATAACCACCCATGCCTTTGTGCCCCTCGCGGTTGCGTGAGCAGAAACAAACAGTGCCTTTGCTGCTGATAGAAGGACCGTAGTCGTTAAAACCGTACATATTGATAGGCGCATCGAAGTGTTTTGGCTCTGTCCACTTATCTCCCGAAATGCGGTCGACATACCAGAGCTGGTTGTTCTTTTGAGGTTTGGTTTGATCAGCCGCTGTATCAACAGGGCGGTTCGAGACAAATATCAGGCGTTTGCCATCAGGCCTCAATGCAGGATCCCAATCTTTCCAATGCCCAGAGAATGGTGCGAGCACAGGCTTCGTCCATTTGCCATTCACTTTTTTTGTAAAATAAATGGTCGTCCCGTCAGCCAGGTAAGCAGTTTTGCCATCAGGCATCAGGGCAGCTACAGATTGGTTATTGGTTGAATCGACACCTTGCTGGGTAAACACTTCAGGCTTTGCACCAGCAGGAACAATGTTTTGGCCAAATGCAGTCGGTCTCAACCCTAATACAATCAGCGAACAGACGGTGATTTTTTTTAACAAGGTATACATAAGTAAATTGATAGGTAAATGATTGGCCGGTCGCCCGGGAAAGAGCGCCGGCCTAATCGGAAATTTAGTTTATATCTTGCCCATCTTGCAGCTTCTTGACCATCGTATTCAGGATATTCTTGTTGGGCTGGTCAGGTGCCTGTGCCTGCGCCTTCAGCGCAAATGTTAACGCTTTCTTATAGTCGCCAACTGCCGAATACCCCCTTGCCATACCTGCATTAGTCAAAAACTCATTAGGGTGTTTATCATAATTTATTTTGAACACTTCAAATGCCTGCTGACCTTTTTTCTGACGTGTCAGGTTGCGGCCATAGATGTATAACTCATTCAAGCTGCCATAAGGGTAGGCTTTTTTCATCACATCTGCGGCCTCTGGTGTTTTACCCATTGCGTCCAGCACCATTGCCTTTGTGCTCCGGGCAGTAAAGCTCCTATCGCCACCAAAATTGACACTGGTGGCAGTATCAGCCCACATCAATGCCTCATCCAAATTGGTTTTATTTTGGGCGCAGTATTGAGCGGCCTGGTTCCATGATTCCCAATTGAACCCTTTTTCACTTCTTAATTCCCTGCGGAAGGATGCCAGCTGTGTACCCACTACATCCACATCAATTTTAAAAGGGATCACCATTTTTTCCCATTGCAATGCTACTACGGCGCTGGTCGGTGTCTGGTCGGTAAACTCATATTTTAGCCATTCAACGCTTTTATCTGCAGGCACAGGTTTTATTTTTACTTTCAATACATCTTCATCAGGCTTGTAAAAGAAACTGCCCCAAGAGGAGTTGTTTTTGGAGAAGATCAGCGTGCATTCGTTTGGATCGTAAGCAATAAAGAACCCGTATTTACCTGCTGCCAGCGCCTGACCTTCAATTTTTACGTCCGTAGAAAATTCAATAGTAGTATTTTCATTAGCTCCGGCGCGCCAGGGGGCTGATTTTGAAGTCCCAAATCCCTGGTCCACATAGCCTGCTGGGATCAATTCTCCCCAAATGTGTCCTTCTCTTTTCTTCACAGCAGGGCGGTTGTAATTGATCGTAATATTAGTAATGCCTATCCCTTCGCTAACAGTGGCTCTTCTGTTGCCACCATCTGGTAATGAGGTAAGCTGGGCATGCGCAAACGGTATAAAAACGATGTGGATAATAGCCAGTAGTAAACCGGCGCTGAATAATTTTTTCATGGGAGTTTTTTTAATTAATGATCGGGTTAACGTAATATCTCTTATTTCCAGACAGCAACTACACCTGGCAAATCAATAGTCTGCATTTGTTTTACCACATTCTTTGAATGCGACAGCAGTAATAAAATTGCCGCTATTATCGGCGCCAGTTTTTCTGCTATGGGATGTAGTTTCATGTCCAGTAAAGAAGGTTTATAATTGATTTTACATCATAAAGCTCATCTTTATCTTCCAATCTGAAAAGTATATTCAACCTCAACTTGTTAATTTTTAATTGTTTAGCCGAAATCCTCAATCGAGGGGAATATTGAGACAATTTGGGTATTGAGCGGTACCTGTTGAGATTAGAGCGGGAATGATTGAGTAACTCTGCCTATTTATTGAAAACGGCAGTACATAACCGAAAACCTTTGTATTTTTAAAAATGAATCTTTTGAAAGGGAAGGCAACAATTGCCCAGCTTCAGTGGCTGGTGTGGGTGGCAGTTTATTTAATTATTTTTTTTTCGTTCCTGCCCGAGGATGGCCCGTACCAGGCGGGCATATTCAGTGGAATCAATGTTATTTTTTATGTGTCAGTAATCTACGGAAACATCAGGTTTTTGTATCCTAAGCTTTATCAAAAAGGGCATGTGGCGTTGTATGTGATACTGGTAGTGATATTATTGCCGGCAGCAGGTCTGGGCAGGGGCTTTCTGGTTATGTTTATATACAATAAATACTTTGCGGAACATGCCGAAAAAATGTCGGTGGGCAGTATTGCGCAGTTTTTAGTTGCGGGCCTGCTTACTTATATGCTGAGCTTTATCTTTCGCATCGCGATAGCGTATTTCAAACTAAAACAGCAGGCAGAGGAAATCATGCTGCAAAAAAGCCAGGCTGAATTAAATCTGCTCAAATCACAGGTGCAGCCGCATTTTTTGTTCAATACGCTGAATAATATTTACTACGAGGCCTACCGCGAGGCGCCGCGTACGGCGGGACTGATAGAACGTCTTTCGGATATTATGCGCTATTTTGTAGATGAAAGTCCGAAAGATGAGGTGTCGTTACAGACCGAAGTGCAGTTTATCGAGAACTATATTGCATTAGAAAAGATCCGCATTCGTCACGATACGGAGATAAATTTCGTCAAAGAGTATAACCCGGATGCTCGCATACCGCCCATGCTGCTGATGACTTTTGTAGAGAACATTTTTAAGCACGGCGTGGATAAATCGAGCAGGAAGAATAAAATCGACCTGTCGCTTATTCACCAGGAGGGTTATTTGCTGTTTCAGACGTCAAACAAAAAAATACCACAGTCGCAGGGGACATCGCATGGTTTTGGGATTGAGAATCTGAGAAAGCGTCTTGGCTTGTTATATGGAACCGCCTTTGAGTTGAATGTAGATTGCTCGGGCGATCAGTTTACTGCCTTTTTAAAAGTGCCGCTATCATGAATTTGAGCTGTATTATTATCGATGATGAACCCAACGCCGTAAATCTGCTGGAGATACTGATCCACCAGACGACACAATGGGACTTAAAGGCCAAATGCTATGATGCATTGGAGGCGATGGCATTTTTGAAAAAGAACAAGGTCGATTTTCTCTTTTTAGACATCAATATGCCGCAGCTAACCGGAATGGAGCTTGCTGCTATCCTACCCAAAGAAACCAAGATCGTTTTCACTACAGCTTATTCCGAATATGCTGCCGAGAGCTATACTTTTCAGACCATTGATTACCTGCTGAAGCCAATCACACTAAAACGTTTCATTTCATCCACACAAAAAATCGAAGCTTACTTTGGCAACAAGGAAGTAACCGAAAAGCCGGTTCATTTACCTGAAAAGGAATATTTCTTTGTGAAGTCAGGTAAGACATTAAGCAAGATCAGATTGGAGGATATACTCTATTTTGAAGGTGAAAAGGAGTACGTGCGCCTGGTTACCAATACCGGGCAATTACTAATTTATCGTCGTTTGAAAGAGATTGAAGAGCAATTACCGCTGCCTTTTGTGCGGGTACATAATTCCTATATCGTAAATACCAAGCAACTGGAAAAATTCCAGGATAACCACATCTACATCGCCGGCAAGCAAATACCAGTAAGCGAAAAATTCAAGGGCGATTTTATGGCAGTGATACAGCAGAGGATATTTTAGCCTTGCTTCGCAAACAACTGCCCTATATCCTTAAAAGCCTTAAATTCTAATGCGTTCCCGGAAGGATCAAGGAAAAACATAGTAGCCTGTTCACCTGGCAAGCCCTTAAACCGGATGTATGGTTCAATAACGAATTTTACACCACGTGCATTTAACCGCCCCGCGAGCTTTTCAAATTCGTCCCATTCCAATACGACGCCATAATGTGGCACTGGTACATCGTGCCCGTCAACAGGATTAGTATGATGCGCCTCTATATTTTTAGGTCTGGGTTTATAATGAATAACAAACTGGTGACCATATAAATTAAAGTCTGTCCAAAGTTCATCGGTGCGGCCTTCACTGCAGCCTAAAACTTCCCGGTAAAATTTACGAGCTTCCTCTAGGTCGTATACCGGCACTGCAACGTGGAAGGGTGTTATTTTATCCATAAATCCGTATCTTCATTAGAATACAATTATAATCATCAATTGTAAATTGGCGTTCATAAATTATTCAGCTTAATATTGTCATATTTGTCGGTTATGAATCGCATCTGTTTAATTGAAGACGAGCAAAAAGTAGCTGCCTTTATCACCAAGGGCTTAGAAGAACAGGGATATAGCGTGAAAACTGCGGGCGATGGAGCAAGTGCCAACAAGTTGCTGCAGCAGGAACAATTCGATCTTTTGATAATGGATGTGATGCTGCCCGATACCAATGGCATCGACCTATGTCGTAGTGTCCGCCAGAAGGATACTAATACACCCATACTCATGCTTACGGCACTGAACCAGGTTCATGATAAAGTATCAGGGTTAAAAGCGGGTGCGGATGATTACCTGGTAAAGCCTTTCCACTTCAGTGAATTACTGGCACGTATGGAGGCCCTGATGCGACGGAACAAAAGTGCAGAAGAAAATCATGTGCTCACTTTTGATGACCTGACGCTGGATACCTGGAGTAAAACGGCTGAACGCGCTGGTAAAAAGATTACTCTGACAGCGAAGGAGTATACCTTGCTGGAATTGTTTATGCAGAATCCCAATAAGATATTATCGCGCGAGTACATAGCAGAAAAAGTTTGGGAAATAGGCTTTGATACCGGGACCAATTTTATTGATGTGTATGTAAACTATCTGCGCAAAAAAATAGAAAGAGATTTCAAAAACAAGCTGATACACACGGTGATAGGGATGGGGTATATCTTGAAACAATCGGGTAAATAATGAAGATCAGGAATCGCCTCGCCTTATATTTTACAATCATCAGCGCGGTGATCCTGCTTATAGCTCTCACTGTCATTTTCATTACCTTTAATTCATTTGCTAAAGCCGATTTTTATAGCCGTTTGGTCGATCGGGCCAAGGTAGCAGCTCAATTATATTTGGAAGCAGACGAGATATCTCCGGATTCATTAAACCGTGTCCGCGAGCGCTATTTGAAGCAACTTCCAGGTGAAGTGACCCGCATTTATAATGATAAGAATGCCGCTTCATTTATCAGGGATAAACAGCAGTACTGGCCGAGTAATGTGATTGACCAGGTGAGAAGGCGACAGGATATAGAATTTACCGAAGGAACCAGGCAAACTGTTGGCATTTACTACAATGATAACCAGGGAAACTTTGTGATCCTAACATCGGCGGTAGACATACAGGGGCATCGCCGTATCGACGACCTTATCGAGATTATGGCGGCAATGTTTGTCTTGGTAATTACCGGGTTGTTTTTTATAGGTCGCTGGTTCGCCAAAAAGGCTCTTGAACCACTGGATGATGTGGTAGGACAGATGCAATTGGTACACGCAGGGAATCTCAGTTTCAGGGTAGACGAGGGTAACGGAAGGGATGAGATAAGCGTACTCGCCCAAAACTTTAACCGGCTCTTGAAACATCTCGAAAACGCCTTTGAAATGCAGCAAACCTATGTTACTAATGCATCGCACGAATTAAAGACTCCCGTAACCAGCATCATAGGCGAAATAGAGGTAGCACTCCATAAGGCGCGTTCTAATGAAGAGTATGAACGGGTTTTAAGATCAGTATTGATCGATGCCGAGGATCTGAATGAAACCATTTCCGGGTTAATGGAACTGGCACAGGTGGATATGGGTTATACCCAGGCTGCCCTCGACCCGGTTGCTATTGATGAACTGATATGGGAATTGGCTGATTATTGGACAAATAAGCTGGGCAAGGGTCTTTTTGCCGTGAGTGTCAAACATTTACCTGCCGATCCCGAACGATTGCAAATTCCTGCTAATAAAGCGCTGCTTACAATTGCTTTCAATAATATCATAGGGAATGCTTATAAGTTTTCTGATAACCAACGGGTTCAATGCGATTTGTATGCCGATAGCAGTCAGATAACTGTCACAGTCATCGACTCCGGCATCGGCATTCCGGCTGAGGAACTGGAGCGGATATTTGAATCTTTTTACAGGGGAACCAATGTTAAAGATCACCCCGGTAGCGGGATAGGGTTATATATTACAGGAAAGATTATCCAGTTATACAACGGCCATATCAGTATTAAATCGGAATCAGGAAAAGGAACTATAGTTGCCATTACATTTGAAACAGGTAATGGAATCGGGGAGGTAATTTAGATTTACGATTTTAGATTTACGATTTTATAACATCTACAATCGTAAATCTGCTTGTGAATCATAACCAAATCTGAAATAATAACCCCAAACCTAAAATCAGCTTATGCATTACGATACTTCTAAAATCGTAATTCCCACTATTGCGGCGGATTTAAATTCTAATCCCATTCTAATGTGGCTTTAATTGTCCTCTAACACCTCCCGGATATTTTTGCACAAATAATAATTTATGCTTTTAAAATATATCCGGACTATCGTATTGCTGCAAATAGCATGTGTTGCTGCCGGGGTCCCTGTGTTTGCGTTTGCACAAACCCCGGCTAGCGATACCTTAAAGCTAACAGTACGGCAGGTCGAGGATCAATTCATAAAAAATAACCTGAGCCTGATCATTTCGCGATACAATATCGACAATGCCAGTGCACAGGTCATGACCGCCCGCCTGTTTCAAAATCCCGATTTCAGTTTTGCTAATGGTATTCATGCCACAGGTGTGCCTAATGCTTTCAGCGAGCAATCAATGAGCGTCTCGCAGCTTTTCTATACCGCCGGAAAAAGGAACAAAAATATCCAATTAGCCAAAATCGGTGTTGAGCAAGCCAAATATCAGTTTTTTGACCTGCTGCGTACGTTGAAGTTCACGCTCCGGAATGATTTCTACACCATTTATTATAACGAACAATCGGCTAAAGTTTATAATGAGGAGATCGCTTCTTTATCAAAAACGCTGACTGTTTTTAAAGAGCAGTATACCAAGGGTAACATTGCTCAAAAGGAGGTGCTGCGTATTCAATCGCAGCTTTATTCACTTCAAACGGAATACAATGGTCTGCTGGCCGGTATTGATACTACCGAAAGTGAGTTGAAATTGTTGATCAAAGTATCATCCAAAACTTATGTAGAGCCAATAGTAACGGCGGATAACAAAGAGATGGTGTCGCGAGTGCCTTATCAGCAATTGCTGGATTCGGCTTACGTCAATCGCTACGACTTAAGATACAGCAAAGCCGCAGTTGATTACAGCAACATGAACCTGAAACTGCAAAAAGCAACCGCTGTTCCGGACGTTTCGCTATCCTTTAATTATGATAAACTGGGTTCGTATGGGAACAACTTTATGAGTGCGGGCATAGCTTTCAGTCTGCCGTTTTTTAACCGTAACCAGGGAGCCATCAAACAGGCTCATATCGCAGTCGATCAAAGCAAAGTGCAGTTGCAAAGTCAGCAAGACCAGGTAGAAAGTGACGTGGCAACTAATTACAAAGGAGCTTTGCGATTGGAGCAACTGTACAACGGCTTCGACCCCCAGTTTAAAGATGATTTTACCCACCTGATTCAGGAGGTATTTAAGAATTACGAGAAACGAAATATCAGCATGCTGGAATTCCTGGACTTTTATGATTCCTACAAAACCAACACGCTGCAAATGAATGGCCTTCAGCTTAATCGGGTGCTCTCCATGGAGCAGTTGAATTATGCGACAGGCACATCATTTTTTAATAAATAGATGCATACCCCTGCTATTAAAATAACAATGACAGAAATGTTCGAAAGAAACGGATTGATTGCCCTGGCAGACCACTGCCAGGCAATCGGACTGTTTCCCGATGAGCAGGCGATGAGGACACCAACTTTCAAAATACCCCTACTAATGATACTTAATACCCCTAGATGTATTAAGGTTGCCAAAGGCAGTGCAGCAATTTGCTGCACTTGCCGTGGCAATAATTCATATAAAAGATAAAATATATTTTATAAAAGAGCCACGCGATATGTTTAAACCGCAATACTACATTATGGCTGCTGTCCTAGCAGTGTCAGCAGTGGTAACACTGCAAAGTTGTCATCGCTCTGAAGCCTCCGGGGGCGAAAAAGACGAAAAATTCCAGGTAACGGATACGCTCCTGAGGAGCCTGCTGATAGATACTGTGAAGGAGGCTAGTGCGCTGTCTGAGATCAGGCTGACCGGCAGTGTCGCTCCCGATGAAAATAAGACTGTCAAAATTTACCCTCTGGTAAGCGGCGTAGCTAAAGACGTGAATGTGCAATTGGGGGATGTAGTGAGCAGGGGACAAACTTTGGCCATTATGAAAAGCGCTGAGATGGCCGCCTTTACTAAAGATTATATTTCTGCCGAAGCGGACCTGCGAAGTGCCAAACGGACTTTGGAATCTACCCAGGATTTATACAAAAGTGGGTTGGCTTCTCAAAAGGATTTTGAGCAGGCTCAGTCTGACTATCAAAAAGCTGTAGCTGAAAATAAGCGTGCCGCCGAGGTGGTAGGCATTAACAAGAGTAATGCGCAAGGATATCTTGTAAAAGCGCCAATCTCCGGCTATGTGATCGAGAAAAACCTGACCGATAACACGCAGGTGAGAGCGGATAACGGCACCAACCTGTTTACAATTGCTGATCTGTCGGATGTGTATGTACTCATCAATATTTATGAGTCTGATATTGCCAACATACAAACCGGCGACCCCGTAAAGATCACTACTCTGTCTTACCCTGATAAGGTTTTTGATGGTAAAATCGATAAGATATATGATATGCTAGACCCCGATGATAAAGTGATCAAAGCCAGAGTGAAAATCAACAACCCGGGGAATAAATTAAAGCCGGGCATGTTTGCCAGCGTGATTATCAAAGCTAAATCAGGTGAAAAACTGCCGGTGATCAATACCCGTGCTTTGATTTTTGATAATGATAAAAACTATGTAGTAGTAGTTGACGGGAAGGCTCACGCACGCATTCAGCAGGTGGATATTGCCAAAAAAGTAGAAGACCGTGCCTACATCCGTGCAGGTTTAAAACCTGGCGACCGCTTAGTGGCATCCAGACAAGTATATCTTTTTGAATCGCTTAAAGACTGACAGGTGCAGGACGGTTGGCGTTGAATAAAATTGAAATAAAACACAAAAAATAAATCCGAAATCGTACATCCGAATTTCGAAATCACGACATGAATCGATTCATAAAAAGGGTTTTATCATTCGCATTAAAAAACAAGTATTTTATATTCTTCGTAACTGCGTTGCTTGCAGCCGGGGGGTATATCAGCTTTAAAAATATCAGTATCGATGCCTTCCCGGATGTGACCAATACCTCGGTTACTATTATTTCACAATGGCCGGGACGGAGCGCCGAGGAGGTTGAAAAATTTGTAACCCGTCCGCTGGAAATTGCTATGAACCCGGCAGAGAAGAAAACCAGTATCAGGTCGTCTTCCTTGTTTGGCCTTTCGGTAGTCAAAGTGACTTTTGATGATGATGTAGATTATGCTTTTGCGCGTCTACAGATCAATAACCATATCGGCGACGCTAATCTGCCCGATGGCGTAAATCCATCTATCGAGCCACCTTACGGTCCGACAGGCGAGATATATCGTTTTACATTGACAAGCAATAAGCGATCTGTTCGTGAACTGAAAACGATTGAGGACTGGGTGGTCGACCGCGAGATACGCGCCGTACCCGGGGTGGCTGATGTAAACAGTTTTGGCGGTGAAGTGAAAACTTACCAGATCACCGTCGATCCGCAAAAAGCCTTACAATATGGCGTATCGGCACTGGAGCTTTATGAAGCTGTATCAAAAAGTAACGTAAATGTGGGTGGAGATGTGATCGAACAGAGCGGCCAGGCTTACGTGGTGCGTGGTATTGGTTTGCTGAACAATATCGACGAGATCAAGAATGTAGTCATCAACAATGTAAAGGGTACACCAATTTACGTGAAGACCATTGGCGAAGTAACCGAATCAGCATTGCCAAGATTAGGCCAGGTTGGTCGTGATCGCGACCCGGATGTGGTAGAAGGTATCGTGGTGATGCGCAAAGGCGAAAACCCAAGCCTGGTGATTGCCGCGCTGAAACAGAAAATACACGACCTGAATTATAATATTTTACCCTCAGATGTAAAGATCAAAACCTTTTACGACCGTGAGGACCTGGTAAATTTTGCCACGCATACAGTGCTCCATAATATGTTTGAAGGGATCATATTTGTAACTGTGATCGTGTTCCTCTTCATGGCCGACTGGCGCACCACGCTCATCGTATCGCTTATTATTCCGCTGGCTTTATTGTTTGCCTTTATCTGTCTCAAGCTAAAAGGCATGTCGGCCAATCTGCTTTCGATGGGTGCAATCGACTTTGGTATTATCATAGACGGTGCTGTAGTGATGGTGGAAGGGATATTTGTTGTGCTCGATCATCGTGCCAGGGAAGTGGGTATGGAGAAATATAACAGGCTGAGTAAATTGGGTATGATCAAGGAGGCTTGTCTGGTAAACGGTAAAGGTATATTCTTTGCCAAGCTGATCATTATCACCGGTTTGCTGCCCATTTTCAGTTTCCAAAAGGTGGAAGGTAAAATGTTCTCTCCTCTGGCCTGGACGCTGGGTTTTGCCCTGCTCGGAGCTTTGATCATGACCTTCACTTTTGTGCCTGCTTTTGCAAGCGTGCTGCTCAATAAAAATGTAAAGGAAAAGCATAATGTGTTTGTTGAGTTTGTGACGGGTTTCTGCATGCGTATCTATACATGGTGCTTCAAATTCAGAAAGGTAATGCTGCCATTTACCATCGGTACTTTAGTTATTTGCCTGGCTTGTTTTGAGTTATTGGGAACAGAGTTCCTCCCAGAGTTGAACGAGGGCTCGATATATGTCAGGGCCACGGGTCCGCTAAGCACCTCGCTTGGTGAATCGGTAAAACTGGCGAATGAGATGCGCAAAATATTTCTGAGTTTTTCAGAAGTAAAGCAGGTGCTTTCACAAACCGGTCGCCCGAATGATGGTACGGATGCAACGGGCTTTTATAACATCGAGTTCCACGTTGATATATATCCGCAGGACAAGTGGGCGAGGGGCGAAACTAAAGAAGAATTGATCCAACGCATGCAGGAAAAACTGAAGTTTTTTCCGGGGATCGATTTAAACTTCTCGCAGCCAATTTCTGATAACGTAGAGGAAGCGGTATCAGGGGTAAAAGGTTCCATCGTCGTAAAAATGTTTGGAGATGATTATAAATTCATCGAAAGCAGGGAGGACAGTATTTATAATATTCTGAAAAATGTAAAGGGCATAGAGGACCTGGGTATCCTGCGTGATATGGGTCAACCTGAGTTGCAGATCAATCTGAATCAGGTAAAAATGGCTCAATACGGCGTTACTGCTGCGGATGCCAATGCCGTGATCGAAACGGCAATCGGTGGCAAGGCCGCTACACAGATATATGAGGGCGAACGCAAGTTCGATTTGCGTATACGTTATCCTGAGGATTTCCGTAATAACACCCAGTCTATCGGCGACCTGCGGGTGCCATCTACCAGTGGTAAGAAAGTTCCTCTCCGTGAAATAGCAGATATCACTAAAATTACCGGTATCAGTATGATCTACCGTGACGCGCATAAACGTTACGGAGCTATAAAATTTTCAATCCGTGGCAGGGACATGGGTAGTACCATTAAAGAAGCACAGGATAAAGTAAATGCCAAAATCAAACTACCGAAAGGTTATTTCCTTGAATGGGCGGGCGATTTCGAAAACCAGCAGCGCGCTTCGAAGCGATTGGCCCAGGTAGTGCCGATCAGCTTGCTGATCATTTTCTTCATCCTGTTTATCCTGTTCGGGAATGTAAAGGATTCGTTATTGGTACTGAATAACGTTCCGTTCGCAATAGCAGGAGGGATCCTGGCCTTATTGATAACAGGTGTCAATTTTAATATTTCAGCTGGTATCGGCTTTATCGCCCTGTTTGGTATATGTGTGCAGAATGGGGTGATCCTGATCACCAAGTTCAAGACAAATATCAAGGAGTTAAGATTTCATTCGGCACGCCGATTCTCTGATGCGCTAAAGCTGGGCGTTGCCGAACGTCTGCGGGCGGTAGTAATGACGGCGTTAATGGCTGCCATCGGTTTATTGCCCGCGGCCATGTCAAATGGTATTGGTTCTGAAGCCTCAAAACCTTTGGCCATTGTAGTGATAGGCGGGTTAATCACCAATACAACATTTAACCTGTTCATCTTCCCGATCATATTCTACGGCGCATACAAAAAACGTGTGGAGCAAGGGAATATTGGGCGGATGTAAAAGAGACTAATACCCCCGAGTATCGGTATTGCGGACGGCGGTGCAGGGTGAGAGCTGTACCTGCCGGCGCAATTAAGGTACTGTAGTTAAGCAGCGGGTTGTATACCTGCCGCTTTTGTTTTGATTAAATCTAAAGTTTCCTTATGAAATCGTTAGCTCACCACGCAGATCCGTCTCCAGCAATTCTTTAATAACAGCAGGCTCTTTATATTGTCCCAGCAGGTACATCATTTTGGTGATGGCGGCTTCGTAGGTCATGTCGTAACCGTTGGCTACCCCCATGTCTTTCAGTTCCTTGCTGGTTTCATATCGGCCTAATTCTACCGTTCCTACTTTACATTGCGAAATATCCAGTATCACTTTGCCGCTGTTGATCGCATTTTTAAGCAGGTCTATAAACCATTGATCGGTGGTGGTGTTGCCTGCTCCGAATGTTTCCATTACAATACCCCGTACATCGGCAGAAAGGATGTTTTCAACCACTTTCGGACTAATACCCGGATAAAGTTTAAGTACCGCCACATCATTTGCCAGGTCGCTGTGGACAATAAAATGATCTTCTGTTGGTTGCCTTATATCGTTAAGGCTAAATTTAAGGTGCACACCTGATTCAGCCAATATTGGGTAGTTTGGTGATCTGAATGCCTCAAACTTGGACGAATTATACTTAAATGCCCTGTTGCCTCTGAATAATTTGTAATCAAAGTAGATACATACTTCAGGTACGCGGGCCCGATCATGTTTCTTTGCTTTGGCGATCTCGATGGCAGTCATCAAATTTTCTTTCGCATCTGTACGGATAGCGCTAATAGGTAACTGCGAGCCTGTGAAAATAACCGGCTTAGCCAGATTCTCGAGCATAAAGCTGAGCGCTGATGCCGTAAAGGCCATGGTATCCGAACCATGCAATATCACGAAGCCATCTACATTATCGTAATTATCTCTGATTAGGTGGGCCAGTTCGCACCAGATCTCTGGGTTCATATTGGATGAATCAATGATCTGTTCAAAGGAATGAACCAATATTTTGCAGTTTAACTTCTCCAGTTCAGGAACATTTTCCATGATCTGTTCGAAGTTAATTGGCTTAAGTGCCTTGGTTTTGGGGTCGGTCATCATACCGATTGTCCCTCCGGTATAGATGATCAGTATCTGGTTCATGAATCGGGCTAATCAAATAAAATGTAAATATAAAAACGTTCACACACCAAACACAATTTTTGAATTTTCGGTGGTCACTCTGGCAACTTCTTCAACGCTCATTTGATGCAAATCGGCTACCTTTTCAGCTACATATAGCAAGTATGAACTCTCGTTGCGCTTCCCGCGGTGCGGAACGGGCGTAAGATAGGGAGAATCTGTTTCTAAAACGATATGTTTTAAGTCAATTTCCTGTACTACTTTATCTAATCCTGAGTTTTTGTAGGTGACTACGCCACCAATGCCAAGGTAGAAGTCCAAGTCGATCAGTTTGTTAGCTTGCTCAAGGCTGCCGGTAAAGCAGTGAAGAATTCCTCTCAGGTCATCATCTTTCTCTTCTTCCAAAACAGCGAACACCTCATCAAATGAGTCGCGGCAGTGGATAACGATAGGCAGTTTTAATTCCTTTGCCCAATTGATCTGTGTTTTGAAAGCTTCTATCTGGTTATTTAGGGTGCTTTTATCCCAATACAAATCAATTCCTATTTCACCTATGGCATATATTTTATGCTGAGGGATAGCATTATAAATAGTATCCAGTTCCTGCTGCCAGTGCTCTTTCACGTCGCAGGGGTGCAAACCGAGCATAGCAAAGCAATTCTCCGGAAATGCGGCTACCTGGCTCATTACCAGATCAATGGACGCTGAATCAACGTTAGGCAGGAACAAACGGCTGATACCGTTATCCAGGCAGCGCTGCATCAGTTCCTGCCTTTTCACAGGGTCAGTCTCGTAATATTGATGGGTGTGTGTATCGGTCAATATCATGCTGCAAAAATAAAAAGCCCCGGCGAACCGAGGCTAAATATTAGCTTTTCTTTTTTGCGACAGTATGTTTTTTTGTCGCTGTCGTTGTCTTCTTAGCAGCGGGCTTTGGTGCCATCGCATGTTTTATCGGCTTGATCTTTACCAATTCCACATCAAACACTAACGTACTATATGGAGCAATTGCATCACCTGCGCCTTCTGGGCCATAACCTAAATTAGACGGTATGATCAGTTTTGCTTTTGAGCCTTCGTTTAATAATAAAAGCCCCTCGTCCCATCCTTTTATTACACTACCCGTGCCTACAACTACCGGCAGCGGCTCATAGTTACGGCCGGGCTGATTTAAACCTGCCTTTTGCGCTTCGGCCTGTATGCTTGAATCGAAAACTTTGTCGCCGGTTGTACGGCCAATATAGTTAACCAGCACAGTATCACCTGCCAATGGTTTAGGTTTCAACGAAGGTTGCGTGATAACATATTTCAATCCTGATGGCGTTGTTTTTACAATCAGGTTGTGCGATGCAATATATTTATCGCGGTCCGCAGTTTCTTCCGTTTTCATTTTCTCACCAACAGCATTTTTCTCATCAATAGCTTGCTGTAAGGACTGTATTTTATCAATCTTCACATTGAATACCAACCAACTTCCTTTTTTCAGAAACGCAGGGCGTTGTTCCTCATGATCCTTAAAAACTGAATCAGTAGGGACTTTTATACAAGCGCTGTCTTTCGCGGCCAGCAACGGCAACGCATCCATCAGGTCACCAACATTTTGGCAAGGCTGCACCTGTATCTTTAATGGATGGCCCAGCATATAGCTGCTGAAAAGAACAGAATCTTTCTCGGTCTTTTGTACAACATCAAAGGTGATTACATCATTAGGTTTAATCTTATCACCCGGATTGCTTGTTACTACTTTTACAACAGCACCTTTAGGAGTTTTCACTGAATTATCCTGGGCGTTTGCACAAATACCGGCAGTCAGAGATAATAAAGTTATTAAAGCAATTTTTTTCATCATGGTATTAAAATAAAAGCCCTCCGGTTTACGCAGAGGGCTATATATTGGTTGTTATTAGTCGTTATTTTTTAGCCGGCGCTTGTTGTTGTTTTGCCTGCTGTTGCAACTGCTGCAGAGTTAATGGAGCAGGGGCGGCAGGTTTTTTAGCGTTTGGATCAGGGTGGATAATATCAACTACTTCTATGTCAAATACCAGTGGTGTAAACGGCTGGATAACCTGGTTACCTTGTTCACCATAAGCTAAATTAGAAGGGATAATAAGAGTTGCCTTTGAACCTTTGTTTAAAAGCTGTAAAGCTTCGTCCCAACCAGGTATAACCGCTTTGACACCAACTACTACAGGTATTGGCTTATATTGCATCATCGGGTTGAATGTTTTCTCTTTTTGAGCAACTTCCTTAAGATTTGTTTCGAATAGTTTGCCATTCACAAATTTGCCTACGTAGTTTACCTCTACAGTATCTCCTGCGGCCGGCTTGTCGCCTGTCCCTTGTTTTGTTATTATGTAGTTCAAACCAGATGCAGTCGTAGTAACAGTCAGTTTATTATCGGCAATATATTTTTTGATTTTTGCTGGTTCAGCTTTTTTCATGACTTCAGCCTGAGCTTTTAAATAAGTAGTAATAGCGCTGTTAAATGCGGTGTCACTCATCTTACCTTTCGGTATTACCTTATCCACCTTCACTTCATAAACGATATACTTGCCTTTTAAAGGAGGCCTACGCATACCTTTTTTCATGATTGAATCGATATTTGTTTTGATAGTTGCGCTATCACCCTCGCCCAATAATTTAACGCCGGCAAAAATATCACCTGAAGCTTGTGCTTTTTGCAGAAGTGTAATGATAGGACGACCTTGCTCGTAAGTGCTCATCAAAACGGAGTCGCCATCTGTTTTCGCGATTAGCTGAAGACTAATAAAGTCGCCCTCTTTTACTCTTGGGGCGCCTTTGTCAACGTGTATATCATATAGCATACCGCCGTTACCTTTTTTAAATCCGCCATTACAGCTTGCTAATCCGATTGCCGCAAGAGCTAAAAACATTAAGTTTTTTTTCATCATTTATTGTATTAATAGTTTTTTATATTCTGGTAAAATTTGTTTGAACTGATTGATCACCCCGTCAAGGCTGTCTGTTGATGTGCCGCCGGCTGCATTGCGATGCCCGCCACCATTAAAATATTTTTTACAAATCTCGTTCGCAGGAAACTCTCCCCTTGACCTTAACGAAAGTTTTACCTTATCCGTACGTTCTACTATAAAAGCCGCCAGTTTTATACCTGTAATTGATAAAGCATAATTCACAATTCCCTCTGTATCACCTGTTATCACATCATACTCTTCCAATTCCTTCTTGTTAACGGAGATTAACGCAGTATTGTATTCATATAGTACTTCCAGCTTATCTTTCAGGCAATGTCCAAGAAAATTCAAACGGCCTTCTGATGAATTACTATAAACTAATTCGTGTATATGCCAGTTTACTGCGCCTGCTTCAATCAGGTCGGCAGCAATGCGGTGCACCGCCGGAGTTGTATTAGGTAAACGGAACGATGCAGAGTCGGTCATGATGCCTGTATACAGGCAGGTAGCCACATCTTTATTAACCAATTCTTTATGCTGCAATTGATTTACAATAAAATCATAAACCAGTTGAGCGCTTGCGCAAGCGTTGATATCCCAATGGCGGTAATCATCAAAATCTTCCGGTTCCAGGTGATGGTCAATCATCACTTTAACAGCGCTGCTTGCGCGAACCAGTTCCCCCAGTTCATTTATACGGCTCAGTGCGTTAAAATCGAGGCAGAATATGATCTCCGCCTCTGCAACCAGCGCCGCTGATTTGTCCAGGTGCTCAGTAAATATGATAACATTCTCGTTCCCGGGCATCCAGGCAAGGAAATCGGGATAATCTGTCGGAGTGATCACGTTTGCATGATGCCCCTGCTGTATTAAATAATTATATAAACCCAGCGACGACCCCATTGCATCACCATCAGGTTTGTGATGTGTGGTGATAACAATTTTGCGCGGTTGGCTTAATAGGTTTTTAAGTGCAGCTAAATCCAGCATCAATTTTCAAAATAGCTGCAAAGCTAAAGAAATAAATCAAATACGAAGTATCTAATTATAAAGCAAAAAGCGTTTATTTTATAAAGTTTAAAACACTACTTTTGCGGCAATTTTGATAAACACAATGGAAAATAATAAAACATTCACTATGATTAAGCCCGACGCGGTGGCCAATGGCCATATCGGTGCTATTTTAGATCATATTATAAAAGGTGGTTTTAAAATCACTGCTATGAAATACCTGTGGTTGACCCCTGAGAAAGCCGGCGAATTTTATGCAGTGCACAAAGCGCGTCCTTTCTACAACGACCTGGTGAGCTTCATGTCTTCAGGACCGATTGTCGCTGCTATTCTTGAAAAAGAAAATGCAGTTGAGGATTTCCGTAAGCTGATCGGCGCTACCGACCCAGCTAAAGCTGAGCCTGGAACTATCCGTAACCTGTTTGCAAAATCTATTGATGCAAATGCTGTTCATGGTTCAGATTCTGACGAAAACGCTAAGATCGAGGGCAATTTCTATTTCTCAGCTTTCGAGAAATTCTAAATTATTTTAATCAGGTGTAGTAGAGGGTGGGTTGCATAGTCGGCTCACCCGGTCTTTGCTGCGCCCGACCACCCTCTCTACGGCAAGCCGTAAAGAGGGTTTGTTGTTTTTCTCACCCTCTTTTCGCATAGCGAAGAGAGGGTCGACAAGCGAAGCTATGTCGGGGTGAGTTGATACGGCATATGTGTATCCGTAACCATATCCGGGATATATTTCCCTTTTTTATTTGCTTTTTTGCACTTAAAGTAATAGTTTTACTGTGCTGTAAATGTTGTAGTTATGATGGTGTTAAACTAAATGGCATGATTGTTGGAACAATAGCAGCAAAAACATAAGCCATGAAACTACTAATTAAGTGTTTAGTGTATGCGCTGGTGATAACAGCAATTATTGTTGTTAACTCCCTGTTTTTTCTGCATCACCCACCTGAAGTACAGCTCGTATTCATTACTCCCGGAGTTATGATATTGGGCTATTCTATCATCAGCGACGATTTCAGAAAAAAAGCACTGGCCAGATCAAGGTGGTCTAGAGGAAGATAATATCTTCTACCAGTACGCTATTTGTCTCGTTATTGATCTTCTCAATTATTTGAGAACGCATAAGTATCAGCTCATTTTTGATGACCGACGATTCTATGCGCAGGAATAATTTCTTATCGTGGATGTAGATCTCTTTGGTACGGTTAGCTACCGACTTACCCACCAACTGTGGCCATGAAGCTTTAATGCCGGTTTCGTCATACTTCCGCTTGATCTTGTATACCTGCAGCATCTGTTCGATGGCTTCCTTCAGGCTTTTGTCGTTAGTTCTGCCCATCAATTTCGCCTCCTGCTATTTTAAATATTTTTAAGCCTACATTGATTTTATCAAAGATCCCTTCCACTTTGGCAGCGCTGGTATCGGTAATAAATACCTGCCCAAAGTCGTGGTTGGATACCATCTGCATCAGTTTGGTTACCCGGTTATCATCCAGTTTGTCAAATATGTCATCCAGCAAAAGCAAAGGTTTAAACCCTTTTTGCTGATACAAGTAGGTATACTGCGCAAGCTTTAATGCTATTAAAAACGACTTCTGTTGTCCCTGCGAACCAAACTTTTTCATTGGCATACCATGAATTGCAAATTGCAATTCATCCTTATGAATGCCCACAGTAGTTCGCTCTAATATACGATCCTTTTCAGTGCTTTTTTTCAGCAGATCGGTAAAATCGCCCTGTAATAATTGCGACTCGTACACGAGGTCAACCTGTTCAGCGTCACCGCTCAAAAATTGGTAATGTTTATTGAAAACAGGTGTGATGGCTTCCATAAAGGCTTTTCGCTTTTCAAATATCAGGTTACCTGAGGCGATTAATTGTTCATCGAAGACACTCAGCAACTCAGGATCATATCTGCCTGTATCGGCAATTCGTTTTAATAAAGCGTTCCGGTTGGTCAATACCTTGTTATAAGTGATTAACTCGTCGAGGTATTTATTGTCGGTTTGCGAAATGACGTTATCAATAAATTTCCGCCGCTCCTCGCTGCCTTCTATAATAATGCTGATGTCATAAGGCGATATCATCACCAACGGGAACAAACCGATGTGATCAGCCAGGCGTTGGTAATCCTTTTTATTCCGTTTGAATTGCTTTTTCTGGTTGCGTTTTAATCCGCATGCAATGGTTTCCTTATGGCCATCTTTGTTAAAAACGCCGTTGATTACAAACAGGTCGGTACCCGTTTTTATCTGCTGACTATCTATGGGGTTAAAATAACTTTTGCAGAGTGACAGGTAATGTATCGCATCCAGTAAATTGGTTTTACCTGCGCCGTTATTGCCCGTAAAAGCATTCACACCCTCGCTGAAAATCAGCTCAGCCTCGCTGTAATTTTTAAAATTGATAACGGATAATTGCTGCAGATACATAAGGGTTGTCAAAGGTAGTGATTTTGTGGGGCAGTTAATCGGGGGTTAGTTAACCAGTCAATCAGGGATTAGTAACGCTCACAAGAAAATATTTTATCCCGCCCGGTAACTGGCCACTGGGTTTAACTGATTAACTGATAACCAGTCCCCGACAATTATTTACACCAACCTATTGCTTACAAAGTTGAAAACTGTATTTTTGCAAACTTAATTTTAGAATAGAAATGTCAAAAACCCAGGCGAATAATACTCAGGTCATTGCGAAAGACAGCGATTTTGGACAGACCGGTAAGTTTGTGCGCGAAAACCAAAAAAGCTTAATTTTTATTGCAGGAGCCATCATTGCAATGGTGATCATTTATTTTGGATACCAGAAGATGTACCTCGCGCCGCGTGAGGAAAAGGCAGCCAGCCAGATGTATGTAGCGCAGGATGCCTGGCAGAAAAAAGACTGGGATAAGGCCCTGAAAGGTGATGCCGGTTATCCGGGTTTTGAGAAAATCATCAATGATTATAGTAATACTAAAGCAGCTAACCTGGCTTATTTTTATGCAGGGATTGCTTACCTTAATAAGGGTGATTACAAAAAAGCCATTGATGACCTGACTAACTATCGTGGTAGCGACGTTATGGTTGCAGCTGAAGCGTTGGGTGGAACAGGTGATGCATACGTTGAGCTGAAGGACTATGATAAGGCATCCACATTCTTTAAGAAAGCCGCGGATAAAGCAAGCAACAAATTCCTGTCACCCTTCTATCTAAAGAAATTAGGATTGGTATATGAGGAGCAGAAAGATTACAAATCTGCTGACGAAACCTATAAGAAAATAAAATCAGATTATCCGGAGAGCAGCGAAGCACAAAGCATGGACGCGTATATCGCACGTGTGGAAGCAAAACTGTAATTCGGGAATTATATTCCACAATTTAACTGAATCCTAAAGGACAATATATTTATACGATATAAACCTTTGGGATTTTTTATTTATACTCAAAAATCTGCTTAAACGTTAAAAAAATGGCTACTCAGCTAAAAAATTTGTCCGATTTTTCTTCTACAGAAATACCTTCGGCCTTAAATTATCGCTTTGGTATAGTTGTTGCCGAATGGAATACGGAGATAACCAATGCGTTATACGAAGGGGCCTATCAAAGCCTTATTAACAATGGCGCATTACCGGATAATATCTTCAGTTACTCAGTTCCGGGTAGTTTTGAACTGACCTCAGGTGCAGATATCTTATTAAAGAATCTTCACGTAGATGCGGTGATATGCCTGGGATGTGTGATACAAGGTGAAACAAGGCATTTCGATTTTATTTGTGATGCCGTAGCTAACGGGATAAGTAACGTAGCTATAAAATATTCAAAGCCGGTTATTTTTGGTGTATTGACCACTGATAACCAGCAACAGGCCATCGACAGAGCAGGCGGCAAGCACGGAAACAAAGGTGACGAAGCAGCTGTAACTGCAATTAAAATGGCTAATTTGGCTGAAACTTTAAATTCATAAATTTCGTTTAACAGACATATTAAGACCATGAAAAAATTAATTTACTTCATCATCATCGTAGTACTTGCAGGTAGCATCGCATCATGCTCAAACAAACTGTGTCCGGCCTATTCTTCTTATCCAAAACACAGCAGATAACATCAAAAAGTCATTTTTCTCCCTGGTTAAGACTAATTGGGTTACGAACCGTATTTTTGTCGGTTAGTATATTTTAACTTTTTATGAATTGGATATCGTTGGAGTCAGCAGAACAGCTGAACGGGATTAAACACCACCAGGGCTATTGTATTATATATAAGCACAGCACGCGCTGTTCTATCAGTTTAATGGCAAAACGACGCATCGAAATGGATGCCTCCGAATTGCCAGATAATCTTCCGGTATACTTCCTCGACCTTATTAAACACCGCGATATATCCAACCAGATAGTACACGATTTCCACGTGCACCACGAATCGCCCCAGTTATTGCTCATAAAAGACGGAGAATGCATTCTCGACCAGTCGCACAGTGCGATTTCAATCGAAGAGGCGCTCGGCGAGCTCAACTGATCTATCAGCTCACCATCAACTCACTGTAATATTCCAAATGCCCGTTTAGGGTGTTAGGCTGTTTTTGTTTACCTTTGTTTTTATGATTGAATTGCCGGTAGTCCCTGCTAACCAAATGCAACGCAAGCCAGATTGGCTGAGGGTGAAACTTCCTGTGGGAAAAGAGTATGCGCATGTGCGTAATTTGGTGGATACCCATAAGCTGCATACCATTTGCGAGAGCGGCAATTGCCCTAATATGGGCGAGTGCTGGGGCGCAGGTACCGCAACTTTCATGATATTGGGTAATATCTGCACACGATCATGCTCATTTTGTGCCGTTGCCACAGGCAGGCCGTTAGCCGTTGATTTGGATGAGCCAAATCGCGTAGCCAGTTCAGTAAAACTGATGCAGGTAAAACATTGCGTGATCACTTCGGTTGATCGCGATGATTTGAAAGACGGCGGCTCTATTATCTGGGCAGAAACCATTAATGCTATTCGCAGGGAAAGCCCTGAAACGACCTTAGAGACTTTATTGCCTGATTTTAGAGGCATCTGGGAAAACCTGGAACGCGTACTAGCTGTTCGTCCGGAAGTGGTGTCACATAATCTGGAGACAGTTCGCCGTTTAACCAAAGAGGTTCGCATACAGGCTAAATATGACCGTAGCCTGGAGTGCTTAAGGCATATCTCCAAAGCAGGCTTGCGGACCAAATCAGGTATTATGCTTGGCTTGGGCGAGACTGAAGAAGATGTAATAGAAGCCATGCACGATCTTTTTGATGCCGGCGTACACATTCTTACATTAGGTCAATATCTACAACCAACACGCAGTCACCACCCGGTTATCGACTGGATACACCCTGATCAGTTTGCCCGTTACAAGGAAATTGGCCTGGAGATGGGTTTCAAATATGTGGAAAGCGGACCGCTCGTGCGTTCATCCTACCATGCAGAAAAACATCTGTTTGAAATCTAAATATTACTTTTTATCTTCACTCATCCTTGAGTAAGAAGCGAAAAATATCCATTTCCGAAGAAGAACTTGTACTTGCTTTGCGGCAACGTGAAAAAATTGCTGTTGAGGCATTATACGATATGTATTCGGCGTCGCTTTTGGGTGTGATCGTACGCATTGTTAACGACGAAGCCATTGCTGAAGATATTTTACAGGACACTTTTGTGAAAATCTGGAATTCCTTCTCAAGCTATAGTACTGAAAAAGGCCGCCTGTTTACCTGGATGGTGAATATCGCACGCAATCTGGCTATAGACAAAATACGCTCAAAGGATTTCAAGAATCAGACTAAAAACCAGGAACTTGAAAATAACGTAACTTTTATTGACGAACAGAGAAATACGGTTTATAAGCCAGAACTCCTTGGCGTTAAGGATTTAGTGGAACAGTTAAAGCCTGAACAAAAATCCATACTTGACCTCGTTTACTTTAAGGGTTACACCCATGTGGAGGCTGCCGATGAACTTGGCGTGCCTTTGGGTACTATAAAAACGAGGCTAAGAATGGCTATAACTCAGTTAAGGAAATATTTTAATTAGAAATTGGAAGATATTAAGGCATATATCGAATCAGGAATACTCGAACTCTATGTTTTGGGTGATGTGACGCCGGAAGAGTGTGCCCAGGTGGAAGCCATGGCCCAAAAGCATCCGGCCATCAAAGCTGAGCTTGACGAGATAGAGCGTTCATTGCAGTTATATGCTGAAGAAAATGCCATTGAGCCATCTGAAAACCTGCGCGGCCGGGTACTAAATAGCCTGGTTGTCAATTTGGGGGATGACCGCACTTTTGGACCGGGAAGAACGGCCGCCGAGGAAGAAGATGATGATATTATCCCTATCTCGCGTGCACGTTCAAACACCTTCTTTAAATATGCATTTGCAGCTTGCCTTGCGTTATTGATTATTAGCATAGTTGCTTTAATAAGCGTTTATAATAAACTGCAGGACTCTAACAACCTTGTAGCCTCGCTGCAATCTCAAAATCAGCGTTTTGCCAGTCAGGCCAACCTGATGGATAAGGAACTAACTGTATTCCGCGATCCTTCTTTCAAAATGCTCAAATTACAAGGGACATCTAAATCACCTTCATCGATGTTGATGGTTGCCTGGAGCCCGGCTAAGAAAAAGGTGATGATTGATATGGTACATGGCAATATGCCCGCTAATGATAAAGACCATCAGTATCAGTTATGGGCATTGGTAGGGAATAAGCCCGTCGACCTTGGAGTATTTGATGCTGATTCAACATCCAAAGGCATGAAACAAATGAAATCCATTGCCTCTGCCGATGCTTTTGCCGTAACACTTGAACCACGTGGCGGTAGCGCGAGTCCTACCATGGATCAAATGATGGTGATCGGTAAATTCTGATATTCTCTCTTCGTAACAAACCTGTTTTATTCTAACGAATCGGTATATAATATGCCATGGAAATGTTAATTATTGTTAAAAAACAAAAATTAGCTATACGATCTTGTAACAAAACGCGTATTACATGTGTCTTTTAGATAAAATAAATAAGAGTATTCGTTCTTTATAAGATCAGTTAATATATTAATTAAAAATGCGACTGGACAATACTACGGTCGCTTTTTTTATGCCATTAACTTTGCAGTAGTAACTGGCAGTTGGGTAATCAACCGGCTTGGGAGTACAACATGCATGCGGTTTGGTAAAGCTAGTTCGTCGCCCGCTTTTCCGTGAATATAGTTGCCTATAATGCAAGCATCTTCGGGAGAGTATTTTTGTGCCAGTAATGCCGCAATAACCCCGGTTAAAACATCGCCCATACCACCGCTTGCCATGGCTGCATTGCTTGTTGAGTTAAAGAAGAGTTTTCCGTCAGGAGTAATAGTAATGGTATAATCATTTTTCAAAACGATATAAATGCCATGTTCCTGCGCCATATCGATACCCGTTTGCAGGCGCTGCCACCAATTGGTATGCTCACCAAACAAACGGTCGAATTCCTTCATATGAGGCGTTATGATACTTCCCCTAGGGATATATCGCCATAAACCGAAATGCACCGAAAGCAGGTTAAGTGCATCTGCATCCATTACAACAGGTTTGTTGTAGCTTTGTAGTAGTTTAACTAGTAAACTTAAAGTATCCTTATCTTTTCCAATACCTGGCCCGATAGCAACAGTGCTGAATTTTTCCCATTCAACTTCCGGCTCCTCGTCTTTAATTCTAACAACGGCCATTATTTCGGGGTGATAACTGTTCAATGCGATCAATCCACTTTGCGGTATACAGGCGGTAGTTAACCCTGAACCGGCATAAGCGCAGGCGGATGCGCATAATAAAGCCGCTCCCATCGTTTCCGCCGAGCCGGCAATGATAAGTGAATGCCCGTAAGTGCCTTTATTGCTAAAACGATGGCGTGGTTTTAGTCTCTTGCGGATGTCCTTTTCCTCTACCAATTGATATGGCGAGTCCAATGACCGGATAAAATGCTCGCTGATACCGATGTTAACAGCTTCCCAGCAATGAATATATGGGCCGGATTCGGGCAACAAAAAGTTGATCTTGGGCTGCTGAAAGGTGATGACCAAATCGGCTCTTAAAACAGTTGCTTCGGGATCGGTTAGTCCTTCGCTGAATAATCCTGTAGGTACGTCTACTGCTACGACGGTTTTATTTAGATTGTTCAGATAGTTCACCAGTCGTTTATAATCGCCCTCAAGAGGCTTATTCAGCCCGGTACCTAATAAAGCATCGACAATGATGCCACTATTTTCCTCGGGCAGATCTTTACCAGGTTTGATCTCGAAAATATTGATACCAGAAGGGATCAGCCGGTGTAGGTTAGTATTAAAATCATCAGACACCCGCGAAGAGAATAAGGCTATCTTAACATCAACCTTTTGATAGCTATGATCCTTTAACATGCGCGCGACAGCCAGTCCATCGCCGCCGTTGTTACCCGTTCCGCAATACACTGCAATGCTTTGAAACTTATCCGGAAAATGATTGACAAACCAACCTACGAAAGTTTTGGCGGCACGCTCCATCAGATCGATAGAAGCGATGGGTTCGTGCTCAATAGTATAGGCGTCCGCTTCGCGGATCTGAGAGGAAATAAGCAAAGGAAGCATAATAAATAAAGGTAGCGTTTATGCTTTTTGTTTCCGAATACTATTACTTTATTCCCATTTCCTTCTTCAAAAACTGCCCTGTAAAGCTTTCTTTTACCTTGCACAAACCTTCAGGTGTGCCGCTGAATAATATTTTACCGCCACCAGAGCCACCTTCAGGACCGAGGTCGATCACGTGATCGACTACCTTGATCACATCCAGGTTGTGCTCTATTACCAATACGGTATTGCCTTTGTCAACCAATTGATTTAATACGCCCAATAGCACGTTAATATCCTCGAAATGCAGACCGGTAGTTGGTTCATCTAGTATATAAAAGGTATTGCCTGTATCTTTTTTAGAAAGCTCGGTTGCCAGTTTTACACGTTGTGCTTCGCCACCGGATAGGGTAGTAGACGCCTGTCCCAGCGTAATATATCCTAAACCCACATCATGCAGGGTCTTTATTTTCCGGTAGATCGACGGGATATGTTCAAAAAACTCACAAGCAGTTTCGATGCTCATATCCAGTACATCGCTGATGGATTTTCCGCGATAACGAACTTCCAATGTTTCGCGATTATATCTTCGGCCGCCGCATTCCTCACAAGGCACCTGTACATCAGGTAGAAAGTTCATTTCAATTACTTTCATACCTGCGCCCTGGCAGGTTTCGCAGCGACCGCCTTTTACGTTGAACGAGAAGCGCCCTGGTTTATATCCGCGGATCTTAGACTCAGGCAGTTGCACATATAAGTTTCGGATATCAGAGAATACACCAGTATAAGTAGCCGGGTTAGAGCGCGGTGTACGGCCAATCGGTGTTTGATCGATCTCAATTACTTTATCAACATTGTCCAAGCCTTCAATGGCTTCATAAGGCAATGGTTGTTTCTTCGCCCTGAAAAAATGGTGATTCAGAATAGGGTAAAGGGTTTCCGTAATCAAACTTGATTTACCGCTGCCCGATACGCCGGTAATACCGATCAATTTTCCTAACGGGAACTCAACCGACACCTTTTTCAAATTATGCCCTGTAGCTTTTTTAAGTGATAATATCTTACCATTTCCCGCACGTCTCTTTTTCGGTATTTCAATCTGTTTTTCACCATTCAGGTACGAGGTGGTCAGAGTATGCTTTGCCATTAGTTGCTGAGGTGTGCCTTGAGCAACGATCTCGCCGCCATGTACGCCTGCTGCAGGCCCCATATCAATCACATGATCGGCTTCAAGGATCATATCTTTATCATGCTCCACTACAAGAACGGTATTACCCAAATCGCGCAGGTTTTTTAATGCATTGATCAGCCGCTCATTATCCCGCTGGTGTAAACCAATGCTCGGTTCGTCCAGGATGTACATCACATTCATTAGCTGCGAACCGATCTGAGTTGCCAAGCGGATGCGTTGCGCCTCTCCGCCAGAGAGTGTTCTTGCCGTGCGATCAAGCGTTAGATAACTCAGGCCCACATCGAGTAAGAAAACAATGCGTGCGCGTATTTCTTTCAATATTTCTTTAGCGATCGTATTCTGGCGTTCGTTTAGCCGGTCCTCCAAATTGGTGAACCACTCATCCAGTGAGCGGATGTCCATACAGGCCAGCTCGAAAATATTCTTATGGTCGATCTTGAAGTGCAGCGACTCTTTTTTCAATCGTGCACCTTCACAAACGGGACAGGTTTTCAGCACGCGATAGTTTTCCATATCGTCCAGGTCTTCCTCGCCACGGCGTTCCTGCTGCTCTTCCAACATGCGAACAATGCCGTCAAAGCTGATCTGGTAGTTTTGTACGTTCCACTTGTTGTATTCTACTGCTACAGTGATCATTTCCTCCGAACCATTCAGGATAACATCCAGCGTTTCTTTTGGCAACTTTTCCATTGGGGTAGACAAGTTGAAGTCATATTTCTTAGCCAAGGCTTTCAGTACCTGGAATATCCAGGTCTCGCGGTATTCTCCCAATGGGGCTAAACCGCCGTTCATAATGCTCAGTTTTGGATTAGGGATAACCGACTTTTCATCTACCTCGAAAATATAGCCTAAGCCGTCACATTTTTCGCAAGCACCATAAGGTGAGTTGAATGAAAAAGTATTTGGCTGGGGTTCATCATAAGATATCCCCGAAACCGGGTCCATTAGGTATTTGCTGTAATAAAATACGTTGTTATCCTTGTCGGCAATACGGATAATGCCTTTCGCGATCTTTAATGCCGACTGTATAGAAGTATGCAGGCGCTTGTAATCTTTATCGCTGATTACCAAACGATCGACCACAATATCGATATCGTGAATCTTATAGCGGTCTACCTGCATTTTGGGCTCCACATCAGCGATGGCGCCATCGATCCAAACTTTTAGGTAGCCTTGTTTGCGTATTTGCTCAAATAACTCGCGGTAATGCCCTTTACGGCCCTTTACTACAGGAGCAAGAATATTTACAGGTTGTCCGTCGAACTTTTCGGAAATGGTCTTCAATATCTGATCTTCCGACATACGCTCCATTTTCTCGCCTGTCACATACGAATAAGCCTCGCCTGCACGTGCATATAGCAAACGCATAAAATCGTATATCTCAGTAATGGTACCTACAGTCGATCGTGGATTTTTGCTGGTGGTTTTTTGCTCAATGGCAATCACAGGGCTCAATCCCGATACTTTGTCGACATCCGGGCGTTCCATGCCACCCATAAACTGGCGTGAGTAGGCCGAAAATGTCTCCATATAGCGGCGCTGACCCTCTGCATAGATAGTATCAAATGCCAACGAGGATTTGCCACTACCACTCAGCCCGGTAATTACTACCAGTTTGTTGCGCGGAAAAGAGACATCAATATTTTTTAAATTATGTACCCGGGCGCCGTACACCTCCACTTCACTTTGCTCGCCCAGATCGACAGGTTTTGTAATCATATATGAATTATATTGACCAAACAGGTGGCCTGCTAAGTTAATGATTTTACTAAATTAATTAGTATTTGTGATAGGGTAAGGCGTAAAATTCAATAATGACACTGGTATGTCAGCGGGTCATTTTTCGTTGGTGCAAAGGTACATAAAAAAAGCCGGTCTGCTCTAAGCAAACCGGCCTTTATAGTGCTCCGTAAATAATTACGACTTAGTTATCAAATGCCATTAAATCTGAAGGTTCCAGGTTTGCGATCAATGATTGTTTATTGATCTTGTAACCGTACAGTTCGGGTTGTTCTATCACCTGTTTCATGGCGATGATCCGGTACATGTATGCGCCCGTTTCAGGGTTAAAATGCATGCGGAAATAGTTGGCCCTTGCCTGCCTTTGTTCCTTGAGGGCCTTTTCCATTTTTATCTCGCCGACATTGTAGGCTGCCGCAGCCAGTGTCCAACTATGAAATTCGGCGTACAGTTCCTTAATGTATTTGCAAGCTGCAACGGTAGATTTTCGCACACTGTATCTTTCATCCTTTCCGTCACCCACTTTCAGGCCATAGGTACGGGCTGTGCCGGGCATAAACTGCCACCAGCCTGCTGCGCCCGCTTTAGAAACGCCTGATTTAAGGCCCGCTTCAACCAATGGGAGGTATTTAAAATCTTCAGGAATACCGTATGACTGCAGAATAGGGACAATGACAGGAAATATCTTTGCCGCCTCTTCCTGTAAAACATACGACTGTACTGTGGTGTAGCTGGTTTTGACTAATGAATGTCTCATCTTCCGATTAACGCGCATGTCGTTTACTGGAACATATTCTTCAGCAAAACTAAAATCGCTACTGCGATAGTTTTTAGGGTAAATAAACTTGTATTCAGTGTTACGTTTAACCACCTTTTTGGTGTCTTTATTCACCTTTTTGGTGTCGGTTTTACCGTAAACAGATAGCACGGAAATGACAACAGTAACCCATATTACGGAGCACGTAATTAAGCCTTTTTTAATCATTTCTTTTTTGGGTTAATAAATAATTTCATCCAGTGAATGTTGTGCAAAAGTAAGGCCAATAAGCCAGATTATCAAATACTTGTATTTCCACACATGTGTGAAAAGCTTGTAAACAACCCCTAAAAGGAGCCTTTAAACGATTTAAACCAACTTTTTGAACTGTTCAAAAAAATTGCGTAATCGGGCAAAAAAACGTACTTTTGACCCTCTTATAGAGCTAGCGTAAAGCAAAAAATTATGGTATTTAAAAGACCAGGGAACAGTCGCGACGACAGATCCAACGGATCACCCGGCAGGCGAAAAACAAGTGACAATAAGCCTTCAAAAACGGGGTCTTCCCGCCCCAGCAAATCATCAAATTCCCGTTTCGACAAAACAGGTGCCAGACCTGGTAAAAATGACCACGGAAATGAAACGCGGGATCCGCAAAAAAGTTTTTCATCGCCGAGAAGAAAACCTTATTCGGGCAGACCGGAAAGCGGCGATGCTCCGGCGCGTCGCTCATCAGGTAGCGGTTCGTTTTCGCGCGGAAGTTCAGAAGGCAAACCGAAAAGAGCTTTTGGTGATGACCAAACAGGCGAAAAGAAAAGTTACTCTTCAAGGGGGAAGGCTCCTTACTCAGGAAGGCCATCATCTGAAGACAGACCGAAAAGAAGTTTTGGCGGTGAGCAGACCGGGGAAAAGAAAAGCTATTCGTCAAGAGGAAAAACACCTTACTCTGGCAAGCCATCATCTGATGACAGACCGAAAAGGAGCTTTGCTGGTGAATCTTCTGAAAGAAAGTCTTTCAGTAAACCAGGTTTCAAAAGCAGCGAAAGGTCCTCGGATAAGAAATTCAGCAGTCGTTCCTCAGAAGATACGGGATATAAACCATTTCGTAAGTCGGCTAACTCATCTTACAATAAACCAGCATTCAAAACGGAACGTAGCCCAGAAGATAAACCGTTACGGGCAAGGAAGAAGTCGGCAGAAGAATCTGGTCTGATCCGTCTGAATCGTTATATATCAAACGCCGGCATATGCTCACGCCGTAAGGCTGATGAACTGATCAGTGCGGGAGTAATATCTGTTAATGGGGAAGTAGTATCCGAATTGGGTTATAAGATTGACCCAAATAAAGATGCAGTACGCTATAATGGCGAATTACTGAAACGCGAGAAAATGGTGTATGTACTTTTGAATAAACCCAAAGATTACATCACTACTACGGATGATCCGCAGGAACGCCGCACCGTAATGCAACTGGTTGAGAAGGCAAGCAGGGAGCGTATTTATCCTGTTGGCCGCCTTGATCGCAACACCACAGGCTTGCTGTTAATGACCAATGATGGTGACCTTGCCGATAAACTATCGCATCCTAAAAACAATATTGTAAAGCTATATCATGCTGAACTGAACAAAAGCCTTACCCAGGGTGACCTGAACAAAATTGCTTTTGGCGTGGAACTGGAAGATGGCTTTATCAAACCCGATGCAATTTCTTATGTTCAGGGCGCTACCAAACGCGAAGTAGGCATACAGATACACAGCGGTAAAAACCGCATTGTGCGCCGTATTTTCGAGCATTTGGGCTATGAAGTAGTAAAATTGGATAGGGCAGTTTATGCCAACCTGACCAAGAAGGATCTTCCCCGCGGCCGCTGGCGCTATTTGGATGAAAAGGAAATAATACAATTAAAGCATTTGATATAAGCGAAAGCTGAAAGTCCAAAGCAAAAAGCTCTGGATTTTTTTATTTCCGGTTGGTTTATACATAAAGCTTTGGACTTTTCGCCCTAAGCTTTTAGCTTTACAAAATAACCATCCTAAAAATGAAAAAACTTCTTTTAATTCTCGTCTTGTTATTTCCGGTGCTTACTTATGCACAAAAGAAGGACAAAACGCCATCCACATATGACCTTTTAATAGGCACTTATACCAAAGGCAAAAGCAAAGGCATAATGGTTTATCGTTTTTATGTTGAATCGGGCAGGCTGGCTTACCTGAACCAGATAGAAGGCGTAAGCAATCCAAGTTATCTCTGTGTTTCAAAAGATAATCATTTTGTATATGCTGTAAATGAAGACGGTAAGGACGGGGGAGTGAGCTCATTTACATTTGAACCGAATTTGGGAAAACTGACGCTTTTAAATAAGCAATCGTCTCAAGGTATTGACCCATGCTATATTTCAGTTGATGAGGACCGAAAGAATGTATTTGTAGCTAATTATAACAGCGGCAACCTAACCGTGCTGCCTGTAAATAAAGACGGCTCGCTAAAACCTGTTTCGCAAAATATAAAGGATGAAGGCAAGGGGCCCGATGCCAGCCGCCAGGAAGGCCCGCATGTACACATGGCTTATTTTTCGCCAAACGAAAAATATATGTTGTTTACCGATCTGGGTACAGATAAGCTGAACATATATCGTTATCATTCCTCGGATGAAAAGCCATTGTCGCCTGCTAACCCATCGTCTATTAGCGTAAAACCGGGTAAAGGGCCGCGCCATTTGGTGTTCTCTCCTGATAAAAAATACCTGTATCTATTGCAGGAAATGGGAAGTGCTATCAATGTATACAAATTCAACGGGGGAGATCCTAAAGAAATACAAAGTGTAGATATGCTCCCTGCTGGATTTAAAGGAACAAATGGTGCGGCTGCTATTCATATCTCGCCTGACGGCCGTTTCCTGTACGCATCAGACCGCCTAGACGCAAGCGCATTAATGGTTTATGCTATCAATAAAGAAACAGGTGAACTTACTTTTGTTCAGCGTCAACTGACGTACGGCAAAAATCCCCGTGACTTTGCTATCGATCCAACGGGAAAATACCTATTGGTAGCTAATCAGGACAGTGACAGTATTATAGTTTTCAGAATAGACCAGGCAACAGGAGTATTAAGTCTAACGCGCAACCGCCTGGAAAATATTGGGAATCCTGTTTGTCTGAAATTTACTTCAGCTGAATAGGTTAAAACGAAAAGGTGAAAGATAAAAAGTTTTCTGCGACCTTTTGCCTTTCACCTTTTACCTCCTATAAAATTTGTGCCCGGCTTTTCTCTATTACCTCTGCATAATAGTTTTCGTAAACAGGCAATATGATCGATAGATCGAATTCTTTGGCACGTTTGAGCGAGTTTTCTTTAAAAGTTTTCAGGCGATCCTCGTCTTCTAAAATATAGATCGAGCTTTCTGCCATACCGTCAATGTCACCCACTTCTTTCAGGAAGCCGGTTACACCGTCGACATTCAGTTCAGGCAAGCCACCTGCATTGGAGCTTACCACAGGCACCTTGCAGGCCATGGCCTCTAAGGCTGCCAAACCAAAGCTTTCAGACTGTGACGGCATCAGGAATAAATCAGATACCGATAGGATTTCTTCAATCGCATCCTGCTTGCCCAGGAAGCGTACATTATCGCTTACACCAAGGTCGCGGGCTAACTGCTCGCATTCTGTACGTTCACCTCCGTCACCTACCATTAATAGTTTTGATGGTATGCGTTCGATTATTTTGGCGAAGATCCTGATCACATCCGTTGTGCGTTTCACCTTGCGGAAGTTGGAGGTATGGATCAATATTTTTTCACCCGCAGGGGCAATTGCTTTCTTAAAATGATCTTTCGCTTTAAGGCTAAAGCGTTTCATGTCGATAAAGTTGGGTATTACCCTGATCTCATTCTCGATCTCAAAAAATTCAAAAGTATCCTTTCTTAAGTGCTCAGATACTGCTGTAACACCGTCGGATTTGTTGATGGAAAAGGTAACAACTGGCTGGTAAGTCCTGTCCTTCCCAACAAGGGTGATATCAGTACCGTGCAATGTGGTTACTACCGGGATGTAAATGCCATAAGTCATTAATATCTGCTTAGCCATAAACGCAGCCGAAGCATGTGGTATGGCATAATGCACGTGCAGGATATCTAACTTTTCGAATCGTACTACATCAACCAGCCGGCTTGCTAAAGCCAGTTCGTATGGCGGATATTCAAAAAGTGGGTATTTGGATACGGCAACCTCGTGATAAAAAAGGTTCTCTGAAAAGAAATCGAGTCGTGCAGGCTGGTTGTAAGTGACAAAGTGCACCTGGTGACCATGATCTGCAAGGGCCTTGCCCAGTTCGGTTGCAACAACCCCGCTACCGCCAAAAGTGGGGTAGCATACTATTCCGATTTTCATTGATTTGGTTTCTCTCTTGCTATATAGTGATGAAACTATCGCACGTTGCCCGCCTTAAGCTTCGCTGGTATACGTGCAATAGTTTCATTGATGCAAGTTTAACAGCTATTTATGGCAATAATGTTATAACTGTGTAAAATCATTTGAAGATGTCACCTGTCGGATGTCGATGCAAGTTCCGGCAGAATCAATTCATCATCGGGCAATTGCACCCCTTCTGAATCGCCTGGTAAACCACATCCTGTATCCTTGGCCTGATGTTCAGGCTGGAAAGCTTATCAGTCACCTTCGGATTCACCCTGTTGGATAAAAAGATATAAACCAGGTTATAGGCTGGATCCACCCACACACCAATGCCGGTATACCCTGTATGTCCAAATGTTCTTGGCGATGCCAGCTTGGATGGATAATGACGGTCGGCAATGGGATCCCATCGGTCGAATCCCAAACCACGACGACTTACATCCGACTGCTTGGCGGTGTATAAATCAACAGTTTCAGGTTTAAAATACTGATCGCCGCCATAGGTGCCCCGGTTTAAAAGCATCTGATATAAGATGGCTAAATCATTGGCTGTTCCGAATAAGCCTGCATTGCCAGACACTCCGCCTAATAAGGCTGCCGTGGGGTCATGCACATAGCCGTCTAATAAACTATGGCGGAATACCTCATCATCCTCCGTAGGAATTATACGACTTATAGGGAAACGTTTATACGGCAAAAATCCGGTAAACTGCATACCGAGCGGATCGTAAAAGTTGTCCTGTACATACTCATTGAGCGGTGCAGCTGTCACAGACTCGTCTATTTCCTTCATAAAACACATACTCAGGTCGCTGTACACGTATTGCCCGCGGGTGTTTAAAGGCGAATTCAGCATATCGGCCCACATTACGTCGCGGAAGTAGTTTTTGCGCAGGTAAAAATGCAAGGCCACTTTGGTAGAATAGACTGCCGAGGAATCGGTACTGATATCGGTTGGTTTCAGTTTCTCGTAGGTCTGTATATCGGGGATCAGACCGGCCTGATGCTCCATCAGTTCACGTATCTTGATATTGTTCTTATTGGTTTTGCGTGCCATGGGAATATAAGTGCCAATAGTTGAATCCAGGTTCAACCGGCCTTCCTCTGTCAGCCGCATAGTCGCAATAGTAGTGGCAGATATTTTAGTTACCGAAGCCAGGTCGAAAATATCCGTGAGCTTATCCGGGACGGTTTTATCATAGGTATGATAACCATATGCTTTGTTAAATATCACCTTCCCATCCTTTGCCACTAAAACCACGCAGCCCGGCGTAGCCTGGTTGGCTATGGCCTCGTAGGCAATCTTATCAATATCCGTCAGGTTGTCGGCATTGATACCCACTTCTTCCGGAACAGTGTATTGTAGCCGGGTTTTGGTTGTAATGAAGCCCGTGCCTGTACGGTATTTCTGCGAGTAGGTTTTATCCAGATTTTGTGTCACGGCCAGACCTCCAAAAATGGCCTGAGCACTAAACATCGCCGAAACGGGAGAAGATTTGCTTGAGAAAACTATCGGTGAATTGATATTATCCAACTTGCTTAACGAACTGCCGTCGCCAAAGTAAGCTATCACCAGATTTTTTGATGGCCTGTTCTCAGTTATAAAACTCACGACCTGCGGATTGGCCATATCGGCATCCGTAAGTTGTACGATCAGGGTATTATAGAGCTTGGTGTCAAAATCAAGCACACCCTGGCCAGGCAGTCCTACATACTCCATCCCGTTAAACGATTGTATCTGACTGTATTTATTCAGAAGACTGTCAAAGGCAGCGGTATAGGGGTATGAGAAATGGATACTGGCAATAGTAAGCTGACCCAGTTCCTTCAACGGGATCTGGTTTTGAGCGTTATTCAGCAAGATGGTTGATTTTTCGGCGGCTTTTTCTTCGTTAACGTATGCTTGACCGGTTAAAGGGGGATTTTGTGCACAAGCTGAATGAACTAATATAAATCCTGCAAGTGCCAGGAGACAAAATCTCCATTTATTTTTTCTCATATACATTCTCTCCGTTCACGTAGGTTTTTAATACTTTAACATTTGGCAGGTCTGAACCTTTAATCTTCATGATGTCATTATCCAATATCACAAAGTCGGCAAATTTGCCCGGTTCGATGCTGCCCTTTTCTTTTTCTTCAAATTGTGCCTTTGCGGCCCATATGGTCATCCCCTTTAACGCTTCAATCCTGCTTATCGCATTTTCAGGCTGAAATCCTCCTTCGGGATAACCTTTCAGGTCTTTACGCTCCACGGCGGCATAAAAAGTGTAAATAGGACTGATGTTTTCCACAGGGAAATCGGTACCGAGCGGAATCCAGCCGTTTTGATCAAGCAGTTGTTTATAGGCATAGGCTGTTTTTAAGCGCCTTTTGCCCAACCGTGCTCCTGCCCAACGCATATCTGATGTAGCATGAGTGGGTTGTACTGACGGGATGATATTATAATCACCAAAATAATGAATATCATCCGGTGATACCACTTGTGCATGTTCTATTCTCCAGCGATGATCGTTTTTGCCTTTAAGCACGCTCGCATAAATTTTCAGAATGGTGCGATTGGCTGAATCACCAATGCAATGTGTGCACATTTGGAAACCTTTGGCAACAATCTTTTCCGCTACTTCTTGAAAATGTTTTTGATCGCTCAGTAGAAAACCCTTCCAGTTTTTCTGATCATCGTAAGCCTGCAATAAACATGCCCCCCGTGAGCCCAGCGCGCCATCGGCATATACTTTAAAACCGCGCACATCTAAACCTGGCGTTTTAAATACCCCGCGTTTAAACAGGTAATCATAATTTTCCTGGCGGTCTGAAAGCAGAACGTACATGCGCATCTTTAGCGCGCCTTTATGTTGTAATTGTGCGATGGTGCCCACCATGGTATAAGGCAGACCGCAGTCTGAAACGGTTGTCAGTCCGTCGGCAAAACAATTTCTTTGGGCAAACAAAAAAGCGTCTTCTATTTGCTGGTCTGTAGGTTGTGGGATCTTGCGGGTCACAATACCTACGGCATTGTCTACCAAAATACCCGTGAGTTTTCCTTTTACTGTTTCAATCTCGCCACCTGTAATGGCTTGTCCGGGTTTTACGCCTGCAAGGGTTAAGGCGGCCTGGTTAGCAATAACGGCATGGCCATCCACCCGGGTAAGCAGAACCGGCCTTACTGGGAACAGCTTATCCAATTTTTCTTTATTGGGGAACTGTCTAATCTTCCATTTATTTTGATCCCATCCGCGGCCGATTACCCATCCATCAGGGTTACGTTTTGCTCCGGCTGATACCGAATCTACAATTTCGTCCCAACTTTTGGTGGCATCCAGGTTTACTTCCTGTAAGCCTAAGCCATATTCATAGAAATGCGAGTGTGCATCAATAAAGCCAGGATAAACTGGTTTGCCTCCTGCATCTATGACATGATGGGCCTTGTAAACGGATTCGAGTGAATCGTCTTTGCCTACTGCGATGATCTTTCCGCCCTTTACAACAAATGCATCCGCGACAGAAAAATTGGAGTCCACTGTATAGACCACGGCATTTTTTACCAGCAGGTCGGCGTTGAAATCCTGTTGTTTGGCACAGGCGGCAAATAAAAACAACAGCGGCAGATGCAAAAGTTTTTTCATTGGCAAGCGTAGGATTTACTATATACAATTATCTGCATATTATGTTGTAGCAGCAAGTTCAATTTGTCATTAGTCATTTGTCATTAGTGTGGTTTGGTGGATATAGCAATGACTAGTGACCAATGACCAATCAACCAAAAATGTCACACAAGTATAATAATGAACGACTTATTGCCATATCGCATATATACCACAGCCGAAACATAAAGTTATGCGCTCAAATATTTAATTTAGCATCAGAAATGACCCGCCTTAAGCGGGCAGAGAAGGGAATTGATTAAATGCCAGATATAATTCAGCTTTTACCGGATTCGGTAGCCAACCAGATTGCAGCAGGAGAGGTAGTGCAAAGGCCCGCGTCGGCAGTAAAGGAGCTGATCGAGAATGCGATTGACGCCGGGGCGGATAAAATACAACTGATACTGAAGGATGCAGGGAAATCACTGATACAAGTGATTGATAACGGCTGCGGAATGAGCCTGACCGATGCGCGGATGTGTTTTGAGCGTCATGCTACCTCCAAAATACGCAAAGCCGAAGACCTGTTCGCTATACGTACAATGGGTTTCCGTGGTGAGGCGATGGCTTCTATCGCTGCGATTGCACAGGTGGAGTTAAAGACGCGTCGGCATGAGGATGAGCTGGGTACCTGTATCCTGATAGAAGGCTCGGATGTAGTGAGCCAGCAGGCTTGCTCGGCTAATGCAGGTACATCCATATCTGTAAAGAATCTTTTTTATAATACACCTGCACGCCGTAATTTCTTAAAAAGCGATCCCGTTGAGATGCGCCATATTGTGGATGAGTTTCAGCGTGTGGTGCTGGCCAATCCCAATATATTTTTCACGATGCATCATAATGGGCAGGAAGTTTTTCACTTGCCGGCCACGTCGTTAAAGCAACGCATCGTGCACCTGTTCGGGAATAGTTATAACCAGCGGTTGGTTCCGGTTGAAGAGGATACATCTATTATCAAATTACATGGCTTTGTAGGGAAACCTGAGTTTGCTAAAAAGACACGCGGTGAGCAGTTCTTTTTTGTGAATAACCGTTTTATCAAAGATGCTTACCTGAATCACGCTGTGCTAACGGCTTTTGAAGAACTGCTGCCCGACGAAAGTTACCCGCTGTATGTGTTGTTTATCGATATTGATCCTTCAAAAATTGATATCAACGTACACCCAACCAAGACGGAGATAAAATACCAGGATGAGAAGTCGATCTATGCGATTATCCGCTCGGCAGTAAAGCGCTCTTTAGGGAAATATAACATTACCCCGACGTTGGACTTTGACCAGGAAAATAGCATTGGGCACCTGATAACGGAAAAACCGATGGAACAGATCGTTCAGCCGACGATCAGCTTCAATCCTGATTTTAATCCGTTTGCCAATGAGCCGCAGGCACCAAAGACTGAGCGCTCATCGTCACCTTCTTATACACGCGAGGTAGGCGATCATCGCCGCACTCCTGTCCCTCAAAATTGGGAAACACTGTATGAGATAGCCAGCCGTGAAGAATCGGTTCAGCAGGAAATGCACCCTGAGGTAACTATACCTGTGCAAGAGCAGGAGGTAAGCAAATCGAGCGAACGGCAGTTATTTCAGATACATAACAGGTATATCCTGTCGCAAATCAAATCAGGATTTATGCTGATCAATCAGCAGGCCGCGCATGAACGCGTACTATATGAACGTTTTTTGCAGCAACTGGATAACCATTCGGGAAGCAGTCAGCAAAGTTTGTTCCCGCAAACAGTAACGCTGAACGGCAGCGATTTTGAACTGCTGAAGGAACTTTTGCCGGATATCCGTGGACTGGGCTTTGATATACGCGAGTTTGGTAAAAATACCGTGGTAGTGGAAGGAATCCCTGCCGATTTGAGCAATGTAGCTGAGCATGCCCTGCTTGAACATTTACTGGAGGGCTTTAAAAATAACCTCGCCATTTTAAAGTTAGATAAGCGTGATAACCTGGCACGGTCACTTGCCCGTAACGGAGCGATTAAAGGCGGAACAAAGTTATCGCTCGAAGAAATGAATTTACTGATAGATCAGCTGTTTGCCTGCCAGATGCCTAACCTGGCATTGAACGGTAAGCCTGTTATCAGTACATTTACCATGAATGAATTAGCCGAAAGGTTTGAAAAATAAAACGAATAAAATTTACCTATGAGCGCATACAGGCAATCGCCCTTTTCTAATTTAACACCGGTTGTAAAAAACCTGCTGATTATCAATATAATATTCTTTGTCGCTTCTTATCTGCTTCGGAATACCTTCGACATGGATAGATGGTTGGCGATCTATTATTTTAGCTCACCGAATTTCAGGCTGTGGCAGATCATTTCCTACATGTTCATGCATGGCAGTATTTTGCATATTCTTTTCAATATGCTGGCCCTGTTTATGTTCGGCCCGATATTGGAGCATAGCGTGGGCCCCAAGCGCTTTCTGAATTTATATTTTATTTGCGGTATTGGGGCAATTATTCTGCAATGGGTAGTACAGGCCATACAAATTCATAGTATTACAGGTGGGTTTATTATATCCCATCCTGACCTGGATTCAAGCTATATGGCATTTGGTCCGGTAGCGCAGAAATTATATGTTATATATAATTCTCCTATGGTCGGGGCGTCCGGGGCCATCTGTGGGGTGCTGGTAGCGTTTGCCATGCTTTACCCAAATATGGAAATAATAATGCTCTATTTTCCGGTACCAATTAAAGCAAAATACATCATACCGGCTTATTTGTTGCTGGAGTTATGGCTTGGAGTCAAACAAAGTGGCGGGGATAATGTGGCGCATTTTGCGCATTTGGGTGGAGCGTTGCTTGGTTTCCTGGTTGTAAAATTTTGGCGATTAAACCGTCCAAACAACTATTTTTAATTCTGGTGCGTTTATTGATATAAATTAAATATGAATACCTGGCAAAATATTCAATATAAAATGCTCAGATCGGGCAGCAGGGTAAACTTGCTGATCGGTATTAATGTGTTTGTTTTTTTACTGGTGAATATTGCTGGTGTAATTGACAGGTTGATTTTTCAGAGCAATTTTATCGATTATTATTCCGGAGAACTGCTTTTGCTGCCTTCATTCTTACCCCGTTTAGCGAGCCATTTCTGGACACCTTTTACTTATATGTTTATGCATGCGGGTATTTTTCATATTCTGTTCAATATGCTTTGGCTTTATTGGTTTGGACAAATATTTGAAGAGTACCTGGGCAATAAACGAACTATTGGGCTGTACCTGTTAGGCGGATTGACAGGCGCTATTTTTTTCATAGCAGCTTATAACATTTTCCCTTTCTTTGCCGCCGCTCTTGCGGGAAGTACGGTTGTCGGCGCTTCGGCCAGCGTCATGGCAATTATTGTAGCTACTGCGACGTTGTTGCCTGATTACAGCCTGAACCTGATCCTTTTAGGCCCGGTAAAGCTGAAATGGATCGCGCTGTTTTATGTAGTCATCGATTTTTTAAGCATAGCTGGCCCTAATGCCGGTGGAGAGTTTGCGCATCTGGGTGGGGCACTGTTCGGGTTTGTTTATATCAAACAGTTAAAACGCGGCAACGACTGGATTGCCGCCATCGCCGGAATCTTCAAATCCAAGTCAAAAATGAGGGTTGTTTCTAAAAACTCCGATAGAAATGATAGTGGAAAGCCTCGCCAGGACGAAATAGACCGTATATTAGATAAAATTACAGAATCAGGCTATGGAAGCCTGAGCAAACAGGAAAGAGAAATTTTATCCAGGGCCAGCAAGGACAATGAAGTCTAAAAAAGGACTAAATTTTATCGACAAACTATTCCTTTGGATCAATGTGGGCTGTTGCGCCTGCCTGTTGGTAAGTTACCTTGCACCCGTTGTCAATCCCGAAAAATTTTGGCCGGTAGCTTTTTTCGGTTTAGCCTACCCGTTTTTATTGTTGGCTAATATCATCCTTATTATTTATTGGTTAGTGCGTAAAAGTAAATGGGCGTTTCTGTCAATCATTGCCATTGTTTTAGGATGGGGCATTTTGAAAAAGAATATTGGTCTGCGCTTTCCTTCCGCATACGGCATAAAAAAGGCAGAAGCTATACGGATGATGACCTACAACGTGCATAATTTTAAACGTTACGGGTCAAAAAATGATATATCTACCAAACACGAAATACTATCCATTATAGCAGATCAGCAGCCTGATATTATCGGTTTCCAGGAATTTTATACTCGTAATAAAGGGCAGTACAACATGCTCGACTCTATTCAAAAGATATTAAAGTGCAATAATTATTTTTTTGAGGCAGTGGTCGAAAACAGGACCGAAGCAATCGGGATGGCATTATTTTCAAAGCTGCCGATAGTTTCTCACGGATACATCCAGCTAACAGAGAAACGCAGCGAGAATCAGTGTATATACATCGATGTAAAAAAAGGGGAAAAAATACTCCGCGTATACAGCGTTCATTTGCAATCCATCCGTTTTGACCCGGATGACTACAGGTATTTGAATAACATATCACAGCAGGGCAAACCCGAAGGGAGTTCGGCTAAGCGTTTGGGGTATAAACTAAAAGTTGCTTTCCAGAAACGAAGTGAACAAGTATTCAAGATTAAGCGGCATGCAGATTCCTGCTCTTATCCGTACATCATTTCCGGTGATTTTAATGATACGCCAACTTCATTTGCCGTTAACGAGATGAACAAGGGTCTGAAAAATGCCTTTCGCGAAAAAGGCTCGGGAATGGGGCGCACTTACAACGGCAGTTTCCCAAACTACCAGATAGACTATATTATGGCGGGTAAACAGTTTGATGTGCTGAATTATGCCATTATCGAAAAGAAACTATCCGACCATTATCCGGTGTGCAGCGATCTGGTGCTTAAATAATTCGTCAACCAACTGTAAAAACCCGCGATACCAATAGCACTTTGGTGATTTAGTACAGCACATATCAGCTTCAAATCGAAAAAATCGTAAGTTTGCCGACATGGATCAAAGCCTGTTTATTTACAATACTTTAACCCGTAAAAAAGAGAAATTCGAAGCCCTTAATCCGCCTCACGTAGGCATGTATGTTTGCGGTCCCACTGTTTACAGCGATGTGCACCTGGGCAATTGCCGCACCTTTATGTCATTCGACCTGGTTTTCAGATATCTTACGCATTTGGGATACAAGGTGCGTTACGTGCGTAACGTAACCGACGCGGGCCACCTGGAAGGCGACGCAGGCGATCAGGGCGAGGACAAGATTTCGAAAAAGGCTAAACTTGCCCAGCTTGAACCGATGGAGATCGTGCAAAAGTATACGGTTGGCTTCCATGATATTATGCAGGTATTTAATGTGTTGCCGCCAAGCATTGAGCCTACAGCCACGGGACATATTATTGAGCAGATTGAACTCGTAAAAGTTATCCTTGAGCATGGTTATGCTTATGAAGTAGACGGCTCCATTTATTTTGACGTAGAAAAATATAATCAGAATCATAATTACAGCATATTGAACAGGCGAAACCTGGAAGATATGATCAATAATACCCGCGACCTGGGTGGACAGGATGAGAAACGCGGGGCATTGGATTTCGCTTTATGGATAAAAGCTAAGCCGGAACATCTGATGAAGTGGCCCTCTCCATGGAGCATTGGTTTTCCGGCATGGCATTTGGAATGCTCGGCAATGAGCGCCAAATATCTGGGCCACCAGTTTGATATACATGGCGGCGGTATCGATCTGATGCCAACCCACCATACCAACGAGATCGCTCAAAATATGGCGGCCTGTGATAAAATGCCGGCCAATTATTGGGTGCATACCAATATGTTGACGGTGAACGGCCAGAAGATGTCAAAGTCATTAGGCAATAGTTTTTTGCCTCAGGAACTTTTTGAAGGCAATCACACTCTGCTGAATAAAGGCTACAGCCCAATGACGGTACGGTTCTTTATGCTGCAGGCACACTACCGCAGCACGCTTGATTTTAGCAATGAAGCGATGGAGGCGTCAGAAAAAGGCTTTAAACGCCTGATGAATTCATTTACACTACTCGATAACCTGAATGCGTCAAGTACCACAGAAGTAGAAATAGCGCTATTGCAACAACGTTGCTATGACGCAATGAATGATGATTTCAACAGCCCGGTTTTGATAGCTGAACTGTTCGAAGCGTCACGTATCATCAATTCGGTTTATGATAACAAGTTGAAGATCGACGCAAAAAACCTGGAAATGTTAAAGAACCTGATGAATGATTTTATCATCGATGTTTTGGGATTAAAAAATGAACAAGCAGCAAACGATGATCTGCCAAAAGTATTGGATATGATAGTGGGGTTGCGTAACGGGGCAAAAATGAATAAGGACTATGCCACATCTGACAGGATAAGAGATGGGTTGCAGCAAATTGGTTTCCAGTTGAAAGATGGCAAAGAAGGTACTACATGGAGCAAAATGTAATGCCTATAAATAATGATTATAAATATTAAACTATTGTAATTTTAACCGGTCGAAACCGTTTATAATTTCGATAATAAAAAACTTATGCCCCAAACGCGGGTTAATACACCGATACAGCAGTTTGACTTTTATTAGTAAATTGCCAAATCTTTTTTAGCCAATGAAACGATTTATTTTAGTTGCCCTATTATTTATTACCCCCTTATTAATTTTTGCACAACAAAAACCTGCGCAGGTAGGCACTGTGATAGATGCCGAGCATTCCTTTAAAAAACTTGTTGAGCGTAAAGGCATAAAGGAGGCGTTTTTATCCGTAGCCGATCCTGAAGGCATTGTATTTAAACCTGAGGTAATTAAAATAACCGAGTTTTATAACTCCATCGACAAGCAGCCGGGTACATTAACCTGGGAGCCCAAATTTGCACGGATTTCAGCTAATGGCGATTTGGCTTTCACCGCTGGCCCTTATGTCTATCAAAATGGAAAGACAGAAGATGATAAGGTGTATGGCGATTACGTATCGATCTGGCGCACTGATGTTGATAATAAAATGAAGCTGCTGGTCGACCTCGGTATACAGCACCCCGAAAGCGAAACCCAGGAGCTAACAGATTTTAAAGAACCGGACACTGCTAAACGTACTGCACCGAGCAAAGATCCGTTTAATGGCAGAAGTGTGATAATAGGTACCGATAAGGTATTTAACCATGCCTTGACACTTTCTGCACTAGCCACTTATAAAGAATTTTTGAGCCCCGAGGCCCGGTTTTACTTTCCCGGCTTTGAACCTATCACGGGTCAGGACAAGGTCATGAAGTTCCTGGATAATGAGGCTATCAGTATTACCGCAGAAACCATTAACGTAGGACGCGCAACCAGTAACGACCTGGCGTATAGCTATGGACGTGCCCGCATCAAAAAAGGCGAGATTGTTAGCAATTACAACTATGTTCGTGTGTGGGAGATCGACAAGGATCACAAATGGGATGTGATATTGGAGATATTCTCGGCAGTGGAGCAGTAGGGTTGTTATTGGTTAATCAATTAACCGGTGATTGGTTATCAGGTTAAAAACTGATAACTGGTTAACCAGGCACTGGTCACCGATCACAGCAATCTTTCAATAATATCATCAGCTGTTAAACCCTCTGCTTCTGCATGGTAGCTGCGGATAATGCGGTGTCTTAAAACAGGCTTGGCGACAGCTTTCACATCTTCGATATCAGGAGAGTATTTGCCCTGTAAAACTGCGTGACACTTAGCGCCCAATATCAGGAATTGGGATGCGCGCGGACCTGCACCCCAGTTAAGTAGCCTTTTCACTTCGGGTGAAGCAAGGTCGCTTGTAGGGCGTGTTTTTGTAACCAGTTTCACGGCGTATTCCAGCACATTGTCTGTTACCGGTATATTTCTCACCAGATGCTGGAAATAGATGATCTGCTCGGCGTTCAATACCTTTTTTACGTCAGGCGTGACCGAACTAGTCGTGTTTTTAACGATCAGCAGCTCCTGTTCTAATGTCGGGTAATCCAGCGATACATTAAACATGAAGCGGTCCAGCTGTGCTTCCGGCAATGGATAGGTGCCCTCCTGTTCGATAGGGTTTTGGGTCGCCAGTACAAAGAACGGCTGCGAAAGTTTATGTGTTGCCCCGGCGACAGTAACCGCTTTCTCCTGCATAGCTTCAAGTAATGCAGCTTGTGTTTTAGGCGGCGTACGGTTTATCTCATCGGCAAGGACGATGTTTGAGAAAACCGGGCCGGCAATAAATTTAAAGTTGCGGTCTTCACCTAATATTTCCGATCCGATGATATCAGAAGGCATCAGGTCGGGAGTAAACTGAATACGGTTAAAGTCAAGATCAAGTACCTGGGCCACGGTCTGCACCAATAAGGTTTTTGCCAGTCCCGGTACACCAACAAGCAAGCAATGCCCGTTGCTGAAGATCGAGATTAGCACCGACTTTACTACTTCATCCTGCCCGACGATCACTTTACGTATTTCGGAAAGAATATGCTTGTAAGTATCCCTCAAAGCATCTGCTGCTTCAACGTCGGTGCGGTGCTGCATATCGTATTATTGTTTTATTTGTGCTGCCAGCGGGGTGTTTGCCCATCCTTTAAGTACCGGGCAACCCTGGTATTCCGGATCGATCTTGATGAAGTTTTCTTTCCTTCTTTTTTCAAACCACTGGCTCACAGTTCTGTTGATCTTATCTGATAAAGCTACTTCTTTTATTTTGGGGAAATCCTGTTTCAGATTAGCCTTATGCGCATCTGTGACAGATTTCAGGTAAAGTATCTTATAGCTCTTTTTACCGGTTTGGTCTGTAAAAAGTTGTGGTTTGGATATACTACCCACTTTCATGGTGTCTACAGTCAATGCAATCTGCGGATCAATTTTGTCAGTAGGAATATAAGTGGTACGGGTCTCCACATTTTCAGCATTCAACATCATCCCACCATTGTATTTGGTGTCTTTATCGTCTGAATAAAAGGACGCAGCTGCTGCGAAAGTGATATTTTTATTTTTCAACAGGTCGTTATAAACGCTATCAGCTTTCAATTTTGCACGGTCAACAGCGGCCTGAGTAACCGTGGGCATGATCAGAATATGTCGTACATGCACCTGCTCACCACGACGTTCAATTACCTGTAAAAAATGGAATCCATAGTCAGTTTCAAATACAGGGGAAATCTCCCCGGCTTTCAGCTTAAATGCCCATCCGGCAAACTCCTTCACGAAAGTAGTCCGGTCAGCAAAACCCAGGTCGCCGCCATCAGGTGCCGAACCTGTATCTTGTGAATACAATCGGGCAAGTACGCCAAAATCTTCACCCTTTTTTACGCGGTCTAAAAGCTCTTGTGTCTTTTGTTTATAAGCTTCTTTTTCCTCTTTCGTTAGCTTCGGGTTAAGTTGTATCACTCCTACCTCAACCTCTTTATTGTAAGTTGGCAAACTGTCTTTTGGTATGGAGTTGAAATATTTTTCAACGTCGTACGGAGTAACACTGATCTTATCGGTAATTTTATTACGCATCTTGCTCGCGATCATGTTCTCTTTAATGTCCGGACGCAGTTCATCTTTGTATTGTATGGTTGAACGGCCCAGGAACTGCTCCAGTCTTTCCTGGCCACCTGCACGGGCAACCATGCCGCGCATACGGCGGTCGAGCTCGTTATCAACCTCGTCATCTTTCACAGTAACGCTATCGATAACAGCTTGTTGCGCAAGTAACTTCTGTGTCATCTGGTTACGCAGGATAACACATTTGATTGATGGGTCGGGCGGGTTACCGCTGGCCAGGTAGTTGGCATATTGCAGTTCTATATCCGATTGCAAAATAATGCTGCTGCCCACAACGGCAGCTATTTTGTCCAGCACTTTTCTTGGCCCTGCAGGTGCTTCTGGTTTGGCAGCAGTTGCCTTTTTGGAAGTATCGGCTGGTGTTTGCGCCAAGGAAATAGAAATTGTTAAAATAGTAAGTAAAATGGCTGTCCCGAACTTTCTCATTTATATTTTATCTGTCTGCGAAATATGCAAAGGTGCAAATCTAACAATAATCTGTTTATTAATAATTTGTGCGAATATGCTTATAAACGCTCAAACAATTATCTATTTTTGGTTAAAAATTGTTAAAAGTGAAAGTTGAAGACAGTCAGGCACTACGTTTTATACTTCAGGATGAAATTTACCTGCTTAATGAAGATAAGTTAAACTATGCTAAACCTGATAATCAGCAGACTCCGGCCTCTCAGCCTCAACCTGAAACAATAACGCTAAAGCCCATTTTTAATTATCTCGGGGCCAATAAAAAGCATTTCCTGGTATTAACCAATTACCCTAATAACGATTTTATTGCTGATGATCATCTTGCAGCACTTGAAAGTGTGCTTGGCCGTAAGAATCACGGCCGCGAAGACGTTGCAATATTGAACGCAGCCAAAAACAATTCTGAATACTCAGAACTGCTCTCTCATTTTAAACCGCAAACTATACTGATCCTTGGTGAACAGGCTATTCCCTCAGGAATCGATCAACCTAAATTTAACCAGGTTGAAAAACGCGATGGCATCAACCTGCTATATACCTTCGCCTTTGATACGATGATGAGCAACGTGGACAATAAAAAAGCCTTCTGGGAGCAGGTGAAAAGTTTATAATTTATGCCTTTAAAGCTAGTTTTCGCCACTAATAACCGCCACAAGCTGGAAGAAGTATCCCATAAGATCGGTGATCATTTTGAACTATTGACGTTGAATGATATCGGTTGTATGGAGGATATTGAAGAACCCGGATCAACCTTTGAAGAGAACGCTGCCATAAAGAGCAAATACATATATGATAAATACCATTTGAATTGTTTTGGTGATGACAGCGGCTTGGTGGTAGATGCTTTGAATGGCGAGCCTGGTGTTTACTCAGCACGCTATGCCGGCGAACATGGTAACCATGCAGCCAATATCAAAAAGGTATTGACCAGGCTGGAAGGAGTTGAAAACAGGAAGGCAAGGTTTGTCACCGTGATTTCGTTGATGTGGGAAGGCAAAGAACATGTTTTTAAAGGCGTTGTTGAGGGTACTATCCGTCATAAAATTTCCGGTATAGGAGGTTTTGGTTATGATCCAATCTTTCAGCCTGATGGATATGACATTACCTTTGCTGAAATGAGCATGGATGAAAAAAACAAGATCAGTCACAGGGCACGTGCCCTGGAAAAACTGATCTCGTTTTTGAAAAATATCAAATAGACTACTGGCCTTTTGGCTTACTAATGGTGCTATCCTTCTTTACTTCCGGTTCTTTCTTTGCAGGCGATTTCAGCGCAGTATCAGTTTTTAGCTTCACAGCACTGGTGTCCTTCTGCAACTTCACAGCACTGGTATCTTTCCCCGCATTTATTTCCGGTAGCTTATCCAACGGTTGTTTATTGGCGCTTGTATCTTTAGCAGCTTTGCCACCTGGTGGTTTATTTAAAGGTGGTTTACCATTAGCTGGAGCTTTGGTCTTGTCGGCAAGCTTTTTCGCGGGCTCTATTTTCTTCTTTGCTATGATCTCTTCTTTGGATGCCGGACGCTCTTTGGGTTTCCACAAAAAACCTTTTAGTATCTTATCATCTTCGGTAAACTTTTCTAATGGCCCATAACGATGCTCCGGTTTGGCCAGGAAGGTAATATCCGTCAGTTTGCTATCCTTGAAATTGATGCGGATACGGCTGCTCAACGATCGCTGCATACCGCTCACTTTTCCGCTGTCGCGCGAGAAATAAATGGTTTCGGCGTTGCCGTCAATAAACAATCGCTCAAGTTTGCTATTGTTAAAGAATCCACGCATCTTTTTCCCCGCTGACTGATTAAAATGCGTCGAATCAGTCTTCTCGATATTGACGACAAAAGCATTCGGGAATAGTTCAACATTATCAAACTTCTTATTTTTAAGCTGCAGGTTGACCGTATCTCCCGAGAGTTGGGAACCTTGTGTCCAGATGATTGGCTTTACATATAAACGTATCACCGAGTCGCTGGTACTGTAAAATGCCGAATCGGACTTCCCCTGCAGATCGGACTTAAACAACTTAACATGGTGGAACGCGCTGAGTATCCTTATCCGGGTGGTGTCGCTTAAATTAATTTTCCGCGTAACATACACCGAATCGGCTCCTTTTTTTATTTTCTCAAGGCTGTCCTTTTTCGCTTGTTTTAAACTATCCTGTTTGGTAAGCTTCTTTTGGGGTAGTGGTTGTGGTGCATTCTTGTCCAGGCTTCCGGGCATAACAGGTGCAGGCGGCTGAGCACCAGGCCTGGTTGTTGGATTATTTTTGTTTTTCTTCTCCTTTTTGCCTCCTTTAGTCAGAAACTCAACTTTGGTAGAGTCTCTTCCTTTTATTCCTGCCAACACGCCGGGTTTGAGCTGGTCCAACAAATTACGGTGTAATGCAGCAGTGTCAGGATGAAATATTGGCGGCGATAGTTCGATGTATTTTACCGGCTTGGTATAAACAATTGATGGGGCCTTTTTGGTAGTATCAATGATATGCGATAGCCTGATCTTTTCCTGCATATCCTTATAATCCTTGTAAGTAATTATCCGTGTTTCAATGGTATCAGCCCTCATATAAACAGAATCATGCTTGATCCTCGCCGTGTCTTTTTTCGAAAGAAGGCTATCCGGAAGCTTACTTTTCAGGTCTGGCTTTTTCCCTTTCTTATTGGAAATGCTATCAGGTTTACCTTTGGGGATTTCCTTTAAAGGCATTGTATTTGCAGGCACACCTGTTTTGGTGCCCGGCTTGATAACCTGCTTTGATTTATCAGGAGTTATAACCGTTTTCTCCGGCTGAGGCTTATTTTTCGCCGTATCAGCTTTCGCCTTTTTATCTGTTTTAACAGTCGCCTTTGGTGGAACAGAATCCCTCTTCGAGGTGTCTTTTTCCTCCGTAACAATGATACCGTACGCATTTTCGGTAACTACCGTCCGTTCGTCTGATTTATAATAGGTACCCAGATCGCCCTTCAGAGTCATCTTTTGCTCATTGTCATTAAAAGTGATGTTTTTTACCACACGACCGTAGCCTTTTTTGCGGTCGTAGAACATGCTATCTCCTTTCAGTGTTTTAGCGCCCTGACTATATAGATTTTTCTTACCGAAAAATGCCTGCTCTGTTACAGTATTGTAATAACCATTTTCAGTATAAAGTGTGTCATTATCTTTTGGGCTGGCTTTGGTCTTATCGCTGTCTTTTTTCTTGCCGTAAATGTGGGTGGGGCCATAGAAATAAGCAATCTTCGATCCCGTGTTGTATCGTAGTGTGTCCGTCTTAGTGAGCGCGTCAGGGCTTAGCAATATCACATCATACCTGAAATACGAATCTCTTGAATTGGCGAAATAATAGCCGTTCTTGCTAGTCAGGGTATTATCCTTGTTCACCAGCTTGCCACCGCCGGTATAGGTGCCGAATTTGGTTGCTGTATTGTAGGTTAGATAATTAGTGGTCAGGGTAGCATCCTTGTCCACCATACGCACATTATCTGTAAGGATGGCGATCTTGGTGTTACCATTATAGTTTAGCTTGTCCGAATAAATATTCAGCGTATCACCCTGGCTGATTATCACATGCCCGAAGGCGTCAAAAGTATTTTCAGCCTGATGAAAATAGGCGCTGTCTGAAGTCAACGTAGAATTGTCCTGCTGAAAGGTGCCGCCATACACCTTCAACGGGGCACCCTTACCGTTACCGCCTTGCACGCTCTTGGATTTGATGAGGTTGATGACCGACTTTTTCTGGGCCATCACCGCAGTTACCAACGTTAGTAATATTAAGGTGAACAAGTATTTCCTCACGGGCGCAAAATTAGTTTTTTGGATGGGGTTATTAAATTAATAATTTTGGTGATGCTGCCGGTTAAAAATTTCATTGATTTTATTGAAAAAAATGCTTTGTTTAATCGCGACAGCAACATTTTGGCGGCTGTCAGTGGTGGTATGGACTCGGTTGTTATGGTTCATCTTCTAAAAGCAGTAGGTTATAATTTCGGCATAGCCCACTGCAATTTCCAGCTCAGGGGCGATGAAGCTTTGTCCGATCAGCAGTTTGTAAAGGATATTGCGGGCAAACTTGGCGTACCATTTTATACCATAAACTTTGATACCAAAAAATATGCCGCCGAAAAAAAAATCTCGATACAAATGGCTGCCCGTGAACTGCGATATCAATGGTTTGCAGAGGTGTCGCAACAATCGGGTTACGACGTAATTGCCCTGGCGCATCATCAGAATGATACCATCGAAACTATATTGCTAAACCTTACACGGGGGACAGGCATTGCCGGTCTGCACGGGATATTACCTAAAAATGGGTCGATAGTGCGTCCTTTAATGTTCCTAAAACGTGATGATATACAGGATATTGTAAAGGCTGAGAATTTGCAGTATGTAGAGGATAGCTCCAACAGTTCGGCTAAATATGCCCGCAATAAAATAAGGTTAGAGGTGATCCCCAAACTAAAAGAGCTTAACCCGGCGTTGGAAGATACCTTTGAGCATAACCTGAAACATTTCCGCGGTCTCGAAGTCCTATTAGAGCAAAGGTTGGGCGAACTGAAAAAATCCATATTCATTTTTCATGGCGGAGATATTCATATTAGTATAGATGAGGTGAAAAAGCTCCATCCGCAGTTTCTGCTGTTTTATGGTTTGCTACAAGGATATGGCTTCAACGAAAGTACGGTTGAGGATATAATTTCTTCGCTGGATAAACATTCAGGGAGGGTGTTTGGATCACCCGCTTTTATGCTGTTGCTCGACCGTGATAAGCTGATCCTGGCGAAAAGACAGGCCCTATCAAATCAATCTGTTTCAATAAATAAAGATCAGCATGAAGTAAAATTCAACAATTACCGGTTGAATATCCTGCATGATGATTCGCCGCTAATCATTAAAGATAATCCCATGTCTGTATCAATCGATACAGATTTGCTGATCTACCCCTTAACCGTTCGTTATTGGCGCGAAGGCGATCATTTTCACCCGCTTGGCATGAAAACAAGGCAGAAATTAAGTGATTTTTTTGTACATCAGAAAGTGCCGTTGCATGAGAAATCGCAGATTCCGCTTTTGGTGAATGGCAATGAAGAAATTATCTGGGTAGGGGGCTACCGGCCTGATGAGAGGTATAAAGTGACAGCGAAAACTAAAAAAGTTACTATCTTCGGACTGTTTAAATTATGACAGCAGAAAAACCAGTTTTTGTTGAGAAGCAATACCTCGGCCGCGAGTGGATACCTGTTACCATCCGCCTGGTGCTGGCTATATTCTGTTTTGCAGCATATACCTTCGACTTTTTCTCGGATGAGCAGAATAAATCAGAGGTTTTGGCGGTGGTGGGATTTGGTATCATTATCATATCCATCATCATGGGTTTTTTGCTGCATTTCCGCACACGGGTATATAATCAAAGTATATTGATAGACGGTTTATGGACTACCCGCCTGGTAAAGATCGACCTGAACAGTATTGTTAAAGTAGAAAAAGGTAAATACAGCCGTTATTTTCTGAATAACCCGGTTTACAACCTGCACCAAAAAGGTACCATCCGTTTTTATACCTCCGGAAGCGAGGCTATACACCTTACCGATCGGGGTGGTCTGGTATATATTATCGGCTCACGTCATGCTGATGAGTTCCTGAGAGCTATCAATGAGGAAATGAAGAAGTAGTCAGCTCGCAGCTGGCATAATATTTTATCTGCCAACTGCCCGCCGCAAACTGTCAACTTATTTTTTCAACCCAATCTCTCTTAATCTTTCATCCAAATACTCCCCCGCAGTCATATCGTTGTACAACTTTGGATGCGCTGTATCGATGCACGATTCCAAACAGGTAAGGTCCATATCTGATTTTGGGTGAAGGAAGAAAGGAACGGAGTAACGCGAATTCTTCATCTGCTCGGGCGGTGGATTTACTACGCGATGTGTGGTAGATCTCAGTTTGTTGTTGGTTAGGCGCTGCAGCATATCGCCCACATTTACCACTACATCTTCGCCATGTGCTTTAACCGGGAACCATTCATTTTCACGGGTAAGCAGTTCAAGGCCATCGGCACTGGCGCCAATCAATAAAGTGATCAGGTTGATGTCTTCATGAGCCCCGGCCCTCACCGCATCAGGCGGCAATGCATCCGGGTCTTCGATAGGGAAGTAGTGCAGCGTGCGCAGGATTGAATTGCCATTATGCACTTTATCGTCAAAATAATTTTCGGGCAGATCCAAATAAACTGCAATAGCACGCAACAAATGTTTACCCGCACCCTCCAGTTTTTGATACACCTCGCGGGTAGTGGAGTTAAATTCAGGGAGTTCGGCTACGGTCAGGTTCTCAGGATATTCATTTTTAACCGGATCATGATCAGTTACAGTCTGACCGATCTGCCAAAACTCTTTCAGATCGGGCACTTTAAAACCTTTAGCGGTTTCTTTGCCTTTGCTGGTATATCCACGTTGACCAGCCAGTTCAGGCTTTTCGTATTTTAATTTAATGTCTTCAGGTAGTTTAAATAGATCTGTCACTTGCTGGTATAGCTTGTCTATCAGCTCTTTACTTAAGCCATGATTGGTGATAGTAACAAATCCGGTATCATTAAAAGCTTTGCCGATATCATCTGAGAAGCGCTTCTTTTGTTCAGGGGTACCGTTAATATAGGTATTCAGGTCTAGTCGTGGAATATGGACTGTGTTCATAGTAATGATGTATTGAGAGGCACAAAAATATTAATTAATGCTCCACATCAAGCTCTTGTGAAAAAATAATGGTCACACCAATGTAACGGAAGGGCATATATTTTGTTAAAACAATTATATGGTTAAACGTTTTATAGTTTATCAAATCAAAAAGGATATAATAATATGAAATATGAAGCTATCGGTATTGGAATAAGATAGCTTCGCGAGTTTAAAAAGTTACTATCTAATGAAAAGTTTAAATAAATTATGGGGAGTTGGTTTACTGGTGATGCTGTTATCACTGGTAGTCCCCGGCAAAAGTATGGCCCAGGGGGGCTATATTTCTGATCAGGAATTCTACGACGAACTGCAGCCTTACGGTACATGGGTGAGTGACCCGGAATATGGCGAAGTTTGGGTGCCGGACGTAGGCGGCGACTTTAGGCCGTATGCAACACGCGGGCACTGGGTAATAACCGATTATGGCAATACCTGGGTATCCGATTACGAATGGGGCTGGGCGCCATTCCACTATGGCCGCTGGCGTTATGATGATTATTATGGTTGGGAATGGATACCGGGCCACGAATGGGCACCAGCATGGGTGTGCTGGCGTCATGGAGGTGGCTATTATGGATGGGCGCCTTTAAGGCCAGGTATTAGTATCAGCATATCTATCGGCGGTGGTTATGACGCGCCGGATTATTACTGGACATGCGCGCCACAGGCTTACATCACCAGCCCGGCCATATATAACTATTATGTGCCACGTGAACGTTCGGTAACAATTATTCATAACACTACAGTAATTAATAATACTTATGTTAAAAATAATGTCACCTATATAAGTGGTCCGCGTGTGCAGGAGATCAGGCAAGTTACCCGCAATAATAATGTGAGGGTATACAATATTAATAATGCCAGCAGGCCGGGTGTTGCAAGTGTGTCGCGTAATACGGTAAATATCTATCGCCCTGCTGTACAAAGAACCCAGGATGCACGCCCTGCACGGGTAGTGGATGCCAATGCTTACAGGAATCAGCATCCTAATGAGCGAATTGCTAATGGCGGGGGCTTTAATCATGTTGCTGCTGCGCGCCTCGCTACCGTAGCCCGCAGTAATACACCCGATAATAAGGTGGTGCGTGTAAACAGCAACAGGCCGGCTCCTAATCAGCCAGCTAATCGCCCCGAGCCAAATCGCCCGAACGGTGCTCAGCCCAGCCAGGCGCAACCTAATAGCCGCCCCGAAGCTTACAGGCCTAATCAACCCAATGTGAATCGCGGCCAACAGCAACAAGCAGAGCAGCAACGCGCGCAGCAACAACGTCAACAACCAGTTGATCAGCAGCGCCGGCAGCAACAAAGACAACAACCGACTGGCCAGCAGCAACAGGCTGACCAGCAGCAAGCGCCGCAACAGCGCCAGCAACAAGCCGATCAACAGCGCCAGCAACAACAAAGGCAGCAACAGACTGACCAACAGCGAGTACAGCAACAGCGTCAACAGCAGGCTGATCAACAGCGCCAGCAACAGCAAAGACAGCAACAGGCTGATCAACAGCGGGTGCAGCAACAGCGTCAACAGCAGGCTGATCAACAGCGCCAGCAACAACAAAGGCAGCAACAGGCTGACCAACAACGTCAGCAACAGCAGCAAGCAGATCAGCAACGCGTGCAGCAACAAGCTCAACAGCGTCAACAGCAAGTTGATCAACAGCGTCAACAACAGGCGCAGCAGCAGGCTCAGCAACGTCAGCAGCAAATGCAACAGCAGGCACAGCAGCAAGCTCAACAACGCCAGCAGCAGATGCAACAACAGCGTCAACAGCAACAGGCGCAACAAGCTCAGCAGCGCCAGCAACAAATGCAGCAGCAACGCCAACAGCAGCAGGCTCAGCAAGCTCAACAACGCCAACAGCAAATGCAGCAACAGCGTCAGCAACAGGCTGAACAACAACGCCAACAACAGCAACGCCAGCAGCCCCCACAACGCGAACGACGGCCAGATGAACAGCATCGATAATATTTAAAGAACAAATAGCACATATACACGTAAAAGTATATGTGCTATTTTTATGCACTTAATGGAAGATGAAGTATAGAAAACTACTCCTGGGAATTACTGCCTTTTTGTTAATGATGATTTCTCACACTGTTGCAAAGGCGCAAGATCAAAATATAGATAGCTCACAGATTGTTTTTATTGAAGACAATTGGCAGGAAGCTCTGAAACAAGCTGCGGCGCAACATAAATACATATTTGTAGATGCTTATGCTACCTGGTGTGGCCCGTGTAAGATGCTTAAAGCCACTACTTTTAAAAACAAAAAAGCAGCTGAGTTCTATAATAAGAATTTCATCAATATTGCTATTGATATGGAAAAAGGTGTAGGCCCGAAGCTTGCTTCACAGTGGGGTATGCAGGCATATCCGACACTCATCATTTTTAATTCAAAAGGCGACGCTGTTTTGGGTACAGTAGGCTATATCAAAGCGCCTGATCTGATCCGCTTTGGCGAAGCTGCATTAAAAAAATAAGCGGAATCCTTGGTTTTTTTGAATTACAAAGATTTATCAAAATTTCAATATCCTCGCGTTGCTTTTTTGCAATTGATATTTTTAGCCTTTATCATGCCATTGTAATTATTTAATTAATAATTTATCGGCTGTTTTTTTGACATAAATCCGGAGATTTATACGACTATTTTAGAAAATCGCAATAATTAACTTGCTTGTAATAAGTATATTAAATACATTTGCGCGCTTTTAATGCCCCATTAGTTTTATATGAATCCCCATCTTAAAAAAGTTTCGGCAGCAGGGCTGCTAATCACCCTCGGAATCATCTTCGGAGATATTGGAACGTCCCCCCTTTACACATTTCAGACACTGTTGCAGGAAGGCGGCACGTCATCGAAGGATTTTGTTTTTGGGTGTCTTTCATGCGTTTTTTGGACGCTTACGCTCCAAACTACTTTCAAATATATTGTAATCACCCTGCAGGCAGATAACCACGGTGAAGGCGGCATATTTTCGCTCTACGCTTTAGTGCGCCGCTATGGAAAATGGCTGGCTATACCCGCTATAATTGGTGCCGGTACTTTGCTTGCTGATGGTATTATTACACCGCCCATCTCTGTGGCATCAGCTATTGAAGGTCTAGGTCAGGTTCCAAAATTGGCCAATATCATGGTGCCCGGCAGCTGGCTAATTATAGGTATTGTTATTGGTATTATACTCCTGTTGTTCTTTTTTCAGCAGTTTGGTACAAAGGTGGTAGGTGCAGCGTTTGGCCCTGTTATGCTTATTTGGTTTTTGATGATCGGGACACTTGGCGGTATACAGATATCGCATAACCTGGGTATACTGCAAGCGTTAAGCCCGTACTACGGCATCCGGATGTTGATTACCCACCCGAACGGTTTCTGGCTTTTGGGCGCTGTTTTTTTATGTACAACAGGTGCCGAAGCACTGTACTCAGATTTAGGTCACTGCGGGCGCAAAAATATCCAGATGGCATGGATATTTGTGAAAATCAGCCTGCTGCTAAATTATTTTGGCCAGGGTGCATGGGTGCTTTCACAGACAATACGTCCGAACTTTGCATTGGTCAACCCATTCTATGCTATTGTGCCGCATACATTTTTAATACCGAGTGTAATCATAGCAACCTTTGCCACCATCATCGCCAGCCAGGCATTGATAAGCGGCTCTTTTACCTTGATAAGTGAAGCAATAAGCATGAATTTCTGGCCGCGTATTACGGTTAAATACCCATCGAATATTCGCGGACAAATTTACATTCCTGCTATTAACTGGGTTTTGTGTTTTGGTTGTGTGGCGGTGATTTTATACTTCCAGACATCCTCGGCTATGACTGCAGCTTATGGTTTTTCTATCACCATCGCCATGCTGATGACCACTATCCTGATGTATTATTATATGCGTTTTAAAAGACACTGGCCTATCTGGATAGTGACTATCATACTTTGTGTATTCGTTACCGTAGAGTTCTCTTTCTTCCTGGCAAACTCGGTTAAAATCCTCAAGAGGTTATTCTTCCTGGTATTTGAGTTTGGTTTGATATTTACTATGTATGTATGGTACAGAGCACGTAAAATAAATAACCGCTTCCTGCACTTTATCGATTTGAAGGATCAGATTCCATTGCTGAAAGCATTGAGCGGGGACGAAGGAGTGTCAAAATATGCAACGCATCTGATCTACCTGACTAAGGCAAACAACAGCAAACAGATAGAGCAAAAAGTAATGTATTCGATCTTTAGCCGCAAGCCGAAGCGTGCGGATATTTACTGGTTCCTGCATATCGAGCGTATGGATGACCCGTATACTATGGAGTATAGTGTAGAGGAAATTGAAGAGGGTAAAGTGATTAGAGTGGAATTTCGTTTAGGGTTTAGGATACAGCCGCGTGTGAATGTATTGTTCAGGAAGGTAGTTGAGGATATGGTATCGCGCAATGAGCTGGACATTCTTAGCCGCTATGAGTCGTTGAAAAAATTCCATATGGCTGCCGACTTCCAGTTTGTGATCATCGAGAAATTCCTTTCTTATAATAATGAGTTTAGCGTTGCTGAAGGATTTATCCTGAACAGTTATTTTGCAATAAAAAAACTGGCTCAAAGCGAGGCAAAAGCCTTTGGTTTAGATACCAGCGAAACGCGCGTAGAAAAGATACCCCTTATTGTTAAGCCGGTTAGCAATATTGTTTTAAAACGGGTCGACCCGGTATCGCACTACAGAGGCGAATCATATTAAAAATATTTTCTAATAATAGTTATCCCGAAATCATACATAATTATTTTGGGTATAATAATTTACAAGCATCATATGCAGCCCCGACGGCCTAAAACAAACTGCCGGGGCTGTTTTTATTTAAATGCTGATTCGTTTTTTTGAGCGTGTTCTATATATTTTTGCTTATGTAATAAATATTATGCTATTGCTTTAATTACTTAGTGAAAAACCAAATCCTCACAAAACTGTTTACCTAAACATGGCTCAGAATGTATATTTATTGGCTACTGATCCCAGCAATTCCTGCCGGGACGTGATCCATTCAAGAGATACTGATTTAAAAGTCAGGGTGTTTTGCCTTGGTAAAGAGGAATTTCATCATGATGCAGGCGAAATACAGTTATACGGACAATGCAATGATGGGCTATATGCCTTTGAAACAATAGGTATCGCTTCTGATGATGCAGTAGATATTGTGGAAGCTATACAATGGTATGCCGATTACATTCATTGCCCCGAGATGGAGATATTACCCGAGGATCCCCGCCAGGGTAAAGATATAGCCATGTAATTTCTGTTTAATTATTTACGTTTACCACCAATTATGACCAACCTAAAAAAGGACTTGTATACGCTTTGCGTCAATTATGCAAAGATGCGTATTGAAACTGCGAAACAGGCAATTGATGATGCGCAGCAGTCAGCTAATGAAGAAACAAAGAGCAGCGCTGGCGACAAGTATGAAACCGGGCGGGAAATGATGCAGCAGGAGACCGACCGGAACCAGGCTCAGTTAAACGAAGCAAATAAGTTGCTGATAGCCCTAAATCAGATTAATGTTGACTCGGTTTCTTCCTCTGCAACGCCGGGTAGCCTGGTGATAACCGATAACGGGAAATTTTATTTAGCTATCAGTGCTGGTGCTCTTACCTTAAATGGGGAAGGCTATTTTGCGGTATCACCAGCATCGCCGATAGGGAGTAAGTTGCTGGGCCGCACAATAGGTGATGAATTTAGCCTGAACGGCAAAAATTATAAGGTGAAGGAAGTAATTTAATGGATGGTAATATGCTTTCTCAGCTCCCCGGCAATGTTTTTGGCTTTATCTATTAACTCCTTGTCGCCAATGCAATTATCTACATTAAAAACTTTGCCCAATAAATTCTTCTTATATGCCTCTTTGAACGCATCGTAGTGTAATTTAAAGTGCCACTTTTTGGTTTAAATAAGAGAACACTTTTTTGTCGCTTTTCTCAAGTGGTGAATAATTAATACTATATGGGATAGAATAAGCTTTTGTATCGATTGTTTTACGTGAGCTGTGTAGCACACCCGTGTTAATACGCGGCAAATACCGTGAAAACACTAGGATCACTTTATCCCATCAGCCGCTTGATTTAAGTCTTGCTTAAAGGTTTATTTATCAAACAAAAGTTAGGCTAATTAATTTATAGGAAAATGCCTTAGCTGGCTCATTATCAACCAATAATAGTTAACAATTAACATGGGAATGTTGATAAAATATTATTAAGACGAGGATTCCATTCGTTATTTTTATGGTATGAAGCAGTTGGTAGTAATCCTTATCATTTCGACCCTCCTATATTTGGATGGGTCTATCAAAATGGGCAGATTGCGGGAAGAGTGATTTTTAATCCTAAATAATTTAAACAAATACCCCTGCTTGAATTATGATACTCCCGCTAATGCACTTTCGGGAATAAGAAAATTGGAAATTTCCCAGCTTTCTTATTCCTGAAGCACAATTATATCCTGTCGTCAGATTAGCAATATTGTTCAAACGCGCCAATCAGGTTGTCGGCGATCATTTGTGCCGGACGGCCTTCAATTTGGTGACGCTCGATCATGTGAACCAGCTTGCCATTTTTAAACAAGGCCATTGCAGGCGAAGACGGTGGGTAAGGCAACATATAGTTACGTGCGGTATCAACAGCATCTTTCTCCATCCCGGCAAAAACGGTTACCAGTTTATCAGGGTGTTTTGCATTTTGTGATGCTATTCTTGCAGCCGGGCGTGCATTGGCAGCAGCACAACCGCAAACCGAATTTACCATCACAAACACAGTGCCTTCACTCTCAATAGCATTTTTTACAGCAGCAGCATCTTTTAATTCCTCAAAACCTACTCTTGTCAGTTCCTCCCTCATCGGGGCAACCAGATATTCCGGATACATCATCGCTTTTAAAAATTAATTTTGGCAAAAGTACTAAATGATTTAAAAGTAAAATATTTCTGCACACAATAATAACATTTGGCTGACTAAACCCGTATAAAGAGCTAATACTGATTTTTGTTGTGAGGGAGACTATTTTTTGCGCACGGAAGTCAAAATAAATTGGTTTTTTGTGCGTCTATTGTCTTATATTCATACCCTATTTAACCCCCTAACTAAGATATGAACCTGAAACTTACAAACTTCAGCACCATCATCATTGTCAACAAAAATCAGGAGCAAACCCAGGCCATCCGGGTAAAAACCAAGCACCTGAAAAGAATTAAACATTACATTGCTTCAGTAGTATTGGTTATCATCGCACTTGTCGGAACCGTTGCCTATCTGAACTCAAAAGACAATGAAAGCGAACAGGAAAAACAGAAACTTTTGACCCAAATTGCCCAACTAAGGGGCAAAGTATCAACCGCAACAGCATTGACTGATGCGGCTACCGCATCAACCCATTCGGCTAGTGGTTATATCCAATCTATACAAAGTAAACTTGAAAAAATAAACGATTACTTGAGAAAAAGAGGATTGAAAGGTTTTTCTACCAACTCAATTGGCGGTGACAAAAACATTGCCTCCAACACTATGAGCGATAATGAAAAATACTCACTATATGACGAATATATGAGCCGTTTGCTTAACAGCGTGGCATTTACACCAATGGGTTATCCCCGTTTAAGCTCTATTACCTCGGCTTTTGGTTACCGCAGTGATCCGTTCGATGGAGAAAGTGCAGAATTACACCCCGGTGTTGATTTTCGTGGCGCTACGGGCGACCCGGTACACGTAACAGCTGACGGTAATGTGGTTTTTACCGGCAGAAAAGGTGGTTATGGTAACTGCATCATTGTTCAGCATAAAAATGATTTTCAGACACTTTACGGGCACTTATCACATATCGATGTGAGAGAAGGGCAATCAGTAAGAACCGGCGATGTGATAGGCAAAGTTGGTTCAACCGGGCGCTCAACAGGTAGCCATTTACATTATGAAGTAAGAAAAAGTGGAAAACCCATTAACCCTGTGAAGTTTTTAACGTTAAACAATTAAATCCTTAGTGAAATGCTGATTGGTAGGTTTCAGTCGGCAGTAACTAAATAAAACTACGGTTATGTTTTTTAGAAAAAAAAATAAAGTAGATCTGAGTCAGCAGGTAATATCTACCCTGATCAGCGAGGGTTGTGTTTTTGAGGGAAATCTGAGAGCACCTGCCAATGTGCGGATAGAAGGACAGATAATCGGCGATGTAACCATCGACGAAGGACTGATACTAGGCGAAAAAGGTGTGATAAAGGGAAGCGTTATCACTAAGGAATTGATCATTTACGGCGTTGTTCAGGGGCATGTGAATACCCATTTATTAGAGATAAAGGGCTCGGGCCGCATTACCGGTGATATAAAAACACAGGTGCTGCAGGTTGAACCAGGAGGTTCGCATAATGGTAAGCTTTCAATGTCGCCAACGCATGACAATACGGCTATCAGGGGTATGAAGCCTGAGAATGTTGTGGCTGCCAAAGATGCTAAATCCGAAAACGGTGCAGCTCATAAAAATGGTAAATCTGAAAATGGTGCCAAGGTTATGAAACCGGAGGCTGCCAATGGTTCAAAAGAGGCAAAGTCCGAAAATGGAGCTATCACAAGGAGTATTAAGCCTGAAAACGGTATTGTAAATAAAGAGGCGGTAAAAGCAGAAGCAACTGCCTGATTTCATTAAGATATTTCTATTGCTTAACTTTGCAATTCAAAAATCTTAAATGATATGTCGTCATCTGTTGAAACTACTTACACCAAATACAAAGTAAAAGATTTATCGTTGGCCGAGTGGGGTCGCAAAGAAATTGGCCTTGCCGAGGCAGAAATGCCGGGTTTAATGGCGTTGCGTTCCGAGTATGGCCCGTCGCAGCCTTTAAAAGGTGCCCGTATCGCAGGTTGTCTGCATATGACCATCCAGACCGCAGTTTTGATTGAAACTCTGCAGGCTCTAGGCGCGGAAGTTACCTGGTCATCATGCAATATTTTCTCAACTCAGGATCATGCCGCTGCTGCAATTGCTGCTGCCGGTACTTCAGTTTATGCCTGGAAAGGTATGAATGCCGAAGAGTTTGACTGGTGCATTGAGCAAACCCTGTATTTTGGTGAAGACCGTCAGCCATTAAATATGATATTGGATGATGGAGGTGACCTGACTAACATGGTATTGGATAAATATCCTGAACTGATCGCAGGCATCAAAGGCTTGTCAGAAGAAACTACTACCGGTGTGCATCGCTTATATGATCGTGTAAAGGCGGGTACTTTACCAATGCCTGCCATCAATGTAAACGACTCGGTTACTAAATCAAAATTTGATAATAAATATGGCTGCCGCGAATCTTTAGTAGACGCCATCCGCCGTGCAACCGATGTGATGCTGGCAGGTAAAGTAGCCGTAGTTTGCGGTTATGGTGACGTAGGAAAGGGTTCAGCAGAATCACTGAGCAGCGCAGGCGTTCGCGTTATCGTAACTGAAATTGACCCGATCTGTGCATTACAGGCGGCTATGGAAGGCTACGAAGTGAAGAAACTTTCAAATGCAATCCCTGAAGCGGACATCGTGGTAACTGCAACAGGTAACTGCGATATCGTTCGCGAGAAGCATTTCCGTGCATTAAAAGATAAAGCCATTGTATGTAACATCGGCCACTTCGATAACGAGATCGACATGGCATGGTTAAATACTAATTATGGACATAGCAAAATAGAGATCAAACCACAGGTGGATAAATACACTATTGATGGTAAAGACCTGATTGTATTGGCTGAAGGTCGTCTGGTAAACTTAGGTTGCGCAACCGGACACCCAAGCTTTGTGATGAGTAACTCATTCACTAACCAGACCCTGGCTCAATTAGAGCTTTGGGCAAACAGTGATCAATACGAAAACAAAGTATATACCTTGCCAAAACATCTGGACGAAAAAGTTGCCCGTTTGCACCTGGCTAAGATTGGCGTGGAACTGGAAGAACTGGATCAGCACCAGGCTGATTACATTGGTGTAGCGGTAAATGGTCCGTTTAAACCAGAGTACTACCGTTATTAAGTCGTGAGTCTTAAGTCCTGAGTTTTAAGGCAGGATAAAAAACATAAAGGCATGGTTTTAGGACCGTGCCTTTTTTGTATGTTATTCCTGTTTCACAAACTCCCCATAACACTTCTTAATATAGATCATCATCTCGTAATCATTCATTCTATGAGCAACTGCTGACGAAGGGCGGTATTTGTCCATGAAATTTTGCAAAGAATCGCCTTTCAGACGGGTTAGCTCAACTACTTTTGGCCTGGAAAAGACCTGTTCGACATAATTGTTTTGTTCATCTTTAAGCAGTGTTTGCTGTAATTTTGATGTTGTCGTTTTGTTCTTACCAAGCCAGTCGATAACCTGGAGCAGGTTAACACTCAGCAGCGTCGCGGTACTATGAGTTGATGTGATAAAGTCGTTATAAGGTTTAATATAACTCGAATTGGGCATAAAAACATCCTTAAAGGCGGTACCCTTGTAAGCGAATACCGGTGCAAATTCTTTTCTTAGTTTGACCGAATCGGTATTGGAAGGGCGTTTGCCAATGATAACGACACTTTTTAGTGACGTTGCCGTTTGATCTAAATAAATAGGAATGGTATCTGTTACTTTCTGCGAGTAAATCAGGAAATGCGGTTTATATCCTACAAAAGTGATTTTGATGGTGTCCCCACGGCGAAGTCCATAAACGGTAAATATCCCTTTTTCCGAAGTAAAAGTCGTCTGTTTCTGAGTAATTATGGTCGCATGCGGAATAGACTGCAGGGTATAGCGATCCAGTACGCGACCGCTTAATTGCTGGGCATAAAGTGTTGGGCAAGATGCCATCAGCAAGAGTACTATAGAACGCTTTAAACTCTTCATTGCAACGGGCAGATCAGGTTTAGTATAAAAATAACGGTTATTTTAGTTGATGGCTAATTTTTAACAAAACTTAACACAATGCTTTCATACACAGATTATAATAGGTCATATGACTGTTTAATGAGGGCAAATACCCGTGGAGTAAGTTTGTCTAAAGAAGTCAGCCGGATATGGTTTTCATACTTCTTCGAATAGAAAGTGCTTTTAGTAACGATGGGGTCTCCGGGTAATTTTTCCGAATAAAATTTAAGATCCAACAAACCTTTCATTGGTTTGATTAGAAAGAATGTCTGATTGCGGACAAACACAATATAGTTCTTTGAGCAGCTTATGGTTACACCATCCCAGTCGGCAATTTCTGCGAGCAGTTTATCTACTGCCAGAACAAGCTCGTCGCTCTGGCCTTTTAACAGATCATCCAGGCTAACCTTAATGCAATAATGCATTTGATTGGGCCCTTTTAGCTCGCGTTCGCATTTTGGACATATCCAGCTCATGCAAACAAAGATCGAAATCTTAATGTAAAGAAGGCTTGGTATCCAGCATGTTGTCTACCATAAAAGGTTTGATCTGCGCAGGGTCAGACACCTTGACAATTGGTTTACCATCATGGTCTTTTGTAATAACGCCGGTCACACAAATTTCTTTTCCCTTATAGGGGGCATTAAAATGCTTTGATTTGTTTTTACCGGCGGCTCTGCAGACGACAGTTAGTAATTGGTTGGAGCGGTCGCCGCCGAGATATAGAACAATCACAAATGGTTTCAGACTTTCATCAAATACTTTATCGCAGATGGTTACTTTTTCGCCCATATGCTTTAATGCATCTTTTGCCGGGACGATAGTTTGAGCCTGTCCACCAAAAGAAAACAGTGTCAGGATTAATGTAATAAGGATAGCGCATTTCATCCTTAAAGCTAAGTAATTAAATTACAGCTACATGTTAAATCTTGTTAAGGTTTATGCCGATCAGTTATCCTGCGGCGGGTTTTTGCCGACTGTTCTGAAGTTTACATAAAAAGGATCGGCATCGGAGCCATTCGCTTCAGATATTTTGATATTGAAATTGGTAGCTCCGGTATCCATATCGGTGCTACCTTTAACTGGTATCTTAACCGTTGTCTGCCCGCCTGCAGCCAAATGTGAAATGGTAAACTTAGAACTATATTCCACGCCCTTGATATCGTTGACATCCTTAACCAGGATCACCATATTATAGGCATCACCTTGTCCCTGATTGGATAAAATAAACCTAATCTCGCCACTTTCATTAATATTGAGCACATTGTCTTTATTCCCGTCATTGTCCACAAATTGCGCGTTGGCAATCTCTAGTACAGCAGGCGATTTTGGTTTCGGAACATTTTGAATTTCTCCCTGTTTGGGTTCATTTACAGGTGTATTGTGTTTTTTGGTTGGGGTACTACTATTTGTGATTGTATTGTTAGCGGCATTAACCGGTTTTTCCTTGGGTGGTGTATTTACGACAGTCGGTTTCTCCTGTACCGGAGTTGCGACAACAGCTGGCTTTTCTTTAGGCTGATTTTTATCTTTAACAGTTGCTTCTTTTTCCTTAGTCGTAGCGCCTTCTCTTACCAATACACCATCTCGCCATTCGCCCGAGCTTCTTTTCCCACTAGGGTAGGTCATGGTGCCAATGCCATTTACCTGGTTGTCGCTCCACTCCCCGTTATACACCTGTTTGTTGCTGTAGTAGAATGTGCCCTGGCCGTCCTGCTTATCATCTTTCCATTCGCCATCATATTTTTCGCCCGATGGCCATATCATCTGCCCCTTGCCATTTCTCATGCCATCCTTAAACTTGCCCAGGAATTTCTGTCCCGATGGCCAGGTCATTAAGCCTTCTCCGTCCTGTTTGTCGTTCTTCCAATCGCCGATGTATTTACGGCCAATTGCCGAAATATAGGTTCCGCGCCCTGCTTTAACACCATCTTTCCATTCACCCTGGTACCTGCTTTCGTCGGCGCCTATTTCCATGCCCTCCCCATTTTGCAGACCATTTCTCCACTCCCCGTCATATTTTCTGCCGTCGGGCCATATCATGGTCCCTTTGCCGTCCATTTGTCCGTTCCTCCAGCCCCCTGTATACTTTCTGCCATCCTCAAACACCATTGAGCCTTTACCGTCAGCGCAATCGCCCAGGATACAGCCTGTTTTTTCGTCACCGGATATCGTACGAGGTTTAATAAATTCCCGTGTTCTGAAAGCAAGATAAAACGGCCCGGCATCATAGCCGCTGCCTTCGTGAACCTGTATCCTGAAATTTGCTTCGCCTGAAGGCAGATCTACCTTGCTTGTCAGCGGTACTTCAATAATTTTTTCAGCACCGGCGGCTAAGGACGGGATTGTTTCCCGGGAAGTATAAGTTATACCCTTGGTGAAATTCAGATCCTGTATTTCTATGATCAGGTTGTTGGCCGTGGCTTTACCAGTGTTGGCCAGTGTGAACCTGATCTCAGCCCGTTCATTGGCATCCAGTACTTTATTTTTATTACCAATGCTGTCGTTAAACGTTAAGCCGGTCACATGCAGATCGGCGGCTGCTGAGGAAGGCTTAGTTGAAGCCTCGACACGGGTCGCAACTTGTGTAACTGCTTTCGATTCATCAAACACGTCATCCTTCCAGATGCCGGTATGCTTGGTGCCATTGGCAAAAGTCATCGTCCCGGTGCCGCTTTTCCTATTGTCTTTCCACTCACCTTCATACCGGCTGCCGTCAGCATAGGTGGCTATTCCCTGCCCGTTTTGTTTGTCGTCCTTCCATTGGCCTTCATATTTGCTGCCATCGGCGTAATTTTGTGTGCCTCGTCCTTCGCGTTGGTTGTCAACCCAATCGCCAACGTACTTTTCGCCGTTTTTCCAGGTCTGCACGCCATTGCCGTTTTTCATGTCCTTATCCCATTCACCCACATATTTCTTGCCGTCGGTCCAGGTATAAGTTCCACTTCCGTGCTTTTGATTGGCTTGCCATTGGCCGTCGTAACGGTTGCCATTAGCATAATCATTGGCGCCCTGCCCATCGCGCATGTCGTTGCTCCAGCCACCAACGTACTTTTCACCCGTAGGCCAGGTCTCTAGTCCCTGCCCGGTTTGCGTATCATTTGCCCACTCACCCACATATCTTCTGCCATCAGGGAAATTCATGGTGCCCTGGCCGCTTCTCTTTCCTAATTTAAACCCACCAACATAGTATTTTTTCTGGGTCCAAAATTCTGTTCCCTGTCCGTCTTTCAGGCCATATTTCCACTCACCCTGGTAGTAATGTCCGTCGGGCCAGGTAAAAGTGCCATTACCTGAATACCGGTCATCTTTCCAGCTACCCACGTATTTCTTTTTGTCCGGCCAGGTCATGGTGCCCTCACCGTTCATCTTGCCGTTCTGAAATGCACCCCCATATTTTCGCCCGTCGGGGAAAACAATTGCCCCGATACCGACCTGGCAGTTACCCAAAATGCAGCCTGCCCTTTTTTGCTGGGCATGGCCATGGAACGACCAAAGCAGCAGAAACAGAAGTGCGCCTTTTACTTTATTCATTATTATTCAGATAGTTAGTTTGATGATGCCTGAAATAGCGGGCCATCAAACAGAACATCAATTAGGTACTTGTCTAAAACCCTAAAGATAGGAGTTTTTGTTTTTATACTTGAGTTTAAGTTAACAAACTAATTGATAGCGTAGTTAATACGGAATTTTATCACGATTTATTTTGAACTTTCTGCTGCATCATCCACACTTTCACTGAGATCATATAGCAGCCATTGCTTTTTAGCTATTTGCTTGGTTTTTGACCGGAGTAGTTTGATAAAATCCTCAACGCCAACAGGCTCATTGCCATTACCATGTATCAGTACAATGCTACCTGCGTTTGGCTGCTGTCCCTTCGCCAGCCAGGCATCAGAGCCGATAGGGATCAAACCAAAATCAGTGATCTTGTATACCAATTGCTGATCCGAAATAAGTCCTGGAAAACGGAAAAATGCTGATGGCACCAGGCCATTTTTCAGCATTAATTGCTCTGTAGCTAAAACTTCATAGCTAATATCTGTACCGGGTTCCAGCAAAAAGTTCTCTTTAAGCGGAGCAGTTTTGCTTACGCGATGATTGTAGGAATGATCTATCCAGGTAATCCGTATTTCGCCCTCGTTGCTTAAATGTTTTAGCCATTCAAGATCTTCCTTGTGGTTCAGCATCCACAAACCACTAACGGATAAGGCAATGGGCGCCGGTTTTTCCACCTTCTTAAATTCAGTGAATATTGTGGTGAAAATCCTGCGGTCGAGTGGCTTGTGCGACGGACATAGGTCAGCAGTAAGACTAATGCCAGCTTCAGTAGGAATGCCCCGTTCTATCCCTGCATCTTGTATACTTGTCGATTGCTTTTCAGCTTTCCTGATGGCCTTTTCGTAAGGCGTGTTTTTAAAGGCGGTACGCGCCTCAGCCAATGTCATAGGTTTCACCTGATAAAAGCTGCTTTCGTTAACCTTGGTTTGCAGAGTTTGTGGGTTTACCAGTAGATAGTATTCTTTGTTGTGGTTTTCAAATCGGCGGAGTACCATCCAGTCCTGCGGATAATTATGTGCCCATCCGTAGTATACCCCGTATTTGGTTATGTCAAGGAAGTTTTGCTGAGCGCGAACTAAAGTCGGTATAGGTAAAATGGATAAAAAGAATAAAAATCTGGTCAGGGGTTTCATAATAAAGTCACAAATAAACGAATCCAAAAATTGTTTCAGCTATTAGTTAAGTAATAAGGATATTTGCTGCTGTAAAAATATTGGATTAAATGACCCGCCTATCTGTCAATATCAACAAAATTGCGACGCTGCGTAACTCCCGTGGCGGCAATAACCCCGACCTGGTACAAGTTGCCAAAGATTGCGAGCGTTTTGGTGCACAAGGTATCACCGTTCACCCGCGCCCCGATGAACGACATATTCGTTATCATGATGTTTTTGAACTGAAGAAGATAGTTACCACCGAGTTCAATATTGAAGGCAATTGCCAGGAGCAAAAGTTTATCGACCTGGTGCTGGCCAATAGACCCGAGCAAGTAACTTTAGTGCCTGATGCTTTAGGACAGATCACCTCTAATCACGGTTGGGATACGATAACCAACCAGGAGTATTTGAAAGAGATGATCAAAGTGTTTAAAGATGCTGGTATCCGCGTATCCATATTTGTCGACCCGGTGATGGAAATGGTGGGGGCAGCTGCTACAACGGGAACGGATCGTATTGAATTATACACTGAAGCTTACGCCCATCAATATCATCAAAATAAAGAACAGGCTATTGCACCTTATGTTAAGGCTGCCCAAGCCGCGCATAGAGCGGGCTTGGGCATTAATGCCGGACATGATCTTGATCTGCACAATCTGAAGTATTTTGCCGAAAATATACCTTATTTGGATGAAGTAAGTATTGGTCACGCGCTAATTTCTGATGCACTTTATTATGGATTGGAAAATACTATACAAATGTATTTAAGGCAATTAAATATTGCCTGAGCTTGAATTTTCAGAATTTAAAAATTTGTGGAATTTGACGATTGATAGTTTATTCTGTTGAATCAATAATTCGATGAATTCAGGTTCAAATCATCTGTAAAATCACTGTCACTATAAGGTTACCCGATTGTTACTCAATTTCTAAAATTGTACCTTTGCAGCAAAATTTAAGGGGACATCGAATTTCATGAAGTTGAACACAGATTATCAGGAGAAATTTCAAAACAGACACATTGCTCCGAATGCCGCTGATACGGCTCAAATGTTAAAAACGATTGGTGCAGGGTCACTTGATGAATTAATTGCACAAACAATTCCATCCAACATCAGGCTAAAAAAACCGCTCAACTTGCCACCTGCAAAAAGTGAGTTCGATTACCTGAACACGCTCCGTCAAACAGCATCAAAAAACAAAGTATTCAAGTCATTCATCGGCCAGGGATACTATGATGTGATCGTGCCGGGTGTAATTCAGCGCAATATTTTAGAGAACCCCGGATGGTATACCCAGTATACACCATACCAGGCCGAAATTGCGCAAGGGCGTTTGCAGGCGTTGCTGAATTTCCAAACCATGGTAATAGACCTGACCGGGATGGAAATTGCCAACGCATCGCTATTGGACGAAGGCACAGCCGCTGCTGAGGCGATGTTTATGCAATACAGCTTGCGCAAAAACCAGGACGCAAAGATCTTCTTTGTGTCTGACGAAGTGTTCCCGCAAACTATTGATATTTTAAAAACACGTTCTGAACCTTATGGTATCCAGATCCAAATCGGCGACCACCGCGAGGTTGAACTGAACAATAATATATTCGGAGCAATTGTACAATATCCTGCCGGTCATGGTGCGGTATACGATTACTCCGGCTTTGCTGCAAAAGCACATGAAAAGGGCATCAAACTTACCGTAGTTGCTGATATTATGAGCTTAGCCTTATTGACCCCTCCAGGCGAATGGGGCGCCGATGTGGTGGTTGGTTCAACCCAGCGTTTTGGCGTACCAATGGGCTTTGGCGGTCCGCATGCCGCTTTCTTTGCAACTAAAGAAGAATACAAACGCTCTATTCCAGGCCGTATTATCGGTGTTACTATTGACAGCGCGGGCAATTACGCTTTGCGTATGGCCTTGCAAACCCGTGAACAGCATATCCGCCGTGATAAAGCGACTTCAAACATTTGTACCGCACAGGCTTTGCTGGCTATTATGGCAGGATGCTATGCCGTGTACCATGGCCCGCAAGGTATAAAGCTGATCGCTGAGCGTATTCATGGCTTATCAGTATTGCTGGCTCAATCATTAGAGAAACTGGGCTATAAACAACTGAACCAGTCTTATTTCGATACCTTGAAATTTGATCTGGGTGAACTGGTTGGACCGCTCCATGCGGAAGCGCTGAATAACGAAATGAACCTGAACTATGAAGGTTCGGTAGTGACTATTTCAATCGACGAGACTACTTCATCAGAAGATATCAAAACCATGGTTCGCTTTTTCGCCAAAGTAAAAGGCAAAACCTTGAGTGATGTCAATTTTGATGAACTGAAAGCAAATGTAGAAACGGTCATTCCCGCCGCTTTACAACGCAAATCGGATTTTCTGACTCACGCCATATTCAATTCACATCATTCAGAGCACGAGATGCTGCGCTATATCAAATCATTGGAAACCAAAGACCTTTCTTTGTGTCATTCGATGATCGCGCTGGGCTCATGTACCATGAAGCTGAATGCAACAACCGAAATGGTACCGGTCACCTGGCCTGAATTCAGCAAGATGCACCCGTTTGCACCAGCCGATCAGGTTGGCGGTTATATGCAGCTTTTTGATGAACTGAACAACTGGTTATCAGAGATCACCGGCTTTGCAGCCATGAGTTTGCAGCCAAATGCCGGTGCCCAAGGTGAATATGCCGGTTTGATGGTGATCCGCGCTTATCATTATGACAGGGGCGAAGGTCACCGTAATATTGCTTTGATCCCTTCTTCAGCGCACGGTACCAACCCCGCTTCAGCAGCGATGGCCGGAATGAAGATATTGGTGGTGAAATGCGATGAGAACGGAAATATAGATGTTAATGATCTAAGAGAAAAAGCTGAACAGCATAAAGATGATCTTTCATGCCTTATGGTAACTTATCCATCCACGCATGGGGTGTTTGAGGAAGCTATTATTGAAGTGTGTCAGATCATTCACGAGAATGGCGGCCAGGTTTATATGGACGGTGCCAATATGAACGCGCAGGTAGGTTTAACCAGTCCCGCGAACATCGGTGCTGACGTTTGCCACCTGAACCTTCACAAAACATTCTGTATCCCACATGGCGGCGGCGGTCCGGGTATGGGGCCTATCGGTGTGGCTAAGCACCTGGTACCTTATCTGCCGGGTCATGCTGTGGTTGATATCGATCGTGGCAAATCTATCCACGCTGTTTCAGCCGCTCCATGGGGTTCCGCATCTATCCTGATCATATCCCATGCTTATATTGCTATGATGGGCGCTGAAGGCCTGACTGATGCTACCCGTTATGCTATCCTGAATGCCAACTATATCAAGAGTCGCTTAAAACATCATTACCCTGTATTATATACCGGTGCTAACGGTCGTTGTGCTCACGAAATGATCCTGGATTGTCGCTCATTTAAAGGTGCAGGCATCGAGGTGATCGATATTGCTAAACGTTTGATGGATTATGGTTTTCACGCACCAACAGTTTCGTTCCCTGTTGCTGGCACCGTAATGATTGAGCCAACTGAATCGGAACCCAAACATGAACTTGATCGTTTCTGCGATGCGATGATCGCTATCCGTCATGAAATTGATGATATTGAAAAAGGTTTGTTCGACAAAGCGAACAACCCGCTAAAGAATGCGCCTCACACTGCGGCTGTAGTTACCGGTAACGATTGGGAACATCCATACACCCGTCAAAAGGCTGCCTTCCCATTACCATATGTGGCAACTTATAAGTTCTGGCCTTCTGTTGGTCGCGTAAACGATACTTACGGCGACCGGACGCTGATCTGTTCATGCCCTCCACTTGAGGATTATGAGTTTGAGGAAAGTGTCATTGAATAATATATAGATAAGAAAATATATAAATGTGCAGATGGGACTAATTCATCTGCGCATTTCTTTATCCCTGATTCTCATCTGTTTTGGTTATGAGTTATTGTAAAAAGGCGATAAATCACACATTTTTACTTGCTTAATGATTATAATTTTACTTAACTTGTAGTAATTATTTTTAATCACGATTTTTTTTCGCTGAATTATATACTTACATAACCTTTTAGATTTTGCCCCCGTATAAAGTTACATATGATTAATACTAACGGTTCTGTAAGCATTTTGCTGGTTGATGATGATGAAATAAACAATTTCATCTCGATCAAATTGATAAAAAAGGCCCTGTTAAATACCGACATTATGGCCTGCCTGCATGGTAAATATGCAATTGATCTTTTGCTGGATATCCAGAGAAACGATCCTTCTAAATTGCCAGACTATATTTTATTGGATATCAATATGCCCATCATGAATGGATGGGAGTTTCTGGATGAGTACACTCGCTTAAATATCGATCCGTTAGGTAAATGCAAAGTGTATATTATCTCGTCATCTGTATTCAGCAATGATATTAATAAAGCCCGCTCATACCCGGTTGTGAAAGATTTTATCTCGAAACCACTCAACGTTGAGAAGATAAAAGAGCTTTTCGAAGTAGCTAACCACGTTTAGGGAGTTGCTAGGTTGTAAAGTTTAAAAGTTGGAAGGTCGACTTTTAATTTACTAACCCTTCGCCCAAACAGACACCGAAAAATCATTTCAAATTTATCCTCTTATAATACTCTGGTGACTGTAAAATGGTCATCTTCAAAACTTACATTGCCTACAGTGTTCGATTTAGCGTGGTAGAATAAGCAGGTATAATTTTCTTCAGCCGCCTTCTTTCCATATTCTTCTCGCAACTGCATAGCTTTACGGCCGTCATAATCATATTTCGCTATAAATTTTCTTAGTAACTGTTCTGGTTCCGGCAGTTCGTCACCGCCATAAAAACACTTCTGACCATTATCATTTAGCCAGAATACCTGGTGAAAGGGGCAATGCCCGCCGGATAGTTCATATTGTATGCCTGGCTTCAGTTCTCCTGAACCTTCCAGGAATTGAATCTTAACTGAGTCTTTCAACGCCTCAAATATATCCTTGTGATAGGATGACGATTTCCCCGCTAAAGCAATCTCCCATTCCCCTTTTTGAATGACGTGTGTGGCATGCGGAAAGCTGGGCTCAAGTTTCCCGCTACGCTCACCCACCAGTCCGCCAGAATGATCATAATGCAGATGCGACATGAGTACAAGTGTCACATCATCCGGATCGAAACCATAGTTGCGGATATGCTGGTGAATAAGCATTTCATCTCGGGTATCTTTGAAGCCTAACCCGGCATCAAACAGGATCAGGTCGTCAGATGTTTCGACCAAAAATGGATTGACATGGATAAATAAAGAGCCGGGACGGTCTTTAGTATTATCGGTCTGCGGATCGAAGGGTATAAATTTTTTGGAAGAATCAACAGAATAAGATCCTTCGTTTAAGGCAAAAATCTCCATATGTTTTGATGTGCGGATATTGGCACATTTCCTATCTTTACTTTTTAAAGTGCAAAGATATGGATAAACGGTGGGCGGTTCGAGAAAAGCCTGATAATGCAGATGTCATAAAATTGGCTAAAGAGCTGGGCATCGACACCGTTTTGAGTAGTTTGCTGATCCACAGGGGTATTAAGACTTATGAGGATGCCCGATATTTCTTTCGCCCTGACCTGAGGCACCTGCACGATCCCTTCCTGATGGCCGATATGGAAAAAGCCATTGAAAGGATCGAAGCAGCTATATCAAACGAAGAAAGAATACTGGTTTACGGCGATTATGACGTAGATGGCACCACAGCTGTATCATTGGTGTATAGTTTTTTTGCAAAGCTGTACGATAAGATCGAATACTATATTCCCGATCGCTACCTGGAAGGTTACGGTATATCCACCCAGGGCATCGACTATGCCGCTGACAATGGTTTCAGCCTGATCATTGCCCTGGATTGCGGCATCAAATCGGTAGATAAAATTGCTTATGCGAATAATAAGGGTGTAGATTTTGTAATATGTGATCACCACTTGCCGGGTAAAGACTTGCCTGAAGCAGTGGCCGTGCTCGATCCTAAACGTGCCGACTGTGAATATCCTTATAAAGAATTATCGGGCTGTGGAATAGGTTTTAAGCTGATACAGGCCTATGCTGAAAAGAATAGTATATCTTTTGAGGAAGTAGCTTGTTACCTCGATTTAGTAGCCATAAGTATAGCTTGCGATATCGTACACATTACCGGTGAGAACCGGGTGTTAGCTTATTTCGGTTTGCAGAAACTAAATACTGAACCTTGCATTGGTGTAAGAACCCTGATGCAGGTTGCCGGGCGTACTGGCAACTATGCGATATCGGATGTTGTGTTTGCACTTGGACCGCGCATTAATGCGGCCGGACGAATTGACGACGCCAAACATGCTGTTGAACTGTTGATTGCCTGTGATGAAAATTCAGCACTTGAAAAAGGTATGTTGATCAATGGGAAGAACGCCGAACGTAAGGAACACGATCTGTCTATCACCGATGAAGCGCTGAATATGATTGCAAATGACCAGGTGATGATTGGCAGAAAATCAACTGTTGTGTTCAATGAAAAATGGCACAAAGGAGTGATTGGTATAGTAGCATCACGACTCACAGAAAAATATTATCGCCCAACCATCGTTCTAACTCGGTCAAATGGACACGTGGCTGGTTCGGCAAGGTCGGTTTTCGGGTATGATCTGTACGAAGCATTGTGCGAGTGTAAGGATCTGCTGATCCAGTTTGGCGGGCATAAATACGCTGCAGGATTGACTTTGCATCCTGAAAATGTAGAGGCTTTTATCGCTCGTTTCGAAGAAGTAGTTTGCGCTACCATTACCGATGAACAATTGGTGCAGGAAATAAAAATAGATGGTGAATTGGAACTGAAACAGATTGATTCCAAGTTTTTCAGGATACTAAACCAGTTTGCGCCGTATGGTCCGGAGAATATGTCGCCAGTGTTTTTGAGCAGGAATGTGTATGTTAGCGGCTACGCCGGATTGGTGGGAGAGAATCACCTGAAAATGTCGGTGATACAGGAAGGGTCGCCGGCATTTGATTGTATCGCATTCGGGCAAGGCAGTTTTTTAGACGAAATAAAAAGTGGCAAGCCGTTTGATATTTGCTACCATATTGAAGAAAATATCTGGCGCGACAAGCGTTCGATACAGTTGAATGTGAAAGGCATTCGTTTGGGAAACTCTAATGCCTAAATTCTAAACTCTAAGTTTTGGAGTAGGTAATTAGAATTTAGTATTTAGATTTTAGAATTTAAACAAGAAATGATTTTAAGAGCAGAAGACCTTGTAAAAAAATATAAGCAGCGTTCGGTTGTAAATCATGTTTCATTTAATGTTTCGCAGGGCGAGATCGTAGGGCTATTAGGTCCTAATGGTGCCGGCAAAACGACCTCGTTCTACATGATTGTGGGCTTGATTAAGCCTAATGAAGGCAGAATATTCCTGGAAGACGAAGATATTACCGGCGACCCGATGTACCGCCGTGCGCAAAAGGGGATAGGCTATTTGGCGCAGGAAGCATCTGTTTTTCGTAAGCTGTCAGTTGAAGACAATATCAAGGCTGTGCTGGAAATGGGCAAAATGACTAAGGAACAGCAAAAACATAAACTCGAAGAACTGATAGATGAATTCAGTTTGCACAAGGTGCGCAAAAATCGTGGCGACCTGTTATCAGGCGGTGAACGCAGGCGTACCGAAATTGCCCGCGCACTGGCTGCCGAACCCAACTTTATATTATTAGATGAACCCTTTGCCGGTGTAGACCCTATCGCGGTTGAAGAAATACAGGCAATGGTGGCAAAACTGAGACACCGGAATATCGGTATCCTAATAACCGATCACAATGTACAGGAGACCTTGTCGATAACCGATCGCGCGTACCTGCTTTTTGAGGGCAAGATATTAGAGTCCGGCGTGCCCGAGGTGCTGGCTGAGAACGAAATGGTGAGAAAAGTGTACCTGGGAGCCAATTTCGTGTTGAAAAGGAAAACCTTCGCGTAATTATTTGTCATTAGTCATTTCGCTGCGCTGTCATTAGTCGTTGCTATGATGTATTAAAATACAGGCAAATTGCCTATATTTAAGCCAGTGACTAATAGCTAGTGACTAATGACCAATTAACCAACTTCCTATGACGCTTATTAACTCAGTGTTTACATGGTTTATAAAAAAGCGTATCCATCAGATAGAGCTTTTTATGAAGTACCCCAACGAGGTGCAGGAGGAATGGTTCGAGCAGTTGGTAGCAGGCGCTGAGAATACCGAATGGGGGCGTAAATATCATTATAAAAGCATCGAAAACCTGAACGAGTTTAAGGAGCGGGTGCCGATACAGAATTATGATACGCTGAAGCCCTACATTGAACGGATGCTGAAAGGAGAGCAGAATGTACTTTGGCCATCCGGCATCAGGTGGTTCGCCAAATCATCGGGTACGACAAGCGATCGCAGCAAATTTATACCCGTAAGCGAGGAATCATTAGAAGAGTGCCACTTTAAGGGCGGTAAGGACATGCTGACCCTTTACTTTAACAATCGCCCTAACTCCCGAATATTTACAGGTAAAACGTTGACTTTAGGGGGCAGTCACCAGGTGAGCCAGTTGAATGCCGATACTTTTTTCGGCGATCTCTCTGCGGTTTTGATGAAGAACCTGCCGCTGTGGGCCGAGTTTTTACGCACCCCGCACCTGGACATAGCTCTGCTGGAGAATTTCGAGGAGAAGATTGAAAAAATGGCATATGCTACCAAAGATGTAAATGTAACCAGCATTAGCGGCGTACCAACCTGGAATTTATTGTTATTCAAACGAATACTGGAGATCACCGGGAAAAATAACCTGTTGGAAGTATGGCCCAACCTGGAGCTATATTATCACGGCGCGGTTAGCTTTACTCCATACCGCGAACAATTCAGAAAGCTTATCCCTAAGGATGACATGCATTACCTGGAAACCTATAATGCATCAGAGGGGTTTTTCGGCATACAAGACCAGGAAGAACATGGTGATTTGCTGCTGATGCTCGATTATGGCATTTTCTATGAATTTTTGCCGCTGGAGCATCTACATGAAGAGAATCCCAAAACATTAACGCTGGATGAGGTTGAACTAAATAAAAACTATGCACTCATTATCAGTACCAATGCAGGACTTTGGCGGTATATGATAGGCGATACCGTTCGCTTCACATCGCTGGCGCCTTTCCGCATACAGATCACCGGTCGAACCAAGCATTTCATTAATGCTTTTGGCGAGGAAGTGATCATCGACAATGCAGAACGCGCTTTAGAAGAAGCCTGCGCACAGACCGGGGCCATTATCAGGGATTATACTGCCGCGCCAGTCTATTTCAACGGTGATAAAAGCGGCGCGCACGAATGGATCATCGAATTTGAAAAAAGCCCGGCTGAATTTGAACGCTTTGTAGACCTGCTGGATGGAACCCTCCGTAAGATCAACTCCGATTATGATGCTAAGCGTTTTAAAGATATGGCACTTCGCCGCCCGATAGTTCACCGTGCACAGCAGGGGACTTTCTTTAACTGGATGAAAGAAAAAGGCAAGTTAGGCGGTCAGCATAAAGTGCCACGCTTGGCAAATGACAGGGAATATATTGATTCGATATTGTTGATGATGGAGCTGGTGTAAATTGCAAAAACAATAACCCAAAACTAAATCATTCAAGCAACTCGCTTGAACAGGCGCCCAGGCTTTAATAATCCTTCTTCACCACGCCAACTTCTCCGTTGGTTTCCATGTAAATTTCTTCGGCTTCGGCAAGCCGCCCGATATTGGCTTTGAGGCGCATATCTTCTATTAACTCATCTTCGGTGATCAGGCTGGTGGCCATATTTTCTTTATTGAGTTTTCCGTCCCTGTATAGTGGGATGCTTGCCCCTTGTAAAAAATGCTTCACTATTCTACTGTGAAGACTTGCCCAGGCCAAAAGACGATGAAGCAGCACTAATGCTAAGCCACAGGCCACCGTCGGCATAAAGGCAGATGCGCCCACCACCGCCCGGCTTAGTATTGCGCCTAAAATGATGGCTATGGTGTTATCGAAAGCAGTTTTTTTGCCAAATGTACGCCTGCCACTGATCCGTAACATAAGGAGTGCGATAAAATAAATCACAACGGCGCGGTCGCACATTTGCAGTGCAGAAAGATCCTTCCCCTCGCCAAATAGTTGCTGTAATAGTTTCATAAACATTAAAACAATTTGTAGCGAATTGGTTTTGACCGGAAGTTAAAAGTAGGTTATTACAACTCCTTCCTCATACAAATACTGGTTTCCAAGTCCGAATATTGTCCATAGTTGGAAGTAATAACATAACCAAGTTTTTGATAAAGAGCGATAGCTTCGTGTTGTTTATCGCCTGTCTCTAATATAGTGTCTTTAAACCCACTTTCTTTTGCCCAACGTTCCAGTTCTGATAATATTTTATAGGCAATGCCCTGTCCGCGTTCAGTGTTCTTCACAAACATCCTTTTTATTTCTGCTGAGGTGTCATCAAATTGTTTGAAACAACCGCATCCAGCGGGGAGACCATTACTGTAGGCTATCAGTACAGTATCAATATCAATAATATGATTGTACCGATCGTAGGTAGATTGCATCAATTCGCCATACCGCTTATTTAGTTCCTTGTCCAGTAGCGTTATTAGCAAATGAAAGTCCGGGTCGGTACTGTTTGTTCTTTTCAGCAGGATATTTTGGGCAGCCATATATATTTATATCAGCCCAAAAATAAAATAAGATTAAAAAAATGCAGCAAGATCTTTATTATCTTCAGCTGAAATTTCGGTAGTGAAATTTCGGCTTAACCAATTTTTAATGCGGGTCCACACATTTGGACGTTGTATGGAGGCAGCGGATGTCGGGTTTTGATTTACAGGATCATTTGTCTGATTGTCAGCCTCACCATCTTCCTCTCCAAAATTTTCACGGATTACCAGGTCGCGGATATCTGGTACGCGGTTCACAATTTCGTCTAATTCGGTTAGTTCACTAAATGTTGCTGTACCCTCTTTCTGGCGTTTGATGAGGATATAATACCGGTCTTGTGAGAAGGTACGACGTTCCAGCTTTTTGCGGAAGTAGGACATATTCAAGTGCTTGAATATTGCACATCAAATGCAGTGCCGATATTGTAATTTGTTAATTTGCAGGTATTTAAGCCTACAATTGAATGATTTTTGTGAATCGTTTTGGTACATTTACTGTCCGCTTCCGTACGGTTCTTGAAATAAAATCAGCCGTGCTGTTGCATTCTGAGAATGCGTGTCGTAATTGATAAAAAAGAAATTTATGAGAACATATCTTTTACTAACCCTAATTGTTGTTGGTGCTTTAGCCTGTAAAAAGACCGAACCAGTGCGGCCAGGTTTGTTTGGTAAGTGGGAGATACATAGGCGCTACGGCAGTTTACTTGGATTTGATTCAACTTATACAGCCGGGAATGGCACCATTTACCAGTTTAATAGTGATAGCACCTATAAGTATTACATAAAATATAAATTGGCTTCTACCGGGACATTTCATGTCAGGCCATTAAATGCTCCGGGAATAAATCTTTCTTTAAAGCTCTATTTTGATAACGACACTTATGGTGAGCTATTTTCTTATAGCGGTACTACAATGACCATCGGAACGGCAGCTGGCGATGGCATTGCATCAGATTATATAAAGGTAGGAAACTAACGAATGATGAAAATATTTCTATTAGTTTTAGCAGTTGCGTGTTGCCTGGCTGTATGCAAAAAAGGCAGTCAATATCCCCATCTTTATTTGGCAAATGGGAGCTGCGACATAGTTACGTCACGGTGGTTTTGTTTTATATGATTCTGTTTATAAAACAGGAAATGACAACATTCTCCAGTTCGATAAGGACAGCACCTATAAGCGTTTCGAAACAAATAAATTAGTTTCGCAAGGGGTATTTCATAAACATTACAATACAGGAGATTATGGAATATTTTTTTGATAACATTACCTATGGCGACGCCTTTAGCATGAAAGGTACTACTATGTCAGTCGGTACTACAGTTGCTGATGGTGTTGTTTCAGATTGTCAAAAAAATTTCAAATTAGGCTTATTTTGATTTTAGGTATATCCGAATAGCTTCAACGCCTTCTTTTACATCATGTACCCGTAAAATGTTGGCGCCTTTAGTGAGTGCTATGGTATTCAATGCTGTAGTGCCATTCAGCGCCTCATCTGGCGTGCCCCCGGTTACATGATACACCATTCGTTTACGAGATACGCCGACAAGAATTGGCAGGCCCAATACATTAAACTCATTCAACCGGTTCATTAACGAATAATTATGGTCGGCATTTTTTGCGAAACCAAAACCAGGATCGATAATAACGTCATGGGCGCCTAACTGTTTCAATTGGTGATAGCGTATCGCAAAATAGTCCAGCACTTCAGTAAATACGTCTTTGTAGGATGCGCGCTGGTTCATATTCTGCGGGTTGCCTTTCATGTGCATTAAAATATAAGGCACTTTTAATTTGGCAACAGTGGCGAACATATTTTCATCTAATTGTCCGCCTGAGATATCATTGATGATATGTGCACCTGCTTTTACAGCAACTTCGGCAACATAGGAACGAAAGGTATCTATTGAAATAAAAGCATCCGGGTGATTAGCTGTAATTAATTCTACAACCGGCAGTAAACGGTCGATTTCCTCCTGCTCCGAAATATCTTCAGCACCCGGGCGGGATGAATAAGACCCAATGTCCAGGAAATCCGCACCATCGGCGAGCATTTTATTGGCCTGAAGCAAAGCGTCATTCAACAAGGGCTTGCGACTACCTGCATAGAACGAATCGGGCGTAATATTGATAATACCCATCACCTTCGGCACGCTTAGGTCGATCAGTTTGCCACCTGTATTTATGGTTACCTTTTTCTTAAAAAGTGTATCTTTAGCCATTATTCAGGTTAAAACGTTTAAATTGTTGAAAAGGTTAGAGTTAAATAGCCTTTGCTCATATTAATATACGAACAATTATAATTATAAAATCTACCTTGGCCAATACAGCAGCAGAATACGACGCAGTAATTGAAATTTGTAAAGGGCTTTTCATGAAGAAAACCCGTGATTACGGCACAGCATGGCGCATCCTGCGGATCGAATCCATCACCGATCAGATTTTTATCAAAGCCCAGCGCATCCGTACACTCGAAGAAAAGAAAATATCAAAAGTTGACGAGGATATCAGCAGCGAGTACATGGGTATTGTTAACTATTGTTTGATTGCCATGATGCAACTCGACTGTGGCCCCGGAACACCAACCGAACTTTCAGTAGAGCATGTGAGCGCTATGTTCGACGAAAAAGCGAATGCTACCAAGGAATTGATGTTCGCCAAAAATCATGATTACGGCGAGGCCTGGCGGGATATGCGTATCAGTTCATTAACCGACCTGATATTGATGAAGTTGCTTCGCGTGAAACAGATAGAGGACAATAAAGGGCAAACATTGGCTTCGGAAGGCGTGGTGGCCAATTACCAGGATATGCTGAACTACGCTGTTTTTGCCTTGATTAAATTGGGTGTAAAATGAAGAAACTGGTTTGGTTTTGCCGGATATTTGTCGGACTGCTGTTCATCTTCTCCGGTCTGATCAAGATCAATGACCCTCTTGGATTTTCGTATAAACTTGAAGAATATTTTGATGTTTTCCATCTCAGCTTTTTGAGCAGTTTTGCCTTGAGCATGGCCATTATTTTATGCTCGCTGGAAATCATTCTGGGTTTTGCTTTGCTGATCGGCGTCCGTGCAAAATCTGTTGCATTGGGATTGTTGCTGCTCATTATCTTTTTTGCATTTCTAACATTTTACTCGGCATATTTTAAGGTAGTGCAAACCTGCGGTTGTTTTGGTGATGCTATTCCGCTTACGCCATGGCAGTCGTTTAGTAAGGATCTTGTTCTGCTTATGCTGATCATTGTCATATTCATTAATCGTAAAACAATAGAGCCTGTATTTGACAAGAAAACAGGAGATAATTTGCTTGTAGGCTCAGCTGTTGTAGCGTTGGGAATAGGATTGTACACTTATAACTTTATGCCGGTGATCGATTTCCTGCCTTATAAAGTAGGAGCTAACATTCCAGACGAAATGAAAATCCCGCCGGGTGCGAAACCGGATGAATATCAGATTACTTACAATCTGAAAAATAAGAAAACCGGGGACACTAAGGTGATGACCGACAAAGAGTACCTGGCAAGTAATATCTGGAAGGATAACAACTGGTCGGTTGTAGGCACACCTGAAAATAAACTGATAAAAAAAGGTTATGAGCCGCCAATAAAAGATCTTTCAATACAGGATGCTCAAGGAAATAACTACACCAATGAGTTATTATCAAATCCATATAATAGTTTCATTGTTGTTGCATACGACCTGAATCATACCAATGTTGAGGCGATTGGCAAGTTAAATGCAATGGCTGCAAACTTGATTCGTGACTTTAATACGCGCACGATAATGTTGACCTCAAATTCAGCAAAAGATGCGGAAGCATTTGCAAAAAAGAATCATCTTGTGATGGAAATATTTTACGCCGATGAGGTTCCACTGAAATCGGTGGTGCGTGCCAATCCGGGCGTGTTGCTAATGAAGAATGGTGTGATCTTAAATAAATGGCATTATCATTCGGTGCCGAAATATGAAGATTTGGTAAAGCAGTATTTTCAGAAGTAAAAATGCTATGATCGGCTACATTCTCCGCAAGTTGAGTTATGGGCTGGCAGTGATGCTGGGGATAGTAGTTGTGGTATTTTTTCTGTTCAATGTTTTGCCTGTCGATCCAGCCAGGATGACCCAGGGGCAGCGCGCCGATGTACAGTCGCTGCAAGCAGTGCGTAAAGAGTTTGGTCTCGATAAACCTGTCCCGGTGCAATTTATTTATTACCTGAATGATCTTTCACCTGTTGCCGTTCATGCACGAAACGAGGAGGAACGCCAACGTTACCATTACGTTTCCCTGATACCTATTTCGAAAGAAAAAACTATCGCACTCAAATGGCCTTATTTGCGACGGTCGTATCAAACCCGTAAAGATGTGGCCTCTCTACTATTGGGCGTAATTCCCAACACACTGATTCTGGCTACAACTGCCATGCTTTTTGCCATTGTAATTGGTGTTTTTCTGGGGATATTGAGTGCAGTGCATCAGAATACATGGATTGACAGAGCAGCATTAACTTTCTCCACCCTGGGTATATCAGCACCTTCATTTTTTGCAGGAATTATTATCGCATGGATATTTGGCTTTGTCCTCAATAAATACACAGGGCTAAACATGTCAGGAAGCTTATATAGCTACGACCCGTTCAGAGGGGAGATCGTTACCTGGCGTAACCTGGTGTTGCCGATGATCACTCTTGGACTTCGTCCATTAGCAATTATTGTACAATTGACCCGCAGCGCCATGCTGGATGTATTAGGGCAGGACTATATTCGTACAGCAAGAGCTAAAGGCTTAGGCGAACACACCATCATTTATCGCCATGCACTGAAAAATGCGCTTAACCCGGTTATTACTGCTATTGCCAACTGGTTTGCTTCGCTGCTGGCAGGCTCGTTCTTTGTAGAATATGTATTTGGTTACAATGGATTAGGGAAAGCAACGGTGGATGCACTGGAAATGTCGGACTTTCCGGTGGTGATGGGCTCCATTTTATTTATTGCTTTTATATTTGTCGTGATCAATATCCTGGTGGACGTGCTGTACGTTTGGATAGATCCACGGGTTAAGTTGACTTAATTTTTATGAAGATATTTTTGATTGGGTTTATGGGCAGCGGCAAAACTACATTGGGCCGCAAACTGGCGAGCAGGTTGGGATATGAATTTATCGACCTTGACCATAAACTGGAGCAGCAGGTAGAATTAAGTATAGCCGAATATTTCCAGATCTTCGGCGAGGATGCGTTCCGTAAACTGGAATCGGAAGTGTTGAAGAAGACACTATATCCGGATAACGCAATAATCTCGACAGGAGGCGGCTTGCCTTGTTATTTTGACAATATGGACTGGATGAAAGCCAATGGCAAATCCGTTTATATTAAGTTGAGTCCAAAAACTTTAGCCGACCGCCTTGAAACAGGGAAAGAAGAACGGCCATTATTGCAGGACAAACATGGCGACGCGCTGGTGGATTTTATAGAGCAAAAGCTGGGTGAGCGTGAAAAGTTTTATTCGCAGGCCAATATTATTGTCGACGGTTTGAGTTTGACTGCGGAGAAATTGGAACAAGTGATAGCAGTAAGTTGATACTTATCTCAGATAAACCGCGTCCTCTTTTCCATCTTCGTTTAGGATCACATCCACATGCTCTTTTAATACTGTTGAAAGCGCTATACCAGCATAATCGGTGGTTACCGGGAAGCTTTTGTGATTACGGTCGACCAGCACCACTGTTCTCAATTTCTTCAACGGAACATCAAGGAAAACGCCGAAACCGTAAGCTAAGGTCTTTCCGCTGTTCAGTACGTCATCAACAATAATGACCACTTTATTGTGGCATACCTGGATATCAGTATCAGTTTTGGCCCTCAGGCTGCTGCTTTGCTTTTCCAGCTCAATGGTTATCAGCGTACTTTTGAACGGCGCAATTTTGTCCAGAATTTGCTTCAACCGCTCGGCTAAATAATTGCCACGGGGTAATATACCTGCAATGACAATCTCTTCTTCGTCAAAATTATCTTCCAGCAATTGATAGGCAATCCGGTCAATCTTTTGCTCTATCTGGTGCTGGTTTAATATGAGGATTTTCTTTTCCATGTTAATGTGGTAATGTTGTAAAGTTGGAATGTTAATCTGCCTTTAAACACATTGTAAAGATAAACTCAACTTTACAACATTCAAACTTTACAACTTTAAAACAGTGTTAACCTTTTTTATAAGGATAATATACAAAGTTAGCACCTTCGGGTACGATCACGAACAGGCACATAAAATCGTGCGGGTTTTTATATGATTTGGTAAAGCGCTCCTTCAGCTCCTTTTTAATGATACCCTTTTCAATAAACTCCTCAAGGGTGGATGCATTGATGCTCCATTCCATATTCAAATCGTCGCGGTCGAGGATAAGTTCACCCAGTTTCACGATATGCTGATAGGCAATAAAGATAGGGTAGCCGGACAGGCCCTCTACCATGATCTCGATAGCTACTTCATGTATCGACTCGCTGTAAATTTTAAGGTCTCTTTCTAAACTTAACAGCGGACTTTCTTTTTTCTTTTCCTCGTTGCTATTTTCGTTAAGCAGTTCTTCCGGATCCATTATTTGAAAACGCTAATCTCTAAATACTAAACTCTAAACTCTAAACTCTAATGGCTGATTAACTGATCACTTACTTTTCAGTCTTAATAATACCACATTCTCCACATGCTGCGTGTGGGGGAACATATCAACCGGCTGTATTTTTTCTATGTCGTACTTTTCTTTTAATACCAGCAAATCGCGGGCCTGTGTGGAGGGGTTGCAGCTTACGTAGACGATCTTCTCAGCTTCAATTTCCATTAGTCGTGCGACAACATCGGCGTGCATACCCGCGCGGGGGGGATCGGTAATGATCACATCGGGCTTGCCATGCTCGGCTACGAAGTCTGCATTCAATACATCTTTCATGTCGCCCGCATAAAATTTGGTATTGGTAATATTGTTAATAGCCGAATTGATCTTGGCATCTTCAATAGCCGTCGGCACATACTCTACCCCAACTACTTCTTTAACATTACCTGCTACAAAATTGGCAATTGTTCCAGCGCCTGTATATAGATCATAAACCAATTCGTCGCCCTTAAATCCGGCAAATTCGCGGGTTATCTGGTATAATTTATAAGCTTGCACAGAATTGGTTTGATAAAACGATTTTGGACCGATACGGAAGCGAATGCCTTCCATTTCCTCGTAAATATATTCCGTTCCGCGTTTTACCAATATCTCCTGGTCAAAAATGGTATCGTTTTTTTTCTGGTTGATGATATATAATAACGATGTGATCTGAGGGAACTCATAATCGATCAAATTCATCAGTGAATTGATCTCGTCGTCACTTGCATAAGCAAAAACCACGATCACCATTAATTCACTTGTGGACGAAGTGCGGATGATCAGATTTCGTAAAGCTCCTGCATGCTGTTTCAGATCATAAAAACTGATATTGTGTTTCTTGGCAAATTCACGAACCTTGTTGCGGATATCGTTCGATGGATCAGCCTGCAGATAGCAGTGATGTACATCCAGAATTTTATCAAAACGACCCGGAATGTGAAAGCCTAGTGCGTCCATATCTACAGGTTCATCTGTACGGTTTTCACCATCGTTCAACCAGCGTTTATTGGAAAAAGTAAATTCCAGTTTATTACGATAGTATTTATCCTCAGGTGATGGTACTATAGGCAGCATATCGCTAACATCGATTTTTGCCAGGTGGCTTAAGGCACTGGCTACAGTTTTTTGTTTAAACTGTAATTGCGCATCATAAGTCATATGCTGCCATTTGCAGCCTCCACAGGTGCCAAAATGCTCGCAGAACGCTTCCGTACGATAGCCTGACGCTTGTTTAAGCTGGATGATCTTTCCTTCGCCAAAGTTTTTCTTTTTGCGGTATACTTGCACGTCCGCTATATCCCCTGGCACAGCCTTGTCGACAAAAAGCACAAAATCATTGGTTTTCCCTACACCCTTGCCTTCCTCAGCAATATCGATAATAGAAACATCCTCAAAAACAAGATTATTAGCAGTTTTATTCATCAGGCTGCAAAGGTACGGTTTTATCGTTGAAAGGTTGGAATGTTGTAAAGTTCGAGGGGCGTAAAAAGCTTATTTAGTTAAGGATAGAGGCAACGAAGACCTTCACAAAGTGCACAGAGTTCTTTGGGCAAATGAATGCCCTTCATCCTTAGAAAATGATAAAACACAGTAGCAACAGATCAAATAAACAAGTTCGCAATAGCTTCCCAAAAATCGTCGCTTTCTACGCTTTCCATATCGGCTATATCGAACTGTTCATCTATCTGCTCAGAAAAATTGATTAATTCCTCGCTCATGGTAAATAGCTGTTAATTCTGCTAATATAAATTATTTGTACCAAAAACCAAAATGGTATTTTGATTATTTTTTGGGTAATAATTCATTTACCCAAATAGGGAATCTGACCATTACAGAAAGAATTAATAAAATAGGCAACGAGAAAGAAAACCAGTAACCCAAAGCAAATAGTCGCTCTCTAAAAATTTGACTATTGCTGGTATTAAAACCAATATCAATTATCCATGCCAATGTGTACAAGAGATTGGCAACTCCCATCATAATTAAATAACCGAATCCTTGAAACGCTATCTCAAAAATCGTTTCCTAAAACTCCTCATGAGGCCCAATTAGGAAAGGGCCAAGACTACAATAAAGAATAAATGCAATGAATCCGGCGATAACTAATCCCTTATTATATTGACATCTTTTGGACCACCACCATTGTTTAGACGTCATTTTAAACTAATTGAACTTGTACTGAATTTGTTATCTTTCTCAATGTCCTTAGGTATTTGTGCTCCATCTTCCTTGAATACAAATCAAAACTATTGCCCCCGGCTTTAAATAATTTCCGGTGCGCAATCCATACCAATGTAGCGGTCATATAAAAGAAGTTTTTATACACAACCCGTCGCCAGGCTTTTGAGAAATTGCTTTTGCCTTCGTAAATAATTGCTAGTCGTTCGGTTTGAAAGGTGATATGATAAGCTTCGTCAATCAGGATATCATTGCATATTTGTTTTAGCAGTTCGCAATGGGTAGCATCCTTTAGTGCCTGATAAAATATCTGCGCTGTACTTTCAACTACGATCACAGCCAATGTCCATATCTCCATATTAGTATTGAAATACCTTACTCGCCGGAACAAACTGTCGCCCCAGTTTTTAGTTACCCGTGGCTGACCGATCCGATCGAGATATAGTCCCAGGTTATTGCCATGCTTCTGCTCTTCTTTTATAAAGAGTTTCACTGCTTCGATATAGGGCAGGTCGCCTATTGCATGTGCATATTTAGTCGACGCCGCTATCAGGTGTTTGCCTTCGGATGTTTCGCCTAATTGCCATGCTTGCAACGATGGCAGGATGGTGCATATCTCTTCCGGGGTAATATGGGGTTTCAAAGCCCAGTTAACTCTTTTTTCGAGTGCATTTGCCTTGAAATGCCCTATCCAGCAATTGCTGTTTTTCATGATTTTATTGAAGGTAAAAGGGATTGGCAACTTTTAAAGGCTGCCAATCCCGTATTTGGTTAGTTATTGCCAGTTGATCTTTCTTGAGAAATACATCAGGGTTGCCACCACAAGGAATAGCGCGACACTGCCAACCAGCAGCGCAAGGTCTTCCAACTGGATGATGACATATATAAATGCATAAAACAAGCTGAGGATCAAGCCGAACAGGCCGGTGGTTTTCATGCTCTTAATGAGCGATTTTAAAAAGGCAGCAACCAAAATTACGGTTGCTGCCGAAGCGATAAGGTAGGCGAAAGTGAATCCTACTTGCTCCGAAAACGAGAGTAGCAGGGTATAATAAACGATCATGGCGGCGCCGATGAGCACGTAGTTAAATACATGGATACGGTGTTTGCTGATCATCTCGGTCAGGAACAATGAGATAAAGGTGAGCATGATAATCAGGATAGCGTATTTGCTGCTGCGGGTGGTTTTTTGGTACTGGTCAACTGGCAGGCGCAGTTTTACGCCGAAGGTTGCATCATCGGCCTTTTTAGTCTTTAACACATTCAGGTCATCCACCCATTGCTGCGGAAATGGGCGGTTATAATACAGCATGCGCCATTTTGCATCGAATGTATTAGCCTTGGTGTCGATCTTGCGCGTATCGGGCAAATACCGGCCGTCAAAGCTCGGACTGCCCCAGTTGCCTTTCACCGTCACATCGGTGGTTTTTCCCAAATGCAAAAAGCTAAGCTCATTACTCCCCTTCAGGTCAAGATCAAATTCAAAGGAAATAGTTTTATCCATCATCCCAGCTAAGTTGACCGCCACCTGCAGACCATTGCTGAATACGGTATCGCCGAAAGCTGGTTCGGCAGTAGCAGTTTGTCCCGCTATCTTTAACTGAGGATTGGTTTTCAAGCCTTTCAGGTCACTGATACTGAACATTAATTTGGCTTTTTCCGGCATCAGTTGGTCCGTTGTTATCGAAAGTGCACTGAGATCGACTTTTGTAAAGTTTCCCGATACCTTAATAGTGCCATTGTAGACCACTACCTCGAATATGCCCCGATGTAAGATGTCGGGACTAACGTTTGCATTGTAATCGAGCTCGTTGGGCAGCAGGAACAGGTTATTGGTGACTTCTTTAGTCACTTCTCTTCCTGAATTATCGGTTTCTTTTATTTGCTTTTTATAAGGGATAACTAGCACCGGACCCTGTACCAGTTGTTCGCCTGAGTATTGATCGGATACCTGTTTCTCGGTCTCGTCCTGACGAAGTGATCGTTCCTGTATCAGGTTCTGTACCAATGTTGAGGGGATAAGTAATAAAATAACAAGCAGGCCAATGAAAGCCAGCTTAACAGTTACCGACTCCTTGAGCCAGTACAGAAATCCTTGTGGTTGTGGTTGTTCGGTCATCATTTTATTTTAATGAAAGTACTTTGTATTTCAAAGTTTGTGGGTAAAAAAATTTAAGTAAGCTTTTGTTGTTTTATCAGTTGTTCTAATGTATTTAAATGATCTTTAAATGCCTGTTTGCCTTTGGCTGTGGCTTCGTAATTGGTGTTTGGTTTACGCCCCAGGAAACTTTTGTGTACCACTATGTATTCTTCTTTTTCCAATGCTTTCAAATGCGAGGCCAGGTTACCGTCGGTAATGTTCAGTAAATCTTTGAGCGAGTTAAAATCGTAGCGGTCATTAGCCGCCAGCACGCTCATGATCTGTAACCTTACACGGTTCTCAAATGCTTTATCAAGTTTGTCAAAGGCTATCTTCACTTATCGTATTTTAAGTACATCATGCTGCCGTAGACGATATGCAGCACTCCAAAACCAATGGCCCAAAATAGTAATCCGTATCCGGGTAAACAAGCAGCAATGAGTCCGAGTATAATTTCCAATATGCCCAGGTATTTTACGTCGCTAAAAGTAAAGTTGCTGGCGCTGATCAATGACAAGCCGTAAAAGATCAGTGTGGATGGTGTAACGATGCCATAATAACCACGGCTAAGCAGGATCAGGATTAATAAACCACCCGTCACCAATGGCGTAGCCATATGAAATAGCAGCGTCTGGCTAATCTTACCCCAGATAGCCTGCCCTTTACGTTTAGCCTGGCGGCTGCTTAAAATAAAACCGGTAATTAACGAGGCCACCAAAACAGCAACCGCTATGATAAGCAGGTAGGTGATGGTTTCGGGATAGGTGCCAACCGATAAGGAGTCATAAATTCTTATAGGGCCTTTATAGATCAGTCGGTATGCCAGGTAGGCGCCAATCAAGGCATAAATACCTGCCAGTATGCCCGACAAGCCGCTTAGAGAAATAAATTTGGAGGAGCGTTCCATGATGTTGCGTATGGACGCCAGCTCGTTTCGTATGTCTTTTTCTTCCATTGAAAAGCACTTTGTAATTCAAAGTAAATAAAAGAATTTTATATATGCAAATTGAGAGGTCAATATAAATTCGAAATTTTAAATCCGATATTCGAAATCTATACGGTCAACGCCGCTTTTACCAAATAAGGCAATATCTCTTTCTGAAAGGAAACAAAGTTTTTGCGAACGTCGGAGTCGCTTACGGAAGTAAAAGCAAAGCTAAAGACAATATTCTTACTGCATTTGATGAGGAAGCGGATGCGCTGCATGGAGTTTTCCTGTTTGCGAATCCCGCTTATTTGCATAAAAGAACTGACCAGCATTTCTTCCAGTTCGTTTGAAAGATTTTTCAGAAAATCCTGTGAGTTGGCTGATTCGCGGATAAAATCCCAGCCAATAAATTCGTTGCAAACAGTATAGGAGAGGCGACAGGTTTTCATGATGAGATTGCTCAGGTGTGTTTCCTCATCAATTTCAGGGGTATTGCTATTGATCAGTTCGTCAACACTGGATTTGATATAATCCATCAGCAACACATGCAAAACCGCCTCTTTACTATCAAAGTACTTATAAATAGTGGCTTTGGCAATCTTGGCCTTTTTGGCTATCTCGTTAACACTGGTTTTATGATAACCGAATTTACGGAATAACTCCTGTGCCGCTCTTTTTATACTTTCTTTTATTTTATCAGCTTCCATGTATCAATTAGATACAAATATCTCAAAATTACTCACATTTACGTTATAGGCGCGTAATGCTCTTGTGGCTGGCGCTTTTACAGGCGTGCCATCGGCCAGGGAGAATTTTGATCCGCTGCAGGGATCAGTGCAGGTAAGTGAGTTGCCGTCCAACGTAACAGCGCATCTTTTCCCGGGCTGATAGCTGCTACAGGCATCGTAAGCAGCGTAAGTTAGATCGGGCTCACGGTAAATGATCAGTCCGGCTACGCCATAGCCTTGTATGATTATTGCGCCCCCCGGACTTTTTAATGCCGCTAAACGTGGGTCATCCACAGCAGCCTGAAAATTTACTGCTACGCTCGGGATCGCATCACCGCTCTTGCCACATGAAAGGAAGCTCAGAGAGATGACAGCCAGCAGGAAAATTTTTCGGATCATATGATCTCTGTTTGGAATTGTTTGAGAAAGCGAACGTCGTTTTCAGAGAATAAACGTAAATCGCGTATCACATATTTTAAATTAGTGATCCTTTCTATCCCCATTCCAAAGGCAAAGCCGGTATATTTTTTACTGTCAATGTTGCAATTCTCCAAAACGTTCGGGTCAACCAAGCCGCAGCCTAATATTTCTACCCAGCCGGTGTATTTGCACATATTACAGCCAGAACCGCCACAGATGGTGCAACTAATGTCCATTTCCGCAGACGGCTCAGTGAATGGGAAATATGACGGCCTGAAACGCACTTTGGTGCCTTCTCCATATAACTCCTGTACGAAGTGATATAAGGTCTGCTTCAGATCAGCAAAAGATACATTCTCATCGATATATAAGCCCTCTACCTGGTGGAAGAAGCAATGAGCACGTGCAGATATGGCCTCGTTTCGATAAACACGTCCTGGCATAATGGCGCGGAAAGGCGGTTTGCCATTCTCCATCATGCGCACCTGAACGGATGAGGTATGCGTACGTAGTGCAATATCATCCTTGCCATTGTTCTTTTTGATAAAGAAGGTATCCTGCATATCGCGTGCGGGGTGTTCTTCAGGAAAGTTCAAAGCAGAGAAATTATGCCAGTCGTCTTCAATCTCAGGTCCTTCAGCAACCACAAAACCAAGGCGTTTGAAAATATCGATAATCTCCATCCTTGTTAATGATAGCGGGTGACGCGAGCCAACCTCGAAACCTTCGCCTGGTAAAGTAAGGTCGAGTTCTGAATCCTGGGGCTTAAGTCCTGAGTCGAAAGTCTCTTTTAGTTCAGCATATTTTGTTTCAGCCAGTTGTTTGAATTGGTTCAGCACCTTGCCATAAGTACGCTTTTCTTCTGGTCCGACACTCTTGAACTGATCGAACAGGTCCTTTATAATACCCTTGGTTCCTAAAAATTTAATACGGAAGGTTTCCAAATCCGCTGCACTAGCCGGTGAAAAAGCGTTGATCTCGCCTGTATATTGATCTATTTGTTCCTGCATTATAATGTGCTGTTCTTTCGATGCCAATTTTTGGCATTTTGCAAATTTACTTAATTACTCCCAGTTCTTTACCCACTTTGGTAAATGCTGCGATTGCTTTGTCCAGATGCTCTTGTTCATGAGCCGCAGATATCTGCACCCTGATGCGTGCCTTGCCTTGTGGAACCACCGGATAGTAGAACCCGATCACATAAATACCTTCCTCCAGCATTTTTGCTGCAAAATCCTGTGATAGTTTGGCGTCGTACAGCATAACAGGTACGATAGGGTGCACACCCGGTCTGATATCGAAGCCTGCTTCAGTCATTTTGCTACGGAAGTATTGGGTGTTCCGTTCCAGTTTATCACGAAGCTCAGTGGTTTCACTCAATAAGTTTAATACCGCGATAGATGCCCCGGTAATCGATGGCGCCAATGTATTCGAGAACAAGTATGGCCTTGAGCGCTGTCTTAGCATTTCAATAATCTCTTTACGCCCCGAAGTAAACCCACCAGACGCGCCACCCAGCGCTTTACCCAAAGTGCCGGTGATGATATCGATCTTACCCATCACATTATGATGCTCATGCGTACCACGGCCAGTTTTTCCCATGAAACCCGAACAGTGGCTTTCATCAATCATCACCAATGAATTATATTTTTCAGCCAGTTCGCATATTTTATCCAGTTGTGCTATCGTACCATCCATACTGAATGCCCCATCGGTTACAATAATACGGTGACGACAGCTTTGCGTTGCCTTTAGCTTTTCTTCCAGGTCGGCCATATCATCATGTTTGTAGCGCTGGCGCTGTGCCTTGCATAAACGCACGCCGTCGATGATTGAAGCGTGGTTCAACTCATCCGAAATAATCGCATCCTGTTCATTAAACAATGGCTCGAACACCCCGCCGTTGGCATCAAAAGCGGCTGCATAAAGAATGGTATCTTCGGTGCCCAGAAATTCGGCTACTTTGGCTTCCAGTTGTTTGTGTATATCCTGTGTGCCGCAGATAAACCGCACCGACGACATGCCGTAACCATGTGTATCCAACGTTTCCTTCGCCGCCTGTATCACTTTAGGGTGACTGGATAATCCCAGATAGTTGTTAGCACAAAAATTGATTACTTTCTTGCCACCCTGTACCGTAATATCGGCACCCTGGGGAGATGTAATGATGCGTTCTCTCTTATATAATCCGGCTTCTTCAATTGCCGCGAGTTCCTGCTCCAACACAGGCTTCAGGGTAGTATACATAGTATGTAATTATTGAGGCGGTAAAATTAAGCATTAACCTGCAAATTATTCAGAACAATGCAAACGGTTGCGTATTCGGTGTTCACATGCACATATAAATGTGCCGGGAACACATGGTTCCGTTCTGGCGAAGGCAACTAGCTTAAACTGACTGATTTAAATTTAGCAAGGTAATCAACGCTTTGTTTTAAAGCATCGAATATATCAATGGCTGATTTATCCAGCTCGATCACCATCCATTGAACATTGTCTGAACAGGCATTCACAATAGCTGGTATATCTAATGTTCCTTGCCCAACCGGAGTCATTGGGTCGGGATTGTCACTGATCAGTTTTTCACTGAACACGGCCGGACCGTCCTTCATGTGGATCAACCGTATCCGGTTTTTAAGTTTTTTAAGAATAGTAGCTGGATCTTGCCCGGCCACTTTCACCCAATAAATATCCGTTTCAAAAAAAATATCCTCATCCAATTCCTCATTCAATATTTCATAAACCAGTTTGCCGCCCACATCGTTCCTGTATTCCCACCAATGATTATGCAAGCCAAAGCGCAGGCCATTCTCTTTGGCCAATTTGTTGCTTTCCTTATAAATTTTAACCAGTTTCCTGGTGCCCTCCAGCGAACTGTACCGTTTATCCTCTGGCCAGCCATGCCAAATGATGTTTTTGCAATTATAGGCCCTTGCCGTATTAACCAGGCTTGTTATATTTTCTTTCGTCGGGATATCGATATGACAGGATGATACCTTAAGACCATACTCTTTTAATGCCGCCGCGGCGGTTTCAACACTGACATCCTTCGGCCAAAAAGCAGTTTCAATAGTCCTGAAACCAATATCGGCCAAGCGCTTCAAGCTTCCTTTAAGGTCTCTGCTTATCGCATCGCGGATGGAGTAAAGCTGTACAGCCAAATGATGCTCCGCTGGCTTAGCTGCTGATTTCAAAAAGTCAGGTGCCGCGATGGCCATTAGCCCCATACCTGATAGCTGAATAAATTCTCTTCGGTTGGTCATTCTGTCAACTTGTTTTAAATGGTTCCTTTTTTTAGTTCTTCCACGGCATGGTTCACTGCCCTTGCTGTAATTGCCATAAATGTGATCGAAGGATTTTGCACGCCGGTCGACGTCATGCAGGCACCGTCTGTTACAAATACATTTTGGCAATGGTGTAATGCGTTCCACTTATTCAGAAGGGATGTTTTTGGGTCGTTGCCCATTCTTACGCCCCCTATTTCATGTATATCGAGTCCGGGTGCCTGTTTGGTGTCGACGGTTTGAATATTTTTGCACCCTGCTGCTTCCAGCATCTCGGTTCCGGTCTGAAAAAAGTCTTTTAACAGCTTTTCGTCATTGTCGTCGTAACCCACAGAGGTAACCAGCAGCGGGATTCCCCATTTATCCTTTTTGTCTGTACTCAACCTTACATGGTTGGTTTCTTTAGGGATGGTTTCACCCTGCATAGACATATTCACATGCCATCCACCCGGTTCACCGAGCGCTTCTTTAAAATCTGCACCGATACCGTCGGCGCTTGTCCGCGGGCGCGATGCATCAAAGAACACCATATACCCCCGCAGAAAATCGGTTTCCTGTTTTTTAATGTTCCTGAAATTCGGGATCATTGGCTGTGTGGGCCGGCGACCGTAATGGTATTTATCTATCGGGCCATCAAAATCGGCAAATATATTCCCCCTGTAATTTTGAAATGCAACGTATTTGCCAAGCAGCCCATTGTCATTCCCTAGCCCGGTCGGAAACCTGGAGGATATAGAATTTAACAAAATCAAATTAGTATTTAAACAAGCTGCGTTGATGAAAATTATATCCGCATAAAACTCATGCTCCTGCATAGTTTCTGCGTCGATAACCCGGACGCCTTTAGCTTTCCCCATTTTGTCATCATAAATCACAGAGTGCACTACCGAGTGGGGCCTTAGTGTAAGGTTGCCTGTTCTCATTGCCCAGGGAATGGTGGCTGAATTTGAACTGAAATACCCGCCAAATGGACATCCCCTTTCACACTGGTTACGTGCCTGGCATTGTCCGCGGCCTTGTGCCAGGTGAATAGGTTCTGGCTTGGTTAAATGAGCGCACCTACCTTGTATTACATGCCGGTCAGGGAATTTAGCCATAATGCGGGCGGCAATATCTTTTTCGGCACAAGTCATTTCCCAGGGAGGAAGAAATTCTCCGTCAGGAAGTATATCCAGGCCGTCCCTGTTGCCGCTGATGCCGACAAATTTCTCTACGTGCGAATACCAGGGAGCAAGATCATTATACCTGATGGGCCAATCCACGGCATAGCCGTCCCTTGCAGGGCCTTCAAAGTCGTGTGCACTCCAGCGTTGTGTTTGCCGCCACCACAGCAGCGATTTGCCGCCAACCTGGTAGCCGCGTATCCAGTCGAACGGCTTTTCCTGTATGTAAGGGTGCTCGGTGTCCTTCACAAAAAAATGCTGTGTCGATTCATCAAACGCATAGCAACGGGAAACAACCGGGTTATCTTTAGTGACCGACAAAGGCATTTTTAAATGGTGAGGGAACTCCCATGGACCCTTTAGTGCTGTTGGGTAGTCCTTCAGGTGTACAACATTGCGCCCTCTTTCCAGCACCAATGTTTTCAAGCCCTTTTCGCAAAGCTCCTTAGCTGCCCAGCCACCGCTTATCCCCGAGCCGACTACAATAGCATCATAGGTATTTTCCCCCTTTGCCTTTTTATTGATGTTAGGGGCACCTGATAAATCCGTTGTCATAAAGAAATATAATTGGTAATCAAATATATCATATTTTACCAATTGTGGGTGGTTATCAGGGGTAGTGTCTCAGTTTGGATTTGTTTTAATTCGGTAGTTGTATCTACATCTGACCACTTAAATATCCATATAAGAAAATAGTGAATAAAAAATATCCCAACATAGATATTGTAACAAACCCACTGTGGTTAAATCGTCCCAAAGGATATCTGTCAATGAACAAAAGATATCTATTCCGCCAAAATATCAAAACATAATTTATACTATAAATTAATAGGAATACTACGACCATCTCTAAAAGGATGGGTATTTTTTCGCCAAAAGTTGTAAAAATTCCAAATGCACCAAATTTACTTTGATAAACATGAAAATATTTTAGCCAAAGCATTGTGCTAAGCACAGCCAGTGTAAATATCCAAGAAGTTAGAAATAAGGGTTTCGTTACTTTTTCCTTAGGATGATGCTTAATAAAACGTTGTACAGCATCGCTCCAAAATAAATAATAATAGTTTTTCATCAATTTATAAGCCATAAAAAAGGCTACTGTTTAAGTAGCCTTAAGTTAGGATTAATCTGCCAGTCTCACAATATCTTCTATTTCCATAGGCTTATCAGGATAGAGGCCAGAAGTTGTTATTGTTCAAGAGTGGGCGCCAAATAAACTATGGGGTATATACATAATGGACCTGCTTGAAAAATCCGTTGGTAATCAGGTTGTTTTGCACTACAGTAACATTGCCGATTGCATCGTAGGCAGTATCCGCCTGTGGAAATGAAAATGTACCAGAGATAAGCCGGTTAGCCGTGTCAATGGAAGTTATCACCAGGCTGGTACCGGCGACGGTGCCAGCAGTGGGATTTTGTTCAGTAAGGGCGCGGTGTATTGGCATTATGTAATAACCGAAACTATCAAAGTTTTTGTTTGCAGGGCCGACCGGAAAATTGTTACCGGCGGCAACATTGTTTTGGATGGCTGTAAGTTGTATGATTTTGTCGCCTGTCGTCCCTCTCAAAGTAAATATCTTACCTGTGCTGGCGTCATACTCCAGCAATGCCGTTATGGTTACTGCTGTCCAGGCAGTGTCGTTGATCAGGGCGTACATGCCTTGTTTTGGCGGAGCAGCAGGGGTATTAATGGCCTCCTTTTTGCAATTTTGTAAAAGCGCTACAGTGAATAACAAAGCTGCCTTAAGTAAATGTTTTAATGTATTCATGGTATTATGTTTTTCAGCATTCACTCAAATTACAGTAGTACGTAACATATACGATAATTTTATGGTGAATGGTTGCCAGTGGTCTTAAGAATTGTAGTAATCAGTTAACGCTGCCGCTCTCCTGAACGCCATTAAAAAACAATCGCTAGCGAAAAATCATGGCTCAGGCAACTCTGCAAACTATGCCTGCTATTTCACAATTATAATCACCCTTTGGTATGCTGTAAGTGATGGCGAGCCATTGTCTGTAGCCTCCAAAATAACATGAATGGTTTGCCCCGACACGGCATCTTTCGGGATAAGGAACTTTAGTTGCTGGCTATCGGAATTTGAGATCGTGATCTTACCAGGATACGTCCCAACCTGGAACTGCCACCATTTAACAACCACTTTATCTTTATCGGGGTCAGAAACCGCCCCGTTTAATTTTATAGTTTCTCCCGGAGATGCTAAAATGTTTAAAGGGCCTTCGATCTTTACAACAGGCGGGTGATTAGCACCGGAGAAAGCCGGCGTAACCGACCATTTAAGACGGACCGCAAAATCACGCTGTGCCGCAGGGAAGAAATCCGGATACCCATTTGCACTTTTATTCAGCTGCTCAGTCATTGAACTTAATGTAGCGGCCATAGCTTGCTGAGATGTGTCAGTTGCAGGAGTAGAAAATGGGTTATACTTAGGGTCATTAATCGCACGGCCGCCCCACCCGCCATAGGACCCGTTTTCATAAGCACGCAGCCCGTTTCCCAACATATTCATAAAGGTAAAGTCATCACCCTCGCCAAGCCAAGCCCCTTTTGGCTGAACGGGCATCCACACCGCATATCCCATCTTTCTTAATTGCTCATTGGTATAACCCGTCAATCCGAAATAGTCCATTCGGTCGCCTTTTACCATTTGTTTTCCATCACCCCATACCCGGTATAAGGCGCCTAATGGCCCACGGTCGGTTACATTTTGCTTCATCCATGTAGGCGTCATATAAACCGAATCGTCTGGTTTTGCACGTAATTGAGCCCCGTAACCATAGTTTGGCCCTCCGGTGAATTGGCGGTACTCAATATCGGGCCAGTTAGGCTTGATATATTTAGCATACGTATCATCCTGATCGCCGGATGGCAGCAGCACAACTTTTCGGGATATCTTCTTTTTAACTGCTTCCCATTGCGTTGTGCTCTCGTATTCCTCCTGTATTGATTTAAGTGCGCGGGCAATGGTGCTCTGCCCTCCCCAGGCGGTTATGTACAATCTCCCCGGCTTATCATCCAGCATCAGGGATTTGATGAGGTCGGACCCCGGTGAATTTTTTGAAATATCCCCGTCAAACTCAATATTTCCGTACCGGATCTTCGACTTCAGTAAAGCAGGCAGGGGATAATTGGGATCGTGCACTTTCAGGTTGGGGTACACTTTTTCATAAGCTTCGACAGCATCGTCAATAAAGCGTTCATTCTTTGCCCAGCGCCACGATGCACATGGACAGGTATCCAAACCGAACCGTGCATATTCCCGCCCCGGAACATACCATTTGGTCCCTTTGCCGTCTCCTTTCCAATGGTAACCGCTGCTGGCATAAATAAGTCCCTCCACATCTAAATCAGAGCTATGCAGCAAAAAACGGATGAGCGAGTTATTATCGTCGAGCTCCGGGTCGGCAGTAATAACAATGCGTGGTCGTATTTCCTTATTCGGGGATTGTGCTTTTACGGCGTTTGCCCAAAGGCATACAACCAATATGCTAAACGTGTAAATACTTACATATAACCTTTGTGAATTTGATCTCATTGATGTGGTGTTTTAGATTTATTGGTTATGCTAAATATCAGAATTTTTTTTCCGTTTTTCCTGTCGTCAGGTCACTGCTTCGGGATAATACCGGCGCTGCAAAACAATTCAAGTTAAAAAACGCTCCGTGGGGATCGCTCTATAAGTGTGATTTTTACTTTTATTGTGTATTATTGAACTTTTAGAGATTTAAGCCCCTAACTATTATAACTATTACGATGTCCGATAGAAAACAACATTGGGAAAATGTGTATCACACCAAACAGTTAACCGAGGTGAGTTGGTATGAACCTATCCCCGAAACTTCCTTAAATATTATAAAACTCTTTAAGCTGCCAAAGGATGCAGCCATCATTGATATAGGCGGCGGAGATAGTCTGCTGGTGGATTATTTATTAATGCTGGGCTATACAAACATTACGGTGCTGGATATTTCGATAAAAGCTATCGAGCGGGCGAAAGAAAGATTGGCTGAGAAAGCTTCGCAAGTGAAATGGATAGTGAAGGATATTATTGAATTTAATCCTGATCAGAAATATGACCTATGGCATGACCGTGCTACATTTCATTTTCTGATTAATAAAGAAGAGAAGGATAAATACCTGGAGACAGTGCATAAATACCTAACCCCGGATGGTTATATGATCTTGAGCACTTTTAGCGAAGAAGGGCCTGAAAAATGTAGCGGCCTACCTGTTCAGCAATATTCAGAAAACAGTTTGCCGGAATTATTTGCGAGGTATTTTGAGAAAATAAGGTGCTTTACAAAAATGCATATTACGCCTTTTCACACCATTCAGAGTTTTGTGTTTTGCAGCTTCAGGAACAAAACTTTTATTGAACCCGGTTTTTGATCGCGCGGTGTATTTAGAATTGGTATTGCTCCGGATTAATTAGCCGAATACCATGCTGAAGAAAAGTCCTTGTTTTCGTACATCAATTTGGCCGAAACAATTCCGTGTTCTCCTTTATATACCGCCTTGTAATCGATAAAATAAAAGTATTCAAACAGAGGATTTTTTGATTTTGGGAATATCACACACCACAAAAACTTATCAGTAAAAGGCTTCTGTGTGTAATTTTCAATATGCTCGATCAAATAGGATGAGCTTCTAACCTCCAGGGAGTTTACGTCAACTGCAGGGGGCAATTCTGCGGGATGACCTTTAAAATAATTTGCTAGTTCTGAGCTCATATTGATGAGCAGTCCGCCTTCCATTTTCATAAGTGGTTAAACGCAAATAATTTTCAATAGGTTATAAAGAAGGTATGCTTTTGAATAAATAATTATTAACAGTTTGGTAATAAAAAAAAGCCTCGACTTTTTTAGGGCCCTGGGCTAATAAGAAGTAAAGCCATAACAAAGTTATTTTTCTATCGATTAAACATTTTGCATTTCCTGCAGTCTTAGTTAGTAATTTTACGTATATTTATTATTACTTATAAAAGGGTAATGAGGGCGGGGAATTCCATCGTGAAAAAATGCCTTGTTGTATTTTCGGCAGCAATCTATCTTTTTATTGCAGTTACTTATCTTATTTATTCGCCCAGGTTTAGCCCGTTAAAAACAACAAATACAGGTAATTATCCCCAAGTGAAATCTCAACCTGTTATAAAATCGGTAAGGCATATTAGAAATGAAGGGACCAATCTTTTGGTTTTAGTTCATCGTGCATACAAATCAGCTATAGAAAATAAGCACGAAATGTTTAGCAGGCTGTTACAAATCAATCTTGCGTTCGTATTTATAATTGCAGGGAATGCAGTGTTGCTAAAACTGATGACTATCGTTGCAAGGGCTATAAAATCGCAGCGGTCGCAGCAATATGCTTATCTTAGCTATTGCACACTACGTATTTGATGAGTTGGCTTTCGAGGTTTTTCTAACGCCTCGGAGATTTTTATCGCCCTATTGATACTATTGAAAAACTTATACGTTATATTGCAAATACCTAAAAAATTATCATATCAAAATATAAGATCATGAAAAGGATATTCAAATATTTGACACTTACCGGCTTGAGCGCAGTAATGTGTTTGTTTATGGCTGTAACAGCCACTGCTCAGCATAGAGGCGGCGGCGGAGGTGGCGGCGGTTTCTCTGGCGGGGGTGGTGGCCATGTAAGCAGCGGCGGCTTTTCAGGCGCACGTTCATCTGTGGGTATTTCCGCTCCACGAAGCGGTAGTTTTGCACCCCGTAGCGGTAGCGTGGCTGCAACCCGCGGTGGCAGTGTGATCGCTTCAAGGGGAAGTTACGGGGTACGTAGCGGCGCCATAAGGAATGGCGCTGTTGTAGGTGTGGGCGCTCATCGCGGGTATGTACCAGGTTCAGTGGGTGGCGGCGTATACGGACATGGGGGCTATTATGGCCACGGCTATGGATGGGGATACAATAGCGGCTACTTTTACTATGGCGGTTTTTACGGAAGCCTGTATTACCCATGGTTAGGTTTAAGCTTTGGTTTCCTTCCTTATGGCTATTATCCATTTTATTGGGGGGGATATCCATACTTTTATAGCGACGGGTTTTTCTACACCTACAATGATAATCAATACACTGTAGTCGAACCTCCGATAGGCGCAGCTATCAATGCCCTGCCAAATGGCGCGCAATCTATTGTGATAGATGGTCAGCAGTATTATGAAAAGAATGGTGTATATTATCAGGCCGTTACAAAAGATGACGGAACAGTGGTTTACCAGGTAATGGGTAAAGACGGCCATCTGAATACGGGCGCATCCGGCGTGAACTCTGTTATGCCAAGGGTAGGAGATATTGTCAGCCAGTTACCTCGTGATTGCCGCAAGGTAAAACTATCCGGCACCACTTATTATGTATCAGAAGATGGCATCTATTACCAGGAGATCAGGGACGAGAACGGTAAAAAAGCTTATAAAATTGTAAGCATTGATGGTGCGGGTTCTTCTGATAACCAGGATAACAACAACAACGAACAGCGATCCGAAATTCAACAATAAGGATTTAAAGGTCTTTTCCATACCTGGAAGAGGTTAAATTAAATTTCAGGGGATATCCGACGGGATATCCCTTTTTTATTTCACTATATTTTTAGTGCATATTTGTAAAATGTTGATAATGAGGCATAAAAAATATGTTATATAAAGTATTTTCAGGTAACCTTTTGCCTGCACATTGCGTAAAAGCAGTCATATTTGTTATTTCATTAACAGCAATTATCTGACTAAGATCTCTTGACGTGGGGGCGGCAAGAGATTTTTTCTTTTATACCCTTTCTGATCTTTTCATAAATTATTGCAGGGTTTTTCAACTTGGTTGTGGATGATTTTGTATACAAAATCAGACACCTTGTATATCCGGACATACTTTGGAGAAAGCCAATGATCATCAAAAACTGGATTTTTCAAACGATTTGCTATTTTTTGAAGCTTGGCATAAAATTGGTAATCACTATAAAACAAACATCTACCTATGAAGAACTTAAATAAAAGCACCGTAATAATAAAAGCGCTTGATATGGAATTAAAAGCGTTATTGTTGGCAGATCTTGGGAATTTTAAGACTGTACGCTCAAATCAAAAACAACACCAGGCTAAACAAGCTGCCTGATCTGCATAATTATCATCTACCTATGAAAGAAAAAGAGTTCCATTTGTGAACTCTTTTTTTATGTGCAATGGAATATCGCTTAAATACTTATTTTGACAAACATTTTGCAAGCCCGGTGCTCAATATGGGTTTTATAAAATAATGAGAAGATACCTACTGCTTATTTCTGCCATCATTATTAGTTTAACTACTAACGCTCAAACCTATTTGTTGAACGGCAGGGTTACCGATCAGACCACCAAGCCAATAGCCTATGCTGCTGTTTACATCAAGAATTCAACTTATGGTACAGTAGCCAGCGAAGAAGGGAAATATCAACTCAAGCTTGCTCCCGGCACATACAATGTGGTTTACCGTTTTGTGGGTTATAGAGAAGTTACAGAGAAAATAACCATCACTGATCAGAATATGTACCATAACGTGCAATTGATCGATGAAAACTATGTGCTCAAAAAATTCAGCGGCGACTCAGCTATGGATATTATGCAGCATGTGCTTGCAAAGCGGAAATATTTCCTGAACCAGGTAAAGAAATACTCGTGTGTGGTGTATGTAAAGGGCGTTCAGAAACTCGATCGGGCACCAAAGTCACTGATGAACCAGAATGTTGCCGATGCGCTGAGTGTAGACAGTACAGGTAAAGGAATATTGTATCAATCCGAATCCTTAACCAACTACAATTTTCAGTTGCCCGATAAAGTGAAAGAAGAGATGATTGCATCTAAATCATTTGGTCAGAATACGGCCTTTAGTTACAACAAGGCGTCAGATCTGGCCGTGAATTTCTATAAAGACCTTTTCTTCGTTCAGGGATTAAGTAGCCATGGCTTTATATCGCCTTTGGCTTCCAATGCTCCCCATTATTATAAGTATGATTTGATCGGTACAAAAATAGAGGATGGAGTTGCGGTGCATAAAATTAAAGTGGTACCCAAACATACCTACGATCCCGTTTTTGCCGGGTTTATTTATATCGTAGATGGCGACTGGCGCTTGTACAGCGCTGACCTGATGCTCACTAAAAAGGATAACGGCATTAACCTGGTAGATACTATACGTGTAAGCCAGGAATATGTACCTATAACTGATAGTATATGGATGCCATTGGCTGCCCAATATAGTTTTAAAGGAAATGTACTAGGTTTTCAGTTTGAAGGATATTATCTCAATATTTATAATCACTATAATCTGAATCCTAATTTCCCGGAACATTATTTTAACGGTGAGCGAATGCGCATGGACACCGTTGAAAATAGTCGTGATACTGCATATTGGAACAGTGCCCGCCCGGTACCATTAACACTTCAGGAGGAAAGGGATTATACCAAAAAGGAATTTAGAGCCGAACTGGAGAAGGCGATACAAAAGTACGCTCCTGATCAGCAAAGTAAAAATGCTTTCCTGCCATTACCTTACATTCCTTTTGGGTATAAGGCGACCTATAACAATAATAAAGACTCGATCTATGTTGACCCTTTTATCCAGACCGTATTTTATAACACCGTAGAAGGTGCAGGGATTAACCTGAGAGGTACCTATGTCCATTATCTTGATTTGCAACGATCGTACCGCCTTACACCTGATCTACGGTATGGCTATTCGAGCAAGCAATTTAACGCCGAACTAAAGGGGGAATATGATTTTGATCCTAATAACCGTGGGAAGATTACTCTTGGGGGCGGGACCGCCATACTTGATCTGAGCAATGTGGGCACGCGTTCGCTTTATTTTAATACGCTGAGTACTTTATTAAGCGAGCAAAACTTTGTAAAGTTTTACCGCTCAGAATATGGCGAAATAGGATACCAGCGCGATATTGCCAATGGCGTATTGTTTAAAGCGGATTTATCCTACGCAAACCGCACGCAGTTGTATAACAATTCCTACTATGCTATAACTTCATATAAGGGCAGACGCTTTACATCCAATAATCCCCTGGCGCCGGATAGTGCGGCAACGGATCGCTCTGTGCTCTTTCCGCAAAATCAGGCGTTGACATTGTCCACATCTGTCACTTTCACCTTTGATCAGCAGTATGACACAAGACCAACGGGCAGGGTTTATGAACCATCGCCATACCCACAGGTTAGAGTGAATTATCGCAAAGGAATAAAAGGTATTTTAAGTTCAGATGTTGATTATGATTTTGCATCCATTGAAGTTTTCCAGGAACATCTGAATGCTGGTATGATGGGCTTTTCGTCATTCAAATTTACTGCGGGCGATTTTTTCAACCGCAATAAACTATACTTTATGGACTATAACCATTTCCAGGGTAACCAGGGTACTACATTCGACCCGACACCCGGCAGTTTCCATTTTCTGCCGTTTTATACTTATAGCGCCAACCAGGGGTTTATTGAAGCGCATTTTGAACATAACTTTACTGGTTACCTGTTTAATAATATACCCGGTTTAAGACGGTTAAAGCTCGATGAGATTATAGGAGCGAATTATCTGAGCGAAAATAACAATCATAATTACTCAGAATTCTATTTTGGTGTACAGCGATTGATCTTTCGTGTCGATTATGGATTTGTTTTCGAGGGTAATCACAAAACAATGCAGGGCTTCAGGATATTCTATGGTATAAAATAACGAGAGCTTAAGGGGTTGATATTCAGCACTTAAATGAAAATCCCCTGCTATATTAGTAGGGGATTTTCGGTATAAAGAATTAATTAGGGTGCTGCAAATATATAAAAGTTGTTTAAAAAGAAAAATTATTTATCTAATAAATAATTAATTGTGCCGTAATTAATTATAAGCCCTATCTGAACCTTGTAGCCTCATACTTTTAGAATATTGCCGAAAAATTGTACATTTGCGGCTCATTTAACGCTGTTTGCAGCAGTATCAATGTTTATGACAAAGTATAACACACTACTCTATTATTGCTATTCGGCAATAGAAGATGCGGAGCAGTATGCTGCCGATCATCTGAAGTTTTGCAAATCATTAGGTTTGTTTGGACGTATCATCGTAGCTGACGAAGGCCTTAATGGCACTATATCAGGCACGGCTGATGCTTGCAAAACCTATATGGACGCTGTTCATTCCGATGCTCGCTTTGCAACTACAGAATTTAAGATCGACGAAGTGGATGAGCCTTCATTTGTGAAAATGCATGTGCGCTATAAATCAGAGATTGTACATTCAGGCCTGCGTGATCCTAAGATCATCAACCCAATGGAAAAGACCGGCAAACATTTGGAGCCAAAAGATTTTCTAGCAATGAAAGACCGGGATGATGTGGTGGTTTTGGATGTGCGTTCAAACTACGAGCACTCGCTAGGTAAATTCAAGAATGCCATTACGCTGGATATAGAGAACTTCAGAGATTTCCCGGCTAAAATAAACGAGCTCGCTCAATTCAAAGATAAAAAGATACTTACCTATTGCACAGGTGGTATTAAATGCGAAAAAGCTTCAGCCCTACTACTGCATGAAGGTTTTACGGATGTATACCAGTTGCATGGCGGTATCATTAAATATGGTAAAGAAGCAGGTGGCGAGGATTTCGAAGGCAAGTGCTATGTTTTTGATAATCGTTTGGCCGTAGATGTCAATTCCGTTAATCCGGTTGTGATATCAACCTGCTTTAACTGTGGCAAGCAGACCGATAAAATGATCAACTGCGCCAACCCGGAGTGCAACGAGCATTTTACTCAATGCGACGAATGTGGCACTGCCCTGGATGGTTGCTGCAGCAACGACTGTAAATCGCACCCAAGGAAACGTGAATATGACGGTACCGGATATTATGTAAAAATTCCTCAACCGGTGAATGAAAAAAAAGGCGCTAAGGTTTGATCGTCAGTTAAGTCAGGTTGCAAAGGCAATCTTATAAGAATTAATTTATTTAGCGTGTAACAAATTACCTTTCTTAACGTAATTGTTATTGTATTTCTATTTACCAAATATCTTATCAACTATGAAACCGACCAATGTTTTTTCTCGCCGTTATCTATCGCTATTATTGTTAATATTTATCGCGGCTGCCTGCAAGAAGGCTGAACAGTCAAACGTACATGAGGGGCCTCCGGCAGACCTTCCTGGTTATACTTATACGTTCGCAGGACGTGGAGGAGCCTGGGGGGCAAATAATGCTAAGGGCAATGCTGCTACATTTGCTGCTCCAAACGGATTAGCTATTGATGCCAGCGGAAATTTCTATGTTGCCGATCAGGCAAATAATATGATCAGGAAAATTACGCCTGATGGGACAGTAAGTACGCTCGCAGGAAATGGTACTGCCGGCTTCAGAAATGGAACAGGCGCGGATGTTATGTTTAATAATCCAACTGGGGTGGCTGTAGATGCATTAGGGAATGTTTTCGTAGCCGATTTCGGAAATAATGTAATTAGAAAAGTAACTTCTGCTGGTGCTGTTACTACATATGCAGGAAATGGTACTGTTGGGTTTGCTGACGGCGTCGACAGCTTGGCAACTTTTAATGGGCCAGATGGTATTGTGGTTGATCGTGCAGGAAATGTTTTTGTGTCCGATAATCATAACGTAATACGGAAAATTGGTACAGATAAGCAGGTCAGCACATTTGCGGGTAAAGTATTTGGAGGACCAGGGTTTGCTAACGGAATAGGTTCATCCGCTAATTTCAGTCTTCCCGGAGGATTGGCAATTGATGCTTCTGACAATATTTACGTTGCAGATAATACTAATAACATGATACGGAAGATTACGCCGGCCGCTGTTGTAACTACCCTGGCAGGACAATTAACTCCAGGACTAACAGATCAACAGGGTGAGTTAGCTGCTTTTAAAAATCCTTACTATGTAGCAGCCGATGCCACCGGCAACGTTTATGTAACCGACAATGGCAATAATGTTGTCAGAAAAATCACGCCCAATGGTACAGTAACCACATTAGCGGGGAGTGGTATTGTTGGCAGCAGCAATGGCAAGAATTTGTCAGCTACTTTTAATAATCTGCATGGTATAGCTGTGGACGCAAAGGGGAATGTATTTGTTTGCGACGAAACAAATAACCAGATAAGAAAAATAATCCCTGATATTACCCAATAATCGATGGGCGATATTTTCTGATAAATGTACTAGGTTTGTTTGGCATCTGCCCAAGTCGTATTTTCGTCTCTATGCCTTTCTCAGGGACGAGGGTAAACTTAATTATGCGTAAACCAATTCTGATCATTTTATTTTTTTTGCTGCTTTCTTCGCTGCACGCGCAGACTGGATGCGGCATTAATCAATTTAAAGCCTTAACGATCATTTCAAAGAAGTACTCATTAACAGATTTGGATTTGGATATTTCCGTTCAACTATTAAAAAAGCTGGAGAGGGATAAGTGTTACGATTATATAGGTAAAAAGAATGGTCATGAATATGTTATTGCTAGCCGTACCTACTTGTTTGGGCAGATATGCCTTAAAAGAAACAGCCACAGCGCTGCTAGGGAGTATATAAACTATTTGAAAAGAGAGCATGGTTCGGCAGAAGAGCAGCTAAGCTTCTCATTCGAAAAGATTTTTGCTAAACGACCGGAGGATGTCTTATCTCTTTTAAGAAACGATCATGATTTGTTAAATCAATTGGGATGGGGTTTTATAAATAATCATAGCGCTGAGCTAACCGAAAAAAATTGTAAGGCTGTATTTTTTAAAGTTAGTCCTAAAATAAGAGAGATATATCCAAAATATAAAAAAGAAATAGATTATTTGCTCAACGATATAGCCAATGAGCTGAAAGGTTAATTCGTGAAAACAGGCCTATGCGAAAATCCATTCTGATCATTTTATCTTCTTTGTTGCTGGCTTCATTGCATGCAGCTGGTACCGATATAAAAAGTATCGGGGTGCCTTATGTTCAGAATTATACCAAAGCTATTTATCAGTCGGGTAATCAAAACTGGTCGGTTACACGCGATGAGCACGGTATCATGTATTTCGGTAACTCGGAAGGCCTGCTCACGTTTGACGGTAAATACTGGCAATCTTACCGAATGCCTAATGGATTGATCGTTCGTTCAGTAGCTGCTGATGGTAACGGTAAGGTGTACGCAGGCGGATTTGGCGAGTTGGGGTATTGGGAGAACAATAAGAGCGGACAGTTTACATATCATTCGCTTAACCAGCTTGTACCTAAAAAATATCAGCCTATAAATGAGGAAATCTGGAAGATTTATGTTGATAAGAGCCAGGTTGTTTTCCAGTCGTTTGGTTCAATTTATATTTTTAAGAATGGTAGGATAAATGTAGTAAAAGGGCCCCAGCCTTATCTTTTCCTATTCAAAACAGGTAACCGGTATTTTGTTGAGCAGGTTAATTCAGGCTTATACGAACTAAGAGGCAACAAACTTGAATATGTCAGTGGCAGCAACATAATGGGTAACAGCGGGGTGTTGTCCATTTTGCAGTTGTCAGCTAACCGGTACCTGATCGGAACAGCACGCAACGGTTTGTTTATATATGATAGTGGGCAGATCAAACCCTGGTACACCCCAGCTAGTGATTTTTTAAAGAATTATCAGTTAAACAATGGCGTACGGATAGGCAAATATGTAGCCTATGGCACCATCCTGAACGGGATCATCATTATCGACACCACGGGTAATGTAATTCAGCAGATCAACAAATCAAGCGGATTACAGAATAATACCGTCTTGAGCCTTTATATTGATAATGAGCAAAACCTTTGGGCCGGATTGGATAATGGGATAGACCGTATTGAGATCAACTCACCTCTTTACTTTTATTTTGATAAGACAGGTCGTTTTGGAACGGTTTATTCAAGTATCATTTTTAATAATAAAATATACCTCGGTACTAACCAGGGCTTGTTTTACAGCGACTGGATAGAGAACGGTAATAGGCGACTTTTTCAGTCGTTTGATTTTAAACTGATCCCCGGCTCGCAGGGGCAGGTTTGGGAACTATCATTGCAAGGTGGTAAATTACTCTGCGGGCATAATACGGGTACATTTCAGGTAAATGGTGATGCTATTTCGAAGATCACTACCATCAGCGGTGGCTGGACGATAAAAAAACTCAACAACAATCAACTGATCCAGGGCACATATACCGGCTTGATCATTTATAAAAAAGACAATTCAGGCAACTGGGTGTTCGACCATAAAATAGAAGGTTTTGGCGAGCCATCGCGCTATGTGGAGCAAGATAATAAAGGACAATTATGGGTGAGCCATGCTTATAAAGGCATTTATAAAGTGACTCTGAGTAGCGACCTGAAAAAAGCTACTTCGGTTAAATATTACGACAAGCAATACGGCTTGCCAGGTAGCTATAACATAAATGTATTTAACCTTGATAACCGGATTGTTTTCGCATCAGACTCAGGTTTTTATGTCTATGATGATATCAGCGACCGTTTTTCAAAATACGATGAACTGAACAAAAAGCTGGGGTCTTTTGCAAGATCAAACAAAATTATCCCGGCTCTTGGTAAAAAATACTGGTTTATTAATCATGGGCATGTTTCGCTGGCCGATTTTTCTATTCCGGGTAAGATTGGTATCGATTCAAACCGGTTCAGTATCCTTGAGGGCCGGATGGTGCAGAATTATGAGAACATTAGCCGCATTAATAGCTCCATTTACCTTATCAGTGTCGATGATGGCTTTGTGATTATGAATGATGAGGACGCATTAAGGCAGAGTGATGTCAAGCTCCCTTATGTTTTAATCAGAAGAGTGGAGAATATTACAGATAAGATTATAACAATAGCTAGCAATGGCAGCCAGGGCGATATAGAAATACCGTATTCCGAAAATAATATCCGTATATCTTATTCGCTGCCATTTTACAGGCAGGAGAAAATACGGTTTCAGTACTACCTGGAGGGTTACTCGCACCAGTGGTCTGATTGGAGCACACTAAGTCAGAAAGAATTCACCAACCTTAACCAGGGAACCTACCATTTTAAAGTCCGTGCTAAAGTAAACGATCAAAATATATCACCCGAAACCGTTTTAACATTCACCATATCACCTCCGTGGTACGCGGGGCGTATTGCAATTATATGCTATGTTCTGTTGCTTGTATTGGCTTACTTTTTAATACGTAAATATTATCGCCTAAAACTGCAACGCCACCAGCACCATATCCAGGAGCGGATGAAGAAGGAACATGATGAATATTTAAAGCAGGAGGCCATTGCTAACGAGCAACGCATCGCAAAAGTAAGGAATGAGCAATTGCAAGCCGATTTGGCCAGCAAGAGCCGCGAATTGGCCAATTCTGCAATGAATATTGTATACAAGAACGAATTGTTGCAAAAGATCAGTCACGAGATAACACAATTTAAAGACAGCTCAGGCAAAAAGCTGTCGGAAGATCAGCTCAGGAAGATTCAAAAAGTAATTGATGATGGCATGAGTGATGAGCGTGACTGGAATCTTTTTGAAAGCAGCTTTAATGAAGCTCACGAAAGCTTCTTTAAAAAATTAAAGGCGCAGCATCCCGATCTTGTCCCCAACGATCTTAAACTTTGTGCTTACCTGCGCATGAATATGAACAGTAAAGAAATGGCCTCCCTGCTCAACATTTCTGTTCGCGGGGTCGAGATCCGGCGTTACCGGTTACGCAAGAAACTCAATCTAGAACACGATAAGAACCTCGTGGAGTTTCTCATGGAGCTATAACACTACATCATTACCTCTCACTGGCCTTTCTTTATGTACTACCTGGCACTTCTTAAATGTAGTATGTTTGGCATACACATGTTTGATGTTATAATTTTGATAATCAATTCGTTGTGTTGAATTATAGAATCCCCTTGAGAAACTACTTTTTAAATGATGTAATAATGTAGAGTGCAGTTATTTGTTAAAAATGTATTATCTCCACAACTTCGTAGCTGTTACGAACCAATTAATCAATTCCTAAATTAATTTCTAGAACCACATGAAAAGAATCTTTACTATTTCAGGGTTGGTACTGTTGTGTTCCTTTTTCTTCACTTATGCCTATGCACAGAACATTACTTTAAAAGGTAAAGTCACTGATGCCACCACCGGCGAGAGCCTGATAGGGGTAAGTATAACCGTGAAAGGTACAGCAACGGGTACACAAACCGACGCCAACGGCGTATTTTCCTTGGCAGTTCCATCAAACGGAACTTTGATGTTTAGCTATCTCGGCTATACCAACCAGGAAGTTGCTGTGAATGGAAAAAACACAATCAATGTTAAATTATTAGCAAAATCAAACGAACTACAGCAGGTAGTAGTTATTGGTTACGGTACACAACGCAAAATTGATAACACCGGAGCTGTTTCGACGGTAAAAGGTGCTGACATATCCAAGCAGCCCGATGCCAATCCGGTAAGTGCTTTGCAAGGTAAAGTTGCCGGCGTAACTATTACCAACAATGGTACACCTGGCTCGGCGCCAATTATCAGTATTCGAGGTTTGGGTACCGTGTACGGTAACGTAAGCCCACTTTATGTTGTTGACGGTGTATGGTATGATGATATTACTTTCTTAAACAGCAACGACATCGAGAATGTCACCATACTAAAAGACGCGTCAAGTACAGCAATTTTTGGTGTAAGAGGAGCTAACGGTGTAGTACTCATCACCACCAAAAAAGGTGTAAAAGGCAAACCTAACATCAATTATAGCGGATATGTTGGTTTCCAGGCTGCAACAAATCAGCCTAAAATGGCTACGGCTTCTGAGTATGCGCAGGCTATTAATGAAACAGTAGCGTATGGTAACAACTTAGCTACCAGTCCGGATGATATTAAACCACCGATATTTGATAATCCTGCGAGTTTTGGTAAGGGTACAGATTGGTATGGACAAATACTTCGAAATGCCTTTACAACCAGTCACCAGGTGTCATTAAGCGGGGGGACTGAGAAATCAACCTACGACTATTCTTTTGGTTATTTAGATCAGGACGGCCTGGTTAGAAATAATAATTATCAGCGTTTTACCGTGCACCTTTCTAATGAGTTTAAACCTCTGAGCATATTGTCTATTGGATACAATGCAAACGGCGTTTACAGCTATTCAAAAGATGCTCCGGGCGGTATATTCCACCAACTTTATGCCGCATCGCCCACGCTGCCTGTGTTCTATAATGATGGTAAATATGGTGACCCAACTGACTATGGCACGGGTTCAGGCAATAATTTTAATCCTGAAGTGACCCTTGATTATAATAATCACCGTACAGTGGATCATCGCTTCACAGGTGATGTGCATGCTGAATTGAAAATAATAAAAGGCTTAAAATTCAGAACGAGTTTTGGCGGAGATCTTGGTCAGTTGGAGGCGAGAGGATTTACACCATTATATGCAGCTACGGTTGCGCAAACCACCACTACAACAAATTTGAATATCGAACATACCGAAACCAAAAACTGGATCTGGGAAAATACACTGACTTATGATTTCCAATACAAAGATCATAAGTTAACCGCTCTTCTTGGTTATAGCGCGCAGAACTACAGAACTTATCAGATTGTGGCAAATGGGAATGGCGTACCATATGTAAAAAGCGGTAATTTATATGATTCGTACCCACAGGGGGATACTACTGTAACCCGTATCAGAAACGCAACTGATCAAATTCACAACCGCACGTTATCACAATTTGCACGTATCAACTATTCGTATAAAAACAGGTATTTGCTGAATGCCTCGATCAGGCGTGATGGCGCTTCGCAGTTCTATCCAAACCCCTACGGATGGTTCCCTTCAATAGGTGGTGGCTGGGTGATCAGTAACGAATCATTCATGAAAGATCAGCATGTTTTTGATAATCTGAAGCTTCGGGCAAGCTGGGGCAGAATTGGTAATTCTGGCGTACCTATTAACCCGTCGGTTCAAACCGTTGCGGCTGATCCATATTTGACAGCTATTTTTGGTAACCCCCAGGTAGCACGCCAGGGAGCAAGTATTAATACCATTGTCCCTCCAACAACAGGTTGGGAAGTATCAAACTCGACAGATTTCGGTATCGAGGGAGCGATTTTACATAATAAGCTATCTTTCGAAGCTGATTATTATAACCGTAAAACTGAAGACGCCATATTTGCCATCCCAGTTCTTGCATCAATTGGTACCAATAGCGGTAACCTGATAGGCAATCAGGCAACTATTCAAAACAAAGGTTTTGAAATCTTGATTACCTGGAAAGACAAAATTGGCAGTGATTTCGGCTATTCCTTGAGCGGTAATATCGGCGTTAACAACAACAAGGTGTTAACTGTTTTGAGCGGTAAGAACCCTATTTATGCTGGCGGTAATGGTATTGCCAATGGTAACCTGGCAACCCGCACTGTGGTTGGCGAGCCAATTGGCGAATTTTATGGATACAAAGTGACCGGGGTTTTCCAAACGCAGGCGCAGGTTGATGGTTCACCTCAAAAAGGTACAAACACTCAGCCCGGTGACTTTATTTACCAGGATACAAATCATGACGGATCAATTGACAGCAAGGATCGCGTAGTGATCGGTAACCCAAATCCCAAGATCACCTACGGTTTTAATACTTCATTTACCTATAAACAATTCGACCTGGCATTAGACATGCAGGGTGTGGCAGATGTTGATGTATACAATGCTAATATCGGCTTCCGCTTTGGCGGTGAGAACTTTACGCAAGACTTTTACGAACACCGCTGGCACGGGGAAGGAACTTCTAATACCTATCCGTCTACAAACGTGGGTGCAAATAATAACTCTAAGCCAAATTCATTTTTTGTAGAAAGCGGTGCTTATTTCCGCGTTCGTAATGCGCAATTAGGCTATACCTTCCCGGGTTTGTCATTAAAGAAATATGGGATACAACGACTGAGGGTTTACGCGAATGCCCAAAATGCGATCAATATATTCGGGTACAAAGGCTTCACTCCCGAAATTGGCGGAGCAGCGCTTAGCAGAGGAATAGATACGGAGGTGTATCCACTGTTCGCTACTTATAACTTAGGTGTTAACGTTACTTTTTAATTTGAAAGATGATGAAAACTAATAAAAAAATATTACAAGGAACTTTAGGGCTTGGCCTTATAGCTTGTATGGTAGCATTTCAGGGGTGTAAAAAGTCCTGGTTAGATGTTAATCCAGCAGGTAATCAGTCAGCAACACAGTTCTGGAAAACGCAGAACGATGCCACTCAAGCTGTTGATGCTATGTATGCTAACCTGCACGAATGGTCAAATATAGCATTTGCGTCAATCGCCGTTGAAAGTATGGGTTCGGATGATGTGAACAAGGGCAGCAGGGCGGACGACGCGACGTTTATGAACGATTTTCATAATTTTTCAGCGAATTCCGGTGAAGGGCAAATTTCCGACTTTTGGGGTGGCGAATATAAAACCATCAATTTTGCTAACCAGGTATTAGATAATGTACCAAACATTAACATGGATGCATCTTTAAAGGGGCGTTACCTGGCTGAAGCAAAATTTATCCGCGCCTGGTGTTATTTCAGGTTAGTACGCGCATTTGGTGATGTCCCATTGCGCTTGCATGTCCCTAAAGGTGCTTCTGAATACAATATCCCACGTACTCCCAAGGCACAAGTATGGACCGCTATAGAAACTGACCTGACCGATGCAGCAGCTGTACTACCGCAGACATACTCCGGAACTGATGTTGGCCGTATAACCAAAGGCGCAGCTCTGGCGCTTCACGCTAAAGCGGCTATGTATCAAACATTAACAAATAAGGCTAAATGGAATGACGTATTGACTTATACAAACCAGGTTATGGCCTTAGGATACACTTTGTTCCCTAACTATGAGCAAATGTTCCGAACAAATAACAAGAACAATTCTGAATCAATTTTCGAGATCCAATGTATGCTGGTTCCAAATAATCCCGATGCATCTAACTCACAGTACTCACAAGTGCAAGGGGTCGACGGCTCAACTGGTGGCGGATGGGGCTTTAATGTGCCAAGCGCAAGCCTGGCTGCGGCATATGAAGTAGGCGACCCCCGCCGCGATGCCACTATTATTTTCAGGGGTGAAACCACACCAGAGGGCGATGTAATTCCGACATCAGGAGGTAACAGCACGATGTATAATCAAAAATCATACGTGCCATTTAGCCTTTATGTGTCGGGTTTTAATGAAGGATGCCAGCAAAATAAGATCTGCTTGCGTTATGCAGATGTGTTGTTAATGAATGCTGAAGCAAATAACGAGCTTGGAAATACTGCTGCAGCACTGGCTTCGCTAGAACTTGTGCGTGCAAGGGCAAGGGCAGGAAATAACGCAATTTTGCATCCGGTTACAACTACTGATCAAACGGCATTACGTACAGCAATCTGGAACGAACGTCACATAGAATTGGCTATGGAGTTTGACCGTTATTTTGATGTGATCCGCCAGGGCAGGGCCGCTGCTTTATTCGGTGCAAGAGGTTGGAAAGCAGGCAAAAATGAAGTTTGGCCTTTGCCACAAAATGAAATCGACTTGAGCGCAGGTACCTTAACTCAAAACCCCGGTTATTAATTTTTAAAAGAGAAAATGATGAAGACATTTAAAAATATAATTATAGCCGGTATCAGTACAATGGCTGTAGTTTTTGCGCTATCCTCATGTCAGAAAGGTTTTGACGCTAAGTCCTATGCGCCTAAAAAACCTTTGCCAAAGTTTGATGGATATGCCAACTCAAAAGATATCCAACCGGGAGCGCTTGTAGCTTACTGGCCATTTAATGGCGACCTGAAAGATAGCCTTTCGTCGGTAGTTGGTGTTGGTACAAGTACGTCATTCGGTGACGGGACAAAAGGAAAAGGTTTGATCGCAACCGGTAATAGTTATGTAGTCGTTAACACCCCAGATGCGGTAAAATCGCTAACTGATTTTACGATCAGTGTATGGGTAAAAATGCCGCTAAATACAGGCGCTGCCGGTATTGTGAGCGTGTCACATACGAGTAACTTCTGGGGTAATTTCGATATATTTTATGATAATGGCGGTAACGCAACAACAGGACAGCTTAAAGTGCATGTGTTTAACAATGCAAGTCTGGCGGATGCTGCAAATAACGGGAGCTCAAACGCCTGGGAAGGAGGTTATTCAGTTACTGACCCCTGGAATAAATGGACCCACATCGCCGTAACATATACCGGTCACTATACAGATAGTACATCAATGGTGAAAGTTTACTATAACGGCGCTTCTGTAGGTACCAATGAAGTAAAGGGCTTTGCCCCTCTCAATTGGTCAGCAGCCGGCCCTATGGTTTTCGGAACCTTACAATTCCAAACCACGCCATCGCTTACCACAGGTTCAGACGCACAAGGTTGGGCTGCAGCGATAAATGGCGATATAGACCAGGTAAGGGTATACAATAGGCCATTAACGTCGAGCCAGATTGATGGCTTATATAATCTTGAAAAAGCGGGAAGATAACAGTTGATTGATTTAGGTTGAGGTTGTACGTCCGTTAACTTGGCGGACTGCAACCTTTTTTTAATGCCAATTTTTGAATTCTGATAGAATAATGGAGAAGATGAGAAGCATTCGAAATTGCTCGATAGCTACGGTTTTACTTTTACAAATATGGAGCTGCTCGAAAGCGAAACAGCTATCACCCACGCCTGTAACACCTTCTTCATTCAGTTTTGCAGGTTTGAAAGTAAATGGCGTCTCCATTAATTCATCAGCATACAAAAATGTCAATACCCAACCTGTTATCCGTATATCGTTTTCAGCGGCTATCAATCACAACTCGACCGCTCAAAGTATAACTTTTGATACGAAAACAGGGACCGCAGTTTCTTATTTAACAGCTTATGATAATCACGACAGTACAATTGTGATCACGCCATCGGCATTGCAGGCTATTACGCAGTATTCTTTGACAGTTTCCACAAAATTGAGCTCATCCTCTGGTGGTAATTTACAAAGTTCGGTTTCGCTGCAGCTTACTACGGCTGTCGATACCACAAATAAATTCCCTGTCATATCAGACAATGCATTGCTCGATTTGGTACAGAAACAAACCTTTAAATATTTCTGGGACTTCGGTCACCCCACAAGCGGTTTGGCGCGTGAGCGGAATACTTCAGGAGATATAGTTACTACTGGAGGTTCGGGATTTGGAATAATGGCTATTGTAGCTGCTGTCAACAGGCAATTTATTACGCGCGCTGATGGTTTGGCCCGTATGCAGAAAATCGTTGGCTTCCTGAAGACAGCTCAAACCTTTCATGGCGCCTTTCCTCATTGGATGAACGGAGCGACGGGTGTTGCCGTACCGTTCAGCACACAAGATAATGGCGCTGATCTTGTCGAGACTGCATATTTGATGCAAGGGCTGTTAACCGCACGTCAATACTTTAATGATACCGGCGTACCGGAAGCTGCCTTAAGGAATGACATAAATACTTTATGGAAGGCAGTAGAATGGGATTGGTTCAGGCAAAATGGACAAAATACACTTTACTGGCATTGGAGCCCAAACTATGCCTGGTCGAACAATATGCAGGTAAATGGTTGGGATGAGGCTTTAATTACTTATGTGATGGCTGCATCGTCTACTACACACCCGATAACCAAGGCTGTTTATGATAGTGGTTGGGCGATGAATGGCGCTATGAAGAATAGTAATGCTTATTTCGGCGTGACCTTACCTTTAGGCCCGGCCGAAGGTGGTCCGTTGTTTTTTGCGCATTATTCTTTCTTAGGGATTAACCCAAATGGATTGTCTGATGCCTATGCAAGCTACGATGTGCAGAATAAAGCTCATGCCACGATCAACTATAAATATTGCGTATCAAATCCTAATGGGTATAGCGGCTATAGCGCCAATTGCTGGGGCTTGACCGCCAGTGACATCCAGAACGGTTATACAGCCAGTTCGCCAACAAACGATTTGGGTGTGATTGCGCCAACAGCTGCAATATCGTCATTGCCTTATACGCCAACACAATCGATGGCGGCCCTCCGGTACTTTTATTACAAACTGGGCGATAAAATATGGGGGCAATATGGCTTTTATGATGCTTTTAGTATTAATGATGCCTGGTTTGCTAATTCTACGTTGGCTATTGATCAGGGGCCGATCATCGATATGATAGAAAATTACCGCAGCGGGTTGCTCTGGAATTTATTTATGAGTTGTCCAGAAGTAAAAACAGGTATGAAGAACCTGGGCTTTCAAAGCCCGAACCTATAAAACTAAAAATTGATAAAGATGAAATCTTTTTTTATCGCAATTGTATTATGCTCAGCCACCTTGTTGGCCTTCTCTCAAAATAAATCAAAACAAGCTGACCAAGGCATTAAGTCTGTCGGTATCATAAAGGGCCTGTCTGATAGCGCCTTGCTGGATGTGGTTCAGCGTCAAACGTTCCGCTATTTCTGGGACTTTGGTCACCCGGTAAGCGGGCTGGCCCGCGAGCGCAGTAATGTAGCGTATGATTATGGGAATGAAGTAATAACAACCGGAGGATCCGGCTTTGGCATAATGGCCCTGATAGTAGCCGATCACCGTAAATGGATCACTCATGAGCAGGCAGTAGACAGGATGCTGAAGATCGTCGACTTTTTAGCTAAAGCTGATGAGTTTCATGGTGCATTCCCGCATTGGATGAATGGTGAAACGGGTAAAGTTATCCGATTTGGCCGTAAGGATGATGGCGGCGATATAGTAGAAACATCTTACCTTTTTGAAGGACTGCTATGTGCACGCCAGTACTTTACCGGGCACGACGGAAAAGAGCGCCATATCAGGGATGTTATTAATCAGCTATGGGATGAAATGGAGTGGAACTGGTATACACAGGGGGGGAGAGATAATCTATACTGGCACTGGTCGCCCAACAATGGCTGGGTGATGAATTTCCCGATACGCGGTTTTAATGAGTGCCTGATCACTTATATACTGGCTGAATCGGCCCAACGTTATCCGGTAAATGCAGAGATTTATGAAAGAGGGTGGGCACAAAGCGACTTCTTTAAAAACGGTAAAACATACTATGGTTTTAAGCTGCCTTTAGGGTTCGACTATGGTGGTCCGCTATTCTTTTCTCAATATTCATTCATGGGACTTGACCCGCACGGGTTAAAAGACCAGTATGCTGACTACTGGGAGCAGAATAAAAATCATACCCTTATCAATCACGCTTACTGTGTTGACAACCCAAAACATTATAAAGGTTATGGAGAAGACTGCTGGGGCTTAACCGCCAGTGATAATTACGAAGGTTACAGCGCCCATGCACCAGACAACGATCTGGGTGTAATAAGCCCAACCGCTGCTTTATCAGCATTCCCGTATACACCGGAATATTCTATGAAAGCTTTGCGCCATTTCTACTACGATATGGGCGATAAGATTTGGGGCGAATACGGTTTTGTAGACGCCTTCAGCGAATCGCATAACTGGTACGCCAAATCCTACCTGGCGATCGATCAGGGCCCGATCGTGGTGATGATCGAGAACCACCGTAGCGGTTTGCTCTGGAAATTATTTATGAGCTGTCCTGAAGTGCAGCACGGATTAAAGAAAATTGGTTTTCAAAGTCCTGCCTTTGCAAGGAATTGATTAAAAATTCGTTATTTACGTTCTGAAACCTGTAGAAAATATCTAAACGTGATAATGAAAACCATAAAAATATTTTTAACCGGAATGCTGGGCCTATGCCTGGCATTTCCTGTTTTCGCCCAATCGCCCGAAGCTTCGAGATTTGACCGGGGAAGTTATATTAATAAAGGCGATACGATCCCGTATCGTTTTATCTTCCCACAAAATTTCGATCCATCTAAAAAGTATGCGTTAATACTGGTATTGCATGGCGCCGGAGAACGCGGTAATAATAACGAAGCTCAACTGAAATACGGCACACAACTTTTCTTGAATGATACTATTCGCGCCAAATATCCGGCTATTGTGATATTTCCGCAATGCCCTGCGGCCAGCTATTGGAGTAATGTAAATAAGCAAACAGATGCCGCCGGCAAAACAATTTTTAACTTCCAGGCAGGTGGCGAACCCACTAAAGCAATGACGGGTTTATTGGGATTGATTGCTCAATGGCTGGATAAACCTTTTGTAGATAAGCACCACTTATATGTAGGCGGCCTGTCAATGGGCGGAATGGGCACATTTGAGTTGCTGCGCCGCAAGCCGGAATGGTTTGCAGCGGCCTTTGCTATTTGCGGGGGCGATAACACGCTGAATGCAAAGATCTATGCAAAGAAAGTCCCGATGTGGATATTCCACGGCCAAAAGGATAGTGTGGTGCCTTTTGATCATTCACAGATTATGGTAGCGGCTATCAAAGCAGCAGGCGGTGACCCGAAATTTACCGTTTATCCTAATGATGACCATAATAGCTGGGATGATGCTTTTAAAGAGCCACAATTAATCCCGTGGTTGTTTGCGCATAAGAAATAAGGCTGTTTGTTGTGCTGAACAATAGCGAAGCATCTGTTGCGAGTGGCATCCCGCTTTTAGATCCTTCGCTATTGAATGAATGACAAGGGGAGTAAGATATTATTCTTCTTTTTTCGGCTCGTCCTTTTGCTCAGGAGACGGATTTGCAGATTTTGTAACCCCAGCTTTGAATCGTGGTTTAAAACCAACAGGCGCAGATGCAGGCTCTTCTTCTTCTACAGTTTTCTCTGGTTCCGGTGCAGGCTCAGTATTTTCATTTGGTATAGCTGGTTTAGTAACTCCAGCCTTAAATCGCGGTTTGAATCCAACAGGTGCTGATGCAGGTTTTTCATCAGCAGGTTTTTCCGGTTCGGGTGCAGATTCAGTATTGGCCGCAGGCTCTGCTGGTTTAGTAATTCCCGCCTTAAAACGTGGCTTAAATCCGGTAGGGGCAGATGCGGGCTTTTCTGTTTCCTTAGATTTTTCTATTTCAGGTTTTGCTTCCGGTGCAGGTGCCGTTTCTGCCGGCTTTGTTGCGCCAGCTTTAAATTTTGGGGTGAAACCACATTTAGGAGTTGACTGTGCAGGTTTCTCGCCTAAAGTTTCTGTGATGGTTTGTTCAGCCAGGGGATTTTCAATTGCTATTTTTTCTACTTTAGGTTCCGGCGGAGCAGGGAAGCGCAGCCTTAATTTATTGAACCAATATTTTTTGGTGTGGTCGAAGCTTTTTTCGCCCATCTTTTCGAAGTGAACTTTAAATTCCGAAAAAAGTCCGGGCTCGCTCTGTTCAAGAGCGACCAGACTGATCTTTTTCTTCTTAAAAAATTCTTCGAATGTCATTTTATAGATTTGAGATGTGAGATATGAGATTTGAGACATTTGCCTTCACTCATATCTTTTATCTAATACTTAACATCTACATCCAGATCAAGCTGATTAAAATGTATCCCCTTATCTGTCAGTTTCCAATCTTCACGCTGTTCATTGGTAGCGTTTTGAAGTTTAGGGAAAAACTCCAATGGAAAAATCTCCGACTTGCCATCTTCCTTTTCAACAAAAAGCAAGCCATTGCTAAAGGTCACTTTAACTTGCTTTCCCTGCTTACGTGAGGTGAATAAAGGCATGGTGCAAATCTTAAATTCTAAATCCTAAACACTAAAAGCTAATCCCTGGTTAACTAATCACTACTCCGCCATGTTATGATAAACCGCCTGAACGTCGTCGTCCTCCTCCAGCCTATCGATCAGTTTCATGACGTCGGCAACCTGCTCTTCATTCACTTCGTGGAATGATTGCGGTATACGCTCCAGTTTGGCCGATTTTGTTTCAATTCCAATTCCTTCCAGGGCTTTCTGCATCTTTCCAAAATCTTCAAAAGCGGTATGAATTACGGCAATATCGTTACCTTCCTCATCAGCTTCAACGAATAGCTCTTCCAGACCCGCATCTATCAATTCAAATTCCAGTTCTTCCAAATCGCGGTCGCCGGGAACAAACGTAAATACGGATTTACGAGTGAATATAAAGTCAAGTGAACCGGTTTTGCCCAATGTTCCACCTACTTTGGTAAAATAGCTGCGCACATTAGCTACGGTACGGTTGATATTATCTGTAGCTGTTTCTACCAAAATCGCTACACCGTGTGGCGCATATCCTTCATAAACAATTTCTTCGTAATCTTTTTCGTCGCGACTGGTGGCCCTTTTTATGGCGGCCTCTACGCGGTCCTTCGGCATGTTTACCGCTTTGGCATTTTGCACAGCAGTACGTAGGCGCGAGTTAGTGTTAGGGTCACCGCCGCCGGCTTTAACTGCCATTACAATTTCCTTACCCAGGCGTGTAAACTGCACGGCCATCTTCGACCAGCGCTTTAGCTTTCTTTCTTTACGGAATTCAAATGCTCTTCCCATTTTTTCTTTAGTTCATAGTTAACAGTTCGCGGATGACAGGGGTAACTTTATCCCGAACCCTCTGTGTTAAAAGAGGCGGTAAATATAGCTATTTTGTTTTAATGCTTTGAGGGTTAGCCTAGGTCCAGATTGATACTTTAGGGTTTAACTGTATCCCGTGTAGACTCACCCGGTCATCGTTTCGCTCGACCACCCTCTCTACACTGCGTGTAAAGAGGGTTTAGGTTTTTATTTTTTCTTTCTTTTCTTCGCCTTCTTTATGGCTTGCCATAGAGAGGGTCGACCAGCGTTGCGTAGTCGGGGTGAGTTAATTATGCCACTTGTTTTAAGCTAATATGACGTTCTTCAAATTCTTCAGCATATCCTCAGTCATCGTCTTCAGATCATATTCCAGCTTCCATCCCCAATCTTTTTGTGCATAGCTGTCATCTATCGATTTCGGCCAGCTATCGGCTATGGCCTGACGAGGATCATGTTCAGCATAGCTGATTTCAAAGTTCGGGATCAGTTTTTTGATCTCCTCAGCCAGTTGAGCAGGAGTAAAGCTGATGCCAGCAAGATTGTATGATGAACGGATCGTAATTTGCTCCGCAGGGGTATCCATTAGGGTGATGGTAGCGCGGATAGCGTCATCCATATACATCATTGGTAAAGCGGTATTAGCCGATAAAAAGCTTTGGTAGCTGCCTTTTTTTAATGCCTCATGAAAAATGTGTACCGCATAATCGGTAGTTCCGCCGCCTGGATTTGCCCGCCAGCCGATTAAGCCGGGATAGCGCAGACTACGTACATCCAGTCCATGCTTTTCATAATAGTACTCACACCAGCGCTCGCCTGCCAGTTTGCTGAAACCATAAACAGTGTTAGGGTCCATCACGCAATATTGTGGTGTATTTTCTTGTGGCGAATGCGGCCCAAAAACGGCTATAGAGCTTGGCCAGAATACTTTCTTAACCCCAAACTCCACGGCGTAGTCCAGTATCTGTATCAGACCGGTCATGTTTAGGTCCCAGGCCATTTTGGGTTTTTGTTCGCCTACAGCTGATAAAATAGCAGCCAGCAAATACACCTGTGTAGGCTGATGTTTGGTAAAAATATGATGTAGATTGTCTTTGTCCAGCACGTTCACAAACTCGAACGGACCGCTGTGGCGGATAGCATAGATCGGGCTGTTAATATCGGATGCGATTACCTCCTCGGCGCCATATTTATCGCGCAATGCGTTGACCAGTTCGGTCCCAATCTGGCCATTAGCGCCGATCACTAAAATCTTTTCGCTCATGAAGTTAATTATTGATGCGCAAAGGTAGATTTTTTTGCCTGAACCCAAATCTGAAGTTTTTAGTTATTTGAAAAATTTGAAATTATCTGCATGGTTTTTACAATTAATTAAAAATTGGCATTGCAATCATGCAAGAAATTAAGATTCAAATAATTCCAAACCGGTAATGCATGATTAGAATAGAAAAATTCGGATATTTGGGGTTCAATAATCAATTATTTTATTATATAAGTAACAATTTTAGAAAGATGAAAGTCGCAGTAGTAGGTGCCACCGGGCTGGTGGGCACTAAAATGTTGCAGGTTCTAGCAGAACGCAACTTCCCGGTAACAGAATTAATCCCCGTAGCTTCAGAAAAGAGTGTTGGTAAAGAAGTAACATTCAAGGGTAAGCAGTATAAGGTGGTTTCTGTTGAGGATGCGATAAAACAGAAGCCCGACCTGGCTTTATTTTCAGCCGGCGGGAGCACTTCACTGGCCCAGGCACCTTTGTTTGCCGAAGCCGGTACAACCGTTGTAGATAATTCGTCAGCATGGCGTATGGACCCTACCAAGAAACTGGTAGTGCCCGAAGTGAATGCCAATGTATTGACAGCAGAAGATAAGATCATTGCAAACCCTAACTGCTCTACCATACAAATGGTGGTCGCGCTGAAACCATTGCATGATAGATATAAGATCAAAAGGATTGTGGTTTCTACCTACCAGTCGGTAACTGGTACAGGCGTAAAGGCTGTAGACCAGCTTTTCAACGAGCGTAAGGGTATTACCGATGGGCCAAGGGCATACACTTACCCTATCGACCTGAATGTGATCCCTCATATCGATGTGTTTACCGACAACGGTTACACCAAAGAGGAAATGAAGATGATCAAAGAAACCCGTAAGATCATGGGCGACGACAGCATCCGTGTTACGGCTACTACCGTTCGTATCCCGGTTATCGGCGGTCACTCAGAGTCGGTAAACATTGAGTTTGAAAACGATTTCGACCTGGACGAAGTAAGAGACCTTTTGTCAAAATCTCCGGGCGTAGTAGTGGTTGACGATGTTGCCAACCTGAAATACCCAATGCCGCTTGACGCACACGAAAAAGACGAAGTATTTGTAGGTCGTATCCGCCGCGACGAAAGCAATCCGAATACCCTGAACTGTTGGATCGTATCAGACAACTTGCGCAAAGGCGCTGCTACCAACGCGGTGCAGATAGCTGAGTATTTGGTTGCGAATCATTTGATAGGGCAGGCCAGTTTGGTTGAATAAGTTGATTGAGTTGGATTAGATTGATTGAGTTAACCTTTTTTGATCAACTAAAACATAAATGAATAGGGATAGTCAAGCGATTATCTCTATTTTTATTTCTGGACTTTTGTTTATATCATGAAACCTTTAAACCTGTTCCTGATTTTCTTTTGCTGTTCGCTCACATCAGTACTTTTCGCCCAAACGCCAAAACAAATTGAGGGTGATTTGGTAAAATCATATAAGATGATCGAATATTACAGTCAAAAAAATGATTATGACAAAACATCGGTCACTAACAAGAAATTTGAAACCAAGCTAAAAAGTTACATTGAAAAAGTGCCTTCAACTTTAAGCTACCCATTTGAAGCCTTGAAAAAAGCCAATGTGGACATTTCCACTTCAACTGATGGGTTATTCAGGATTTATTCATGGGACACTGAGGGCGGAGGTACAATGCACTTTTTTGAGAATGTGATGCAATTCAAAACAGGAACTGGCGTCAAGTCAATTCTCGACAAGCCAGATGGTGAGGCAGTAAATAACTATAACTATAATAAAGTCTATACTTTGCAGGTAAATAACAAAGTGTACTATCTGGCGCGATACGTAATGATAGGATCAACTAAAGATGTTTCTGATGGCATTCATGTTTTCACAATAGATAATGGAAAACTAACCGATGCCAAAATAATAAAAACGCGGTCTGGCTTGCATAGTGATCTGTCTTATGATTATGATTTCGGTTCGGTCGTAGATATGGATTATGAGAAGCGTCCTCGCCCTTATTTTGATGAAAAGACAAATATTATTTATTTGCCGTTAGTTGACGGTAACAACCAGATGACTAATAAATTCATCCTCTATAGATTTACTGGCCAATGTTTCGAGAAGTAAAAAACTAACTCAATCAATCACTCACATAATCAACCCAATCAACTAAATTCGCACCATGATCTCCTTCGCTCATCGCGTGTTTATGGAAGTGGCAGCCAATTTGAGTTTCTCAAAGGCGGCGCAGGTGCTGTTTGTTACACAGCCCGCCATTAGTAAACATATCAAGGCTTTGGAAGATCAATATAAAGTGCCTTTGTTTGAGCGTAAGGGCAACAGTATTTTGCTTACCGAGGCGGGCAAGCGTTTGAATGAAAATTTACTCCAGGCTACCGAGATAGAGCGGAAAATCGAGTATGACCTATCCATCCTCAGCAATGTATCACAGGCGGCCGGGCATTTAAGGCTTGGCGCAAGCACAACTATCGCTTTGTATATTTTACCCTCTATACTTTCCGGTTTTCAGCGCGAATATGCGAATGTGGATATCCAACTGGTGAACCGCAACTCAGAGTATATCCTGAACGCTTTATTAAACCACGAAGTGGATATCGGCATTATTGAGGTGGATAATAAACTCACTACAGTTTCCTATAATCCGTTTATGAGCGACGAGGTGATCCCAGTTTGCTCGTCAAAAAGTCCGTTGGCAGGAAAATCATTAACGCTAAAACAACTTTTAAAAACACCCATTGCTTTGCGCGAGCGTGGCTCAGGAACGTTGAATGCTTTACTAAAAGCTTTGTCCGACCATCACATCAAACCTGCTGATCTTTCTGTAAAGATTAGGCTTGGAGGCACCGAAGCATTGAAGAATTTCCTTTTGGCCGACCAATGCCTGGGCTTTATGCCACGACCGTCCATTGTGCGTCAACTGGCAGAAGGCGACCTGGTAGAAGTGCCCATTGAAGGGTTAACGATCACCCGCGATTTCTATTTTATCCGCCGAAAGGGAACAGAAGATTTTGGTCTCACCAGCAATTTTATGAAATATGCTATGCAGTTTGTTTGAGCATCGCCTTTCTCAAAAAATCAAAAACCAAGTATTTTGCCAAATGTAGTTTGATAGAAAGAAATTTAATTTTCAATCAATAAACACAAGCGTTATGGCAAGTTTAAATAACCGTAGGGTAGCTATCCTTACCGAAGAAGGGTTTGAACAGGTGGAGCTGACCAGCCCAAAACAGGCATTGGAAGAAGCCGGAGCTAAAGTAGATGTGGTTTCGCCAAAGGCCGGGAAAATAATGGCTTGGGATAAAACCAATTGGGGTATTGAGATCAATGTAGATAAGCTGCTGAATGATGTTAGTCCGGATGATTATGATGCATTGATTTTACCGGGAGGTGTTTTGAATCCCGATAAATTGCGTCAAAATAAAGAAGCAGTGGCCTTTGTCTCAGCATTTTTAGATGAGGGTAAACCAGTGGCAGCCATATGTCACGGCCCCCAAATGCTGATCGAAACCGGTATGATCGGTGGCCGCACATTGACTTCTTATCCATCTCTCGAAACCGATCTGAAAAATGCAGGTGCGCATTGGATAGACCAAGAAGTGGTGGTAGATAATGGTTTAATAACCAGTCGCCGCCCCGATGATTTGGAGGTGTTTAATCAAAAGACGATAGAGGAAATTGGTGAGAGGACGCATCATCATGCGTAAGCTGTGAGATATATGATCTGAACGAAAACGGGTGTCACACTGAGCTCAGTTGAAGTGCAGTTCGTAGAGGCCTTCCCCACCATGCTTCGAGTGCCTCAGCATGACACCCTACAAGAATCAGCGAAATCCTCCAATCAAAATAATCAGCGGTATATTTGCGCCATGCCTGCCAAAAAAGCTTTGATCATTGGTGCCGGAATTGCTGGAATTGCTGCGGCTATTCGCCTTGCAGTAAAAGGCTATGCGGTTGAAGTTTTTGAGGCGAACGATTACCCAGGAGGTAAATTAGCTGAGATCAAACAAGACGCCTTCCGCTTTGATGCCGGACCGAGCTTGCTGACAATGCCGCAATATGTGGATGAGTTATTCCAATTGGCCGGCAAAGATCCATCCCGGTTTTTCAGTTATCAAAAGCTGGATATTATCTGCAAATACTTTTATGAAGACGGCAGCCGAATGATTGCCTATGCCGATAAAGAGCAATTTGTAAATGAGGTTGACAAGCATACTGGCGAAGGAAAGGCTATGCGCTGGTTTATAAATAACAGCGGCAAAATATACGAGCTAACCGACCATCTCTTTCTGCAAAGGTCGTTGGATCGGCTAAAAACATTTTTTACCAGGAAAGCCTTAAAATCATTGTTGAGATTCGGCCAGATCGATACGTTCAGAACCATGCACCAGGCGAACAGTAGGTTTTTTGCCGACCAACGGTTGCAGCAATATGCCGACCGTTATGCCACCTACAATGGTTCTAATCCTTACCAGGCTCCCGCTACACTAAATGTTATACCACATCTGGAGCAGCATTTTGGAGCCTATTTACCGAAAGGTGGAATGTATAAGATCGTTAGTTGTTTGGTGGAATTGGCTGAGTCTTTAGGAGTGAAATTTCATTATAGGTCAAAAGTTGATGAGATAATTTTAAAAGATAAAAAGGCCATTGGTATCGGGGTAAATGGTGAGGTGATTAATGGAGATTTAGTTGTATCCAATATGGATGTGTGGTTTACCTATTATAAATTGCTGAACCAATATCCCGAATATCAGCCTAAGAAAATTCTTGAACAGGAAAGGAGCAGTTCAGCATTAATATTTTATTGGGGTATTAAAAAACAATTCGGGGAGTTGGATCTACATAATATATTTTTTACCAGCGATTACCAGGCAGAGTTTGACCACATTTGGCAAAAACAAACTGTCTATCATGATCCGACAGTGTATGTCAATATCAGCTCCAAACTAAAAACCGACGATGCGCCAGTAAGTTGTGAGAATTGGTTTGTGATGATCAATGTGCCTGCGAATAAAGGGCAGGATTGGAATAAATTAATTCAAGAAGCGAGGGGAAACATTCTTCGAAAACTCTCCCGGGTATTGGAAACTGATATTACTGAATTGATTGTCTGCGAATCCATTCTTGATCCCCGATCTATCGAAGCCCGTACATTATCCTATCAGGGCTCTATTTACGGAACAAGTTCCAATAGTCGTTACGCTGCGTTTTTGCGGCATGCCAATCGCTCACAAAAAATCAAAAATCTGTACTTCTGTGGAGGTAGTGTGCATCCTGGAGGAGGGATACCGTTGTGTTTGTTATCGGCGAAGATTGTGAGTGAAATGATATAATCTAAAGTCGTGCTGAACTTGTTTCAATACCCCATTATGCAGGGGTCTACATCATGCGGACGACTTGTCCTGTTGGATCCTAAAATAAATTCAGGATGACGCTATTGTTTTTCTACCATCCCCGCTAATGCCTCAATAAATTTCGGAGAATCATTCATGCTCTCCACCAGTTGTACGTGCTCACCGCCTAAGGCTTTGAATTCATCGCCATATTCGGTAGTTACTTCATAAATTGTTTCAAGGCAGTCAGCTACAAAAGCAGGGCAAAATACCAGCAGGCGTTTCTTACCTTCTTTAGCCATTTGTGCTACTACCTCGCTGGTGTAAGGCTGCACCCACGGGTCGCTGCCCAGGCGCGACTGAAAGCAAACGGTATACTTTTCTTTCGGGACCTCTAATTCTTTAGCAATTAGTTTTGCTGTATGATAAGATTGAGCCGAATAGCAGAATTTATTTTTATCCGTAAGCGTCTGGCAGCAATCAACCGACTTTAGGCAATGATTATGCGTATGATCCGACTTGATCATCTGGCGCTGTGGCAAACCGTGAAAACTAAACAAAATATGATCGTAAGTCTCTGGTTTATGTTTACGGGCGTTGTCGGCAAATGCTTCGATCATCAATTTATTGTCGTGGAACGAGTTGATAAAAGAGATGGTTGGACTAGTGGGCCATTTGCCGACCAGGTCCATTACCTTTTCATACACTGAGCCGGTACTTGCCGATGCATATTGCGGGAAAAGTGGGATAACCTGGATGTTATCTACTAAAGCAGCCTTCAATCGCTCTAAAGCCGATTCAATATTGGGGCTTTGGTAACGCATTGCCAACTCAACGATAAAATCATCGCCAAGGCGTTTTTGCAATAGTTGCTGTTGAAGTATGCTGTAATGTAATAAAGGAGAGCCGGTTTTCGGGTCCCATATCTTTTGGTACAATTTAGCTGATTTAGGGCCGCGGGTTGGCACAATAATGCCTTTAACCAGCAGGGTACGGGAAATCGGGTTAATGTCGATCACCCGGGGATCCATCAAAAATTCACGAAGATATTTACGCACATCGGCAGTCGACGGACTGTCTGGCGTTCCCAGATTGATTAGTAAAACTCCCTTTTTGCCCATATTGAGGTGCAAAAGTAAAATAATTTTTCCCCTGTTTGACTTTGATAATCAATTATTGCCAATAAATGAATAATGGCATTCAGAAATGTAATGAATTAAAACTCCTCCAGCGCAGCTTTCACATCTTCCATCAGCCACATTGGCGTAGAAGTAGCACCTGCAATGCCCACCTTATCGCCCGGAGCGAACAAGGATTTATCCAACTCGTCAGGTGATGAAATGAAATACGTATTCGGGTTATGTTTGCGGCAAACTTCAAACAATACCTTGCCGTTAGATGATTTGCGGCCCGATACAAATACGATCTTGTCGAACTTGGCTACAAATGCAGGCAGGTCCTTATCACGGTTGGATACCTGGCGGCAAATGGTGTCGTTCGCCTTAACCTCATAGCCACGCTCAATCAGTTTCTCCTTGATATCGTAGAATTTTTCAGTGCTCTTGGTGGTCTGACTGTAAAGGGTGATTTTTTGAGGTAATTCCACTTCATCCAGTTCGGTAATATCCTGGAAAACCAAAGCCTGGTTGTTGGTTTGGCCCGATAATCCGATCACTTCAGCATGGCCATGTTTACCAAAGATCAGTATCTTCTCGTTGCTGTCGTAAGAGGTTTTGATACGGTTCTGAAGTTTCAAAACTACCGGACAGGAAGCATCGATCAGCATAATATTGTTTTCTAAAGCCAGGCGGTAAGTTTCAGGAGCTTCGCCATGCGCGCGGATCAATACTTTTTCGTTGCGCAGATTTTTCAGGTCATCATGACCAATGATGCGCAGGCCCTTTGCCTTCAGCCGTTCTACCTCCTCGTCGTTGTGAACAATATCGCCGAGGCAGTACAAATAACCATCCTGCCCGAGAATTTCTTCCGCCATATCAATAGCATACACCACTCCAAAGCAAAAGCCTGAATCCTGATCGATGGTTACCTTTAACTGATAATCGGCCATAAGGCTGCAAATTTACGCTAAAAAAATTACTTGCACTAAGTATAATGTTCCGAAGAAAATAAATTGGGTTAGAAGGAATACCGATGCGACAACACGTTGATATTTAAAACGGAACAACTCGTAGATCAAAAGCATTACCACACCTGCAAGAAACCACGAGAGATAGTTTTTAAAAGGAACAGCACCGTCAGCCCAGTGCCAATAATCCAATCGCACAGCTACAGGTTCAATCAGAAAATCTAACACGACTAATATGAATGAACCAATAATTACCCTGAAAAGCATGCTTTTTAACCGGCTGCGTTGCATTAACACACTGGCAGAATACGTTAGCAGGAACCAGTTGACAGCTATGATTAAAGGCACTCCTGACACTTTGATCCCTAAAGTTTTGCCATAAGAATAAGCACCGAAAAACCAATGTTGGTGTATCCCAACCCATTCCGCCGCAAATCCAGAGATAAAAATGAGTGCCATGAAAAATATAAAGCGATTGTCGACCCGGTTGTGATTGAGTACGATAACTGCCAGCATCAACAATAAATGCCATGGAACCAAGTATAAGAATATCGTCCGCGTTGCGGGAATGCTCAAACCAATCAACCCGATGAGGTGAAAAATAATGATGATAGAAATAGCTTTTCGGTTGATGGATAATTCCTCAGCTTGTTGGTGGAGACCCGGTAGCCTCAGATTTTCCTGCCTTTCCATTCGGTAGTTTTGGTTAAATATTTTTGTATGGCCGAAAAGGCGATCAGCACAAGGCTGAACATCTGCAGCGGGTGCAAGATAACATTAATATAGGCATTTTGCCCCGATTCCAGCGAGATCATGATACGGGTGAGCAGGATGAGCCCGCTCATCATCAGTATCAACTGAAAGTTTAACGTAATAATAACTATCATTGGACCTGTTATCAGTAGCAAAAGAAAAACAAGGAAGCTGAAAATATTATAGTTAAACGCCGCAAGGAAATTTTTTCCGAAACCATTTATTGCAGTATTATAGCCTGTGTACATGCGACAGCTGATCATACCATTGGCAAGCAGGCTTTCGCCATTAAATCCTCGTGCTTTCACCTGCTTCATTATTTCTACATCTTCCACGACCTTGTCTTTAGCACCTTTATGCCATTCGTATTGGCGGTAGATTTCTGTATTGAACAACATAAACTGCCCGCTTGCTGCAGCCACTGCCGGGTTTTTTGCCAGGTATACCAAACGCAGCGGAAGTAAATTGAGCAATAGGTAATGCATTAGCGGAACGGTTAGCCATTCGCCAAATGTGTTCATTTGCTGATTCGTAAACAAGCTCAATAGGGCCAGTTTGCGAAAATGCATACGATGAATAGCGCTATTGATCAGCCCGTTGAAAATCTGCTCATCGGCGTCAAGGAATAGTAAAAATTCACCCCTGGCCCGTTTGGCTAACTGGTAACAGGCGAAATTTTTGCCCAGCCATGGGCCGGTAAGCTCTTTGCCTTTAATTACACTGAAAGCGGAATGTTTATGTGCAAATTCCGCACAGATATGATAAGTACGATCGCTGGAATCGTCATCCAGAACTATCACTTCGTAATTATTATAGTCTTGTTTTTCGATAGATTGTAAAAGCGTGAGAATGTTTTTTTCTTCGTTTCGTACAGGGATGAGTATAGAAACCAGGTTGTCATAATTTCTGCTCACCCGGCGCAATTTTGGATCCGAAATGAAATTAAAGATCGTTACGGCAAAGCGCAAAATGATGAAAATGAAAGTTGCGTAGATAACAATGAACACTTTATATCACAATTTCGGTTTGCTGCAATTTAGCATTATCATAATGTATTTGATAAGCATTTTTTAAATCTTCAAAACTTTTGTCCTGCAATGGCTCAACCTGCAAATAAACGGCCGCTGTGGGTTTTTTATGCTTCAGATATTGAACAAAAGTTGCTGCAAATAATAATTGGAATTTTCCTTCGGCCTTTTCTATTACACGAGTGATTCCCTTCTCAAACTGCATGGTATTTACAAAGTTGGAGTATAACTTCCCTTGTGGGAATATCAGTACAAGGTTTTGCGGATTTTTTAATAATTCAGCAGCGTAATCCAATGATTGCAATACATCCTTTGATTGTCTATTGATGGAAAATGCACCGCCATATTTCACATATTGAAATTTGATTGTCGTATCCTCACGTACCATTACGTGAAAATTTTTCTTCAGCAATTTCCGGCATAGGATATACAGAATCAGTGAATCCCAATAACTGAAATGATTGGCTATTAAAAGGATTGATTTACCAGGATCAACGCGAATAGGATCGAACTTCAATTCGTGAAAATGGTGCTTTACTATCCAGGTAACATAGTAATGCAGTATTTGACGGATAATAAAATTATTCCCTGGCTTTATCATTAATGCTCGGCATTTACCTGTTCCTTCAAAGCTTTTTTGTGATGGTGGTTGATCACAGTTTTTAATCTTTCAAAATCGAAATCGCGGTTAGTGCCGCAATTCAAAAACCGGAAGTAGACAGACGGTTTCAGGCTTTCGAAGTATTCAATAAAAGCTGAATAATAGATAATCTGACAATCGCCTTTTATCTTTTTGACAATATAATCGATACCACGTTCGATATTGATCTCATCAATATGGTTGGATTCTAATGCGCCCTGCGGGAAAACAGTAACCAGGTTATCGGGATCATCAAGCAGCTTTGCCGCATATTGCAGCGATTCCACCACTTCTTTTGATTTGCGATTAATAGAAAAGCCACCAATCCGATTAAGGAACATGCGCTTTTGCAAATGATCTTCCTGCATCATGATAAAAAAGTCGCGCTTCAGGTAAGTATGGGTTAGATGCCCGGCGAAAAAGCCATCCCACCAACTAAAGTGATTGCATAACAATAATACGGAATGGCCCGGAAGCACCTCGATTTCATCATACTTCAATGTTTTAAAAGCCTTGCGTAGCCTGTAAGCCAGGTAAGGGGCGAACAATTTTTTGATGAGCCGGTTGCTGCGCTGAGGTATCATTCAGACAAATCTAATAAATACTCGTCCAATGCAGGTACAACCAGCCAATGGCCTAATGGCACCTCATGTATTTCGGCTTCAGTCAATTGATCGGTAAATGGTCTGGCTGCTGATCTTGGGAACAACTTATCATGCTTGCCAAATATGATGGTGCATTTAACAGGGTGCTGGTCAATCAGTTTAATTATCTTATTCGTGTCTGGTTGCAATAGGCGTATCAGATTCAATGTGTAGTACACATCCAGGCGTTTCTTTTCCGTATCAATCTCGTTGTAAGCGATGTTATACAGGTTGCCATCAATGATCCGAAGCCTTCTGAGATTCCTCAAAAGTGCAGGTGCCATCCAATTGCTTTTGGTGGCTTTGCGAAAAAAATACTTACCGATGGATTTGTTCGTCAGAAAATCAAAGCCTTTATAAACTGACAAGCCATCTGGTGCCATCAGGATAATCTCGTCAATCCATTCCGGGTATTCTTCCAGCAGGATCAACGCCAGTTTTGCCCCAATGGAATAGGCCATGAGCGATACCCTTTGCGTTCCAAACGCCTTGAACCATTCCTCCAAATAGTATTTTACAAGGCTCCTGGGCATGCCTGCAAGGATGTGTTCTTCAGTCCAATCCTCTAAAGCACTTTCGCCATGAAAAAAATGATCGAAACCGTAAACATGGTATTTGGTCAGAATGGAATTTTGCAGTACATGGAATTGTTTCCCGGTCATGCCATAGCCATGAAAAGCCAGCATAGGTCTATTGCCGCTGCCATATTCGTGATAATGCACTCTGCCCAGTCCGTGAATTTGCAAAAAGCCCATAACGGGCAATATTAAGGATAATGGAGAAGATTGAGTATATCAATTAAAAAACATTGCTAGTCTGAAGTAAGATATCCCATGATCATCTCCGTCGCGCCTGTATGTTCTTTTATATACTCCCCGATCTTTTTTCTGATGGATTGGTAGCGCAGTTCATCTTCTGTTAAAAAATCAAAAGTCTTTTTCAACTCACTTACGTAGCTGATACTAAAGCCGATTTGCAGAGCGATCAAATCCTTAGCTTCTTTAAACTTATCGTAATTTGGTCCGAAGATGACCGGCAGGCCGAAAGCTGCAGCCTCCAGGGTGTTATGAATCCCAACTCCAAAGCCCCCTCCGATGTAGGCGATTTGACCGTATTGATAAAGGGAAGACAGCATGCCGATGTTGTCAATGATCAAAGTTTGTGGGGAGTGGTGACTTCCGACCTCCGACGCAGTAAGTTGTGAATATCTGATGGATGAATTCGGGGGCAATAGCTCAATCAACCTGTGGATCTTTTCCTCTTTTATTTCATGCGGTGCGAAGATAAATTTCCAATCAGGGTGATCCACAGCCAATTTAGCCAATAACGGCTCATCTTCTGGCCAGGTGCTACCTCCTATAAATGTTTTTTTGCCTTGTATAAACTCAGATATGGCCGGGAATGATTTCGGATTTTGGGCATTGGCCCAGACGCGGTCGAAACGGGTATCGCCGCTTACAGATACATAACTGATACCAATACTCTGCAGCAAGTGCTTGGAATTATCATCCTGTACAAAAAATCGTGTCACAAAGCCGAGCATTTTACGGTGCAGGCCGCCGTACCATTTAAAGAAAACCTGGTCAGACCTGAAAATTCCTGAAATGATATACAAGGGAATTTCCCTGTCGTGAAGCTCGCTAAAAAAATGGTACCAGTATTCATATTTGGTAAATACGGCTATAGCGGGATCGATGGCATCGATAAACTTCCGGGCGTTTGAGGCAGTATCTAATGGCAGATAGTAGACGGCATCCGCATAAGAAGTATTTTTCCTGATCTCAAAACCAGAAGGCGAAAAAAATGTTATGATAATTTTTGTGTGGGGATATCTCTCCCGGTAGGCGATCAAAACAGGCAGGCCCTGCTCATACTCGCCCAGGGATGCGAAGTGGAACCATGCGCTTTTACTGAACTGCCTGTAGTTTGTGTTTTTTCTGCCATTGGCCCAAAGTTTTGCTTTTTTATTAAAAAAAGAAGCAATAATTATCAAAATGAAATAAAACCTGACTCCTAAGTTGTAAAGTAGCAACATTGAATTTGAAATTATTACCTTCGCGGGGGTAAAAGTACTAACTATAAAAAACATAAATAAATACTATGAAAATTGCTGTGGTTGGAACAGGTTACGTAGGTCTGGTTACGGGCACCTGTTTAGCTGATACCGGAAACCAGGTTATATGTGTAGATATTAACGAAAAAAAAGTAGAGATGATGAAGAACGGCCAGGTGCCGATCTATGAACCTGGTCTCGAACAATTATTTAACCGGAACATTAATCAAAACAGGTTACATTTTACAACCAATCTCGCTGAAGCCATCGTCGAAGCAAAAATCATTTTTCTTGCCCTGCCAACTCCTCCGGGTGGCGATGGCGCTGCCGATCTGAGTTATGTGTTGGGGGCAGCAAAAGATATAGCCAAATTGATAAGAGAATATAAAGTGATCGTTACCAAATCGACTGTGCCGGTGGGCACTGCGGATAAGGTGACCGCTATTATGAAACAGCATACGGAAATGGAATTTGCCGTGGTATCTAACCCGGAATTTTTGCGCGAGGGCGTTGCTGTGGATGATTTTATGAAACCTGATCGCGTAGTGATTGGTACTGTGGACGAGCGCGCACGGAAGCTAATGGGCGAACTGTATGCACCTTACGTACGTCAGGGCAACCCGATTATTTATATGGATGAGCGCTCATCAGAACTCACCAAATATGCGGCTAACTCTTTCCTGGCAACCAAAATATCTTTCATGAACGAGATTGCCAATATGTGCGAACTGGTTGGTGCGGATGTGGATATGGTACGGCGCGGTATAGGCTCTGATGATCGTATTGGTCGCCGTTTCCTTTTCTCAGGTATTGGTTACGGTGGCAGCTGTTTCCCCAAGGACGTGCAGGCGCTGGCAAAATCGGCAGAAGAAAATGCGTATGACTTCAAGATACTCAACTCAGTAATGAAGGTGAACGAGATTCAAAAGAAATCGCTGGTTGAAAAGGTGAAGAAATATTTCAAAGGCGATATCAAAGGCAAAAAATTTGCCTTGTGGGGTTTGGCCTTTAAGCCTGAAACGGATGATATCCGCGAAGCGCCTTCATTATATGTAATCGAAGAGTTATTGAAGGAAGGCGCTTCGGTAACTGCTTTTGACCCCGAAGCAATGAATAATGTAAAAACGCTATTGGGTGATCAGATCAGCTACGCGGCAAATCAATACGATGCACTTAAGGATGCTGATGCTCTGTTAATCGTAACCGAGTGGTCGGTATTCCGTACACCTGATTTTGATTTGCTTGAGAATCAACTAAAAAATAAAGTTATTTTTGATGGCCGTAACCTGTACGATCTGCAAAAAATGATCGACTGCGGGTTTTATTACAACAGCATAGGCAGAAAAGTTATAGGATAATGGACAACCGTAAACGGGTACTCATAACAGGGGCCGCCGGATTTTTAGGTTCGCACTTATGCGACCGCTTTATTAAGGAGGATTTTTATGTTATCGGGATGGATAACCTGATCACCGGTGACCTTCGTAATATCGACCACCTGTTTAAACTGCCTAATTTTGAGTTTTACCAGCACGATGTATCGACATTTGTTCACGTGCCCGGAGAATTAGACTATATACTTCATTTTGCTTCGCCTGCCAGCCCTATAGATTATTTAAAAATCCCGATTCAGACCTTAAAAGTAGGTTCGTTAGGTACACACAATCTTTTGGGTTTAGCTCGTTCGAAAAAAGCGAGGATGCTGATCGCCTCTACGTCAGAAGTATATGGCGACCCAACCGTGAACCCACAGCCCGAAGAATACTGGGGAAATGTAAATCCGGTTGGCCCGCGTGGAGTGTATGACGAGGCCAAACGCTTCCAGGAAGCTATTACTATGGCTTACCATAATTTTCATGGTTTGGAAACACGTATTGTCCGGATATTTAATACCTACGGCCCGCGTATGCGCCTGAATGACGGCCGTGTGTTGCCGGCATTTATCGGTCAGGCATTAAGGGGTGAATCACTTACCATGTTTGGCGATGGTTCACAAACCCGTTCATTCTGCTATGTGGATGACCTGGTGGAAGGTATTTACCGCCTCCTGTTCAGCGACTACACCCAGCCGATGAATATCGGTAACCCTGATGAAATCACGATAAGGGAGTTTGGCGAAGAGATTATTAAACTTACCGGAACGGATCAAAAATTGATCAGCAAGCCTTTACCGGTAAATGACCCTAAGCAACGTCGTCCTGATATAACTAAGGCAAGAGAGATTTTGGGATGGGAGCCAAAGGTATCGCGGAGCGAAGGTTTGAAAATTACTTATGAGTACTTCAAATCGCTTCCGGCGCATGAAATTCAGCATAAGGATTTTACCTATTATAATAAAAGATAATGTCGAAAATATTAGTTACAGGCGGCCTTGGCTACATAGGTTCGCATACTGTGGTTGAGTTGATTAATGCTGGCTTTGAGCCGGTAATAGTTGATGACCTTTCTAACTCTCAGCCTAAAATATTAGATCAGATCACCAAAATAACAGGCAAAAGGCCTGTGTTTCATGAACTTGACCTGAGTGACGAAAATGCCGTGAAAAACCTGGCAACTGCTGAGCCCGATATTGCAGGGGTTATTCATTTTGCTGCTTTTAAGGCTGTTGGCGAATCGGTGCAGCAACCATTAAAATACTATCGTAATAATATTTATTCGCTGATCAATTTGCTCGAAAGCTATTATGGCAAACCGATCAACTTTGTGTTTTCGTCAAGCTGTACGGTTTACGGTCAGCCGGATGTATTGCCGGTTACCGAGCAGGCGCCTATCAAACCAGCGCAATCGCCATATGGCAATACAAAGCAGATAGCCGAAGAGATTTTGTTTGACACCATAGCAGCAGGATCATCCTACAAAGTAATCGCGTTAAGATATTTTAACCCGGTGGGAGCGCACGAAACCGCTTTGATTGGAGAGTTGCCCATCGGCGTACCGCAAAACCTGGTGCCTTTCATTACGCAAACTGCTATTGGCAAACGCGAAAAATTAACCGTTTTTGGCGATGATTATAATACAAAAGACGGTAGTTGCGTTCGTGATTATATACACGTAGTCGATCTGGCAAAAGCACACGTAGCTGCTTTACACCTGATGAAAAAAAATGAATTTAAAGGATACGATGTGTTCAACATTGGTACCGGTAATGGTAACACGGTGCTGGAGATCATCAAAGCCTTTGAAGAGGTTACGGGCGAGAAATTAAATTATACAATAGGCCCACGCCGCGCAGGCGATGTGGAGCAGGTATGGGGTAATGTATCCAAAGCAGAAGAAAAATTGCATTGGAAAGCCGAACTGGGTATAGACGCTATGATGTCATCTGCCTGGGCTTGGGAAAAATATATTGCGCAAAACCCTGTCCAATAATTTTAGAATAGGAACATGCAGAAAATAATTATTACAGGCGGAGCGGGATTTATAGGGTCGCATGTTGTACGCCGTTTTGTAAAAAATTATCCGGATTATACTATTGTCAATCTCGATAAATTGACGTACGCCGGCAACCTGGCTAACTTAAAAGATATTGAGCACCTCCCTAATTATCGTTTTGTAAAAGGTGATATTACGGATGCCGCCTTTATTAATCAGCTTTTTGAAGCGGAGCAACCTGATGCAGTGCTTCACCTTGCAGCAGAATCGCATGTTGACAGGTCAATTACCAACCCAATTGAGTTTGTGATGACCAATGTGGTGGGTACCGTAACCTTGTTAAATGCTGCCCGTCATTATTGGAAAGGTAAATATGATAAAACGCGTTTTTATCATGTGTCGACAGATGAGGTGTACGGTAGCCTGGGCGAAGATGGTATGTTTACGGAGGCTACCAATTACGACCCCCATTCACCTTACTCTGCGTCAAAGGCTAGTTCTGATCACTTTGTAAGGGCTTATCACGATACTTATGGATTGGATATCGTAATCTCTAATTGTTCAAATAATTACGGTTCTTTTCACTTTCCTGAGAAGCTGATTCCTTTAGCTATAAATAATATCAAACAAAATAAGCCCGTACCCGTATATGGGAAAGGGGAGAATGTGCGCGACTGGCTTTGGGTGGAAGATCATGCACGGGCCATTGACCTGATATTCCATGAGGCAAAGGCTGGAACAACCTACAATATCGGCGGCCATAACGAGTGGAAGAATATCGACCTGATCAGGCTGCTATGCGCTATATTGGATAAGAAACTCGGCAGGGCAGAAGGCGAATCGGCTAAACTGATCACTTTTGTAACGGACCGTGCCGGGCATGATCTAAGATATGCTATTGATGCCACCAAACTTAAAAAAGAGCTGGGTTGGATGCCAAGTATCACTTTTGAAGAAGGATTGGAGAAAACCGTTGACTGGTACCTGGCAAATGAAGAGTGGCTCACTGACGTTACCTCGGGCCATTACCAGCAATATTATAGTGAACAGTACGCTAACAGATAGTAATGTTTAGTTTTTTTAAGAAGAAAGATACGCTCACTCCGGTGAATTACGAATCGATAGCCGTCGATATGCACTCGCATGTTCTGCCGGGTATCGATGATGGTGCACAGGATGTTGGTCAATCCATTGATCTGATCATAAGGATGATGGAGTCGGGTATCAAAAAGATAATTGCTACTCCCCACGTTATGGCCGATTACTACCGGAATACGCCTGAAACGATTGGCAACGCGCTCGCAATTTTAAAAACAGAACTGAAAAGGCAGTTGATCGATGTAGAAATTGAAGCTGCTGCTGAACATTACTTTGATGAAACCTTTGAGGCTCGTGTAAACGAGCATAAGTTGCTCACCATGGGTGATAATTATGCATTGTTCGAACTCTCATTCATTAGCCTGCCCATGAATGTCATCGGGGTGATACAGCGTATGAGGGAGTTGGGATATAAACCTATACTTGCCCACCCAGAAAGATATTCTTACCTGGATATTGAACAATTAAAAAACCTGCGCGATTGGGGCTGCGACCTGCAGATCAACACGATATCGTTAACCGGGTATTACGGCAAGGATGCAAAAAAAATGGCCGAGGCAATGGTCGACAATGAGATTGTCGACTTTATGTCGAGCGACATGCACCATTTACGACATGCCTCTGCCTTTAGAAAAGCACTCGACACCCCATACGTACAACGTCTGCTGCAGGATTACCCGTTGAAGAATATACTTTTGAAATAGATTCACAATAGAGTCAAGAGACAAGAACCAAGATACAAGAAAGAAGGAAAAAAATCCTGGCTCTTGACTCTTGGTTCCTGGCTCTGGCGCAGGGCTAATTTTTTACTATCGGGTCCTGTTTATTGCCAGTAGTTATGTTACCTGCTTTCCCTTCTTCTTTCGGAGACCCTGTTGACTTTGAGTCTTTAACTAAATCTTTAACGGCTGTTGCAGAGGAGTCGGCTGGTTTTTGTTTCAGTGAATTTAACTCAATAGTTAATGTATCATTTTTACTGGTCCACTCTTTTTGCTGTGCCTGTAATACGCTTAGGTCTTTATTTAACTGGGCTATTTTGGATGCCTGGCTTTCAACCGTCAGATTTTTGGTAATAAGCAATTCCTTCAGACTGTCAGATTTATTTTCAAGTCGTTTTATTACTTCATCGTGTGCCTCTTTTGTGCCCTCCAGTTTTGCTAGTTTAATTTGCAATTGAACTACACTTTCATTTTTAACGGACAATACTTTTTCAAGGCTATCCACTTTTTTTGTTAAAGCCTGAATTTTTTCTTTTTTGCTTTGTGCAAATGCATTGGTCAATCCGAACATTACCAAGCAAGTCATCATGATGACTATTTTCCCCCTTTTCATATCAATTAAATTTAAGTACCGCACCTTAGTAAAATATCTGTACATTCAAAATCAGTGCGTTAACCGGCTGATATGAATGGAAATATCGGATGAAAATTTAGGAGGTTGTGTTATAAGGATTTATACTACTTAAACATCCACAGGAAATTTATTGTTTACAGATTTGCCAGTTTTATTTTTACAAATCATTGCTGAGTTACAGGCACAAAGTGAGCTGGTAAGATGAATTGAAAAGTATACGAATTTTTACCTTTTAGCTTTCGCCTTTCAGCTTTAGTCTTTCGCCTCTACTCGTATCTCAAAGACTCGATGGGGTCAAGCTTGGAGGCTTTATTCGCAGGATAATATCCGGATATCAGGCCAATTAATGTACAAACAATGATAGCCACCGTTAGCCAGAACCATGGGATCACAAATGATCCGCTGATCTGTACGGCTATCAGGTTCCCTACTGCTATCCCGAGTACTATACCGCCAATGCCACCAATAATGCAGATCACAATAGCTTCGATCAGAAACTGTTTACGGATGATGGCCGGAGTGGCACCAATGGCTTTTCGTACACCAATCTCGCGGGTGCGTTCGGTAACAGAAACCAGCATGATATTCATCAATCCAATAGCAGCGCCAACCAGCGTGATAAAGCCAATGGCTGAGCCCCCGATTGTTAAAGCTGCAATATTGCTGTCCAGTTCTTTTTGAATAGAGTCGCTTCGTGAAATTTCGAAATTATCAGCTTGCGAAATATTTAAACCGCGAATGTTGCGGAATGCAGAGGTTGCCTCCCCGATGGTAGCATCTAACACGTTTGGATTGGCTGTTTTTACCGTTACATTGAATGAAATATTCTTCAGCGTGTCCATTTGCTTGGCTTTCAAAACCGGTATAACACAGAATTTATCACCGCCAAAGCCTGAGCTGGATCCTTTTGATGCAAATATTCCAACTATTCTGAATTTGTAATTACCTATAAAGATGAGCTTGTTGATAGGATCTTCATTTTTAAAAAGGCGCTTCCTGATGTCTTCGCCAATCATCACTACGTTATCTCCGTGTTCCAATTCTGACGAAGAAAAATCTCTTCCGAATGCTATTTTACGGCCACTAGTTATCAGATAATTCTCGTCCGAACCGGTAACCGATATATTAGGATTGGTTTTAACATTCCCATATTTGGCTACTGCTGTTCCGGTTACGCTCAGGTTGATGGAAGTACTAACCGGAAGCTTGAATAGTTCTTTAAACCGGGCGGCCTGTTCGTAAGTAATGGAGGGGTATACTTTGCGGTGACCGCCTCCGCCAAAATTGAGACCTTCACCACGGTTTTGCAGTGTGAATGAATTTGCACCAAGACTTGCAAACGCATCATTCAGATTGTTCTGAATGCCACCTATAGCTGTTAAAATGCCCACCAAAGCCATAATGCCAATAGCAATAATAAGCGCAGTGAGCGATGTCCTTAACCTGTTGCCGGCTATGGATTGTAATGCTATGGATATATTTTCTTTGAGCGAGGTTTTTACCGGCATACCGTAAATCAGAATTCTGTTCTATATGACTATACGATATGCCGGTTTGTTACAACCTTTATTGATTTAAATATTCTGCCTGGGCCAGGTAGTAATACGGCCAGAACATGTGATGTTCAAAAACATCTTTCGGATCATCAGGGAATTGCTTGCGGTAGGTGTTATCAGGCATTAAAACAATTGGAGTGCCACAGGCAGTAAAGTTATTGTCTTTCAAATAAACAGGCTCTTTGAATTTTGGCAATTGTTTTTGCACAAATGTATATGCCAGTTTGCCAAGATATTCTTCATGTGTATCCTGGGCATTCTCTGGCGTTTTTTTCAATTTGTTATATATGTGTTTTACATACAGACGCTTAAAGAAAGGCTGTTTCTTTATCTGCTCGTTTATATTAACAAATGGGTTTGGTGTATTAAAATTGCTGATAGTCTGAATGGTGAACGGTGTTTGCGGAACCCAGTCGGCAGCATTCACTACTGATACACACCATCCATTACGGGTAAGGTAATTGAAATCATAGCTGTAATAAATATTACCTGGTTTTGGTGGCGCGCTGCAGTAAGTTTTAAAGGTAATATCATTGGCAAGCAGTTGTTTACTTTGCAGGTCGCCTAAATACGAACGCAGCATACACGCAATAGCTGCGCCCTGGCTATGTCCCACTATAATAAAGTTTTTGATATTTTTTGAATTGTACAGCCAATAGATCTTTGGCAGGATTGTTTTTGAAAGATCAGCAAGGCCCAATAGCCAGCCAATATGCACACCAGCTTTTGGATTAGTGCCCAGATTATAAGCAAAATCTTCCGAATCGCTGATATGTAGTTTACCAGTGGCTGGAACCATAGCAGCATAAAAGTTTTCGAGCCAGCTTAATTCCGACTGTGTGGTGCCACGAATACTGATAACGGCAATGCCTTTGTTATTTACCCATAAGTCCCAGCGATTTTTAAGTGGACCTTCGGGCGAGCGGTAAACAAGTCCATATTGCTTTGGCAATGGAGTGTGGTCGTCCTTAATGGGGTCGTTAAATTGCTGCCGCGATATACGAAGCATTTCCAGGTACTCTTTGGCATCAAAGCCGGGCTTTAATAATTGGGCATTACATACCGAGGTCGTAAACAGACAAAACAGAAGAATGTAGAAATACTTCATAGTTAAAATAGGGTGATTGATTGTGTAAAAGACAACTTGGATCCAGCGTTTGGTACGAGGACTGCAGGTAAGATTGGTTGAAGATATTTAAAAACTTTCACAACACAAAGAATATATAGCTATTTAGTGTTACCTGTTACGTATAAATCAGCTTAAATGTTCCTATATATCACATATTTATTTTTAAAGTATCGGGAATGATACATAAAGTAGATTTTATTGCGAATTAGTAAAAAATATCCAATAATCAATTGCATATCAATTTAGCTTTTATAGAAAGATATTAATACTGTTATAGAATAGATGAATCATTTTAATTATTAATTTGGCGAACATAATTTATTGATATATCATACTAAACCTTATGGCTAAATACCTGACATTTTTGGTTATTATTTTAAATAGCATTCTCGCTTCGGCGCAAACCGATATCAAGGTCCCAATTGAACAGCTTGGATTTAATGAGAAAACGGTTGTTGCTGATTCAAACGGGGTAAAATATAATTACTCAGAATGGAGAAAAATGATGGCCACTGGACAGTATCGCTTAAAGCCCGTTCATGATGACAGTGATACAACCGTATTTATATTAGCTAAAAGGGACAAAAAAATCGATGACGAGCTCGCCTCAAATGCGCCTGAGCCGAATGAAACCGGTTTTTTTAAGACAGGTGCCCATTTTAAATTCTTCGATATGAAAGATATCAATGGTATTGATATTAAATCCTCTGATTTGGACGGAAAGATAGTCGTTGTGAACTTTTGGTTCATAGCTTGTCCGCCATGCAGATATGAAATGCCAGAGCTGAATCATTTGGTTAAAGAATATCACAATAATCCGGATCTGGCATTTATTGCAATAACACTAGATCGAAAAGAAGATGTGCAAAGACTTGTGAAGGTATCTCCATTTGATTTTCGTATAGTTACTAACTCATGGCCCCTGTTTAACAATTACAAGATCACAGAGTGCCCGGTTAGCCTTGTGATTGATAGAAAAGGGGTAATCCGTTTTAATAGTTTGGGCTATAATAATGGGAATGTCCCTTATTGGATCGAAAAGACTATTGAACAATTGAAATAATATCCACAGAAACAAAAAAGCATCCGTTTTCGGCGGATGCTTTTCAAAATATCTCTAAAATATTATTATACCGAGAATGACGAACCACAACCGCAGGTACTGGCGGCATTCGGGTTATTGAAGGTAAAACCACGTGCATTCAATCCATCCTGAAAATCGATCTGCATGCCCACCAGGTATAAGCCATGTGCTTTATGCATATATACTTTTATGCCATCAATCATGTATTCCTGGTCGCCTTCTTTCTTCTGGTCGAAGCCTAAAACGTAGTTCATACCAGAGCAGCCTCCACCTTCAACGCCGACACGGAGACCAAAATCATCACTCAGCTCTTGCTGATCTTTTAGTTTATTAAGCTCTTTAACAGCGCCTTGCGTAAAGCTAACCGGTGCTAATGCAGTTTCAACAGCAGTACTCATCTTATTTTAAATTAAACATACAAATATAAGGTAAATTGCAGATTTTTGTTGCCTGTCAATTATTATGACCTTTGCCTAACATAAAAAATATGGTGCTAACGAACTATTTATTCGACATTTTGAAATTTACCATGGCTGGTATCGCTACAGTTTACGTAGCCTTTTATTTAATAAAACCTTACCTGGATAAATCAGAAAGCATGCAGCTTATTGAGTTGAAAAAGACTATCAGCAACCAGACTTTGCCTTTGCGTTTGCAAGCTTATGAGCGAATTGTATTGTTTGTGGAGCGGGTAAATCCTGCCAATATGCTTGTCCGCCTGAGCGAGCCCGGTCTTTCAGCCGCCGAGCTATACAGCATTGTGGCGACCGATATCCGCAGCGAATTTCAGCACAATATAACCCAACAAGTATATGTGAGCAGTCGTGCATGGGCGGTTGTTACCCGTGTGAAGGATGATACGCTAAGCGTAGTAACCAATGCGGTAAAGGCATTGCCCGAAACCGCAACGGGCCTCGATTTGAGCAAAACTATATTGGCCCATTTAAGCCATTTGCAGGATAATCCCTATGATATCGCTTTGAAGATCGTAAGGGAAGATATGGAAGCGTTGTTTTAATTTGAAAATGTGTCCATTTGAAGATTTGAAAATGGATAATTCAATCATATCAAATCATTTTCAAATTAGCACATGCTCAAATTTTCAAATCAAAAAAGATGTCTGGTAAAAAATTCACCACCACTTCAGGGATCGAGATAAAGGAAGTTTATTGCCAGCCATCGGCGATGAATGAGCTTCCTGGTGAATTTCCGTTTACACGCGGTATTCAGAAGGACATGTACCGCGGCAAACCCTGGACAATGCGCCAGTATGCGGGATTTTCAACTGCTGAAGAGTCCAACAAGCGTTACCATTATCTACTTAGCCAGGGTACAATGGGACTGTCAGTAGCTTTCGATCTGCCTACGCAGATCGGATATGACTCGGATAGCGACTTTGCCGATGGCGAAGTAGGTAAGGTGGGTGTGGCTATTGATTCATTAAAAGATATTGAGGTGCTGTTTGATGGTATCCTGCTAAAGGATATTACCACTTCTATGACCATCAATGCAACAGCTTCCATTTTGCTGGCAATGTACATCGCGTTAGCAAAAAAACAGGGCGCCGATCTGAAACAACTATCGGGCACTATACAGAATGATATATTGAAGGAGTACGCTGCACGCGGCACTTATATTTATCCACCTGGCCCGTCCATGCGGCTGATCACCGATGTGTTTGAGTATTGCAGCAAAGAGGTACCCAAATGGAATACAATTTCTATATCAGGCTACCATATTCGCGAAGCGGGATCAACTGCCGTACAGGAACTGGCCTTTACTTTGGCTAATGGTAAGGCATATTTGAAAGCTGCTTTAGATAAGGGTTTGGACATTAATGTATTTGCCAAAAGATTGTCCTTCTTTTTTAATTGCCATAACAATTTCTTCGAGGAGATTGCCAAATTCAGGGCAGCACGCAGGATGTGGGCACACATTACCAAGGAACTGGGTGCGACTGATCCCGGCGCACAAAAATTAAGGTTTCATACCCAAACCGGAGGCTCGACGTTGACTGCACAGCAGCCGATGAATAATATAGTGCGTGTAAGCAACCAGGCATTGGCGGCGGTGTTGGGCGGAACGCAATCGCTGCATACCAATGGTTACGATGAGGCGTTGTCGCTGCCAACAGAGGCCGCAGCCAAAATAGCTTTGCGTACACAACAGATCATCGCTTTTGAAAGTGGTATAACTGATACTGTCGACCCACTTGCCGGTTCTTATTTTATAGAAGAGCTGACCAATGAACTGGAAAAAGCTTCACAATTATATATAGATAAGATAGACGCAATGGGTGGTGCAGTGAAAGCCATTGAGCAGGACTACATTCAACAAGAGATTGCACGGTCAGCCTATGAATATCAGAACGAGATTGAGAGCGGCGAACGGGTGATAGTTGGTGTAAACCGTTTTGTCCAGGAGAAAGCACCTGCCGAAAATATTTTCCGTGTAGATGATTCTATCCGAAAAATGCAGATCGATAAGATGAATGTGCTCAAAGCTTCGCGTGATAGTAAAGCTGTACAGGAGGCACTTCAGCAATTAGGGAATGCTGCAAAAGGGTCGGCCAACCTGATGCCTTATATATTAACCGCAGTAGAAAATTATGCCACCCTCGGCGAAATTGCCAATATCCTCCGCGCCGTGTTTGGCGAATACTGAACAATTCTGACAAACCGCGGTATTAAATCAGATGAATATCTGATTACTATTTCTCAGAAAAAATTATTATCTTGTTGAAACAGGATTTTTAAAAGGTGTTATTATCTGATATTTTTTGCCAAACAATTAAGTATCTGTTAACGTAAACAGTATAAACATATGTTGATAACGTGCGTGAGTTGCGCGGCGGAAATGAAAAAGATGCCTTAGCAATGCAAGGAAGCAATATTCTGTGGAATGTGCAGAATATAAGATTTTTCCTTAAAAAAATGCAATGTTAAGTGTTAATTAAAGGTGAATTAATTAGATAAAATTTTAAAATTTAATTTTTTAAATAGGTTTTTTTTTGAATATTCGATGTTCCGTAACAGCCCCTTTTGATTTGTCGCTGAGGGGGTGAGAATCAAGATTTTAATAAAATATATATGGATAAAACTTGTACAAACGTTTGGAATAGCTGCCTTCAAATCATTAAAGACAATATCCCGGCGCAGAGCTATAAGACTTGGTTCGAACCAATCAAGGCCTTGCGTATGGAAGGAAGCGTCCTGACGATACAAGTACCAAGTTTGTTCTTCTACGAATGGCTGGAAGAACATTATGTAGGTCTGCTGCGTAAAACGATAAAGAAGCAGCTTGGAGAAGAAGGACGCCTCGAGTATAATATTGTAGTAGAGCAATCATCGAGTAAACCGTACACCACCAATATGCCGTCTACCGGCAATGGTGCCGAAACGAAAAATCAATCCATGCCTGTTCCTATATCAATAAATAAGGACATCAAAAATCCTTTTGTGATACCAGGCTTGAAAAAACTGAATGTAGATCCGCAATTGAATCCAAACTACACCTTCGAAAACTTTGTTGAAGGTGATTGTAATCGTTTGGCCCGTTCTGCCGGTTATGCCGTAGCAGCAAAACCGGGTGGTACCTCGTTCAACCCATTGATGATATATGGCGGTGTTGGTTTGGGTAAAACTCACCTGGCGCAAGCTATAGGTAACGAAATTCGCGTAAAGCTACCGGATAAACTGGTGCTATACGTATCATGCGAAAAGTTCACTCAGCAATTTGTGGACGCACTTAAGCACAATAACATTAACGACTTCGTAAACTTTTACCAGGCTATTGATGTGCTGATCATGGATGATGTGCACAACTTTGCCGGTAAAGAAAAAACACAGGATTTCTTCTTCCATATTTTCAATCACCTTCACCAGTCCGGCAAACAACTGATCATTACATCAGATAAAGCGCCGAAGGATCTGGCTGGTTTGGAAGAACGCCTATTATCACGTTTCAAATGGGGATTATCAGCCGATTTGCAGGTTCCTGACCTGGAAACCCGTATGGCGATCCTTAAAAATAAGATTTACCAGGATGGTATCGAGTTATCAAATGATGTGGTGGAATATGTAGCCCACAACATTGATAACAACGTGCGTGAACTGGAAGGTGCCATGGTATCTCTGTTGGCACAATCGACCCTTAACCGCAAGGAGATCGACCTGAACCTGGCGAAACAAATGCTGAAGAACTTTGTAAAAAATTCGTCCAAAGAAATCTCGATGGAGTATATCCAGAGCCTGGTGTGTGAGTATTTTGAGGTGCCTATCGAAATGGTAAAATCTCAAACCCGCAAACGCGAGATCGTTCAGGCCCGTCAGATATCCATGTACCTGGCAAAGGCTCATACCAAAAGCTCGCTGAAATCTATTGGCAGCTTCTTCGGTGGTCGCGACCACTCAACAGTGATCTACGCCTGCCAGACAGTTGAAGACTTGATCGATACTGACAAGAAATTTAAAGGCTACGTAGCTGATATTCAAAAGAAGCTTAAAATGTCGTAATCCGACTCTAGCGATATTGAAAGAAGCCGTCTCATAAACTAGTTATGAGACGGCTTCTTATTTTATTTTAGTGAGGTATTTATAGTTACCTCCTTCTTTAGCAAGCACTTTATAGTTCCAGAAGGCATCATCGTCCAGTGTTTTAAAGGAATAGTCCCAGATGGTGAATGCACTTAGCGCGTATATTATAGGATTTTCATTGTGGGTAACATTTAAAAGTGTCGGCCTTATAAGTGTCCATTCATAAAGCTCTTTGGTATTGGGCAACAAAACGAAGTAACGGGCAGTCGTGATTCCATTTTCATTTGTTATCCTGATCGGGTTGAGTACCACATGCCGGTCTTTCGGGAATATCAATAAAAAATCCTCCGATGTATCTTCCAATTTTATAATATGGTTTGAATGTGACTGAATCTGAGCCTTGTAAAACGGCAGCAGAATATCTTTGATCATTTTTTCCTTGAAAACCCGGTTATCCTCCTCTTTATCATTCTTCAAACTATTAGCAATCATTTCATTCATGCCAATATAATCCCGGTTTTCACGCTCTTCGGTATCCCACATGAGCTTATATTTTTCCCACTTTGGATCTTTCCGTTTATCTTCTATCTTTTTGAATAATTTACCTTCCCAGAAATTCGGGCTAGGTGTTGCAGAATCATCAGCAAAAAAATCCCATTGTTGCAGATTGTTGAGATATTGAAGCTTACCCCGTTCTAGATTTTCAGCATCGAAATAGGTTACTTCTGATTTTTCAAAATACCATTTACCCTGATATCTAACTCCTTTTACTATATAAGCATACGTCTGAGGTGATTGATTTAAATAGTCTTTGTCATGAATGTCTTTTGAGGTAATAACTTTGACATTCTTATCTTCTTTATCACTTAGTAAGCCTTTTGGGTTCTTTTCAATAGTTTTGATAAAAAATCCCACAAATTGAGTATTGTCACGATTATAAAAGCATTGATATAAATTATCAAGGTCAATTTTAGAGCTATTTGCGGGTATTACCTTACGAATGAGCGAAGCATCGAATGGTTGGTGAGAGATTGAAGACTCAATATAAGCAGATCTTTCTTCTGCGAGTGTCCTTGCCCGTTTCAAAGTGGGATTAGTTAATGCTGCCTCCCTGATCACATCTGACAAAGCTTGTGACAAAGCATTATTGATAGTGCATCCAATGGTGCCCTGCTCGCATGTAAACTCAAAACCATGGTTGTTAAAATCGCCAATATATTCTTTATCAATAAGTAGGCTGTTTGATTGCAATTCATAAAGCTGAACCTTCATTTTGCATTTACTTTGGCCATTTTCTTTGTAGAAATCAACTTTTGGGAAGCTTACAATATAAGCGGTATGGGCTGATGCTGCAACCTTTTGGAAGCTTCCCAACTTGCCCTCCACTACTGTATCCTTTAAAAGCAGCAGACAATTTGGGAACCTCTCGTAAAAACGATAGGTGAGATATTCTTGAGAAAGCAGGCTGATTTGCTTAACAAAATTGATTTTTTTTAAAAAATCAATCGAGCTTTTTTGCATTAATGTAATGTTGGCAGGTGTTCCGTCGGGAATTGGCTGTACTATTTTTTGCTTTGCAAATGTTTTGAGTTTGGCCTCGTTTGTATTCACCTCCTTCTGTAATACAGGAGCATAAGTAACACTACCCGGAGACAATATTAATAACTGAGGCTCGTAGATTTGTTGTTGTGCTCTGCAAACTAAGCATGAGCATATAATTGCCAGAAATGATAAGGTTAGTAATTTCATATTACTGCTCAATTTAGTAAAATCGGGGACAGTTAAGGCAAAAATTATTATCCCCAAAAGCTGATTTAAAGCTCCCCCAACCTCATCAAAGCATAAAACAGCCCGGTGCAATGCAGTGCCTGTGCTATTTTGTTATTGAGTAAAAGATCTTTTATTTCGGCAATGGTGAATTCTTCTACCACAATTTCTTCCTGCTCATCCAAGTGTTGTTCCTGCACTTTCTTGCCACCCCTGGCCAAATAGCAATAGGTGTGATTATTGGCAGTAGACGGGTTTGCATAAACAACAGTGAGCAACTCGAAGTCATCAAACTGGTACCCTGTTTCTTCCAGTAGTTCCCGGCGCATGGCTTGTTGAGGTTCTTCACCCGGATCGATTACCCCGCCAGGTATCTCCAATGAAACGATCTCAGCTGCATGGCGGTACTGATGCACCATCAGTACTTTATTATCTTCGGTAATAGCAACGGCGTTTACCCAATTGCTGTATTCGAGCACGTAGTAATCCTCAACCAGATGCCCGTTTGGCATTATGCATTTATCAGTTCGAAGTGTAGCCCATGGGCCTTTATGAATATAATGGGAGGAAAGTTTTTTCCAGGTAAGATGTTTCATTTTGTTCAATTAGTGAATTAGCCAATGAGTGAGTTGGTGATTGGGCAAGATTAAAGAATTTACAAGGCAAATTAAAGATCAATCTTAAAATCACTCATTCGCAAACTCACTCAATCACTAATTAAAAACTACCAGCTTCCGCTTGAGCCACCGCCGCCAAAGTCACCTCCGCCGAAGCCACCGAAACCACCACCGCTGTCTCCACCACTATCTCCGCCAGAGAAACCACCCCAGCCGCCGCTGCCGCTGCCACGACCAAGCAAAGCACCACCCAGGAACCACCAGAACGGACTTGCACCGCCACGGCTGTCAATGATCTGGCCGCCGCCGCCACGGTTGCGGAAAACGATGATCAATATCACCACAATTATGATAATCAATATGGCTATGCTGCCACCATTTTTTATCTGTTGTTGTGGTTTTTTGTCGGATTTATATTCACCCTTTACGTACTTAATGATATCGTCGGTGCCTGCATCAAGTCCTGCATAATAGTTACCTGCCTTAAAGTTCGGCCGGATATCGTTTTGAATGATCTCATGTGTTACAATGTCAGGTAGTACCGCCTCCACACCATAGCCTGTTTGGATAGCCACTTTACGGTCGCCAATGGCTACCAGTAATACAACTCCGTTGTTTTTGCCTTTTTGACCAATTCCCCATGCACGACCTAACCGTTGTGCGTAGTCGTTAATGTCATAGCTGCCAACCGATTTCATGATCACTACCGCTATCTGGGTCGAGGTAGAGTCGTCAAAGGCAACCAGTTTGTGCTCCAACTGCTGTTGTTCCGAATCCGAAAGGGTATTGGTAAAATCCGTCACCAGTGTATTGGGTTTCGGTGGTAGTTCCTGTGTGAATGCGAGCAGTGTGCATAGCATTAAACAGGTAATAAATAGTATCTTTTTGAACATGATCTTTAGTTTTTATTCGCCATCCATAAAGGCGATATCATCCGACAGTTCGTTAGCTCCCTTAGCCTGATGTGGGAAGTATTTTTGCAGATGATCGCCGGCTATTTTAAGTCCGGTAACAATACCCTCCACCAAATCACCATATTTAAAATGGTTGAGCATATCTTCTTTGGCCTCGTCCCAGAAATTGGCAGGGACGGTTTTATTGATGCCGCGATCGCCAATAATAGCAAACTTACGGTCGACAGTAGCCACATAGATCAATACGCCATTACGCAGCTTGGTTTTGTGCATATCCAACTGGTGGAAATATTTGGCTGCACGGTCGAGTACCTCTTCATTGCAGCTTTTTTCGATACAAACACGTATCTGGCCCGAAGTGTGCCTTTCGGCATCTTCTATCGCCCTTCGGATACGCTGTTGTTCCTCCTCATTAAATATAGGCATGGTTTATAATGATTGATTTAGTGAATGAGTGAGTTAGTAAATGGCTTTATTAAATCACCCATTCACTAAATCACTCATTCGCTCATTAAAACTGAACTTTAGGTGCATTTGCCGATGCAGCGTCTGCCTGGAAGTATCCCTTCTCGGTAAAGCTGCCAAATTTGGCAATAATATTAGTCGGGAACGATTTGATCTTGGTGTTATACGCCTGAACTGCTTCGTTGAAATCACGTCTTGCAACAGCTATGCGGTTTTCGGTACCTTCCAATTGTGCCTGTAGGCCGCTGAAGTTTTCAGTAGCTTTCAGTTCGGGATAGCGTTCGGATGCAACCAGCAAGCGGCCTAATGCAGTGCTCAATTCGCCTTGTGCAGACTGGAATTTTTGAATGGTCTCAGGAGTTAATTTGGTCGGATCAACCTGGATAGAAGTAGCTTTAGCACGTGCATTGGTTACGTCAACCAAGGTACTTTTTTCAAAATTAGCTACACCTTTTACAGTAGCAACCAGGTTTGGAACCAGATCTGCACGACGTTGATAGTCGGTTTGAACAGTTCCCCATTTAGACTGTGCATTCTGGTCGAGGCTTACGATACCATTGTAACTAGATACGCAGCCACAGCCACCGATGAACAGGATAGCAACGATTACAATTATAACAATGTAGGATGTTTTCATTTTTTTATGTTCTTATTAAAGGTTGAATTTACTACTTTGATTGCAAAACCCATACCGTTGTTACAAATTGTCGTTTTGGCAGGATTGGTAGGAGCATAAAAAATCTCTCCGTGTTGGGGAGAGATTCCTTAATATCGGGACTCGCGCTGAATTTTACCCTCTTTGTCGTTGCTGCGCTCGCCATCTCTCCCCAAGTTTAGAGAGAGAATCAGTAAATGAACCCAAGCCAAAAGCCCCTCCCCTGGAATTAGGGAGCTGGGAGGGGTAAAAATGAAACGAGTGTTACTTATTCACACTCGCACTCCTGTCACTCTTTAATTGAAAATCCGGATGCCCGCATTGCCATAGCACAAAGGCAAACTGATCGGCGAAGTTGGCCCAGGTTACATTCTTGTCTTCGGTAAAGTGCCCGTCATCATAATTTACCTTCAATATAACAGGTTTGCCCGATGTTGAGGCATTTTGCAAGGCAGCTGCAAATTTCCCGGGTTCCCATGGCACTACCCTCGGATCATTCCAACCGGTAACGCAAATAACTGCCGGGTATTTGGTGCCGGCTACCACGTGTTGCATGCCGTCCATTTCATAAAGAGCCCTACATTCTACGCTGTCTTTTACGGTGCCAAACTCGGGGATATTCACTGGCCCATTGGCGCTAAATTCCAACCGCATGGCATTTGCACAGCCAACATTGCAGATAGCTGCAGCATACAAATCAGGCCGCTCTGTAATTGCGCGGCTTATTAAAATACCTCCGGCGCTGGTACCTGTCCCAGCCAACCTGGCGGGACTGGTATAACCCTGCGCTACCAGGTATTCGGCGCAACTGTTAAAATCTTTCCAGGTGTTGGGCTTGGTGGCCTTATATCCGGCCCGGTACCATGTTTCGCCCTTTTCGCTGCCACCCCTTACGTGCGGATAGGCAATAACTACACCTTTTACGGCCAATGCATTCTCGAGCGAACTAAAGTAAGGCACCATGCTATAACCGTAAGCCCCATAGCTATCCATCAGGCAAACATTATTGCCGTCAAGCTTAATGCCCTTTTTATAGACGATGGAGAGCGGCACCATTACGCCATCGTGCGCTTTAACTTCCACTTCTTTCACCTCGAGGTTTTTATAAGCGTCGGGATAGACAGGCGCTTTATTGAATACGCCCGGTGTAAACTCTTCTTTAATCGCGTTGAAGTCAAACTCGGTATAAGGCTTGGTCCATGAAGTGATCCCTACGGTACAATCATTGGTTTTATTGTTCACACAAAACAACCCGGCGGTACCACTAAATGGTAATTTTACCTCAGACGTTTTACCTGTTGTAACGTTGTATTTATAAACATGATTATTTATCCCGTCGCTGTATACCATAAACAAATAATCCCGGCTATGGGTGATATATTCAAGAGTCAGGTCACTTTTTTCTTCGGCTATCACTGTGGCATGATCCCAATCTACATGCTTTAAATCGGTTGATAGCAGCTTATAGTTTTTGGCCCCATCATAAGTGATGGCAAACACTTTATCGCCAACTAACTCCAGTCCGCGTACCAATTTGTTTTTGGGAGTGCATAGCGTTTTCCATTGAATTTTCCCCGAATTGAATTGAGATATAGGCGCATAATACAATTCAAGCTCGGGCTGAACAGTACCTACACCTGAGAAAACATAGTTTCTGTTATCATTGGTTGTAAAAATGAACGGGTAAGCTTTGGGTTCTATCTTAAGTTCGGGGTAACTGGCATTGCTGAAAAAGTCAATATCATTTTTGCCACCCAGTGTGTGCAGTTTGGTTTTGGGATTCAACCTGGCCTGAGGGTCCTTATTGTCGGCGCTTTTCAGCCACATGTACAGTACCGATTTATTATCAAAACTCCAACCCTGAACGCCGGCTGTAGGGTAAAGCTTGTCTTTAAGGAATTTTTTGGTGGCTACCTCCATTATTTTTATAGTGCCCACCTCGGCGCCACCTTCCGTATAGGAAATGGCTACATATTTGGCATCAAAGCTGGGTACAAAGTTTTGAATAGATAATGTTTTACCTTTGGCGTAGGTTAAGGGATCAAATAATAGCTGCTCTTTACCATTTAATCCTTCGCGATAGTATAGCTTGCCAACAGACTGCCCGGGCAGGGTTTTGCGGTAAAACATACGCCCTTTCATGTACGTCCTGCTATTGATCTGTGCCGGTTGCAGTTTGTCGAGCTTTTTCCATTCGGCTATCAGCTCATCACGGCCTGAGATATTGTTCAGCGTGAATTTGCTGAAATCGGCTTCCTGTTTAAACCAGGTTACGACGGACGAATCTCTAATATGCTCCAGCCATCGGTAGGGGTCTTTGTACGTGACACCAAAATAGGTATCGGTGCTGTCGACGGTTTTGGTTGCAGGTAGTTTTACTTGTGCGGATGCAGAGAGAAAACAAAGGCACATAGCTAGAAGGATCAACTTTTTCATAACACAAAGGGTTTAAGAAGTTAATAATTAACCAGGCGGGGTAGGTAGTATAAATTTAGTATACAAATAGTTGATAATCAATAGTAAAACTACGTTAAGTTATGCACAATCAGCAGCAGAGTTACGTGGCATTAAAAGGCAATTAAGCCGTTAACCAGACTGTAACATGTGTAACAGGTGTAAACCCCTTTTACAGGACGAGTCACCCCTTTACACTTGTTACACCTGTTACAGTTAATCGTAACAAATCCATCAACAATCCGAATAATCTCACAATCGTGTTATATTTGGCGCAATGAAACGCCTATTTTTCTCAATAATGGCTGCCCTGCCCATCCTGGCATCGGCGCAAGCAAAAAAATCAGACAATTTAGTTCAATATGTGCACCCGATAATCGGTACGCAGCGCATGGGCCACGTGTTCCCCGGTGCTACGGTGCCTTTTGGCATGGTGCAGCTAAGTCCCGAAACCGATACTGTGGGCTATGAAAAAGACGGGCATTATGATCCTAAAGTATATAGCTACTGTGCGGGTTATCAGTACGATGATAAAAGCATCGTTGGATTTAGTCATACACACTTCAGCGGCACTGGCCACTCCGACTTAGGCGACTTTTTGGTGATGCCGACTGTAGGCACACTAAAACTCAATCCTGGAACGGCAGATAAACCCGGCAGCGGCTACCGCTCGGCGTTCTCACATGCCAACGAGGTAAGCGAAGCCAACTACTATAAAGTAAAACTGGATGATTATAACATTCAGGCCGAGATGACCACTACCACCCGCGTGGGCTTTCATCAATATACCTTCCCGAAATCGGATAATGCACACATCGTGCTCGACCTGATGGCCGGCATTTATAATTATCCCGATAAAAATGTGTGGACATATCTGAGGGTGGTGAATGATTCTACAGTGATCGGTTACCGCTCAACCAATGGCTGGGCACGCACCCGTACGGTGTATTTCGCTATGAAGTTCAGCAAGACGTTTATCGCACATGGTTATAAAAAATATGACAAACGCGAAGTCTACGGCGGTTTCTGGGGACAGTTTAACCGTACGCCAAACTTCCCTGAAGCGGCAGGCAGGCAGTTGAGAGCTTATTTCGATTTTAAAACCAATGAAGGCGAGAAGATCAAAATAAAAATGGCACTATCGCCGGTGAGTATGGATGGCGCAATGGCCAATATGCAGGCCGAATGCCCGGGATGGGATTTTGAAAAAGTAAAAGCCGACGGACAGGCACAATGGGAAAGCGAACTGCATAAAATTGTGATTGAGGGCGGACAAGAGGAGAAGGAGAACTTTTATACCTCGATGTATCACGCCATGATCAATCCAACCATTTATATGGATGTTGATGGTCAGTATAAAGGTTTAGACCAGAACGTACATAAAGCCGAGGGTTTTACTAATTATACTACCTTCTCGCTTTGGGATACTCACCGTGCATTGCACCCGCTATTCAATATCATCGATCCAAAACGCAACGCGGATATGGTGCAAAGCATGATCGCCCATTACGAGCAAAGCGCAGAGCACATGCTGCCGATATGGAGCAACTCGGGCAACGAAAACTGGTGCATGAGCGGTTATCATAGCGTATCTGTGTTGGCTGATGCGGTTATAAAAGGTAATGCGCCATTTGATGGCAATAAAGCTTTGGAAGCTTGTGTGGCTACTGCCCGTCACCGTGATTATGCCGGGATAGGTTATTATATGGATATGGGTTACATTCCGGATGAAAAGAATGGCAACTCGGTATCATCTACCCAGGAATATGCTTATGACGACTGGTGCATAGCGCAGTTAGCCAAAAAACTGGGCAAACAGGACATTTATGAGGAGTTCATCAAACGCTCGCAAAACTGGAAGAATGTGTATGACCCGAAATCGGGCTTTATGCATCCAAAACTAATGGATGGTACATTCAGAAAAGCATTTGACCCATTCACCACCATCAATCAGGGATTTATTGAAGGTAACGCCTGGAATTATACATTGTATGTACCGCATGATCCGAAAGGGTTGATCCAGACCATGGGCGGAAACAAACGCTTTGTGACTTATATCGACAGCCTGTTCAGCTATAACCTGCCGGATAAATACTTTGCCGAAACCGAAGATATTACCAAAGACGGTATCATCGGTAACTATGTGCACGGCAACGAACCATCGCATCACGTAGCCTACCTGTACGACTGGACCGACAAGCCCTGGAAAACCCAGGAAAAAATCCGCATGATCCTGAAAGCGCAATACAAACCTGCTCCGGATGGTTTAGGCGGTAATGACGATACCGGGCAAATGAGCGCATGGTATATTTTCAGTACACTTGGCTTTTACCCCGTAGCACCGGGTTCAGATCAGTATGCGATAGGTAGCCCCGCGATGAACAAGGCAGTGATCAATCTGGATAATGGTAAAGCTTTTACTATTAATGTAAAGAACCAGGGTGATAAGAATGTGTATATTCAAAAGATTGTGCTAAATGGTAAGGCGCTGAATGGATTTTTCTTATCGCATAGTGATATTGTGAATGGGGGAGAGATGACGTTCTTTATGGGTTCTAAGCATAAGTAGGATTCAATTGGTGTGCAGGCCGCTCAATTGCCACGGAGGTTTTGTTACTTTTGGCTTGACCCAAAAGTAACAAAAAGGTCAAGACAGAAAAAAGCTTCCACCCGCTCCGCCGGTTCTTAACACTTTTTCCGTGCTGCGCAGATTGCAAAAGCTAAACCGTCATTCACGTCATACGCCCGGCCCGCTTTTCTGTCAACCCTGCGCTCTTTTGTTTAGGATTCATTTAATAAACTAATAGTACTAAATGAACCGCGTCAATAGACCAGCTTCGGGCGAAATCAGACAAAATAATGCCGGGCTGTGTAGTGGAAAGGCATTAGCAAACTTTGCTGAAGTAGTGGCCTGTGCGAACGTGAGTAGGGCAAAGTATTGCAGCCGTGGTTTATTCTGATTGCAGGATAAAAGCCTTGTGCCGCAAAGAAGCAAGTGTCAATAGACTTGATTTTTGGTTACTTTGTATCAAAGTAACAGCCACAGCGGCAATAGAGCTGAACAGGTTATCAAATTTTTCCATAAATTTCAATATGACTAAGAATCACAGAAACCTCCTATCAATCCTTCTTTCTGTTTTTTGCTTTGCAGCAAACGCCCAGCAAAAACCGTTAGCCCAACTACAACAGCAATTTGTTGACTTACGTTTCGGGATGTTCATTCACTTTAATATCCCAACCTATATGAACCAGGATTGGGCCGACCCGGAAGCAAAACCGGAGATTTTTAACCCAACTAAACTGGATTGCGACCAATGGGCAAAGGCGGCAAAATCAGCCAATATGACTTACGGATGCCTGACTACCAAGCATCATAGCGGGTTTTGTATCTGGGATACTAAGACCACCGATTACAATGTGATGCATAGTCCTTATAAAAAGGATGTGGTGAGGCAGTTTGTGGATGCTTTCCGAAAGAATAGATTGAAAGTGATGCTGTATTATTCCATCCTGGATACACACCATAAGCTTCGTCCGAATGCTATCACTCCCGCAGATATTCAAATGATAAAAGGACAGTTGACCGAATTGCTGACCAATTATGGTCCGATAGAAGCGCTGATCATTGATGGCTGGGATGCGCCTTGGTCCAGGATAAGTTATGATGATGTGCCATTTGAGGAAATATATACTTTGGTGAAAAAACTTCAGCCTAATTGTGTGCTGATGGATTTAAATGGTGCCAAATATCCGCCTGAGGGAATATTCTATACAGACATCAAAACCTATGAGATGGGTGCAGGCCAACGTGTGTCAAAAGAACATAATACGATGCCGTCATTAGCCTGTCTGCCGATACAGGGAAGCTGGTTCTGGAAAACATCATTCCCGACAGAAGCAACCAAGGACGCTGCCAAATTAGTGAATGATGATATCGTTCCATTAAATAATGTAAACTGCAACTTTATACTGAACGTAGCGCCAAATCGTGAGGGGCAATTTGACGATAATGCACTGGCGACATTAAAAAAGATAGGTGAGCTCTGGAAAAATGCCGGTCCGGAAGCGCCGCTGCCAAAACTGGATGCGCCGATCATCTCGCATAACCTGGCAAAACATCAGCAAAGTAACTCGAGCTGGAGCGATGACATGAACATCATGGATTTTGCCAATGATGATGATTTTACTACATCGTGGATATCGAATACAAGAGTAGATAAGCCATGGTATGAGATCGACTTCAAAAAAGAAACTGCCTTCAATGCTATCGCCATTACGGAAGAAAAACCAAATATCAGCAATTATGTGCTGGAGTATTATCACGATGGTACATGGAAAGCCATATTTGATGGTGTTAACGGGAAGCGTGTAAAAATAAATCGCTTCGACCGGGTTAGCGGCACCAAAGTGCGTATGCGGATATTGAAATCAGATCACCAGGCGTCGATTGCAGAGTTTGGGGTGTATGATGAGAAGAGCTAGGTAGCGCTTTTACCCCTCCCGGCCTCCCCTGAATTCAGGGGAGGAGTAATATAATTAAAAAATTCTCTCCCTAAACTTAGGGAGAGATGTCGAGCAAAGCAATGATGGAGGGTAAATAAACAAAAAGCCCTCCCCAACTGCACTGCCCCCAAAAAGTTAGACACTATTTGGGGGCATTTTTATGGCAAAAAACAGAAAGCATGGAGTAAAATTTA
>NZ_JAUMKB010000032.1 GCF_030519375.1 Mucilaginibacter tolerans | reverse complement strand
GGCATCTTCAATGATAACTGGAATACCTATACTGCGCAGCATGATGTATCAACTTTTGGTGCCCAGTTGATGGTAGCTCCTGTAAAAGGCTGGACTGCTTATCTGAACGTAGCTTCAGGTCCAACTTCGGGAACTATATTTGACCTGACCACTGCTTATCAGATCACCGATGCATTTAAATTAGGCTTAAATGGCGCAACCTTTACTCCGGCTCATGGCGGCGGTGGTTATGACGGTGTTGTTTTATATCCTCAGGTAGCTGTTTCTAAAATCGTTACTTTGGGTCTCAGAGGCGAGTATTTTGAAGCCAAAGCTACGAGTGCCAATCCAAAATCTAATGTTACGGGCATCACTGCAACAGCAAACATTAAAGCAGGTGCATTAACTCTGATCCCTGAGATCAGATTTGACAATGCTAAATACCAGGTATTTACAGACAGCGATGGCGCTCCAACCAAATCAGCAGGTCAGTTTGTAATTGCTGCTGTTTATGCTTTCTAATGATTAAATATAATAGCCATGAAGATTAAACACGGGCGCACAATTTGTAATTTAGTTTGATTGAGTTCGTGTAAAAGGGGATGCCTGGAGATCATCCCCTTACTACTTTGAATGCCAATTATGAACGAAGAAAATAAGGAACAATCGGTAGAACATTTTCTTGAGCTGATCAAGCGTTCACGTCGTGGTAAGTTTAAGATCTATATCGGTATGAGTGCCGGGGTAGGTAAAACTTACCGGATGCTGCTGGAAGCGCATGCATTGATGCGAAGCGGTATTGATGTGAAGATCGGATATATCGAGACGCATCAGCGCAAAGAGACTGAAGCACTGATAGAAGGCCTGCCTGTAATCCCGCGCCGCAAACTGTTCTACAAAGGCAAAGAGCTGGAGGAGATGGACCTGAACGCGATCATCAGCTTGCGCCCGGAGGTGGTTATTGTGGATGAACTAGCGCATACCAACATCGAAGGTAGTCAGAATGAAAAACGCTGGCAGGACGTTCGTGATATTTTAAATGCAGGCATCAATGTGATCAGTGCTGTAAATATTCAGCACCTGGAGAGCATTAACGAAGAAGTGGAACGCATTACCGGTGCAAGTATAAAGGAACGTATCCCTGATAAAGTATTGCAATTGGCCGATGAGGTGGTGAATATCGACCTGACAGCTGACGAATTGATAGAAAGACTGAAACAGGGTAAAATCTACGATGAGAAAAAGATACCGATCGCATTAACTAACTTCTTTCAATCTGAACGGATATTGCAATTACGCGAACTGGCACTGAAAGAAGTAGCTCATCAACTGGAGCGTAAAATTGATACCGAGATACCTAAGAACATTAAGCTACGGGCCGAATTGTTTCTGGCATGCATCAGCACCAATGATGAGTCGGCTAAGATCATCATACGCAAAACTGCACGTTTGGCCTCCTATTATCGCTCCAAATGGTATGTGCTTTATGTGCAAACTTCGCACGAGAGCAGCGACAAGATCAACCTCGCATCACAACGCCATCTGATCAACAATATGAAAACGGCTACGCAATTAGGCGCAGAGGTGTTAAAGATAAAAAGTGATAATATTGCCAAAACAATCTGGGAAACAGCTGATAAATATGATATCACCACCATTTGCATTGGCAAACCGCATTTTAAATTCTACCAGTTGGTAATGAAAACAGCTGTATTTACCCAGCTTTTGAAGAAAATGTCAAAAACCGACATCGATTTAGTAATACTGTCATGACTATAAAGAATAAACTCAGAGCCGGTTTTGGCTTTCTATTTCTGCTGGCACTTATTTGCTGCGGCTTGTCTATTTGGTTTTTGAACCGGTTATCAGCTGATGCGGGCGTGATATTGAAGGACAACTACGAGACCCTGCAATATGTGAAAAACATAGGAAATGCACTTGATCAAAACGAATCGTCTCTCAATCATCAGCAGATTACCATTATAGAAGAAAACCTGGTTAAACAGGAGCATAATATTACAGAGCCGGGTGAGCAGCAGCTAACCGATTCTTTGCGTTCAAAATATGAACAGTTAAGACTCCAGGGTAACAATGCGCAAAAGCAAAGTGATTTAAGATTGCAGATACGCAAATTGCTTTATGGTATTATGCAGTTGAATATGAGTGCCATTCAGCATAAAAATGCGACAGCAAAGGGAACAGCAAGCAGTGCAACACTCGTTGTCGCTCTGATCGGGTCATTTTTATTTCTCATTGCATTTAGTTTTATCATCAATTTCCCGGGTTATATTGCTAATCCGATAAGAGAACTTACCGAGCGCATTAAAGAGATTGCTAAGCGGAACTATCATCAGCAGTTGAGCTTTAAATCGAATGATGAATTTGGCGAACTGGCCCAGGCTTTTAATACCATGACCTTTAAGCTTGACGAGTATGAAAACAGCAACCTGGCTAGTATTTTATTTGAGAAGAAAAGGATCGAGACGATTATTAATTCCATGCACGATGGTATCATTGGTTTGGATGAGAAATCATATATCATATTCGCCAACGAGGTAGCTTGCACGCTTATCGGTATCACTGAAGCAAATCTCATTGGCAGGTATGCACCTGATGTTGCACTTGAGAATGATCTGTTAAGAAACTTGTTGCTAACCAGTCAGAATAAGATCAAAATATTTGCCGATAACCGGGAGAGTTATTACTCAAAAGAGATGTTGTCAGTAGTAAGTAAGGATAAGGTTATTGGAAAGGTGATTATCCTGAAAAACATCACCGAGTTTCAGCAATTGGATGAAGCAAAAACCAACTTCATAGCTACTATATCGCATGAATTGAAAACGCCGATCTCATCCATTAAAATGAGTTTGAAATTGTTGGAAGATAAGCGAATAGGGGACGTCAATGCCGAACAAAAGCAATTGATCGGCAACATTGAGGATGACACACGTCGTTTATTGCAGATCACCGGCGAATTACTGGATATGGCGCAGGTTGAAACTGGTAAATTGAACCTGAATTTTGGCAGTACGCACCCTCAGAATATAGTGGATTATGCTATAAAAGCCATCAAATTTACTGCCGATCAAAAGCAGGTGAGCATAGTTGTACACTATGACGAAAGCCTCCCCGAAGTGCGTGCCGACCTGGATAAAACCACCTGGGTACTGATCAACCTGTTATCAAATGCGGTAAAGTATAGTCATGAGAAATCGGTTGTCAACCTGGATGTCAAGAAATTGAAAGGGGAGGATGTCGAGTTCTCGGTTCAGGATCACGGACGAGGTATCGAAAGTAAATATCTGCCGCGCATATTTGAGCGGTATTTTAAAGTGCCTGGAGCGAGTATGGAACAGACAGGCACTGGTTTGGGATTGGCTATTGCGAAAGACTTTATCGAAGCGCAATCAGGAAAAATTGGCGTGCAAAGCGAACTAGGCGAAGGCAGCAGATTTTATTTTACTTTAAAAAAGATTATTTAGCGAATAATTAACATTTTTGGAGTGAAATGTGATTCCTATGCTAAAACGGCTACTTTTCACTTCGTTATATCTGCTGTTTTTTATGCCTGTTTTTGCACAAACGCATGAAGACAGCATGAAGAATAATGCTGTAACAGATACCATTGTAAAACATTTGGCTGTTGATACGACTGCCAAAAAACAGACTGATACCGCTAAACATGCAGCAATAGATAGTGTCGTCCAAGTACATCCGGCCGATAGCGCAGTGAAACATGCTGTGGTTGATAGTGCTTCAGTACGTTACAAACCGGCAATAAAAACAGCTAAGAAATCACCTGCTAAAACGGCACCTAAACCGGCTGCGGTTGCTGATTCTGGAATCAAACATTCGACGGTTAAAACTATTAATGACTTAAGATACAATGCCTATCTGAAAGGCGATGACCTGGATGGCATGGCGCTCACAGGCGACCTGAACCATTTTCCGTCTCCGGATAGTGTATTGAAATATAAGAAGCAGCTTGACCTGAGCCCGATACAAGTAGGACAATTAACCAAACTTTCAAACGAATTGCATCGGAAAAAGATAGAAATGGGCACTAACATTATCCGCAATGAAAAGATGCTGGATAGCCTTTTTCACTCCCGCTATATTGATGAAGGCTCACTAATTTTTTATACCAATCGCGCCGGACTGTACTTCGGAGAAATGAAAGGAGCGATATTGATGGCCTGTTATAATGCCGAAAAGTTCTTAACTCCTGCGCAGATAAAAAAACTGGAAACTTTGGAAAAAAACAAATGACCCGTTTAGTAGTTCAATAGCTTAAGTGGTTGATTAATTAAGCAGTCTTCAACCTAATCAACTTAATCCGACTCAATCAACTATTTTACCATTTCATTTACTTAAATTTGCGACCCTTAACAAAGTATATGAAAATATCTTTTGATTTTGAAAAGCCTCTTGCTGATCTGCAGCAGCAGATTGATAAAGTGAAGCAGGTTGAAGAGAAGACCAAGGTGGATATGTCTGCAACGGTAAACGAATTGCAGGAAAAATTTGATACTGCCAAAAATCAGATATACAGCAATTTAAATGGCTGGCAAAGGGTCCAGATATCCCGCCATCCGGAAAGGCCGTACACCTTGCAATACCTGGAGTTGATGTGCGACGATTTTATTGAATTGCATGGTGACCGGACAGTTGGCGACGACAAGGCGATCATCGGTGGGTTTGGTACAATGGGCGGCCACACTGCTATGTTTATCGGTCACCAGAAGGGGCGCAATACGAAAGAACGTCAGTATCGTAACTTCGGTATGGCAAACCCTGAAGGCTATCGTAAAGCCTTGCGGCTGATGAAACTGGCCGAGAAATTCAATAAACCCGTTATTACCCTGATTGATACTCCGGGGGCATTCCCTGGGCTTGAGGCTGAGGAACGCGGGCAGGGTGAAGCCATTGCCCGTAACCTGTTGGAAATGTCTGTGTTGAAGGTGCCTGTTATCTGCGTGATCATTGGCGAGGGTGCATCTGGAGGTGCTTTGGGCCTGGCAATAGGCGATAAAGTACATATGCTCGAAAATTCATGGTATTCGGTGATCTCTCCCGAAAACTGTTCTACCATTCTCTGGAAAACCTGGGAAAATAAAGAACGTGCAGCCGAGGTTTTGAAACTATCGTCGACTGAAATGTTCAAGAACAAACTCATCGACGGCGTTATAAAAGAACCTATTGGCGGTGCGCACCAGGATCCTGTTGCGATGGCAACCACATTGAAAAAGCATCTCCTAAAGGATCTAAAGGAGCTGCAAAGCAAGAACATTGATGAACTGGTAACAGAAAGAATTGATAAATTCTGTTCGATGGGGGTGGTGGTTGAAGAGTAATTTTTAGCCCTTAATACTCACTTTGCACTTTTTTTAAAATTGCTTTTGAACTTAATAAAATCGTCTTATATTTGCATTCCTTTTCGGAGTGGCAACATGCCGGGTGGAGATTGCCTGATAGTATAATGGTAGTACGACGGTTTTTGGTACCGTTTGTCTAGGTTCGAATCCTGGTCGGGCAACAAGGGAATTTCGGATTTCGGATTTTCAATGTCGGATTTATCCGGTTGATAATTTGAAATCCGAATTGTTTTTAATCAGGTACAAAGTAATTCTGAAATTGTAATTCCGAAATCCGAAATAAAAAAAGATGCCTTTACAATTTAATCCAATCAAACTATTTGCCGGTTCAGGAACAACCGATTTGGCAGCAAAAATTGCAATAGCTTATGGTAAGGAGTTGGGTGAAGTTGCGGTATCCCGTTTTAGCGATGGCGAATTTCAGCCGCACTTCAACGAGACAGTGCGTGGCTGCGATGTGTTCCTCATCCAGTCAACCAATCCGCCTACCGATAACCTGATGGAGTTGCTGATGATGATTGATGCTGCACGCCGCGCATCGGCACATTATGTAACCGCTGTTATTCCGTATTTTGGTTTGGCTCGTCAGGACAGGAAAGATAAACCCCGTGTGGCGATAGGCTCAAAACTGGTGGCTAACCTGTTGGTGGCTGCGGGTATCAACCGGATTATGACAATGGACCTGCACGCAGCGCAGATACAGGGCTTTTTTGATATCCCTGTTGACCATTTGGATGCATCCATCATTTTTGTGCCTTATATCAAAAGCCTGGGTCTGGAAAATTTAACCATTGCTTCTCCGGATATGGGCGGATCATACAGGGCACGAACTTTTGCAAAGTTTTTCAATGCAGAAGTAGTAATATGTGATAAACGCCGTAAGCGTGCCAATGAGATCGAATCGATGACCCTGATAGGTGACGTAACGGACCAGGACATTGTACTGATAGATGATATTTGCGATACTGCCGGTACTTTAGCAAAGGCTGCCGGTTTGATCATGGAGCGTGGTGCGCGCAGCGTGAGAGCAGTTTGTACTCACCCGGTGTTGTCAGGTAATGCATACGAGACGATCGAAAAGTCAGTATTGACCGAGTTGATCGTAACCGATACCATTCCGCTGAAATATCCGAGCGGGAAAATTAAAGTACTGTCGACCGCCGACCTGTTTGCGAAGGCTATCCTGAACGTAAACGAGCACGGATCGATCAGCCAGTTGTTTAAGGTATAAGTGAGCTTATAGTCTGTGGTCAGCAGTCCATAGATTTTTTTGAAATGAATAATTAACACATGGTCGATTGGCTATGGATTTTTAATATAGATAAATAAAAAACAAATGAAATCATTCGCTATTAGCGGTTCTCCAAGAGAGAACGTAGGGAAACGCGACGCCAAGGAGCTGCGTTACCAAGGTTTGATACCTGCCGTACTTTACGGTGGCAAAACTCAAACTCACTTTGCAGTACCTGCAGCTGAGTTAAAACCAGTAATTTACACTCCTGTTGTTCACTTCATCGACATTACAGTTGGTAATGTAAAATCAACAGCGATCATACAGGACATTCAATTCCACCCGTTAACTGAGCAGATCCTGCACGTTGACTTTTTGGAATTGGACGAGAAAAAGCCTATCGCTATTGAAATCCCTATCCGTTTAACCGGAACTTCTCCAGGTGTCAAAATGGGTGGTAAACTAGTTCAAAAACTGCGTAAACTGCGTATCAAAGCTTTACCTAAAGATCATTTAGATACTATCGACGTGAGCATCGAAGACCTTGAAGTAGGTAAGTCAGTTCGTGTTGGTGATTTGAAATTCGACAAATTAGTTATCACCAATGCAAAAGAAGATACTATCGTATCTGTAACTACTTCCCGTGCACTGCGTCAGGCTGAGCAGGAAGCTGGTAAAAAATAATTTAGCATGATTTCGCCGATTGGTGAAAGATTGCGCAGATTAATAGCGATGGGTTTTATACCCGTCGCTATTTTTGTTTGAAAAGAATATCTTCGCACATTTAATTTGAAGAACAAAACCTTTTTACGCCTTTGGCAAAAGCCGGTAGTTATGAAGTATCTGATAGTAGGTTTAGGAAACATAGGGCAGGAGTATGCCGATACCCGGCATAACATTGGCTTTATGGTGCTGGACGAACTGGCAAAGCAGGAGAATGCCAAATTCTATAGCATGCGTCTGGGCTATTATACAGAAGTATCCTATAAAGGCCGGATGCTGTACCTCATCAAGCCGACTACCTACATGAACCTCAGCGGGAAGTCGCTCAATTACTGGATGAAAGAGCTGAAGATACCAATCGACAACGTCCTGGTAATTGTTGATGACATAGCCCTGCCCTTAGGCACTCTCCGTCTGAAACCAAAAGGCAGTGCCGCTGGTCACAACGGTTTAAAAAATATCGAATACACTTTAGGCCATAGCAACTACGCCCGTTTACGCTTTGGAGTAGGCGATAACTTTCCCAAAGGCAAGCAAGTAGATTATGTCCTCAGTGGCTTTGATGACGACGAACTACCGCAACTTCCCGCCCTGATAGAACGCTCTATCGAAATGATTAAAAGTTTTGCAACCATTGGGGCAGAGCTGACCATGACGCGCTTTAATAAATAAAAGTTACTTTCGTGCCGCCTCATACGGGCTCACCCCAATAGGGGGATTTTTTGTTAAAAAGAGTTAAATAATTGTTAAAAGCTCATTTTTGCTGTAACGCTTTAACGAATCAGGCGTCACTTACCGAAAACCGCCTTTCATGAAAACCTTTTTACTTGCCTTATTTTTTTGCTTATTATCCGGCCTGGCAGTTGCCCAAAGCGGTGGCCCTGCACCAACTATTACCATAGAGGGTACTGTGCTCGATTCGGCTAATAATAAGCCAATGGGTTATGTAACCGTTGCCATACAGGATTCAAAAACACATACAGGTATAAAAAGCGGCCTCACCAAAGACAACGGTACTTTTGCTTTAAAGGCACCAGCCGGCAAAACTTATGAGGCCATTTTGGTATTTGTAGGTTATCGTAATAAAACAGTAGCTATAAGCGGGGGTAGTACGGATGTGAATATTGGTAAGGTATTACTTGCTGCATCATCCAGTCAGTTGAAGGAGGTTTCGGTTACCGCAGCCCGGCCATTAATGAAGCAGGAGGTAGATCGAATTAGTTATGATATACAAGCCGATCCTGACAGCAAAGCACTCTCTGTGCTGGACATGATGCGTAAAGTGCCGTTATTGACCGTTGATGGCAACGATAACATTCAGCTTAAGGGCAGCAGTAATTATAAGATATTGATTAACGGTAAAGAGTCGGCGCTGGTAGCTAAAAACCCCTCTGATATTTTGAAATCCATGCCTGCTACCAACATCGAAAAGATTGAGGTGATCACTACGCCCCCTGCAAAATATGATGCAGAGGGTTTGGCAGGGATCATTAATATTGTCACTAAACGGAATGCCGACCAGGGATACAACATTGGTTTCAATAGCCGCTTTAATTCTGTTTTTGGAGCGGGCTATAATATCAACGGTACAGTCAAGCAGGGTAAATTCGGCGCGTCATTCTTCGGCGGATTTGGTAGCAATGGCACGCTGACAAATACCAATGGAAACATAGAAAATATTTTTGCTACCAATACGAATATAAACCAGTCCGGAACGACCACACAAAAGGGGCGCTTTCATTATGGCGGTACAGAATTGAGTTATGAAATAGATACCTTAAACCTGCTTACCGCGTCTGTCGATCTTTTTGGCAATAACCAGGATCAGCATGGCCTTTCCAGTTCTTTAATAGATAGCCTGGGCATAACAAAACAAGCTTATACCTTGCATAACACTGGTAATGGCAGCTTTACAGGTTTTGATGCCTCAATAAACTATCAGCTTGGATTTAAAAAATCAAAAGACGAATTGTTGACTATATCCTACAAATACAGCTATTCGCCTAACAAGCAATATAACGATAATGTCCTGACAGACAGGATCCAATATAATATACAGCAAAATCCTGATTACAGGCAATACAATGATGCAGGCGATCGGGATCACACCATACAAATTGATTATGCAACACCTTTGTCTAAAGTGTTATCTATCGAAGCCGGAACTAAGGCTATTTTAAGGAGCAATTATAGCGATTACCATGTGGATGATCGTTACAATGTTAATAACCCGTACATGAGCAATGATACACTGACCAATAATTTCACTTATCACCAGGATATCTACAGTGTGTATAATTCCTATCAGTTAAAAATGGATAAATGGACGGGTAAGGCAGGTTTGCGATTGGAGCATACTGCTCTTAGTGCTGATTTTACTTCGGCGGGGAGTTCTATTGCTCCAAGTTATAATAATCTGATCCCGTCTGTTTCTATTCAACGCAGTTTTAAAAGCAGCAGTCTGAACTTTGGCTACACACAGCGTATACAGCGACCGGGTATATTTCAGCTAAATCCGTTTACCGACAAATCAAATCCAACCTTTATCAATACTGGTAACCCCGCATTAAAGCCCGAACTTGATAATACTTTTGAATTGACCTACAGTAACTTTACAAAAAACTCGATTAATATTGGCTTAAGCTATGCTTTCTCAAACAACTCGATACAGAATGTGTCTAGTTTGCGCACAATACCGGGTAGTAACGGTAAGTTGGATACAGTTACCTATACCACTTTTGAGAATCTCGGCGCTAACAAAACCCTGGGGCTAAATGTGCATACCAATATGAATCTGACCAAGCGATTTACGCTGGGATTAAACGGCCAGGTAAACCATGTCTGGCTCAGTGGTAAATTCGACGGGGGAGAATATCACAATGACGGTTTTACAGGCAATGCATTTGGTAACCTGCGCTACAAGTTTGATAATGGTTTTGCTCTATCATTTAATGCAGGCTTTTTCAGTGGTAACGTGAACCTGCAAGGTAGCTCGAGTAACTTTATCTTTAATCAATATCTGGTGTCAAAAGAGTTCTTCAAACGTAAGCTGACATTGGTGTTAGTTGCCAATAACCCTTATAGCAAATACAATACATTCCGTAATACCGTTCATTCAAACGACTTCTACCAGTCGTCTTATAATCAGAATTATTACAGATCATTTGCTTTCAGGGTCAACTTTAAGTTTGGTAAGTTCAATGGTAACATTAAAAAGAACGAGCACGGCATCGAGAACGATGATACCAAAGGAGGGAACAAAAGTTCAAGCGGAAACGGTAATTAGAAGTCGGAAGTCGGAAGTCGGAAGTCGGAAGTCGGAAGTCGGAAGTCGGAAGTCGGAAGTCGGAAGTCGGAAGTCG
>NZ_JAUMKB010000031.1 GCF_030519375.1 Mucilaginibacter tolerans | reverse complement strand
ACTTGCATGTATTAGGCCTGCCGCTAGCGTTCATCCTGAGCCAGGATCAAACTCTCCATTGTATAATGTTTTGTTTGATTACTGACCCTATTTACTCAATAGAATCATTTTATAATCTGTATTGTGTTCCAGCATTGCTGCTTTCCCACGTTTGTATCTTTATACAGTATTACGCCTTGTCTATCTCGCTTTATAAAAAGAATTGTAATTGATTCAGTCCGGAGACCTCATCAATTCGCTGCATCTCATAATTATTATTTCGCCTTCTAAAGAACTTTGTGTCCTTGCCTCGCGGTTCGGATTATAATTTATCGCTGTTAAACGATCAATTTTTCAATTCTATTAATCAGAAATCGCTTCTGATTTTTTGCCCTGTTCGTTTTGGGACTGCAAAGGTAGAAACCTTTTTCTTATCTGCAAAAATTATTTTTTTTATTTTTAATTTTCACTTTCAATCAGCCTCAGAGAACAACCCGCTTCCTCTTTTGCGGGCTGCAAAGGTAAGCAGATTTTTGATTTGCGCAAGCTCTTGTAAAATAAAAAGCACAAGTGTATTTATAACACTTTGCAAATCAGCAGGAAATTTTTCTGCGAAGGCATTAAACCGGAATCAAAAACCGCTCATATAAGCAAATGTATACCTTAACTCAAATAAAGAGGTATACCATATACATGTCTGTAACTTTAACTTATGAAGGGTAATTCTGATAGCTGAACAAGAATTATAGTTGCAAGTATAGTTTCACGCAGTCTTTTTATCTGGTTCACTGCAGAGGCAAATCTTTTATCCTCTTCGCATTCAAACCAGGCATTTTTTTGTTTAATTATCTTTGCAGGACTGCCCCCGATCAGAACATTGCTGTCTGAGAACGATTTATTCACAAACGAATTGGCGCTTATAGTGGTATTGTCGGCTATAGTGACAGCTCCCGAAATAATCACCCCTGTAGATATGTAGGCATTATCACCAATCATTTTAGGTTCCGCGCCGGCTATACAGGTAGACGTATGCAAGACACAGTTGGCACCCACCTTAGTATGACCATGAACAACAATTGTCCCATAATGAGGTATGTAAAGCCCCGGACCAAAAACGTTTGGGTAAATAGAGAATCCTAGTTTTAAACTTATTTTATGAAATCTGTACCTGGTTATTACCAGTGACAGTCTTTGGAAAAACCCTTTTTTATCAGAAAGATACTCGAATCTTCTTAAAAGGTGCATGAATATCTCAATATGTTCAGGGACAAAAAATAACTTTATCCTTCTCATAAAGGTATTAACCGGCCGGCCGGCAATAATTCTATCTGCTTCCAAAGCAAATTTATACTCTTTATATGTCACCTGGTCAATAGTAATTGGTTATATAAATATAATGAATTAATACGCAACCTATCAAGTTATTTATAAGCCTTAAAACTCGCAAATCAGGCGTAGTTGCGGATAGTGGGATACTCATCCGGCAAGATCCAACGGCCAATTTGAATTGCGGACCCTCGCCGAAAAATAACAGCTGAAAAATGTATAAACACCTTAAATGCCCAGTTAACTAAGAACTTCAGATCGCAAATCTCACATCTGGGCAGCTCCCCCGGATCGTCCACTACTTGCTTCAGGTAAGCTAGGTATTTACCCTAACTCAGGCGTACATGAATATTGATGCATATATAAGTAATGACAAATGATAGCAGTATGGTAACGAATACCTACAGCATCGTATGGAAAGAAAGAGGACTACTATTCGTTAAGACGGCATTGTTCAAATGATCGAACCTTATTTTACTTGCTATTAAAGCAGGTGCGGTCAGAACAGATAAAGGCATCGCAGAAAAGCTGTATGTTTTGTAAATCTCTGTTTTAAGTTAAAGTTCATAGGCGATTTTTTTCTTACTATCGACAATACTCAGCTGATATTGTCCAATGGATTTATAAAAGAGATAAAATCTGAAAAATAAAAGACTGAGCTTCGGCATTGTCCTGGTATATTCTGCATATTTTAAACAAGATGCCCTTGTTACGCTCGATCTGCTTCAGAAATTCAGTTTCCTTTGGGTTCACGTGCAAAGTTTAATCATCTAATAAGTATCTATTTCAGCCATATGTTAGCGTGAGTTTAAATATTTCATCAAGCGTTAAAAGATGTTAAATAAAACCGCGTTATGCATTTAAGTTAAATCAAGGCATCTATATTAGCTGACAAATAAATAATTGACTGATTTATAATATTACCGTATCTTTGCAAAATGTTTAAAAAACAGCGCACTACATTATCCATCCTTTTGATATTGTTTGTTTTAGCATCTGTTAGCTGTAAAAGCAAATTCGAAAAGCTAAAAGCGAGCAATGACAATGCTAAAAAATACCAGGCTGCGTTGGCCCTTTACAATAAAAAGAAATACAGCAAGGCATTGGAGCTCTTTGAAACACTCGTTCAGCGTTATCGCGGACAGGCGCAGGCCGAAGACCTTTATTACTACTATGCCTACGCAAACTATAACCTGAAGGATTACACTTCTGCGAGATATCACTTCAAGACGTTCTCTGACACCTATCCGCAAAGTACGCGGGCTGAAGAGTGCAAATTCATGGAAGCCTATTGCTATTATCTTGATTCGCCCATTTATTCGCTTGACCAGGAAAATACTACTAAGGCCATTGAATCCTTACAGTTGTTTATCAACCTGTATCCGAAAAGTGAGCGTGTGGCCGAGGCAGGGAAGCTAATTCAGAACCTGCGCGATAAATTGGAAAGAAAATCATTTGAGAACTCTAAATTGTACTTAACTATCGGCGACTATAACTCAGCAGTAATTGCATTCAGTAATACCCTGCGTGACTATCCCGATACTAAATATGCTGAAGAAATAGACTACCTGACTATTAAATCACAATACCTATATGCTACGCACAGCCGCATTTACAGTCAGGTTGACCGATTTAACCAGGTTATCGCCTATGAACAGCAATTTGCCGATAAATATCCAACCAGCAAATACCTCAGAGATGCTCAATCGTACAAAAAGGATAGCGAATCGGGCGTAGCAAGTGCAAAAAGACAATTACAAGAGGAAGCTAACGATATAAAATATATGCGCAGGTTTGAGAAAAAGGATACCGTAACCAGCCAACCTCCGTCAGAAAAAGTGGATTTGAACAAGAAAATACCAAATTAAAAATTGATATGAGCAATACTCCAAATAAAACAACCGTAGCAAGCAGCACCGTTACACGTGATTTGCGCGATCTGGACGTAAAGACTGAAAACATTTACGAATCGATCGTTATTATGGCTAAAAGAGCCAACCAGATATCAAACAATGTAAAGGAAGAATTGCACCAAAAGCTTTCTGAATTTGCTTCATCAAATGATAACCTGGAAGAAATTTTTGAAAACCGCGAACAGATAGAAATCTCTAAACACTACGAAAAATTGCCAAAACCTTCATTGGTAGCGATCCAGGAGTTTTTAGAAGACAAGGTATATTACCGTAATCCGGCAAAAGAGCAATAATAAGCCGGAAAGCTTTAGATATAAAAACTCCCCTTTGGGGAGTTTTTTGTTATTTTTACTTTTTTAAGTATACCCGAATCTGGCTTTATGCTTCAGAATAAAAAAATCGTCCTGGGCGTATGTGGTAGCATAGCAGCTTATAAAGCTGCTTCGCTTGTGCGACTGCTGATTAAAGCCGGGGCGGAAGTTCAGGTAGTAATGACGCCGGACGCCACCGGGTTTATTACTCCGTTAACACTTTCTACGCTCTCAAAAAAACCTGTACTGGTTGAATATTCCAATACCGAAACCGGTGAATGGAATAATCATGTAGAGCTGGGATTATGGGCGGATCTCTTACTAATCGCTCCGGTAAGTGCGAATACCCTCGCTAAAATGGCCAGCGGACAAAGCGACAATCTGCTTACCGCAGTATATTTATCAGCCAAATGCCCGGTATATTTTGCTCCGGCAATGGACCTGGATATGTGGAAGCACCCGGCCACTCAGCAAAATATTCAGCAGTTACAAGGTTATGGCAATATCATGGTCCCGCCAGGGAACGGTGAACTGGCCAGTGGATTATATGGTGAGGGCCGAATGGCTGAACCAGAGGAGATCGTCAGCTTCCTGACAGACGATATAAAAAAAAAGCTCCCTTTAGTTAATCAAAAGATATTGGTTACCGCCGGGCCTACACACGAGGCGATTGACCCGGTACGCTTTATTGGCAACCACTCATCCGGTAAAATGGGATTTGCTATTGCCGATCAATTTGCGTTTATGGGTGCTGAGGTTGTTTTGGTGACGGGACCGACGTCGCAAACAAGCCAGCAGCGGGGTATCAAGCGCATTGATGTTACCTCCGCAGCGGATATGCTAGGAGCCTGCCTTCAATATTATAAGGGTGTAAAAGCCTGTGTCATGTCGGCAGCGGTGGCTGATTTTACGCCGGTGAATGTATCTGCTCAAAAAATCAAGAAACAGGATAACGATCTGAACATCGAGCTGAAAAAAACAACTGACATTTTAAAAACATTAGGCGAGCAAAAGCAGAAAGGACAAATCTTAGTCGGCTTTGCTTTGGAAACCAACGATGAGGAGAAAAATGCGATTGATAAGCTGCAAAGAAAAAATCTTGATTTTATTGTGTTAAATTCGCTTAATGACGAAGGCGCGGGTTTTAAAACCGACACCAATAAAATAACCATTATTGACCATAAGTTGCAGAAAACAACTTTTGAGCTGAAAGATAAGGACGAAGTAGCGAAAGATATTTGCTATAAAGTAGCCGAATTAATAAAAGCATGAGAAAGCTGAGCGTTTATATTTTACTGATGTGTTTTGCTTTTGCCGCAAAGGCGCAGGACCTGAACGCACGCGTGAAAGTGATCAGCGGTAAAATACAAACTACTAATACACATATCTTCCAGTCGCTGGAAACTGCTATGAAGGATTTCCTGAATGGCCGTAAATGGACGTCAGATAATATTCTGCCCAACGAGCGGATCGAATGCAATTTTGTATTAAATATACTTAGCTGGGATGGTAGCAGCAATTTTACCGGAGAACTTCAGATACAGTCGACCCGGCCAGTCTACAATGCCAGTTACAACACACCCATTTTAAATGTTAATGATAAGGACTTTGATTTTGTGTATACCGAGGGCCAAACGATCGACTTTACCGATCAAAGCTACTCAAGCAACCTAACCTCGGTAATGGCATTTTATGCTTATGTCATTATTGGGATGGATTATGATACTTTTTCACGCCTGGGCGGAACTCCTTATTTTTTAGCAGCACAAACCGTAGTGACCAATGCCCAGGCGGGATCGAGCAAAGGGTGGAAGGCCTTTGATGGAAACGTGAATCGTTACTGGTTGTCCGAGAATCTGAATAACAAGGCTTATTTGGGTTTACGCGAATTTACCTATGACTATCACCGCAATGGTTTGGACCAAATGGCGGATAATGCCGCAAAAGGCCGCAAAGCTATTTCGGATGCACTACCTTCCCTGCAACAAGTTGATCGGACCAGGCTTGGCGCTATGTTGCCGCTATTATTCTTCACCGCAAAAAACTCTGAACTAATCTCGATATTCACCAAAGGCGATAACCGCGAAAAGAATGATGCGGTTACTATACTTTCTCAGGCAGACCCGGCCAATGGAAATAAGTATTTGACGATTAAGACGAGTAACTAGGATTGGAAATTCTAAATCCTAATTTCTAAACTCTAAAATGTGATCATCAAATCCCAATCTCCGGTTAACCAATCACTGCTTCTTGATATAACCCAAATCCACCAGGAAATTATCTTCGCGCTGATGTGCATCTTTCTGATCTGCCGGGTCTGAATCAAAATCTTTATACTGAACTTTTATATTCCGTGTCAGTAAATGGCCTACGCCGGGATAAATATGCAATTCGCATTTGGCGCCGACTTTAACTGCTTCATCATGGAAAGCTTGTGCATCTTTAGTATAAACAATACTGTCCTGTTGCCCCTGTATAATTAATGTAGGGGGTAGTCTTTTACTGATATATTCAGACGGCGAGTACAGTGCCGGATTACCTTTACCTTTCATTAAAGCACCAAAATAGGGGTCGCGCGCCATATTCAGCGCCGGAGAATATAATAAAATAGCGTTGGGTCGGCAATTCGCATCGATTTTAACTCCTCTAATGGCAGGTATCAACGCGGCTGCCGCAACTAAATGTCCTCCCGCCGAAAGCCCATAACCGGCAACCCTCTTCGTATCAATGTGAAACGCATCAGCTTTGCTTCTTACCCACGCAAAAGCGGTACAGGCATCCTCAACTCCATCGATGGGCGATAAGCCATCGTTAGCCAAACGGTAATCGATACAAACTGCTACCATACCATTATCGGCAAATTCCTTTGCACGGCCAAAAGTCCACGAAGCATCGCCCAGACGCCAGGCACCCCCATGAAATAATAGGATAGCTGGATGTCGTTTCCCGTCTTCTGTTGGTTTAAACACATATGCTTTTAAAGCCCTGTTGCCCACCTGGTGATAAATGAACGAATCGGGTGCAGCGCTAATAGACTTTGCTTTTACTGAAAGAATGGCGATCTGACAGGAAAGGGAAAAGAGCAATGCAAGTTTTTTCATACTTCTTAGTTTATATCTTAAGAGAGGGCGGTATGAACAAAATGTTGCACAAAAAATTTTTGTAACGAAAACGTTTCATGAGCGTCTTTTTATTAGTTCGTAAATCAAAAAATAAAAAAGTTTAAAAAATATTTGCATTTACGAAATTTGTCGTAGATATTTGTACGAAGGAATTCGTATATAGATTAAGAACATGGAAATCAGACCAACAGAAAGCGAGTTAGAAATACTTCAGGTATTGTGGAAAATGGGGCAGGCAACCGTAAGGGACGTGCACGAGGAGTTGGCAAAGACTAAGGGCGCAGGCTATACCACCACTTTAAAGCTGATGCAGATAATGGATGAAAAGGGACTAGTAGCCCGCGACACGACATCTAAAACACATGTGTACCGTGCCACCTATACACAGGAAAAAGCACAAAGCAGTGCACTGGATAAAATTCTGTCGACAGTTTTTGAAGGGTCTACCTCTGATTTGGTGATTCAGGCGCTTGGGCATCATAAGGCTTCAAAAGACGAGATTGATGCGATTAAGAAGTACCTGGATCAGTTTGGAAAGTAGTGAGTTGAATGGTCAATAGAGATTAGTGAATTGATAAGTTAAACAACTTTAGAGTTTAGAAATTAGAGTTTACTGTTATGGAAACTACTTTATATAATATCAGTCAGGTTGTGGGTGTTGCCGTTATCCACTCCCTATGGCAAGGATTATTTGTATACCTGGGACTACGCCTCATTATATTGCTATTCCCGCAGTTGTCGGCCGCTACCAGGCATAATGTAGCGATGACCGGACTTGCGTGGATTACGGTATGGTTCATTTATACCCTATCTACCGAAATCAACAATCATACATGGGTGGTTATCAATGCTCATAATAAAGATATTTTGCCTGCTGTTTTTGGAATGCCTTTGCATTTAGGGCATGATGCCACTTTAAGCACAAGGTATAACTACGCCATCGAATGGCTGATGCCATATGTTACGATTGTATATATGATCGGATTGTTGTTTAATACCGGTCAACTGGTATGGTCACGTAAAAAGATTAACCATATCAGGCAAACCATGAGCATCGATGTACAACTGCAACTGAAGGTTGACCAGTTTGTAAAAATGCTCAACATTACCGATAAAGTACGCTTCGGACTAAGCCGCATGGTTGAGGCCCCCTGCATGGTGGGTTACTTTAAACCGGTTATTTTACTACCTTTTACCTTATCTACCTATTTGTCAGCCGAGGAGATGGAGATCATCATCCTGCACGAGCTCGCACACATCAAACGCAACGATTACCTGATCAATCTGGCCCAACAGGCTATGTCGGTATTGTTGTTCTTTAATCCATTTGCACAATTGATCAATCGCATCATTAATCACGAACGGGAAAACAGCTGCGATGATATTGTAATAGAGGCCTCTAAAAAACCTTTAGTGTATGCGCATGCACTATTGAAATTAGAACAGACCCGTCAGCAGGAATGGCAATTAGCACTAGCAGCTACGGGCAAAAAGTACCATTTATTAAACAGAATTGAACGCATCATGAAAACGAAGAAACCTATTGGCAATACACGCCATATATTACTCGCCCTCTCGCTGCTTGTAGCCAGCGTAACGGGCCTTGCATGGTTGAACCCGACCATTGCGAACGGTAAAATATCATTCAATAAGATAAAACCGACCATCATCAGCACCCTGTTTGCTGATACGACAAAAAAGAAAACCAGCACTTATCATCACAAATCGGTTTCTGCTAAAAAAGCAACGGTAAAGGCCAAACATGCCGAAGAATGGGATACCTATGGCTACGCCTACGACGACAAAGAGCTTGAAAAACTTTCGACTGAAGTTGGAAAATATGGAGAAGCCATCGGTAAATATTATAACAGCCCCGAGTTTAAGAAGCTGACCGAAGAAATGGGTGAAAAAGGGAAAGAGATGGGTGACTTTTATAATAAGCCAGAGCTAAAGGAATTGCAGGATAAGATGCAGGAGCTATCGGCCAACTTTAGCAAAAACTGGGGTGAGAACAGCGAATCTACCAAGCTAAGCGGGCGTATGGGCGAACTGGGCGGCGAGATTGGCAAGTACTACAGCACGCCTGAATTCAAAAAATTAAATGAAGAGTTAGAGAAAAAATACGGCATACCGCATGATCGAAACAACGATTACGAGTTCAGGGATAACGAAAATTACAAAAAATATCAGGAAGAATTAAGGTCACATATATCGCCTGCAGAAAAAGAACGCGAAGCCGAAATCAAGAAATTGGGCGAACAGATGAAGGCCCATTATGATTCGCCTGAAATGCGTAAGGCACAGGACGATATGCGCCTGATGGGTGATAGTCTGAAAAAGGCTTACCATAACCCCAACATGGAAAAGGTAAAAGAGGATATGAGAAGGCTGGGCGAACAAATGCGGGCCTATCAGAATAGCCCTGATATGAAACGAATGAAAGAAGATATGCGAAAGGCCGAAGCCAGGATGAAAGCTTACATGAAATCACCCGAGTTTAAAAGGAAAATGGAGCGAATGAAACGCGATGCCATGAACTTTAAAATAAACTTGGATGAGAACATGAATATGAATATGAACATGGATAAACCGGAAAAACCAGAACCTCCTGAAAAACCGGAAATAAGTAAGCCAGAAGCGCCAGAGAAACCAGAAATAGGCAAACCTGAGGCGCCTGAAAAACCTGAGGCACCGGATAATCAGTAGTCAGTTAACCGGTGATCAGTTAACTTATGACTGATTATGGGCAGCTTAAAATATAATAGCGACGGGTATGAAACCTGTCGCTATTTTTTTACTGATTAGCAGATAACCGGTTAACTAATCACTGATATATTAATTCGCCTTCCTATCAGCAAAATTAAACACCTTTTGCAGTAATGGTGTCGACCGGGCCGCTGGCAGATTTTGGCGTATTTTTAATTCCTCCTGTGCAATTTCAACAAATAGCCCGTCAATAGTCTTCTGCGTAGCGTAATCGGTAATATCCGGATTCAGATGCCTTACAAATGGCAGTTTATTGTATTCGCTGGCTACAGTTCCGTAATATTTGGTGGCCCCTACCTTGTCAAGGCTGGCTTTTATGGTCGGTTTAAATTTAACAGCTAATGCAGCGGTGGTAGTCCGCTTAAAATATTGTGTTGCTGCATCCTGTTGCCCAAGTAATATCCCGGATACATCCTGTAGCGTCATTTTTTTGATGGCATCAATAAATATAGGCTTGGCATCTTTTGCAGCATCTTCGGCCGCACGGTTTAGCGAAAGGATAACATTGTCGCATAGCTTATTCATACCCATGCCACGTAATGTTTTTTCGACCTTTTTAGCTTCGGGCGGAAAAAGTATTTTAACAGCAGCATTGCCAAAGAAGCCATTTACAGCAGACAGCTGATCGGCGCTCTTAGCAGTGCCCTGTTGCAGAGCCTGTTTAAGTGCACTGCCAATTTCGAGATTTGAGGGAACAAGTTGCGGATAAAACTCAGATTTTGGGGTAGGTTTGTAAGTATCAAAACTGCTTAGACTGACACCAACTATTAGAAGGGGCAATGACATAAATACTCTTTTCATAGGATGATGAATTAAACGTTCGGGCGTAAAATTAACCTATTACCCGCAGTAAGGCAAATACCCCGGCAGCAATCAATGCCGAAACAGGAATGGTAATGATCCATGCCCAAACCAAGTTGATGGTTACCCCCCAGCGTACAGCTGAAAGTCGTTTGGTCAGCCCAACACCTATGATAGAGCCTGTGATAGTATGCGTAGTTGAAACTGGTATGCCAAAATGTTCGGTAAAAAACAGGGTGATTGCACCTGCAGTTTCCGCACTTACACCTTCCAGTGGAGTGATTTTGGTAATGCGCGAGCCCATGGTTTTTACAATCTTCCAACCGCCTGAAAGTGTACCTAATGCAATCGCAGTATAACAAGCCAGTGGGACCCAATCGGGCATATGACTGCCAGACGGAATAACCTTAGCGGCAATAAGCGCAACATAAATAATACCCATCACTTTCTGCGCATCGTTGCCACCGTGAGCAAAACTTAAGGCAGCTGAAGAGAGTAGTTGTAATCTTTTAAACCATTTCTCGGCACTCGATGGCCTTGAGTTTTTGCTTAAGTGCAATACAATAATGGTGACGATATAAGCAAATAACAAACCCAAAAATGGCGCCAGAACGATATAGGCAATGATTTTTAGGATATACCCCATATTCACCGCACTAGCTGCTGACGAACCCATGTATAAGGCATTGGTGATGCCTGCGCCTGCAAAACCTCCTATCAGCGTATGCGACGAACTGGATGGTATACCAAACCACCAGGTGATCAGGTTCCAGCTAATAGCGGCTATAAGACCGGCCAATAAAACGGGTATCGTCACAAAATGCTCCACTACTATTTTAGAAACTGTATTGGCTACTTTGTGCTCTTTAATAAAGAAAAATACAATGAAGTTGAACGCGGCCGCCCAAAGCACAGCCTGAAAAGGAGTTAATACTTTTGTAGAAACTATGGTTGCAATGGAGTTGGCTGCATCGTGAAAGCCATTTGTATAGTCAAATAATAACGCCAGGCAAATTACTACAACCAGTGATGAGGTGACCATTCAGTGAAATTAGGCGTTTTTAACTAAAATTGATTCCATTACGTTTGCTGCATCCTCACAACGGTCGGTCGCTGTTTCCAATGCTGCCAATATTTCTTTATATTTTATCAAGCGAATAGCATCGGTTTCATATAAAAACAGGTCGGCTACGGCACGGTCAAATACATAATCAGCCTGGTTCTCCACGCTGTTTATCCTAATGCATGAATCGGCTATATTTCTTACATTTCTCAGGTCCTTCAATTCGCGTACAGCTTTTTCAAGGTCCTGCGAGGCTTGCTGGATCAAATCGCACAACTTACGAATGTGCTCGTTGTAATCATCAATCCTATACAGGCTCATACGATTTGCTGCACCTTGTATAAAGTCGGCCACATCATCAATCGCTGTTGCCAGGGCATGAATATCTTCGCGGTCAAATGGCGTGATAAAGTTTTTGCCCAATTCCAGGTATATCTGGTGTGTAAGTTCGTCGCCCTTATTTTCTAATTTGTCGATTTGTTTAAAAAGATCTTCCCTTGTAACCGAATCGCTTACGTTGACCGCTTCGACCAGAACATTGGACATAATAACCACGTTATTTGCTGCCTGTTCAAATAATGGGAAAAATATTTTTTTGTCTTTCGGAACAAAATACTGGAAGATACTATTTAGTGACATTTGATATGTATTAAGGTCTTTTGAGGCCTGTTTATATTAAATTTCTGCAAAGGTAATGTTTACAATGTTAAGATAATGTTAACTCTTTAATGCCGGGATTACTGGAAACGGGAGCGCCTGTTTTGACTTTTGCAAGGTAAAACCAAAGGTTGAACCTAGCCCTTCCGTACTCCGCACATTAATAGTCTGGTCGTGAGCTTCGATTATATGCTTCACGATAGCCAACCCCAGGCCCGAACCGCCTATCTGCCGTGAACGGCTGGTATCTGTGCGAAAGAAACGCTCAAATAAGCGGGGCAGGTATTTTTCTTCGATGCCGATACCATCGTCCGTAACCTCTACCAATACCTGATCGTGAAGCTCAAACAAACTCACCGATGTGCTGCCATCTTCTTTGCCATATTTGAATGAGTTGTCGATAAGGTTTACTAATACCTGCCTGATTTTTTCCCTGTCTGCGCTTACCAGTATCGGTTCATCATATTTTTGCTTGAAGACAAGTTTGATCTTATGCTCCTTTGCTTTCAGTTCAAGCGACTCAAATACCTCTTTAATCAGGTCGTTGATCTTGAATTTGGTATAATTTATAGGTATCTCTCCGGTTTCCAGCTTGGATATTTCATCCAGATCTTTAATCAGATAGCTCAACCTGTCCACATTCCTCGACGCTTTTTCCAGGAATTGCCGGGCCATGTCGGTGTCTTCAAATTCGTCATCCATAATTGCATCGATATAACCCTGTATAGCAAACAACGGGGTTTTAAATTCGTGCGAAATATTCGACAGAAAATCGCGCCTGAATTTTTCCTGCCTGCGCAGCTCATCTATTTCTGACTTTTTCTGCCGGGCCCATTCCTGTACCTCATGCTCCACATCATTAATCGGGTCGGCGCTTACGTGCTCACCCAACGCATCGCGCAGGTCACGGCCCAGCTTCAGGTTGTGGATCAGTTTATAAATAATCTTGATTTTAGAATAGATGTACTTTTCGAGCAGAACATAAAAAGTAACAAAGCTAATCGTAAGCGTCAGGCCAAAGGTAACGGCCACATCATACCAACTGTGTTTGAAGTAATAATTGACCGCCGAAACGGTGATAGCAACTGCCAGGGCATTAATAAAAACAAGTACACGCAATTTCATACAAGTAAAGTTACAATTTGTATGTTATTACGTCCTTTTTATAAATGAAACTTGATGTTAAATTATGATTAATTATTTACTGGTAGACACGTCTATTGAAATAGTTACGTCGTTAGCCATCACCAGACTTTTGCCGCCAATGCCATAATCGCTCCGTTTTATTTTTAGTGTGCCTTTAAATTCCCCGTCGTTACTATTTTCAATATAGGTAAAGGGCACCTGCACCTGGTTAGTTTTATCTTTTATCGTAAGATTAAAAGTTCCTGTATAATTACTGCCGCTGTTATGTTTAAATGAAACCGATTTCATTTTAATTTCGGGATATTTCTCTACATCAAAATAACTGTCGCTTTTCAAATGATTGTCGCGGGTTTCGTTATCTGTATTAACAGTATTGGCTTGAACGGATGCTTCAATACTGCTTGTTTCCAGGTGCTCCGGATCAAAATTTATATCAGCCTTAAGACCGTTGAAATTACCCCCAACATTGATCCCAAGATTTTTTATCTGGAAAGTAACAGCTGATTTGTTAACCGTGTGTTTGGTTATTTGTGCAAAAGCAATAGAACCTAATATGAGCAATAAGACTAAAGTAGCCGGGTATTTTTTCATAATTTATATAAACGACGTTTCAAACATAATAATATAAGAGCTATTATTTTATTAAAGGTTTAAAACTCCACATGCGCCCTTAAGCCAAAAACATTAACCGGCCCTCGGTCGGCATTGTAGGCCGGATGCAGGATGAACTGATAATCGGGCGATAGCCATATCTTTTTCTGATAAGCATTCACTTTATAGTAAAGCTCGGCTATCATTTCGGGCGAGTAGTTCAGTTTCCCGTCACCAATTAAGAACCCATAACCGCCTGCCGCAAGATAGTCGCGATGATCTCGTGAAAGCCCGTTGCCGACAAAAGCTAATCCCAATTCATCATCAGCACGTTTCCAGGATGACCCTTTTAATACCGCGCCAAAACTTACTGAGCGGTCTATTTCTGTAAAGAACCAGGTTTCATTATGACCATCGTTATAGCTTACTTTAGCAAATACACCGAAATCCCTCGCCAGGCATTGATCAGCGCTGATACCGAAACCATATTTATGGCGACCATAGGCATGGGTAGAATCCACATCCGGTGCAGTTGGGTTTTGATTAATCGCTTCGCGATAGCTTCCGAATTTACCATTATTCAGAAATCCCAATACGCGTACTGTTCCCTTTTTACCGGACAAGGCGTATCGTTTCTCGAATTCAAGTGTTTGCGTATTGGCCTTCCTTATCTGTCGGTCCCATGTTGACATGTTTGCCTGCGTGGTGACCATTGTAAAAGCAAACCGCAATGTCCAGTCAGGCTGGCCTAATTCTGCTGTTGCACCCAATACATATCCGCGCGTATTTGCAGGATAATCCCAGGCGGCATTATCCATCAGCGACCAGTTCATAAATTGTGTTCTCGGGTCGTGGCTAAACTCGTTCCCATCAAAAAAATCAGCCATGCCGAATTTGCCAATAGCAATTGAAAAATACCGTTTGCTTTTTAATCCGGCTAACTGATTAGCATCATCATTAATGGTATCTTTTTCTTTACCCCACTCGAAATTCTGCTTGAAATACAGTCTTGCTATATAGATTTTGGGTTCAGCTGCCCCAACTCTAAAGGTTTCGCCATTAGGAAAGCCTGCTACGCCCAACGTTTTACTCAAACCGGCACCGCCTGATATTTCCGGATTGAAATAAGCTTCGGCACCTTTCCATAAGCGTGCTGCACCAAATAGCGTTGAAGTGATCGAACTTTGTGTCTCTTCTGTAGGCAACAAGCTATTCTGCCCGGTATATGGAGCGCTGAATGCTGGTTTATATTGTGTAATGATAGTCTGTTGAAAATGTAAACTAAAACGTGACTGCTTTACCGTGTCCTGTCCAAAGGAATGAGTAGCAAATGCAATCAGCAATAAATGGATAAGTATCAGTTTTTTCATGCGCTTGGGCGAAAATATATTTTCAGCTTTAAGGTAATATTAACTATTTCAATCATTTAATTTATTAGTCAAATCTAATAATAAATTTAGATAAGTCTAAAATTTATTTGAAATAAATCTAAAATATCTTCATCAACTCAATTTCGCGCAAAGAAAGCCAATTAACCAATGCAATGGTATTGCATTATTGGGTGCATTTTTCGCAGGTGCCTTTAACAATAAGATTCAACTCGGCGGGCGAAAAACCTGCTGGAAGAGAAATATCGGGAATTCTATGATCGGGCAGGCAAAAGGTTTCCTTGCAGGAATTGCAATAGAAGTGCACGTGCATGTCATGATGCTCATGTGTGGTACAGTCTTCTACGCATAAGGCATATTTGGGGATGCCGGTCCCGTCTTCAATACAATGAATCAGGCCATTTTGCTCGAAGGTTTTTAATGTGCGGTAGATGGTAATGCGATCGGCAGTTTCCAGGCCTTTTTCAATATCACTCATGCTGATGGCAGAATTTTGCTGCAAAAGCAGCTCCAGCACCAGGATACGCATGGCGGTAGGATTAATCTTTTTCGATGCCAGTCTCTGCTCAACCTGTAGTTTCATCATCTTCGGCAAAGCTACGCCTTTTTACCTCTGCATATAAGTCCCGGCCTCGTCAAAAAACTGCTGCAGGTATTGTTCCATAAACCGGTGACGCTGTTCAGCCAGTTTTTTACCTGTTTCAGTATTCATTTTATCTTTTAGCAGTAAAAGCTTCTCGTAAAAATGATTGATGCTTGGCGCGGCAGAGTTCTTGTATTCCTCTTTGGTCATATTGAGATTAGGTTCTATTTCAGGGTTGAATATCTCCCTGCCTTTAAAACCGCCATAACTAAATGCCCGTGCAACACCAATAGCACCAATCGCATCCAGACGATCCGCGTCCTGAACGATTGCTAATTCTTTTGAATGAAATGTTTTCTGATCAAAACCCGATTTAAAAGAGATGTTCCGGATAATTTGCTGTACATGGATGATTATGCCCTCATGAACATTCAATTCCCTAAGAAAATTACCTGCTGTTTTTGGGCCGATTTCTTCATCTCCATTATGAAATTTGCTGTCAGCAATATCATGCAGTAACGCCGCCAATTCGACAATAAGCATGTCCGCTTCTTCGTCCTCAGCAATACGATGCGCATTGAGCCAAACACGGTGGATATGCCACCAATCGTGTCCGCCTTCAGCGTTTTCTAAAGTTTTGCGTACAAAATCACGTGTTTTTTCGATGATCAGGGCGTGTTCCATATTGAAAAAATTGATTGGCAAATATAGCGCATAAGACCTACGGCACAGGATTCTCCTTTTCATTTGTTCCTACCAACATTTAACCCCAATAGGGAGTAGTAAGGAACGCGAGTATTTTAATGCGCCGTAGGTGCAAAAGCTTTGTAGGAATAAAATAACAAACGAATAGCGTGCCGTTAGGTATGCTTCCAATGGGCAACATGACAATCGATTAATCGATGCTATATTTTACCTGCACAGCTGGCAACAGCGTCACATTATCCAAAGGCACCTGATTGGTGGAAAGGATAGGTTTCTTCTTCAGATAAAAATTGTATACGCCCTTCTGAGGCGACGGCGTAGTTGCCGCCGGCGGATTGAAATTGATAGCAAATGAAAGTATAAAATCGTGTGTTTTTTCATTGTCGGGTACTACCCAATGATGATTCGATTTTTTTAGTGCCTCTATAAGCGGCGGAGCTAAAATAGCGTCGTCAGCATAATAGATCACCAGCTTTTGGATGGTTCCTTTCTGGTCGGCGGAGAATTTAAATATTACAGTGCCGGTCGCCTTGCTTTTTATAATTTCAGGCGATACAGTAATACTATCCTTAAAAAATTGTGTCATGGCTGTGCTGCCCCCCTGGAACGGGAAAGCCAGCTGCTGCTGCGCCTTACAATAGCTTGAAATAATTAGGGTAACGGCTAATAATAAGATCTTCTTCATTAATTAGTTGATTGGGTTAGATTGAGTTGACTAAGTTAGATTTAGTTGACAACTCCGTCAACCACTCTCTTAATCAACCAACCAACAAAATTATTCGTCCTTTGGCTCCCTTTTAGTGCCTTCGTACAACTCGTATTCCAACAGACGGCAGTCAAGTTTGCCATTATAAAATTCTATGCGGCGGCTTGCTTTTAAACCTATCCTTTTTGCAAGATCAGGATTTCCGGTAAAAATATATCCGCGATAACCCAGGCACTTTTGCTTCATAAAATCGCCCATGCGCTTATAAGTTGCCTCCAGTTTGGTATGTGTGCCTAAACGCTCACCGTATTCCGGGTTGAACATAATTACACCGGCCTCATCGGGTACTATCGTGTCCGCAAAGTCACAAACGCTAAAATCTATCAAATGTTCTACGCCCGCTGTTTTTGCATTTTTCTGGGCGATGTCAACAGCATCAGCCGACAAATCAGTTGCGATGATCTTGAAATTAAGCGATTTCTTTCCTTTATCCTTCAATTTGCGGCGTTCCACAAAAAAGACCTCTTCTTCATATCCTATGATATGCATAAAGCTATAATTCATCCGGAAAAAGCCAGGACTTTTATCTGTCGCCAATAACGCAGCTTCGATGGCTAAAGTACCCGACCCGCACATTGGGTTGATGAATGTGCTGTTTCTGTCCCAGTTGGTTGCCATAATGGTCGATGCTGCCAATGCCTCCAGCATGGGCGCCTTGCCGGGGATCTTGCGATAACTATGTTTGGCTAAAGTCTCGCCTGAGGTGTCCAAAAATACTTCGGCTCTATCATCCTGCCAATACAGGTGAACAACGGTTTTATTTTGTTCAGGGCCCGAATTCGGCCTGATCCCTTTTTTATCTTTTATTCTGTCGACAATAGCATCCTTCACCTTCACATTCGCAAAAAGCGGGGTGGTGATATGCTCGTTATTAACATTAGATGTCACCGAAAAATAACCGGTAAAATCGATCAGCTTTTCCCATTCTATGGTCACTAATTGCTCATACAATTGCTGTGGGTTGGCAGCGGTAAAACTTTCCAGCAGGTACAGCACCTGGCTGGCGCAGCGTAAGTTGAGGTTCAGCGCAATACAGTCGTTTACAGTACCTTTCAGCTCGACACCGGTTTGAAAAACACGGACCGGTGTAAAGCCCAGCGCTTCGATCTCGCTTTGCAGATAGGGCGATAACCTTTTATTGCAGGTTACAATGATTTTACTCTCGGTGTGGAAAACTTGCATAATAAGTTGGCGAATTTATGAATTAAATACCCGTGATTTTATTTCTGAACCATTAACTTTACATTTTAATTTTTAAGAAGATATGGAAATTAAGGGTAAAGTACACGAAGTATCACCTACCGCCCAGGTAACTGAATCACTGAAGAAAAGAGAACTGATTGTTGAATACATAGAAAACCCTCAGTATCCTGAATATTTAAAATTTGAAGCTATACAGGACCGTTGCAGTCTGCTGGACAATCTACGGGTTGGCGACGATATAGAGGTTTTCTTTAACCTGAAAGGCCGTCCGTGGACCGACAAAACAGGCAAAAAAACCTACTTTAACTCATTGCAGTTATGGAAAGTGAATGTATTGAGCGGGGCTAACAACAACACTGCGCCTGAATACGCGCCACAGGTTGATATCAGCTCAGCACCTGACGAGGACGATCTTCCATTTTAAGGAGTTTGCTGTTGCCTGTTGGCAGTGTGCATAAAAAATAAAAGAGCCCTACAAAAATGCACTGCCCCCAAAAAGTTAGACACTATTTGGGGGCATTTTTATGGCAAAAAACAGAAAGCATGGAGTAAAAT
>NZ_JAUMKB010000030.1 GCF_030519375.1 Mucilaginibacter tolerans | reverse complement strand
TCAATAATTTCATCACGTAAACTTTTTTGAAAATGACCCCGCTCGTGGAAACGGGCTACAACCTCTGAATTCTCGTCAGTTGGTTTCATACACTTTTTTTTTAAGTGTGTAGTTTTTGCCGGACGAGTCACATAACGGTCTTTGATTTTTTCGTTTAAAAACGTATTCTTGAATAAACAAAAACCTTTGGATCATGAAAAAAGTAACAGGCATAGGGGGGATTTTCTTTAAGTGTGAAGACACTAAAAAAATGCGTGATTGGTATGCAAAAAACCTCGGCATCGAATCGGGAGAATATGGTGGTGGTTTTGAATGGCGCCAGAAGGATAATCCTGAACAAGAAGGCTATACGGCCTGGAACCCCTTCCCTTCTACTACTAAATATTTTGATCCTTCGAAAAAGGAATTTATGATCAATTACCGTGTGGCCGACATGGAAGCGTTGGTGGAGCAACTAAAGAAAGATGGTGTGACCATCATTGACGAGATCGCTACCTATGATTACGGTAAGTTTGTGCATATCCTCGACCCGGAAGGCAACGCCATAGAGCTTTGGGAACCTGTTTAAAATACAACTTGCAGTTTTTTTTTTAGTCATAAGTCTTTAGTCGTAAGTCCAAAGACTTCTTTTTTTTCCGGTATTATTAAGCAGATTGAAAATAAGCGACCGAAGCACCTAAAATTTTGTTAATTGCAGTATGAAAGCATTTTTAGGAATGGGCCTGCTCGGCTCGAACTTTGTAAAGGCCATGCGCAAAAAAGGCGATGAGGTTCAGGTTTGGAATCGTACACCATCGCGGGCGCGGGCATTGGAATCAGAAGGCGCTAAAGTATTTGTAAATGTAACAGATGCAGTAAAAGGGGCTGATATCGTCCACCTCACCTTAAGGGATGATGGGAGCATAGATGAAGTATTGAAAAATGCAGAAGCCGGATTGGAGCCAGGCGCTTTGATCATTGATCATACGACTACTTCAGTCGATGGTGCTATTGCGCGTACCAGGGCATGGAAAGCAAAAGGATTTACCTATTTACATGCGCCCGTATTTATGGGCCCGCCAAATGCTTTGGAAAGCACCGGCTATATGTTGGTTTCGGGCGATCAGGATGTCATCAAAAATGCTGCACCCGAACTGAGTAAAATGACTGGCAAGCTGCTTAATCTTGGCTCAACCGAGGGTAAGGCTGCCGGCATGAAGCTCGCGGGGAACCTGTTTTTGCAAGTAATGACAGTTGGTATTTCGGATATGCTGGCCCTTGCCAAAGGGCTCGGAATATCAGGAGATGAAATTCAGGGCTTGTTTAGTGAGTGGAACCCAGCAGCAGCTATGCCTGCACGTATGAAGCGTATACTAAGCGGCAATTTCGATCAGCCTTCCTGGGAGTTGGTTATGGCCAGAAAAGATTCCGGGTTGATGATAACAGAGGCAGAAAAACACAACGCACATTTGGCAGCTATACCTGCTATTGCAGCGGAAATGGACAAATGGATAGAAAAAGGATACGGAAGTAAAGATTGGAGTGTTATAGCGAAGGATAATATCTGACACGTAGCGGGGCGCGCGTGGTGCAAAGCTTTATGTTTATGATTATTCTTCTAACACCATGCGCCTTCCGCCTCGCTCCAGGCCACCATATTTTCTATATTTGAGCTTGCTTTAACCCAATGAACCAAAGCCATACCGCAAACCCTGTACGAAGAATCCTTATTGCCAGCCTGATCGGTACAACCATTGAGTTTTTTGATTTTTACATTTATGCCACGGCAGCAGTACTGGTATTCCCTAAGCTGTTCTTCCCGACTGCCAGTGCCACTGCGGCTACGCTTCAATCGTTTGCAACTTTTGCGCTGGCTTTTTTTGCCAGGCCGCTTGGCGCGGCGTTATTCGGTCACTTCGGCGACAGGAAAGGGCGTAAAGCCACCCTCGTAGCTGCTTTGATGACCATGGGCCCTTCTACCGTTGCCATAGGGTTATTACCCGGCTATCAAACCATTGGCATAATGGCGCCTTTGCTCTTGTGTTTATTTCGCTTTGGGCAGGGCCTGGGGCTTGGAGGCGAATGGGGTGGAGCCGTTTTGCTGGCCATAGAGAATGCTCCTCAAGGAAAAAAATCATGGTATGGTATGTTCCCTCAGTTAGGAGCACCAATTGGTTTGTTATTTTCAACCGGGATATTTTTTATACTAGGGAAGACCATGCAAAATCAGCAGTTCCTGGATTTTGGCTGGCGTATCCCTTTTATTGCAAGTGCTTTGTTGGTTTTTGTGGGATTGTATGTGCGTTTAAAAATTTCAGAAACGCCCGATTTCGTGAACCTGATCGAAAAAAATGAGCGTGTGAAAGTGCCTGTGAAAGATGTGTTCACCAAACATAGCAAAGCTATTACCCTCGGCACTCTTGCAACAATAACTACTTTTCTGTTATTCTACCTGATGAACGTTTTTACCTTGAGTTGGGGAACTTCGGCCCTTAAGTATTCTAAAAGCAGTTTCCTGGTGGCGCAAATGATCTCGGTGTTATTTTTTGGCATTGGTATACCTATGTCCGCCCTTTTGGCCGATCGTTATGGCCGCTCCAACATGTTAATTATTGCTACCGCTTTTATCTTCCTGTTTGGCCTGGCTTTCTCTCCCCTTTTTAGTACAGGGAGTTGGGTAATTACAACGATTTTCCTTTCATTGGGCATGTTCCTGATGGGATTAACCTATGGCCCGCTGGGTACAGCGCTTGCCGGAATTTTTCCTGCGGCGGTACGTTATACCGGAGCATCCCTTGCTTTCACTTTAGCAGGCATACTGGGCGCATCGCTTACACCGGCATTAGCAACTAAATTGGCGACCTCTTATGGACTCAATTATGTGGGTTACTATCTGTCTTTTGCCGCTGCAATCACTTTCCTGGCATTGCTTGCCGCACGGTCGTCGATGAAAGAATAAGATCAGTTTCTCTGCTCTCTCTTTCTGCTTAAGTAATTTCGTACTGGCTGGTCATACAATACCATAACCAGGTAAGCAAATGCAGGCAATATGATCAATCCCGATATAATAATCAGTGTAAGCTGACCTGTCCCGGGTTTATGGTTCGCGTAATAATTGCCGAACATCCACATCACGGTATAATGGGTCATATATAAAGGATATGATAGTTTTCCTGATAATACGCAAAGCTTTCTCAACCCTGTTGTCAATATCGCTCCAGCGCCCAATGCAACCAATAGCGGGAAATAAAGAATTACCACCAATGGTTCGCTCAGCCAATTCCATTTATTTGAAAAAGGCATGAGAAAAGCCAAGACCAATAAAACAGACAAACCAATAAATCCCAGTTTGTTTTTGATGATGAAATTAAAGCGGTAAACTGCCATTCCTGCCAAAAATGAATAAGATACACGGGCGCAACCATCCCAAAAAGTACCCCAGCTCCAGCCGCCCATTAAGTTGCCCGCATGGTGAGCAATATAAAATATAAAAGCTGCCGAGATGATAGCTAGTACGATCAAAAAGGATTTCTGGAGACGACAGAGAATTAGCGCATAAAAAATATTGGCCACGTACTCCCAAAATAGCGACCATGCCGGCGCATTATAACTGAACAGGTTAAATGCCCTGTCGGCCACCAGAGGAAAAGGGATAAGCAGTATAGATGTAATAAATACCAGGACAATTTTTCCTGCACTGTATAGTTCAATATGGCCGCCAAAAGGATCGAATAGGAAGGCCAGCAGACCTAATATAGAACCAAAAATCACCAATGGATGCAGGCGTATCAGCCTTGATTTGAAAAACTCCAACATACCCATTTTTGCGATGCGGTCGTCATATGCGTAAGCGATGACAAAACCCGATAAGCAGAAAAAGAAATCGACTGCCAGGAAACCGTGACTAATAAAATTCTGCCCGTAATCGGAATAAGCCATTTCCATAAAATGGAAAGTAACTACCGCCATGGCCGCCACTCCACGTAATCCATCAAGAATTTCAAAATGCTGTTTGGTTTTTAAAATGCTGGTATTCAATTTTTCCACGGGCTCAAAATAGGGATTTATTTGAGCAAGTGTTCACATTCACGCTATGAACAATCTCGAAGGTTATTATTTATTTGATTGTCAATAAATTGAATCCTAGCAATGACGCAAATTGATGTCAATGTGATTAATTGCACTACTGAAAAGGATATTCAAAAACCTTCATTTTTTCACTGGTACTAACGGTATCAAATTTCGACCCCACACCAAACCTGGTATAATAAATAAATCCGGCTTCCAATATGGAACCATCATCAGGGACTGTTTTTGAGATAATCAGTTTATTTGCCGGACCCGGAATATCCTTAATTTTCATTAGCATTAATGTTGTATCAAAAATTGAACGTGCATTAATTGTGCCTGCATTATTCCGGATCGTCAATGCAAAACGGATAGTGTCTTCGTCAGTAGAGAAATCTTCATTGGTGTATAAAACAAATTTAACGGTCTTGTTAGAAGAGCTGACCACAGGCAGTGGCTTTTCTTTTTTACACGATAATATTAAAGATGTGGCGGTTAACAATGATAAAGCAAGTATAAATCTTTTCATTTTTCTAATTTTTTACAAGCAGGTACGGGAGATATTTCTGATGAGTTGCCTGGACCGCTGATTAGTTTGATTGCGCTGATTTCTCAGATAAAAAGGTGGTATAATGTTGAGACCTTTGTTGATGTCGTCTTGTTGATTTTTTGAAGCAAGTACTTATATGAATAAATTTATACCACCCCATTTGGATACGATTTTTAATTTGATTAATCAGATAGACACAATCCAGCAAACTGCCAACTACCTAACCCACCCCTCATGCCTCAAAAACTTAACCAACTGCGGATCTTTTATCGATAGCACAGGCATCCACAAACCCAATGGTTCGCACGTCCACCAGAGGTGTTGCGGATTGCCGGGTTCGGCAAATTTATAGCGGTATATGGTTGCCCTGATAAATCGCGGCGGTTTGCCGGGGAAAGGATTTTCGGCGAATAGGCCAGTTGCAATCGGGTCGTTATGCAGCAGCTTCCAGACCAGGTTGTATGTCCAGGGGTATTGGTCTGCAGTGGACATGGAGGCAAACCACATCTGCCAGTCAAGATGCGGTTGATAGGGCGCTATCTGCGGCGGTTGTTTGTCCAGGCGAACAGGCAAACCTTTGTAAATATAAGGTTTCCAGACAGCCTTATTATTAGTCGTGTCATCCATCGTCCCTTCGAACACTACATTAAGTCGCTCCAGGCCTACGCTTCCAAAAGCGCCGTAGGTGTTCACCAGATCGAAGGGATCGAAAGAAGTATTCATGATCTGCTGGTTAGATAGCAGGTTAAACGCCGGCTGAAGGCTGAGCAAAGCCACCAGTCCGGCAATGATATAGGAGGTAGTGAGCATCGGCCTGGAATCTTCGGCACGGCCAGCAGCTGTGGCAGCTTTTCGGACCAATACCCGGGGCAACAATTTCGCCCAAAAACCATCATCAAAACAAGCAAGAGCAGGAATGATGGTTAGCCAATTTAAGAAAGACAGATTGCCGCTGAGAATGATGCTTAACTGGAAAAGTACAATTATTGAACCTGCTATATACCGACCAAGTCGTGGCCAGAAAATAAACCAGGGAGCCACCAGTTCACCCAGCCAGTTGAACCATACGCCGATCTTTAACCAAAAGTGGGGTAAAAAATGAAACCAACGGCTCAGCGGACCGGGTATGGGCTGCGTTTCAAAATGATGGAACAGCACAGTTCCATTCCGCCAGGCTTCGTCACCCCGGAATTTGATCAACCCCGAGCCCAGCATAATCCGGAATATCAGCCATCTGAATAAAACGATAATAGCAATGGGCGCTGGTCGTTTTGGGAAAGGGCGCATATCAATAAGCGGGCAAAGAAAGATCGCAAGGAACCCGGTTTCATTGAGCTGAATTTCCCAGCCATATCCATACCAGTCTTGTCCCACGTGAACAATGGACATATACAAAAACCATATCAAACCAAGCATGGGCGCGTTGGTATATCCTGTAACTACCACACATGAAAAAATAAACCCTATCCATGCTACAGCAAGCAGCGTGGTATCTGAATGCCAGAACCAAAAGACGGATGGCAGCCGCACGAAACCCGCGAAGTTTGAGCCTAATGAATGGCTCACGAGGTTGAGGTAATTCCCGACAGGGAGCAACCCATTACTACCAATTAAGGGAACGAGTTGATTAATAGCTACCAGGAATGCCACCGCATACACCACGCCCAGCAGCCGCAGGATCATGAACCGCGTAAGCCAATAGGTTGGCGGGGTATTTCCCCCGAGAGTGATCGGTTGGGCAGTCAAAGTGTCTGAAAGCATTCCATTTCTTTGATTAAATTTATTAAAACAAATCGTACAACCTTTTGGTGTTATGAATGTTTATTATATTTGATTACCAATTCATTAAATCAAATCCCGGTGAGGCTGCCATAACGGCTTCATCATCACCTTAAAAAACTACTGCAATGAAAAATTTACTCTTATCATTTGCCATTGTACTTACGGTAAGCATTGGAATGGCATTTACTGGCATCGACACACAACATCTGAAAGGTTTTATCAGTGATTCGCACTGCGCGGAGGCCAAAATGGATATGGGCGCAAAAGCGGACCGTATTAAATGCGTCAACAAATGTATAGCAGGCGGGGCATCGGCGGTACTTGTTTCGGGCGATAAGGTTTATAAAATATCAAACCAGAAAGCTGTGACAGACTATGCCGGAAAAGATGTAGAGGTAGATGCTAACGTTACGAATGATACAATAGAAGTTACTAAAATAATGGAAGCCAAATAAAGAAATCAAAACCTAAAACTGGGCCCCGGAATAAGATCCGCGGGCCTTTTTATTTTAGCCGTATCAGACCTAAAAATTCAAATTAGTTAGTAGTTTTAAAAATTATAAACCTAAGAATATGAAAAGACTTCCACTGTTTATCCGCCTGTTTGTGCAGGCGCAATTTATTTTAAGCTTACTTATTTTTGCTTCTCTTAAATCATCAGCACAATCCACGATGATGAAAGACCCGGATGTGATAGGCCGGTGGGATTTGAATTTAGAGAAAGACGGTAAAGTATTACCATCATGGTTAGAGGTACAGAAATCGGGCACGCATACCCTGATCGGTCGCTTTGTATATGCTTTCGGCAGCGCGCGGCCAATTTCAGAAGTAAAGGTAAACGGTACTAAATATAGCTTTTCGATACCACCTCAATGGGAGCCCGGAAACAGGAATATGGATTTTGAATTTGAAGTGAATGGCGACGCTATAAAAGGTACAATGGTATATACCGATGGCCAAACCTACAATTTCAGCGGCGTGCGTGCGCCATTAATGGCACGTACTAAAACACCAACCTGGGGCGCACCTATCAAAATATTTAACGGCAAAGATTTGAAAGGCTGGCACACCGACGGCAAAAACCAATGGGTAGTAGAAAATGGTATGCTGAGAAGCAAACACTCGGGCGCAAACCTGATGACCGATAAAACCTTTACCGATTTTAAACTGCATATCGAGTTCCGTTACCAGCAGGGCAGCAATAGCGGTGTTTATCTGCGCGGTCGCTATGAAACCCAGATCATCGATACCAAAAGTGGCGAGCCGGAGCCTATCAACAATCAGTTTAGCTCTATCTACGGCTTCCTGCCGCCCAACGTGATGATGGCAAAAAATCCCGGAGAATGGCAAACCTATGACATCACACTGGTTGGCCGCATGGTCACTGTTGTAGCTAATGGAAGGATGGTGATCTGCAACCAGGTAATTCCAGGTATAACAGGTGGTGCTATTAACAGTAAGGAAGGTGAGCCCGGCCCCATACTGTTACAGGGCGATCATGGCCCTATTGATTACAGAAATATTGTTTTAACTCCGGCTAAATAATCTAAAAACAAGCCGACCCACACTAAAGCCTTGAATTGCTATTAAGGGCTTTATTTTTATACCGACAAATGCATCGACAGCGAAATTTTGACAGTTTTTAACTGCAAAATTTTCACACTAAATGAAATTTTTTCACCTGAAATCCCTTCTAAAGATCATTGGCATTTTACTTGTTAAGCTTTGAACAGAGAATACGAGATTCTCAAGTTTAATTTAATTAATAATAAGTTCAATCATTAAATCTAGTTAAGGAGGAAAACCTATGACATTGGTTAAATTTAGTCCCGAAAAGAAGAATAATTCATTAATGCCAGGCTTTAATGATATTTTCGAATCATTTTTCAATGATGCTTTCTTGTCTGATCGTATGACGACCCGTGTACCGGCCGCTAACATCAGCGAAACACCCGATCACTTCCATATCGAGCTTGCCGCTCCCGGTCTAAAAAAAGACGACTTTAAACTGAATCTTGAACAAAACGTTCTGACCATTTCTGTTGAGCAACGCCAGGAAAACAGGGATGAAAAAAAGAATTACAGCAAACGCGAGTATAGTTATTCTTCGTTTGTACGTTCGTTCACCCTGCCTGAAAGTGCCGATGATTCGGGTATCGAAGCAGAATACACCGATGGCGTTCTTAAAATAAATATTGCAAAAAGAGAAGAAGCCAAAACCGTTAGCCGGCAGATAGAGGTTAAATAAATTAATTTTCACATGGTTAAAATGCTTAAGACAATTATTTATTGCTTAAGTAACAAATGGCTATGGAGATGAAAACTAAGTATTACCTGACGTTGAGCTTGAAACAACCAGGCGGATACAGTTATTTTGGCGAGTATTACCTTGGTAACGATAGTAAGCGTGCTAATGAAATTTTTAGCGGCTTAACGGGAAGAAGCTCAGCTTATGAAGATCAGGCACTTAATATTGATATGATAGTGATGGAGGGTGACGTTCCCAAAGGAGTAAAAACCATTGGGTGTACGCTTGATGAATTTGCTCTCAACTGCAAGTATATTGCAAAGGAAATTTTCAGGATAAATAACCTTGAATTATCGTAAATCTGCTCAGTTATAGTGCTAAGTCGAAGTCCCGGGGCCGAGAGGCGCTGGGGCTTTTTTTTGAAAACTATTCTCCTGTGAATCTGTTTTTTCGTGACAGTAACAACCAAAGCCATGAACGATCAATTATTTGCCGCCGAATTTGCCAAAGAGCTCGAAGCAGAAACCACCTCTACTTTAAAATGCCTTGAACGTATCCCGCCTGAACTGTTTGGCTGGAAACCACACGAAAAATCAATGGAGCTAGGTTACCTCGCATTGCTTGTGGCCGAAATACCCATGTGGATAACACATATCATCAAAAAATCAGAGATTGATTTTGCTACTTTTCAGCATATGAAGGCTGAAACAACCCTTGACCTGGTGAACCATTTTAAGCAAAATGTTTCAGAGGCAAAAGACGCTTTGCGCGGATTAAAAGAAGGCGAACTTTCAGAAACTTTCTACCTAAAGGCCAATGGAAAAGTTTTATTCAGTTCGCCAAAGAAAGAACAGGTTGAGTCGACCATCAATCATATGGTGCATCACCGGGGACAATTAACGGTTTATATGCGATTAAATGACATTCCCGTACCGTCTATTTACGGGCCGTCTGCTGATGATAAAAGCTTTACTGCGGGATAATAAAAATTGATTTTGCAATCCTTACATCCTTTTTAAATAAGCGTCTCAATCCTTATTATTGTTCCGGACTGTAAGTCCGGCTTGGCTGACTATGGATTCTCTTTTAAATACGATCAGATATTTTATACCGCTTTCAGCCTCGGATGAGGAAATTGTACACAGATTATTTCATAAAAAGGTTTTTAAAAAGGGCGAGCATTTGCTGCAAGCCGGAAGTATCTGCCGGTATATCACTTTTATCGAAACCGGGCTTGTAAGGTATTACTTCAACAGTGATGGTGAAGAGCGTACCAATTACTTCAATAAAGAAGGCGAATTTGTTTGCGTTTATACAAGCTTCCTGCCCCAAATGCCATCAGACATAAATATACAGGCGCTTGAGGATACCACCCTATTTGTGATCAGTTTTAACGATATCCAACAGTTTTACAGGGAGGTGGAGCATGGCGAGCGATTTGGCCGCCTGGCCGTCGAACAGGTATACCTGGATGCCATCAACCAAATAGGATCATTATATACCGATCCGCCGGAAGTACGCTATAGCAAATTCTTATCCAATTTTCGCGACATTGCACAGCGCATTCCCCAATACTATATCGCCTCCTATGTGGGTATTAAACCACAATCATTAAGCCGGATCCGTAAACGTATTGCCGGCAAGTATTAATTAACCTGGGTGAATGCACCGGGAATTTCCATTGCTGAATTTTGTGCTGTTAAACAAATAACAGCATATGAAAACAATTAATCAAAACAGCAAATGGGGTGCCAACTCCGCATCTTTTTGGATGACGTTGCTTGTTGCAGCGGGGATAATTTTTGTAGGAATACGGTTTATTGTAAACCCGCATGCGGGTGCAATTGGATTCGGCATTAATTTTTCCAGCGACAACGATATTGCATTTGGCCGCATAAAAGGTATACGCGATATATTTTCGGGCCTAGTGCTTTTACCACTCTTGTTTTTTGAAATGCGCAGGGCAACCGCCTGGGTATTTACTGCGGCCATTATTATACCTGCTACTGATTGCCTGATCGTACTGGCAACCAACGGCCCTTCGGATACTCAACACCTGCTGATACATGGGCTTACCGCGTTATATATGGCGGTAACCAGCTTTCTGCTTTTCAGGAATAAAACTCAAGTAATTTATTAATTATAAACGCAATGATTTTATTGAACATCTGCCTGATAATTCATCTTTCAGGCTTGGCACTAATGTTAGGGACCACAATTGCCGAAACAGTTACTTTTAATGTCTTTTCGAAAAGCTTTAAAAAAGACGCGCTGCCCTCATTAAATCTACTGGCATTAATGGATAAGTTTTCAGCGCTGCTGGGTATCGGCGCAACGTTTCTTATACTTTCCGGAACCGGTATGATGATCATTACCCACGGTGCTTTTGCCCATCAGATATGGTTTAAAATTAAGCTTGCACTGATATTGACGCTTGTTTTGAATGGCTTTTTGGCTGGCACCCGATTAAAATCCAAACTGGAAAGACAAATAAAAGAAAGAGATCAGGCGATAGGTACTATTAATCGTATCAAGCTGTTCTATTTGACACAGATGACCTTATTTTTTACAATTATCCTGCTGAGTATTTTTAAGTTCAGTTAAACGGCGGGTTAATTATGTACCAGTTTCGAGTTTCTGATCACCAGAGAAACTATTTGCGGCAGATTATACAGTTGGAAAGGAGTTTTCAGAATCCGATCAGCGTCACAACGGTTTTCAAGCGGCTCATCAAACATATCGGACAGTAAAATTACGGGCGTGTTTTTGGTTTGAGCCTGTGCCTTAAGCATCAAACAGATGGCGTGTCCGCATATTTCAGGGAGCCATTCATTAATAATAAAACAATCCGGGCGCAAAAAAGCGAGTTCTTTCGTTGATGAAAAAGACATCAGGACACTAACTACATAACCTGAATGCTCCAGTAATTCAGTTATGGTTTCAAGATTGGATGGATTATCAACAATTACGACAACATGTTTCCGCATAATAATTTGGGGGCTTAAAACAGGCAAGGGGACCTTCTGTAACTATTTAAATTATACGGAGTAAAAGCCGCTAAGTTGCAGTTTTTTTACTAAAAGTTTTCAACGATTATTCAACAATTAAAGCCCCGATGAAATTCATCGGGGCTTTAATATTTTCTCTTATAGAGACGAAATTATTTAGTTACGTACATTACTTCCTTTACCGCTTTGATCACACGTTCTGCGTTTGGCAGGTATTCCTGTATCAAAGTTGGTGCGTAAGGAAGCGGAACGTCGCCACCCATGATGCGCAGGATAGGTGCATCTAAATAATCAAATGCATCTTTTTGTACTTTAAAGGCAACCTCAGTAGCAATAGAGCCTAATGGCCAGCTTTCTTCAACAATTACCAAACGGTTTGTCTTTTTAACTGAGTTGATCACGGTTTCATAATCGATCGGGCGAACCGTACGCAGGTCGATCACTTCAGCATGAATGCCTTCTTTTTCCAGTTCGGCTGCCGCCGCGTTAACCACTTTCATGATCTTGCCGAAACCAACCAGGGTTACATCGGAACCTTCTTTGGTTACATTTGCTTTTCCAAGGGGGATATAATAAGTTTCTTCAGGAACTTCGCCTTTATCGCCATACATCAATTCCGATTCCATGAAGATTACCGGATCAGGATCAAGGATAGAAGATTTTAACAAACCTTTGGCATCATATGGGTTCGATGGAACCACCACCTTCAGACCAGGGCAATTGGCATACCAGTTTTCAAAACACTGGCTGTGCTGCGAGCTTAGCATACCTGCGTTACCAGTAGGACCGCGGAATACGATCGGCACAGAAAACTGGCCCCCACTCATCGACATGATCTTGGCAGCCCCGTTGATGATCTGGTCAATAGCTACCAGCGAGAAGTTGAAGGTCATAAACTCGATGATTGGACGCAGGCCATTCATGGCTGAACCGATGCCGATACCGGCAAAGCCTAATTCAGAGATCGGAGTGTCAATAACGCGTTTGGCGCCAAATTCATCCAGCATACCCTGGCTTACTTTATAGGCACCGTTATACTCGGCCACTTCCTCACCCATCAGGTATATTTTATCGTCCTTGCGCATCTCTTCGCTCATAGCTTCACGAAGCGCTTCTCTGAATTGTATTTCTCTCATTATTATTTTAAATGAATTTTTGCGAACGCAAATATAATCACTAATGTGTTAATTGCAATTGGGGTAATGAGTGGGACAAGTTTTTTACATAAGGATGCGAAATACCAGACATGAAGCACCCAACTTAATCAATCATTTCCGCTCGCCTTTCATCTTTGAGGCGATCTCCAAAGCCAATCGTGCGTTTACAATTCCGCCTGTTTTGCAAAGCTTAGTAAAGTCAACCTTTTCCTTGGTACCCGGTTTTAAAACCATAACATCTTTTAGCGGAGTTGCCGATTCCAAAATAGCCTGCTTTACTTGTTTAGCACTTAGTGAGGGATAATATTCCATTATCAACGATGCAATACCGGTAACTATCGGAGCTGAAAAACTTGTTCCATCTTCCGTAATGGTTTCAGCATCGCTATCAATCGAGGTCACCTTTACGCCAGGTGCAAATACATCGACATTCTTTTGTCCGAAATTGCTGAAGCTGGCAGCCAGGCTATCGCCCAGTTTTAATCCTGAAGCACCCACATTGATAACATTATCCATATCAGTAATTGAACCATCAGCAAAAGTATCATTCGGGTAATCAGGTTTTGCGTCTACATCCTGGTTATCGTTCCCTGCCGCTTGTACCAACAATACATCATGTGTGGCGGCATATTTAAATGCTTCGTCAAGCCATTCTTTATGAGGGGATATTTTTTTACCAAAGCTCATGTTAATAATCCTGGCTCCATTGTCAACCGCATAATGTATGGCGTTAACTTCGTCTTTATCATACTCATCGCCATTTGGTACCGCTTTAATGATCATCAGTTTCACATTATCTGCAACACCATCAATACCATAACCATTGTTGCGGACAGCACCTACCAAACCAGCTACGCCGGTACCGTGTGAGGCATCGCTAAATTTCAGCTTGTTGTTTCCATAAGTTTTATGATCCAGCACGTCCGGATCATCGCCTACAATACGCTTGCGGACTTCGACGTCCGGATTTAATGAATTATTAAGCTTGGTCATGTATTCACTTAATTCCTTAAGCACTTTTACGTTCGTACTGGTGGATACATCCTCACTAAAGGCAATCATCCAAAGATTTTTAACCTCAGTAAGTGTGTCGTTAGCGGCCTGCAGATGTTCAACATCAGCCTTAGTAAAAGTTTGGTTTGATTTCAGGTTTAACGCATGTCGCACATAACCGCTGGTTTCAACCAGCGCATTCAGTATAGGCGATAATTGATTGCTTTCGGCGCGGGCCTTAGTGATAGTGGAATCGTACTCCATTTTCACCTTCGTCCAGTAAGCAAATTCTTTCTTGTCGGTTGCAGTGGCTTCAGTCAGGGTCAAGTATTTTTCCTTCAGCCGCTGATATTCTCTTACTTCTTCTTCAGTTTCATTGAAATCACATTTGCCGGCCGGTCCGCCGAGAAAATTCCATCCGTGGATATCGTCCACATAACCATTATGGTCATCATCCTTCCCATTCCCGGCCCTTTCTTTGGGGTTGTTCCAAAAGACGCCTTGCAGATCTTTTTGCAAGGTATCAGCACCGCTATCGATAATACCTACGATCACAGGCTTACTTTTCTGGCCGTTAATAAATTGATAAGCTTGCTTAAGACTTATTCCGAAATAACCATCAGTCTTTTGATCGAGTGCAAACCAATCCTTAGGCGGATCGGGTTGTGACGGCGGCAATGTTTGCGCCGAACTGCTAAAACCAGTGAATAAAAAAGCTAATAACGTGCAGCTTATCAGAACTCTTGGGGTAGTACGCATTTATTTTTATCAGTATATAAGCTACAGGTCGAATTTAATGCCTTGCGCCAGTGGTAATTTAGTTGAATAATTGATTGTGTTGGTTTGTCTTCTCATATAAACTTTCCATGCATCAGAACCCGATTCGCGGCCGCCACCTGTCTCTTTTTCACCCCCAAATGCGCCGCCTATTTCAGCACCGGATGTACCTATGTTTACATTGGCAATACCACAGTCAGAACCAGCAAAAGACAGGAATTGTTCTGCCTCGCGCAAATTATTCGTCATAATGGCTGATGAAAGCCCTTGAGGAACTGCATTTTGCATTTCAATTGCATCCTCTAATGAACTGTATTTTATTAAATATAGTATAGGAGCAAAGGTTTCGTGCTGAACTATTTTGTAACCATTCTCGACTTCGGCAATGCAAGGCTTCACATAGCAGCCTGATGTATATTCTGCGCCTTCCAGTTTGCCACCCTCAACAACAAACTTTCCGCCTTCAGTTTTGCACTTTTCAATAGCATCCATATACATTTTTACTGCGTCGGTATCAATCAGCGGGCCCATGTGGTTATGCTCATCCAATGGATTGCCGATGCGTACTTGTGCATAGGCCTTTACCAGTTTTTGCTTGAACTGATCGTAAACGCTTTCATGAATGATCAGCCTACGGGTAGATGTGCAGCGCTGACCGGCAGTGCCAACAGCACCAAATACAGCACCGACAAGCACTGTATCCAAATCCGCATGCTGACTTACGATAATGGCATTATTGCCGCCAAGTTCCAATAAGCTTCTGCCTAAACGGGCTCCTACAGCTGCACCTACGGCTTTGCCCATGCGGGTTGAGCCGGTAGCTGAAACCAAAGGCACGCGTGGATCATTCGACATTAATTCGCCAACCACTCTGTCACCAATCACCAGGCATGACACACCTTCTGGGACGTCATTCTTCGCAAATACCTCCTGTGCAATATGCTGGCAGGCTATAGCCGTCAAAGGTGTTTTTTCGGATGGTTTCCAAACGCAAACGTCGCCGCAAACCCAGGCCAGCATGGCATTCCAGCTCCAAACCGCCACCGGGAAGTTGAATGCTGATATAATTCCGACAATGCCCAGCGGATGATACTGCTCATACATGCGGTGCTCGGCCCTTTCTGATTGCATGGTGAGGCCATACAGCTGTCTACTTAAGCCGACAGCAAAATCACAGATGTCGATCATTTCCTGCACTTCGCCATAGCCTTCCTGCAGGCTTTTCCCCATTTCGTACGACACCAGTGCACCTAACTCCTGTTTTTTGGCACGCAATGCTTCGCCTATCTGGCGCACAATTTCCCCGCGTTTTGGGGCGGGCACGCTACGCCATTTTTTAAACGCCCCGGCGGCCTGCGCAATTACTTTGTTATAATCATCCTCAGTAGCCAGCTTCACCGAAGCTATTTTTTTACCATCTACAGGTGAGGTGATGGTCTTTACCCCGGCTCCTGTACTGCTTCCCCACTGATTGCCTGTACTATAGGCATCATTATTGTCGTTTATATGTAAATGATTGAGGATCTCTGAAATATTAAGGCTCATAATCGTAAATTTGTCAAAGGTAAAATCTTTAAGGCAATTTATTTCAACTCATCTTTTGCCAGGCTAAAAGCGCCAAAATGTTTTTCATTTACTATCAGGCACTTGTAAAAAACCTTGTTAAGAATGTTTGAATGTTGAAAACTTGATATAACTAAGGATGCTTACTAATCGTAATTTGATCTCAGCAAAGGCTAATTAGACCTAAATAACCCGATGACGTCGGGTAGATCAATGGCAGCTGGCGTTCTTAAAAATATATTGAATGGAAGAAGAATTTGAATTTGGATTCACTGAGGACCCCAAGTTCTCAGTGGAGCGTTACGAAGAAATGATTCGTAATCATGACCAGTATTTTTTTGATGCGCAGGCGTTTGAAAACATTATCGACTACTACATCGAAAAGAATGACCCGGCGAAAGCCCTGCAAGTGGTAGAGTACGCATGTAACCAACACCCATTTGCAGCAGTATTTTTAATTAAGCAAGCCCAACTTTTTGTTGTCACCAACCGTGTCAGCGATGCATTCGTATCGCTGGAGAAGGCGGCCATGCTCGAAGCTTCTGATGCGGATATTTATATTATCCGTGGCAATCTTTACGAAAGCATGGAGCGTTATTCAGAAGCGTTGGAGAATTATGAAAAGGCCCTAGAGCTTGCCGACGAAACGGATGAAATTTTGCTGCACCTGGCTTATGTGTACCAAAACATGGGCGACTATGACACTGCCATCAATTACCTGAAGCAGTGTTTGCAGCAGAACATGGAAAACCAGGATGCCCTTTACGAACTGGCGTTTTGTTATGACGTGATGGACAATCAGGAAGAAAGCGTACAGTTTTACATGCAGTATATTGATAGCGAGCCATATAGCTACGCGGCATGGTATAACTTGGGTAACGCTTACACCAAACTCAGTTTGTTCGAAAAAGCGATTGACGCATACGACTATGCTATTTTGATAAAAGACAGTTTTGCATCAGCTTACTTTAATAAAGGTAATGCTTTGGTAAATCTTGAAAAATATGCAGAAGCCATAGAAGTGTACCGCCAGACATTTGAATACGAGCAACCTAATGCCGATACCTATTGTGCTATTGGCGAATGCTATGAAAAGCTGGAGCAGATGGATGATGCGCGAGCCTTTTACAAAAAGGCAGTAAAGATGGACTCCAAGCTGGCAGATGCCTGGTTTGGCATTGGTGTAACGCTTGATTTTGAGGAACGCTACTTTGAGGCATTACACTTTTACAAAAAAGCACTCGATCTGGATATTGCCAATGCTGATTATTGGTTTGCCATAGCTGATGCCGAGTATAAACTTGGTCACATAACAGAAGCAGAACAGGCATATGAGAAAGTGGTTGAATTAAACCCGGTTGATGTGGATGCCTGGTTGGATTACTCTTCTATTTTGTATGAGCAGAGCAAGCTTACAGGAGCTATTGAGGTAATGTCGCAGGCGATAAAGAACAACCCAGAAGCAGCCGAATTGTATTATCGTATGGTAGCCTACTTGTTCGCCTCGGGTGACTATAAAGAAGCACTGAATTTTCTGGAACTGGCATTAGCTTCGGACCCGGAAAAACATTATATCCTGTTTGATTACCTACCCCAGCTTCAGAAAAATAAGGTGATACTGGATATCATCAACAGGTATACTAAATAAATGAGTTGAATCGGTACCAACACCGATCAAAAAATTTTCTAAAAAATAGCCCCCGGGTGACCGGGGGCCTTACTTAATCACTAAACCTACCACATTATTTTCCTACTCAAATTGGTTATTGATTGAGTAGCTACTTGTTCCGGCTACATCACTTCCGGTATTTTCAAATCTGACTAACATGCATTGGGGGCCTATTTTCTTTATCTTATTATTTTTCACTTGTATATTGGTGCCATTCAGGGAATGTATCCCATCAAGGACATTGGCAACATAACAGTTGTCAATTAAAATATTATCACAACCTATTAACGAGATTCCTGACAGATCGGAGTTGAGGAGTTCACATTGTGTTATGTGAATATTGTAACAATCAACCAGGTCAATACAGGAAAGTGCACCGCCATTTATCGAATAGTCGCAAATGGTTATATCATGAACACCATTTAATGATATGGGCTGTGATGATCTGTAATTTGAATTTTCCATGATGATTATTTTTTAATTGACAGATGGTTTTTATACGGGATAGCGGTTGAGCGATATTGTCGATATAATTACGAAAGAATTGTAGTTATTTTTACTACAATCCAGTGATAATTTCTTAGGTCCTATCAGATATTTTACATGATTTAAACCAAAGCGATTGGCGTATTTTAGTTTTTTTAGTGATATTTGCACCATTAAAACTTTTTGTTATAGTCTATAACTAAAATAAATAACGATGAACTACCCTTTAAACAATATTCCGGAACGCACTATTAAACCCCGAAACAGTGGCATTACGATGGTGATGGATAAGGGGTTGAGTTTACGTCAGGTTGAGGATTTTATAGAAGTAGGTGGTCCGTATACCGATATTGTGAAGCTGGGTTGGGCAACATCATTTGTCACCCCAAACCTCGACGAAAAATTAAAGCTTTATCGCGCAGCGGGAATCCCGGTATATTTCGGCGGGACGTTGTTTGAGGCATTCATCGTACGTAACCAGTTTGATGATTATCGCCGGACGTTGGATAAATACCAGATGGAGCATGCCGAAGTCTCGGATGGCTCGATCGAAATAGAACATGAGGTGAAATGCGATTATATCCGCAAACTGAGCGAGCAGGTAACGGTGATATCGGAAGTAGGCTCCAAAGACGTGACTAAAATATTCGCTCCTTACAAGTGGATCAAACTGATGAATGCCGAAATAGAAGCAGGATCATGGAAGGTAATAGCCGAGGCACGTGAAAGCGGTAATGTGGGGATTTATCGCGATTCGGGAGAGGTGAGGCAGGGCTTGGTAGATGAAATACTAACCCAGATACCTGAAGAAAAGATCATTTGGGAAGCCCCGCAAAAGGCACAACAGGTGTGGTTTATTAAGTTGATAGGTGCCAATGTGAGTTTGGGTAATATAGCCCCCGCGGAAGTAATCCCGCTGGAGACTCTTCGCTTAGGTATCCGCAGCGATACCTTTGATCATTTTTTGAACCTGTAAATACATCTGCATATGTTGGCAAGGCCTTCGGATTGATTTTCTGAGGGCTTTTTTGTTTTAAAACACGTCACTACTTTACTATCTTCGGACTGTAAACTATGGCCTCATCCAAACTCATCAATCCCGATATAGACGATTTCTATTCAAACACATCCGAAGAAGGCCGACTTCAATTGGGCCTGGGTCCGTTGGAATTTGAGCGGAATAAGGAACTGATCGGTCGTTATCTGCCTAAAAAAGGAACGGTTATAGATGTGGGTGGCGGGCCAGGAGTTTATTCAGAATGGCTGACAGGTTTGGGACACGAGGTGATTTTGATCGATCCGGTTGAAAAGCATATCAGACAAGCCAACAAGCGATCAACCAAAGCAAAGAAACCATTTAAAAGTCTGCTGGGTGAGGCACAAAAACTGGAGTTGGCAGATAATGTTGCAGATGTAGTAATCCTACATGGGCCATTATATCATCTTCAATCGAAGACTGACCGCATACGTTCAATCACGGAAGCAAAAAGAGTTTTAAAGCCTAACGGAATCGTATTGGGGTTTGCGATTAATCACACCGCCTCGACGATTGCTGCCTTGTTGAATGGCTTTATTCATGCGCCTGAGATATTTGATATGTGTATGAAAGAGTTAAAAAGCGGTATCCATATCCCGCCTAAAAGCATGCCTGGCGTGTTGCCATCAGCCTATTTTCACCGGCCGGATGAATTGAAAGCTGAATTCACGGAATCCGGTTTAACTTATCTGGACACTTATGCAGTTGAAGGTCTGATATGGATGGATAAAAACTACTTTGAAACGCGTTCAGAGCCCAAAAAGAAAGAAAGAATAATGCAATTAATGAAGGTCACCGAAAGCGACCCTTCACTTCTTTCATTAAGCCCGCATATGATGATAGCGGGGAGAAAAAATAGTGGTTAATATACGTGTCGTTGATAGTTTATTTAACCGATCTCATTTCGCCTTAACAAATTTCAATGCGTACGAATCCAGGCAATAGCGCAGGCCCGTAGGTGCCGGTCCATCATCAAATACATGCCCCAGGTGTAACCCAGTGCTGCGCTCAACCACCTCATCACGCACCATGCCGTCCGAATAATCTTTAACAATCATGATTGCCTTGGGATCGACCGGCTTAAAAAAGCTCGGCCAGCCTGTACCTGAATCAAATTTGGCATCTGAGCTAAATAATGGCCTCCCCGTAGCTGCACTAACATAAATGCCTTTTTCATGGTTATTCCAATAAGGATTGTGAAATGGTGGTTCTGTTCCCTTGTTCACCATAATATCGTATGCCTCGGGCGATAATACATTTTTCCAATAAGAATTGGATTTTGCCTCCGGATAAGTTTTCACATCCTCTGAGCTTCCGGTCACCACTTTGTCTTTTGAATGAGTCTGCCCACATGCGCTTAATGTTGCCAGAAAAACAGCAGCAACAATCAGATTAACTTTTTTCATATTCATTATCAAAATGTTATAAATTTTACTTATATTTATTTGTCGTAAAGGATTTATAATCCTTACACCAATTCCCTTATAATTTATTTCTATTGTATTCTATTGTTTTTTATAAACAAATACGCTGACTAATAGCAAAATAAGTAATAGCAATTTGATTTCAGGCCTACTTTAGTTAGTTATAATATTAAGCTGATATTCAATAATTTATTGTGGAAAATTTTACACAAAGGAAATTTTTTTCCACGTTTTTTGCGGAATATGATTCCCAGTTAGACCAAATACCAATATAGGCTTAACTTGATAAATGCTAAATTGTTAATAAACAGGCCACTATTAAAAACTGGCGCGATATTTGCAGATTTTCAGAACCATAATTCAAACACGATGAATACGTACACCTTAGTAGGGGTGATCATAACTGTTTTACCGATAGTGTTAATTATCGCTACGGTAGTGATCAGAGGTAAAAAGTTATTCGATTAACCGGACATTTGGCCTAAAGCTTGTTTAGGTTATGCAGTATCTCAAGTACTTGCAGAGTGGATTGCTTTATATCTAAGCATTCCCTCTTTTTTATTTTTTCTACTTTTTAGCCGCTAAAACTGTTCCGATGCTCAATAAAGAGCTACAGTCCGCGTTTCATCATTCTTCCTTTAGATTTGTCCTGATTCCTTTGCAACTTGCCCGTTTCGTCGAAATCATAGGGCTTAGTTAATCGTGCTATGCGCTCTTCCAACGTTTCGGTAGTAAGGCGTTCTCTGCCCAGGCTATCTACCATTATAGGAAAAGCAAATGGCGTTGGCCGGTATATCTGTTTTAGAATAATATTTTGCTTAACAATCCGCTGCAACGCTTCCCGTAATCTGAATTCTTCCAACTGAAAAGCCAACGCCTCATTATAAGCTTGCCTTACTAAAAGATTATTAGGTTCATATTCGCTGAACACATCAAAAAGCAGCGACGTGGACGCTTGCAAATGCCGGCTCTTCACCGGCTGACCCGGATAGCCGGTAAATACCAAACCACCGATATGTGCAATATCTCTGAATTTTCTTTTTGCCATCTCGTTGGCATTTAGACTATGCAGAATATCATCCAGCAGGTTATCGATAGAAAAGAAGCTGGCGTCTTCTAAAGCCATTTCAATGGGAATCTCGTCATCTGCCAGTAATTCAAACCCATAATCATTCATAGCGATGGAAAACGAAAATGGCTTGATCTTCGAGATGCGGTAAGCCAGCAGCGATGCCATCCCTTCATGCACCAGGCGCCCCTCGAAAGGATAAAATATCAAATGATGCCCTTCCCGCGAATGAAATGACTCAATCAAAAACTCATGGCTTTGGGGCAGGTGTGATAATTCGGCCTGCAAATTGAACAAGGGCTTAAGAGCGACGACTTCCTCATCGTTTTCTATCCCATGTGCTACTTCATCCAGTTTGTCCCTGAAAACTGCCGAAAGCTGTGATGATAACGGCATCCGTCCTCCCATCCAACTTGGTATCAACCCCTTTTTGGCTTTTGATTTCCTGACATAGGCGCTCATCTCCTTCACCCGGATAAACTCGAGACTTTGCCCTGCAAACCAAAAGTGATCCCCTGGTTTTAGTTTGGAGATGAATGACTCCTCAATAGTTCCCAGACTTTTGCCGCTAAGCCACTTTACCCGTATGCTCACATCGCTGGTGATAGTGCCGATGCTCAGTCGGTGCCGCATGGCTACCCGTCGGCTTTTTACCAGATATAATCCGTTCTCTACCTCCACTTTCAAAAACTCATCGTATTGTGCCAGTACATTACCTCCATGTGTTACAAAGTCGAGTAGGTCGTTAAACTCTTTACGGGTTAGGTCCGCAAAGGCATATGATGTCTTCACTTCCTTATACAGATCATCCGCCCTGAAACCATCAGAAACTGCTAATGTGACCATGTACTGTACCAATACATCATAAGTAAGCAACATCGGGTCGCGGCTTTCGTAGATACCCTGTTTGATGCCCTGCTTCAACGCAGCACCTTCCAATAACTCCAACGAATGCGTTGGCACAAAATAAGCCCTCGATATCGCTCCGGGAGCATGCCCGCTACGTCCTGCCCTTTGCATAAACCGCGCTACGCCCTTCGGACTACCTACTTGTATCACCGTATCAACGGGGCGAAAATCGACCCCAAGATCCAGGCTTGATGTACATACCACTACCTTTAATGCTTCGGCATGTAACGCCTGCTCTACCCAGTTCCGCAATTCGTTATCCAGCGAACCGTGATGCATAGCCATAATGCCGGCATACTCGGGATAATTGTCCAAAATAGCATGGTACCATATTTCTGACTGCGAACGGGTATTAGTGAATATCAGTGTAGTTTTGCTTCTGGCCACAATATCCATCACCTGCGGTAGCAGTTTTACCCCAATATGCCCCGACCAGGAATAACTCTCAATATTTTCAGGAATGACCGATTTGATGACCAGTTTTTTATCGATATGCGCCCGCACCATTTTCACCTGCTCTTTAGGAAAATCGTTACCCAGTAACACCTCCGATGCCTGCTCCAGGTTACCGATGGTTGCACTGATACCCCAGATTCGGAGCCCCTGGTTCCGAGTCCTGAGTCCTGAGTCAATGACTTCAGGCTTCCAGGAAAGGGCCCTAAGCCGGGACAAACCCAGCTCCACCTGTACCCCACGTTTAGTCCCCAACAACTCATGCCATTCATCGATCACCACTACCTGCAATTGCGCGAATATTTTAGGGTATTCCTTTTGTGCCATCATCAGGTGTAAGCTTTCTGGCGTAGTAAGGAGTACTTCGGGGAGTTTGGTTTTTAGGGCCTGCTTTTCTGCTGCGGGAGTATCACCGGTACGTGTGCCGATTTTCCAGGGCAAGCCGATTTCCTCGCATACCTCCTGCATGGCCTTTTTAATATCGTTAGTTAACGCGCGCAAAGGTGTTATCCAAAGCATCATCAGGCCGTTATTTAAGCGGGTATGCCAGGTGTCCGGATTCCTGTTGATATAATCGGCCAGGAACGGCAAAAATAGCGCAAAAGTTTTACCACTACCAGTCGGTGCATTCAGCAAACCCGAATAGCCCCTAAGGTACGCCGCCTCCATCTCCTGCTGAAAAGGAAATTGCTGCCAGTTCTTGCGTTTATACCATTCTGCAATAATTTGCTGCCCTATTGTCATCACAATTCAACTTACAATTTTAATTACGATTAGTTGCATGCTATAATAAAAATTACCTGAACGGGCGTCACGTTCATAATAGGAGGGCCAGTTAACAAAATTATAGCACGATTAACTAGTACTTGAATTTTTAGCGTATGATGTCAAAATACTGCCACCACATTACTTAGGTAAATTGCATAATATAGTATAAATGAGTTTATTCTAACTCGCCAAACTCTTCCTCTTTTAGCACTCCCAGTTTTAATATCAACTAAAAATTACGGTATTAAAAATTAACTTATTTTCTCCAAATCAAAATTATGTGTAACTATTAGTTAACATGCCCCGTACAAAAGACCCTAATTAATTTAACTATTATGATTCTGAAACGCAAACAAACCACCTCGTGGATGGGCTTAATGTTAGGAGTTACATTGCTTTCAACTTCCATTTTTACATCCTGCTCAAAGGACAGCTCGGTTGTTCCTTCTTCAACCAATGCAAATACGTTGGATAAAAGTCATAATTCATCAGGTGTTGGCCCTACTAAAAGTCCTACCGGAACTACCACGGGAACTACGACCGGTGGAACCACCACCAGCGGCGGCACTACTACAGGTGCTACTACCGGAACCGGAACTACAGGCACTTCAACAAATTTCACATACAAGGCATCTGCCCCTATCAGTTTAAACGGGCAAAACAATATTACCATCAGCGGCGAATTGATCGATGTTAATCATGGTGGAACTATTGGCATCCATCTTAGCAATTGCAATAATGTGCACATTACTAAGTGTAAAATCATGAACTCCACCACCGACGGGATTCAGTTATCCAATTGCACCAATGTAACTATCGATAGTTGTTTTATTACCAACGTGAGAGCTGGTGTTAATGCTATGCAGTGTAAAACTGTTAAGGTAAACTCTAACCAATTCCTGAACATGAACGGGCCGTTCCCTTCAGGTAACTTTGTCCAGTTAAACAATGTAAGCGGTGGTGGCATACAGGTAAATTATAACCGTTGCGAAGATATCGCGGGCGTAGCACTACACCCGCAGGACGGCATAAGCATTTACCAGTGTGATGGTTTACCAGGCGATTCGGTTCAGGTAATTGGCAACTGGATCAGGGGCGGACAGGTGCAGAATGACTCAGGCGGCGGCGCAGGTATCGTATTAGGTGACGTTGGGGGCTCATACCAGGTGGCACGTAATAATATTGTCGTAAACGGGGGTTTTGTTGGTATGCAGGTTCAGGGCGGCAGCCATATTAAAATGGATCATAATACTATTTATAGCATAAGCACGCCTTATTCAAATTGTGGTCTTTGTTATGGCAACTACTCGGGTGCATCAAGTTCAAATATTTACATGGGCTATAATAAAATAAGGTTCTACCAAAAATCAGGCGCAGAGATGGACGCATGGTGGGATCCGTCGACCGCATTCCAGCCTGACGGATGGACAACCAATTCATTAAAAGCGAGTATTGATGCCAGCCTACTACCAACTACCATCATTACAATGAATTAATTAGGGAGGTATCACAATGTAAGGTCCTAAAATAGGTTGACTATTATTGATGATACAAAAGTTGTTAAAAACTCAAACATCCACCAAAGATG
>NZ_JAUMKB010000002.1 GCF_030519375.1 Mucilaginibacter tolerans | reverse complement strand
AAGGATAATCTTGCTGCTATTTGAATATTGTACTTTTATTTATTATTAATCCTGTATCGTTTTTTTAGGACTAGTCAATTGCCACCTGTTCAGCCAGTTCATCAACCCATCCCGAAAGATAAGGCTCCGTACCATCGATCCTTTGCCATCTGCCTTTATTAGCAGTTGCGATCACCAGATGTAAGGTGCCATCTAATGATTTGAACTCATAAGCCTGCGTGTAATTTTTTAGGTTAAGCGGGCTAACCACACCATCCACAGGTCCTTCTGTACCGGTTAAAGCTGCTTCAAATTGTTCTTTCATAGTATTCAGATTTATTATTACAACGCCTGCCGGATGCATGTGTTTTATGTTTTTTCATTGACTGAACATTGGGCACTAATGCTAATTTTACATCATGGAAAATATTACCCCTGATCCGAAAATATTAACCGATCTTGTAAATACTAAAATGCCTTTTGGAAAATATAAGGGCACATTCTTATGCGATCTGCCGGTGTATTACCTTGAATGGCTGAAGAATAAAGGTTTTCCGCCGGGCAAAATGGGAATGTTGTTATCAAGTGTTTATGAGATAAAGATCAACGGGCTTGGCAATATATTTTACCTGGTTAAAACAGCTAACCAAAAACAGATGTAAGGGATATGACTTATTTACGACAAACATAAACAACCGCGCATTTTATGATTGCGTATGTTGATTCAAATAACAACCATAAATTCTATAGTAAATGAAAAAGATTGTGTTATATCTCGCGTCCGTACTATTATTTTTCGGATGTGCTAACGGTCAGGGCAGAAGTGATTTTGCTGCTGTTCCTCAACCTAAACCAGGCGAAAGTGTTGCGACGTTTGGCGGCGGCTGTTTCTGGAGTATGAGTGAAGCAATGTCCGAGCTCAAAGGCGTAAGCAAAGTAGTTTCCGGTTATGCAGGTGGTACCAAAGTCAATCCGACTTATGAGGAAGTAGGTACACAAACCACAGGCCATGCCGAAGTAGTACAGATCTATTATGATCCTAAAGTGATCAGCTATGCAACTATCGCTAAATCCTTCTTTTTTGCTCATGACCCAACCGAATTAAACCGCCAGGGGCCTGATCAAGGGACTGATTATCGTTCAATCGCGTTTTACCGTACTCCTGAGGAACGTGAAATTTTATTGAACCTTATAAAAGAAGTAAATGCTACCAAGCATTATAACGATCCAATTGTTACCCAAGTGGTTCCGTTCAAGGCTTTTTATCCGGCCGAAAAATATCATCAGGGTTATTATCGCCTGCATGGCGATAATCCATACATCGGGAGCGTATCTGAGCCTAAAGTAATGAAATTCAGGAAAGCGATGCATACTGAGTTGAAACCTGAGTTCCAGAAGTAAGTAGTTGGGTTGTATTGGTTGAAGTTTTTGATAAATTACACTACTTCAACCATTACAACCATTCGGCTACAACTTACTAAACCAACCTTTTTTCCAAAAAATGACGACTTGTATCACTGCAATAATGAACATTCCCAACAGGGCGTATACATAACCATGCGACGAATATAGTTCAGGCATATTGCCGGGCATCACTTTATTGGTGACAGGATCTACACGGGCAAAGTTCATTCCGTAGATACCTGCCACGAAGGTTAACGGAATAAATATTACTGAAATAATGGTCAGCACCTTCATGATCTCATTCATGCGGTTGCTCACCATTGAAAGATACAGATCGATAATACTTGAGGTGATTTCCTTATAGTTTTCTACCAGGTCCATTATCTGGATGCAGTGGTCGTAGGCATCGCGCAGGTAAACTTTTACCTCAGGCAAGATCAGTGGATTATCAGTACGGATCATCTCATTGATCTTATCCCGTTCGGGCCAACTAGCGCGACGCATAATGATCAGTATCCTTTTCATCGCTTGTGAATTATACATCACGCTTTTATCGGCATTGGTATATAAACGGTCTTCTATCTCATCAAGCATGTCGCCGGCTTTAGCCAGTAATACAAAGTAATTATCAAGGATGGTATCCGTAAGTGCATAACACATATAACCTGGCCCGGCGGTGCGTATAGCACCTTTCCCGGCTTTTAAACGCGCTTTCACAGCTTCAAAATATTCGTCGTGTGTTTCTTCAAAACTGACGATAATGTTCTCCTTTATTAATGCTGAAAACTGGCAATTAACCAGCTCATGGTCTTTATTAAAGTTGATGATACGACTGGTACAGAAAACGTAATCATCATATTCATCAAATTTTGGGCGTTGATGGGTATTTACAATGTCTTCAAGTACCAATGGATTGATGCCTAAATGGGTGCCGATCTCCTCCATCAGCTTTAAATCGCCCAGGCCTTTTATTTGTATCCAATGGGAGTGTTCACAGCATTTTTTAAATTGGGATAGAATCACCTGCATACTTTTACCTTCAGAGCTTACCAGCTCATGCTCATTATAGCTGTAAACCATGATGATGGGCTTTAGCGCTCCTTCAGGTATATTGATTGAACCCGGTTTGGCGCCAACTTCAACTGGTTGCCTGCGGACTTTATAACGGATGCGTTTGATTTGGCTGTTCATTACAAATAATTTATGGATTGTGGCCCCTGGTTAAATAACAGGTCGACTATACTCAGGTTTTTTATGAAGCCATGTCTTTCCTCGAAAACCTGAAAATAAGGCTTCTGCTGAAAGCCAGACTCTTTCTTTGGGTGAATTGTTTGTCTAAAGTCTGCTAAGGCAGAATATTCAGCCTCGTAGGATTCAGTATAATTAACGGTTGCCTTTATCTTTAATAGCTTCAGGGTAAGCTGAAGTAATTGGTCGTTATAATCGAACAAAAAGGTTTCTTTCTTTTCATAAAAAAGCGCGAACTCATCTTCATAGTATTCAAAATAAGCTGAACGGCGGTAACAGCCCTGCAGGCTCATCCAGTGCAAACGTTGCCACTGGAAATCATAGCTTATCTTAACGTCTTTTACTGGCGTGTGCACTTTTGAACCTTTTACAACCGGAACAACAAGCGTGAGTGTCCCATCAGGAGAATAGATATTAGCCCGGTTGCGATAGGTCTGCTTAGGAAAATGCTCGTACTTTTCGATCACAAAATCAGGATTATACTTGTTAAGTTGAGCAAAATATTCAACCGGGGGCAGATAAAACATGGGCAGTACAGCGCCTTTTTCGATCATATATTCTATGTTTGTGTTCAAAAATCGGATAAAATAATGATAAAAAAAGGGCTTTCGTACATAGGTATATTCTTTTTGTACCTGTTATCGCTGATGCCCTTTTGGTTTTTGTACCTCATTTCCGATCTGCTTTTTGTCCTCGTTTATTACATCGTCGGGTATCGCAAAAAAGTCGTTCAACAAAATCTTGCCAGTGCCTTCCCTGAAAAAACTATACCAGAACGTAAAGATATTGAGCAGAAGTTTTATCATCATTTTTGTGACCTGGTAGTCGAAACAGTCAAAACTATCAGCATTAGTCCGGTGCAGTTAGCTAAACGTGTAAAACCTACAAACCCAGATGTCGTTAAAAAACTGTTGGACAGCGATCGGAAATTAGTAGGTGTTGCCGGGCATTATTGTAACTGGGAGCTGTTGGCATTGAGTATCACCTCCATTACAGATAAGAAATTCATGATCGTTTATAAACCGTTGTCCAATAAGATATTCGACCAATTCTTTATAAAAACCCGGTCGCGTTTCAGGGGTATTCCTGTGGCGATGAAACTAGTGCTGCGAAAAATGGTTGAATTAAAGAATGAACCTTTTATTACGGTGCTTTTGGGTGATCAAACCCCGGTGAGGCATGAATCGACCTATTTTACCACATTCCTGAATCAACCAACCCCTGTGTTTTTAGGCCTGGAAAAGATGGCAAAATCGTTTGATTGCCTAGTCTATTTTTGTGACATGCGGAAGGTAAAACGCGGTTATTATACTTATACTGTAGTTCCACTAATTGAAGACGCAAAAGAATCAGCGCCATATGAGATTACCAAAGCCCATGTGAAATATTTGGAGAATGTGATAAGGGAAGAGCCCGAATACTGGCTATGGTCGCATCGCAGATGGAAATTTAAACCGGAAGAGATCGAGAATGCGATAGTAGACTAGTTTATGGAAGCTGATCATAGATTATCTGCCCAAAAAATTGTAGAATTGCAGGCGCTATGAACCCATAATTTTCAACCATAGCCAACCACAATTATTGAATGACAAGTACGCCTAAAGTTGCCATCGTAATATTAAACTGGAACGGGTTAAAATATCTCCGCGAATTTCTGCCTTCTGTAATGGCGTCAACCTGGCCAAATCTGGATATTGTAGTTGGTGATAATGGTTCTACTGACGGCTCTGTTGATTTTCTCAAGGAAAATTTTCCCGGTGTCAAAATCATTCAAAATGATAAAAACTATGGTTTTACCGGCGGATATAACCGTGTATTGGAGAGGGTAGAAGCTGATTATTTTATCCTTCTCAATTCGGATGTAGAAGTGCCTGCCGGATGGATAGAGCCTGTTATCGAACTCATGGAAAGCGATCCACTGATTGCTGCTGCTGCACCCAAGATCAGGGCCTTTGCACAAAAAGATCACTTTGAACACGCGGGAGCTGCTGGTGGTTTTATTGATAAATATGGCTATCCCTTCTGCCGTGGGCGTATGTTTTATGAAATAGAGGAGGACAAGGGCCAATACCAGCAATCAGGTGAGGTTTTTTGGGCTACAGGTGCAGCAATGTTTGTTAAAAAACAATATTGGGTAGCAGCAAGCGGTTTCGACGAACGTTTTTTCGCCCACATGGAAGAAATAGACCTATGCTGGCGATTGAAGAACATGGGCTATAAAGTAATGTACTGTGCACAATCAGAAGTCTACCACGTGGGTGGGGGAACATTAAACACAGAGAATCCATTTAAAACCTTCTTGAATTTCCGAAATAATCTATTGTTGCTCAGAAATAATCTTTCCTTTTGGCGCGGCCTGTTCATTATAGGCATCCGTTTCTGGATGGACCTGCTGGCCATTATCCGCTTTCTGAATGAAGGCAAACGCAAGGATGCGTGGGCCGTGAGCCGTGCACATCAGAATTTTATAGTGCAGATATTTAAAGGTGGTGGTCCCAGAACTAAAAGAAGCAATCTGCCCGATCTGAAGGGTATGTACAAACGCAGTATCGTTTGGGACTTCTTTATGAAAAAGAAGCATTCCTTTTCAGCACTTGATCCGAAGGATTTTTACTAAAATCCTGCTTTACGAAGTCGGCAAATTTATACCTTCTTTAGCAAAAGATTCGTAAATAGCTGCTAAAATGCGGCTTCTTAATTCCGGTGCATTAGATATATCTGCTGCCCAGAATGATGCCCTAAACTCTACAAATTTGTCGGTGATGTTATTTACATAGACAGATGGACCGGGTGTACTCATAATATCGTCGCGATTGCCAAGCAAGTCGGTCAGTAGTTTATTCACCTTTTCGATATCCGACCCGTAAGCAACAACGACCATAACTTCTATCCGGCGGTTAGTATTGCTCAAGGTCCAGTTGGTCACCTGTTGGGATATCAAATCACCGTTGGGAATGATCACCTCCGAGCCGTCGCTTGTTGCCAGTTTGCTTGATCGTATACCTATCTCTTTGATTGTTCCGGCGTGGCTGCCTACTTCGATTATATCACCTATTTGAACTGGTTTTTCAAATGCCAGTATCATGCCCGACACCAGATTGTTAACGATATTCTGCAAGCCAAAACCGATACCAACACCAAAGGCGCTAAATATAATGGTAAGCTTATCTATCGGGAAGTTCGACGCTGCAACGGCCAGTAAAAAGCCAACTGTAAAGACACCTATTCTGATCAAAAGGGTAGAGGCCCGGTTTTTCTTTTTTAAGGCGCTGAGATCTGTAGTATGTTGTGCCGATAAATCATAAAAATAGCTGATTAATTTCGACAATAACGTCGACATCCAGATGATAATAATAAAAATTACAAACCCCCCAAAAGTAAATGAAGCCCCGCCTATACTTCGCGATTGGTTCAATACATCGCCAAGGTAATCACTTACCCAATCATCAATATTCAGATTTTGCAGCAGGAAAAAAAGCCACAATAATGCAGCAAAAGCGCTTAAAGTGCTCCTGAATTTTTTTTGAAGAATAGAATAATCAATCCAGCTTATGAATGTGTTCTCTGCAGTTTTGGAGTGAAACTGGAGGAATATTCCTTGTATTAATATCTGAATAATGAAATACAGACTTATAAGCATCCACAGGTTAAATACAGCGGTTATTCCTAATATTTTAGATAAGCTGAACCTGCCCGCTAAGTTTAATAAAAGCGACAGAAATTGCAGTAAGATGAAGATTATTACGACAGTCCGTGTATATGGGAGCTGGCCTTCTGCGCTTTTTTTAATTTTTTTATAAAATAACCAGGCTATTATAATTGCCGCAATACTTATTATCAGTGTGACAAATCTATCAGCAACTGTAATTTGTATTAAAAGGTTGCTTAACGCATAAATTATTGTCAGGCCGAACAATTGAACGAGGAAGCTAAACGTTGACTGCGGGAAGCCTTTTTTGACAAGAACCAGAATAAAAATAATAGAAATTAAAAAGAAGATCTCTAAAAATGATACCGGGGGATGATCGTAAAAATAGGGTACCAGCGCGGTAACTATCAATAACGACGCCGACACCGGGTTTGTGTAAATATAATTGGTGTGATCAAGAATAACATCTGGCTGATCACTATTCTTGCGTGTTCTTTGTCTGTTATAAAATATCCATACTGTTATAGCGATCAGAAGTAATAAACCTATCAGATGTGTCGCAGTGCCGTTTTTAATGAAGTAATATAGTTGTGTGTTGTTAAGGTCAATAGTTGCTTTTAATGCAGAACCTAAATCATTGTATTGCGGACTTTTTTCCCATATAAAGCCAAACTCGCCATCCATAGCCCGGTTAGCAAAGCGCTTTATTTTGGCATCTATCTGGTCGGTTTCATCTAATACAGTCGTATAAGCAACAGATACTTGGTTTTGCAATAGGTTTACGGCCAATAAATTTGCTCTGTTAGCTGAATCTGTTTTGCGCCATAATTCCCTGAGTTTGCCTAACTTTTCGAAGAAAGCGCTCCTTAAAGCAGAGTCCTGCGGTACGACATGCAATAAACTATCCTTTGCACATTTTAAAATATCATGTTGATTTTGGACAAGCTTTGAATTTACATCGTCAAGACTTGATTGCCAATCCTCCAGATTACCCTGAATATGATCTAGGTTATCACGCAGTACAAAAAGATACCGCAAAGTGCTCGACTTTTTATTGTTTGCAAGCTCCTGTATCTTGATTAGCCTCCTGTATGTCCGTGGTATTTTTTGACTTACATCTATTGTGTCCAGGCCGTCAGCCAAGTCGTTATTGATCTGGTTAAAAGTGGAAATATATTGTTCAATGTGCTGTAAAAGACTATGAATGGATGTATCGGCCTTGTTGAGACTTTGTAAAACCGAATCACGCGAATGCTTAAGTTTTCTTTCAGTATCCCTTAAACTTTTAGGCTTTTTCTTTTTTTCCTGGGCTAAGCTGTTGTGAATGCCTAACGTGGTTATAACAACTACAATTAAAAGAAGTGCTTTAGCTATTTTTCGCATAGGATAATGTAAAAACGATGGATGCAGAGGCTTATTGTCAGTTTTATACGATCAGAATGATTATCCGTTAACAAAATTCTCAACAGCAAGGCGGTAGGAGTCCATTCCAAAGCCCGCTATCACACCACGGCAATTAGCTGCCAGCAGTGATTTATGACGGAATTCTTCTCGTTTATATACATTGCTTATGTGGACTTCAATGACAGGGGTTTTAATACCGGCAATAGCGTCGCTAATCGCCACTGAGGTATGCGTATAGGCACCCGCATTGATCACAATACCGTCGCAGCTAAAACCCACTTCGTGCAGCTTATTAATTATTTCACCTTCCACATTACTTTGATAATAATTTATGGTGATGTTTGCATAGCGTTTGCGCAGGGCGACAAGATAGTCTTCAAAACTACTATCGCCATAAATGGATTTTTCACGAACGCCAAGCAGGTTTAAATTAGGACCGTTGATAATTTGTATATTCATTAGCCCAAACTTAAGTATAAAACATTAAAAGCAAAATCAATTGGACTGGAGATCGGCGATAAAAGGCTTTCGGGCGTATCTTAAACTGGAAAAAGGGCTTTCTGATAACTCGATAGAAGCTTATAGCAGAGATATAGATAAACTGCAGCAATTTGCTGACAGCCTTGCAAATAATTTGAAACCCGAAACTTTTACGCTGAATGATCTGCGCCAATTCATCAATTGGGTAAATGAGCTGGGTATGATCCCTTCATCGCAAGCAAGGATATTATCAGGCATCAAATCTTTTTATAAATACCTATTGGCCGAGGATATGATCAGGAATAATCCTGCGGAATTGCTTGAATCGCCCAAAAAAATGCGTAAGCTTCCTGATACTTTAAGCTATCAGGACATCAACAAGTTGATCGAAGCTATTGATCTGTCAAAGTCAGATGGTACACGAAATAAAGCTATTATCGAAGTGCTTTATAGCTGCGGTTTGCGGGTATCGGAGTTAACGGAGCTTAAACTATCTAACCTTTATCTTGAGATAGAATTTGTAAAAGTAATTGGCAAAGGCAATAAGGAGCGTTTGGTTCCCATTGGAGGTGAAGCAATAAAAGCGCTTAAACTTTGGATAGAGCACGATCGGGTACATATCCCAATAAAAAAAGGAGAGGAGGATATGGTATTTCTGAATCGCAGAGGTTCAAGATTGAGCCGGGTTTATATTTTTATGCTGATCAAACAATTGGCAGAAGCTGCGGGGATTAAGAAATCTATCAGCCCACACACTTTGCGTCATTCATTCGCTACGCATTTGGTTGAAGGCGGTGCAGATTTGCGTGCTGTACAGGAAATGCTGGGACATGAGAGTATTACGACGACAGAGATCTACACGCATTTGGACCGGGAGTATTTAAAGGATACGATTATATCATATCATCCTCGCAATTAGTTCGCAGTCGGCAGAGTTGAAGGGGCTATTTAGTTGCTTTCACCATCCTGTCTTTACCACTCATATCTTTTCTTAACTCAATATCAGTGAATATTTTATCACTTAATATCTCAACTATTTGTTTGCCATAACTTTCATTGATTTCGAAGAATAACATACCGCCTTTTTCGAGATGATTAGCAGCAAAATCAGCTATTGCTTTATAAAAAATAAGCGGATCGTCTTCAGGAACAAACAGAGCAGTGTGCGGTTCAAAATCCGTTACATTGGCTTGCATCAGCTTTTTATCCTCAAGGGTTACATAGGGTGGATTGCTGATTATTATTTCGAATTTCGAATTTAGGATGTCGGATTCAGGGTTTAGAATATCGTCCTGAATAAAATTGATATCGACTTTATTTAATTCGGCATTCTCTTTTGCTGTTTGCAAAGCTTCGGGTGAAATATCTATTGCAGAAACCTCGGCCCCACGCAGGTTTTTCTTCAGGCTGATGGGGATACAACCGCTACCGGTGCCAATATCCAAAAACTTGCCAAATGCCAATTCAGAACCGCCGACTGATGAAATGATCCAGTCTACCAATTCTTCCGTCTCCGGCCGGGGTATCAGTACCGACGGATTTACTTTGAAAGTGAGTCCATAAAATTCTGTATGACCTAATATGTATTGGATTGGTTCGCCAGTAGCCAAACGTGTTAATATGTTTGCAATTATCTCATTATCAGGTGTTGGTATCTCTGTTTCCGGAAAAGCCTTTATTCTTGCAGAAGAGATATTAACAATATTTTCTAACACCATCATACACAGTGAATTGACTTCATTGACGTCATAAATGGTTGATAATTGTTCTGAAAAATCCGCCGAAACCTGCTTAACCGTTTTCATGCAGCAAAGAAACAAAAAGTTCTTTGGTCAATTCGCCTCATTTTAGCACCTAACTAACCTTGATTTAACAACTTATTCTATAAATTTTAACATTATAAAAATTCGGGTTTACACAAACCTATATTTGTGGCATGCCATCTCATGAACAATATATGCAGCGCTGTATCGAACTTGCTGAATTAGGCGCAGGCAATGTAAGCCCAAATCCGATGGTAGGAGCGGTAATTGTTCACGAAGATAATATCATTGGCGAAGGCTTTCATCGGCAATATGGTCAGGCGCATGCCGAAGTAAATGCTGTAAATCAGGTGCTTGAAAATTTTGAAGACGCCGAAGAGCTACTAAAGGAATCCACCATTTATGTTTCCCTGGAGCCATGCGCCCACTATGGTAAAACCCCACCTTGTGCCGATCTGATCATTAAGCACCAAATTCCAAAAGTTGTGGTGGGCTGTCGGGATCCATTCGCACAGGTAGATGGTAAGGGCATAGAAAAATTAAAGGAAGCAGGTATTGAAGTGATAACCGGCATTTTAGAGGCTGAATGTCAGTGGCTTAACCGTCGTTTTTTTACAAGGGTACAAAAGCAAAGGCCTTATGTGATCCTGAAATGGGCGCAAACCAATGATGGCTATTTTGCACCGGATGATAAAAGCCAGTTTTGGATAACAGGTGAAGAGTCACGTAGACTGGTACACCAATGGCGTAGTCAAGAAGATGCAGTGCTGATAGGCAAATACACTGCCGCCATCGATAATCCGCAGCTGAATACCCGCTACTGGCCGGGTAAATCACCCAAAAGAATCGTAATTGATCGAAAGCTTGAGTTGAATAAAAACTTGAATATATATGATCAAAATATTGAAACACTGATATTTAACGAAATAAAAACCGGTATTGACGGAAAAGTTAAGTATATTGCCCTCGAGGATTTTGATCGTTTTGTTCCGCAATATATTCTGTTCCAGTTATATATGCAGGATATCCAATCAGTGATCATTGAAGGCGGTGCGCATACATTGACCAGCTTTATCAATGAAGGCCTGTGGGATGAGGCTCGGATTTTTACTGGTGAAGCCGTTTTGGGACGGGGCATTAAAGCACCTTGCATTAATGGTATTTCGGACAGAGAACATATTATCGAAACAGATCGTTTAAAATTCTTTTACCATACGCCTGTTAATTAATGTTTTACATTTTTTTAAGCATTTGTTGTAGTGTTACTGTTTCGGTGTTGCTAAAACTCGCCAAACGCTATCAGATTGATGTTTATCAGGCAATAACTTGGAATTATTCAGCAGCCATATTTCTCACCTGGCTTTTTTTTAGACCACAGTTGATAAGTTTGCAAGGGACTCCTGTCCTGGTCTACTTGTCATTAGGAATATTGTTTCCCTCATTGTTTATCATAATAGCCACTTCAATAAAGCTGACTGGAATTGTGCGCACGGATGTAGCTCAGCGATTATCATTGTTTATTCCTGTTCTGGCTTCATTTTTAATTTTTGGAGAAAAGCCAAACACAATCAAGATAATAGGTATAGCTATTGGTTTTGTTGCTATCGTGTGTTTGATACCTTGGAGGCAACGAAGTGCAGTGCGTAGGCGATCTACCAACGCATGGTTCTACCTTGTGGTAATATTGATAGGAATGGGTGTTATTGATGTCCTTTTAAAAAGTATATCAAAAAGTAATATTTCCTTTGGTACGTCATTATTTATCATTTTCACAGTTGCTTTTTCTGTCGCTTTTATCGGACTGATCTACATGGTCTTCACCAAAATGATGCGCTTCTCGTGGCCTCATATACTTATTGGATGGGTTTTAGGCGCAGCAAATTTTGGAAATATACTTTTTTACATAAAAGGGTTGAATGCTTTAGCCGATCATCCCTCAACTGTATTCTCCACGATGGATATTGGTGTTATCGTGGCTGGTTCATTGGTTGGCTTATTCATATTCAGGGAAAAGTTAAGCCGCCTCAATGTCGGAGGAATTATCTTGGCGATCATTGCCGTTGTGATCATTTATTTTCCTGAGATATTCAATTTCTAAGCGATATTTGCCGGATGCTTTTTGAGGATACTTATTTAACTATTGAAACTAAAAGCGAAGGTATTTTCCGGGACCGTGGCAGTAAATTTCTGGGTTATGCCTATCCAATTGCGTCTGATCAAGATATCAAAAACATTATCGCTGACTTAAAGAAAGAACATCCCAAAGCCAATCACCATTGCTGGGCGATGCGCTGGAGCACTGACCGATCAGTTTTTAAATTGAATGATGACGGCGAACCTTCGGGCACAGCAGGCAGACCTATATTGAATACGTTACTATCTAAAAGTCTCACTAATGTGGCAGTAGTGGTAGTGCGTTATTTTGGTGGCACCTTACTCGGTGTCCCGGGATTGATTAATGCTTATAAATCAGCAACAGAATTGGCTTTGGAAGGAGCACAGATCGTCGAGAAAACGGTCAATGATGTATATACCATCACATTCGATTATTTGCAGATGAACGAAGTGATGCGGATTGTTAAAGACGATAACCTGCAACTGTTGGAACAGCAATTTGATAATAGTTGCTCCATAAAAGCTTCCATACGCAAAATGCAGGTAAACCATGTTATTTCAAAACTTCAAAAATTGGCTTCTGTCAAAATAAAATACGATTACAGTATGTAATGCCAACGCCGGATTTAACGGGTCGATTTTATTCTTTTTTTCTCTCCGATTACCGCTTATTTGCCTTATTTTAGTCGGGTATGCAATCCTTCGAAATCAACAAGGAAGACCTGGAGCGGATCAAAACCGCGCTTGAAGGGGATGATGCTGAATTAGAGAAAGTTCTGCAGGAGTACCACGCTTCTGAGATTGCAATACTATTCGAAAGACTTCCGGTCGAATCGCGCGAAAGAATTATCAACATCCTGCCCGCCGACGAAGCATCTGAAGTAATTGCGGAAATGCATGAGGAGCAGGAGCCGGGTGAATTGCTTATCAGCCTTGATCCCGAAAAGCGTTCCGAGATTATCGAAGAGCTGGATTATGACGATGCTACGGATATTATTTCTCAGCTTGATGAAGAGGACCAGCAGGAAATATTAGAAGATATCGATCAGGAAGACGCTAGCAATATCCGTGCGCTGTTAAGCTATCCTGAGGATACCGCAGGTGGTATCATGAACTCTGAAGTTATTAAGGTGAATATCAACCAAAATAAAAAAGATGCTTTGGAGGATATTATACGGCAGTCGGAAGAGATGGAGGAGTTTTACACTATTTATGTGGTGGATAACGATAACATGCTCAAGGGCATTCTTTCAGTTAAGTCGATCCTTAAAGCGCCGGCCTATGCACGGGTTGCCGAATTGGTAAATCGGGATTTTGTATACGTAAAAGCAGAACTTGACCAGGAGGATGTAGCCGGATTAATTTCTCAGTATAACCTTACCACCATACCTGTTGTCGACGACCACATGAAGCTGCTTGGCCGCATTACAGTCGATGACATCATGGACGTAATGGAGCAGGAGAGTACCGAAGACATCTTGAAAATATCTGGTGTATCTGAGGATGAAGAACTGAGCGGTAACTGGAAGGACGCCGTAAAAAGTCGTTTACCCTGGTTAGTGATCAACCTGGCGACGGCCTACCTGGCAGCGTCCATTATCCGTCATTTTGATGCGACAGTCGCGTTATTGCCTCAAATTGCTGCATATATGACTATCATAGCAGGTATGGGGGGCAACGCAGCCACACAGGCGTTGGCGGTGACCGTGCGGCGTATCTCATTAAGTGACCTGACCGACCGACAGGCCTACAACACCGTTATAAAGGAGTTTTTGGTTGGATTGATTGACGGTGCTGCGAATGGATTAATCGTTTTTGCAATAGCCCTGATGTATGATGCTGACCCAATGCTAGGCCTGGTTTTATTTCTGGCGATGACGGGCAATCTGGTGATAGCCGGACTGACAGGATCATCCATTCCGTTGATATTAAAAAGGGTAGGAATTGACCCGGCAGTGGCGTCCTCCATTATCATAACAACGTTTACAGACTGTGCAGGATTTTTACTGCCGCTTTACCTTGCTACCAAGCTTTTATTGCATCATCATTAAAGCAATAGAGCTTTTCCATAAATTTGAAAAATTAAACCGAAACGAATGACAGAGATTAGAAACAACTGGACGAAGGAAGAAATTGCTGAAATATACCATAAACCTTTACTCGATCTTATTTACGAGGCTGCAACTATACACCGCGAAAATAAAGATTACTCAGAAGTACAGATCAGCTCACTGATATCGATCAAAACAGGTGGCTGTCCGGAAGATTGCGCTTATTGCCCGCAGGCGGCACGTTATAACACGGGCGTGAATGTTCATGCAATGATGCCGACTGAAGAGGTAATTGCTGCTGCTGAAAAGGCAAAAGCTGGCGGTGCATCAAGACTTTGTATGGGCGCTGCATGGCGCGAAGTGCGTGATAACCGGGACTTTGATAAAGTGATTGAGATGGTAAAAGCTGTGAATGATTTGGATATGGAAGTGTGCTGTACATTGGGCATGTTGACAGAAAGCCAGGCGCAGCGCTTAGCTGATGCGGGACTATATGCCTATAATCATAACCTGGATACGTCTGAGGATGATTACAAACGCATCATCACTACCCGTACTTATGACGATCGCCTGAAAACATTGGAGCACGTTCGCAAAGCGAAAATCACAGTTTGCAGCGGTGGTATCATCGGTTTAGGTGAAACGGTTCAGGACCGTATTTCGATGCTAAAAACATTGTCTAACATGCCTAAGCACCCGGAGTCAGTTCCGATCAATGCATTGGTTCCGGTACAAGGGACGCCATTAGCTGATCAGCCACGGGTGCCGGTTTGGGATATGGTGCGCATGATTGCCACTGCGCGCATCATTATGCCGAAAACGGTGGTGCGTTTGTCTGCCGGTCGTACCGAAATGAGCTTAGTAGAGCAGGCATTATGTTTTATGGCAGGTGCCAACTCCATATTTGCAGGTGAGAAATTGCTTACCACACCAAATCCGTCATTCGATGCAGATATGGCGATGTTTGAATTATTGGGCCTCAAACCCCGGGCTGCATTTAAAAATGGCAGGCCAGGTAAAGTTCAGGAAGCTATTGAAGCTTAAATTTTAAATATGAAAGACTGCATGCGCCTTGTTTTCTTGTTGCTGATCCTTTGCGGATCATTCATCACGGGCTCATGTCAGAAAAAATCGTTAAAGGTTGTCATTATCAGGCATGGTGAAAAGCCTGATAATGGCGATAACCTGAATTGCCAGGGACTCAACCGGGCTATGGCCTTGCCTAAAGTGCTATACACCAAATACGGTGTCGTAAACGAGATTTATATTCCAACGGTAAACTCCGGGAATAAAACCAAATCATCCAGGATGTTTCAAACCATTACGCCCTATGCTGTAAAGTATAACCTGGATGTTAACAGTAGTTTCGATACAGAGGATTACAAGCATATAGCTAAGGATGTATTCCTGCAAAAGGGAACGGTGATAGTATGCTGGGAGCATAACGCCATACCTCACATTGCCAAAGCGTTAGGCGTTCAGGGAAATATCAGAGACTGGCCCGATGGCGACTTCGACAGTATATGGATAATTACCTATAAAAATGGGGAAGCTACGCTCACTGCTGATAAAGAAGGGTTGAACCCTTCAGCAAATTGCTTATTCTAAACATTTGCCCCCAAAAGCCAGCGCCATGCCCAACGCGTAGCGAGGTTAAAGCCTTTCCATTCATTTACAAACTCAATAATATCATCAAGGCACTTCTCGGCAAACTTCTTTTTAAAGTTTTTGGCTGCGATTTTATAGACCTTATCCGGGTTGGCCAGACCGATGCGCTCATATATTTCTCTTTTTACATACATGGTCCGCACAAAAAGAATGTTCCCAAGGATCACATAGCTGTATAATGTGCGTTTAACATATCCGGCTTTAGCGGCATATGTTTTCAGCAAACTTTTAGTGAATAGGATATGTCGTGCTTCTTCAATGTTATGCAGATCGAACATTTTCTTCAGCACGGGATAAATATTAGGTGATTTGCGCGCATAATTACCATAAATATCCGTTACCAGCTCCACTGATACACTACCCATAAATAAATAATCAGCAGGCAGATATTTATTACTGAATTCACCAAAAAATTTGTGTATTCCCGTTTGTCTGATAGGTTTACCACCAAGTTTGGCAATTGCTTGTCCAAACATTTCCTGGTGGCGGAATTCCTCTATTAATTCTCTTAATAGAAAACGGTGCTCCACGTTATCCAAAGGCAAAGTAAGAATATGCCGGGTCATAAATAGGCAAAAAAGACACTCGCCCCAAGCATAGGAAGCGATTACCTGCACGAGCTCATGCCGACCTAGTTCTAATTTTTGTTCGGGAGTTAAAGTATCGTAGATTTCGAGGCCGTGCAACGAGGTAAGCATTTCGGGCAGGAATATATCATCAGTATCAGGCTCCAGTTGCCATGGAATGTAAGTCTCCGGCATCAGCGGACGTTCTTTGCTGATCCTGATCAAACGTTCAATTTCCTGTGCTTCCATGCTTAAATATGCAGTAATATCATTTTAAAGTAAAAACCAGATTGTCTAACACTACTAAACAACTCATCACGTTATATGTTCGTGATAAGGTTTAGGTTAGTTCTGGTGTAAAAACCAGAACAGGCTCCCCGCCGCCAGGTGGGGAGTTTTTTGTTGGGACGAAAATTTAAATTAAAAGGTTGCCTTTTAGCTAAGCATATACTTAACTCCTTTGAATACCGGATAAATAATGATCGGCGCGGCGATGATATCAATGGTATAATGTACGTGTTGTATCAAAAGTAAACAAACAACGATGATTGTGCCCATCAGGGCCAATATTTTATCCCATTTCCTTTCCAGGCACAGGTAAGCAAGATAAAGGATTGAAGTATGGCCCGAGAAGAATAAGTCCTTAGTAATCGTGCTTCTGCCATAAAAAACGGCAGTGAGCGGGTCAGTTAAAACGATAAGACCTTTTGGCGGTTCCAGAGGAACAAGGCTGATAGCCAATACACGCAATATGGTAATAAATATAAATGTCCAGAGATAAGTGATATAGATCGTTGGTTTTTCAATACCCCGCCATAATGCATAAAAACCGATACCCCAGATCACGGTAAATATCTCCCATGACACATCACGAGCCGGGATAGCCGCCAGTACCCAATCATTCAGCAATGTGCCGTCCCTTTTTTGTATCAGATTAAAAAAAGATGGCAACATTAAAGAGATAATGATCATCAGTATTGAGCCAATAATCAGTTGTGCCCTTTGGAGTTGAGAACTCCAGGTCATTTTCCAGTTCTTTCTTAATGCCAATGCAATCGGTCTAGCCACTTTTCTCAGTTTATAAACGGGGAGCAAAAATAACAATATAAATGAATTGTTAAGTTTCCCTAAACTCTAAATTAATAACTAGGACGTAAAAAGAAAAAAATAGTTACATGTGTCGGGAAAATTGGTCTTTAAATCGATGGAATATTCTGCTTTGAGAATGTTTATATTAAATATATATCCTGACGAAGGGAGCAAAAGGTTGGGTTAGGAGCAGATAGAGCTCGTAATTTGATCGTGAGAGCGCATTGAAAAATAAACTTACAGAGCCTAAAAAGGCCCTGTAAGTTATAAGTTGGCGAAATTTATTCCGCAGAATGCAGTGTTAATAATCCAATTCACGACAACTGAAACCTGCAGTATGCAGAAGTGATTCCACTGTCGCGGGCTGAAGTCCGATCGCTTCAATTCTTAGTACCTTATCGCAATCTTCCAGGTCAAAATTCCATTGCTTAATGGTTGGAAAAGAGGTTAACAAAGCTTTTACTTTATTTACTTTCCTCTTACTGGTTACATCGGTTTTAAAAACTAATACTTCCATAGTGATACTTTAAAGTGTTCTTCATCAATAACTATCGGGATAGCTGAAATTGGACAGTCCTGAAAATTTTATTCTGCCGGTTTTGGGGCTTCTTGTGTTGTTTTGGGTTCATCCCAATCAAATCCGCTATAATGGCGGCCCCATTTGCCACAACGGGCACGCATTTCTTCCCTGAAACGTTGTTGTTCTTCGGGGCTCATATTCTTAAAACGTTCCATCTTATGACGCATCCATGGTGCTCCGCGATGGCCACCGCGTGGGCCTCCGAACCCAAATAATATCTTGCACAATACCAAAAGTCCTGCCGCTTGCCAATAAGTAATGGCGGTAATGTGGAATATGTCTGGTAATAGATTATTCCACAACAGCATCACGATGTAGCTGAGAAGGGCCAAAACCCCCACTATCAGGAATGGTATAAAAATCAATTTCTTTCTGAAGCCGAACCTATGTTTGTAGGCTGCATCTTCAAAGTTTTTATTTGTCATGTCTTTAATTTTTAATCTTCTATAATTTCTTCATACAACTGTTTAAGCCGCTTACGCAGATGAAGCACTGCGTAACGTTTTCGTGATACCAGCGTTTGTATTTTTTCGCCCGTACGTTCGGCTATTTCATTAAAAGGAATGTTATCAAGTTCCTGCCATATAAAAACCTGCCGTTGCTCCTCGGGTATTTCATCCAGGGCCAGGAATAACTGCTCCCAAAAAAGGTTGCGGATGTATTCCGTCTCAGGGGTAGTGCCTTCGGTTAACAATATGGCCTTGAAGTCTATTGCTTCTTCATCATCCTCATCGCCGGACAAGTTGATGTCGAATAGCTCTTCCGATTTTTTACGGTTTTTGTCGATGATCTTATTGGTCGCCACTTTGTAAAGCCATGCACCGGTTTGCTCTATCGGCTGGGCATTGACTACCGCGCTGAGCTGGTACCAAACATCCTGCAGAATGTCCTCGGCATCGGCATCGGTTTTCACCCTCCGGCGGATAAAGCCCAGCAAGCCCTTACCATACGCTTTTATTGTATGTATGATGTGGTTGTTCTTTTCTTCGGGCATTACAGCGGTGATCAATTTGTTTCTCCTTTAAAGGTAGAGACGATTGTCCCTGAAAAACATTTTAAAAAAAATAAAAATTGTTTCCCGGGAACCTTATTTGCCCTTTTAGAGTAACGAAGTGTAATTTTATTACAATGATTTGGGTTATATTCGACATGAAATAAACCCGAAATGTACCAGTTACTGGAAGAATATCTTAGAAAACATGCAGCTATAAGTGACCAAGAAATTGCAGCGTTCTGCAATAGGCTGAAATCTAAAAAGGCTAAGCGGGGTGAGATATTGCTAGAAGCAGGTGACATATGCCGGTATGTGTATTTTGTAAGTAAAGGCTGTCTCCGTGTCTATTTGATGGATAAAGATGGCCGCGAATCAACGCGTATGCTGATACCCGAGGGCTGGTTCGGAACAGCATTTCCAAGTTTTATTTTGCAGGAACCGTCACAGGCTTTTATACAAAGTATCGGAGCATCAGAACTATTTTATTTAAACTATAAAGAGTTCAGGTCATTGTCCGATATTTTTCCGGCCTGGGGGAAAATATACCTGACTAACCTGGAACAGAGTTATATCGCATCCATAAAACGCATTGAAAGCCTGATCACTATGAATGCGAAAGAACGATATGCATTGCTGATGGAAGATAACCCTGATCTTATTCAAAAATTGCCATCCAAGATCATTGCCGATTATCTCGGCATATCGCAGGAAACCTTGAGCCGGTTGAAATCAAAAGTTTAATTTATTGACTTTTGTCAATATTGATGTAATGATTTATCGCGTGTTTTGTCTTATTAAAAATCGAACATGAGAAGAATAATAATCATAATAAGTGCATTCCTTTTACCTGCAATTGCTTCAGCACAAAATATAACTATTGGAGAGGCCACCATCCGTTTTAATGATACCCTGAGAAAACGGCCGTTGATTACCGAAGTATGGTATCCAACAACTGATTCAATGCAAAAGCATAACACGGGTTTTGTGCCATTTCCACGGATGGAGACAGTAAAGGACGGAAAAATAGCCAATAAAAAATACCCGCTCATCATGATCTCGCATGGCACAGGCGGAGGTCGGCTTACGCTGGAGTGGCTCGCCGATATATTGGTGCAAAACGGATTTATGGTAGCAGCTGTGGATCATTGGGGGAATACCTATGATAACAAAATAGCGATTGACTTTGTAACGCCTTGGCAAAGGCCACGCGATATCAGTTTTGTGTTAACCCAATTGCTGAACGACCCAAAATTCGGTCCAGAAATTGATCAGGACAAGATAGGAGCTGCTGGCTTCTCAATAGGCGGCTATACTACGATAGCCCTTGCTGGCGGTGTGCTCAGTTTTGATGCGTTGAAAAACTTCACTAACAGCCCGCAAGGCCAAAAAGAAGCTAACATACCCGAATTTCCCGGTTTGATGGAAGTCATCAAAACAGGAAAACCGGATGAATCTTTCAAAAATAGTCCACAGCACCTAAAGGATAAACGCATCAAGGCATTTTTTGCAATATGCCCGGCAGTAGGACAAGGATTTGCCGACAAATCTCAGGTAAAAGAGATTGATAAACCACTTTATATTGTTGAAGTTGAAGGCGACAGCATCACTCCGTATAAAACCAATGCAGAACACTATCATGACTTGATACCAGCGTCCAAATATTTATTGATCAAAGGCAAGGCCAATCACTACGTGTTCTTAGGCGAAGCCACTGATCCCGTAAAAAAAGAAGCACCGGTTTATTTTATGGACGATACATCTGTTGACCGCCATGCGATACACCAACAGGTAGGCCAAATGGCTGCAAATTTCTTCAAAGAGAATTTGAAATAATTAAGCTTTGATTTGCTCATTTTTATTTCAGAAATTGGCTTGACCAATCTCAATCCAATTAATATGAAACTCATCCCAAAGTTTATCTTACCCCTATTATGTTTCTTAAGCTTTTCTGTGCTTACAATCTCTGTTCGTGCACAGGATGCTCAAACAAAGATCATTACAGCAATGAAAAATTCAGAGAACGACTGGAACAAAGGTGACCTGGAAAGCTTTATGAAGATGTATACCGATGAGTCGACCATGATGATGCCCACCGGTCCGGCAGGGATAAATACGATTAGAGAACTGTATGAAAAGAAATACTTTAACGGTAAAATGCCCAAACAGAACCTGCATTATGATGATCTGAAAGTGACCTTATTGGGAGAAAAGTATGCCCTGCTGACCGGAAAATTCACTTTGTCGGGCAATAATTTACCGGAGAGATCTGGCCGTTATTCGTTGGTAATGATATTGACCAAAGACGGCTGGAAGATATTGCACGATCATTCAAGTTAATTCTGCTATGAAAGTATTTACACAAACGACCTTTGTCCCGCAGTTTTTTGTAGCGAAAAATGGTGCTGAAGTTGTTGCGTTTTATAAGAAGGCTTTTGATGCGATTGAGCTGCGACGCTTTAGCAATGATGATGGCACGGTTCATGTTTCGGAACTGGAAATAGGAGGCGCATTGTTTCATATCCACGAAGAAAAACCAAGCGCAAGGCAATATAGTCCGGCCTTGTGTGGCGGTACCACCACCATTATGGGGCTGATGGTCGCCGATCCGGATGCGGTAATGGAAAAGGCTATTGCTGCAGGCGCAACAGTGATCTCACCTATGCAGGATTATGATTATGGCTACAGGCAGGGAGATATCAGGGACCCGTTCGGCCATCAATGGGTAATTGAGAAAGTTATTTAAGTGCATCGAATGCATATTTGGCATCGCTCCAGAATTCGTCCAGCGCGATTACTCTAGGCTTAAAAAAGGAAATCAATGCGGGCCAGTCGTTTTTGTTAAAGATGCTCACGCCATATAATTGCCTTATTATACGACTGGTAATTTTTCCTTCCTCATCCATACGGTGTAGTTGCCATTCCCATTCTTCATTTAGAGCTGAATGAAGCACATTCTTTAACTCCAGGAACTGCTCAAAAAACAATTCCTGGATACCTGCATCAGGGTGTACAATTTCAATAGCTATGGACGCCGACTTTTTTCCGGCTTCCATCCTGAAATAGATGTATTTGATACCGGTCTTATAATTTACCCAGTTCACTCTTAAACCTTCGGCCGATAATTGAGGTGAAATGTATTGACCGAAGGTAGTCCAGAAGGTTTGCTTGAGTTGAGATGCTTCGTCTTTTGAATACAAAACGCCTATTTTATCGTAAAGGCAAAATTCAACTTATCGTCCTGCGAGCTGCTGCCTAATGTTAATTTGTAATTACCAGGATATGTTTTCCATCCGTGGGTTTTCAGATCCCATTTTTGCAGATCTTTTACAGGTATTTTGATGGTTACCGATTGTTCGCCACTTTTAGTAACGGACACTTTCTTAAATCCTTTTAATTCTTTCACTGGCATGCGGTCAGCCTGTGGGTATTCGATATAAGCTTGCACTACTTCGTCGCCATCCATTTTACCTGTGTTTTTAACTTTTACGGTAACACTTAAAGTATCCTTTGCAGTATATTTCTTCGCAGGACTTTGTTCTGCCTGGTACTCAAAAGATGTATAGCTCAAACCGAAACCAAACGGATATTGTACCGGTCCGTTAAAATAACGGTAGGTGCGGCCCTTCATAGAATAATCAGAATAATCCGGAACATCTTTTATCGATTTATAAAAGGTAAGTGGCAAATGGCCCGAAGGGGATACTTTTCCAAAAAGCAGATCTGCAAATGCATTTCCGCCCTGTTCGCCCGGGTACCAGCCAAATACAATAGCATCAGCATAAGGTTCGATAGCTGAAATATCGACATCACTGCCTGCGGTCACCACAGCAATAATCGGAGTCTTAACACTGTGCCTCAAAGTCTTCATAAATGCGATTTCGCTGGCAGGCAGACTCAGGTCTTTTTTATCGCCGCCTGACTTGGAAAGAAAGGCATCGCCTGCCTCACCCTCCAAAACCGGGGATAAGCCAACAACGGCTATTGTAACAGAACAATTCCCTGCAGCCCAGGTACCACCAAAATGGGTAGTGTCCGTATAATCGGAGCCAAGGTCGTATTCTATCCGTGTACCGGGGTCAACCGCACCGGTAATGCCTTCCACAAAATTCACCACCTTGCTGCTTACACCATGATAATTGCCTACCATTGGGTCGAATGCAGCTGCATTAGGGCCCAATATCATGATGCTTGGGTAATCAGCTTTATTAAGAGGTAGTACATTATTGTTATTCTTTAATAACACCATGCTCTGTTGCGCCACTTTACGTGACAAAGCCACGTGTGATGCGTTGTGCACACTGTCAGCTCCATAATTATGGTATGGTACTTTTTGAGCATCGTCATAAAAACCAAGCTTAAACTCAGTACGCAGAAGTTCGGTTAACCGCTGATCTACTTCTTTTTCGGTTATCAGCTTCTGATCGATCGCTTTGATCACATCGTTCTGCAGTATGCTCGAACAATCCAGGTCGATACCGGCTTTAATAGCCGCTGCTGCTACCTCAACTGCATTTGGTAAAGTCTTATGCGTGGAATATACGTCGTCCAAAGCTCCGCAATCAGTTACCACGTGACCTTTGAAACCCCATTCTTTCCTTAATATATCAGTCAAAAGGGCTTTATTGATCGAATTAGGTACGCCATTAATGCGATTATAGGCGCTCATTACTGATTCGACGCCTGAATTAACAAGAACATGAAAAGCATACAAATAAGTTTCGCGGAAATCTTTTTCATCCACTTTCGCATCAAAATAATCCCGGGTAGCCTCCGGCCCGCTGTGAACGGCAAAGTGTTTGGCGGTTGCGGATGCCTTTAAATAACGCGGATCATCACCCTGTAGGCCTTTTACAAAGGCGCTGCCTATGGTAGCTGTCAGGAATGGGTCTTCGCCATAAGTCTCCTGACCCCGGCCCCAGCGTGGGTCGCGGAAAATGTTGATGTTTGGCGTCCAAAAAGTCAACCCCATATATTGCAAATGGCGATCCTTCTGTATAGCAAGATTATATTTTGCGCGGGCTTCGGTGGATATTACAGTAGAAACCTGTTTGATCAGGTCATCATTAAATGTCGCTGCCATTCCGATAGCTTGAGGAAATATAGTTGCTTCGCCCGCACGTGCCACGCCATGTAGACCTTCGTTCCACCAGTTATAAGCGGGGATACCCAAACGTGGTACAGCTTTGCTGTTATAGCCTAATAATGAGACCTTTTCTTCCAAGGTCAATTTCGACACCAAGTCCTTAACACGGCCATCGATTGGTTGGCTCATATCTTTATATAACGGCACAGATTGAGCCTGAACGAGCGCAGAATAAAAACAGGCCAAAATGGCAATAGCAAAGAGTTTTATTGATTTTTTCATTACGGTCTAAACATAAGGAGAAAAATAAAAGCTCACAAGAAATGTTTACCGAACGGTTAATCTAAAAATTGCTATTTTAGCAACCAACCACACTAATATCTAATGAAAAGAATCTGCTTGACGCTCCTCGCTTGTTTATTCGTAATTTATACTTTTAGCCAATCTGCTCCGAAGCCTTATGGCCCTTTGCCCACAAAAGGACAGTTGCAATGGCAGGAAACGGAAATGTATTGCATTATTCACTTCGGGCCGGATACCTATACTGATAAAGAATGGGGATTTGGAGATGAGGATCCCAAAATTGTAAATCCAACCGAATTTAGTGCTATGCAAATAGTGAGTTCGCTAAAAGCAGGCGGCTTTAAGGGTATAGTAGTCGTTGCAAAACATCACGACGGTTTTTGCATGTGGCCCACCAAAACAACGGAACACAACATATCGAAAAGTCTATATAAGGATGGCAAAGGCGACATTTTAAAAGAGTACCGTGAAGCTTGTGATAAGTTAGGTATTAAATTGGGTGTGTACTGCTCACCATGGGACAGGAACAGTGCATTGTACGGAAAGCCCGAGTATGTGACAGAAGTTTACCGCAAACAATTGGCAGAATTATATAGTAATTATGGCCCGCTGTTTATAGTATGGCATGATGGCGCCAATGGCGGAGATGGCTATTATGGCGGTGCAAAAGAAGTGCGCAAAATAGACCGTTCAACCTACTATGGCTGGCCTGAAACATGGGGTATAGCAAGGAAACTACAGCCAAATGCAACAATCTTCGGTGATGTTGGTCCGGATGTGCGCTGGGTTGGAAATGAGGCAGGTCATGCAGGCGAGACATGCTGGGCAACTTATACGCCTCATGCGCCGGAGCCTGGTAAAGAGCCAGGAAATGGTTTTACGAAGGACTCTGAAGGTACAGAAGGCCACCGTGACGGCAAATACTGGATGCCGGCAGAATGCGATGTTCCGCTAAGACCAGGATGGTTTTATCATAAAGAGCAGGATGAAAAGGTGAAAACACCTGATTCGCTTTTTAATCTGTATTTTATGAGTGTCGGGCATGGCGCTTGTTTGGATCTGGGATTATCGCCAGACAGAAGAGGTTTATTGAGTGATAACGACGTAAAGTCTCTGAAAGGGTTTGGTGATTTATTGAAACAAACTTTTGCCAATAACTTAGCTAAAGGTGCTATTTTAAAAGCAAACAATGTAAGAGGGGGGAACCTGGCAAAATTTGGCCCGGCCCGTTTATTGGATAATGATCGTTATAGTTATTGGGCTACCGATGACAAGGTGAAAACACCCGAACTGGTGCTCGATCTTCATAAAAAGAAATCTTTCAATATTATTCAGTTGCGCGAAAATATTAAACTCGGACAACGTATAGACGAAGTAGCGGTAGACGTATGGCAGGATAGCAAATGGCGCCAGGTTGCTACTGCAACAAGCATAGGGGGTAACCGCCTGATCCGTCTACCAGAAAATATCACTACAAACAAAGTACGTTTAAGAATTACCAAAGCGCCGGTTTGTATTGCTTTGAGTGATTTTGGATTGTACAGTGAGCCGAACCTTTCTAAAAAAGGCTAACTTTAGAGATGAAATATCAGAAGCTATCACTTTTATTTTTAATGTGTTTTGGTGCTGTTATAACTACATCGGCACAGCAATTGTATGATACCACAGCAAAGCCGAAGTTGATCTCCAAGCAATTTAGCTTTACAGAGGGTTCGTCCGTTGATAAGCAGGGGAATGTTTTCTTTACTGATCAACCCAATAACAAAATATGGGAATATAGTGCAGATGGCAAGCTGTCTGTTTTTATGCAGGATGCTCTGCGTTCCAATGGCACCTATTTCGATAGTAATGGTAACCTGGTTTCATGTGCCGAAAGTAGGGATCAGTTAATCGCCATTAGCCCCACAAAAAAGATCAAAGTTTTAGCGAATGATTACAATGGTCATCGGTTAAACGGCCCTAATGATGTATGGGCAGCACCGAATGGCGACCTGTATTTTACCGATCCATATTATCAGCGTGACTTTTGGGACAGGCAAAAACCCGACATAGAAGGACAAAATGTTTACTATCTTCCGAAAGGCAGTGATAAACCTGTAATGGTAGTTTCTGATATGGAGCAGCCAAATGGAATAGTAGGAACGCCCGACGGTAAGTATTTATATATTGCTGATATAAAGGCTAACAAAACCTTTAAATATAAAATTTCCTCTGATGGGAGTCTTACTGATAAACATTTGTTTGTTGAACAGGGCTCGGATGGTATGACCTTGGATGAAAAAGGGAATGTTTATTTAACAGGAAATGGCGTGATAGTTTATAACCCCCAGGGCATTAAAATAGCCCATATAAAAATTGATGAACCCTGGACCGCGAACCTTTGTTTTTGCGGGAAAAATAAAGATGATCTGTTCATCACTGCGTCAAAAGCCATCTATATTTTACATATGAATGTAAAAGGAGTGGAGTAACCCAATTTTCCCGTTAACCGAACCGTTTTAATTTATAATATGGAGAATAATGTGCAATGCCCGGTAGATTTTGTCTCAATGAATGAGAATAAGGCACGGGTAACGGCTTTTTTTGTCTTACTATTAGGTGGAACGTTTTTGATTACCAACTCATGGGTCATCATGGCATTCCTGGTAATCGACTTTTTGCTAAGAGCTAACAATCTGGGAAAATATAGCTTGTTGGCAATTCTAAGTGACGTTGTGATAAAGCAATTCAACATAAAGAACAAACCTACTGACAGGGCACCTAAACGCTTTGCTGCCGGGGTAGGGCTGTTATTTACTGCAGGTATATTGATTTTGACCTTACTAAATTTAACTACTGCCGTGCTAATCGTGACTTCTGTGCTGATTTTATTCGCTTTTCTGGAAGCATTTCTGGGCTTTTGCGCTGGATGCCGCGTCTACAGTATGTTAAATAAATTAAGTAATTCGCTTAAAAACAACTAATTAAAGGAAGAATAAAAAATTTAAAATAAATTACTACAAAATCGATAGATTATATATACATTTGTCTTGTCGATTTACTAAAGAAAAATAGATTATGTTGTCAGCACTTAAAGTAAACAGTTTTCCATACTTTGATATATCAGAGATCATACCTGATCCAGATCCGGTTTTCAGATCGTTTCAAAAATCAGAACCTGTAAGGTCAGGGGACGTACTTCCTGATTTTTCACTGGAGAAAGACCCGGCTAGATGGCAGCAGTTTTTTAATGGTGTCGAGGTACACGGGCCCGTTTTATTCCATCAACTTTTGAATAAACCGCTGGTTATCGGTTTTTATTCGTATCACTGGCAGCAATACGGTATTGATCTGCTCAAGCAATTAAATTCTTTGCAGAATGATATTACGGCAAACAAAGCGAGTCTTTTAATCATTAGCTCGGAAAAAGACCGGAAACTGGAAAAACTGATATGGGATAACAGTTTATCATTGAGTTTCTATTTCGACAAGGATAAACAGATTGCTGAAAAGTTCAGGATATACTCAGATCATGATCCGATATGGAATAAGTTTTCGGGCATTGATACCAATGTGCCGCTATTGGCTACTTATGTCGTGTCGGCAACCGGACAAATTGAATATGATCATATCGATCCCGACTTTTCAAAAACATTTCCAGCCAGTGAAGTTATTTCGACTGTAAAAAAAGTAAGTACTCACCAGAGTAAAATAAGGACTTTAAAATAGGTCAGTAACAGGCGATAGATTTAGTCAATAGGCTGACGTTATCAAGATACTATTTAGGTAGTGATTTCTTAGTTTTTTTTGGTTTGATAACGGGAGCAGTGAAAGCTTCCGTTATTCTATAGTCGGGTGACCGAGTGGATAGGTGATGGTCTGCAAAACCTTTTACGGCAGTTCGAATCTGCCCCCGACGTCAAAATTCTTTTTAAAAACTTTTTAAAAAACCTGTTTATATAAGGCCTGTTTTCCTCAAATGGCCTAGGTTTCATTAACATAATATTAATAAATATTATTTCACTTCAAAAAAAGTTGTTCCCAAATCTAATTTATTTAATATTGCACCCGCCAACTAACCAGCTATAGAAATACCGATAGTTACACGTGTATAAAAATTACTTTAATAAGATAAAAAACATTGCCATTAAAAACGGAGTTAATCAATGTATGTTCTAACTTTGAACTAACGATTTGAAGGGCCGAAAATCATCTGCAAGAAAAACGCATAACCCTTAAATATTACATGGAAAAAAAGATCGCATCTTCACCCAAATTTCTATCAATTGATATTGGAGGGTCGCATATAAAAGCTACTATTTTAAACGACAAAGGTGTACTGCAAATGGATTACGATAAGGTACCTACACCTTTACCTGCAAACCCCGAAAACGTAGTTAATGTTATAAAGAAGTTAGTAAAGTCTTTTCCCGCATACGATTATATCTCAGTAGGGTTTCCGGGTTACGTTAAACATGGAGTAGTTAAAACCGCACCTAATTTAGGGACCGATTTCTGGAAGGACTTTGATCTGAGTAAAAAATTGGAAAAGGAGTTGGGTAAGCCCACCCGCGTAGTGAATGATGCTGACATGCAGGGACTTGGAGTGGTAAGTGGAAAAGGGTTGGAGATGGTGATTACCCTTGGGACAGGATTTGGCACAGCTTTATTGGTGGATGGGCAGTTAATGCCGCATCTGGAATTAGCCCATCATCCTTTTGCAAAGGGAAAAACCTACGACCAGTATGTTGGTGAAAGAGCTCTCGAAAAAGAGGGGCTTGACAAATGGAACCGGCGAATGAAAAAGGTTCTGAAGTCTTTGAAAACAGTAATTAATTACGATACCTTATATATAGGAGGCGGAAATTCAGATAAGCTGAAATTTAAGCTGGATAAGAACATGAAGCTGGTTACCAATCAGGATGGTATTAAGGGTGGATCCAGGTTATGGTTAAAAGATGCCAGGCATGATCTTATTACCTCTGTCCCGTCGCTTTAACAAATTAATCAATTCAAATCAATTACTCATCTATAGTTAAAAATATGGATTCAATTACAAAAAGCATTGAACAGTTAAGTATCGATACCGTAAGGGTATTGTCAGCCGATGCAGTACAAAAAGCCAATTCAGGACACCCGGGCACACCAATGGCAATAGCGCCGGTAGGTCATGTGCTTTGGTCGCAATTTATGCACTACAACCCTAAGAACCCACATTGGGCCAATCGCGATAGATTTATATTATCAGCTGGCCATGCGTGTATGTTCCAGTATAGTTTCCTTTATCTTACCGGTTACGATATTACACTTGACGATCTTAAAAAGTTCAGGCAGTTACATAGTAAAACAGCAGGTCACCCTGAATATGGCTTACTGGATGGTATTGAAGTGACCACCGGTCCACTGGGGCAAGGTTTTGCTAATGGTGTAGGCTTTGCTATAGGTCAAAAATATCTGGCTGCACGTTATAATAAGCCGGGTTTTAATTTGTTCGACTACAAAATTTATGCGGTAGTGAGCGATGGCGACTTAATGGAAGGCGTTGCCTCAGAAGCAGCCTCATTGGCAGGTCACCTTGAACTCGGAAACATTATTTATATCTATGATGATAATCACATCTCGATTGAGGGTGATACCGATATCACTTTTAATGAGGATGTTGCAAAACGTTTCGAATCATACGGCTGGCACGTACAGGTTGTAAATGATGTGAACGATATTAATGCATTATCAAATGCTATCAACAACGCAAAGGTAGAAGTTAGCAAACCGTCGCTGATCAAAGTTCGTTCACATATTGCTTATGGTAGCCCTAATAAGGTAGATACTGCTGGTGCACACGGTTCACCACTGGGTGCTGATGAGCTGAAATTGGTTAAACAGTTTTTTGGCTTTGATCCTGAGCAATCATTTGTCGTGCCGGACGAGGTTTTGAATTATTATCGTAAATGTGGCGAAAAAGGCGCTGGTACCGAGCAGAAATGGAATGACCTGTACAAAGCCTACAAAGAAAAATTCCCTGAGTTAGCTGCTGAATATGAACAAGCGATAAGTGGGGAATTACCTAAAGGGTGGGATGCAGCCTTGCCGGTATTTAAAGCCGACGGAAAAATGGCTACCCGTCAGGCATCCGGCAAAGTGCTAAATGCAATTGCTGGCAAATTACCAACTTTAATAGGCGGTGCAGCTGACCTTGCACCTTCGACAGAAACAAACCTAAAAGAATATGATTCTTTCACGGTTGAAAAAAGAGACGGGCGTAACTTCCATTTCGGTATACGCGAGCATGCGATGGGATCTGCCCTGAACGGAATGGCATTAACAAAAGGTATTATTCCTTTCGGTGCGACCTTCCTAATGTTCTCAGAATACATGCGTCCGCCGATCCGGTTGGCGGCCATCATGAAGATCAGACCGATATTTGTTTATACGCATGATAGTATCGGTTTAGGTGAAGACGGCACTACTCACCAGCCAATCGAACAACTAATTTCATTGCGCTCTATTCCAAATATTGTAGTGCTGCGTCCGGCTGATGCTAACGAAACTGCACAAGCATGGCGCGTAGCGCTAGAACACAAAGACGGTCCGGTTGTATTGGTATTTACCCGTCAGGGATTACCGATCATTGATCAGGATAAATATGGTAAAGCTACAGGATTAGAGAAAGGTGCTTACATCTTATCTGATTCAGAAAAAACGCCTCAGGTTATTTTGATGGCAACTGGTTCTGAAGTATCATTAATTATGGCAGCACAGGCTAAGCTGGCTGAACAAGGTATCCAGGCACGGGTAGTAAGTATGCCGTCATGGGAACTGTTCGAAAAGCAAAATGCTGCATATAAAGAAAAAGTGTTCCCTAAATCGATCAAAAAACGTTTAGCTGTCGAAATGGGCTCTCCGTTAGGCTGGCATAAATATGTAACCGACGAAGGCGACATTATTGCAATGCATACTTTCGGCGAATCGGCACCTGCTGAAGAACTTTTCAAGGAATTCGGCTTTACAGTTGAAAACGTTGTAAACAAGGCAAAGGCACTATTATAAGATGTTTGATATGAGATATGAGAAGTGAGAAGTTTTTCTCATATCTCATATCCCACATCTCAAATCTAAGATATGAAAATAGGTATAGCTGCTGATCATGGCGGATATGAATTGAAGAAAATACTTCACGCATTTCTGGTAACTTCTGGTTATGAGGTAGTTGACTTTGGTGCATACGAATTGAATGAGCAGGATGATTACCCTGATTATGTGGTACCACTTGCACAGGCCATCGCGACGAAAGATGTGGAAAGAGGCATTGCTATTTGCGGCAGTGGCGTAGGGGCCTCGGTTGTAGCCAACAAGGTATCAGGTGTGAGGGCTGCACTAATTAATGATTATTTCTCGGCCCATCAGGGCGTTGAGGATGACAATTTAAATCTGCTATGTCTTGGTGGGCGCATCACCGGGTACATGGCAGCTGAAGAATATGTTCAGGCTTTTTTAAATGCAAAATTCACGGGACTTGAGCGGCATATGCGCCGGTTGCAAAAAGTTCACTTACTTGAAAAATAAACAATAGAAAGAAAATAATCATGGCAACTAATAGAGTAAAACAAATCCACAGTTTCGGTCAGAGCATCTGGCTCGATTTTATCAATCGTGAGATCATCAAATCTGGCGAATTAAAGAAACTGATAGATGAAGACGGAGTAAGAGGGGTAACCTCTAACCCGGCTATTTTTGAAAAAGCCATTACCAGCAGCTCAGATTACGACGCTGATATTGCAGAATTAGCAAAAACTACTAATGATAATGAAGAGATATTCTTTGGCATTGCAGTTAAAGATATCCAAAATGCAACAGACCTTTTCAAAGGTGTTTACGAAGAATCAAAAGGTGTTGACGGTTATGTGAGCCTTGAAGTTTCACCATTCCTTGCACTTAAGGAGAAAGAAACAGCCGAACAGGCCGAAAAATTATGGAAGGCAGTTAATCGCAAAAACGTAATGATCAAAATACCAGGCACTAAACCTGGTTTGGGTGCCATTCGCAGTTCAATAGCAAAAGGCATTAATATAAACGTTACCTTATTGTTTGGCTTGCCACGCTATGAAGAAGTGGCTGAAGCATATATTGCTGGTTTGGAAGACCACTTGGCTGCTGGACATTCAATCGGTCATATCACATCTGTTGCAAGTTTCTTCCTGAGCCGTATTGATGTTTTAGTTGACCCGATGCTGGATGAAAAAGGCGCACCTGAATTAAAGGCAGAAGTCGCTATCGCATCAGCTAAAAAAGCATATGAGATATATAAGAGAGTGTTCAGTGGCCCGCGTTGGGAAAAACTGGCGGCACAGGGTGCAAAACCACAGCGGCTATTATGGGCAAGCACCAGCAGCAAAAACCCTGCATTTAAGGATACCAAATATGTTGAAGCATTAATTGGCCCGGATACAGTTGATACCGTTCCATTGGAAACTATTGAGGCTTTCCGCGATCATGGTATTGCAGCAAATACGTTAGAACAAGGCCTTGACCAAGCCACTGCTGTGTTGGAAAAACTAAAAGCTATTGGTATCGATATAGATAAGGTTACGCAACAACTGGAGGACGAAGGTGTCGATAAATTCAATAAACCGTTTGAGAAACTGCTGCAAGCTATTGAGGATCAGAAAGTCAAAGTTTAATTATTGTGGAGACATTAGCCGTAAAATTCTTATTCTTTGATATAGGAGGCATATTGCTTACTAACGGCTGGGGGCACGAATCCCGCGAGGAAGCTGCCAGGCGATTTAATCTTAATTACAAGGAAGTTAACGATTTACACACGTTCATCTTTAATGTTTATGAAGCTAGCGGTGTCGACCTGGATGAATATATCGACACCGTAATTTTTAATCGCCCACGTGACTTTACACGTGAAGATTTTAAGCAATTCATGTTTGAACAATCAAAAGAGTTGCCGGATATGCTTGCCTGGCTAAAGGAATGGAAAAAAGATTGCGGTTTTCGGATCATATCTATTAATAATGAGGGTAAAGAACTTAATGATTATCGCATCAAAAAATTCAAGCTTCATGAATGCTTTGATGCATTTGTATCCTCTTGCGAAGTAGGTATCCGTAAACCCGATCCGGCAATATTCAAGCTCGCGATGGGCATAGCTATGGCACAACCCCAGGAATGCGTTTATTTCGATGACAGGAAAATGTTCGCTATTGCCGCCGGGAAACTGGGATTGCGTGCTTATCAGCACACCAGCTTTGAAACGACAAAGAAAATATTAGAAGATTTAAAAGAAGAAAACTCAAAACTAAAATGAGCACAACATCAAATAAATATGCCTTTGGCATGATAGGCCTGGGTGTTATGGGCCGGAGTTTATTACTTAATATGGCCGACCATGGCTACGCCGTAGCGGGCCATGATAAAGACGCTTCAAAAGTAAACTCGCTGAATGAAGAAGGAAAAGATAAAGATGTACAGGGTTTTAGTGATGCGAAGGAATTTATAGCAAGTCTTACTACGCCGCGCGCTATCATGATGTTGGTACCTGCGGGAAAAATTGTCGATGCTGTTATTGAAGAAATGACCCCACTGCTCGAAAAGGGGGATATATTAATTGATGGTGGTAACTCACATTTTACCGATACCAATCGCCGTGTAGAAGAACTGGAAGCAAAGGGCCTGCACTTTTTCGGCATGGGCGTTTCAGGTGGCGAAGAAGGGGCTCGCCGTGGCCCAAGTATGATGCCGGGTGGTGATAAAGAGGCTTATAATGTAATGAAGCCCATTTTCGAAGCCATCGCAGCGAAAGTTGACGGGGCGCCATGTGTAACCTATATCGGTCCGGGTGCATCAGGACACTTTGTGAAAATGGTGCATAATGGTATCGAATATGGCCTGATGCAGCTGATCGCTGAAGCTTATGAGATCATGAAAAAAGGTCTGCAAATGGACAATGAAGCTATAGGCGATGTATTTACCAAATGGAATGCCGGTCGTTTACAATCGTTTCTTTTGGATATCACCAAGGATATTTTCCAATACAATGCGCCAGGTACAGATCATTTACTGATAGATGATATTAAGGATGAAGCAAAAGCAAAAGGCACGGGTAAATGGACCTCGCAGGTAGCAATGGACCTTCAGGCACCAATACCAACTATAGATAGCTCGGTGTCTATGCGCGATCTGTCTAAATACAAAGAATTGAGAGTTCAGGCTGCAGCTTTATATGGTGACGGAGAAAAAGCGCTGGATGTTGATACAGATTCGTTCCTTGAGTCATTAGAGCAGGCTTTCTACTTCAGCATGATCGTTTCTTATGCTCAAGGTATGCACTTGCTTTCAAGAGCATCTGAAGAATATAAATATGATCTTAAATTAGGCGAGATTGCAAAAATATGGCGCGGTGGGTGTATCATTCGCTCAGCATTTTTGAATGATATATTCAAGGCTTACGACAAAAACCCAAGTTTAGCTCACCTGTTACTGGATGATAATGTTCATGCATTGGTTTCAGAAGCAGTTAAAGGAGCGCGCACCGTATTATCGGCAACAATTACTGCTGGAATAGCTGCACCATCCTTCACCGCATCAATCAGTTATTTTGATAATTTTATTAATAAACGTATGCCATCAAACCTTACTCAGGCTCAGCGCGATTATTTCGGTGCACATACTTATGAGTTGATTGGAAAAGAGGGTGTATTTCACACACAATGGGCTGAAAAAAAATAATGACAAAAAAATCCTTGTTCAAACAAAAAACTACCATGAGCTCAAACACAAAATCAGACCCAACCATTTTTGTCATATTTGGTGGTACGGGCGACCTGACTTCCAGAAAAATTGGCCCTGCTCTGTACAACCTGTTTTTGGATGGTTGGATGCCATCGCAATTTTCTATAATTGGTACCGGTCGTACCCAATATTCTGACGAACAATTCAGGGAAAATCTATATAATGATCTTAGTCAGTTTTCACGCAGCGGTGTACCTGATAAAGAAAAATGGGCAGCATTTGCACAAAATGTATATTATCAGGTTTCAGATGTAAAAAATGCTGAAACATATAAAGAATTTGGCAAACGCATCGAAAAACATAGCGCTGATTGGAAAGCAAAACCAAATGTGATCTATTACCTGGCGGTGTCGCCTAATCTGTTCCCGATCATCGCCTCTAACCTGGCAAAGGCTAAACTAGCTGACGATAAGAACAGGACCAGGATAGTAATAGAAAAACCGTTTGGACATGATTTGGATACGGCTAAAGAACTTAATCAGCTGCTATCCAGTATATTTGATGAGTGCCAGATATATCGTATAGACCATTATCTTGGCAAAGAAACGGTACAAAATATTATGGCTTTCCGTTTTGCAAACTCTATTATGGAGCCGCTTTGGAACCGTAATTTTATTGAACACGTGCAGATTTCAGTTTCTGAGCAGTTAGGAGTTGAGGAACGCGGCGATTACTATGATGGTTCAGGCGCTTTGCGTGATATGATCCAGAACCACTTGTTGCAGTTGCTTTGCCATATAGCGATGGAACCGCCTGTAAGTTTTAATGCTGATGAAGTGCGCGACCGTAAAGTAGACGTATTGAAGGCCATGCGTAAGTTTGGTCCGGACGATGTACGTATGTCGGCAGTTCGTGGTCAGTATGGCAGCGGCTGGATGAAAGGAAAAGAAGTTCCCGCTTATCGCGACGAGCCAAAGGTTGATCCCGAATCAAACACAGAAACTTTTGCTGCCATCAAGTTTTTCATTGATAACTGGCGTTGGCAGGGTGTGCCTTTTTACCTGAGAACCGGTAAGCGCCTGCATCAATCTTCATCTGTTATCACCATCCAGTTTAAGGATGTCCCTCACCTTATATTTCCTACCGAAGCGGCTGAAAGCTGGCAGCAAAACAGATTAATTATCAGTATACAACCTGAGATGAGTATACGCTTGCAGGTTCAGGCTAAGCGCCCTGGTATTGATATGATCTTAAATGCTGTTGATATGGTATTTGACTATAAAGGTACTTATACACAGCAGGCTCCGGAAGCTTATGAAACCCTGATCCTGGATACCATGCTTGGCGATCAGACACTGTTTATGCGCGGGGACCAGGTAGAAGCTGCGTGGGAACTGGTGATGCCAATATTGAGCACATGGCAAAATAAAAAGAGCCTGAATTTTCCTAATTATTCAGCCGACTCATGGGGGCCTGAATCAGCTGAGGCATTAATTGCACGCGACGGATTTAATTGGTTTACTCTACCTGTACAAGGTAAAAAATAATTATTTGATGAAAATAAATGTTTTTAAAAATGAGGACGAAGTTCTTAGGGGATTGGCCAACTTTATTGTGGAAATTGCATCGGAATCAATTTCCACAAATGGGCAATTTTCTATAGCACTGTCGGGAGGAAATTCCCCTAAAAAACTCTATGAATTATTAGCGTCCCCGTCATATAAAAATAAAATTGAGTGGAATAAAGTCCATTTCTTTTTTGGTGACGAGCGCTACGTTCCGCACACCGATTCGCAAAGTAATTATCTGATGGCCAAAAAGGCTATTCTTGAACCTTTGGAGTTGAGTTACAAGCAGATATTTCCGATTGATACTTCATTAAGCCCGGATGAGGCTGCTAAAGCATATACAAATGACATCAATTTGTATTTTGCCGGGACTGAGCCTCGTTTTGATTTAGTGCTATTAGGATTGGGTGACAATTCTCATACTGCATCGCTGTTTCCGCACACACCTGTTCTTCATGATAAAACAGCCTCGGTAAAAGCTGTTTTTCTTGAAGATCAGAAGGTGTTTCGAATCACAATGACAGCACCTCTGATCAATCTGGCACACCATGTGGCTTTCCTTGTATATGGCGAGGGTAAAGCCGTCGCCGTGCATCATATCATTGAAGATAAAACAGATATTGAAGAGTATCCTGCTCAGTTGATAAAACCTCAAAGTGGTGATTTGCAATGGTTTTTGGATACGGGTGCGGTTGCTCAATTAAAACGAAAATAGTCTATCGTTCTAATTGATCTGTAAAATAGGTTCCCGGGCAAACATGATAATGCCTGCTACTTTATATAAAACGTCTTAAGTGTTGAACTTAAGGCGTTTCTTGTTTTTGTTTAATACAAATTTTCTTTGCGTTTCAATTTTTACGGCCTGCTATAAAAATGATTATTCGTGTGGTATAATAATTGTAAGTTAAGAACTAAGATTTGAAAAATACACGTACAAAGCCGACTCGTCTAACTTGAATGTTTTATTAATTAGTTATTTTAGTTACTAGTTAACGAGGGATTATTTGAGTAGATACTATCAATATGTCAAACCTTACTTTATCTGAAAACATGCCTTTTGAACCGGAACTAAATTATTGGACACATAAGCTGAAGCGGGTAAAGCCATTAAACTTATTCACAGATTCAGCCAGATCTAATAAAAAAAGTAATAATAAACGTAGCTCCGAGTTCATTGTCGACGAAAAATTAAGGGAACAATTAACGAAATTTAGCGATGAACAAAAAGTAACGCTTTTTGTCACCCTGTTATCTGCTTATAAGGTTTTGTTATACAGGTATAGCTCACAGGATGATATATGTGTAGGAAATGTTATTTGCAATGCTGGTGTAAATAGCAGTCGTCACAACTATCTAAGTATACTTCCTTTACGGACAGAAATTAACAATAGCAATACTTTCGAAGAATTACTCCAAAGCGTAAATGCGACTGTAAATGATGCATATCAGCATCAAAATGTTCCATTTGACAAATTAACGGCCTTAATATCTGAAGATGCAGACTTACGCTCTAACCCTTTGTACCAGGTGATGTTCATATTACAGAATGGTGTTGCAATCCCATCGGAATATACCCTTGAATCAGATGTTACACTTTTTGTTAAAGAAGAAGGTTCTGTACTAAAAAGCAGAATTGAATACAACTCGGATCTTTATAAAGAGGACATAATCAGCCGTATCATAGACCACTTCAAAATATTGCTTAGTTCAATAATTGCCAATCCCAAAAAGAACATCGGGCTGCTACCTATTTTAACAGAAGCAGAGGAGCATAAGCTTTTACATGAACTTAATAATACTGCGATTGAATATCCAAAAGATAAATCTCTTATTGATTTATTTGAAGAACAGGTAAATAAGACTCCGGATAACATAGCAGTAATTTTTAATGACTTTGAAATTAGCTATAAGGAATTAAATATCCTTGGTAATCAGTTCGGCGATTATTTGAGAAATACATACGATGTAAAGCCTGATGACCTTATTGGTCTTAAACTGGAGAGAGGGGAATGGCTGATTATTGCAATAATTGGTATACTAAAAGCGGGTGGTGCATATGTTCCAATCGATCCGGACTATCCGGGTGAGCGCATTAACTACATGATAAATGATAGCGCCTGCGGTATATTAATAGACGGAGAGGAGATCGAGCGATTTAAAAAAGTAAAAAACAGCTATAATAAAGATAATCTTAAAAATGGGGCTAAAGGTAATAACCTCGTATATTGTATTTATACTCCCGATTCAACTGGTAATCCGAAAGGGGTATTAGTTGAGCACAGAAATGTAGTAAATCTGATATGGTCACAACGCGAAGTATATAAAATCACTTCTGATGAAAGAGTGCTGCAATTTACTACCATCATTTTTGATCATTCTACCGAACAGTTCTGGATAGCGCTTTTGACCGGCGCTGCATTAGTTGTTCCTGATAAATCTACCGTATCTGATCTTAAGGCGCTGGAAAACTATATTATAGTTAAGAAGGTAAGCCATATTCATACCGTGCCGGCGGTCTTAGTCGAATTATCTATAGACGATATGAGTAATGTAAAGCGGGTGATAACAGCAGGCGAAACCTGTTCTCCATCACTTGCTCAAAAGTGGAAGGGTAGTTTTATGTTCATTAACGAATATGGCCCTACAGAAACGACAATTACCTCGGTTGAATATAAAGCGGAACAGTCTGATAAGTACCATGTCTTCGTACCTATCGGTCGTCCGGTAGCTAATACCGATATATACATATTGGATGATCATCAGCGTCTGTTGCCTTTTGGCGCATTGGGTGAAATCTATATTGGTGGCGATGGCGTCAGTCGAGGATATTTGAACAGGCCGGAGTTAACCAAAGAAAAGTTCATAGCTGATCCGTTCAAAAATGAAAAACGAATATACCGCACTGGGGATTTAGGAAGATGGTTGCCTGACGGTAACCTGGAATACGTGGGACGGGCAGATGATCAGGTGAATATACGTGGTTTCAGAATTGAATTACAGGAGATAGCTTCTGTGCTCCGGAAACATCATAAAGTAAGGGAAGCGATTATTATTGCTGCATCCATAAACGAAACTGATAATGAACTAATCGCGTATACGGCCGGTGATGCAACGGCTAACGAATTAAAGGACTATTTGAAGGAACAGCTTCCGTTGTATATGGTGCCGGGGTATTATGTGCATTTGGATTCAATACCCATTACAATTACGGGCAAAGTAGACAGGAAGGCGTTGCCAATTCCGGAAAGTAGTGTTATATTTAAGCCTCCTCACATAGCACCTTCAACAGAAATTGAAAAATCTCTGGTGAAGCTATGGGCCAAAGTATTAAATATACCCGAAAAAACCATCGGGTTAAAAAATGATTTTTTTGATCTGGGTGGACATAGTATAAAAGCTATACGTCTACTTGCATTAATACATAAAGAATTGGGAGTAAAATTACCATTGAACGAACTTTTTTCTAAAGGTACTATTGAACACCAGGCCTCAATGATAACTAATAGAGAATTGAATACATATGAGGCCATAGAAACTATCCCTGAAGCTGACGAATACAGGTTATCTTCGGCACAGAAACGTTTATGGATACTAAATCATTTTGAGGGTGCTCAGAGTGCATACAATATTCCGTATGTCATTTCACTGGAAGGTCATTTAAATAAAATTGCTTTAACGGATGCATTTAGAGCAATGGCATTACGCCATGAAATTTTAAGAACGAACTTTAAAGAGAATGAATCCGGTGCTGTCTTCCAGGAAGTTATAAGCCCTGATAAGTATGTTTTTGAACTCAAAGAAACTGATTTAACAAAAAATGCAGATAAATATGCAGTATTAAATCAAATAATAGAGCTTGAAAGCTTCGGAGGTTTTGATTTTATAGAAGGTCCCCTGTGGAGATGTCACCTTGTTCAATTAGAAGATGATAAGCATGTTCTGATTATGGTGCATCATCACATTATAAGTGATGGCTGGTCAATGGATATTTTCCGCAAAGAATGGGGTGTATTATACAACGCTTATTCAACAGGGGCTGCTCCTCAACTGGCACCGTTAAGCATACAATATAAAGATTATGCGGCCTGGCATAATAAATACCTGCATTCTGATAATCTTATACCTCATAAAGAATATTGGCTGAAGCAGTTCGAAGGAGAACTGCCTATCCTGGAACTGCCTGCAGAAAAAGAGCGTCCGGCTATTAAAACGTTTAATGGTTCATGCGTTACCACAACTATTGACAATAATGTATTTGATAAATTAAACAGGATCGGAAAAGCATTAGGCGGAAGTTTGTTTATGAGTTTACTGGCATGCGTAAATGCCCTGATGTACAGGTACACCAGCCAGGAAGATATCGTAATTGGTAGCGAAATAGCGGGCCGTGAACATCCCGATCTGGGGAACCAGATAGGATTCTACGTCAATACATTGGCTATCCGTACGCGTTTTGATGGTTTGGGTAGCTTTGAAGCCTTATATAAACATGTCAGGGAAGTGACTTTAAGCGCCTACGAGCATCAGTTGTATCCATATGATGAACTGGTTGATTCACTGAAATTACCCAGAAACGTCAACCGTAATCCATTATTTGATGTAATGGTGGTGTTGCAAAACTCGATGGATCAGGACGCTGAATTTACATTGAACGGATTACATACCAGTCGGTATAAAACAGGGGAACACAGAGTAACCAAATATGATGTCAACTTTATATTTTCCGAATCAAAAAATGGATTGGAACTGATTTTAGAATATAATACTGATATCTACAGTGATACACAGATGCATCGGATGCTAAGTCATTTCGAGAATCTGCTAGCAGCTATAGCTCAGGACCCCAAACAAAGTATAGCTGCCATTGATATTCTTACCAAAGAAGACAAACACCAGCTCTTCGACGTATTTAATGATACACTGGTTGATTATCCGAAGGAAAAGACACTTGCTGATATTTTTGAGGAACAGGTATTAAGAACCCCGGATGCTATTGCCTTACGCCAGCACGACGAAAGCATGACGTACCGGGAATTAAACGAACGGGCAAATCAGCTGGCCCATTACCTGATCCAAAGTGGAGTAAACAAGGGTGATAATATTGCTTTATTAGTTACACGGAACTTTCACATGATCGTGGGCATGTTTGGTATCCTTAAAGCAGGAGGGGCATATGTTCCTATTGACCCTGAATATCCGATTGACAGGCAAGAGTATATTCTTCAAAATTCATCGGTCAAAAAAGTAGTTACCGATGGAGAATACCCGCTTGCATCACTTGTTTCACCGGAGTTATTCGTCAGACTTAAAGAAATCGATCTGAGAGAGTGCAGTAAAGACAATCCTGGGCTAAAGATTGATAGTACCCAACTGGCCTATACAATTTATACATCCGGCTCTACGGGGCGGCCAAAGGGCGTAATGATTGAGCATCATATGGCTGTCAACCTGGTATTATGGGTAAATACCGAGTTTAACGTTGGTCCTGATGATCGTTTACTCTTCATTACATCAATGTGTTTCGACCTTTCGGTTTACGATGTTTTCGGTATGCTATCTGCTGGCGGATCATTGGTTATCGTTCAACAGAACGAATTGTTGGATGTACCCAGGTTGAAGGATATGATGTTAACCTATAAGATAACATTCTGGGATACTGTGCCAACTACGATGGATTATCTGGTACGGGAACTCGAAGCCCATGACAGATCATATTTGCAAGAAACTCTTCGTGTAGTGTTTATGAGCGGGGACTGGATACCTGTTAATCTTCCTGACCGTATAAAGGTTTATTTTCCGAATACCCGAGTTATTAGTCTTGGTGGTGCCACAGAAGGCACAGTGTGGTCTAACTTTTACCCTGTAGAAAGGGTCGAAAGCAACTGGGGGAGTATACCTTATGGCCGGCCAATGAATAATAACTTCTTTTATATCTTAAATGAAAAGCTACAGCCTGCACCTATCGGAGTTGTCGGAGAATTATACATTGGTGGGGTAGGTGTGGCCCGTGGATATGCAAACGATAAAGAAAAAACTGACTACGCCTTTGTAAAAGATCCTTTCAGTGATAAAGCTGGTGGCCGGATGTATCGGACAGGCGACCTTGGACGAATGCTTCCAGACCTGAATATGGAATTTATTGGCCGCAAGGATGACCAGGTTAAGATCAGAGGGTACCGCATTGAACTGGGTGAGATAGAAAGCGTTCTTCGCCAATGCGAACAGGTAAGCCAGGCTGTTGTACTAGCTAAAGCTGATAAGGATAAGAAAAAACGTCTGGTTGGTTACTTGGTTGGTAAAGAGAATTATGACCGGGCGTCTGTTATAGCTTTCCTTAAAAGTAAATTGCCGGATTATATGGTTCCGACATTATGGATGGAAGTAGATAATATACCACTTACAGCCAATGGAAAAATTGACAAAAAATCATTGCCTGAATTTAATGCCGAAGAACAGATTAAAGATCAATATGTGGCTCCACGTACTGAATCAGAAAACCTATTGGTTAAGATTTGGGAAGACGTATTAAAAGTTGGCAATATTGGCGTGACACACGACTTTTTCGACTTAGGAGGCCACTCGCTATTGGCTGTCCAAATCGTAAATCAAATAAAAAAACACACAGGTAAAATATTGCCGATCTCTGTTTTATTTAAATATAGTAATATTGAGTCGTTAAATGCGTTCCTGAACGAGAATGATACTGAAAAGATTTCTAAATCGCTGGTTCCCATAAAGCCATCCGGTAGTAAAATGCCGGTGTATTTTATACATGGCGTTGGCTTGAATGTTATGAATTTCGCCGACCTTGCTATGTACCTCGATAAGGATCAACCTGTTTTTGGCATTCAAGCGCTTGGACTTGGCGGAAAATTTCCTCCTGTTACTACAATAAGTGAGATAGCCAAAATATATGTTTCGGAGATAATTGAGCATGATCCAAACGGCCCTTATGCTCTTGCCGGGTATTCATTGGGTGGTTTTATAGCTACTGAAATGAGGAAACAGTTTGAGGCATTAAATAAACAGGTTGTGGTGCTGGCCATAATTGATACTTATGCTGATTACACCGACGACTTTTTTACCATGCTGCCCAAAAAGCTCAACAGGCATATCCGAAAGTGGATAAATTTGGGTATTTCATTTATCAGTAGCCCTAATAAAACAATTCAGAAGCAAAGGAGTATATATCTGGAGGATAAGCAATATCGTTATGATGCGATAAAACTGGCCAAAGAAAGTGGCGATCAGGAATTTTATAAGTTAATGAAACACATCAGATCCACTTATTACGATTCCTACAGAAAATCAAAAATGGAGCCATTTGACGGGTTTGTATACTTATTCAGAGCCACACATTGTTTGCACTATACTGATGACAAAGTATATTTGGGATGGAAAAAATATGCGTTAAAAGGGATGAAGGAGTTTTTAATTCCAGGAGACCACAGGACTATGTTATTAAAGCCAAATGTAGAGGCATTTGCCAGAGCTTTACAAGAAGTACTCGACAACGCCAGCGCTGAAGCAAATAAGAACACATAAATTGAATGTTTATCGGTTAATATTAATTTAAACACAAACAAAACTATAGTAAAGATTAGGTCAATAAAAATGCCCTAAGTGTAGCGTATAACTACTTAAATGAAAATAAATCACATAATAATGAATTTGGATGCTGGTGGTGCACAGACTTTTGTAGCGTCATTGGCGATGGAACAGAAAGAGCTTGGGCATGATGTTTCGATAATTATAATTGACGAGCTTATAAATTCAGATTTCCAGAAGCTTTTGGTACAAGGCTTACGGGAAAAATCTGTTGATCTTTATTTTCTCAATAGAAGACCGGGGAGAAATATTACTATAGTTAATACTATCAAGGGTATTATAAAAACACTTTCAGCAGTTAACCCGGATATTATTAATACGCATATTTCTACCTCACATTTAATTGTAAGTATTTGTTTAAGATTTGCTTTAAAGAGGTTGAAAAACAGACATGTTATTACCGTACACAATGCTCCTGAAGAATGGAGCCGGATGACCCATAGATTTAACGAACATACACCTAGTATATATTGTTCGTACTCTGCGTTGGATTTAAATCCCAAAAGAGACTGCCTGAGCGTAGCTATCCAAAACGGGATACCCAAGTTGAAAATTGATGATCGTGCACTTCCAATATTAAGGCAATTTAATAACAATGGCGTTGCACATAGGTTCGTATTGTGTGTTGGGAGATTGTCAAAACAGAAGAATTATGATATGGTGTGCGAAGTGGCGCAGCATTTTGAGGGCAAAAATGTGCATTTTTTAGTGTGCGGAATAAAGCAGGAAACCGCAGAGCAGGATCTTGAGAATTTTAGCAAGATATCTAATATCCATTTTATCGGTACCAAAACACAGGAGGAAGTTTATTCTTTAATGAGCAATTGCGATTGTTTTTTTAATGCCTCATTGTGGGAAGGATTGCCGATAACAGTATTGGAAGCATTTTTCGCTGGTATTCCATGTGTTCTTTCGGATATACCTCCGCATATTGAGATCGGTACCAATATGCCGAATTGCTATATTTCAAGCCTTGAATCTAAGGAGTCCTTTATAAGTAATATAGAAAAAGCCCTTGATCATACAGAAAATAAGCAACAGATACTACAAGCTCGGCAATCATTTTTGAGAACGTATACTATTTCCACAACTGCAAACAATTATGTCGACTTCTATAATAAGGTTTTGGAGAATGTGTGATGATTTTAAATGTTAATTCAGAGAAATAACTGGCATAATTCATAATATGCAAATAATATTTAAAGGTCAGGCATATATCCCTGACCTTTAAATATTACGTATCATGCTCGTCGTAGAAAAGAATATTATTTGAATCGACCAGTCCCTACCACGGCTCAATTTTTCTTCTTAAAACACCTAATGATTTCAATCTCACTGGATTGCTTGTTTGTAAAAAACTTGTGACAAAGTCGTGATGTTTGACGTTTTCTGGTGGAAAATAATTTAATACCGGGCTATTTTTCTCTGAAAAATCTATGGAAAACGTCATAGGTTATAGCTTATTCATAAAAAACTTGAAAACTATAACATATTGAAAATCAGTTTTTTTTCCGAAATCAATTAAAGTATATATTAATTTTTTTTCCTCATAATTAATTTTTATGAAACTTCGGTGCTTATGCCAGCGTAGAAGAAACCCTAAAATGCTGTTATGAAAATGAAAAAATTAAAAGGCCCCCTGGCAAGTGTAATGTGCTCTCTGGCATTACTAACTGCTGCTACATTCTCATCATGTCAAAAAGATTCTTCAGTAACACCTCCAGTCGCAACAGTTGGTTCAACTGCTGCCTCAAATAGCATAGATTATAACCGTCACCACGGTACTGGTTACATAGATACAACTCATAAGTCAACAGGTGGAACCACAACCGGTACTACTGGAACCACAGGTACAACTGGGACTACAACCGGTACGACCACTGGAACCACCGGTACAACTGGGACTACAACCGGTACGACTACTGGAACCACAGGTACAACTGGGACTACAACCGGTACGACCACTGGAACCACAGGAACAACTGGGACAACCGGCACTACTACTGGTACCACCACTGGAACAACAGGTACAACCGGCACTACCACCGGAACAACAACTGGTACTTCCGGATCTACACATTTTACCTATAAAGCATCGGCGCCAATTAGTTTGAGTAATCAAAGCAATATCACTATCAGCGGTGATTCGATCAATGTTGGTAATGGTAGTACGGTAGGTATTCGCCTCAGCAACTGCAGCAATGTGCACATTACCAAATGTAAAGTAATGAACTCTACTAATGATGGTATCCAACTTAACAATTGTACAAATGTGACTATTGACAGTTGCTTTATTACGAACGTAAGGGCAGGTGTCAATGCTATGTATAGTACTACGGTAAAAGTAAATAGTAACCAATTTCTTAATATGAACGGACCATTCCCTTCAGGAAATTTTGTACAGTTTAACAATGTGAACGGTGGTGGATGTCAGATTAAATATAACAAGTGCGAAGATATAGTAGGTGTTGCACAGCACCCTCAGGATGGTTTGAGTGTTTACCAGTCAAATGGTTTGCCTGGGGACTCAATTATGGTTATTGGCAACTATATCAGAGGCGGCCAGGTGCTGCATGATTCAGGTGGTGCAGCAGGTATTGTTTTGGGTGACGTTGGCGGTACGTATCAGGTAGCTCGTTATAATGTCCTGGTTAACCCGGGAGCAGTTGGCGCACAGGTGCAGGGCGGTAGCCACATCACAATGGACCATAACACCATTTATAGTACAGCAACGCCATACACAATGGTAGGTATAGCTTACGGTAACTATTCCGGAGCAGCAAGCAGCGATGTAACCATGAGTTACAATAAAGTAAAATATTACCAGACATCAGGAGCAGAAATGGATGCATGGTGGGATCCAAGTACAGCAAGTCAGCCACAGGGATGGACCACTAATATTCTGAAAGCAACTATTGACGCAAGTATATTACCATCCTCAATTATTACGCTCAACTTATAACAAGTTCCAAAGGAAAGATAATTTAACTGATCGAAAGAACGAACCCGGTTGATATGTAAATATAGCCGGGTTTATCTTTTTATGTGTAATTACTAAAAATTATGTAGAAAAGCTATTGAAGGTTAATTGGTTGATAATTGACCCCGGTAAATGTGTCTGTCTTGTTTATAAAATCGTAGATGGGCTTATAGGTAAAGCGGTTAGCATACTGGTAAATGTGCTAATCGCTTTCTCTTTTCCTTTTGGTTTCGATTATTAATTAGAAGTCATGATGTCTTTAGTATCACTAAAATTCTTAACTGAATGAGCGTTTTTTTGCATAGTAATTAAAAAATGTGCATAAAAATGTGGAAAGTATAATTCTTTGACAACCAGATATTTTAAATATTTTGCAGACGTTAATAATCCCGAAGAATAATTTTCAGTAAACTAAAATTCTGAAAATGTCGTTCAAAAAGGCATAATTAATTTAACTACTATGATCAGACCTGGACAAAGCCGTATGGCTTCTCTTATCTATCCGTTTGCTTTAATTGCAGCATTAGTTATAACATCCTGCCAAAAAGATGACTCAACCATACCGGACACCAGTTCGGTTAATACTTCGGGAGTCGTTAAAGGCTCCTCATCTTCAACCGGTACTTCTACAGGAACAACAACTGGATCGACAACAGGCTCGCCGGGAACTACTGGTACCACAGGCACAACTGGAAAAACTGGCAGCACCACCGGTACATCGAGTACATCGGCCAGCATCGTCTACAAAGCATCCGCACCAATTAGTTTGAATAATCAGAGCAATATCACTATCAGTGGCGATTCAATCAATGTAGGTAACGGAGCTACAGTAGGAATCAAGTTGAATAATTGCACCAATGTGCACATCACTAAATGTAAAGTGATGAACTCAACTAACGATGGTATTGTGCTTAATAATTGCACAAATGTGACTATTGACAGCTGCTTTGTTACCAATGTAAGGGCAGGAGTTAATGCCATGTACTGTACAACCGTGAAGGTAAACAATAACCAGTTCCTTAATATGAACGGCCCGTTCCCTTCAGGCAATTTTGTACAGTTTAACAATGTGAATGGCAGCGGTTGCCAGATTGCATATAATAAGTGTGAAGATGTAACAGGTGTTGCACAGCATCCGCAGGATGGCTTGAGCCTTTATCAGTCAAATGGACTACCTGGGGATTCAATCATGGTTGTTGGCAACTATATCAGAGGTGGCCAGGTACAGCATGATTCAGGTGGTGGTGCAGGTATTGTTTTGGGTGATGTGGGTGGTACATACCAAGTAGCCCGTTATAATGTTTTGGTTAACCCTGGAGCCGTAGGTGCTCAGGTACAAGGTGGCAGCCATATCAAAATGGATCATAACACCATTTATGGTAAGGCAACACCATTTACGATGGTGGGCATAGCATACGGAAACTATTCTGGCGCTGCTAGTACCGATGTAACCATAAGTTACAACAAAGTAAAATATTTCCAGACATCAGGAGCAGAAATGGACGCGTGGTGGGACCCGAGCACCGCTACTCAACCGCAGGGCTGGAACACCAATATCCTGAATGCAAATATTGATGGCGGAATATTACCGTCTGTAATTGTTACATTAAAGCTTTAATCTTAAATTTGGTAAATGGACAACCCCCATTTTGAATAGAAAGCAGGTTAATACTATTCTATTCAAAAATGAGGGTTTAAATTTATTAAGGGGATACCTGTTAATAAGCGTTTTTGTCTCCCGTGGCAGACTTCCAGAAGGTAAGTGCAATGATTTTCAAATCGAGCATGAAGGTCCAGTTTTCAAGATACCATACATCAGCCTCAACACGCTCAAGCATCGCTTCAGTTGTCTTTGTTTCGCCACGCAGGCCGTTGATCTGTGCCCATCCGGTTATTCCTGGTTTCATAAAATGACGGACCATAAACTGATCTATCAATTGCGCATATTGCTCTGTATGACTTAGCATGTGCGGGCGCGGACCTACAATTGACATATTACCGATCAATACATTAAAGAATTGCGGAAGCTCATCAATGCTGGTTTTACGCATAAAGGCGCCAAGTTTGGTTATCCGGGCGTCACCTTTGGTTGCCTGAACGTGCTCAGCTTTATTGTCCTTTTTCATGCTTCTGAATTTATAGCATGTAAAAGCATGATTGTCACGTCCCGAACGCATCTGTTTGAAAAATACAGGACCTTTTGATCCTAATTTTATAAGGATCGCTATTATTGGAAACAACCAGGAGAAAAGGAAAATTATTACCGTCAAAGAGAACACGATATCGAAAGCACGCTTAACAATTCTGTTAACAATGTTTTCCAAAGGTTCAGCTCTTACGGTCAGTATAGGAATATTTCCTAGATTTTGCAGGTAAGATGTATTTTTAAAATATTCGTGATACTCAGGTACAATCTTAAATCTGATCAGATTCTTGTCCGAGTCGGACATCAAACGCTCGATAGTTTTATGTTCAGAGTATGGCAGAGCACAAAAGATTTCTTCAACATTATTTTTAAGAACATAATCCATGCATAAACTGGTATTACCCAAATAAAGGTGTTTGGGGTTAACCCGCGATGGTTCGTCATCAAAAAATCCCAACAGATTATAACCCTTTAATATTTTGTTGTTGAATTGATTGTAAAGTTCATTACCGGCCCGGCTGGCACCAACAATAATTGCATTGCGCGAGTTATTCATCAATACCTTATCACTCTTTCTTATAGCGAAAAATATCACTTTCCATATCCCCAGAAATATTCCGAACAGCGACATGGAGTAAAATAAATATTCTCTGGTGATAAAGTATGATTTAGTACCCATCATAGCCAATATGATGAAACATATCAGGCCAAGGTATAACAAATACGTTCTGGCTACATTATGATAGACCTTAAGGTCAATGTCTGAAACATTGTTATATAAACTGGTGATGTTGGAAGAGAGCAGCCATAAAAGGTTAAACACCAAAACCGCCGGAAGGTAGCTTTTATCATTTATCCAGGAGAGTATAGTGTGATTATTCCAACTGTAAACAAGGATTAATGATATGTTCAGCAACAAATAATCTAATGTTATATTAATGACATTATGAAATTGTTTGTACCTGTGTACCATAGTTCAATAGGATTGATATTTACTATTATGCAATAACTATGCATTAAAATAAATTTTGCTACTTCTTATATATTTTTTTCAAAAAAATTCTCCTTTTATTTACATATACAAAGGAAAATCCCCATATGCGATAACTAAACGCATAAATATTTAACTAATAAATTGTTGGTTAATTTTCTAAGAAGAAAAAATACGTTCTCGTCCGGGAAAAAAAATCCCCATTTGAGTAAAACTTTATACAAGCATTTTTATGCTCCAAAAAGTATTTGCTGTTGTGAAAATATTGTACTTAATACAAAACAGTTGTTTGCAATTAAGGCCATTGTTGGTCATCGGAAATTAGGTTAGTTAATATGATTTTAATATTACGATCAATAAGATTGGTGACCTAGTACGTATTTAATGAATTAAAAGTTAGCACTTTCCGGAAATAAACAATAGGGGCAAGAAATATCTCGTCTGATCACTTTTTTCTTTATGTAAAAGTTAAAATTGTTCTAACTATAGCTTTATTATTATTACCTATTGATCAGCATTATTAACTTTCTGCCTTGGTTTGCGGCCCTTTGGTATGCTTTTTCGTAATTGGCAAATACTATTTAACGCGCTGATTTAATTTGTAATTGAAACATTCATCTAATGTAAGTCGTTAAATGTCGATTGTAAAAATAGTTTACCAGGTGAAACTTTTTCTACAAAAAATAGTTGTTCTTTGTCGAATGTGAACGGGATAGAGCAGGAGTTGATTTAAGTTAGAAATATAAAACAATTTGTCGGATTAATAATTGTTTTACCAGGCATAAATCAGGTTGGCTGTTAGTCATTAAAAGATAATTTTGATAGTGCGTTATCAAAAAAATATGTACGGAAGTCTGCTATTTATTTGAAATGGCTAAATGAATTAATTTGTTAAAAATACGGGTGTAACAACCTGTGAAAATTAATTATTTATTAAAAATAAAACTTATATTACTATCGCTAAATCTGTATACGCACAATAGTTACAAGAACTCATGTACAACATCTAAAGCAACCCTACTATGAACTTCAAATCAACTTTATTCGCCTTGTTTGCACTTGTTGCAGTACTCTGTAGCTCGTGCTCCAGTTATCAAAACGTTCCTTATTTCCAGGATCTAAATCAAAACAGCATCACCAAAGAGGATATTAACAACTTTTCTCCGCTGATCATACAGCCTGGTGATATTCTGGCTATCAGTGTTACCAGTCCGTCTGAAGGAGCCAATCTGTTTGGTTACAATCTTAACAGAATAAGTGGAACCGGCACTACCGGTGATACAACAACTCCTGAGAATGCTGTTATAGGGTATATGGTTGATTTAAACGGTAATATTAATCTGCCATACCTTGGCCAAATTAAGGTAGCTGGCTTAAACACAACTAATTTAACTGATCAGTTGCAGGCGTCTCTTTCAAACTACCTGAAAAAGCCGATCGTTAATATTCGCATTACTAATTTTAAGATATCGGTATTGGGCGATGTAGCGAAACCGGACGTGTTTACAATCCAGAACGAAAGAGTTACTATACCTGAAGCTTTGAGTATGGCGGGCGACCTTAATATTACGGCAGTTCGCCAAATATTTTTAGTTAGGGAAATCAACGGAAAACGTGAATACATTCCAATTGATTTGAATTCGAAGAAATTATTTGATTCACCATACTATTATCTAAAAAATCACGATGTATTGGTTGTAACGCCAAACCGTTCTAAAATATCAAATAATAATACAGCAGGCTTCCAGAGAGTTAGTCTAATCATTTCAGCACTTTCTGTAGTAGCTTTAGTACTAGTTTACCGTAAAAATCTATAATAAAATCAATGGCTGTTACCACAAACGACAATAGGCTTACAACGATAACATTACCAGTTTCGCAAAATCAAACAACGGATTTTGCGAAGGTTTTCAAAAAGTATGTTTTTCATTGGCCTATATTTTTTCTATCCTTAATAATATTTATAGGAGGGGCATTCTTTTATTTAAAATATGCAAAGCCTATTTATCCTATAAATGCAACTATCGAATTTAAAGACAGTAAATCTCAAGACATAAGACAACAGGATAAAGACAACATTAATCAACTCGATCAGATTAGTACCCCGGTGGTTTTCGAAAACGAGGTTGAGGTATTGAAGTCCAAAAAGATCATGCTCCAGGTTGTAAATAGCATGAACCTATGGGTAGGATACTCGAAAAAAGAGGGAATGGTTTCAACCGATCTGTACAAAAATTCTCCGGTAAAATTTCAGTTTATAAAAATGCCTGTCAAAATAGATGATAAAGGCATAAAGCTGGACATTACAATTAATAACTCACAAGGATTTACGGTAGAAGATAAAGATGGTAAGCAGAGTCAGTTTAAGTACGGCCAATATATACAAAGTGACTTTGGGCTATGGAAATTAGATGCCACATCATACCTTGATGCTTTTGTTGGATCGAAAATAAGCATAACAGTTGGAGACCCATCAAACGTTGCCGACAGTTTTGTAAGTGGTCTAAAATCTACATTGGACGATAAAGAGGTACCCTTTGTTAACTTGTCTCTATCTGACGTTGTTCCGCAACGGGGGGTGGATATTCTAAATGCAGTGATTAACACTTATTTGAAAGCTGCAGTTGATGAAAAGAACAGGAAAACGGAAGCAACTATTCGGTTTATTAATAAGCGTATTGATTCAATAGGGAAAGACCTGCACATGAGTGAAGCCCAGATACAGAGCTATGCAAGCTCTCAGGGCCTAACAGGTAACATTGATGCACAATCTCAGACTTATGTTCAAGATGCCCAGACAAGTCAGAAAGCGCTTGATGATATTAATTTGCAGATAAGAATTATTAATAGCATTGAGAATTATGTTAACTCGCCGGGTGCAAATAAGCAACCATCAACTGTGGGGTTGCAGGATGCGAGCCTGAACTCAATGTTGGATAAGCTTACAGATGCAGAACTGAAGAAGCAGAATCTGCTGGCCAATAACCCACCCGATAACCCGGTATTTGAGCCTATTAATAACGAGATTAGTACGCTTCAAGCTAATATAAAAGAGAAAATTCGTAATGACAAGGAAACCCTGATGCTTACGAGAGGACAATTGCAATCAAACAACTCAAGGGCTGAAGGCCAGATCAGAAGCGTCCCCGGGCAACAGACCCAGTTGACAGGGATGCAGAGGGATAAAGATGTTGAAGCAAAATTGTATTCTTTCTTATTGGAGCAACGTGAGGCGCTTTCTTTAAAATACGCTTCGACCGTAACGGATGCCAAAGTTGTGGATTATGCACATGCCGGCGATTCAAAATGGCCAAAGTCATCAATAGTATATGCACTGGCACTTTTTGCAGGCATGCTTATTCCGATAGGTGTTATTTATACCCGAAATAGCTTCGATGATAAAATTACTCACCGCCGGCAAATTGAACAAGAAGTAGACATTCCTATCCTTGGAGAACTTTCTTTCCAGGAATCATCAACTCCGATTGTCATAACCAAAGAACGCGGCAGTTTTGCAATTGGTGAGCAATTTAGGGCGTTGCGTTCAAAACTATACCAGGTACTTAGTACTAATGAAGGGGGCAAAGTGTGTGTGGTTACTTCCAGCACATCGGGTGAAGGTAAAAGCTTTGTAAGCGCAAACCTTTCCGTTACGCTGGCATACGCCGCACGAAAGACTATTATCCTGGAAATGGACCTTAGAAAACCTAAAATAGCATCGATTTTTGAATTGCCTGATGAACATTTGGGTATAAGCGATTACCTGGAAAGCGATCATTTGACAATCGACAGCCTTATTCGCCCATCAGGTATTCCTGGATTGGATGTGATGAGCGCCGGTACGATTCAGGAAAACCCTTCAGAGTTGTTGGAAAAAGTCAATCTGGATAATCTGATCGACATTCTTCGCAAGCAATATGAATTTGTTATTATCGATAGCCCGCCAATACACCTGGTTACTGACGCCCTGATTATTGCTAGGGTAACTGATGCGGCCTTATATGTAATAAGGCAAGGCTACACTCTCAAAGAAGAGCTTGACTTCATAAATGAAGTGAAAAATGAGAATAGGTTCCCTAAATTAAATCTCATTTTTAACGGTATAAAAAGAGAAAAGTATGGGTACGGCTATAACTATAATAATAGCTATTACAATACCTACACAAGCCGTCCCAAAAATACATTCGGCCGCGCAATGAGAGGCTTTTTAAGCAGATTTTAGAGATTGTCGCCTCATTTAGGATAAAGGTTTGGTTTATATATGGAGAAGGTAACGCGTTATTTATTCTATTTTATTCTTACTGCGATTTTTGTCAATGTTTTTGCACTTATATTAGGTCAGCTAAGCATGCATGGTGAGGACTCTGCTGCCGATTCAGGAACCTTTTATATTAAAATATCCTTTTTATTTAACATTCTTGTCACGTTTTGCAGCATTTATTGTTTTGTAGCTTACCACAGGAATTTCCCATTTATAATCAACGCATGTTATGTTTTGATGGTTGCCCTGGTATTTATTGCTTCATTCAACGATCTATCAACATTTGCATCAACGCCCACCCTGTTTTACTCACCAAAAGGATTGGGAACCTGGATAAACTTCGGATTATTATACTTTGCTGCCGAAACGACGTATACTGAACGGTTATTTAAGTTTTTTAAATATGTATGTACCTTTTTGTTCGTTTTTAACCTTGTAAGAATAGGCTTATTGGGCTCTGTTTCAGACAGGTCGGCAGCACTAAATGCCATAAGGGATACTACTGTCACATTACTTTGGATATACCCTTTTTACTTTTTGGACGATGACGATAAAACTAATTTCACAAAACTGATCAAATACGGCTCAATCGCTGCTCTGGCATTTTTTGCCTTTGCTATTGCATCCAGAAGTTACCTCGTGATCATGGCGGTCATTATGTTTATTAAGCTAAGAAGGGACTTGAAAGAGGGCAGGAGCTATTTTTTACTAGCTATGATGGGGTTTTTGGTAACATTTGCGGCCTATTATGTTGTTTCTAATCTTGATAAATTTGGAACCTTAAAGGATTTGAGTACGGTATTTACCGGTCGAATGGGTGAAGATAGCCGAAGCAGCCAGATAAAGGAATTTTTAGACCAATTTGATACAAGAAAACTGTTTAAAGGCGTCGGCCCTTCTGCAACCTGGAATTGGTCGGGCGATAGAAAAGCTCCTTACGAGTGGTTGGATAATCAGTATCTTTTAGCTATCTGGTGGTTTGGTTTACAAACCTGTATTGTATACTTTTTTTATCTTGTTTACAGCCTTTTCAGAAAGAATCCTTTAAAAATATTAAGGGTCACAAATGCAAAAGTTACAATCTTCTTTTGGATATTAGCGTGTGGAGGTTTCGCTATATATGTAACTTTTTCTTCCGGTGCGTTTTATTACTTCATCACTCTTCTGATTGGTTTTGTAAATGTCAATGTAAGGCAGGTAACATATTATCAACTTGTAACTGAACCAACTACTGATCAGAATGCGTATAATGCATTAAGTTAAATACTTGTCGATTAAAAAATAAAAATGTTATTAACCAGGTCTATATTTTGGAGATACGAAAAACTAATAAAATTTTGGGGTAAAAGAAACTACTTACGAGCTTATATTTGGACTGTGAAAGTGGGCAAGGGAGCAGAATTTTATGGGACAACACGTTTCTTCAAATCAAAAAATAGCCAGATAGAGATAGGTGAAAATTGCATTTTCAACTCAGCTGTCGGGAGTAACTGGATAGGCATTGACAGGCCCTGTATGATTTCGACGCAAGGTGATGGTGCGAAAGTAATAATTGGCGACGGTTGTGGTTTTAGCGGTACGGTAATTGGAGCATTCAAACTGATCAAATTGGGGAAAAATGTTCGATGCGGTGCAAATACTCTTATAACTGATTCCGACTGGCACCTGGACGATCCAAGAACCAGCGAACCGGCTGAGGTGATAATAGAAGATAATGTTTGGCTGGGTGTAAATTGTGTTGTTTTAAAAGGAGTTACTATTGGTGAGAACTCACTCATTGGTGCTAATAGTTTGGTAACTAAAAGTATTCCTGCTAATGTAGTAGCTGCAGGTAATCCCTGTAAGGTTATAAAGCCTATTAATAAGCCAAACGAATAAAATCATGTGATCTTGTGCCTGTTTGGGGTTATAATGACTGGCTAAAAACTCAAAGTTTTAATATTTTTTTAAGTTTTTTAGACCCTGATTTGATTAATAATGAACATTACTATTATATTGAACGAAGCCTATCCGCATGGAATGGCTGCTACGAACAGAATTCATTTATATGCCAGGCGGTTTAAGGAACGTGGTCATAATGTTGAAGTTATCGTACCAAGGCCAACAGAACGCCATAAAACCAAAGCGCTGAATTTTGAGAAACAAGGGGAGTACGAGGGAATTAAATTCAGGTACCCGGTAAACCCCATCAGAAGCCAATCTTTTGTAAAACGGCGCTTTAACGACTTTATCTCATTCTTCAATACTTTGGGTTATATAGCCACAAAAAAACGTAATACAGATATCTTGCTTCTAGTAGATAACAGGTGGTATATGATTCTTACTTATAAGTTGTTTAGTCTGATTGACAGGTGCAAATTTGTTCTCGAGATAAGTGAATTTCCCTTTGTATTTGCAATAGAGCGAAGTTTCTTTAGAAAGATATATATTAATCTATACATTAAACACTTGTTTAAAGTATTTGACGGGTTAATCGTTATATCTGATAGCTTATATGACTATTTTGTTGACAAAATAAACAAGAGAGCTAAACAAATTATTGTTCCGATTATTACTAACACAAATAACTTTAAACATACTCAGAATAATAGTGGCGAGATTGTTTATACCGGAGCACTTAACCAGTTTAAAGATGGAATAATGGACCTGCTACAGGGGTACACTATTTTTACTAAAAAGAACCCAGGCAAGAAATTGGTTTTGATGGGTGATTTGAATGTGTCGCCTAATAAAGAAGATGTGATCAAATTCATCGATAAAAATAAAATGCAGGATAGTATCGAAATTACCGGATATGTAGACAGACCTGTAATGATAGAAAGAATGACAAATGCCGCAGTTTTAGCTTTGGCCAAGCCTAATAACCTGCAGTCAGAACACTGTTTTCCGACTAAGATTGCTGAATATTTGTCGACTGGTAAACCAGTATTAACAACATCTACGGGATCTATCCCACAATATCTGACAGATAGAAAAGATTCCTTCTTAACTGAACCGAATGATCCGGATCGTCTGGCCCAGACACTGTCTGATATTTTTGCTGATTATGGTAAAGCCGAAATAGTTGGACAAAACGGACGCAAACTGGCTCAAATTGAATTTGATTATACAACTCAAGTCGACCGTATTATTACCTTCTTTGATGAGTTAATGGAAAAGGAAAAACAAGCAGCCCCCAAAATTACAAACACAATTTAATAATTAAGAAGTACAAAATCTGCGAATGGAAAATTTACAAAGCCAAAACCCTTTAAACATATTAATGGTGAATTGGGTCTGGTTTCAGGTAGGGGGCGACTGGACCTACGTTGACAATGTAAGAAAGCTTTATCAAGGCAAAGGGCATAATGTGATCCCTTTCGCAATGAAATCGGATAAAGACTTTGAAAGTTATGGTTATGATAAATACTTTGTCGACTTCATCGACTATAAAAAATTAAATGCCAATAAAAGCATAGTGGGTGGTGTTAAGGCCCTTGGGAAAAGTATTTACTCTAAGCAAGCCAAAATAAATATGGAGCGGCTGCTATCGGAAACCAAAATCGATATTGCACACTTACACAACATCAACCATTATATTACGCCGAGCATATTGCCTGTACTTAAAAAGCATCAGGTGCCGGTTGTTTGGACGCTGCATGATTATACATTAATATGCCCTGAGAACTCCTTTATATCACATGGCAGCATTTGCGAAAAATGTAAGGGGGGCTACTTCATTCAATGTGGTATCAATAAATGTAAGAAGAACTCATACATGGCAAGTTCATTGGCCGGTTTGGAAAACTATGTGCACCGGTACATGAATCTGTTTAAGCATGTGGATTACTTCCTGTGTCCCTCTGAGTTTTTATATAAGAAATTTTACGACTTCAATTTTTTCAGAGATAAATTGAGGCTGACTAATTTGTGCTTTAATTTTAACCGGGAGGCACTGGCTGCACAAGAGAAAAATGACAGCGAGAAATATATTTTATATGTAGGTCGTCTGGAGAAAATAAAAGGTGTATCTACATTATTTAAAGCGATCAGCGGACTAGATATCCCGCTTAAAATAGTGGGAGGAGGGAACCTGCTTCCGGAATTCCAGGCACATATTAAAGAGAATAATATAACCAACGTACAATTGTTAGGTCATAAAACCCTGCCAGAGGTTTATAACCTGATCACCAATGCGCAGTTTACGGTTTGCCCGTCAGAGTGGTATGAAAATTATCCGTTTTCTGTGATTGAGGCGATGTCATTTAAGAAAGCAATTGTTGGTGCGCGGATAGGTGGTATTCCGGAACTTATACATGATGGTGAGACTGGTTTGCTGTTTGAATCATTCAATGCTGATGATCTGCGCGAAAAGATCATCAAGCTGTGGAATGATGACAATATGAACAAGGAGTTTGGTGAAAATGCATATAAATTTATCTCGAACCAGGTGAGCTATGAGCGTCATTATGGTATATTGAAGGATATCTACAGTAATTTAAATGTTGCACTCTAAGTAATACCCTGATGAAAATAATGGTAATGGGCACCCGCGGTATACCGCATATCCCGGGTGGAGTGGAAACACATTGCGAACACCTTTACCCGAGAATGATAAAAGGCGGAGCAAATTCTATTACTGTTATATGCCGTAGCAACTATGTCATCGATAAGAGCCTGAGAGAATATCACGGCATTAAATTAAAGAATATCTATTCGCCTAAAAGTAAGTCGTTTGAGGCAATTGTTCATAGTACCTTAGCAGTGCTACACGCCGCGGCTAAACGTCCCGACGTTTTACATATTCATGCCATTGGTCCCAATTTGGTTGCAGGTTTAGCGCGATTACTCGGCCTGAAAGTAGTAATGACCCACCACGGGCCCGATTATAAGAGGATGAAATGGAATGGTATCGCCAAGTTCTTTCTTAAGACCGGTGAGCTGATGGGCGTGAAGTTCTCTAAGAAGGTGATTGTGATATCGCAGGAGATTAAAGATCATGTCGCTGCTACTTATGGGCGAAATGATTGCGTGCTCATTCCAAATGGCGTTGATAGGCCCATGATCAACGATAACACGGATTATATCGAGTCACTCGATCTTATAAAAGGTCAGTATATTTTTACACTTGGCAGATTTGTTCCTGAAAAGGGTTTTGACTATATGATACGTGCTTATGCAAAATCGGCTATATCAAAAAAATATAAATTGGTTATTGCAGGTGATGCCGATCATGAATCAGAATATTCTTTGGAACTAAAGGCATTGGCCCGTAAAAACAATATAGTTCTAACAGGTTTCATCAAAGGCGAAAAGCTGCAGCAGCTTTTTTCTCATGCTGCACTATTTATTATTCCATCATTTTATGAAGGTTTGCCGATAGCCTTGTTAGAGGCAATGAGTTACAGGCTGCCTATTTTGTCGAGCAACATACCTGCAAATACACAGGTAAATCTTCCTGGAGAGAATTATTTTGAAGTAGGAAACGAAACTTCTTTATTAAGTCACCTGGATAACATCAGCTTTACAGAAAACCAACGCATTGATTATGATATGAGACGATATGACTGGAACCTGATTGCTGATGAAACGCTTGAGGTCTATAAAAGCATTTTATAATGCATAAAAAAGCCTTTAAGATTATTCTTAAAGACTTTTTTGTTCTATACAATGTAAGATGTTATTCGAACTGATTTTTGATGGCGTAGCCATACTCTTTCAATAGCTTTTCTTTTCTGAAATGATCAACGTCTGCTTGAACCATTTCACTTACCAGCATTTGCAGGTCGTATTTTGGCTCCCAGCCTAATTTGGTTTTAGATTTAGTAGGGTCGCCAATTAACAGATCAACTTCTGTAGGACGGAAATATTTAGGATCAACAGCTACCACTTCTTTGCCAATTTCAACCTGGTAATCGGGGTTAGCGCATGAAACAACATAGCCTTTTTCATTAACACCTTCACCACGGAATTCAACTTCGATGCCTAACTCTTTGAATGACATCCTTACGAACTCACGTACACGTGTGGTTACACCGGTCGCAATAACATAGTCTTCTGGTGTTTCCTGTTGGAGTATCAGGTACATGGCCTCAACGTAATCTTTGGCATGGCCCCAGTCGCGTTGTGCATCCAGGTTACCCAGGAACAATGTATTTTGAAGGTTAAGAGCGATCTTCGACACCGCGCGTGTGATCTTACGGGTTACGAAAGTTTCGCCGCGTAGCGGACTTTCGTGGTTAAACAGAATACCATTACAAGCATAAATACCATAAGCTTCACGATAGTTTACCGTAATCCAATAAGCATACAATTTGGCAACAGCATAAGGCGAACGTGGATAAAATGGTGTAGTTTCTGATTGCGGCACGGCCTGAACCAAACCATACAATTCAGAGGTCGAGGCTTGATATATTTTGGTTTTCTTTTCCAGACCCAATATGCGGATAGCTTCCAGTAAACGTAAAGTACCAATGCCATCAGCATTAGCAGTATATTCGGGGGTGTCGAAACTAACCTTTACGTGCGACATAGCGCCAAGATTGTATATCTCATCGGGCTGAACCTGTTGTATAATTCTGATCAGGTTAGTTGAGTCTGACAAATCGCCATAATGTAGCGTGAATTTTATATTAGCGTCATGAGGATCCTGATAGAGATGGTCGATACGATCGGTATTAAACAATGAGCTTCTTCTTTTTATGCCATGTACCTCATAGCCTTTTTTTAATAAGAGTTCCGCCAGATAGGCACCATCCTGACCGGTAATTCCTGTGATTAATGCTTTTTTCATTAGTAATTGTTATTCTAAGTCTGATGTTAATATCCTGATCTATTTCAGGGAGTTATTCAAGTTTTTTAAACGGAAAATTGACCCTTTTTGTTCTGCTGGCTCAAAATAAACTTCTATTTTATAGTGCTATAAAATGTATTAAGAGTTCTTGCCAACGAAAAATGTAGCTATGAACAAAATAATCAGCGCAGCCAGAATAATATAATGACTTTGCGGAATATGATAGTTTTTGTCCTCGATTTTAAATGTTACGTTGAAAAGAGTAATACTTATTATCGGAAACCAAAGGAAGTTTCTAAATAATTGAACTTTTTTCATTTTGCAGATGTGCTTTTTATAGCGACAATGTTTTCCGCCACTAAGATATTCATTTTATTGATTGGGAGTGACCGCAAATGCCAAAAATTTAATCGGAACCAGATGGTTTACCTAAAAAAATACGCCATGCTGATCCGATAAATATAATTTGTTAAAAAAACACTTATTTATTTGGTTAATATTTAATCTTTTGCAAGGTTTGTGGCAGGCACAATTGTTAAACCATCTAAGTTTTGAAAGTAATACACAGCGTCCATCCAGATGACTTTAAAACCTACCAGACTGCACTGATAAGGGAAAGGTTTTTGATTGATGATCTGATCGAGTCAGACCAAATTAACTGCATTTATACGCATTATGACCGGATGATTATAGGAGCAGCTAAGCCTGTAACTAAGTCTTTGGAACTTAAAACCTATCCTAATCTCCGTTCAAAATATTTTCTTGAACGACGCGAGATAGGTATTATTAATATAGCTGGCGATGGTGAAGTTTTAGCGGACGGACAAACTTTTACTGTAAATAAGCTGGATTGTATTTACATAGGTAAAGGTACCGAATATGTTACTTTCAGCAGTAAAGATCCGGCAAATCCTGCCTTATTCTACCTGCTATCTGCTCCGGCTCATGCTTTTCACCCCACATCAATAATGACCAATGCAGAAGCGGCAAAAGTGAATGCGGGTGATGCATCGACAGCTAATAGGCGGACAATCAATAAGTACATCCACATGGATGGCATAAAGAGCTGTCAACTGGTAATGGGGCTAACTATACTACAGGAGGGGAGTGTGTGGAACACCATGCCCGCCCACACTCATGACCGCCGAATGGAGGTCTATTTTTATTTCGATCTGCCTGCCGGACAAAAAGTATTTCATTACATGGGGCAAGGAGATGAAACAAGGCATATAACAGTGAATAATAATGAGGCGATAGTTTCTCCGCCATGGAGTATACATTCGGGTAGTGGAACTGCTAGCTATAGCTTTATTTGGGGCATGGCCGGCGAAAATTTGGATTACACAGATATGGATATTATTAATATCCCTGACATAAAATAACTATAAATCAATGAACGATAAATTTTCTTTAGAAGGCAAAGTAATTGTGGTAACCGGCGGTACCGGTATCCTGGGTAACTCATTTGTAAATGGAATTGCTGACGCGGGCGGAGCCGTTATAATACTGGGCCGTAATGAGGCGACGGCTAATGAAAGGGCGGATGCTATCAATAAAAGAGGCGGGAAAGCCCTGGCTGTTGTTGCGGATGTGTTGAATCAGGGTGATCTGGTTGCCGCCAGGGACAAAATATTAAATGCTTTTGGCAGGATTGACGGATTAGTGAATGGGGCCGGAGGGAATATGCCTCAAGGAGTGCTGCAGCCGGATGAAGATCTTTTTAAAATGAACCTGGATGGCATGAAGCAGGTGCTGGACCTGAACCTTTGGGGAACACTACTGCCCACCCAGATATTTGGTGAAGCAATCGCCAAAACGGGCAAAGGAAGTATTGTGAATATATCATCCATGAACTCGAAAAGAGCAGTAACTAAGGTGCTCGGTTATAATATGGGTAAAGCAGCTATGGATTGCTACAACCAGTGGTTTGCCGTTGAATTAGCCAACCGTTATGGTGATGCTATCCGTATGAATGCACTTGCGCCAGGCTTTTTCCTGACTGAACAAAACAGAAACCTATTAACCAAACCAGAAGGTGGTTATACCCCAAGAGGGGAGGCCGTGATCAGAAATACGCCGTTCAAACGTTTCGGACATCCGGATGAATTGATAGGCGCGTTGGTTTGGCTGTTAAGCGACGCTTCAGCATTCGTTACAGGCTCTATGGTCTGTGTGGATGGCGGGTTCTCAGTTTTTAGCGGAGTGTGATTTTTAAAGAGAGGTAACCGCGACTTTTATGCGTTAAAGCTTCGTATTCCAGATAGGTTTGATATCAATTATTGGTGTTTGATCAAGTACCTCAAGGCCGTCAATTTTAATTTCATTATTTGCTATTGAAGTAACTTTTACAGAATGAATGCCGATAGGATTGGGCCTGTCTGGTGAACGGGTTGAAAATATACCTGTAAGTGGTGCATCAGGATTATTTCTCGGTCTGGTTTCTAATACTGTTCTGTCGCCCATATGTAGCCATGTGAGCAATTATATTTCATCCCCGGGCTTTATATCTCTGATGCCGCCTGTAAATTCAGGATAAATTATTATTGACGCTTCCGGCGCGTTTTCATCAGCCTGCCGCGGACAATCGTCTATATTTTTTAGCGCTGAGTTAACTATACCTATGTATTGTAATGTGGGGTTCATAAGAAGCATATTATTTTCTGAAGAATTCGCCAAAGTGCCAAAGTATACCGGATGGGTCGTGCACAAAACATTCTTTCCCCCAGTAGTCCACCCGAACGGGGGTCAGCCTGATATTTTCATATTTTGAGGGTAGATTAAGAGCTAAAAGCTCTTGATAATACCTGTCGGCATCATCAACCTCTAAAAAGATCATCGTGTTGTCGACCCAATCTTTTATATAAGCATTTTGCAAATAGAACCCCACGTCGTTGATTTTGAAAAGAGACATGGCAGGAGAAATGACAACCTCTTCAAACCCCATATCGCGATAAAAGCTTCTTGAAAGATCGAAATCTTTTGCCCCAATAAAAGGGCGGATTGATTTAGCCTGATGTTTCATTGTTTAGAATTTCGTAATGTAGAAAGTAAACACTTTGCTCTACTAATGTAGCATTTTGCAGTCTAAGTTATAATATCTCCACATAGCCATCTGTTCCATTTAACCGGATTCTTTGTCCGTCCTTGATCAGTTTAGTGGCATTCTCTACACCGACAATTGCCGGTAAGCCATATTCCCGGGATATAACTGCTCCATGCGTCATCATTCCGCCTACTTCTGTAATAAGACCTTTTATGGAAACAAACAATGGTGTCCAGCTTGGGTCCGTAAAAGTGGTGACTAATATATCTCCGCCTTCAATAACAGCGTCTTCCATATTTAGGATAACACGGGCACGGCCTTCTACAACACCCGAAGAAACTGCCAGGCCCACAATTGCATCGTTTGGTAAATCTTCCCGTTTATACTTACCTGCAATAATTTCACCATCAGAAGTTATGACCCTCGGCGGTGTTAGTCTTTCATTAAGTTTGTGTTCTTCTTTACGTTTGCTGATCAGTTGCGGATCCAGTCTTTGTGTTCGCACAACTTCACGAAATTCTTCAAAGCTAAGATAGTACACATCCTCTTTTTCACGAATGACCTTGGCTTGACGGAGTTTTTCAGCTTCTTTCAATAAAGCCTGTTTATAAACAAAGGATCGGCTAACAATGGCATACTTTGGATATTCGCGATACCCGACAAAATTCCGGAGCAGGTTGATCATTTGTTTTGTTTCCTGTATTTTTTGCTCGCCATCGGGCAAACGGCTCAGCCGGTCCAATAATTCTTGTTCTTTTTTTAAGGCGTGCTGTCGTCCCTGTTCAAGTTTTTGTTTCCCGGCATTCGGCTCGAAATTTTTGACGTTATTGAGGATCATAGGGATAAGGGTAGCCGGTTTTTCGCTCCAGCGCGCTTTGGTAATATCAATCTCTCCGGTACAGCGCATTCCGTATTTGTTAAGATAGCCGCTAATGGCATTTCGTGCTTCCCGTCCACCGTTCAGTTTAGTTAGTTCATCGAGGAAGTTATCATCCTTCACCTGCCTTAGATATTCAATGAGCTCCGGATAAGGGCGAATCACGTCTGCTACATCCAGTAATTCCAGGCCCATTTCCGAAGTAATATTGTTGGGAGCAGATTGAGAAAGTATGTCAGCCACGTTCTTCTCGCCCAACCACTCCTTCATGTTTTCGTTGATCCATGCAGAAGCATCTACTGCAGCCACAATCGCGCTCAAATTTTGAGCGCTAAATAAATTCCTCCTTAATTGCCCATCTTCAAGGATAAAGTCAAATAGATCTGTCCCCGTTTTAGTTTGGATGTTTTGCTTTAATTCCGCTATCACAGTTTCACTTTGTTTGATTAGTTCAGCGGCCACGGCAGGATCGTTTTCGATCTGGGCCAGGATATCTGCGGACGATTTACCTTTGCTGCTTTTAATAACCGGCGATTCTTCTTTATCACTCAAGGATTTCGTAAAATCTTCACGTTCTGTTATGACCATGAGCGCGTCCTTTATCAATGGATCATGTTCGCCCATGACATCAATTATCGTTTTTCTGCTGACAGGGGAGACCAACATAGGGCCTACATCGACAAACAGCCTGCCGCCAGCTTTAAACATTGGTCGGGCGGCTGTTAACTGCCATAAAGACAAGCCCAATGGTTTCATTGCATCGGTCATCATTTGCTGATGACCGACAGATACATAGACATGGTTTTCCTGATCGTTTGCTTCGGGAATAGGGTATAAGGTCGTGATTGGCCTGCTCTGGACGATATAAAATGCACTATCAGCCAGGCACCATTCGATATCCTGCGGGTAACCGAAATGCGCTTCGATCCGTCTCCCTATTTGCGCCAGCTCTAAAATTTCTTCGTTAGTAAGTGTTTGAATATTTTGCTGATCTCGAGCAAGGTGTTGCGTTCCTGTTCCGCCTTCTTTTAGACCAAAGATAGCCAGCTTTTTTGCCGCTATCATCTTATCGACAATTTCTCCGCCCTGTACTTTATAGTTATCAGCAGACACCAGACCGGAAACCAGCGCGTCGCCAAGTCCGAAGCCTGCATCGATGGATAATACTTTCCTGTTAGAAGTAACCGGATCAGCAGTAAATAAAATCCCTGAAACCTGCGGGAAAACCATCTTTTGAACAATAACAGATAAATAAACCTGCCGGTGATCAAATCCGTTTTGCATCCGGTAGGTTACCGCTCGATCCGTAAAAAGAGAAGCCCAGCATTTACTGATATGCTTCAGAATTTCTTCCTTTCCGATAATGTTTAAGTAGGTGTCGTGCTGCCCCGCAAAGGATGCTGCCGGCAGGTCTTCAGCCGTAGCACTCGAGCGCACAGCAAAGGCATCTTTTTCATCAAACTTTGTGAGATAGCCAGTCACCTCCTCCGCTATGCGCTCTGCAATAGCTGCTCTTTCAATGAGCGCTCGGATCTTCGCGCTGATCTCACTTATTTCTTTCCGATTATCTGCTTTTAAAACATTCAATTGATCCAGAAGTGAGTTAATGTCCTCGTTACCCTCAATAATTTGTTTATACACTTCCGTAGTGATGCAAAAACCATCAGGCACCTGGATCCCTTCAATTTTGGATAGTTCTCCAAGGTTGGCGCCTTTTCCCCCGGCGAGTGCCAGCTTTGTTTTATCTATTTTCTGAAAACCGAGTACGTTGGAACTCATATATTTATTCAACTTTGGTTACTTGTTATTGATATTATTTGTTGTTTCATCCATTATTTCAATTGCTTTTGAAAAATAGGTCTCAAGAATTTTGAGTTCCTTTTCTGGAAATGAAGCAATCAATTTTTCTGAATTGTTTCGGAATTCTTTATAAAGAGGTTGTAAAAGCGCCATTATTTTTTCAGTGTCGGGTACAATGAAAACTTTGCGTCTGTCGTCTTCAGCAAATTGTCTTTTAACCAGTTTTTTCTTTTCAAACCGGTCTATTAAACCTGTAACTGCGCCTGTCGTCAATCCGGTCAAATTGGCAAGCTCGCCGGCTGTCATTTGTCCTTTTTGTAATAGGAAACCCAGGTATTTATGGTCGGTGCCTGAAAACCCAGCCTTCCTGGCAACAGCCTCATGCATCTGGATAGAGGTGTAGGCATATTGCTGGCTTAGCCTTCTTATTTTCGTGATTAGCTCGTTGCTCATATCTTATTAAATAAGTATCTTAGTTGCAAAGATAAATTTCACTGACAATAAATCCAAACAAATAGTATATTCAGCTCAAATTTTTTAACCATGAAACCCTTATTACATTTTTTTGTCCTTGGCACTCTTATCTGTCTGCAGGGCTGCAGCGGCTGTATTAAAAAAAGCGGAGGCTCAACTCAAACTTCAAAATCAGGTAAATCAAAATTTCCTGTTCCGGATGCTACTACGAACCTGATTATTAAAGATGAAAAAGATCTCACAGGCTATTGGGCCGGTATTTTCGGTCCTGATAAAGCCGATAGTCTTGAAGAAGATGGAGATTACGAGAGCGGATATAATAAAATAAACATTTCGCTTGATCATATTGATGGCGACCAGGTAGAAGGTCACATCGTAATTCAAGGAAAGCTCCGTCCGTTTAAATGCAACATGATCAAATCAGGGTCTAAGTACAGGTTCTCTTTTAAAGGTGTTTCTGACGAAAAATCAACCGGAACATACACGGTGAGTATTGCCAAAGGAGATAGCTTGCTTACAGGTCACTGGAGTGGCGGAGACAAAGTTCCTTCCCACGATTTTGCTTTAACAAAAAAGCTTTTCAACTATAATCCGGACTGGAAGCTGGAAGAGAGTAGTTATATTGATTGGAGTAAATCAAAAAAGATAAATATAAAGCCTGATAGTGGAGAAACTTATACGGATGCGCGCTATGCTACAACATCAGCTGAGGTACAGAAATATAATCCTTCAACCGATGTACTGACTACGAAGTACCTTGCCAACCTAAAAAAAGCCGACCTTTTAATACTTCGCAATTCTATTTTTGCACGGCATGGCTACACCTTTAAAAAGTCGCGTTTGAGCTGGTATTTCAGTGAACAGTCGTGGTATGTGCCTATCAGTAATGACGTTACTGCAGAACTCACCCCAATAGAAAAGCAAAACCTGAAGATGATGGCCCCTTACGAAAAATATGCCCAGGAATTCTATGATGCTTTCGGGCGATGATCGGTTATGCAGCTAAGTAAAAAACATTATTTGTTAACTGCTGGCAATGCGCTATGGTATGCCTGCCTGATGTTCTTTTCCTACCTGATGCTGCTCATCACACTTCAGTATATCCCCGTGCGTACTGATGTGGCCTTTCTGCAGATAAAGGGAGATGTAACAGGCATGCTGCACTATCGCGTGGCCTTTTTTGCACATGTATATACAGGGATGTTTGTATTGCTGTCTGGTATGTTGCAATTTCCTGCTTTTATAAGACAGCGATTCCCGACCATTCACAAATGGAGCGGGCGGATATATACCGGCGGCATTATTTTACTTGCCGGGCCATCTGGTCTGATCATGGGTTATTACGGAAATGGAGGGTTGGTCAGTCAAACTGCTTTTTGCATTTTGGCAGTTTTGTGGATAGCCTTTACCTGGAAAGGCGTTGCAGCTATATGGGCAGGCGATGTAAGAGTACACAAAATATGGATGTACCGTAGCTACGCCTTGACGCTTTCGGCACTGAGCCTAAGAGCTTGGAAATGGCTGCTGGTTTTATTATTTGCGCCCGGTCCTATGGATGTTTATCATGTCGTATCATGGTTGGGCTGGACAGGTAATTTACTGATGGCCGAGGTGATTATCCGGGCCAGGGGAAATAAGCTATAAGGTCTTCAATACAGGCCGCTTCAGCCATTAGCCCATAATTCATCTATCAACTGCCGATTTGAAACGTGGATTGTTTGGATTGTCTCCGCAGGTGGTCTTTCTTTGATAAAACATAAATTGTAAGGGTATTGTTACTTTTAATTAAAAGAAAGATTTATGACGAAAAACAAACTATTAAGAATGGACAATGTGGGGATTGTTGTTGAATCCCTCGATAAAACGGTTGCATTTTTTCAGGAGATTGGCTTGAAGCTGGAGGGCAGGGCTATGGTAGAAGGTGAATGGGCGGGACGTGTTACCGGTCTTGGCGATCAAAGCTTGGAAATTGCAATGTTGGTCACTCCCGATGGCCACAGTCGATTGGAGCTTTCTCAATTTATCAGGCCCGCAGTTGTTTCCGATCACCGCACTGCCCCGGTGAATGCACTAGGTTACCTGCGCGTAATGTTTACCGTTGAAAACATTGATGAGATGGTGGCAAGGCTCCAAGAAAAACATGGTGCACAAATGGTTGGGGGAATTGTCCAGTATCAAAATTCTTACCGGCTTTGCTACCTGCGCGCAGCCGACGGGCTGCTCATCGGTCTGGCCCAGCAACTGATTTGAGTGCAAAATAAGAAAAGCCATATAAATAGGCTTTATCTGGCTTAATTTTATGACATTGGACTTGGTACCATGTAAAGGGCCGCTTTTTTCTTTGGTTAAATTTGCCCGCTATAATTTGGGGTCAAATTCCACTATCCATTCAATACCATACTTGTCTCTGAACATGCCGGCGTAGGTACCCCAGGGACCGTCGCCAATGGGGCCTTCAATCTCTCCGCCTACCGATAGACCGTTAAATATTTGGTCGGCCTCCTCTTTACTTTCGGCACTAACAACTATTTTAGACCGGTTTTCGTTTTCGTTTACCCGTCCCATAAATTCGGGAACATCGTTGGCTATCAATACGTTGTGATTGCCAATAGGTAACGAAATGTACATAAGTTTGTTTGCCTCAGATTCTGCTACCGAAAATTCAGCGCTTGCTAAATCTTTAAAACGGATGATCTTTGTAAACTCGCCGCCAAAAACTGATTTGTAAAAAGTGAATGCTTCTTCAGCATTTCCATTGAAGTTGATCCAGGGATTGATTGCTCTCATAACTTTATTTTTAAGTTTCTATTTTTCTTCTTGTAATTTCTGCGATAAAGTGGTTAACAGATCTTCCAGGTTTTTTAAGGTCATGGTGAAGCCTATTTTGAAGCCCTCCAATAATTTTTCCAACCGCTCAAACGATTCGTTAAAAATGGTGATACTCACTTTTGTTCTGCCATTTTGTTCGCTGAAATTATAATCCCATTCAGAACCCGGCAGTTCACGATTTTCGTCTTTATCTGCAAACGCATTGTACATCTTAAAATTGGTTTTCGGGGTAATGGATGTAAATTCCTGCACTGCCCAACGTTCCTGTCCGTCGGGGCCTATCATCGCGTAAAATCGCCGCCCGCCTACTTCAAAATTCATATACTTGGTTTTGGCGCGCATAGGTGCAGGTGCCCCCCATTGGTCCAGTAGTTCGGCTTTAGTAAAGGCATCCCATACCAAAGATAGCCCGGCATTAAACTCCCTGGTTATATAAACCGTTTTCGCGGTTTTGTCGACGTTAAAATCAAATAGCAAATCGTTGTTCATTATTTTTGTTCTTTAATTGTTGTTAATAATTGGTCAAGTTGGTTAAATTGAGTTTCCCAGTTTTGCCTGAATTGGGCTAACCAATGGTCAAACTCCTGCATTTTTTTAGCATTGAAGTGATAATAAATCTCCCTGCCGCTATGCTCAGGTTTAATCAATTCGCATTCGTGCAATACTTTAATATGTTTTGATACCGCTTGGCGGGTCATATCAAATTTTTCCGCCATTGCATTTGGTGTTAATGCCTGGATAGCGATTAGCGTTAAAATAGCCCTGCGTGTTGGGTCTGATATGGCCTGGAATATATCTTGTTTCATTCTTGATTATTAATTGCGCAACCCGTGGGTTGCAAATATATATGCAGCTTTTGAGTTGCGCAAATATATTTGTATTTTTTTGATGAGGCATTGTGACGGGAAGTTTAGTGGTAATTGTGGTATTCATTATAATAACTAACTCCGTTCTAAGACAATATTTATATCATAATCATTATTAAACAAAAAAGCCTGCAAATCAATAATTTGCAGGCTTTCGCAGTGTTCTAAAATCTCACCGGGCGGAGAGAGAGGGATTCGAACCCCCGGTACCTGTTACAGTACACCTGATTTCGAATCAGGCACATTGAACCGCTCTGACATCTCTCCGGGTTAAATGGGTTTCAAAAGTAAATAAAATCTCGCTGAGTATTGATCAAGTTTTTATATAAAGCCTCAGTTTCCAATCCTCCCTTAGAGCTACGGCGCATAAATGATAATATTGTCCATTTACTGTGCTGAATTCTCCATTTTATTTCTCATTTATTTTCCGAAAATTGTGTAACCAATTAGCAAACTATGGGAATGATGTGTAATGATTCTTACACAATTCTGCATACATAATAATTAATTTTCTGCAATTAAAACCAATTTATAGACCATAGAAGTACCCAATGCGTTTAGCTGTCATTTGTGTAGCGATTTTTTTTATTGCAGCGATCATAAGTCTCAATGCTTGTCATAACACATCCGAAAGCTCTGTCGCTGCTGAGGAAATACCTGATGTAGTTAGTTATAACTTTAATATCAGACCCATATTATCCGATAAATGCTTTAAATGCCATGGTCCTGATGCCAATAAACGTCAGGCTAATCTGAGACTTGATATCCCCGAAAGTGCTTACGCTGCATTAAAAGACGAACCTGATAAACATGCGCTTGTTCCGGGCGATCCGGGAGCCTCGGAGCTTTACCGCAGGATAACTACTTCGGACTCAAGCGAGATGATGCCGTCAGCAAAATCAAATCTGAAGCCTTTGACGCCCTATGAAGTAAAGCTGGTTAAAAAATGGATAAAGCAAGGCGCCAAATACGAGAAACATTGGGCGTTTGTGCCACCGAAATTACCAAAGGTTCCTGAGGTGGAAGATAAATCGTGGCCTAAAAACACTATCGATTATTTTGTATTGCACAAACAGGAGCAGAAAGGTTTTAAGCCAAATTCTGAGGCAGATAAAGAGAGATTGCTAAAACGCTTGTGCTTCGACCTCAATGGTCTGCCGCCTGATGTAGCTTTGATGGATCGCTTCCTGGCCGATAAAAGACCAGATGCCTATGAACGAATGGTGGATGAATTGATGGCACGTCCGCAATATGGTGAGAAAATGGCGCTTCGGTGGATGGACATTGCCCGATATGCTGATTCTCATGGCTACCAGGATGATAACTACCGCACACAGTGGCCGTGGCGCGATTGGGTGATTCATGCTTACAACGAGAACCTTTCTTATAAAGATTTCATTACGTGGCAGTTGGCAGGCGATCTGATTCCAAATCATACTAAAGAGCAATTATTAGCCACGGGGTTTAATCGCAATCATAAGATAACAGAAGAGGGCGGCGTGATTGATGAAGAATATCGCATAAACTATGTAACTGATCGAACAAATACATTCGGCAAAGCTTTAATGGGCGTAACATTGGAATGTGCACATTGCCACGATCATAAATTTGATCCATTCTCGCAAAGGGAATACTACCAGATATTTTCATTTTTCAATAGTGTAAAAGAACCCGGTTTACAGTCTACAGTTGGCGGTCCGGAAACTTATGCGAAAAGGCCGATGATGCAGATTAGCAATGATGATGTTAAAGGCGTATTGAAATTTGTAAACAAGATGGACACGGGTAAACTTATCGTCTCGGTAATGGGGGATAGCGAAGCTTACAGAAAAACCTACATTCTGAAACGTGGCAACTATGACTCACATGGGGACGAGGTGCTTCCGGGCACTCCGAAAGCTGTTTTATCATTTAATAACGCGTATCCAAAAAATAGGCTCGGTTTGGCGGATTGGGTTTTCGACGATAAAAATCCATTAACTGCAAGGGTTTATGTCAATCAGATTTGGGAGGAATTCTTTGGTAGGGGAATTGTAAAAACATTGGGTGATTTCGGTATGCAGGGCGAGTTACCCTCGAATCCAGAATTGTTGGACTGGCTTGCTGTCGATTTCAAAACTCATGGTTGGGACATGAAGCGCTTAGTAAAACAAATTGTGATGTCGGCTACTTACAAGCAGTCAGCAGTTGTAACTCCTGATAAATTGAAAAACGATCCGGATAACATTTTACTGTCTCGAGGTCCACGTAGCCGCTTGCCTGCTGAGTTTATCAGGGATATGGTTTTGGCAAGCAGTGGTTTACTGAACAAGGCGATAGGAGGGCCGAGTTTAAACCCATACCAACCAGCGGGGCTGTGGGAAAATACCACATCAGGACGTGGGCAATTGGCAAGTTACCGGCAAGTGCATGGTCCGAATTTGTACCGCCGCGGGATGTATACTTTGATAAAGCGCACATCGCCGCCTGTTGAAATGGCCATTTTTGATGCCAGCAACCGCGATCAATGTGAAGTACAACGCTTGCGCACCAATACCCCGCTTCAGGCATTGGAAATGATGAACGACCCAACTATGCTGGAATCTGCCAGGGTATTGGCGCAAAAGATGTTGCAGGATAACAGTCAGCCGAAGGATAAAATATATACCGCGTTCAGAAGAATCATTTGCCGTAAACCAACGGATAAGGAGATGAGTATTTTAACCTCCTATTACCAGGATCAGCTGAAATCAATCAACAAAAAAGACGCGGATAAATTATTGGCAGTAGGGGAATACCCAATGCCTGCCAATATGGATAAAATTAAGCTGGCTGCGATGATGAAAGTGATCGATACGATATATAACTTAGAGGAAGCCATTACTAAAACCTGATTATGGAAAAAGAATTTTTAGAACATGGTCTCAGTATTAACAGGCGCAAATTCCTGTCGAGGTTGAGTTTGGGTTTAGGTAGTGTGGCATTAGGCTCGCTGCTGATCCCTGACTTGTTATCAGGTATTAATAGTGATAATGGAGCTGATTTTATTCCGGGCATACCGAATTTTGCGCCAAAGGCCAAGCGGATAATCTATCTTTTCCAGGATGGTGCACCATCACAACTAGAGTCCTTCGACTATAAACCAAAGCTGCGCGAAATGTTTGGGCAGGAATTGCCACCGTCAGTTCGTGGAGGGCAGATCCTAACGGGGATGACTGCTTTGCAAAAGTCATTTCCATTGGCTGGTTCTTATTATGATTTTAAACAATATGGTAAATCAGGTGCTTGGGTAAGTGACCTGTTCCCACATATTGGCAGTATTGCCGATGATATCTGTATTGTTAAAACACTTTATACCGAGGCCATTAACCACGATCCGGCGCTCACTTTCTTTCAGACGGGTGCGCAACAAGGTAACAGGCCGAGTATGGGATCGTGGGTGAGCTATGGTTTGGGTAGCGAGAATAAAAACCTGCCTGCGTTTACCGTTCTGCTTTCAAAAGGTAAAGGCAACGGTCAAGGCGTATATTCCAAGCTCTGGAGCAATGGTTTCCTTGATTCCATACATCAGGGCGTATTATTCAGCAGCAGCGAAAATCCAGTATTATATCTGAACGACCCGGAAGGATTGAACCGCCATGAGCGCCGTAAGATGCTGGATAAACTGTCAGAGCTAAACGAGCTATCCTACAAAGAATTCCAGGATCCGGAGATCACTACCAAAATAAAGCAATATGAAATGGCTTACCGGATGCAGACCGCCGTTCCGGAAATTATGGATGTTTCCAAAGAACCGGATGATATTGTGAAATTGTATGGCCCAGAATGTTTGGTGCCAGGTACTTATGCAGCCAATTGTTTGCTGGCGCGAAAGCTGTCGGAGAATGGAGTGCGATTTGTTCAGTTATATCACCAGGGATGGGATCAGCATACTAATCTCCCTATGGAAATGGCAGGACAGGCTAAGGATGTTGACCAGGCATCGGCAGCATTGGTGACTGATTTGAAACAACGCGGTCTACTGGACGAGACGCTTGTAATTTGGGGCGGCGAATTCGGCCGCACCAATTATAGCCAGGGCAAGTTGGAAAAGAAAAATTATGGCCGCGATCATCATCCGCGTTGCTTTAGCATATGGATGGCAGGAGGTGGTATTACTCCGGGTATAGTCTACGGCGAGACGGACGATTTTGGCTATAACATCTTGAAGAACCCTGTGCATGTTCATGATTTCCATGCAACTGTGCTGAACCAATTGGGTATTGATCATACTAAATTGACCTATAAGAGTTTGGGCAGACGGTATAGGCTCACCGACGTAGCCGGAAATGTAGTAAGAGATATTATTTCCTAAAGATTCAGAATATCATGGAGAGAAGAAGTTTTATAAAGACATCAGCAATTGCTTCAGCAAGTTTTTTTATTGCAAAAGACCTATTAGCTAAGGATGACGGACCTATTTATGGTCACGGTAATATGCGTTACCGTATGGATAACAAATGGAGCAAGGCCGACCCCAATATCAATCCTGTGAACGATTGTCATGAAATGGTTCAGGATAAAAAGGGTAGAATATTGTTGCTGACCAATGAGACTAAAAATAATGTATTGATCTATAGCAAATCGGGTAAGTTGCTGGGTACCTGGGGGCATGAGTTTCCTGGTGCACACGGTTTAACCCTGGTTAACGAGAACGGAACTGAGTTTTTATTCATTACTGATACGGTTAAGCATCAGGTATACAAAACAACTATCGATGGAAAGATATTAATGACCATTGATGTGCCGCTCGACACTGGCGTATATAAGGAGGCAAAAGATTTTATCCCTACAGAAACTACGGTGGATAAGAACGGCGACTTCTTTATTGCTGATGGTTACGGTTCACAATATGTTATCCACTATGATAAGGATGGGAAGATCAAAAATTATTTCGGCGGTCGCGGTGATGGCGACGAGCATTTGGATAACGCCCATGGTATTGTAATAGACCGACGAAATGCTACGCCGACTTTATTAGTTACCGATCGTACCCGCAATTGCTTTAAACGGTTCAGCATGGATGGTAAATTACTTGAAGTGATTAAATTACCCGGAGCCTGTGTGTGCCGTCCTGTAATAAAGGGTGATCACTTGTATGCGGCTGTGTTGCGTTCACCTGATCTGGGTAAAGAAAACTCGGGTTTTACAACTATCCTGGATAAGAATAACAAAGTCGTTTCCAATTTGGGCGGTACCGAACCTATTTATAAGGATGGCGTATTACAGCCCATGTCGCAGGCCGAAAAGATATTCCTTAACCCGCATGATGTTTGCGTGGATGATGATGAGAACCTGTACGTAGCGCAGTGGGCCTCGGGCAAGGTGTATCCGTATAAATTTACTCGTGTTTAATTATTTGCTGCCCGCTAAATGATAAAAGACAGTTACAAGGGTGTTGCAGGTAATTTGTTATTTGCGCTGAATATTTTCATTGTTGTTTTACTGATTGCCGGGGATCATCTGGTAATACCGCTTTGGCTGCAGCCTGTAGGCCGGCTTCATCCTATGATATTGCATTTCCCTATCGTGCTGCTGATCCTGGCCATGTTGCTGGAGTTTTTCCGGTTCAGATCAGCATTTGCAAACGAGAAACTTTATGATGAATTCACTACGGTTTTATTGCTTTCGGGAGCATTATTGGCGGCTACTACGGCAATTATGGGTTTGTTCCTGGCGCGCGAGCCGGGTTACGATAGCAACAGCGTGCAATGGCATAAATGGTCTGGAGTATGTATCGTATTTATATCTACAGCCATTTACTGGCTGCGAAATGCTTCATGGTACAAGCCACGTACAGCACAATCGGGGGCAGTGGCTACAGTCTGTTTTTTGATGATGGCAGGTCACTATGGTGCAAATATTACTCATGGAGATAATTTTGTATTGGGCCCGGTAATGAAAAGCTCACGTCCGTTGGTGCCTATCGATCAGGCATTGGTTTACCGTGATGTGATTCAGCCAATATTGGAGACAAAATGTATTAGCTGCCATAATCCTGATAAATTAAAGGGAGGCTTGATGCTAATCGATGAGAAATCAGTTTTAAAAGGAGGGAAGTCAGGAAAGCTATTTGTACCGGGTCAGCCGCAAGTGAGCTTGCTGCTGCAGCGTATTCATTTGCCTGAAGAAGAGAAGAAGCACATGCCTCCATCGGGCAAACCACAATTGACGGCTGCTGAAATGAATGTGCTGTATCAATGGATCAAAGCGAATGCTGATTTCAAAAAGAAGGTAACCGATTTCCCTGCAACCGACTCATTACGCATGGCTGCAGTAATATTCCTGAAACCTGCGGAAGCATCAGAAGAGCATTATGATTTCGCTGCTGCTGATGATAAAGAGATCAAAAAGCTCAATAATAATTATCGTGTTATTTACGCATTGGCGAAAGAGTCGCCTGCATTAGCTGTAAATATTTATAATAAAACTACTTACAACGTTAAAGTGCTTGATGAATTAAGTGGGATCAAAAAGCAAGTTGTATCAATCGACCTGAACAAAATGCCCGTAAAGGACGGTGACCTTAAAACAATTGCCAAATTTGAAAATCTCCGCACGTTAAATCTCAATTTCTCAGATATTACAGGGAATACTTTAAAGGACCTGTCATCGCTGAAATATTTACATTCGATTTCACTCGCCGGGGCAAAATTGAGTGCACAGGCATTAGATCAGTTAAAGACCTTGAAAAATTTAAAAGAGGTGGTGCTTTGGAATACTGGCCTTACGGTGAAACAGCTACAGGCGTTCGTAAATTCCAATAAAAAGGTAACACTTATAGAAGGTTTTAAAGACGATGGTAAGCCGATGAAACTGATACCACCGCAAGTAAAAAACACGGCATTTGTTTTTAGTAAGCCGGTTCAATTGATTGTTACCAACCCAATCAAAGGAGTTGATATTCGATATACCACTGATGGGAAAGACCCGGACAGTGTTAAATCAGCTATATACAAGCCAGGTATTATGATTGCCGATAACACCACTATTAAAGCCAAAGCTTATAAAGCTGGCTGGTATGGTAGTGATGTGGTTAGCTATACTTTTTATAAAAATACTTTCGCGCCTGATAGTATTTCCCTAATCAAACCCGTTAACGAACGCTACCAGGCTGATGGGGCTAAAACCTTAACCGATGGCGAACTGGGCGGTATGAATTTCGGTAACAATAAATGGCTGGGAACCCAAACCGATATGGAGCTGATGCTTTACTTTAAAAACCCGATAAAACCACGTACGCTGACTTTGAACTGCCTGAAAATGATTGGCAGCCAGATTTTTTTGCCAACTGAAGTAGAAGTATGGGGTGGCACAGACATACAGCATTTAAAGGCTATCGGTTCATTAACAACTGAGTTACAAAAGAAAGGTGATCCGGATATTTTACAGCCCCTGGTATGCAAACTGCATGAAAGCGGGCCTATCACCTGTATAAAATTTATAGCAAAGCCTATTTACAAATTGCCGGGATGGCATCCTGCAAAAGGAAAACCATCCTGGGTATTTGTTGATGAGGTGTTTGTTAATTAGATACTGTTTTATTTAGCTGCAGCGGGTTGATCCAACTCACCCATCTTATCAAATAATGCTCTGAAAGCATTGCTTTGGGTATTTTGTTTAGATTGAGCGGTGTCCTTATTATAATATTCTTTCAGGAACTGCACGGATGGAGACCATACCGTTTCGGCTATACCATAAAAGCGGCTGCGCATTGGGGTAACAGACAGAGTGCGTGAACGATAAAGATCTTCTACCTGGCTTACAGCTACCTGCGGACGGTTCCAGGCACAGGTTACCACGCGGTATCCTTTCAGCGCAAAATATACGGCAGTTTGGTTGTCGCGGTCATACTGCCAGTCGCAGATTACGACATCTCTGGGTATCATATCCACTGCTCGATAAGTATCGTTATAGCTCGCGGCCCACATACCAATACCGGTAGCACGGCCGTCGATCAACCTGTCGCCCCATATCCATAATTCTCTGCCTTTTTCGGCAAGATGATCACGGATCAATTGCACTTCATTGGCATAGATCACCGCTTTATCACGACCACCGCAGCGTGGGCATTTATCGTCGGCTAAGTAAAATACTTCGTCCATGCCTGCATGAAATGCATTCGCTTCAAATACCTCCATCGCCTCGTCTACCAGGTCGAACACTATTTTATGCACTCCCGGATGAAGCGGGCAATAGCTTTTGCAATACAAATTATTAGCATTCGGCCATTTATATTCAGCAGCGGTAGCCGGCATTTTTACCCATGGTGTCTCATCAAATTCAGGATATTTCTCTAATAGCTTATTCAGCTTATGCGCCCACGATTGGTGCCCCAACAGGTTGATCTGCGGAATGATTGCAATGTTGTTCTTCTTGCATGCTTCAACAATCTTCTTTACGTCCCCTTTAGTCAATGATGCCGAATCGCGAAGTTCAGGATGGCTCTTGTAGCTATAATTAAAATCAACCCGAAGAATCAATGTGTTTATCTTTCTGGGAGCTAGTTCTTGATCAATAAATTTTACAAAATCTTCCAGACCACTTGGTTTCGGAGCAGCAATGGCAAACCCTCTGACAACGTAGTTACTATCAGGCAGAGCCTGTTGCGCCAATAGATTGGTGCTAAATAAACAAATAAAGAGTAGAATTAGATAGCTATATCTTTTCATGAGATTGTATTTAGACGATTACGGGCTTAGAATTCGCTGTACAAGTTAAATAAACTTATAGCTATCGAGAAGTAATATTTGTTTTGTAAAAGGCGTGGAGGAGATGTTGGGAAAGGCCATAAAATAAAAATACCCCGCATTCGCGAGGCATTAATTTTATTCGGCGGAGAGAGAGGGATTCGAACCCCCGGACCTTTAACAGTCAACGGTTTTCAAGACCGCCGCAATCGACCACTCTGCCATCTCTCCGGGGGCAAAAGTACAAAACCGGGTCGAATTGGCAAATTTGATGTTAAGTTTTTTTAAATAAATCAATAAGTATCTGACTTGTAAATATTTAATGGTTGGTTTTCTCTGTTTTTGTCGTTCGAAAAGTATTGAACTTGGGTTTTACGATCTTAATACTTCGCTTGCAAAGCTCAATACTGGCATTAAGTTCGAAGCCGATCAGTATAATCAGCGAGTTCAAATAGAGCCATATCATGATCACGATTAGCGTGCCGATAGAGCCATAAATTTTATTATAAGACGAAAAATTATTGATGTAAAAAGTAAACCCAAGCGAAGTCAGAACCGCCAGGCTTGTCGCCAATATAGAGCCCGGGCTCAGGAACTTCCACCTTTGTTTGTGAGCCGGGCCATAACGGTATAAAAGTGATACGGTTACAAAAAATATGGCAACTACTATTACCCATTTCAGCAACGCTATCGCTGTAAACCATCCGTGGGCTTTGCTATAAAAATGATGCTGTAAGAATACCAATATCTTGTGCCCGGCTATCATAATACCCACGGCAACAAACATTGAACAGCAAATCATGATGGTGAGCACTAAAGCCACCCAGCGCCTATGAACATAACTCCTGGTTTCTTTTACTAATGATGACTTATTAAATGCCTGTATCAGCCTGTTAACGCCATTTGTAGCGAAAAACATAGTGGTTAGGAAACCAAAAGACGTTAAACCACCGCTCTTTTTCGTGATGATCTCCTTAATAGCATCCTGAAAAGCCAGGTATGCGTTTCGTGGCATTACGCCGGCCATCATGTCTACCAAGTTATCCTGGAAATGTTTGATGGGGATGTATGGGATCAATGTGAATAAGAAAATCGTTGCCGGAAACAATGCCAGCATAAAATTATAAGCGAGTGACGAGGCCTGATTGGCCAGTTTGCCTTGCTTTATTTCACTAAAAAAGAAGACGGCAACGGTATAAAGGGATATGGGCTTGAACCCTGGAAAGGCAATATACTTGGTACATTCAATAAGATACCTGTAAAAAACAAACCGTCGTAAAAAGCGGTGCAACCATTCCATTTAAGTCAAATCTACTTAAAAAATGGCTTCAATCTATCAATAAATTCCTGCGGAGGCATACAGGGGCGATTTGTGTCCATGTTGACAAACACCAGTAGCGTTTCTCCGATATTAATCAGTTCACCGGCTGGATTATATAGTTCATATTTGAAATGGATCCTTATGCCCGGCATTTTATCCATGATCACTTTCACGCTTATCTCTTCGTCATATAAGGCAGGTCTTATATACTTACACTTCATTTCAAGCACGGGCATCATAATTCCTGAAGCTTCCATACCACTGTAGGTCATACCCAGGCTACGTAACATCTCAACACGGCCCACTTCATAAAATTCAGCGTAATTGCCATAATACATGTAGCCCATCTGGTCGGTTTCACCGTACCTTACCCGAACTTTAGTGGTATGCTCAAACATTACTTTTTGATATTGCGTTCGTTAAGGGCTTGCTGAAATCTATGGGCATTTACCAAGTGATCGGCCACATTGGTAGCAAAGGCATGATAACCTGAAAAATCAGCTTTAGCGCACATATAAATGTAGTCGGTCTTTTTGAAGTCAAGTACGGCGTCTAAGGCATTTACGGACGGCATCATGATAGGGCCCGGAGGCAAACCAGTGTGCAAATAAGTGTTATAAGGTGAATCGAACGAGAGGTATTTATTCAAAACGCGTTTAATGGTAAAATCCTGCTTGGCGAAAATTACTGTTGGATCTGATTCTAATTTCATGCCCTTTTTCAGGCGGTTCAGGTACAAGCCGGCTATTGTCGGCATCTCATCGTCGTGCAAAGCTTCTGCATCAGTTATTGATGCCAATATTGAAACCTGGATAGGAGACAGGCCAATAGCTTCGGCCTTTTGCTTGCGTTCAGGTGTCCAGAACTTTTCGTAATTGGCATACATCCGCTTGAAAAACTTCTCAGGCGTATTGTTCCAATATACCTGATAGGTATTAGGGATGAACATGGCGTACACGTTATCAGGAGTAAAGCCATATTGTTTTAAGAAGTCAGTTGAATCTAACAAACGGATAATCGAAGTTGAATCTGGTTCGATCTTTTTAGATACAAATCCTGCAAATTCCTCTTTCAATCTTAAATTATGAAAATTAAGGGTGACAGGCTCCTGAGTTCCCGACGCCAGCATATTGATAAGGCGACGGTTACTCATGCCGCTTACTAAATGGTATCTGCCTGGTTTAACGCGGGTAGTATATTTCATATTTTGAGCAGCCCAGTTAAATGTCGTTGAATCTTTAACTATTCCTTCATCACGGATGGTTTTATATACATCCTGGTAACTAGCACCTGTGTGTATGTAGAGGTATTCCTGTTTGTCGGTTACGTTCGCACCGAAATATTTTAAGTAGTAAAATAAACCTGTGCCTCCCAATGCGAGAATAATAATAACAACAAACGCTATGATATACTTTTTAACAGAACTTGATTTCTTTTGCTCTTCCATTGTATAATGGTAAATTATTTTGATTGATTTTTTTGCCAGGCGACCAAACCGCCGGTCAAATTTCTGATATTTTTGTAACCTTTCAACTCTAAAATTGATTTGGCCGTAGCGCTTCGCAGGCCAACTTTGCAGATAACGATGATCTCATCGTCTTTATTCCATTCCAAATCATCAATATTTTCCTGTAGACCGGGTAGGGGGATATTCTTCCCTCCGATGTTAAAAGTATGGTATTCCATTTCGCCGCGCACATCAAGCAAGTTCAAATGTTCGCCATTTTGCAGGCGGACAAACACTTCTTTAGCATCTATATCCGTCATGGTGTTTTTTTGCCCTGCGTAACGGTAACGTTAATGCGGGTGCCGTTGCTTACTTTGGTGACTGAATCTGTTTTGGCCGGAACTTGTGATAAGATAACCAGGTTAGTTGAGTCGGTAATAGTACCCTGGTAAGTGATAACACCCAATGCCAATCCACTGTTCTTTAACACGAACCTGGCAGCATCCAGATCCTGGTTAACCAGGTCAGGTATTTCTACTTCGCTGGCGCCTGACCCATCGCCTAATACTAAATCGACTTTTGAGCCTTTAGGTATTTTGGTTCCCGCCTGTATAGCCTGACCCGCAAATTTAACCTGGAGTACATGGTTACGGGCAATATCGGGCTGATAGGTTGTGTCACCGATCTTTAAGCCATAGTTAGAAAGCGTTGCTTCAGCAGAAATATAAGGGGCATCTATTATATCAGGCAAAGCCACGTTGGGCGCCTGGTTTTTTACGATTTTCAAGTAGATCATACGACCTTCTTTTACGTTAGTTCCTGCATCGGGGTCCTGTTCTATCACCGTACCAGGTGCCTGATCCAAAACATATACGGAATCTATACTTACGCCAAATCCCTGATCTTTAAGTACATTGAGTGCCCTATCTATCGGCATATTGATCACTTTAGGGACCAGAATACCTGAGCCATGGCGCGTATAATAGCTAAGGCTGTAGAATGCTATTAAGGTTACAACAATGACAACAAGAATAGCGGATATGATGGTATTGCGGAATGATTTGGTTTTTAAGTAAGCTGTAAATTTGCTCATTTGAATTTATCAGGGTTGTGCTGTGCTGATCCAGCTATCAAACATAAATCTTTATTTCGAAATTCGGAATGCCGATTTTCTGATTCATACCTCAAAGTGGATCAAATGGTTAACGTTATTTGGTTAAATATAAGTATAAAATATGGGCCATTTATCAGGCAATAAAATCGGCGTAACAACAATTTAAAAAATATAATATTTAGATTGCGCCGACTTTATCATTAATTTCGGAATTCAAATTTGACCACAATGTTTCGTAAAAATATAGCCCTTTTAGCCGGAGGTTTCACCGGAGAATACGAAGTATCTGTAAACAGCGCAAAGAATATCGCAGCCAATCTAAACGCGGATAAGTATAATGTTTATACCATTTATATAAATCGCGACAGTTGGTTTTATGCTTCAGATAAGGGCAATTTTCCTGTTGACAAAAATGATTTTACTATCACTTTAGATGGTCAGAAAGTAAAGTTTGATTTTGCTTTTATCACTATACATGGCACACCGGGAGAGGATGGAAAAGTTCAGGGTTACCTGGATATGCTGGGCATACCTTATAATACCTGTGATGCCACCACCTCAGCCATTACCATGAACAAAGCATATACTAAAGCTATTGTCAATGGTATCCACGGATTAAACATTGCTCGTTCGGTGCAGATTTTTAAAAGCGGCATACATGATATATCGGCTGTGGCTGCTAAGCTGAAATTCCCACTTTTTGTGAAGCCCAACAACGGCGGAAGTAGCGTTGGAATGAGCAAAGTGCAAAATGCTGCAGGATTGCATGATGCATTTGAAAGGGCTTTTACAGAAGATGATCAGATATTGGTAGAGGAATTTATCAAGGGCCGCGAATTTAGTATTGGTATCGCACGCCTACATGGAAAAATAAAAGTGTTACCGGCTACTGAGATTATCAGCTCAAAAGAGTTTTTTGATTACGAAGCCAAGTATACTCCGGGCGTAAGCAAGGAAATCACCCCGGGAAATCTAACTCATGAGCAAAACGAAAAAATTGCAGAAATCGTAACGGAAGTATATCTGAGATTGAATTGCAAGGGCATGGTGCGTATTGATTTTATTTTACTGGAAGGAGCCGAAGAGTTTTATTTCATTGAAATTAATACCACACCAGGGCAATCGGCTAATAGTCTGATCCCACAACAGGTGAGGGCTGCCGGAATGAATGTAGGTGAGTTTTATGGAGAATTGATTGAAGGAAATATAAGGCATTAAAAAAAATCTATCCGCCAGATCGTGGACCGAGTCTGTTAATCAAATCAAATATTGCTCCATAATATCCTGTGGTATTTTAGCTGATCTGCCGTTTTGCATATCGATCATCGTATAATCAAACCAGCCGTCGCAGCAAACTTTACCCGTTGCTTTGTTGGTGATCGAAAATTTTACACGGCAGCCTTTATCATCTATGCTATCAATGCCGGTTTTAACGACGAAGTAGTCGCCCATCGTTAAGGCGCGTTTATATTCTACATGGGCTGTGCGCACCACCCAGCCAAAGCCCCGCTCCATAAACTTTTCCATGGCCATACCGTAACAGCGTTCCATCTGATCATATCGCGCAGCCAGTACGTAGTCGAAATATTTACTATTATGCACATGCTGAAACATGTCGATATCATCGGGCCTTACGCGGAATTCTGTTTCGAAGGTGGAGTACTGTTGTGTTGCCATTGATTGTAGAATGCAAAGTTGAAAGGTTGGAAAGTTAATCAGATTAACTGAAATTAAAAACAATCCGGGCCGACGTATTAAGCCCTGTAAACCATGCTTTGTACAATAATAATTTGTTTGCTAACTTCGGAAAAACCATTGTTTGAATGAAAACATTATATACGCTGCTACTGCCATTTTTTTTGTTTTCAGTTGTTGCTTCCGGACAGCAAAAACCAGTAAATATGCGATATACTGTCAGCATGGAAAGAGCTCCGGAGCATTTGTACCACGTAGAACTTACCAGTACCAGTGCAGGCAAGGTGCTAGATTATAAAATGTGTGTTTGGACACCAGGTTATTATCAGTTAATAGATTTTGCCGGGGCAGTACAAAACTTTTCAGCTGTTGACGCCAAAGGAGCAGCAGTAAAGTGGGAGCAGCCTTCAAAAACTACCTGGCGCGTTTATAGCAACAATGCTCCTGTGAAGATAAGTTATGATGTTAAGGCAACAGTACCCTTTGTAGGTAATGTATACCTCGATGAAACACGAGGCTATATAACCCCAGGCGGGTTGTTTATGTACCTTGACCAGGAATTGCGCCATCCTGTTACCATACAAATGAAACCCTATAGTAAGTGGAGCAGTCTGGTGGCAACGGGCCTGGATACTATACCTGGTAAATATCATACATTTAAAGCGGATGATTTTGATGCATTGTACGATAGCCCGTTTCTAATGGGTGAACTGGAAATTCTTCCGCCATTTACTGTCAGGAACAAGCCGCATAATTTTATTGGATATAAGCTACCTGCGTTTGACAGACAGGGTTTTATGGACAATCTTAAAAAGATAGTTCAAACGGGCAGCGATATAATCGGCGATGTCCCGTACACTCATTATACATTCCTTTCTATCGGCGCTGGTGGTGGGGGGATTGAGCATTTAAACTCCTCATCGTTAAGTTTTAGCGGAGGGGAAGGATTTAATACGCCTGATGCGCTCAAGAAGCTTTATAATTTTATTGCACATGAATATTTTCACAATTATAATGTAAAGCGTATCAGGCCGGTAGAGCTTGGTCCATTTGATTATTCAAAAGAAAATCATACCAATATGCTTTGGGTGAGCGAAGGTTTTACGGTTTATTATGAATACCTCATTACCCGCCGTGCAGGCATCATGACACCCGAAGATATGTTTGCTGATTTTCAGACTAACCTGAAAAATTATGAAAATAAGCCAGGACATTTATATCAATCAGCTACACAGGCCAGCTATTTTACATGGAACGATGGGCCGAACGGACGTGTGAACGATGATTTTAATAAAACTATTTCATACTACGATAAGGGCCCTATTCTTGGTTTAATGCTTGATTTTAGTATACGCCATGTCACGCAAAATAAAAAAACGCTGGATGATGTAATGCGCCTGCTTTACTATAAATATTATAAGCAATTAAAACGCGGCTTTACTGAAATGGAATTTAAAATGGAATGCGAAAAAATAGCAGGTACACCATTGCCTGAATTATTTGAGTATGCATCTACAGTTAAACCGCCGGATTATCCTAAATATTTTGCTTATGGCGGATTGAATATTGATACGGCAACCACCACGGTATCAACTACCTGGAGCGGTCTTAATATGCGAATGCTGCGCGACACGATGCGTATAATAAACGTAGACTTTCAGTCGCCCGCTTGGAATAAAGGCATCCGTAGCCGAACAAAGGTTTTAACAATTGACGGCATTCCTGCATCGCCAGAGGCATTTAAAAAGGCAATGGAAGGTAAGAAGGAAGGTGATACCTTGAATATTACAACGGAAAAAGACGGCGTTAAACAAGAGGTAGCGATAGGGCTGGCCCAAAAGCGCGAAAAAAGCTTTAAAATAACACCTATGATCAGCCCTAATCAACTGCAGGCTGCTATTTATAAAAGTTGGGTGGGTAAGTAAAGACAAATTTAAAAGAAGAGGATAACGAGAATACATTGCAACTACAGTTCAATTTATTTTAAATAACCACTCACTAAATCAACCACTTAACCCAAACAACTATTGTTAAATATTTATTTCATTTATCCAAAAACATACATTACCTTTGCACCTCAATTAACAAAAGTATTAACGCTTTAATATTATTCAAGTAATGTATTTAAGTAAAGAAGCAAAGACAGAGATCTTTGCAAAACATGGCAAAAGCGCAACCGATACAGGTTCGGCTGAAGGACAGATCGCATTATTTACAACCCGTATTGCGCATTTGACAGGACATTTGAAAAACAATAAAAAAGATTTTTCAACTCAGCTTTCGCTGCAAAAACTAGTAGGTAAACGCCGTGCATTATTGGCTTACCTGTATAACAAAGACATTGAAAGATACCGTGCCATCATCAAAGCTTTACAGCTGCGTGATATCATCAAATAAATCTTTCCTGAATTTCTTAAAAAGCCATCCAAATTCGGGTGGCTTTTTTACTTTTGCAAACAATTATACACAAAATAAAAATCGGTGTGTTCTGAAGATGAAAAGCACACCACAACAAAAACAAGATGAGTTTAAATGTAATTAAAAAGGTTATCGATTTGGGTGACGGACGCACCATAGAGATCGAAACCGGAAAACTGGCCAAACAGGCTGATGGGTCTGTTGTTGTAAAAATGGGAGATACGATGTTGCTGGCCACGGTCGTCTCTTCGCCCGAAGCAAAAGAAGGAGTTGATTTTCTACCCTTATCAGTTGACTACCAGGAGAAATATGCTGCCACTGGCCGCATCCCGGGTGGTTTTTTACGTCGTGAAGCAAGATTATCAGATTATGAGGTATTGATCTCACGTTTGGTTGACCGCGCTTTGCGTCCTTTATTTCCAGAAGATTATCACGCAGATACCCAGGTAATGATCAGCTTAATTTCTGCTGATAAAGAAATTATGCCTGACTGTTTGGCGGGCTTAGCTGCGTCAGCAGCTTTAGCTGTCTCTGATATTCCTTTTAACGGCCCTATTTCAGAGGTTCGTGTAGCTAAAATTGACGGTAAATTAGTTATCAATCCAACATTAAGTCAATTGGAAACTGCTACTTTAGAATTTATCGTAGCTGGCTCTGAGTTTGACATCAACATGGTTGAGGGTGAAGCTAAGGAGATCCAGGAAGCTGAGATGATCGAAGCCATCAAATTCGCGCATGAAGCAATCAAAATCCAATGTTTGATTCAAAGGGAATTGACCATTGCCGTTGGTAAAACCGAAAAACGTGTTTATAGCCACGAAGACCATAATGAAGAACTAAAGAAAGCGATCTATGCTGCTACTTATGAACAAGTGTATGCTATCGCTTCTTCTGCTTCTGCAAAAGATGAGCGCGCAGTTAAATTTAAAGAAGTTCGTGATACCTATATTGAAACTTTAGGCGAGATTGACGATGTTACTTTGTTTCTTGCTAAAAAATATTATCACGATGTAGAGTATGATGCTATCCGTAACCTCGTACTGGATGAAGGTAAACGTTTGGATGGCCGTACGACTACACAAATCCGCCCGATATGGAGCGAAGTAGGTTATCTTCCTTCAGCACACGGATCGGCAGTCTTTACTCGTGGTGAAACACAATCATTGACTACCGTAACTTTGGGTTCTAAAGAAGATGAGCAAATGATCGATGGTGCATTTATCAATGGCTATCAGAAATTCATTCTTCACTATAATTTCCCTGGTTTCTCAACCGGCGAAGTTCGTCCGAACAGGGGAGCAGGCCGTAGAGAAATCGGTCACGGCAACCTGGCAATGCGTTCATTGAAACAAGTACTGCCACCAGAGGATGAAAATCCATACACTATCCGCATTGTATCTGATATTTTGGAATCAAATGGGTCATCTTCAATGGCTACAGTATGTGCCGGTACTCTGGCGCTGATGGATGCAGGTGTTAAGATCAAAGCTCCGGTAACAGGTATCGCAATGGGTTTGATTACCAATGAAATGGGAACCAAATATGCGATCTTGTCTGATATTTTAGGTGATGAAGACCATTTAGGTGATATGGACTTTAAAGTAACAGGTACTGAAAATGGTATTGTTGCATGTCAAATGGACCTGAAGATCAATGGCTTATCGTACGAAGTTTTAACAAAAGCTTTGGATCAGGCTAAAGAAGGTCGTCTGCACATCCTAAACGAGATCAAAAAGACGTTAAGCGAGCCGCGTGAAGACTACAAACCGCATGCACCACGTATTATTGTTATAAAGATCGATAAAGAATATATTGGCGCTGTTATAGGGCCGGGTGGTAAGATCATACAGGAAATGCAGCGTGAAACCGGTGCTACTATCTCGATCGAAGAAAAAGACAACCAGGGTATCGTTCAGATATTTGCTGCAAACAAAGCTTCTATTGATGCTGCCGTTTCACGCATCAGAGCTATAGCCGCGAAACCTGAAGTTGGCGAGGTCTACGAAGGTAAGGTGAAATCAATAATGCCTTTTGGTGCATTTGTTGAGATCATGCCTGGCAAAGACGGCTTGCTGCACATTTCAGAGATTGACCATAAACGTTTCGAAACGATGGATGGTATCTTTAAAATAGGTGATGAAGTACGTGTTAAACTGCTGGATATCGATAAGCAGGGTAAATTAAAGCTTTCGAGAAAAGCCTTGTTGCCGAAACCAGAGAAAGCACAATAATTTAATAATCAAGTTACTATAAGGCCTCCGGAAACGGGGGCTTTTTTTATGAAATTTTTTTTCACTTTTCGAAAACAAAACATTTTTTTTAAACTTATAGTGAATGAGATGCGCATTGATCCTTTATCCGATCCCAACGATAACCTAAGTCCCATTAACATTGACTCATTAAGTTTGCTTGATGGAAAGGCATCTGTTTTGCAAAATAAGGAGGACGATTTGACCAAACTGTTGCTTTATGAAATCATGCGTGTTAAACAGTTGATACAACAATCAGAATCAATACCCAATAATAGCAGCCATGTCGCTATTCCTGTTTTGAATGAGCTTGTTTCTGAAGCTTATAACTCACTTGTCGATTATGATGTAGCATTAATGAAAAAGTATTATGATCTGCTACAAAACTGTGATTAGGATTATTTAAGGTATTCGTAGCAGTGTCAAAATCCTTCCTTAGTTGTACAAAATTTCTGTATGACTTATTAGTAATCGCTATATTCGACCCATGAACCATCTTGTAGCACCTTCCATTTTAGCATCTGATTTTGGCAACCTTCAGCGCGACATTGAAATGCTGAACAGGAGCGAAGCCGACTGGATTCACGTGGATGTAATGGACGGTATGTTTGTACCCAATATTTCTTTCGGCTTTCCAGTGATGGAAGCAGTGAAAAAGCACGCTAAAAAGCCTTTGGACGTTCATTTAATGATTGTTGACCCCGATCGTTATATTAAAGAATTCGCGGAAAAGGGGGCTAATGGGATTACGGTTCATTTTGAAGCTTGTACACATTTGCATCGTACCATACAAGGCATCAAAGAATTAGGATGCCGCGCCGGAGTAGCGTTAAACCCGCATACGCCTGTTGCATTTTTAGATGATATTATTGCTGACCTGGACCTTGTATTGATCATGTCTGTAAATCCCGGTTTCGGCGGACAAAAGTTCATAGCAAATACCTATAAAAAACTTCATGATCTGAATGCTTTAAGTTCGTCGCGTAATCCAAACCTGTATATTGAGGTAGACGGCGGCGTTGGAGAGCAAAATGTGAAGCAACTAGTTGAGGCAGGAGCAAATGTTTTTGTCGCCGGTAACTCAGTTTTCTCAGCCGCCGATCAGCTTCAGGCTATCAAAAATTTAAAAAATCCGCTATAAATTATCATTATTGCAATCAATTCACTTAATACTAAGTTAAAATTGATTTTTTAATATTATTTAAATTTAGAGCGTTGATCAGATTTGTAATTATGATAAAAAAATTGCAAATAAACTCTTCGATCATTATCAAGTTTATTAACTTTGCGCCTACCAAATATAAAGTTGGCAATTATGCCAGTAAGTTATTTTAAATCAAAAAAATAATATGAAACACAATTTCGGTGCCGGACCAGGCATTTTACCACATGAGGTATTTAAACAAGCCGCAGAGGCAGTGTTAGATTTCAATGGAACAGGATTGTCGATATTAGAAATATCGCACCGTTCGGCTGAATTCGAGGCTGTTTTGGATGAGGCTGTAAAGCTGGTGAAAGAACTTTTTGAAGTTCCCGAAGGTTATTCGGTATTATTTTTACAGGGCGGTGCAAGCACGCAGTTCGCTTTAGCACCGTATAACTTACTACCTGAAGGCGGTAAAGCTGCTTATCTGGATTCAGGCGTATGGGCCAGCAAGGCAATCAAAGAAGCAAAATATTTTGGAGAAACTATAGTAGTAGCTACCTCTAAAGAAAGCAACTACACTTATATTCCTAAGGATTTTACTATTCCTGCTGACGCTGCTTATTTCCATATTACGTCAAACAATACCATTTATGGTACACAGTTGCAGGAATTCTTCAAATCGCCCATACCAATGGTGTGTGATATGTCGTCAGACATTTTCAGCCGTAAAATAAATGTGGCTGATTTTGGTTTGATCTACGCAGGTGCGCAAAAGAATATGGGTCCTGCGGGTGTTACTCTGGTGATCGTAAAAGATTCGATATTAGGTAAAACAGGCCGTAAGATACCTGCAATGTTCAATTACCAAACTCAAATTGAAGGTGGATCGATGTACAACACCCCGCCTTGCTTTGCCATTTTGGTATCGATGCTGACGCTGCGGTGGTTAAAATCCAAAGGTGGTGTTGAGGCTATTCAAAAAGAAAATGAAGCGAAAGCAAAAGCTTTGTATACTGAAATTGACCGTAACCCATTGTTCAAGCCGGTTTGTGTTCCTGAAGACCGTTCACACATGAACGTTTGTTTTGTGGTTGAAAATCCAGAACACGAAAAACCGTTCCTTAAATATTGCGAAGAAAAAGGAATTGTGGGCATTAAAGGCCATAGGAGTGTAGGCGGTTTCAGGGCATCAATTTATAATGCATTACCGATAACCAGCGTACATGTGTTGATCGATGCAATGCAGGAATTCCAGGAGAAGAATAAATAATTTATTTGGTCATCAGTCATTGGTCACTAATCATTTTTGATGGGGCCAATGACTAATGACATAATGACAAATGACTAAAAAAATGATCAAAATATTAGCTAACGATGGTATCGATCCGATTGGCAAGAAAATGCTGGAAGATGCCGGATTTGAAGTAGATACTAATAACATACCACAGGATGAACTGCCTGTGAAATTGCAGGCTTATGATGCCATCACCGTGCGCAGCGCTACCAAAGTGCGCAAAGCATTAATCGACGCATGCCCTAACCTGAAACTGATCGGTCGCGGTGGGGTAGGTGTGGATAATATCGATGTAGATTATGCTAAAGAAAAAGGCATTGGCGTCTATAACACGCCTGCATCATCTTCTTTATCCGTTGCAGAATTGGTATTTGGACAATTATTCGGCTGTGTTCGTTTTTTGCCTGATAGCAACCGTAAAATGCCGGTTGAAGGCAGCACCAAATTTAATGACCTGAAAAAAGCTTATGCAAAAGGCATCGAGCTTCGCGGTAAGACTTTGGGTATTGTTGGTTTTGGCCGTATTGGTCGTGAGGTGGCAAAAATTGCTATCGGTGTAGGAATGGATGTGCTGGCATATGACCTTTATCCGTTCAACCCTGAAGTTGAGGTAGTATTGGGCGGCGGTACAGTCGTCAAAGCATCTGTAAAGACTGCGACGCTAGAGGAGATCATAAAAACAGCAGATTTTATCACTCTGCATACTCCATTTGTAGATAAAGCCCTATTGGGTGCTGCTGAGCTTGCTCAAACTAAAAAAGGCGTGGGCTTAGTAAACTGTTCCCGCGGTGGTTTGATCGACGAACTGGCTTTGATAGACGCCTTGAACAGCGGACAGGTTTCATTTGCTGCACTGGATGTATTCGACAACGAACCAACCCCACGTGAAGAAATATTAAAGCACCCTAAAATATCATTGACACCGCATATCGGCGCCGCTACCAACGAAGCCCAGGAAAGAATAGGGGTGGAACTGGCAAGTTTGATAATAGAGCATTTTAAGAAGTAAGATAAAAGGGTTTGAATCCCTTCTTCTGTACGATTTAAAGACCCGGTCAGTTTGGCTGGGTTTTTTGTTTAAATAGTGTTGTGAGTACTATCAGTAGGGTGAATCGTATAAAATCATTTTTAGTGACCCAAATCATTTTTGCTGTGTCAATTATCTGATATTTTGCGCGCAGAAATATATGCCCGAGTTAAAAGTATATCGTCACTTACCACCCCGCACTCTATTAATCTGGCGAATTGTTCAAGCCTTATTTTGGCTGATTGGCGTTGTTATTTTATCTTGTTTATTGTTTTTTCCCGCTTTAGGGATAATGCTCTTCTGGAATATCTTAATTCCCGTTGCCCCTGCATTGCTGGTAGTCAGCACCGGATTGTGGAGAAACGTGTGTCCCTTGGCTACGACTAATCTTCTGCCAAGACGTTTTGGTTTATCGAAAAAGAAAAAGTTAACTCCCAAACAATCGGGTGTATTTAGTTTGATCGCGATAGTTGCGTTATATGTTATAGTGCCACTTCGCCACGCTGTATTTAATACAAATGGACCGGCAACCGCGGTATTGATTATCACAATGGTTTTAGCCGGGGGCATTTTAGGTTTTTTTTATGAATGGAAAAGTGCGTGGTGTTCGGGCCTATGTCCGATTCATCCAGTTGAAAAACTATATGGTGGCAATATACTTACAAGTTTACCTAACGCGCATTGTTCCGAATGTGCAAATTGCATGGTTCCATGTCCGGATTCAACGCCGAACATTCGTCCAGAAGCTTCAAAAAAGAATTTATGGTTCCGTATGAGCGGATTTCTTACCACTGGTGGCTTGCCAGGTTTTATATGGGGGTGGTTTCATGTTCCGGACAATCGATTCACAGGCAGCTTGCACGAGCTATTCATGACTTATGAAATACCATTTTTCGCCTTATTGGTGTCGTTGACAATTTATGGTTTGTTATTGGCAAACACTGAACAAAAGTATGAACCAAAACTTTCCGGCTTTTTTGCTGCCGCCGGTGTATCTTGTTATTATTCGTATAGAATACCTGCATTATTTGGTTTCGGAAATCTGGGTGCTGATGGTCTTTTGATCGACCTGAAAGGAAAATTTCCTGAATGGGGCATAAATTTGATAATAGTAGCAACAACGACTTTCTTTTTTTACTGGCTGTTAGTCAGGACACGAAATAAGAACAGTTGGCTCATCCGGCCAGCGTTTGTAAAGAAAACCGCAACCGTAAGGAATAAGTTGCCAGTTTAAGTGCTCCGGTCCGCTCGGTGACTTTTGCAATAACAAAAAAAGCAGATGGTAAATTAAGCATTACAAGCTCACGAGAATACGATGGATATATATCCGGTTATTTTAATCGTAAAATGAAGCTGCATACCATTGAAAAGATGGAAATACATTTTCTGAAATATACAGATCGACGTTATCGCAAAATCTCTATATGGAATCATGAATCATAACTCCCATGTATAAATTCACTATTAACGAAATAATTTACAGGCTATAAGTCACATCCTTTTCCGGAATCGACACCGGAAAGCCTTCTTCTTCCAAAGCTTCAGCTAGAGCCTGCATACTCGCTTCCTCGCCATGCACCAGGAAGATGGTTCTCAACTTGTCCTTATGCTGTTGCCGGGCAACATTCATCAGGTCTTCATGGTCGCCATGGGCGCTTAAAACGTCAGTTTGCCTTATCGTAGCATAAACAGAAAGCTCACGATCCTTAATATGAACAATAGGATCGCCGCGAAGTAAGCGATGCCCTAAAGTTCCCTTAGCACAGTATCCGATAAACAGGATAGTACAATAATAATTCTGGATATTCTCATACAAATGATCCTGAATACGTCCGCCCTCCAACATTCCTGCCGATGAAATAATAATGCAAGGCTCAAAATAATTGGATATCTGCCGGCTGTCCTGCAAGCTTTCTATGTATACCAGGTTATCAAATTCAAACTCATCACCTTTAGTTTGATAAAATTCCCTGGCCTCCTCATTTACAAGGCTGTGGTGCTTACGGAATATCTCGGTGGCAGCAACAGCCATCGGGCTGTCCACAAATACCTTTACCGGCGGCAAAAGCCCTTTGGTGAAGATTTTATTCAGTGAGTAAACCAGCGACTGGGTACGACCGATACTAAAAGCCGGGATAATCAACCGCCCCTGTTCTTTTATACAGGCCTTTTCAATAGTCTCGATTAATGCCTGTTCAACCGTTTTATCTTTCGTATGCATCCGACCGCCATAGGTTGATTCTGTGACCAAATAATCCACATGTGGTAAATCCTGCGGATCATCAAGCACAGGATAATTTTTGCGGCCTATATCGCCTGTAAACGCTATAGTTTTCTCTTCACCATGGTCATTTATCTTAAATACGGCAGCGGCGGCGCCTAACAAGTGTCCAACAGGTATAAAAGTCAACTCAATGTTTCCATTTATACGAAATGAACGGTTAAAACCTATAGTTACCACCCGTTCCATAGTATCCATCACATGCTTTTGCAAATATAGCGGCTGCTGGGCAGGATGTTGATGTTTTTTGCGGTTATGCTTGCGGCTTTTGTTGATCTTTCCCATGAAAATATTCACTGAGTCAAGCAACAACAGTTCAGTCAGGTCGGCAGTAGCGGGGGTACATAGTACCTGCCCATCAAAACCCATTCTGATCAGGGTAGGCAAATTGCCTGAATGATCTATATGTGCGTGGGTCAGAACAACCACATCAATTTCTGACGGGTCGAAAGGAAAATTCTCATTCGATTGAACGCTGCGGTCTTTTTCATAATCCAGTCCGCAATCTATCAGTATTTTATATTGGTCAACCTCGAGCAGGTGCATGCTTCCTGTCACCTGCCGGGCCGCGCCGTGTATAGTCAGTTTCATTCGTTAGGTTATACGTAATACGTTTTACGTGCTACGTTTTTGATTTGCAAATTACTATTTATTGAGGTGATTTTAAACGTACAACGTATTACGTCCAACTTAAAACAATATCACACCTCAAACTGCAACTGGCTCAGATAACGATACAGGCCATTTTCGTTACCGATCAGTTCTTCATGGTTCCCACTTTCGATCACTTTCCCTTTTTCAAGAACAATGATCTTGTCAGCCTCGCGGATAGTTGAAAGGCGGTGGGCTATAATAATAGAGGTACGGTTCTTCATTAATTCTTCCAAAGCGTCTTGTACCAGGCGCTCTGATTCAGAATCCAGGGAAGAGGTCGCTTCGTCCAAAATTAAAATTGATGGGTTTTTTAACAATGCACGCGCAATAGCAACACGTTGCCTTTGTCCGCCTGAAAGTTTTACGCCACGCTCACCCACAACCGTATCATATCCTTCCGGGAAGGACGTAATAAAATGATGTGCATTAGCGCGTTGGGCTGCTTGTATGATTTCCTCTTTAGTAGCGCTCAATTTCCCATAAGCAATATTTTCCTGTATTGTACCGCCAAATAGCATTACATCTTGCGGTACGATAGCCACCTGGTTGCGGATATCGGTAAGACTATATTTGTCAGATGGTTGATGATCAAACAGGATAGTTCCACTTTGCGGGTGGTAAAAATGCAATATCAACGAAGCCATGGTGGACTTACCCGAACCGCTAGGCCCGACTATAGCGACCTTTTGCCCGGTTTGCGCTTCAAAGGAAACGCCTTTCAATACCTCAATTTCTGAGCGTGATGGGTAATGGAAGTTGACATTATCGAAGGCGATATTACCTTCTATCTTTTGCTTGATCTCGTTTTCAGCATGATCAATGGAAACATCTTCGCCTTTTTCGTCCAGTATTTCCAACACGCGCTCACTGGCACCAACAGACTTCTGTATGTTGGCATATAGTTCCGGGAAACTCCCCATTGCGCTGCCGACAAAAACAGCATACAGAGCAAATTTGAATAATTCGCCCACGGTTAGCTCATTGTGGCTTACTAATAAACATCCATAAGCAATTACAGTTACAATGGCCCCAAACATGCCGAATACGATGAATGATGCAAACAGTCCCCTGTATTTAGCGCCTTTTATAGCGATGTTTGCTACTTCACGAATATTTTTACCATAGCGACTGGCTTCATAGGCTTCATTTACAAAGGCCTTAACATTGGCAATGCCTTGCAACGTCTCTTCTACAATCGTATTTGATTCGGCGAGTTTATCCTGTGCCTTCCTTGAGAGTTTTCTGATGAACCGTCCAAAAAGTACGGCGGTTACTACTAATACTGGCAACACTACGAGCAAAGCCAATGTTAGCTTGATGGATACAATAGCCAGGAAAGTGATACCACCGATCAGTAATACCAACTGCCTGATTATTTCTGCAAGTGTGGTGGTTAATGTATCTTGTATTTGCGATAAATCGGCTGAGATACGGCTATTCAATTCGCCTACACGGCGATTGGCAAAGAAGTCCATTCGCAGTGTTATCAGCTTAAAATAAGTATCGCGTCTGATGTCAGCCAGCGATCGTTCTGCTATTTGCACAAACCAAAGTATCCTGAAAAAAGAAACAAAGGCCTGCGAGAAAAGGACGATCAATGCCAGCAAACCTATGCCCTGAACAGTAGCTGGTAAAAATTTGTTGGTGTGTTTTCCCTGCGCAGCATCGATCAGGCCACCTAAAAAAGATGGAAACGCAAGCCCAACCAAACTGGATAAGAATAGAAAAAATAAAGCTGCTATGAATTTGCCCCGGTAAGGCTGTACGTACGATAAAAGTTTGGAAACATTTTTTAAAGTTTGCCTGCTTAGTTTAGTTTTAGGAAGCTCTTCTCCCTGCTTGCCACCACTATTCAGACTACTTCTTCCTCTTGCCATTTTCTGATTATAAAAGCCACAAAATTAAGCCTTAACTGCGCGTTTTCTTGTTATTAAATATAAAATTGACACAAATAGGAGAACTACGGCGCCGATCAGGGTGCGTAACACGTTCTGCTGGTGGGCTTTTTCTTTTTGGGCTTCCTGTGTTAGCTGATCTATCTGGCTTCTTAACCGATTGATAGTATTCATATAAGCCAGCGTCACATTCTCCGATTCTGTAGAATGCGTTTGCGCCTGTTGCTGCTGGAAGACACGGTAATCCATCAATATTTTAAGCTCGCGGAATATATCGTCATCGGTTTTAACGATATCCATCAGAATATCATTCGACCGCCGGATATCTTTTTTAGTTTGCAGTCCGAATATACCGGTATGCATTTTCAGGCTCTGGTCGTACTGTCCGAACTTTTGCCGGCGCTGGTCCAGCATCTGGTTGATTTTAGCTCTTTGCAACTGATACGCTAAGGAGTCGGAGTTTGATTTTTGCGCAAAAACAAATACAGGAAATAAACACAGAAAGCAAAGTCCGGAAATTTTTTTCATATGCAATTATTCAAAATTGATGATAACGCTGTCGCCTAAATTCAATCCTAATAACCCGCTTGCATTGCCTTTGTTTATGGCGATCTCCAAATGATCACTTATTCCAAACAGGCATAGCTTTTCGCCCTCAGGAACCTCGTTATAATGCCAGCTCAAGTGATTAATCGTTTCGTTGCGCTTGAATGATAAAGTGAACTGACGACCCTGCTGCACTTTATTGAAAAACTCCTTGGTAATATTGGTGATCACATTCTGGAATGAATCGATATAGATCACCACACCCTTTATCATGTTTTTTTCCACAATAGGCTGCAGGTTCATCTTCTTTTCCATGGCAGCGATAGGTAAGCCGATCTCGCTCAACTTGCCTCCGCCAGCCAGGTGACATGCTGTTTTAACGAAAATGTCTGCCAGGGGGAAATGCAGAAATTTAAGGTCCTGCATAATATTTATCTCTACCATTTCGTCCGGTTCAGAATCGAACATCAGTGAAAATATTCCGTTATCCGACCCGACAAAATAATGATTTTTATAGCTGACCGCCAGGTACTTAGTGTCAGAATTATAAACGGTATCAATGCCTATCAGGTGGACAGTTTGTTCGGGGAAATAATAGAAACTGTTCTTTAAAATGAAAGCCGCCTGTTGTACATTAAAGGCAGCTACACTGTGAGTTATGTCTACAATGTTTACCGCTGGCAACAATTTTAAAATACTTCCTTTAAGTGCAGCCTGGTAAATGTCTTTGTCGCCCAGATCAGTAGTTAAAGTTATTATTGCCATTAATTTTTTAAATATTTATTGCTAATCTTGTGCTAGCATTTGATGCTACAAATATTCAATTTTTAATTCATAAAAAATTCTGCAACTATAAATTCATTACTGTTGAACGAACTTAAAATATCTATAGATAATGTGAACCCTGCTGTACTGTGGGGACCAAATAACGACCACTTCGAGATCATAAAAAAACAGTACCCAAAGCTAAAATTAGTTGCAAGAGGTAACGAGTTAAAGGTCTTAGGCGACGATCACGAACTGGCAGTTTTTGACGAAAAATTCACGCACCTGCTCAATCATGTCGAGAAGTTTGAGAACCTGAACATTACCGACCTGGAAAGGATTTTAGGTTCAAGAGCGACGATTCACCCTATTTCGGAATCCGTAAACGATAAATCGACAACAGGCGAGGTGCTGGTATTTGGCCCCAATGGTATATTGGTTAAAGCAAGAACCGCCAACCAGAAACGAATGGTCACTGGTATCGATAAAAATGATATCCTATTTGCCATCGGGCCGGCCGGTACCGGTAAAACCTATACTGCTGTTGCATTAGCGGTTCGCGCTTTGAAGAACAAAGAGATAAAACGTATTATCCTGACACGCCCGGCGGTTGAGGCAGGGGAGAACCTAGGGTTTTTACCTGGTGATTTGAAGGAAAAAATCGATCCATATCTGAGACCTTTGTATGATGCGTTGGATGACATGATCCCGGCCGAAAAACTGAAGGTCTACCTGGAGAATCGCACCATAGAAATTGCGCCACTGGCATTTATGCGCGGTCGTACGCTCGATAATTGCTTTGTGATATTGGATGAGGCACAGAACGCCACCGATATGCAGTTAAAGATGTTTTTAACACGTATGGGGCCATCAGCTAAGTTTATTGTTACCGGTGACGTGACGCAGATCGACTTGCCTAAAAAACAACAATCAGGTTTACATACTGCATTGAGGATTTTGACGGACATCAAAGGCATAGAGCTGATCTACCTGACAGGTGAAGACGTAGTGCGCCACAAGCTGGTAAAACGCATATTGGAGGCATACGGGGATATACAGTAACAGATATGAGATATTAGATGTGAGATATGAGACAGGGATTGTATGAATCTCACATCTCAAATCTCACATCTCAAATCTAAAACAAGAATGGACGCAATAAAAGAGACGCATTTTCATTTTCCAAAGCAGACCAACTTTTATAAGGGGAAAGTTAGGGATGTTTATACTATAGATAATAAATACCTGGCAATGGTGGTTACCGACCGCATCTCGGCTTTTGATGTGGTGTTGCCTGAACCAATTCCTTATAAAGGGCAGGTGTTGAACCAAATCGCTGCCAAATTTTTGCATGACACCAGCGATATCGTACCTAATTGGGTAGTTTCAGTTCCTGATCCGAGCGTAACTATCGGTCGCATTTGTGACCCTTTTAAGGTAGAAATGGTTATTCGCGGCTATCTGGCCGGCCATGCATGGCGTGAATATAGTTCAGGAAAAAGAGAGGTATGTGGAGTAAGTTTACCTGAAGGACTGAAAGAAAACGATAAACTGCCTGCGCCGATCATTACGCCGACTACTAAAGCGTCTGTTGGCCATGATGAGGATATATCTAAAGAACAGATACTTGAACGTGGTATCGTATCAGCTGAAGATTACGCGCAGTTAGAGAAATATACACATGCATTATACCAGCGCGGAACTGAAATAGCAGCAAAAAGGGGCTTGATTTTAGTGGATACCAAATACGAATTTGGAAAAGCGGATGGCAAGATTTACCTGATCGACGAGATCCATACACCGGATTCTTCCCGCTATTTTTACAAAGAAGGTTACGAAGAGCGCCAAAAGATTAATGAGCCCCAGAAGCAGTTATCAAAAGAATTTGTAAGAAGATGGCTGATTGAAAACGGCTTCCAGGGTAAAGACGGCCAGGTAGTTCCGGTTATGACTAAAGAAATAGTTAATTCAATATCAGATCGTTATATTGAGTTATTTGAACAAATTACAGGCGAGAACTTTGTTAAGTCTGACAATGACTCAGTTTTAAGCAGGGTGGAAGGAGCAATAAATAAAGCCCTTACGGCCTTGTAATTTTTTATTGTATGTAAAAAAATTATATCTTAGTAGCATAATTAACACAAGATGAAATTTACTGTTGATAAGCACGATAAATATGTTTTGTTGAAGTTGAACGAATCCAAATTGAATTCGTTGGTAACTCCACAGCTAAAATCTGAATTGATTCTGATCAATACTGAAGGGCAGAGAAATATCATCATGGACCTTTCACAGATAAAATTTGCTGACTCATCAGGTTTGAGCAGCTTATTAGTTGGCCACCGTTTATGTAAAAATGCATCAGGTGTTTTTATTCTTTCCGGCTTAAATGATGCCGTAGCTCGTTTGATCGCTATATCCCAGCTAGACTCCGTACTTTCTATTGTTCCGACCACCGAAGAAGCGATCGATCTTGTTTTTATGGAAGAAGTAGAAAAGCAGTTAAAGAAAGAAGCAAAATAACATCCAATGTTGTTTACCTGATATGAAATTTGAGGTAACAATACTGGGCAGCAGTTCGGCAACTCCAATCTACAATAGAAACCCGTCGGCGCAGGTACTAAACATTAATGATCGTTTATATTTGATTGATTGCGGCGAAGGCACGCAACAGCAAATGCTGCGCTTTGATGTAAAAGCCAGTCGTATCGATCATATTTTTATCAGTCATCTTCATGGCGATCATTATCTGGGCCTGGTTGGCTTGCTGTCGTCTATGCACCTTAACGGGCGTGTTAAAACACTAAAGTTGTTTGGACCGGCTGAACTAAAGGAAATCATCGATCTGCAGTTAAAATATTCGGATACAACTTTGCAGTACCCGATTGATTTTATTGCTACTCATGCCGATAAATCTGAAATAATATTGGATACAACCGATATCATTGTCGAGACTATTCCGCTCAATCACAGGATAGCGACCACCGGATTTTTATTTAAGCAGAAGAAGCGCCTAAAAAAGATCATAAAAGAGAAGATAATTGAACTGAATATCCCTATTAATCAATTCTCCGAGATAAAAAAGGGGGGGGATTATATCGCCCAGGATGGTACTGTCTATAAGAATTGGGAAATCACCAATAACCCTAAAGAACCGAAGAGCTATGCCTATTGTTCGGATACTATTTATGACGAAAGCTATTTTGCACAAATAAGCAATGTTGATCTCTTATATCATGAGGCAACTTTTTTAAATAGTATGCTCGACAGGGCACAAAGCACTTTTCACACAACCGCACTACAAGCAGGGGAAGTGGCGTTGAAAACTAATGCCAAAAAACTATTGATAGGACATTTCTCGGCCAGATATAAAACATTGATGGAACTTTTGGATGAAGCTATAAGCGTTTTCCCCGAAACGGAGTTAGCTGTTGAGGGGAAGACTTTTATAATTGAATGATTTTTTTGATGCAGATGTGCAAATGATAATGCCCAGATAATCTGCACATTTTCTCATTTGCACATATCATCCTCATTTATCCTTTTTCCCGCCAAATACCGAGAAGCTCACATATCGCTTTGGATGAGCCTTGAGGTCGATAAATAAAGCATTTAGATTGGCTGAGGCGTCGTTCAAATTTTTATACAACTTATCATCATTTAATAATAAGCCCACTGATCCTTGCCCATTATTAATCTTACTTATCGCAGCCTGTAGATCCGCAACCGCTTTATTGGCGTTATCAAGGGTTTGTTTGATATTACCATTAGCCATATCATGGCTCAAAGTTTCAGCATTGGAAGCAATGGCATTCAAATGTGACGTGCTTGTTTTTAGGTTGCCCGAAACATCCTCCGCATTAGCCATTATATTATTAATATGACCGCTTTGCGAAGCAACTAGTGCATCAAGCTTCTTCGTAGTGCCTTCCAGTGTTTGAAGTGAGTTGGCAATACTTAAAAAACTACGATCGACATTTTTTTGAAAATCAGGATTCAGAATTTTATTGACAGCTGCTAGTGAGGAATCTAATTTATTAATCAGGTGTTCAGCTTTTTTTTGTATTGGCTGCAGGCTTTGGGCAAGGCTACCCTGAACATCAGCTTTCAAAGTATCCTGGTCTTCAGCATAAACTTTACTGTTGCCCATTTCAAATACAATCGCTTTGGTTCCCAACAGATCAGTACTTACCAGTTTGGCGAGTGTATTATTAGGCACATTGTATTTAGGCTCTATCTTGAATTGAACGATGGTTTTACCATCGGGCCTCAAATCCATTTTAGAAACCCGGCCAATAGGGAAACCATTCACCAGGACAGGTTTAGATACGGAAAGACCTTCCACACTGTCATAAATAGCATAAAATTTATTAGTGCTGGAAAAAACATCGTTACCACGCAAATAGCTGTAAGTTAATATCAGGACAGTAATTCCCAGGGCCGTTAGTATACCTATTTTGGTTTCGTTTGATATCTTCATATGATAGATTTGAGATTTGAGATATGTGATTTGAGATATAAAATAGAGGCGATTGCAATGAAATCTAAACTGTCAGAATTTACCTCTTGCCGCTCTGTCTCATATCTCAAATCTTACATCCCAAATCTAATATAATTATTTGGCTACTTGTTCTATCTCATCCTTGTAGCTTTTTAACGCCCTTATAATTGCATCAACAACCTCATTTTGGCCGTTTTCTGAATTCAGGAATGCTTCATCGTCGGGGTTATTGATATAGCCCGTTTCCACCAATACAGCAGGCATAGCACTATGGCATAATACTAGAACACCTTGTTCGCGGATGCCTTCACTTCGTCTGCCGTCCTCAACAAACTCGTTATTTATAAGGTTCGCAAGGTGAATACTTTGTTTGCGGAACTTAGTTTTATAGTCGTTAATGAGAATCATCGTCAGCGGGTCATTAGCATCGGCGCTGGTTTGATTCATGTCCGCATCTTCTTCTATCTGGGTATTCTTTATCGCATTTTCTTCTTCTTTGGTACGATGAAATCCGTACACTAACATTAATACGCCTTTTCCGGAGCGGTCGGGAACTTCCACACTTCTGTAAACAGGTTTATGATGTTTATGACCGACAACTTCTCTGATGCGTCTTGGCGCCAGCGAATTACAGTGCAGGGATATAAATAGATCCCCTCTGTTTTCATTGGCAATATCGGCACGGTGCTGCCATGATACATCTTCCTCTGTTTTACGGGTTAATACTACTTTCACGCCCGTAAGCTCTTTTTCTATTGCAACCTGCAATTTTTTTGCAATGGACAGCGTTACATCTCTCTCATGGGAATATGAACCGGATGCGCCGGGTGAAAAGTGTCCTACCGCGCCCTCAGGACGCACACCGTGGCCAGCATCAACAATGATAGTCCGGAGTTTAAATGTACTATCGGTGGAGATATTCTTTATGGGAGTAACTGATCTAAAGGAGAATAGAGGTAGCGAAATGAGAAACGCCAATAAACCGTAAATCAATCTTTTCAATGCCTTATTTTTCATTATTTTTGAACGCTGTTAACTATACCTGCAAAAATACTATTCATATTCGATTTTGAAATTCGTAAGCCTGTTTTTTCTGCTAGTAATTATTTTAACGGTAAACGTAAAAGCATCCGCAAAGGTTAACAACTATAGAAGCTATAAACCGGTTGCCGATACTATTATAAAGCTGGATACCATTCGCGATAAAAAGCTTCTCAGGAATAAAAAACAGCCCAAAGGCGCAAAAGCACCAGCAGCTCAAAATGATACTACAAAGAAGAACGGTGGTTTAAAGTCAATTGTTACAGCTCATGCAGAAGATTCGACGCGATATGACGATGTGCACCAGATTTTATACTTGTATGGCAGAGCGCGTGTAACTTATGAAGACTTTGAGCTTGATGCTGATTATATAAGGGTCGATCAAAAGAATAAGATCATATTTTCCAGCGGCCGGATAGACCCGCTTACCCATCGATATATTGGGCGGCCAATTTCCAAACAAGGTAAAGATAAACCGGTGACCTCCGACTCCCTGTTGTTTCATTACGAGACAAAAAAAGGGAAAATATATAATGCATCTTCAGAGCAGGATGGCAACTTTATTACAGGCGGACAGGTTAAAAAATTGAACGAAACCGAAGCTGCCTACCGCAACATCATATTTAGTACCTGCGATCTGCCTTATCCCGAGACGCATTTCGGTATAGTAATAACCAAGGGTATCGGAGAAAAAAACAGGATTATATCAGGGCCCGCTTTTCTTGAAATTGAGGGGATCCCTTTACCATTAGCTATTCCATTTGGATTTTTTCCTAAACCGGATGCAAGATCGTCCGGTGTAATCATTCCAACATTTGGTGAAGATCAGCGGCTGGGTTTTTATTTAAGAAACTTCGGTTATTATATTGCTCTCAATGACTATATTGATTTGACAAACACCGGTACACTTTATTCAAAAGGTTCTTATGAGGTAAATACCACTGCACGGTACTTAAATCGTTATAAGTATTCTGGTTCGTTGTCATTAAGCTACAGTTCAACAAACTACGGATTACCTGGTGATCCTCCGAGTAAAGACTTCCATATTGACTGGTCTCATAGTGAAAACCCTAATGCCCATCCCGGCACTACTTTTAGTGCATCGGTTAATGCAGGTACGTCGGGGTTTTTTAAAAATAACCCGGCAACAGAAGGGTATAACATGAACAATCTTACTTCGAGCAGCTTACGTTCGAGTATTGCTTATGGCAAAACATGGGCAGGTACGCCATTCAACTTCACAGCCAATCTTTCTCACAGCCAGGATTTGGTTAACAAAACGGTAACACTGGAGCTGCCCACGTTCAATTTTAATATGTCTACTATAAGTCCTTTTGATTCGAAGGAGAGGGTAGGAACACAAAAGTGGTATCAAAAGATCACCGTAGGGTATAGCCTGCAAGGTACCAACAAGGTTACTGCTGTACCAGAGGCTGAGTTATTTAAAAGCGAGACGCTGACAAAACGTCTTCAAAATGGGTTTCAGCATAATATTCCCATTGGCTTCAATCAGAATTTATTAAAGTATTTCCAGTTTAGTGCTAGCATCAATTACCAGGAATGGTGGTATTTTCAGCATTATAAGGAACATTTTGCCAGAGGGAGCGTCCCTGGTCACGACTCATTGGTTTTTGACACGCTTAGTGGTTTTAAAAGAGCCGGTCAGTACAATGTGGGAGCTTCTTTATCTACAAAAATTTACAGTACGCTCAGCTTTAAGAACAGTAATCTAATGGCTATCCGGTATGTAGCAACACCTTCATTGAGTTTCAGCTATCACCCGGATTTTTCAGACCCCTCGTTCGGTTATTATCAATATGCAATCAGTTCTGCGACGATACCTTACCCTATCAGCTACCAGAAATACTCCATTTTCCAAAACGCGGTTTACGGAGGGCCGTCAACAGGGAAAACGGCGGGTTTGGGCCTGACTATTGACAATAATATTGAAGCCAAGATGCGGGCAAAGAGTACAGATACCTCCGGAACTGACAGAAAAATAAAAATTCTGGATGGCTTCAACATTTCTACTTTTTACAATTTTGCTGCAGACTCATTTAAGCTATCGGCTGTATCTTTCTCGGGACACACGGCGCTTTTTAAACAAAAGCTAAACGTTTCCATTGGCGGCAGCCTGGACCCATATGTAACCCAGGTACGCGATTCAATTGGAAATAATACGATTGTTAAATATAAGGTTCCTATCAATCGGTATACCTTCCAGGATGGGAAGTTCCCAACTTTAACATCGTTTAATGTTTCTGCAAGCGCAAGTTTAAATCCGGCGGTTTTTAAACCAAAGACGACCGCAACACCGACCCCTGGCAATACCTTACAAAATATGAACCCGGAACAAGCCGCTAAGCTTGCTTTGCTTAACAGTGATCCCAGCGCCTATGTAGATTTCAATATCCCCTGGAACGTATCGGTTAATTATAGCTTTAACTTCAATAATTCTTATACGTCCACCTATGTGACCAACACGGTTCAGTTGAGTGGTGATTTAAATGTCACACCCAAATGGAAAGTACAGTATACAACCAACTATGACCTTCGTCAGGGCAAATTAAGCAGCGCCACTTCTTTTGGCATTTATCGTGACTTGCATTGCTGGGATTTGTCTATGCAATGGCTGCCTTTTGGGTATTATAAATCCTATAATGTAACCTTGCGTGTAAAGGCTGCTATACTACAGGATTTGAAACTGACCAAAAGAAGTGATTATACCAGTAATCAATACTACACTCCTAATCAATAAAAAACGCTTACTTTGCGGAATGTTAGCTGAAATAATCACAATTGGCGATGAAATATTAATAGGACAAGTCGTCGACACTAACTCTGCATTTATAGCACAGAAACTGAATGCCATCGGAATTCATGTAAAGCAAATATCTTCCGTATCTGACGATAAAAAACATATTCTTGATGCATTAGCAGAAGCTCACCAAAGAGCAGATGTTATTTTGATTACAGGTGGCCTTGGACCCACAAAGGACGATATTACCAAAAAAACATTGGCAGAATATTTCGGCGTTGGCTTAGTTGAAAATGAAGAGGCTCTGCAAAATGTAGAAAAAATTTTCAGGCGCTTGCGCGGTGTATCAGAAGCCTTATTGGATGTAAATAAACAGCAGGCCCTCGTCCCTGAAAACTGCGAAGTAATATTGAATGCGAACGGAACAGCCCCTGGTATGTGGTTTAACTATCAGAGTAAAGTATACATGTCCATGCCGGGTGTACCTCACGAGATGATGTACATGGTGGAAGAGTCAGTAATCCCGAAGCTTAAAGCGACGTTTAGCCTTCCTTTTATCATTCATAAAACTATTCTGACAGTCGGTGAAGGGGAATCGTATCTCGCAGAAAAAATAGCTGATATTGAGAACTCTTTGCCACCTTATATAAAATTAGCGTACTTACCTAAACTTGGGCAGGTACGTTTACGTTTAAGCGGGTATGGTGATGATGAAATTTCTTTAAAAAAAGAAATTGAATTATTTGCCGGAAGAATTGTTGAACGTGTTGGCAAAGCAGTGGTAGCAGCGGAAGATATTGCACTTGAAAAGGCTATATTAAATTATATGGGTGAAAAAGAGCTCACTTTATCAACCGCTGAAAGTTGTACAGGTGGATATATTGCGCATTTGATCACCCAGCATCCAGGTTCATCAAAAGTGTTTTTTGGCGGCGCCGTTTCTTACTCGTATGAGTTGAAAGAAAGTGTCCTGGGAGTGAAGAATGAGACACTATGGCAACATGGTGCAGTGAGCCAGGAGACAGTGACTGAAATGGTAGAGGGGGCGTTGCTGAACTTCAAATCAGATTACGCTATTGCTGTAACAGGTATTGCAGGGCCTGATGGCGGTACGCCTGAAAAGCCGGTAGGAACAGTATGGATAGGAGTGGCTAATGCTGAAAAAACAATAACAAAGAAATTTCAATTTGGCAATAAACGCTTGCAGAATATCGAAAGGACAGCTATTGCAGCGTTAAACATGCTGCACTTATTGCTTGAGGAATTCAAAAACTAATAACTAATTTTGACCAAATTATATAGAACTATATGGCCAGATATCAACTGTTACTGCCAAAAATGGGCGAAAGTGTTGCTGAAGCTACCATAATCAAATGGAATAAAAATACAGGCGATTATATTGAAGCGGATGAGGCGGTAATGGAAATTGCTACTGATAAAGTAGATTCTGAAGTGCCTTCACCAGTTTCAGGAAAACTAATTCAACAACTTTGCAGCGAAAATGAAGTGGTTCAGGTGGGTGCAGTGATTGCTATTATTGAAACGGAGGGCGATGACGAAGCTCCGGCTATAGTTGCCGAACCACAAGAAATTAACCTACCCGAAGAACCGAAAGATGCTCCTGTTATTTCTGAACCTATACCGGGTATAGAACAATTAGAGGTAAAAGCTTCTGAAGAAAGCAAGGGATCGGGTAGATTTTATTCTCCATTGGTAAAAAATATTGCAGCTCAGGAAGGTATCAGCATAGAAGAACTGGATAAAATACCAGGGACCGGAGCAGAAGGCCGTCTTACTAAAGACGATCTGTTGAATTATTTGCAAAGCCCGTCATCCTTAAATAGCCAGACCGAACCACAACAAAGTTCATATGTTCCGCCTGTCCAGGAAGCTCCTCAGCCCAAAATTGAAACGCCGGCTTATAAAGCGCCAGAACCCATATTTGAAGATAAACCATTCTCTGTTCCCGCAGCCTCCGCATCCGGAAGGGATGAAATTATTGAAATGGACAGAATGCGCAGGCTGATTGCTGACCACATGGTGATGAGCAAGCATACATCGCCGCATGTAACTTCATTTGTGGAAGCCGATGTAACTAACCTTGTATTGTGGCGTGAAAAGGTTAAAGGTGCTTTTGAGAAAAAAGAAGGTGAGAAGATCACCTTTACCCCGATATTTATTGAGGCAGTTGTAAGGGCGATAAAAGATATGCCGATGATCAACGTATCCGTAAACGGCTACCAGATCATTAAAAAAGCGGCTGTAAACATCGGTATGGCTACAGCATTGCCAAGCGGTAACCTGATCGTTCCGGTTATAAAAAATGCAGATAAACTAAATCTTATAGGGTTGACCAAATCAGTAAATGATTTGGCAAATCGTGCCCGCAATAACAAATTGCAGCCCGATGATGTCAAAGATGGAACCTTCACTATCACTAATGTAGGTTCGTTTGGTAACGTGATGGGTACACCCATCATCAATCAGCCTCAAGCAGCTATATTGGCTGTTGGTGCTATCAAAAAGAAACCGGCGGTGATTGAAACCAAACAAGGTGATATGATTGCTATCAGACATATGATGTTTCTGTCGTTATCATACGATCATCGTGTGGTAGACGGTGCTTTGGGAGGTTCGTTCCTGCGTCGCGTGGCTGATTATCTGGAACAGTGGGATTTGGATAGAGCCATATAAAAATAGCCCCTAATTAAACACATACATACAAAAGAATAAAGGCTCCCATTTGGGAGCCTTTATTCATAAGCAGTGAAATGTTTATTCTAACACTTCTTCCGCTTGTTTTCTTGCCGGAGCTAAACTGACCCCTTTCAGCTGATCGGCAAAGGCGATGAAAGCCCTTTCGTTCAATATACGATGCTGGTTGTCGATCAGTTTTTGGAGGTTGATTTTTCCGATAACAAATTTATAATTGCCTGATAAATAACGTTCATGAATGTATTCAAAGCCCAAAGCTTCTACCAGGTCGTCGTCTTCATAACGTAAATAGATATTGATCTCAATATCATTAGTAAAGTTTAAGTCCTTTTTTGACTTAGCCTTTTTGTATTCATACTGATAATCGTAACGCAAAGCTGCTATATCAGATAATACCGCCGAACCAGTTGGGTGACCACCAGCGCCTTTACCAAAGAAGAACTGCTGATCGGCAAAGGCAGCCTGTACGATAACACCGTTATATTCATACTCCACATTATAGAGGAACTCACTTTCAGTCACGAATTTTGGAAGAACGAATAGTGCTACATGTTTATCATCTAACTCTTTTGCAACGGGTACCAATTTTATCTTCAGGTTTTTTTCACGTGCATATTGTAAATCATAAGCTGAAAGCGTTTGTATACCGATATTGAATACCTCTTCCGGTTTTACTACTACACCATAAGCGTGCGCAGCAGCAATTACCAGTTTAAACTTAGCATCATACCCGCCAACATCCATAGTTGGGTCGGTTTCTGCAAAGCCCAGGTCCTGAGCCTGTTTTAAGGCTGCTGCATAATCAAGTCCTTCAATAAAGCCTTTTGAAAGGATGTAGTTGGATGATCCGTTGAAAATGCCGCAGATGGAGTGCAGCAATTCGTTATCATAGTACTCTTCAAGGTTACGGATAATAGGGATACTGCCACATACAGCGCCTTCGTATAGCAGCGACGTGCCATATTGGTGCTGCAGGTCGATCAGTTCGTCCAAATGGTTGGCAATCATCTTCTTGCTGGCTGAAACCACGTTTTTGCCAGTTTTTAATGCCTTTGAAACGATCTCGAAAGCCGGTTCAGTCTCGTTGATCAATTCCACAATGGTATTGATCTCCGGGTTATCCAGCAGTTCGTCTTTGTCAGTAGTAAATAAATGAGACGGGAGACTACGTTGCTTGCTTCCGTCTTTTATACAAATTTTAACAATTTCAATGTTCAGATTTTTGGTCTTTATAATATCATGAAGACCCTGGCCTACTACGCCAAAGCCAAAAAGACCGATAGTTAACTTTTTACTCATTATGCGGATTGTTGCAGTTCTATAATTTTTCCTTTAACGTCTGTTTTAAAAAATGAAGTAATGACATTGGTTAATACTTCTGTTTCGATCAAAAAGCCATCATGGCCATAAAATGAATCAAATTCGGCAAAGGCCGCTTTAGGTATATGATTAAACAGGTATTGTTGCTCTTCGATTGGGAACAACACATCAGATTTGATACCAATCACCAGTGTTTTTGCCTTAATAAGGCTCAAAGCCTTGTCAATGCCATGCCTGCTACGGCCTACATTGTGAGAGTCCATTACTTTGCTCAGGTACCAGTAGCTATAAGCATTAAAACGTTTCACCAGCTTATCACCCTGATAATTCTGGTAAGATGATGCTTTGAAATCATCCGTTTTTTTGTCGCTATCTTCCTGTTGGGTAATTGAATAGGCTTTATAACTGCGGTAGGAGAGCAGGGCAATACTGCGCGCAGCTTTTAAGCCTTTGGAGCCACCGTCTGGTTTATTGGCATAAAAACTTCTGTCCGCAGCAATTGCTAACCGTTGCGATTCATTAAATGCAACACCCCATGGTGAATGACGTGCATTTGTAGCAATCAAAATGACATTTTTAATGCGGTTTGGTTCGATGATAGACCATTCCAAAGCCTGTTGTCCGCCAAGGGAACCACCGATCAAAATTTTAACATCATTGATACCCAGATGATCTGCTAATAACCGGTGAGCATTCACCATATCGCGAACAGTAATTTCGGGGAATGACAGATAATAGGGCTGACCAGTTGTTGGGTTTTCGCTCAACGGGCTGGTAGTACCATAGTTTGAACCGAGGATATTGGCGCATACAATAAAGTATTCTTCCGGATTGAAGTAATCGTTTGCTCCAAACAAGCCTTTCCACCAGTCAAAAACATCAGAATTTGCGGTGAGGGCATGGCAAACCCACACCACGTTGTCCCGGTCTTTATTCAATCTTCCATATGTATGGAACCCAATTTCAAGTCCCTCCAGCTTTTTACCTGATTCGAGCTTGAATGTTTGCGAGTATGTATAAGTCTGTCTGCTCATTCTGTTCATTTGCTACTGCGGATGCGGCTGAAATTTGATCAGCCACATTCCGTAATAACTTTCTATATCACTTAAAAAAAACTAAAAACGTTATAAGGCCTGCATTTAATTGAGGCTAAACTCAGTCTCACCTTGTTTAATTTTGGCAAAGGCCTGTTCAAAATCTGCTTTTATATCATCAATATGTTCAATACCTACTGCTACTCGCAACGAGTTTGGTGTAACACCTGCTGCCAGTTGTTCTTCATCTGAAAGCTGCTGGTGCGTGGTTGCCGATGGCTGTATGATCAGCGTTTTAGCATCGCCTACGTTTGCCAGGTGGCTCACCAATTGCAAACTGTCAATGAATCTTCCGGCTAATTCCTTATTGCCTTTTATCTCGAAGGATAATACAGCGCCATAGCCATTTTTCAAATATTTTTTTGCAAGAGTATGGTACTGTGATGATTCCAATCCTGGATAGTTCACTTTTGCTACCTGGGGATGAACTTCCAGCCATTTAGCCAGTTCCAAGGCATTATCTACATGCCGTTGTACACGTAGCGAAAGCGTTTCCAGTCCCTGTATGAAAAGGAAGGAATTAAATGGTGATGCTGACGGTCCAAAATCGCGCAGGCCCTCCACACGTGCACGAATGATAAACTGGATATTGCCAAACGGTCCGCCTATTCCAAATACATCAGAGAACACCAATCCATGATAACCTTCTGATGGTTCGGTGAATTGCGGGAATTTGCCATTACCCCAGTTGTAATTACCCCCGTCGACAATCACGCCACCTATACTGGTGCCGTGTCCACCGATCCATTTAGTAGCTGATTGTACCACCACATGAGCCCCGTGCTCCAGCGGACGGAATAAGTAACCGGCCGCGCCGAAAGTATTATCCACGATCAACGGTAGATCATACTTTTTAGCTAATGCGGCAATTTTTTCAAAGTCAGGGATGTTGAATTCAGGGTTACCCAAAGTTTCTACATAAATGGCTTTGGTTTTACCGTCAATGTGTTTCTCAAGGCTTTCGGCGCTATCGTCTTCAGCAAACCGCACGTCAATTCCCAGGCGTTTGAATGATACTTTAAATTGATTGTAGGTCCCGCCATACAAGTATGGTGAGGTAACAAAGTTTTCACCAACCTGTAAAATATTGTTTAAAGCCAGGAATTGTGCTGCTTGCCCGGAAGCAGTTGCTAATGCGGCTACACCGCCTTCCAATGCTGCGACGCGTTTTTCAAACACATCGGTGGTTGGGTTCATGATGCGGGAGTAGATGTTGCCAAATTCCTTTAAAGCGAAAAGGTTTGCACCGTGCTCAGCGCTTTTAAAGACAAATGAACTGGTTTGATAAATAGGCACAGCCCTCGAGCCTGTTGTCGGATCAGCTTCTTGTCCGGCGTGCAGTTGCAATGTTTCAAATTTTAATGTTGACATGGTAGTAAAATTTTAATGTGTAAGTAAGTTCTTGCTTGGTAATGAATTAGTTTTTTGGTTTTGGGTAAAGAAAATACCTTACCGTTGTTGGCTACACGTGAATTAAATAATAAACCCAATCGTGTAAATTAACAACAGTAACACATGCACATGCAGCCGTCGGAATAGCTGTAAGAAATTGACAGGTCCCTGAAGGAACAAAGAAATTGCTGGAGTGTGGTTTTAATTAATCTTTTCATGGTTGTTAATTTATATCCCCCGGCGTCCATTCGCCGGGCCAGGATTTGGCACCTTCTCCACTCTGGAGGGTTGCCAGCGGGTCTTTGAGCCTGATCTCTCGCCGCTTCTTTATAAACCAAAACCTGTATGATAGGTAATGATCGAGGTATTGCTACCAAATAATGTTGCAAACATAGCTTATAAAGGGCTATATCTCCAAATTAAATTTTATTTTCTTAGCAAAAAGATGAAAGGCAAAAGAGCAAAGCGGCTTTTTTTCTGATTTTTGCTTTAAGCTTTCAGCTCAAAAATGGCGCAAAAGGCACTCAAGTTGGCGTGTATACACCTCATCGCCGGTCCATTTTGCATCTAACTTTGATAAAAAAAGCTATGTCAGCAAAAAATCAACTTTTAGCACAATATGATCTGCACGATGTATTGTTCAATAATGTTATCGATAATATCAGCGATGAGGAAGCCAATAAATGTATTGTAGAACCATTAAACAGTATTAAATGGCTGGCAGGTCATCTTTTATGGGCACAACGAAATTTAGTCAGAATAAGCGGTGCACAAGTAGAAATTCCCTGGACCGGACATTTTCTAACGATACAAGGCTCTACTGAAGAAGAAAGAAAAATGTCAAAGGGCGAATTTCCGACTATTGAACAGCTTAAAGATAAATGGAACGAAACAACTCCGGCAATAAGAGCGGGTTTGGCTAATCTTCCTGAAGAAGCATTAAATGCGGTTATTGAAGCCAGGCATCCAATTGCCCCTTTTGATAATTCCGTGGCAGGCTTATGGGCATTTATTAATGATCACCAGTCATACCACATCGGTCAGATCGGTATTTTGAGAAGAGCCCTTGGTAAAGAAGCGATGCAATACTTCAGGAAAGCAGAAGCGATGAAAGCCTAATCGAGAGCTTGTGTAAGGTCTTCTATTAGGTCATCAATATGTTCAAGGCCAACGGATACCCGCAGTAAATTATGCGGTGTTTTAGTATCGGGGCCTTCTACGGATGCACGGTGCTCTATCAAACTTTCAACTCCGCCTAAACTGGTTGCCTGGGTGAATATTTGCAATTTATTGACCACCTTCCGAGCTTCATCCGAACCGCCTTTTACACAAAATGATAGCATGCCACCAAAGTTTAACATTTGCGCTCTAGCTGTTGCGTGCTGTGGGTGCGACAACAACCCGGGATACATCACTTGCTCAATTTTAGGGTGATTTTCCAGGTATTCGGCAAGTAGCTGTGCATTATGGATATGGCCTTTAACACGATATGGCAGTGTTTTGATGCTTCGGGTTAAATAATAGCAATCCATAGGCGAGGGGATAGCACCACCCATTTCCTGTACCTGGCGGATTTTTGCCCACCACTCATTTTTCTGGGCTGTAATCAAAGCGCCACCCATCAGGTCGCTATGCCCGCCGAAATACTTGGTAGAAGAGTGCATCACCATATCTGCTCCGAGAGCTAAAGGCTGTTGGCCGATAGGAGTGGCGAAGGTGTTATCGCAAACTACCTTTATATTGTATTTGCGAGCGGTATCAACTATTGCTTTTATGTCTGTGATCTTCAATAAAGGGTTCGATGGTGTTTCCACCCAGATCAATTCTGTGTTCGGTTTAATATGTGCCGCTAAAACTGCCGGATCATTGATATCAACAAAATCGAACTCCAGTGTGTTAGCAAAAAGATTTTTGATCTGGTTGCGTAAGCCGTGGTACATGTCATCCGGCCCAATAATATGTGTGCCCGGTTTCAATGTCTGAAAAACGGACATGCCAGCTGCATTACCCGAAGAAAAGGCTGCCGCGTCTGTACCACCTTCTAGTTTAGTTAGTACATTTTCGAGCGAAGTCCGGTTAGGATTACTTGACCTGCTATAAATATATCCCGCAGGAAATGAGCCATCTGCCTCGCGCACAAAGGTGGTCGACATAGTAATAGGCTGAATTACCGCTCTGGATGATTCATCATTATGATTGCCTGCATGAATAGCTATAGTCTCGATTTTCATAAAGACAAACTTAAAGTTTTGTGATCAGTAAATTAATGTTTACACACGCTTTACATTAACATTTCCTATTTTTGCAGCAAAGTTTTTTCAATGGAAGCCGGAAATAATTTACGCTTATTATTGCAGGATCCTGATCTTTCTGCTGATTTAAAGCACATTGCGCAAAAAGTGTTGGATGGTGAGCGCATCACATTTGATGAAGGCGTTTTGCTGTACGAACAAGGTGAATTGGGATATTTAGGTGTGCTGGCGAATTATATCCGCGAGAAAAAACATGGTGATAATACCTATTTCAACCGCAATTTTCATATCGAGCCTACCAATCTTTGTGTTTACGATTGTAAGTTCTGTTCGTATTCGCGCCTGATCAAGCAACGCTCGGAAGGCTGGGAATACACCATGGAAGATATGCTGAACATGGTAAAAAAATACGACGATGAGCCGGTAACTGAGGTACACATAGTAGGAGGTGTTTTACCCCAATATGATGTGCCGTTTTATACGGAATTGTTCAGCAAAATAAAGGCACATCGACCCAACCTGCATGTAAAAGCGTTGACCCCTGTTGAATATCATTATATCTTCAAGAAAGCCAAAATTGATTATGCTACAGGTATGAAGATGATGAAAGATGCCGGCCTGGAGTCAATCCCGGGTGGCGGGGCCGAGATATTTCACGACGAGATCCGCGACCAGATATGCAAGGATAAATGTACCGCCGATCAATGGCTGCAGATACATGAAGAATGGCATAAACTGGGTATGCGTTCCAATGCTACCATGTTGTACGGGCATATCGAAAAATTCTGGCATCGGGTAGATCACATGGAACGCTTGCGCCGATTGCAGGATCGTACCGGTGGTTTTCAGACTTTCATTCCATTGAAATTCCGTAACCAGGATAATCAAATGTCACACGTGCCGGAGTCGACAGTAATTGAGGACTTGCGCAACTATGCTATTGCACGTATTTACCTGGATAATTTCGATCATATTAAAGCTTATTGGGCAATGATCAGTCGCAATACCGCGCAGTTATCATTGAATTTCGGAGTGGATGATATTGACGGTACGCTGGACGATACAACCAAAATATACTCAATGGCTGGTGCAGAGGAACAGCATCCGGGCATGAGCACCAAACAATTGGTAGAGCTGATCAAACAGATTGGCCGGAAACCGATTGAGCGCGATACGCTATACAATGTAGTGACCGACTATACCGATTTTGAATTTCCTGAAGAAGTAAAACCACAATTTTATAAGCTGCCAGTGATTAACTAAAAGCAGCATACTATTAATGATCGAAAAGACTTTATACATAGTTCGCCACGGGCAGACAGACCTGAACAAACAAGGTATTGTGCAAGGACGGGGACGAAATACGGACCTGAATGACGAGGGCCGCCGCCAAGCACAGTTATTTCATGAGGCTTATAAGAATATTCCTTTTGATAAAATCTATATTTCTGAGTTAAAGCGCACTCAGCAAAGTATCCAGCCTTTTATTGATGATGGCATTCCATTTGAAAAGCTATCAGGATTGGATGAGCTTGCATGGGGGGTTTTAGAAGGCCAACCAAGTACACCCGAAAACAAAGCCGCCTTTTTAAAGTTGATGCGTGATTGGCTGGATGGTAAACTTGACAGTAAGTTTGAAGGTGGCGAAAGTCCAAATGAAGTAAAAGCAAGGCAATTAGAGGCATTGAAGGTTATCATGAGCCATGCTGAGGAAAAAACGGTGCTCATTTGCATGCATGGGCGTGCACTGCGCTTGTTCCTTTGCATTTTGCAGAATTTGCCTCTTACCGAAATGGAGAATTTCCCGCATCAAAACCTGGTGCTGTATAAAGTGACCTGGGACGGCGCCAAATACGAGGTTGTCGATTTTAATAATGCGCAACATTTAAAATAATACGTAACTACCCCGTGAAAAAGATCAGAATATCTGCCGTCAGCTATACCAATACCAAACCATTTATTTACGGAATACAACATACTTCGGTAATCGATCAGATCGACCTGAGCCTTGATATCCCATCTGATTGCGCCCAAAAACTCATTGATGATAAAGTAGATATTGGCCTGATACCTGTTGCTGCTGCTTTGAACCTGCCTGAGTGGCATATTGTGTCCGATTATTGCATTGGTGCAAATGGAGCAGTTAACTCGGTATTTATTTTCAGCAACTGCGATATTCACGAAGTGAAAACTATTCAGCTCGATCCACAATCCCGCACTTCAAACAACCTGGCAAAAGTCCTGATAAGAAACTTCTGGAAAGTTGAACCGCAACAGATCATAAATGCCGCGGATTATGCTCAATCTGCCGATACATATACAGCATTTGTGCAAATCGGCGACCGCACTTTTGGCAAAAAACAGCAATTTAAATATGTATATGACCTGGCTGAGGAATGGAAAAAAATGACGGGTTTGCCTTTTGTATTTGCCGCCTGGATATCCAATAAACCCATTTCGAAGGAATTTACCGAAGAGTTTAATAAAGGCCTAAAATTTGGTCTTGATCATCGCCTTGAATTATTAAAGGAACTCCCAAAGCGCGATGACTTTGATCTGGAGGATTACCTAATGCACAGGCTGGATTTTAACCTGACTGACGATAAGAAAAAGGCATTATATCTTTTTCTTGACTATATAAAAGCTCTGTAAAAGTTCGACCAATTATATCAGGGTATTACATGTAACAGGTGTAATGACGTAGGACACTTGTAATAGTTGCAGTCTCAGGGTACAAACAGCGTCGGTATATTATCAACTGTCGCATCAATTTGTTGCGTTCAACAAATTTCTCAATTTGTCACTGACAAACCGCTATTTCCTTATAAGGCAGAGATACCCTGAAAAATAATCCTTGTTGGTAACAACATCAGCAAAAGCAGCGGAAAGATTCAAATTTGCTATTTATTGAATTGCCGCAGGTGGTGGTCGATATGCTTATAAGCTAAATGCCCAACCTGTTCTCTGGTCATCTGTCCGAAAAAGGGGTGTATAAAGCCGGTGTTTGAAGGCTGTGCATTTTTTTCGATCAATGCAATCCATTTTGCTTTTTGGGCGATGATATCGCCACTGGTTTCTGTCACGATAAGCTCCGGGCTCGTGGGTGTGCTGCGCCTGAGTGGACTCTCATCTTTCACTAAGCTCTTTAATGCCATTTTCCCAAACACGCGGCCGATCAATGCCCGTTTGCATTTCAACTCGCCCGATACCATTTCTTCCCATAATGTACAATGTTTTATCATCTGATAAACATTCATTTTGCCCCATTGAGGCATACTGTTTTCATTGAGTGAATTGATCCTGTTGATCAATACATCCCTTGTTGTTCGGTCAAATATTGTTTTCATATTTCGGGCATTGTTTAAACAAGTTGTGCAAGTGAGAACCAGTTGCCTGAATCGTCCTTAAATATGGCCTCAGTGCCGTAAAATTCTTTTCTGGGAGCTTTGGTGAACTCAACGCCTTTGGCTTTTAACTCTTCATAGGTAGCAAAAATATCGTTGCAGGTAAAAAGGCCTACACCAAAAGTCCCTTTTTCAACAAGTTCTTTCAAAACTTTAATTGTGTCTTTGGGCAATAGGCCCCTGGTTAGCGGCGCTAATATAATCTCAAGTTCAGGCTGCTCAGGTGGGCAAACGGTGATCCAGCGGTCATTATTCGGCATCGGTACATCTTTTATAACCTTAAATCCGAGTTTATTGGTATAGAAGTCGTAAGCTCTTTTCTGGTCCAGAACATAGATGCTTACATGTGTCATTTTACTTATCATGTCTTTTCAAAGCCTAAATCGTTTTTGCAAAGTACAGGTATAAGCTAAAATTTCATTTCTCTAAAATTGCTAATTTTTTGGCTCACCACTTTCTTTAGGCGAAGTAACCGGGAATAAACGTCAAAACTGATTTGTCAATTTGCGCTTTTATTTTTTTTTTACACTTAACTATCTACCCCGATTTAGACCAACTCAAAGATCCTTAAATTCTGTAAATTTTGATTCAGTCAAGTAACCAATCAATAGCTTGACAAATCAGCCGAGAATCAACCCGATTTATTATTTATATCATATTTTGAGCGGCACAATCGCTATTTTGCTTCCAAGTTTGAAGAATAGATAAGCGCTTTTATAAATTATTTGTTATCAAAATATGCCATTTGTCATCAAATTGCAAAGAAATTGTTAAGAAATTTACTTGTTGTATAATGTACACTAAGTAACCTGGAAATTTATTGCAATAATGTAAAAAAGACACTTAATTTACGATAGGATTTTGCAAAACTCAAAAAAACGTCCTATACTTTATAAAATAATTACAAAAGTTGCCAAATATTTTAAAATTTAGCAATTGTAGCTTATTTTTGTTGCGGATTTAAAATTTAAGACAATGAAAAAATTATTTATAACCGCTGCAATCGCTACTTTGTTTAGCGCAAGCGTATTTGCCGATGGCACTAAAAAAGCTAAAACTGATGTGAATGTTTCTTACTCAGTTTTAAACCAATTCAATGCTGACTTTGCCGATGCTACTAACGTAGTTTGGACTGTTAATGGTTCTTTCCAAAAAGCTGATTTCGTTAGTGATAACGTAAAGAAAACTGCTTTTTATAACCTGAACGGTGAGTTTGTTGCTTTAACTCAGGATATTGATGCTAAGGCTATTCCAGCAAAAGCTATGAAAGAAATCAACGAATACTACAAGGGTTATGACGTTAATGAAGTGATTGTTATCCAAAACAACACTGAGTTGAACCCTGACGCTGATGAGACAGCATACTTTGTTGACCTGAAAAGCGAGGCTAAAGAAGTATTGGTAAAAATTAGCCCTGATGCTCACATTGAGTTTTACAAAGAAGTAAAGTAATTTAAAAATTACTGCTTTAAAAAGCCATTCCAGATTTGGGATGGCTTTTTTTATGCCTTTTGTGCATAATAATTAAAACAACTTACACCTTTCAGGCCTTTATTAAGGGTAAAATGCGCTTGATATGCCTAAAACCATAATTGTTTCAAACCGGCTGCCTGTAAGGATTCAGGAAATTAATGGCGAATATACGCTGTCGCCAAGTGAAGGTGGACTGGCAACAGGTTTAGGGTCCATCTATAAACAAAATGATAATATATGGATAGGGTGGCCAGGGCTGGAAATAACCGACGAAAGCGTTCAGAAAAAAATCACCCGGCAACTAAAAGATCAAAGTTTATGGCCGGTATTTTTATCTCAGGAGGAAATAAGTGAGTATTATGAGGGCTTTTCGAACGAGGTGCTATGGCCGGTTTTTCACTATTATGCCTCAACTTATGCTAACTATAAAGAATCGAACTGGGATTTCTATCAGCAGGTAAACGAAAAGTTTAAACAGGCAGTATTGAGCGTTGCTAAACCCGGAGACACGATTTGGGTGCACGATTATCAATTAATGCTTTTGCCAAGCCTGATACGGAAAGAACACCCTGATCTTTCAATAGGATTCTTTCTGCATATACCTTTTCCATCCTATGAAATGTTCAGACTGGTACCCTGGCGTGCCGAACTGATGCATGGCCTTTTAGGCGCCGACCTTGTGGGATTTCACACCTTTGACGATGTGCGCCATTTTATCAATGCTTCTACCAGGATATTGCCGGTAACTTCGTCTGCCAATATCATTACTGATGGCGAAAGATCTATTGTTGTCGAATCCTTCCCAATGGGAATTGACGATAAAAAATATGCAGCCCTAACTCGTGATCCGGAGGTAAAAAAAGATGTTAAGTTAATTCATGATACTTTCAAAAATACAAAGCTCATCGTCACCATTGACAGGCTCGATTATAGCAAAGGTATTTTGCAACGCCTCCACGTATTCGAATATATTTTAGAACATTATCCGGAATACCGCGAGAAAATTGCTCTCTATATGGTCGTTGTGCCATCACGTGACACTGTTCCGCAATACGCTCATTTGCGCGATCAGATTGATAAGAACGTGGGTACAATTAATTCTGTATACCGCACTATTGACTGGGTGCCTATCCATTATTATTACCGTTCGCTGCCTATAGAAATGTTATCAGCATTATACTCAACCGCTGATGTTTGCCTGGTGACGCCCATGCGCGATGGTATGAACCTGGTAAGCAAAGAATATGTGGCCAGTCGCGTGAATAACGACGGGGTGCTTATTTTAAGTGAAATGGCCGGGGCATCGAAGGAACTGATAGATGCACTCATTGTTAACCCTAATAACACTGTTGAGGTAGCACAGACGCTTATCCAGGCTATTAATATGCCTATTGAAGAGCAAAGAAAGCGTATGGTGCAAATGCGGCAAATGGTTTCCAAATTTAATGTATCGCATTGGGTAAAAATATTTATGGATAAACTGAACGAGGTGAAACAGCTGCAGCGCTCAATGCTCACACGTCACGTCGGTTCTGCTACCGAACAGTCCATCATCAGCCGTTATGCCAAAACACAAAAACGGATTATATTCCTGGACTATGACGGTACCCTGGTCGATTTTAAACCGGTTATAGATCAGGCAGTTCCAGATGAAGATCTGTATTCCATCATAAATCACTTAACAGAAGACCCTGCAAATCACGTTGTGCTGATCAGCGGGCGTAAACATGATATTCTGGGCGAATGGTTTGCCGATTACGACATTGACCTGATAGCGGAACATGGTGCCTGGTTCAAAAAACAACACTCGGGATGGCATAAACTGCCGGGGCTTTCTGCACAATGGAAACACGACATTTTACCGGTGATGGAAACTTATGTCGACCGCACACCCGGAACTTTTATTGAAGAGAAATCCTATTCTCTGGTTTGGCATTACCGCAAGGCCCAAAAAGGATTGGGTGAACTCAGGGCGGGAGAATTAATGAATACGCTCAAATATATCGCTAATGATAAGGGCTTGCAGTTGTTGCCAGGTGATAAAGTAGTGGAAGTGAAGAATATGGAAATCAACAAAGGCAAAGCAGCATTGACTATGGTGGATGGGGATAAATACGATTTTATAATGGCTTTGGGCGATGATTATACCGACGAAGATATCTTTAAAGCGCTGCCTGAAAGTGCCATAACTATAAAAATCGGAAGCAATCTGTCTGCAGCGAAATTTTATCTGCGTACCCCATTTGAAGCCCGTAGATTATTAAAATCACTTGCAGAGAACACCTTTGTGAAATATTGACGACTATAAGAATATCGGCCTGTCCAGCTTCATAGCAATACGATAGGCCGCATTCATTAACCCCACATGGCTATAGGCTTGAGGAAAATTACCCCACTGACTACCGTCATTCTCATCAACATCCTCGCTGAAAAGCAACAGATGATTTGAAAACTGAAGCAAATTTTCAAATTCCTTCAATGCATCATCTATACGGCCCACAGTTGCCAGTGCCTCCACATACCAAAAGGCGCAGATCAGAAAAGTAGCCTGCGGTTTCCCAAAATCGTCCTTGTATAAATATCTGTAAAATAATCCGTTAGATGCCTTTAGTTCTTTTTCTAATGCAGCTAAATGGTCCTTGGCCCTTTTTGATGTAGGGTCGAGGTAATTCATCATGATTAGTTGCAATGTACTGGCATCAAGATTAGGACTCGCCGACGAATTAGTATACACTTTCCTTTTCGGATCATAACAGCTTTCGATATGTTTGGCGGCTCGCTTTTTTAACGAAATGGCTTTTCTTACCAATATTTTATGCTCTATGGTACGCGCCATTTTCTCCGCAGCACAGGCCCCGGCCCATTGGAAAAGATTGCTATAGCAATGAATATTAGCCATGTTGCGGAATTCCCATATCCCGGCATCTTTTTCATCAATAGTCTTCTCTATTTTGGTAAGCAAATAATCTATCCAGCGCGCCGAATCTTTTCTTTCAGAAAATATAAAGCGATGATCAGTATACAAGGGGAGTACAGAGATGAGTACCTGTCCATAAATATCATTCTGAATATGCTCATAAGCCTGATTACCAACTCGGACTGGTTGGTTGCCCATATAACCATCCAGATCATCTAATATTCTCTCTGTTAAACGTTTCTGGCCGGTAATACCATATAGAGGCTGATATCTAAAGTCTTCAGAGAAAGAAATATCCGTAACGTAGTTAAAGTATTTCTCCATCTCTTCAAAGTGGCCAATATGGTTTAGTGAGGTGATCACATAGTAGGTATCACGCAGCCAGCAATAGCGGTAATCCCAGTTTCGGCCGCTATCCGGCGACTCAGGCAAACTGGTAGTACTTGCAGCGATAATAGCGCCGGTGTCTTCAAACTGGTGTATTTTAAGCGCCAGGGCCGAGCGGATCACATAAGGCTGATAAAAAGGGGCAATAGATGAGTGTTTAATCCATGTTTGCCAATAACGGGTTGTCTCGTGAAGAAAACGTTCCGAAGTACTTACCAAAGGTGCCTCCAGCGGCTCGCCGTAGGTCATTGCCAGATATTTGGACTCATTCAACACAAAAGCATGTTCATCAAAAATATAACTGATAGGGATATCGGTGGTCAACCGCATATTTTCATCCCCTCCTAAATACTGGATATGATTGCTGCCGCGATTAACCTGTAATTTGATCTCACCATACTCCGAAACAGGCGTGCATTTTACTTTTATTCGGGGCGAGCCGTCTATCGCTTCAATCTTCCTTATCAGCATCAAGGGTTTATAATATCGTTGACTCTGATAAAAACGCGGAGCGAAATCGGTTATGCGATATGCTCCGCCACTTTTTACGGTTATTTCAGTGATCAATATATTCGTGTTTTCCTGGTAATATTGATAAGAAGTATAATCTCCTTCCGGCAAAATTGAAAACTCTCCGCCTTTTTTCTTGTCAAGCAGACCCCCGAAAATAAATGTGCTGTCGAAACGGGGCCAGCAAAGCCAGTCGATGTTGGTGTTCTTGTTTACATGCGCCAGGAATGCACAGTTGCCTATAATTCCTGTTTGGTAGGTATGTCTTGCCATCGGATAAGTATCAGCTTAAGGTTCTTAATTAGCTTCAACAACAAACCTTGTATAATGTTGGTGTAATTTTTATTCTACAATGTATATGTATTTGATAGATATTTTGCAACTTGCCCTTGACAATGCCAGTAATGGCTGTAAATTTATAATCTCGATAAACCATTAAATTTTATTCTTATGAGCTTAAGACTAGGCGATGTGGCCCCGAACTTTAAGGCCCTGACATCAAAAGGTGAAATAGATTTTTATGAATACCTTGGCGACAGCTGGGGCGTATTGTTTTCACACCCGGCAGATTATACACCGGTATGTACTACTGAATTGGGTAAAACAGCTTCGTTAAAAGATGAGTTTGAAAAACGTAATGTGAAGGTCATCGCGCTGAGCGTGGATTCAGTGGAATCGCATAAAGGTTGGATCAACGACATCAATGAAACCCAAAATGTCGAAGTGAATTTCCCGATAATAGGGGATGAGAACCGCGAAATTGCCCTGACTTACGATATGATCCACCCAAATGCGTCATTGACCGCTACGGTGCGTTCGCTGTTTATTATCGCTCCTGATAAGACCATTAAATTGATCATCACTTATCCCGCATCAACCGGAAGAAACTTTCAGGAAATACTACGCGTGATCGATTCGTTGCAACTGACTGCTTATTATAGCGTTGCCACACCGGCTGATTGGAAAGACGGCGAAGACGTGGTTGTGGTTCCCGCAATTAAAACTGAAGATATACCGGCTAAATTCCCTAAGGGACATAAAGTTATAAAATCATATTTACGCACAACGCCACAACCAAATAAATAATTTTTATTTTTTAAATAATTTTATATATTTGAAAAACAGGTTAATATTATAATGCTTTCTGAGAGTTAAAACCAATTTTATTTCAGTTTGCCTTTAGTTTTTAATCTTTAACACAATTTTTTTTAACAGTATAATAAATTATGAAAACTGGAAAAGTAAAATGGTTTAACACACAAAAAGGTTACGGTTTTATCATTACCGATGAAGGCAAAGATCTTTTTGTACATTTCAAAGATGTACAAGGAGGAGTAAATGCCATTAAGGACAATGACAGCGTAGAATATGATGTGGAAGAAGGCAGAAAAGGATTACAGGCGGTAAAAGTGAAAAAGATATAGATTAAACTTATTCTGATTTTGAGAACCTCTGCAACTGAATTGCAGAGGTTTTTTTATGCTAAAATGAATAATTAATTAAATTAGCCCACCCAATTATTGCAATTTATGACAGAAACCGCTTCTCCCAAACTTACCCGCAACGCTATTTTACTGGTATTGGTAGCCTCGTTGGGTTATTTTGTTGACATCTATGACCTGGTAATTTTTTCGATCGTGCGCGTTAAAAGTTTGCATGATATTGGTGTTGCAGATGGTGATGCCAATCGATTGACGGGCGTACATATCATCAACATGCAAATGCTTGGCTTGTTAATAGGCGGCATATTCTGGGGAATATTGGGTGATAAATTGGGTCGCATAAAAGTCTTATTCGGATCGATCCTTTTATACTCCATAGCCAATTTTGCCAATGGTATGGTGCACGATGTTAACATGTATGCCATTATCCGGTTGATTGCAGGCATAGGTTTAGCCGGAGAGCTCGGGGCTGGTATTACATTAGTCAGTGAAACGTTGAGCAAAGAAAACAGGGGATATGGAACCATGTTTGTAGCAGTTATTGGTCTTTTGGGGGCTGTAGCTGCAGCGATGGTGAGCAAATATGATTGGCGCACTGCTTATTATGTTGGAGGTGTATTAGGAATCATCCTGCTTTTATTGCGATTGGGAACTTTTGAATCAGGAATGTATAAAACGGTCGCTAAAGCTTCAGAAGTATCAAAAGGTAATATGCTGATGCTGTTTAGCAACTGGAAGCGGTTTTATAAATACCTGTGTTGCATATTTATCGGAGCCCCTTTGTGGTATGTGGTAGGTATTTTGATTACGCAATCACCTGAAATTGGGAAAGCTTTAGGTGCAAAGGGAACATTAAGTGCCGGTACCGGCATTCTTTATAGTTATGTTGGCATTTCCGTAGGCGGGATTTTTGCCGCAATATTGGCTCAGCTAACCAAATCAAGAAAATTAACGATGCTCATTTACCTGATTTTGTCTGCATTGAGTGTCGTAGCTTATCTCAGCGCTAAGGGCATTACCAATAGTCAGTTTATCTGGCTTTGCTTCTTCATGGGTTTTGCAGTAGGATACTGGGCCACATTTGTAACTATTGCAGCAGAGCAATTTGGCACCAACATACGGTCGACGGTTACTACAACAGTCCCCAATTTTATCCGTGGATCGCTGATCCCAATCAATGCCCTTTTTAATGTGTTTGTACTGCATTACGGCATGATTAACAGCGCGTACATCATGATGGCCATTCTTACTGTTTTGGCATTGTTCTGCCTTAGTCAGTTAAAAGAGAGTTTTCATAAGGATCTGGATTACGTGGAGGTTAGTTAAGTTGTTGGCTGGTTGTATGGGTCGAAATAGTTGTGATGGTTAAATTTCTATCAATCCAGGTTCAGCCAACAATCACCTGCTTAACTGATAACTGATTAACCGAATCAACTAATTAACTACCTTTGCCCCCGATGATCAGTAAGGAACAGGTAGCTGAAGATTACCGGCTAATACAGGATGAAATATGCTCGTCCCTTGAGCAATGCGATAGTAAAGCGCGCTTCGAAGAAGAACTATGGGATAGAGAAGGTGGCGGCGGTGGCCGCACACGTATTATTCAAAACGGGAACATTTTTGAAAAAGGCGGAGTGAATTTTTCAGCCGTTTATGGTCATTTGCCACAGGCAATGAAAAAGGCTCTGAATGTTGATCAGGAAGAGTTTTTTGCAACAGGCGTTTCTATCGTTATACATCCCAATCATCCCATGGTGCCCATCATTCACATGAATATCCGGTATTTTGAAATGCCGGGCTCAGAAGTGAGATGGTTTGGTGGGGGGATTGACCTTACGCCGCATTATGTTTTCGAGGATGATGCAGTTTATTTCCATAGCAAACTGAAAGCAGTCTGCGATAGCTATTATCATGATTTCTACCACCGCTTTAAGCTCTGGGCAGACGACTACTTCTTTATCAGGCACCGGAATGAAACCCGTGGCATAGGCGGCATATTTTACGACCGGTTGACTGCAAGTGATGAATTAAGCTGGGAAAAAGTATTTGAGTTCTCAAAAGCGATAGGGCGATCTTTTGCACCGGTTTATACCGAACTTGTAAACCGCAACCGGGAGAAGGATTTTACAGAACAGAATCAGCTATGGCAATATCAGCGCCGCAGCCGGTATGTAGAGTTTAACCTGGTGTATGATGCAGGCACGAAGTTCGGACTTGAGACTAACGGTCGCATCGAATCTATTTTGATGAGTTTGCCGCCAACAGCTAAATGGGTATATAATTTTCAACCTGAACCCAATAGCGATGAAGAAAAAACGTTAGCACTGTTAAAAAAGGGGATTAACTGGGTATGAGGCAGAAACCAGGCTTTGTTGCATCACTATTTGTTTTAGCGATTACTGCATCCTCATTTATTGCGAAGCAGTCGTTAAAAGGCGCCTGGGAATACGCTGGCGGCATTTATAACGGCAAGAAGGAGGGGGCACCTACTGATTATAAGCTTCAGCGTAAATACGACAAAGAGCATTTTGAATCATTTTCTGTCGATAGTGGCAGCGCTCCTGAAAAATATGAAGCCGGCGATTATATCCTTCACGACGATACCTGCGTAGAAACCCAAACCTTTAGCGGACCACCATCAAAAGTATTAAATATCCCTGTTCCATATCTCTATTTCATTCGTAATGACACACTTACACTTAAGGCTACTTTGCCCGGCGGAATGGTGGTAGAGGAGTATTGGAAACGCATGAAATAATCAGGCATTGCTTAGCGTTATCTATATTCAATTTATTGTTTGATTTACTCACATATCAGCCCGAATGTGTATAAATAACCTGCCTTAAAACGAAGTATTTTTTTAACTTCGCAGGTCGGTAAAAAAGCAAATTTAAACCGGCAGTATAACCAGAAGATTCTACAGAAAAAAGAAAAATGGCTGACGAAACAGGAACTGGAAACAACCAGGGAGAAGACAGAATAATTCCAATAAATATTGATGAAGAAATGCGATCGGCCTACATTGATTATTCAATGTCGGTTATCGTATCCAGGGCATTGCCCGATGTCCGCGACGGCTTAAAACCTGTTCACAGGCGTGTGCTTTTTGGCATGCTTGATCTGGGACTAAGCAATAACAAACCTTATAAAAAATCTGCACGTATCGTCGGTGAGGTGATGGGTAAATACCACCCGCACGGCGACTCGTCGGTATATGATACCATGGTGCGTATGGCCCAGGAGTGGAGCTTACGGTATCCACTGGTAGAGGGCCAGGGTAACTACGGATCAATCGACGGTGACAACCCGGCGGCAATGCGTTACACTGAGGCAAGGCTGCAAAAGATAGCAGAAGAGATGCTGGCCGATATCAACAAGGACACCATCGACTTCCAGCTGAACTTTGACGACTCGCTTGAAGAGCCAACCGTACTGCCATCAAAATTCCCTAACCTGCTGGTTAACGGTGCCTCGGGTATTGCTGTAGGTATGGCTACCAACATGGCCCCGCATAACTTAACAGAAGTTATCGACGCTACCATTGCGTTTATGGAAAACCGTGAGATCGAGATATCGGAACTCATGAAACACATCAAGGGCCCAGATTTCCCGACAGGCGCGATCATTTATGGTTACGAAGGTGTGCGCGATGCCTTTGAAACCGGTCGTGGCCGTGTAGTATTAAGAGCCCGTGCCGAGATTGAAACTTACAATAACGATCGTGAGCGTATTATTGTAACCGAAATACCTTACCAGGTAAATAAATCGATCATGATCGAGCGTACTGCCGATCTGGTCAACGAGAAAAAGATCGACGGTATCACCGCTATCCGGGATGAATCTAACCGTGAAGGTATTCGTATCGTTTACGAGATCAGAAGAGATACTAATGCAGCCATCGTACTAAATAATCTGTACAAATACACTTCGCTGCAGACATCATTTAGCGTAAATAATATAGCGCTTGTGCATGGCAGACCGATGATGCTCAACCTGAAAGACCTGATCCATCACTTTGTGGATCATAGGTTAGATGTGATCGTTCGCCGTACCAAATTCGAGCTTGCAGAGGCTGAGAAACGTGCTCACATCCTCGAAGGCTTACTGATCGCATTAGATCATTTGGATGAAGTGATTGCCCTTATCCGTGCTTCTGATACGCCGGATGCAGCCCGCGACGGGTTGATGAGCAAGTTCGGCCTGAGTGAGATACAGGCACGCGCTATCCTGGATATGACCCTGAGAAGGTTAACCGGACTGGAACGTGATAAGATCAAAGCCGAATACGCTGAACTGATGAAGCAGATAGAATACTTAAAATCTGTTTTGGCCGACGAAGGCTTGCGTATCCAGATCATTAAGGATGAACTTTCCGAGATAAGGGAGAAATACGGTGATGAGCGCAAAACTGAAATTGTGCATTCATCTGCCGAAATGATGACCGAAGACTTCATCGAGGATGAAGATGTGGTGATCACCATTTCACATGAAGGGTATATCAAACGCACTCCGCTTACCGAATACCGCAGACAGGGCAGGGGTGGAAAAGGAGCCATTGGTAGCAATAGCCGTGATGAGGACTTTATCGAGCACTTGTTAGTGGCATCCAACCACAACTATATGCTGTTCTTTACCGAAGCAGGTCGCTGCTTCTGGCTAAGGGTATTCGAAATTCCGGAAGGTTCACGTACATCCAAAGGCCGCGCTATCCAGAACATTATCAATATTCCTAAGGAAGAGAATATCAAGGCGTATATTAAGTTAACCAGCCTGAAAGACCAGGAATATCTTGAAAATAACTTTATTATCATGTGTACCCGCAAAGGTACCATCAAGAAGACCTCGCTGGAGGCTTATTCACGCCCACGTGCTAATGGTATCAATGCCATCAACATTAACGAAGGCGATATGCTTCTGGAGGCTAACCTGACTAGTGGAACCAGTGAGATCGTAATGGCCTTGAAATCAGGCCGTGCAATCCGCTTTAATGAGTCAACCGTTCGCCCGATGGGACGTACAGCTACGGGAGTTCGTGGTATTAGTTTGGAGGACCAGAGTGATGAAGTAGTAGGTATGATCAGTATTGATAACCCTGAAACAACCGTATTGGTGGTTTCTGAAAAAGGTTATGGTAAACGTACCGATATTGATGACTACCGTGTGACCAACCGCGGCGGTAAAGGTGTAAAAACACTTAATATTACTGATAAAACAGGAAAACTTGTTGCTATAAAAGGTGTTACTGATAAGGAAGACCTGATGATCATTAATAAATCAGGTATCATTATCCGTATCGCTATTAGTGAGTTAAGAACTATGGGCCGTGCTACGCAAGGAGTGAGGCTGATCACCCTGAAGGGGGATGATGAGATCGCTTCAGTAGCAAAAATCGAACATGACGAGGACGAGGAAGCACAGGATAACATCGAAGGAACTGAAAATCCGGATACTGATACTGAATCTTCAACTGGCGAAGAAACTGAATAAAATATGGCTTGCCGCAAGGTAATTTTACTGCTTGTTATATCGTTATTTTCCGCTTCGGTCACTTTTGGGCAAACAGAAGTATTTAAAAGCGTGGTCAACAATCTGGCTTTTTACAAGCAGAAGAAGGATCTCAAATACTTAACCAGCGCCAAAAAATCAGTTGACAGTTTGATTAAAACTCATTCTGACTCGGTTGACCTGCAAAAAAATATGTATAAGGCGGTTGTTTATTCGAGCATTGTTTATATCGATTCAACTAACAAGACCAAACAGCCGTCAAATTTCTTTGATCAGACGCGTCGTCACCTGGATAAGCTGTTAGCTAACAAAAAGAGCTACAAGTACCAGCCCGAACTTGATTATTGCCGAAACTGTATAGCCAATGTTTATTTGCGCAAGGGTTTTGACTATATGCGGATGTCGGATTTTAACAATGCCATCGCAACCTTCCAAAAAGCGAAGAAATATGCACCCGAGTTCAAAAATCTGAATGCATATATTGCTTATGCTAATAATAGGCTGGGAAATTTATTAGATGCTGGAAAATACTATACCGATCTTCTGAAGACGGATAGTACAAAAGCCGAATATATTGAGGCCGCATCAAATACTTTTAAAGCAATAGGGGACACTTCCAAAGCCTTGCAGATTCTGCAAAAGGGGAGGAAACATGTACCCGATGATAAGTTTTTGCTTCTTGATGAAGCCAATATCTATAATAATAAGCGTGATTATCATGCGTTAGAGCCTTTGCTACCGAAATTGCTGGACGAAAATCCCAATAACGAAGAGGTGGTTTTTATAAGTGCGAACTGCTATGATCATTTGAATAAATTTGATAAGGCAGAATCACTATATTTACATGCTATTGAGTTGAATGGTTCTTTATATGAACCAGTGTATAGCCTTGGTGTTCTGTATTTTAAATCAGGGATCTTAAAACACGGCGACGACGGCGCAAAAGATATTGCAAGAGCAGGCCAGTGGCTTGAAAAAGCTGCAGAAATAAACCCCAATGATGTTAAAAGCCTGCAATTGCTGCAAATGGTATATGAAAAAACAGGTAACCAGGATCAATTAGATAAAGTAAGCGAAAAACTTAAATTAGTAACCAATCAATAACACATGAAAATCAAATTCTTATTGACCGGCCTTTTAGGGCTAATCACCATAAGTGCATTTGCTCAGAAAGGTGAGTTGAGTAATGCTCAGTCTGAGTATGAGAAATATGACGGAATTGCTAACGCAAACTTTGCACTTGCAAAGCCATCATTAACCAGTGCTAAAACTTCCATTGACAAGGCCTCAAGTAATGCCAAAACAGCTACTTTGCCTCAAACTTATGCATTAAAAGCAGCTATTTATGCTTCTTTAACTTCTCATGAGGCTGATGCTGCTACAGCTGCTACCGAAAGAGCCACCGCCGAAGAAGCTATTGCAAAGGCAAAGGAAACAGACACAAAAAATGAGTACAAGAACTTGATTGATCATGCTAGCAGGGAATTGGCGCAAATAGAATTGGACAAAGGTGTAAAGGCTTACCAGGACAAAAAATTTGAAGAGGCTTATAATGCTTTTATAGCTATGCAAAAGATATTACCTGGTGATACGACCTCAATGCTTTATGCGGGTGTTTCGGCTGCTAATGCAAAAAACTATCCTGGTGCTTTAGAAAATTATAACAAGCTATTAGCTACCAATTATAAGGATAAAGAAAAGATATATATGGATATGCCAGTGCTGTATATGTTAAATAAGGATACTGCTAATGCGGTGAAGATTGCAAGTGAAGCTGCATCCAAATATCCAAATAATGCTGATCTGCGTAAAGCTGAGATTGAAACAAGTCTTCAGGCTGGCCAGCAAGGTGACCTGATAGCAAAAATTGAAACGGCTATTAAAGCAGACCCCAATAACAAAAAACTGTATTATTATGCGGGGATCACGTATTCGCAAATAGCTGAAAGCGTACAAAAAGAAATGGCCAAATTGCAGAAAGCTGATAAAGCCGCTGAAAGCAAGGCTAAACCAGGGACTAAATTTACGCCTAATCCGCAAATAGCTAAACTGGGGCAAACCCGGGCAGACGACTTTGCAAAAGCTGCCGAGCAATACAAAAAGGCTGTAGCTTTAGACCCTAATTATTTTGAAGCTATATTAAACCTGGGTTATGTAATTATGGCTCCGGCTATTGATATGTACAATGCAGCCCGTTTTCTGAACGATCAGAAATCCTATGATGCAGCTATGAAGAAAGCTGTCGATCAGTTCAACCTGGCAAAACCATATTTATTGAAAGCAGTTGAATTGAATCCGCAATCTCCGGACGCATTAACCAACCTGAAATCGTATTATCTGGGAATTCAGGATAACACTAACGCTAATGAGACTCAAAAGAAAATAGATGCTTTGCCCAAAAAATAGTCGATAGGGGGAGATCATTTAAAGGCCTGCAAAATAAGCAGGCCTTTAAAATCTTGATATTACTTAACATAATATTAATTATGAGAAAATATATTAATTGTCAAATCGATTTAATATTTATCATTAAATGTTACATACAATAGCAATTGCCTGTAGATTCGCATTTACCAAAAACGAAAGACACTATGGATCTGCAATTGAAAAACAAAAAAGCCCTGGTTACCGGGTCAACGGCCGGGATCGGTTATGCGATAGCTAAACAATTAGCAAAAGAAAACGCACAGGTTTATGTAAACGGCCGTACCAGTGAACGCGTTGAATCGGCCATAAAAAAACTGAAAGAAGAAACCGGTAATGAGAATATCTATGGATTGATTGCCGATTTTTCAAACAGCACGGATATAGAAAATTTAATTGAGCAGCTGCCAGAAGTTGATATCCTGGTAAACAATGTTGGCATATTTGAGCCAAAAGCATTCAGGGACATTACGGACGGCGATTGGATGAAGTTTTTTGAAGTGAATGTATTAAGCGGTGTGCGTCTGGCCCGGGCTTATTTTGACAAAATGATCACCAAAAATTGGGGACGAATCATTTTCATCTCCAGTGAATCTGCTATACAAATACCTGATGAAATGATCCATTACGGAATGACCAAAACGGCCCAGATAGCCGTTTCCCGTGGATTAGCCGAGTTAACCAAAGGTACGGGCGTTACTGTGAATACTGTTTTACCGGGTCCAACTTTTTCGGAAGGTGCTGGTGATTTTATCGAAAAACTGGCTAAAGATCAAAATAAAAGCATCCAGGACATTGAAAAAGACTTTTTCCAATCCGTGCGGCCAACTTCGTTATTGCAGCGTTTTACCAGTACCGATGAAGTTGCCAATATGGTAGCTTATATCGCCAGTCCTTTGTCGTCAGCTACCAACGGCGCCGCTTTAAGAGCCGATGGTGGTGTTGTTAAAGGGATACTTTAATCAAAAAACATACACCGTTGTCGTAACTCGCCGAAATGGCGTGATTTTTATATTCTTTTCCTCCTTTATGTTAACGTATGTTAACAGATCGATCTTGTTTGGATTGCTCGTTATATATTAGAGTATTATTCAAACCGACCGATGCGCAGAAAGCTCAATATTATTTTTTTACTGATCACTTTATCGCTGTTTGGTATAATAGCTTTCCAGATATATTGGGCTTTAAATGCTTATGCAGTAAACAAGGAAAAATTTGACAGCAATATTGACGTGGCTTTGCAGCGCGCCATAAACGATTGTAAAAAGGAATATTTGGATTCACTGCGCACGGTTATCGCACGGCGCCTCTCCCCTCCCGAAACCCGTTTGAAACTCGACACTATAACCGAAACGGCCGATCATAACCTAAAATATTTGTACATTGATTCAATATCAAATTTGTTTTGGCAGACGAAGGACAATAGCCTTATACCCTTTTCTCAATTAGGGATTTATAGGAAAAAGATAGATCACAAAGCTAATTTAAGAGAACTAATTGCTGAAGCTGCTTTCAATAACCCGGTGCTGATGCACAATATTCTTCAGGGGTTTAGTATTTATGACATCAGTTCCCATGGCATACTTGGCTCAACGATCAGTCATGACAAAAGCGAAATGGATATACCTGAAGATCGCATTATGAAGTTTGATCCGGCATTAATTAATACCGTTTATGCACTTAGAAAAGATTTTCGTGAGACTGATAGCATCAAAATAGTGAAATATCTAAAGACTGAATTAAATAGACTGCATATCCGGGCGCCATTTAATCTGATAATTTCAACTTCAGCCACGGCACCGGCAAAGCTAAATTCACATTATAGTGAAACTACGGAGTATCACTATAAATATCATGGTTTCAGGATGTTTGTAAATATAGTTGGCCCAGAGTTCTTTGTGAGGGCTGTGATCAGAAACCCACAAAATGCCATCTTGAAAGGCATGTTGATTACATTGTTAATGTCGGTACTTCTTGTTGTGTTGACCGTATTTTGCTTTTGGTATATCTTCAAAACGATCATTCAGCAGAAGAAATTGAGCGAACTGAAGGATGACTTCATCAACAACATGACCCATGAACTGAAGACCCCAATTGCCACCATGACTGTCGCTATTGAAGGTCTGCAGAAATATAATGCACTAAACGATCCTGAAAAAACACAGCGTTACTTGCAGACCTCCAGGAATGAGCTTACACGGTTAAATGATATTGTAAGCCGGGTTTTAAATGTAGCGGCATTCGGCAATGATGAAGTAAAGCTTGTTAAAGAAGAGATAAATATAGATGAGCTGATAAATGATGTGATAGAAACCGAAAAGCTAAAGGCCAACAAACCGGTAACCATTTATTATGAGAACAAGGGCGATATAAAAACGATCATAGCTGATAAACTTCATTTCAGGAATATCATGGTAAACTTGTTAGATAATGCCATAAAATATTCCAATGAGCAGGTGTTAATCATCATAACGTGCTACAAAGTTGGCGACAATGCCTTACTTTCGGTTAAAGATAATGGTATTGGTATACCAGCATCGCATATCAGTCAGGTGTTCAATAAATTTCATCGCGTACCCACCGGCAATGTGCATAATGTGAAAGGAACGGGACTTGGGCTAAGTTATGTGAAATATGTCGTAGAGGCACATGGTGGCAGCGTTATGGCTGAGAGCGAACCCAATATTGGCAGCGAGTTCATTATATCTATCCCTTATAATCAATGAATAAAATACGGATACTTTTAGCCGAAGACGAACTTGCCCTGGCGCATATTGTGCGCGAAAGCCTGGAGCATGAAAATTTTGAAGTGATACTGTGTTCAAATGGCGAGCAGGCCTGGCAAAAATATGTAGAATGCAAACCTGATATCCTGGCATTGGACGTTATGATGCCTAAAATGGACGGGTTTGAAGTAGCTAAATATATTCGTCTTAACGACAAGACCACGCCTATCCTTTTCATAACCGCCCGGTCGCAACCTAAAGATGTTGTGGCCGGGTTTGAATCCGGAGCCAATGATTACTTGAAGAAACCATTCAGTGTTGAAGAACTGGTTGTAAGAATAAGGGTGTTGCTCAGTGATAACCGGCTGTTACAGAAGTCTAAAGTGAAAAAGGACGAAAGCTTTTCAATAGGCAATATTCTATTTAATCCGCACAAAAACAGCATTCATCAGGGCATCGAAAGCTGGCAACTATCCTCGCGGGAAAGTAATATCCTGAAGCTTTTATGCCAGCAGGAACAGGATGTGATTTCACGAAAGTCTTTACTGAAAACGATTTGGGGAGATGACAACTTTTTTAATGCCCGTAGCTTAGATGTTTATATCACCAAATTGCGTAAGCGACTGGAAGCTGATCCTAATGTCCAAATTATCAACATTAGGGGCATCGGCTACAAGTTGGTGTGGTGATAACTCATTCAATGTTGATTTCTTTTTACAATTGTCAGATAGGGGTTAAACATAAATTTCGGATATTTAGCCATCATGCTGGTATCTGAGAATGTTTTGAAGTGGGCACTTCGTTTTTACCCCCCTCTCCTTTTTCAACGCATTTGGGTGATCAGGTTTGCAAGAAACTTCCGTGGCGTGAGGGTGAAAGTGAACAAAAGCCTGATCAATAATAATTATAACCATTCCATATTCGGGGGGACTATTTTCGCGGCGGCAGATCCGTTTTATCCTTTGCTTTTTCATCAAATATTAAAGCACAAAGGTTACCATGTACGGGTATGGCTAAAGTCGGCTCAAATTAACTATTTGAAGCCCGGCCGGACCGACCTGTTTTTCGATATCAATATTACCGAAGAAGATATAACTGAGGTCGAGGATGTATTAAACACCAATGGCAAGCATGTAAAAGCTTATCCCATTGAAATGTATAACAAAGAAGGCGAACTGTGCGTGGCCGTGTCAAGCGAAATATATATCCGTAACCTGATTTTAACTGAAACCCAAGATACCGTTGCTATCTGATGAAAATAATAATGAACGACGAAGTATTTGCGCAAAAAGGATTTATCATTTCAACTGATAAAAGCCTGATTGATTTTGAGACGGTATATAACTATCTCAATAATGATTCTTATTGGGCTCAGGGTATACAGCGTGAGCGGATGAAAAGAGCCATCGATAATTCCATTTGTTTTGGAGTTTATCACAATGGCAAACAAGCTGGCTTTACGCGTGTAATAACAGATATGGCCACTTTTGCGTATCTTTGTGACGTATTTATCCTTCCGGAATACAGGCGTTTAGGGCTCTCGAAATGGTTAATGCAAACCATTAAACAATACCCGGAGTTTCAGGGACTGAGGCGTTGGTCGCTTGCGACACTAGACGCGCATGGGTTATATAAGCAGTTCGGTTTTACTGAGCTTAGTAATCCCAGCAGATGGATGGAAATTTATGCACCTTATCAGAAAACCGATCAAGGAGGAGAAAAATGAATATCAAAAAGCTGATTTTTGAAGGCGAAGGTGTAACACTTGATTTTAAAAAGACCATTACCAGTTGCGAGAAAATAGCGCGCACCATGGTTTCGTTTGCCAACAACAAAGGCGGGCGCTTGCTCATTGGTGTTGCTGATGATGGCACTATAAAAGGAGTAAAATCTGAAGATGAGGAACGGTATATGATCACTAAGGCTGCGCAGTTTTTTGCCCGACCTGCCTTAGAACCGGTTTTTGAAGAGGTTTATCTGGATGATAAACTGGTGCTGGTTGTCGAAATAAAAGAAAGCGATAGTAAGCCTCATTATGCTCTTGCCGAAGATGGAAAATGGTGGGTATATGTGCGTGTAAAAGATAAGAGTGTATTAGCCAGCAAAATTGTGGTTGATGTATTGAAGCGTTCGGCTGACGATAATGGCGTTTTGATTGAATACTCAGCCAACGAGAAAGCCTTGCTGGAGTATCTTGACAAGCAGGAACGCATTAACGTAAAAGAGTATTGCAATTTGCTTAAATTAACCCGGCGCAATGCGCAGCGTATATTGGTTAATATGGTGCTTTCAGGGGTGATACGTGTACATACTACGGAAAAAGAAGAATATTACACCGCCGCCTGAACAAGCTATAATTTATTAGATTTGCTGCCCCGCAACTAATTATAATGAAAAACCTTTACCAGAAATACAAGCCCTTTTACAAGGATAGCCTTCGTTTGGCCATTCCTGTGATGATATCACAACTTGGCCATCCGCTTGTACAAATGGCCGATAGTATCATTGTTGGGCATTTTGCAGGAACTATTCCTCTCGCTGCTGTATCACTGGTAAATAGCATTTTTGGGATTGCAATGGTAATTGGAATAGGAATTTCCTATGGGATAACGCCATTAATAGCACAACACAACGGACGGAGTGAGTTTAATGAGTGCGGACAATTACTGTCCAATAGCTTGCTCATTAATGTCATTACAGGCATTTTGCTGTTTGTATCGATAAGCTTTGGCACAATGCACCTGATTGGGCATCTTGACCAAACTCTGGCAGTAGTTGAGCAGGCTAAGCCTTATTTGTTTTTACTGGGCATATCACTTATCCCACTCCTGGTATTTAATACCTTTAAACAGTTCGCCGAAGGCTTGGGATTTACCAAACAAGCGATGCTGATCTCCATCTGGGGTAATATATTGAATGTTTGCCTTGGTATTATTTTCGTAAAAGGTATGTTCGGTATCAAACCGATGGGCATTCGTGGCGTAGGTTACAGCACGCTGATTGACCGTTGTACAATGGCTATTGTCATGGGTTTTTATGTATTCCGGTCAAAACATTTTAGGAAATACCTGGTCAATTTTGCTTTTAAAAACATTGACCGATTGCGCAGCAGCAAAATACTGAAAATCGGCGGACCGGTTGCTATGCAATATATTTTTGAGGTTAGTGCATTTAGCGGCGCCGCAATTATGATCGGGACGATAAGTCCGGTTGCGCAGGCGGCTCATCAGATTGCAATAAGTCTGGCTTCGTTAACCTACATGGGCGCAAGCGGTATCTCTGCAGCGGCGGCGATCAAGTCAGGTAATTTTTTCGGGGCTAGAAAACATCAGGAACTAAGGCTGTCTGCTATATCCAGTTACCATATTGCGATTGTCTTTATGGCGATAGCGGCATTGGTCTTTACATTTGGAAACCATCTGCTGCCGTGGATATATACTTCAGATAAAAGTGTGATAGTTATTGCAGCACAGTTGCTTATAATTGCAGCTTTCTTCCAATTATTTGACGGAACACAGGTTGTTGGCCTTGGCGTATTGCGTGGTATGGGTGACGTGAACGTGCCGACATTTATCACTTTTATTGCCTATTGGGTGTTGGGTTTACCGGTGGGCTATCTGCTGGGTATCAAATTTCATATGGGCGTATCAGGTGTGTGGTATGGTTTAGTTCTGGGATTGCTGACCTCGTCTCTACTACCGTTTATCCGTTTCCAGGTAATCAGTAAGAAACACGAGTTTAACGCCCCGGTTGTAATCGCACAGGATTAAAAAAACAGATCGTGTGCCAGTCTATAGGTGTTACAATGTGCGTCCACAATATCTCTGATGTCTGTTGAATAACCCCCACCCATACTCACCTGCACAGGAATCTGGTGTCTTCGGCATTGTTTTAATACAAAACTATCGCGCTCTTTGCATGCTTCTTTGCTCAGAGCGAGTTTTCCTAATTTGTCTGTCGCCAAAATATCCACGCCAGATAAATAAAATATAAAATCAGGCTTTTGTCGATTGATAAGTTTGGGTAAAGTGTCTTTCAAAATATCCAGGTATTCTTTATCGTCTGTCCCGTCAGGCAGAGGAATATCAAGGTCTGATCTTTCTTTCCGATACGGAAAATTATTCGCCCCATGCATCGAAAATGAAAATACTCTTTGCTCATTTTCGAAAATTTGCGCAGTGCCGTTACCCTGGTGCACATCTAAATCAATTATTAAGATAGATGATGCTAATTTATTATTTAATAAATAGTTAGCTGCAATAGATTGATCGTTTAGCAGGCAAAAACCCTCACCCCAATTTGTTCCGGCGTGGTGCGTGCCGCCGGCTACGTTAAAAGCGATTCCGTTATCAAAAGCATAGCGACAACCATCGACTGTTCCTTTGGCAATTCGTATTTCGCGCTCCACCAAGCGTGCTGAAAGCGGGAAACCGATGCGGCGTTGTTCTTTTTGAGGCAAAGTCAAATCACGAAGCTGGTACCAGTAATCTGCATCATGAGTCAAGAGAATTGTTTCCTCATCCAAAGGTTCCGGAGAAAAGAGATTTTCCTTGGTGATCGTTCCTTCATGGATGAGCTGTTCCGGTATCAGTTCGTATTTTAACATTGGAAACCGGTGCCCCCCAGGTAAGGGATGAGCATAGATTGGATCGTAGGCTACCTTCAGCATGGGTTCTATTCTGAAACAACCAAAGACATGTCCAGATGCATTGCGGCCTTATATACATCTTTAAATGAGTTGTAAAGCGGCACCGGGCTCAGGCGGATCACATCGGGTTGGCGCCAATCGCCGATAATACCGTTTTCAGCCAGGTAATTGAAGATAGCTTTGCCATTTCTTTTGCAAATAACGGATAACTGGCATCCGCGTATGTTTGGATCAGAGGGTGTGATGATCGCAAATAATTCTTCTCCATGTTTTTGGTTGATCTCAAGGATCAGATACTCCAAATAACCAGTTAACAGAATGCTTTTTTGTCTCAGTTTTCCTAGACCCCCTGCTTTTTCAAAAATATCAAGCGCTGCTTTATGGGCGGACATCAATAATATCGGACTTGTGCTCACCTGCCAGCCCTCTGCTCCATTGGCTGGTTTAAAGCCCGGTGCCATCAAAAAACGTTTGTCAGGCCTGTATCCCCACCAGCCGGCAAATCGTTTCAAATCGGGGCTATTGAAGTGTTTTTCGTGCACAAATATCCCGCTTATCCCTCCCGGACCGGAATTCATATATTTGTACGAGCACCAACAAGCAAAATCAGCACCCCAATCGTGCAATAGCAAAGGCACGTTGCCAACAGCATGCGCCAGGTCAAATCCAACGTATGCGCCAGCTTCATGACCAGCTTTGGCTATGGCCTCCATATCAAACACCTGACCGGTGTAGTAATTTACTCCAGCAAATAAGACCAACGCAAGCTCATCTGCATTTTGCTCAATGGCCGAAATGATATCTTCGGTCCGTAAAATATGTTCTCCTTCGCGCGGAAAAACTTCAATGATGGCCTTTTCTGGTTCAAAGCCATGGAAGTTTACTTGACTTTCAATTGCATATTGATCCGATGGAAAAGCACCGCCTTCCATTAATATTTTATATCTTTTATTACTTGGTTGATAGAAACTTACAAGCAGTAAATGAAGATTTACTGTAAGTGAATTCATCACGGTAACCTCATCTGTTTTGGCACCTGTCAGGTTAGCTAAAGGCTGTTTTAGCTGATGGTGAAATTGCAGCCAGGGATCATCACCCTGAAACCAGCCTTCAACTGCAAGATCTTTCCAGGCACCTAGTTGTGCCTCCAGATACTTTTCAGTTGATTTAGGTTGAAGTCCTAATGAATTCCCACATAAATAGATTGAATCTTCTCCATTATGTTGTGGGATCAGAAACTCATTGCGGAAATGGCTCAGGCTATCCCGCGCATCTAGACTTTCAGCAAATTCTAAAGTGTTTTGGTAAATCATCAGTCAATATTACGAAATGTAACGCAACCAAATTCATTTATTGGGTTTGCTCACGTACCTATTTCCCTTCACATAAAACCGGTACGGTAATAAAGCGTCTTCCTGTGCATAAGCTACCCCGATGCGTGGCAAGGCCGCGATCTGATCGTCTGTAAAAGTGAGCCCCCTGTCTTCTATCCAAAGTTGGGTGCTTTGCAGGCTGACGCTGTTTAATTTCCGATCTATTCCCAGAGCTTTGGCAACTGAACCGGGGCCCGCCGTTATGTTGGGCTTTAGGATGTCCATATTCTTTCTGCTCAGCATAATGTCAATGCCGGCTGTGGGTTCAATAGCCCTGATTAATATAGCTCTCGGCTCTCCTTCGGCAGAAACAACTACATTCAGCATTTCGTGGATGCCATAACACAAATAGATGTAGGCTATACCCCCTTCTTTGTACATGATTTCGGTTCTGGCTGTACGCCTGTTGCCAAAAGCGTGTGAGGCCTTGTCTATTACCCCATTATAAGCTTCTGTTTCAGTGATATATCCACCAGTAAGTAAACCATCTATTGAAGTAAATAAGTACTTACCTAGCAGCTGTTTACTTAGTGAAACAACATCGGAACCGAGATAAAAAGATTGAGGTAATTTCAATTGATAATGTCTTTTAGCCAATTATTAATTTCTTTTGCTTTGGTGTAAATCATGATGTGCGTGCCGCCCTTAATGATAGTTGCGCCTTTTATTCTTTTATAAGGAAATACTTTATCCTTATCGCCAATGATATGATAAACATTGGGTGGTATAGTTTGGTTGTCCCAATGCAAAATAGCGCCCAATGCCCATTTTATAAATTTTGGCGAGGTACCTTTCAGCATGCTCACAAATAACTCCTGGTGACGCTTTGACATCTTTCCCATCACTTTCCGTACTATAAAACCTGTTTGAGGAAGCCATGTGGACGGGATCAATTTATAAAGCGGAAGATATCTGTACAATAAATGCGATCTGGGGGCTTCACTTGCGGTTTTTATGGACGAGATAAGAATAGCCTTATCCAGTTTTACTCTTTTTGCAATCTCAACTGTCAGCATGCCGCCGAGGGAATTACCGATGACAATTGATCCGGGAGTTATTTTGTAATGATCGATTAACTTTTGTGCATAGGTAGACAACGAGTCTTGCTTTTCTGGCTCAAGCCAACCAATCGGGATTACCTCATGGCCCAGAAGATCGATATATTGAAATATTCGTGCATCTGCACCCAAACCAGAGATCAGGAATATCTTGCCCATTAAAACCGCAACAATTTTACGATCTGCTCGAGGTATTGCGCATCGGTCTGATCGAATTGATCCAGCTCCTGGCTGTCAACATCAAGTACCGCAACCACTTCATTATTTTGGTAAATGGGAATCACAATTTCCGAGCGTGAAAGTGAGCTGCAGGCGATATGGCCGGGAAATGCATCGACATCCGGCACGATCAGGGCTTTGCCTTGTTCCCATGCCGCCCCGCACACGCCTTTTCCTTTTGCAATACGCGTACAGGCAACCGGTCCCTGGAAAGGGCCTAGCACTAATTCGCCATTCTTCACTGAGTAAAATCCAACCCAAAACCACTTAAATTGTTCCTTTAATGCGGCTATGGTATTTGCCTGGTTAGCAATTAGATCACTCTCCCCTTCCAGTAGCGCTTCTATCTGCGGAATCAGCGATTGATATTGCTCCTGCTTGTCTGTTGATTGTATGATGGTTAAGTCTTCGGCCATAAAACAAATGTAGTTATGCCGCCTTTAAATTAAATAACTTAAATCTCATATTTAATCTTTTATTTCGCCTTAATGATCGTTAGTCTTACCATGGTTCGTTATCGCAAACGGTATATCCCCTTTGCTTTGCTGGCTATGGCAATGCACCGCGCGCCTATGAAGCGACAAAGAGGGTGCTCTTTCTGGCAATTGGTTGGTAGCGGAAAAAACGGCACGTTCAGCCTTAAGCCTGATTGGCAGCAATGGGGATTATTGGCGGTATGGGATGGCAGCGAAGCTTTCGACCGGTTTTATAATGACTCATTTGTATCCAGATGGTGGAATAAATTTGGCTGTGAAAAATGGACCATATTGTGCGAACCATTGCAGAGCCACGGCAAGTGGGAAGGTAAAGAACCCTTTGGAAGCGCAAACATTCAAGGTCACAATGGACCTATTGTCATATTAACAAGGGCGACAGTAAGATTTAACCGGCTAAAGAATTTCTGGAGCAACGTAGATGAAGTATCTGATTTAATGAGGCGATCGCCCGGCTACATTATGTCGTTGGGAATTGGCGAACGACCTTTATACAGACAGTCCACGTTCTCTATTTGGAATAGCCTGGATGATGTAAAAGCTTATGCCTACGGTTCCAAAGAGCATAGCGAAGTGATCAGAAAAACAAGAGAAGAAGGCTGGTACAGCGAAGAGCTGTTCGCGCGGTTTAAGCCCATCGCCTGTACCGGAACATTAAATAATTTAGACCCGCTAAAAGGGCAAATAAAATTGGATGAATTATGAGAATTATTGCAGAACTACCCCATCCTGAATTTAAGGTATCGATATTATACATGAATCAGAAGTTTATTGTGAAGGCTGAGCAAGGCACGCTCGAGCAAAGCTATAAAGTACCGGAAATGGATTTGACAGACGGTGTGAACAGTGTGTTTGAAATACTCGATGAAGAGTTCATGGCTAAAATAGCAGCACGTTTTGTAGAAATGCGGAAAGATTATAAGGATGCATATTTTAGATATAACTATTAATATAAATAAATTATATAAATATTTAAAATACAGTTAATTGTAGTAATTGAATATAGAAAACAGAATTTTATTTGGCAGAAAAAGACCAATGAATGGTTAATTTGACTTTTTACTTAATTAAAAACTTTAATAAAAGTATTACAAGGCATTTATTTTTAATAAATTATAACTAATTACAAAATATTATTTGGCAGTAAAGAACACTCCATTTGCATGAAAAATTTCAATATTCAAACGCCCGACTCGACAATAGTTGGAGCATTACAAATCAAAATAGATCTTAAAACTAAACCACTCGGGGCATTAGGAAAACTTGAGTCATTGGCAAGTCAGATAGGCACAATCCAGCAATCTCTTACACCTACTTTAGACAATCCAACCGTAGTGGTTTTTGCAGGAGACCACGGACTTGTTCACGAAGGAATAACCCCCTATCCACAGGAAGTAACTTACCAGATGGTAATGAATTTTTTAAACGGAGGAGCGGCTATTAACGTGTTTGCAAAGCAGAATGGTTTAGATGTCAAGGTAGTGGATGCTGGGGTAAATCATGATTTCGGGCAAACTGAGAACCTGTTAAACTATAAGGTGAACAAGGGTACGCGGAACTGCTTAAAAGAAACTGCGATGACACCTGCTGAATTGGCGGAATGTATTGAAAAAGGTGCAGCCATTATTAATGACTTATACAAGGCAGGCTGTAACTGTATTGCATTGGGAGAGATGGGCATTGGAAATACTTCGTCGGCATCGCTGCTGATGCATTACTTTACAGGTGTCGACCTTGCCACGTGCACAGGGCGCGGTACGGGGCTTGATGACGCGGGTTTAAACAAAAAGATCAGCATATTGAAAGCTGTCGCCGCACATCATGGCAATTTGCTTGATTGGGAAAAAATCATGATTGCATTTTCTGGCTATGAAATAGCAATGATGACAGGCGCCATGTTACAGGCCGCTGAAAATAAGATGCTCATAATGCTTGATGGTTTTATAGCCAGCACAGCTTACCTTGCAGCTTTTAAGCTTCACCCGGAAATAAAAAACTATATTGTCGCCTGCCATCAATCAGACGAAAAAGGGCATCAGTTGCTGCTGGAATATCTCAACCTCTCTCCCCTGTTAAATTTAGGAATGCGTTTAGGCGAGGGAACCGGCGCGGCGGTCGCATTTCCTTTGGTAAAGGCTGCGATTAATTTTTTAAATGAAATGGCAAGTTTTCAATCCGCAGGAGTTAGCACCAAAGAATAATGAAACGGGAAATAAGAATATTCTTTACAGCGTTGATGTTTTTTACCCGGATACCTTGTCCTAAATGGGTTGATCATTCCGAAGAGTACCTCAACAAGGCGTCTAAATATTTTCCGGTAGTCGGTATTATTGTTGGATCTGCAGGCGCACTTATTTATTGGTTGTTTCAATTGGTTTTCCCGGTTGAGATAGCATTAATATTCAGTATGATCGCTTCTATTATTATTACTGGCGCTTTCCACGAGGATGGTTTTGCCGATGTTTGTGATGGTTTTGGGGGCGGCTGGACAAAGGAGAAAATCTTGCTTATCATGAAGGATTCACGGCTCGGTACATTCGGTGTGATCGGATTGGGGCTTATTTTACTTCTAAAATGGTCTGTATTGAAGTATTTCCCAATAAATACATTGGTGCTTGCTCTGATAAGCGGGCATGCTATAAGCCGTTTAAATGCGGTGTCATTGATCTTCACTGATGAGTATGCCCGCGATGACGACACCAGCAAATCAAAACCATTGGCTACAAAAATGACTTCTGGTGAATTAATCTTTGCTATTCTGTTTGGCATTGCGCCTTTGATTTTATTTGCAAACGTTTATGTATTGCTTGCGTTGGTACCACTATTGTTTGTTCGCTGGTATTTTTCCAGATATTTCAAAAAATGGATAGGCGGCTACACCGGCGATTGTTTGGGTGCATTGCAGCAGGTATCGGAGGTTGTTTTTTATATGAGTCTTATATTGATCTTTAAATATACTGCCTGATGGAGATCTACCTGTTACGGCATACCGCTGTTAACAACCCCCATAAATTATGTTACGGCCAATCAGAAATTGACCTGGCAACAGATTGGGCCAACCATTTTACTGCTCTAAAACAGAAAATGGGGCCAAGCTTACGCGGGGCATTATTTTACTCGAGTCCTTACCAACGATGCAAGCAACTGGCCGGCTTCTTGTCGGACGATCAATTTCAGATTGACTCACGGCTTTCAGAAATGCATTTTGGGGACTGGGAACAGTGTTTATGGACGGATATAGACCAGCCGGTTTTAAATGCCTGGATGGCTGATTTTGCGAATTACCAGGTGCCCGGTGGAGAAAGTTTTGTGCAGATGCATGGTCGTTGTACCCAATTTTGGGACGAATTATTAGCCTTACCCTCAGACAGGATAGTTGTAGTGACCCATGCCGGGGTAATCCGTTCCCTGCTTGCGTATATCTTAAGTATTCCGCTAGAAAAAACCTTCCAGCTTGAAGTCGAGTATAGCTCAGTTACCAAAATAACGGTGGCCAAACAACAGGGCTGCTATCAAACGGTGAATTATATCAATCGATAGGTAACAGGTCGCAATACCAAAAGCCCGAAACACCCTTCACCGTATCTGATGAAAAACACGTATCATCGGTGTTCTTTGGAGCAGCGTATTCCTTAAATACTTTTTCTCCTGTCTGATAATCGATTGGAGATGAAAATATAGGGCCTTTAAATACAAAAGTATGGAACTCACCATTCTCACCACATACATCCACATTATCAGGTAGTTCCTTGATCAGATCGTATGTGATTTCCTTACCAACAAAATTCTCCAAACGCGACTGTGTGCAGGCAATGACGGTGCCAAAACCTAAACCTAAAAATTCATCTATCAATTCATGCGAATCCCTTTTCCAAAGCGGGTAAATGCCCATCATCCCCACTTCTGCAAGGCGTTCATCGCGGTATTTTTTAAGATCCTCTAAAAATATGTCTCCAAAAATAGCGTGACTTACCCCCTCTTCTGTGAATTTTTCCATATGAAGGCGCATGGCATTATCATACTCGGCCATGCCAGGCATTTCGGGCAACCTTATTTCATATAAAGGAATACCGATTCGTTCTGCTTGCAAAACCAGCAATTCCTCTCTTACACCATGCATCGAAATACGATTTAGCGCGTCGTTTACGGTGGTAACTAAATATTTGATTTCAATGTTAGGATTTTGAAGACAATGGTATAATGCAAGAGCGCTATCCTTGCCCCCGCTCCAATTAAAAATACATTTCAGTTTTTCGGACATTTACTTCAAAAGTTTTACTTAATAAGTATCATTAAAGGTTATTTCTTTCAATTCTTTGCGCGACTCCCATTTCAGCATCTCTAGTTCGGGCTGTTTAAGAAACTGGCTGGTATAACCCAGGCAAAAATAGCCTACTAGCTTATTGTTCTCAGGGGCTTTTAAAATATATTTGACTTTTTCCGGATCGATAATACTAACCCAGCCCATACCGATATTTAATGCGCGGGCCATTAACCACATATTTTGAATAGCACATACCACGCTGTAAAGTCCAACTTCGGGCATTGAAGTTTGCCCGAGAACTGGTTTTTGAGCTTGCGAATAAAATATAGCAATGTTTAATGGTGCCTCGAAAATGCCTTCCAGTTTTAAACGATTATACTCCTTTTGTTTTTCGCCCTCAAAAAGATCTGCAGCTTTTTCATTTTCCTTGTTAAAACTCTCCTTTATTTGTTGCTTAATTTCATTGCTCTTTACCAAAACGAACTCCCAGGGTTGCGAAAACCCAACAGATGGCGCATTTACTGCGGCTAAAAGAATTTGCCGGATCTTTTCTTCCTCTATCGGCCGGTCTAAAAAGCGGTTTCCCCTTACATCCCTCCTGTTCACCATGATGTCTAATAAAAGATCGGCCTCTTCCTGATTAAATAGTCTTTCGCTTTCCGTTTCCATCCTTATTTCATTTTAACAACTCCTCAACCAGCCGGGGTACGCCAATTGCAGCTTTTGCTTCTATTCTAACCATCGATTCAATACCATAAACAGAAGGTATTTTAGGATCGATAACATATTTCTGAACATAAGCCGGCACAAAATTGAGCAGACCTGCGGCCGGGTAAACTGCCAATGATGAGCCTATTAACATAAAAATATCTGCTTGCGAACATATTTGAGCGGCTTTATCTATCATCGGTACCGGCTCACCAAACCAAACTACATGAGCTCTTAACTGCGAACCTAATTCACATAATTCGCCCATTTTTAATTCCCATCCATCTATCGGGTACGTAAGGTTGGGATTTTTGCTCGATTGTGAACGTGTGATGATCCCATGCAAATGCAATACATTTTTTGAACCAGCCCTTTCGTGTAAATCGTCAATATTTTGTGTGATGACGGTTACCTTATATTTTTCCTCAAGCTTTGCCAAAGCATAATGCGCAGCATTAGGTTTCGCTTCCAAAACAGATTTCCGGCGCATATTATAAAAATCCTGCACCAGGGTTGGGTTCCATTCCCATGCTTCTGGTGTAGCCACATCCTGGATGTTGTACCCTTCCCACAGGCCATCGCTATCCCTGAAAGTCTTTAAACCACTTTCGGCACTTATGCCGGCACCAGTTAAAATGACTACATTCTTCATCCCCTTAAATTTAGAGGTAGTCCCGATACCATAAAAATGGCTTTATCGGCCCTTTGGGCAATATGTTGATTTATCCAGCCCTGCAGGTCGGCAAATTTTCGCCCGGTTTCGGTATCCGCATGCATGCCCATGCCAATTTCGTTTGAAATAATGATCCAGGTCGCCTCAATCCCGGCAAGTTTATCAAACTCTGTTTTGATCTGCTTCAATGTTTCGTCAACGTTATATTTCGTATCCGAAAAAAAATTGGTGAGCCATAAAGTGACACAATCCAAAACTACTATTCTGCCTTGTAAATCAAGTTTTGATGGATATCGTTCTTCTTCAATATTCTGCCAGCGCTCGTCACGGTCCTGTTGATGCCTTCTGATTCGTTGCTCAAAATCCTCATCCCATTTCCGGGCCGTAGCGAGGTAAACGGGGTTATCACTCAAACTCAACGCTAATTGTTGGGCATAGCGACTTTTACCCGACCGTGTACCGCCTGTTATATAATATATCATAAAAATCGACCTATAAAAAAAGCGATCTGCGTAATGCGGATCGCTTTTCTTTTATATTCTTATTATTTAAACTGCAACCTGTTGATTGTTGCGCAATACAGCAAATTTACTCTTAGCTAATTCGAAGCCGCCAAATAATATAGCTCCATAAATAAGGTTTGCGAATAGCATCCCTTTTTCAAATGGAATAGCCGCAATTAAAGACTCACCATATCCGTAAAAGCTCTTAGAGTACATCGTTCCCTGCAACCATGGGTCGATATCTGTAATAAGCCAATGAACCAGAACAGCTCCAACAGAACCTAAAACCACATTAGTTACATTAACTTTCTTAATGAAAGTTCCTATAAGCACCATAAGGGCAAATGCAAAATAAACAGGTAGCGCTCCGTCATAAAAAAGCATGAATTTGCCAAAATAAAGATAGTCTAGTGCAATATCACTTATAAAGAGAGTAAATAAAGGCACCAAAAAGGCTTTCCATTTATCCGAAAAATAAGCTCCGCCAAAAAGGGCCATTGCACCAACAGGTGTAAAGTTTGTCCATCCGGTAATATGGTTGAAGTTGATTAGACGGGTTGCACCGGCTATTATGATCATTAAGATCAACAAGCTGTTTCTGAGGTTTATTTTTTGTAGTGACATGATGATTATTATAGTGTAAAATTACTTAAATATCTCTTTAAATGAAATTTAATTGATCTGATACTTTAATCCTGCTGTAAAATTAATGCCCCTGGTATTATAACCAAGCCAATCGGTATATTTCGCGTTAAGTATATTGTTCAAATCACCGAATAGTTGTAGCCTATTGGTAGCCTGGTATTGAATATGGCCATCAACCAGACTATACTGTTTTAAAGTTACCGGGGTTGGTACATAGGTAACCGGGGCAAACTTTGTATCTGCCCTGCCGCCGGTATATTTATAGTTCAAGCCAAATGCTAATTCTTTTAGCACCTGGTAATTGATGTTAGCGCCATAGGTGTTTTTTGGCCGACGGATCAAACCATCGGTTCTTACGCCGCTGGCGTCAGTTTGCGAACCGGTAACATACGCTGCATAAACCGATGCCGAAACCTGGCCTAATTTTAAAGTAAGCGTGCTCTCGAACCCTTTATCATGCTCAAATGCCCCGTTTTCGTATATACCAAATGGATAATCTGGCAAATTTTTAAAGTAAATCACATCCTTGGTATCTCTTTTGTAAAACAATGTATTGAATGATAAGGCATTACTGATAATATTCCAGTCAAAACCAGCTTCGTATGAAGTTGTGGTTTCAGGTTTTAAACTTCCATTGCCGTATAGCGAAGATAGCTGGTAAAGCGTAGGCGCTTTAAACGCAGTTGCGACAGCTGCAAATAATTTAAATTGACCGGCCAGAAGCACCGACGGGTTTATTGTGTAGGTCCAATTGTTGCCATATTTACTGTGATAATTATATCTGCCGCCCAATTCTAGATGGAACATATCTGATTTGAAGAATATAGATGTATAAACACTTGTTATGTTATTGTTTTTGCTAGGCAAAGTATCTGTGCCAATCTCATCTGTACCGCTATATTTAAAGTCGGCACCGCTTGTTATGTCCAGATATTTATTCAAACCATAATTGAAGATAGCTTCGGCATTTGTTATACGGCCTTTAATTTTTTCGTGATATGGAGTATTAAAGTTCGCATTGTTTGGAAGATCATTATAATTGTTCCAAACGTTGTTTTGACTTAAGTTGAACTTCAAGTCACCTTTTTTTAGCGCCATTTTTGCGCCGATACCGGCAAATAGGAAAGTGTTGTTATAAGTATAGTTTTTATCATCAATAAATGCGCCGTATGGTAAATGTCCTTTGTTATAAGTGGTTTGAAGATTACCATTCAGACTGAATTTATCGGTAACTCGCTGATTTACATTTACACTTGCTGAACGCTGATGGAAGTCATCATTTCTAAAATTCCCTTTGCCGATTGTATCCGTTGCTGCAGGAAAGCCCCTGGAGTCTGTATTAGATAAATTAACAGCAATACCGGTATTTTTTAATGTCCCTGTTACCCCTGCTGATTCTTTGAAAGTGTTGTAGCTGCCTCCGGATAATTGTACAGAGGCTTTCAACCCTTGTTTTTGGGCATGCTTGGTAATAATATTGATTACCCCTGCCACAGCATCAGAACCATATAAAGTTGAGCCGCTTCCCTTTAATATTTCAATATGATCGATCTGGTCGAGTGGGAAGGCATTCAGGTCATAACTGCCGTCAATAGAGGATGCATTGTTCACCGGAAAACCGTCAACTAGAATAAGTGTATTACCTGTTGAGGCCCCATTCACGTACACATCTGAGCTTATTCCGGGTGCATTGTTCGCTCCTGAAAAAATAATGCCCGGAACGGTATTTAATAATTCAGGCAATGATTTGCCCTGCGAACGGCTAATTTGCTCGGCGGAAATAATGGTAACTACCCGGCCTGTTTCGGACAATTTTTTTGGTGAGCGTGTAGCGGTAACCACTACCGTGTCGAGTGCCCGGTTTTTCTCCTGGGCATGGGCTGCTATATTTAGCAAAGCCAGTTGCACAAGCCCCAGGCTTGCGACAACGTTAACATAATTTTTTTTCATGTTGTTGTGAGTTTAACCCCACAGCATACAGAAATGGAAAGTTGGAATGGAAACTAAGGTGAGCAAGTTTCACATTCAAGCCTCAATCCCCGAAAGCTATGAATAGTTCTGTGCTCTGGCAGGTCTTCTGACTCACTCCCCTTCTGTTCTGCCTTCCCGCCCCGAATATTCGGGGTAGTGGCCTTGAGTGAACTTTGGTTATGGAGCTTACAGCTGCGGGACAGTCCAGGATTTACACCTGGTTCCCTTTTAATTTCCTGATGCTCTCAGGAAAACCTAAAGCGCCGCAAATGTAGGTGATGGATTTGTGATTTTCAAATATGTTAGTTGATTGATTGATTTAGTTAACTGGTTAAATTATCCCATATGGCTAGTTCAATCTACCCAATCAACGATTTAACTAAATCAACTAATCTCTATCTTTAACACATGAAGTTTTGCCTTACCTGCCTGGTGCTTGTTCTAAATCTATCTGTCATGGCACAACAGCCGGATACGGTTTTTCTGAAAACCCTTATTGAATCTCATTCTGAGGTATTTGAACATGTTTTACATCACCCAAGCCACAACGAGGTGCAGGTTTTGTACACTCAAATTGATCGTGATGAGCATAATGTCCCTCATTTTAAATCATTTAGTTACCGGTTGAATCCAAACCGGTACTTCTATCCTGCCAGCACGGTAAAGTTGCCTACCGCCATTTTCACTTTGGAAAAACTGAATAAACTTAACATTAAAGGTTTTACGGTTAAATCTACTATGATCACTGATAGCGCCTTTGCCAGGCAAACCAAAGTGACCAAAGACACTTCATCCAAAAGTGGGCTGCCGAGCATTGAGCATTATATTAAAAAGATATTGCTGGTGAGCGATAATGATGCTTATAACCGTTTGTATGAGTTCGTTGGACGTGAAGAAATAAATGATAAACTAAAAAAATATAACTTAACAGGCACTCGCATTATAGGCAGGCTGGCTATTGGCGATAAGGATGAAAGTGCAAGACACACCAACTCGATCGATTTTTATAAAAGGAATAAACTGGTATATCATAAACCAGCTCTGTATGACTCCAAAGATTACTCCATGCATCTTGAAAATATGATACAGGGCAAAGGCTATTTGGATAAAGACGATAAACTGGTAATGAAGCCTTTTGACTTTTCACAAAATAATGTCTACCCTCTTGTGGATCAGCAGTCGGTTTTAAAACGCTTATTATTTCCTGAGACTTATCCTGAAAATGATCGCTTTAACCTGACAGACGACCAATATAAGTTGTTCTATAAATACATGAGCATGTGGCCTACAGAAAGCAAGCACCCAACTTATAGTCCACCCGAGTATTTCCCTGCTTATTGTAAATGGCTGTTTTATGGCGGCGATAGCTTAGCAGTAATGAATCCCCATATCCGGATATTTAATAAGATAGGCGACTCCTACGGCTATGATATTGATAATGCTTACATAGCTGATTTTAAGAATAAGGTAGAATTTATCATCTCAGCTGTGGTACAATCCAATGATGATCAGATTTACAACGACAACAAATATGAGTACAAAACCGTGTGCCTGCCTTTTATGAAGAACCTGGCGCAGACAATCTATCAATATGAATTGAAGAGAGAGCGTAAATATCAACCTAATCTAAAAAAATTCAAATTTAAATACTAAAGCCTTCATGATTTGAAACCGGAGAGATCAAACTTAGCTGAAGTAGCCCGTGTATTCCTGAAACTAGGTCTCATAGGCTTTGGTGGGCCGGCTGTACATATTGCCATGATGGAGGAAGAAATTGTAAGGAAGCGGCAATGGCTATCCCATGAGCATTTTTTAGACCTTATTGGTGCAACTAATCTTATACCCGGCCCCAACTCTACAGAAATGGCGTTGCATTGTGGCCAGGAACACGCCGGGTGGAAAGGCTTGCTGGTTGCCGGTGCATGCTTCATTCTTCCTGCTGTAATTATCACAGGATTGCTGGCATGGGCTTATCAGCAATATGGTACTTTGCCGCAAGTGGCGCCATTTACCTATGGTATTAAACCGGCTATTATCGGAGTTGTTGTATCGCTGATGATCAACCTTGGTAAAAAGGCATTAAAAACTACCGAATTAGGGTTGATTGGAATAGCATGTGCCCTATTAGCACTGTATGGTGTAAATGAAATATATCTGTTGTTTGGGGCTGGATTAATAGGTATTCTTGTTCACCTTGCTAAAACCAATACCGCATCAATGAACTTGATCTTACCGCTTTCATTCTTGATGGCAGGTGGTGATCTGCCTGCTACTAACCAAAGTCAATGGAAATTATTCTGGATATTTCTTAAAATAGGATCAATTTTATACGGAAGCGGTTACGTACTTTTCGCTTTTTTGAATACAGAACTGGTAAAAACCGGGATGCTTTCTCACCAGGTATTGATCGACGCAATAGCTGTAGGACAATTTACGCCGGGTCCTGTATTTTCATCAGCTACTTTTATTGGCTGGCAACTGAGCGGCATTAAAGGAGCTGTTGCTGCCACTATCGGTATATTTCTGCCGTCATTTCTGTTTGTGGCATTTTTGAACCCCCTTGTTCGCAAACTGCGAAGCTCAAAAGTAATGTCAGTTTTTTTGGATACAGTAAATATGGCGTCGATCGCTTTGATACTTGCAGTTTGCATAGAAATGGGCAAATCATCGGTTACCGACTGGAAAACCATCGTAATAGCTATTTTAGGTTTTGCAGTATCATTTGGTTTTAAAAAACTGAACACCGCATTTGTGGTGCTTGGGGGATCAGCTTTAGGATACCTACTTTGGCTGATATGAGATAAACAAAAAAGGCCTGCATAAATGCAAGCCTTTTAAAAATTATTTTGCTGGATCTTTATTTTACAGCATCAACAATTGCTTTGAAAGCATCCGGATTGTTCATCGCTAAATCAGCCAATACCTTACGGTTTAAACCGATATTTTTAGCAGCTAACTTACCCATTAACTGAGAGTAAGAAATCCCATGCTGACGGGCACCTGCGTTGATACGTTGTATCCATAAAGCCCTGAACTCTCTTTTCTTGGTTTTACGGTCGCGGTAAGCGTACTGTAAACCTTTTTCAACTGTGTTTTTTGCAACGGTATAAACCTTGCTTCTTGAACCCCAATAACCTTTGGCGAGGTTCATGATTCTTTTCCGGCGTCTTCTCGACGCTACTGCGTTAACTGAACGTGGCATCTTTTTGTCTTTTTGGTAGTGAGTGCCTCCCGTTTATGTGGAGATCTTGTTTACTCTAATACCTGGTTTAAAAATTAATTAATTACTTTCCGATACAAAGCATACGTTTTACGTTACCCATATCCGCATCAGATACTAAACTGGTGTGGGTAAGGTTACGCTTACGTTTGGTTGACATCTTGGTTAAGATGTGGCTTTTGTATGCGTTCTTTCTTGCGATTTTACCGGTCCCAGTAAGCGTGAAACGCTTTTTAGCACTGGAATTGGTTTTCATTTTTGGCATAACTCTATTTGTTTGTTTTTAGATATTTACGTTTCTCAACGTTTGCTCTCTATAAAAAACGTACAACGTAAAACGTCACACGTAAAATTTATTTCTTTACTCCTTTGGAAGCTACGGTTAAGAACATCCGTTTTCCTTCCAGTTTTGGCAATTGTTCAACCTTGCCGACTTCCTCTAATGCCTGTGCGAAACGCAGTAACAGAATTTCTCCCTGCTCTTTGTATACTATCGCACGACCTTTGAAGTGTACATATGCCCTCACTTTTTCGCCTGCTTCCAGGAATTTGATGGCATGCTTCAATTTAAACTCGAAATCGTGGTCGTCCGTGTTCGGTCCGAAGCGGATCTCCTTTATAACGGTTTGCTTAGCGTTACTTTTGATCTCCTTCATCTTCTTCTTCTGTTCGTAAATAAACTTATTATAGTCTATTACTTTACAAACAGGCGGAACAGCATTCGGAGAGATTTCAACCAGGTCCAATTCCTGCTCTTGTGCTATCGCAAGTGCATCTCTTAATGAGTACACACCTTGCTCAACGTTGTCACCTACAAGGCGAACTTCCTGAGCTCTGATGAATTGGTTAATGTTGTGTTCGGCTTCCTTTTTCTTAAAAGGTGGCCTTGGTCCTCTGTTAAAATTGGGTTTGTTTAATGCCAAGTTATACCGTTATTTCTTTTATTATTTGTTGTTTAAATTCTTCAATAGTCATGCTGCCCAAATCGCCTTGTCCATGCTTTCGAACTGAAACTAAACCTTCAGCTGCCTCTTTTTCGCCTACAATAAGCATATAAGGGATTTTTTTGACTTCAGCGTCGCGTATCTTCCGCCCTATCTTTTCGTCTCTAAAATCAATCAGCCCGCAAATATCGGAATCTTTTAATATATCAGAAAGTTTTTTTGCATATTCTTCATATTTTTCAGATATGGGCAGGATGGTGAATTGTTCAGGCGATAACCACAACGGAAAATTACCCGCGCAGTGCTCGATCAAAACTGCCACAAAACGCTCCAATGAGCCAAAAGGCGCACGGTGGATCATCACCGGGCGGTGCTTTTGATTGTCGCTGCCGGTATATTCCAATTCAAAGCGCTCTGGCAGGTTATAATCTACCTGTATAGTGCCTAACTGCCATTTACGGCCTATTGCGTCCTTTACCATAAAGTCGAGCTTAGGTCCGTAAAAGGCGGCTTCGCCTAATTCTACGACAGTTTTTAAACCTTTCTCATCAGCTGCTTCAATAATAGCCTGTTCGGCCAATGCCCAGTTTTCGTCAGAGCCAATATACTTGGCCTTATTTTCAGGGTCACGAAGCGATATCTGTGCAGTATATTCTTCAAAACCCAGGGCCGAGAACACATACAGCACCAGATCAATCACTTTTTTAAATTCTTCTTTTACCTGGTCGGGGCGGCAAAACAAGTGCGCATCATCTTGAGTAAAGCCGCGAACCCGTGTCAAACCATGCAACTCACCGCTTTGCTCATAGCGATAAACAGTGCCGAATTCAGCATAACGAACCGGCAGATCCTTATATGAACGCGGTTTGGTTTTATACATCTCACAGTGATGCGGGCAATTCATTGGTTTCAGGAAAAACTCCTCTCCTTCTTGCGGTGTTTGTATTGGCTGGAAACTGTCCTTACCATATTTTTCGTAATGACCAGAAGTTACATACAGGTTTTTATGACCGATATGCGGAGAGATAACTTGCTCATAACCCGCTTTTACCTGTGCATTACGCATAAAGTTTACCAAACGCTCACGTAAAGCAGTGCCTTTTGGCAGCCATAATGGTAGGCCCATGCCGACTTTTTCAGAAAAGGCAAACAATTCCAGCTCCTTACCTAATTTACGGTGATCACGTTTTTTTGCCTCCTCTATCAGGTGCAAATAATCAGTCAATTCGCTTTGCTTCGGGAAAGTAACCGCATAAATACGGGTTAGCTGTTTACGAGTCTCGTCACCGCGCCAGTAAGCGCCGGCAACATTCATTAGTTTTACTGCCTTTATAAAACCTGTGTTCGGGATATGTGGCCCACGGCAAAGATCAGTAAAGTTACCCTGTGTATAGAAAGTGATAGAGCCGTCAGGCAGGTCCTTTATCAGGTCAAGCTTGTACTCATCACCTTTTTTTGTAAAATAGTCAATAGCATCAGCTTTGGACACCGGCGTACGGACATATTCCTCTTTAGTTTTAGCCAGCTCCAGAATTTTGTCTTCGATCTGTTTAAAATCATCCGAAGAAAACTCGCGGTCACCAAAATCTACATCGTAATAAAAACCGGTCTCAATAGCCGGACCGATACCAAACTTAGTGCCAGGATACAAAGCTTCTAAAGCCTCGGCCATTAAGTGGGCTGATGAGTGCCAAAAAGTCGATTTACCATTAGTGTCGGTCCAGGTAAGCAATTTTACATGCGCATCTTGTTCAATATGGCGACTGGCATCCCAAACCTGGCCGTCAACTTCGGCCGCTAATACGTTTCTTGCTAAGCCTTCGGAGATCGACAGAGCGATCTGCATGGCAGTAGTTCCCTTTTCGTACTGACGAACGGAACCATCGGGAAGTGTAATGTTAATCATCTACAACTATGATTTAATTTTCTATGAAAAATGAATAGGTCACCTACTAAGTGACCTTATGTTTGTGTGCAAATATAGAAGATTTTAGATGATTATACAGATTGTTGAATTTTGATTATGCCGATTAATCTGTTATAATCACATTGTCAGCGCGGTCTCTCCTTTCATACCTTTCTCGAATATTTTTATTGATATAAGTTGCCAAATCCGAGCCCTTCTCAGCAAGCTTCTTCATTTCTTCCACATGCTTTTTGCCCGGTCTGGAGTAACTGTAGGTATATACAAACGGCTTCCCATCCTTATCAGGAGGAAAAAGGATCTTTATATCACGATCTTCAATATGATAAGCCACCACACCACTATCATGATCACTGTGATATTTATGCATTTTTAATGGCATCATATCTGCCAAACAAAAAAGCATTCATTATGATTCAAGTCAATCTAAAATCGTAAATCAAACATTCCCCCACCCATGAGCCAGTACATCGGCCAGGTGCATAGTTTTGATTGGAAGATTGTTTTTATCGATATACCCCTGCAGGTGTAGCAGGCAGGACGCATCAGTGGATATAATATAATCAGCTTCCGCTGCCAGGGCATTATCTACTTTTTGCTGGGCCATTGCAGTGGATATAGCGTCGAACTTGACGGCAAATGTACCGCCAAAACCGCAACAGGTTTCGTTATCTTTCAGATCTACCAGTTCCAAGCCGAGCACTTTGGATAATAATTGGCGTGGCTCTTCTTTAATTTTACATTCGCGCAGGGCGCTGCAGCTATCATGATATACAGCACGCCCATCCAGTTCGGCACCGAAGTAATCAACCTGCAGGATATTCACCAGAAAATCCGATAACTCATAAATATTACCCTGTATGGCACGGCATTTATTATGCAAGAGTGTATTGGTAAACAAGTCGTTATAGTAGTTTTTGACCATGCCCGTGCAGGATGCAGAAGGCGCTATAATCACACTGTCTTCTGAAAAGCCATTGAGAAATTTCGTTCCCACTGTTTTAGCTTCGTCCCAGAAACCGGCATTAAATGCCGGCTGACCACAACAGGTTTGCTCGGGGTTGTAGCTAACTGAACACCCCGCTTTTTCTAAAACTTTAACGGTATTCCAGGCGGTATCAGGGTAAAGCTGATCAACAAAACAAGGGATAAACAACTCAACTTTCATCGGCGACTAATTTCAGAAAAAGTTTTTAATTGTCGCCCGGTCATTGGGTATTGGTAGCCGCTTTTATCTTTGTTTGGTGTGAACACCAATTTAGAGCTTCACCTCGCTGATCTGAATAACCGGGGCAATATTGGTATAGTTTGGAATATCACCCATAATTTCGCTGGCATGGGGTGAAAACGCAGAGTTAAAGTCCTCCAGTTTTTCAAAATACATATGCCCCATTGCTGTATAGGTTGGCGCCGAGCCTGGCGTACCGCCGGCAATACCCTGCTCCGCCGCTCCCTTCTTACATGCATCGCCTAATAATTGCAAAACCATTGGAATATGTGTACCGAGGTAATATTCCATATCGAAGGTTTTACCCTCCCCATTCGGATAGAGAACGCTCACTTTTATCATGTCGGTTTACTTTGGTTAAGTAAATATAAGATTTTGATAATCAGTTTAGTTGTGTTTTTTTGACAAAAAGGGTGTCACGCTGGGGGACTCGAAGTGCGGTGCGCAAAGACCCGTCTCCGCCACGCACTTTAACGCAGCACTATCTTCAAAACACGATGATTGGATGTTACATACAGTGTTTTCTCATCACCCGATAAACGGCAATTAGAAACAAGATCATTTATTAATATTTTGCCCAGTAACTGGCCTGCCCGGTTGAAAACCCATATGCCGCCTGGGCCGGAAGCAAACACATGGCCTTTTTTGTCGATCTTTAGGCCATCGGGCATGCCGGCGGCTGTCTTTGCCGCCTCATTTGCGCTGTAAAATATCCTGCCATGAGTGAAAAGGCCGTTCTTATCAAGATCATAAACATACCAATAAGCTTTTGAGGGGTCTGAATTGGAGATCAATATGGTTTTGCCGCCAGGAAAGAATCCTATGCCGTTTGGCCGAGTGAGCGTATCAGTAAGCAGGGTTATTTTGCCGTTCGCTGAAATTCTATAAACGCCCTGATATGGCGCCTCTTTTAAAGGGTCGTCCACATTTTTTTCAAGTCCATAGGGCGGATCTGTAAAATAAATATCGCCGTTGCTTAAAAAGGCAAGGTCATTGGGACTATTAAACCTTTTACCTTTATAATTAAATGCTATCTTGATAAATTTGGGTTGGGGTTTATCCAAAGGAGCGTCCATTATAGATACCGCCCTGTCACCATGCTGACAGATCACCAATTGGCCTTTTAAATTTAACCCCAGGCCATTTGAGCCAAGCTCTCCACCCCTCGGTAAAGTCCCTGTATAGCCCGAAGGCTTCAGATAAACCTCCTTGCCTTTCTCCTCGGTCCATTTGTAAATCATGTTTTTTTTAACGTCAGAGAAAATGAACATTTTTTGGCTTTCCACCCATACTGGCCCTTCACTCCACAAAAACCCATCGGCCAATATTTGCGCCTTAGCGTTTCTACTAACTATGCTGCTGAATTCAGGGTCTATCTGTTTTAAAGTCATCAATGGTTTTGCTGCCTGGGCAAAGCCGGCAGAGATGTGTCCTGTTAAAAGGATTATCATCCACAATAAACGATTACGATTAGTTATCATATAGGTATATTATTGGTTATCAGTCTAAAATAACTATTAAAAAACCGTTTCCCTCCCACCAACCATCACCTTTTCCACCTTAATATTCCCATAAACCACATCCAACGACGGTTTCCCACCTTTCAAACTCACATTCCCAAACCCAGTTTCAGTACTCAGAAAACTCGTAAAATCCCCAACTCGAGAGTCGATGTAAAGCGTTTTGGTTACCGCATCAAAACGAACGCCGGTAAGTGCTTGCAAATAGCCGTAGCTAGCCAGTGCCCGGGCATACCAATGACCGCATTCGTATTCGTTAAAAGGGTTGCGGATACGGCCATCGTATCGGTCACGCGAGGCGCGGAGAATGCCAAGACCTTCTTCCACGTTACCCATCAGCATTAAGTGGGATGCTACCTGGTGCTCAATGCCGGTCCATACCTCGTCGCTGTAAACAAATGGCAGGGATAGTTTTCCGCCCTTTGGCCAGGTACATAATAGCAGACCTGCCTCGTCGCCCAAGGCATAGGACGGGCGCTGCGGGTTGGCATGTTCGCTCAGGTCTTCTTTAAAATTATACTTATAAACCGCTTTAATATGGCTGTTAATTTTTTGCGGATCGATCGTCTCTGGCACCATGCACATGCGTCCTATCCATGCCCCGAGTATGCCGTCAGAAAGGCAGCCTTTGCCGTACTGGTATTTTGGTCCTTCCTTTTCCAATAATGCCTGCGCTTCTTTTGAATATTCGCCCCCAAATGATTGCTCTGTAGCCGGGTTTTTAGCACTCAAACCGGCGACGGTTATTTTCTGTATAAAATATTCGCTGTCGTACAATTCGCTTTCCAGCATTTTCTTGCCTTTGGATGATAGCTGCCGGTAAAACCTTACATCCTTTCCCAGGAATTCGCCCATGGCGCTAAATGCATTGAGCGCGCCGATATAAAAGCTGGTATGCATCCCATCGGGTCCCCAAAATTCAATGTCGTAGGTGTTATGGTGCGGCTCTTCTATTACGCCTTTATGGCGCGGATCCCAGGTTTTGATGCAGTAATCCATGCTTGTTTTTACCATGGGATACATCTTTTTGATCCAGTTATTATCCCCGCTGATGCGCCATTCGCGATAAACCTTCATTATGCCGCCCAATTGCCCGTCTGCAGCAGCATGAAAATCATGTGCTGCCGGCCCTATGGGTAGGTTGGCCCTGAAAGTTTGATGCCCGCTCTCATCCTGGCTCTCACAAAACTCGGTATGCCGCAAACTTCTTTCCAGCGCCGGGAACAGGTGCGGGATAGCCTGCGCATAGTTCCATACATGCGTGCACGATCCGTGACAGCATCCCCATGAGTCGCCGCAGCCTTCAAAGCTCCACAAGCGGCCATCAAACTGGCGCATTACCGTTGGCGATTTCAGGATGGTAAGATTGGCTGCAACGGCTTCGATTACCTCAGCTGGCAACGTGCTATTGTAAAAGGTGGTACTGAATAATCCCGACTTCTTTCTCAGGTCGTCATAATTCTGAGCCCAATAAGCTGTAACAGCGCTCACGCTATCAAATTTGCTGCTATACCAGGGCTTGTAAAACTTACCATTAAAATTCTTATCGTATTTATCCAGTTCCAGATCCGAAGGTGTATTGCAGCATCCGCTGGCAGCATCGCAGTCTTGCTTGCGGGTCCTCATTTTGCCGAAGGTAATTTCCGAATCAGGCGTGTACCAGGTCATCATCACTCTAATGACTTTTTTCTGACCGGCCTCCAATTTAAATGGCACGTATAAGCTTGCCCCCGGAGCATCATTAGGCACAGGTGGGTTGCTTTTTGCCTCGCCGTTTTTTATCGCGTTCCATGCCATGGTGAACGGGTCCCACCATCCGCCCCTAAACCAGCAATGGTCGACCACGGTATTCTCTTCTGCCGAAAAAATGGCAAAATCTGTAGGATATGGTTTTTCTTTTGTTCCGACTTCGGACAAGACAAAGCCGTTTTTGATTGGCTTTATACTATTTTTTCCCTCGTCAACCTTTAAAAAATTCTTCGCATTAAAGGAGAAGACCGCGTCAATGGCTGTTTTACCAGGATTAGTAAAGTGATATTCAATAGCCCCAGCCGGCAAACTCGAATTGTCATCATCAGTTGGAATAAAAGGGCTCCAACCAGTAATTTGGATCAATAAGGGAATGTCCTTATCCGTAAGTTCAATCTGGCAAAAAGGGAATTCCGTTTTAAAGCTTGCACTATGAAAATGCGGCAATCCCGTGGTCGATCCACTCAGACCATTTCCTGCATCGTGCAAACCAAATTTTTTCCAGTCAGGCACCGGACCTTCCATTAACTTGGCCCCGTTTTCGATGCCTTTTATTGAAATGGCAGCAAACATCCCCGGATCATTAAACATATCCGGCTGGTTGCGTACCGATACCTGCGAAACAACACCCGTGCCCTCCAAACAAAACATACCAGCACCCAAGCCGCCTATCGGGAAAGCAACACGGTTAAGGAATTCGCCAGTATAGGGTGTATTATATTTTCGCTTTTCATCAGAGTGCTTTTTGGATAATTCGGCTGGGTATGGTGCCGGCTCAGGTTTCTTATCCGCTATGCTAAGTATATTTAGCGGAATAAAAGCCATTGTTCCGCCCACGCTGACGCTTTTTAAAAAGTCTCTTCGGCCAGAGGTCTTTTTACCTGGTTTGTCTCCCATAAAGTTTATGATTGGTGCCTGAAATTATCAAAAATAATCTGAATAATGCACAGGCTTTGAGACTTAAAGCTCAGAACTCAAGACTTATGCCATCCTTCACTGTGCCAGCAACTTCTTCTTCTGCGCGTCATACTCCGCCTGGGTAATGCCCCCCGCGTCCAGTAGTTTTTTTAGTTTGAGCAGTTCGTCGGCAACACTGTATTGGGTTGCTGTACCGGATTTCTGATCAGCACAGGGCGTTACTTCACAGGTCTTTATCGCTTCGTCTATCCAGATATCGCAGGTCGGCAGACCACCGGTTTTGATGGTGATCACCGTTTTATCACCGCCGCCCATTTGCCTTACATTCTGAATCTTTTTGATCACATAACCGCTGCCCGACATATCTTTGCGCGCAGTCATACTGTTGCTGCGCCGCGGGTCCGGCGGGCCGGGAAGCAATTGATTGATCTGGATATATTTAAAATTACCGTCAGGCATTGATCCTAATCCAACTTTAATGGTATCGCCCGGATGATAAGTTATCCCATTTGACGCATGATATTCTTTGAGTTTTTGTGCGAACCCGATAAACGGGGCTAAAAATAAGACTGTAAATAAGATTTTCTTCATCAGTATAATATTGAAAATTTAGGTAAACTATGTTTAGTTCAATCTGCAATAAGCGGAACTAATGCAATTTAAGTGACTTATTTCAGATCATCAAATGATATTTATCATATATTTATTATAGCTTTTGCCTCTATATTAGATGAATTTGAAACTCAATATTAAATATGTGGTGGCAATACCTGTTAGTTTTCCTAGGGGCTTTTTTGTTTGATGTTGTGCCAATTCCGCTTCCTCCGGCCTTTACAATTATGGTCTTTCTGCAAGTTGCATTTGGACTCGACATCTGGTGGGTAATTATCATAGGTGTAGCAGGTTCTATTTTGGGCAGGTACGTACTTACATTATATGTTCCGATGCTGGCTGACCGAATATTCAAGAAATCAAAAAATGAAGATGTACAGTTTCTTGGCGAACGGATGAAGGACCTTGGTTGGCGCGGACAGGTTGCAATATTAGCCTACACTTTGTTGCCATTGCCCACCACCCCCATATTTCTGGCCAGTGGTATGGCCCGCATCAACGCGATTTACGTGATACCTGTCTTTTTTGTTGGCAAATTCACAAGTGATGCTATTACAGTGCATTTAGGCAAATACGCATCAGAAAATATCGAAAATATTATTGACAAAGGTTTCTCCTGGCCATCAGCTGTTAGTCTGATATTAGGGCTATTCTTTATAGGTGGTATTTTATTTATCGATTGGCGTTCACTGCTTTTAAGGAAAAAGCTTTTATTCAATTTCGGGGTGTTTAAGCGAAAATATGTTGTGAAACATGATGTATGAACGCTAATCGATTATTATTTACCCTCGTAAATAACCCCCGAAGTTGCGGTTTCATTTAGTTCGATTCTTTTCAATTCAGGTATCAAAAGCTTTATTCTGTTCCAAAGCCACACAACCAAGTTTTCGCTGGTGGGGTTTTCCAGTCCCTCTAAATTATTCAGGCAATGGTGATCGAGCTGGTTAATTATAGGACTGATATGTTTTTTCAAATCGGCGAAGTCTATCATCCATCCATAAGGCCCTGTAATTTCCCCATCAATAAAAACTGTTAACCGATAAGTATGCCCATGCATGTTTTTGCATTTATGCCCTTCGGGTACGTTGGGCAAAAAGTGCGCTGAATCGAATGTGAAAGTTTTATAAATAATCATCGCGGCAAAACTGCGATGCCAGAATCTATTAAAAAATGATCCTTATCAATTTTGCAGACGAAAAATTATAATTAAATCCGATTATGCCTTTTCTGATAATTTAATAGGGAAAGAAGCAAAATCAGTCCTGCAATAAAATAAATACACAACACCAGTGCCGAATTGCGCATACTGTTGGTGATGTCGTCTACCAGGCCAAAACTGAACATCCCTCCTACTATTGCCAGTTTTTCGGTCACATCATAAAAGCTAAAAAATGAAGCCGAATCGGGTATATCCTGCGGTATGAATTTAGAATAAGTAGAACGTGAAAGGGATTGTATACCACCCATTACCAGTCCAACCACTACCGCCAGGAAGTAAAACTGATTGGAATTGGTGATAAAATAAGCAGCAATACACACCACTATCCAAATGCTTACTACCAGGGTAAGCACCTTTATGTTGCCAAATTTATCCGACAGGCGCGACATCAGTGTAGCCCCGCCAATAGCCACCAGTTGGATGATCAGGATAATCGATATCAAGGACTTGGCTTCCATGTGCAACTCTTTTGCTCCGAAGCTGGTTGCTACAAGCATGATAGTTTGTACACCCATTGAATAAAAAAAGAATGCCGGTAAAAAGCGTTTCAAAACAGGCATATTCTTCACCTGCCGCCATACATTGCCCAGCTCAATAAAACCACCTTTGATAATATTTTTATGATGACTTTGTGCATTGGGACTTCCCTTTGGCAAAATAGTAAAGGGTATGTAAGCAATGCATATCCACCAGATACCCACCAATAAAAATGATAATCGTGCCGGGAACGATTTGTCAACAATACCAAACCATTGTGGCTCAAGCACAAAAGCGAAACAGATAAGTTGCAATATTACACTGCCGATATACCCATAGGTGAACCCTTTGGCACTTACACGGTCCTGCATGTCCAACGTAGCAATTTCGGGCAGGTATGAATTATAAAAAACGAAGCCGCCACTATATCCTATAGCTGCAAGCCCGAAAAATATCATGCTGGTTTGCAAAGTATCAAACTTGAAAAAATATAGCATGCAGCAGGATATTGAGCCGAGCCAGGTAAAAAACTGCATGAATATTTTCTTATTCCCCCTGTAGTCGGCTATGGCTGTTAACATTGGCAATAGGATAACAATTACCAGGTAGGCTGCCGCCAGTGTATAATCAGAAAGCGCCGTATTGACAAAGCTGTGCCCGAAAAAAGTTACATGATTACCTGTTTTGTCGTTATTGGTAATGGCAACATAATAAGCCGGAAAAATAGTTGAAGTAATGACCAGGTTATAGGCTGAATTGGCCCAATCAAAAAAGGCCCAGGCACGTATGGTGCGTTTGTTGTTTTTAGCTTCCATTTAATAAGCTAAATGTATATAAATTTTTTACATCGATAAAAATCAGTCAATCACAACCCGGTATTGTCAACTTATTAACAAATTAACATTTAATTAACAATATTGGCAATTGTAGCTAATTTTTAATGAATTTATGTTAATAAAAGTCTATTTCAGCTAGTTTATACTTATCTTTGAACTAAATGCGGCAGCCAGCAGGCTACTGAAATACAAAAATATCCATTATGAAACACGGACTTTTAATCGATATGGATGGCGTCATCTATAGCGGTGAGGATTTGATTACCGGAGCAGATACATTTATAAGTTACTTACTCAAAAACGATATACCTTTTACGTTTATGACCAACAATAGCCAGCGTACACGGCTGGAAGCGGTACGTAAACTTAAGCGGCTTGGTATAGAAGTAACCGAAGATCATATTTATACAAGTGCTATGGCGACCGGGAAATTCCTGGGAGACCAAAGTCCTAACGGAACTACAGCTTATGTTTTAGGCGAAGGCGGTTTGTTAACCAGTCTACATGAGAATGGTATTACACTGGTAGATACTGATCCTGAATTTGTGGTTTTGGGTGAGGGGCGAAATTTTACCCTCGAAATGGTACAACGCGCGGTAGACATGATATTGGCAGGCGCTAAATTTATCACCACCAACCGTGACCCGTCCCCCAAAAAACCCGGATGGAACAACCTGGGCATTGCAGCTACCACAGCCATGATTGAAGAAGCCACAGGCCGAAAGGCTTTTGTTACAGGTAAACCAAGTCCCGTAATGATGCGCTCGGCACGTAAATATCTCGGACTGGAAACTGCCGAAACCACAGTTGTCGGCGATACGATGGAAACTGATATACAGGGCGGTGTGCAAATGGGCTACAAAACCATCCTTGTGCTCTCCGGAATATCTGATAAGGACACCTTGAATCATTACGCCTTTAAACCGGACCTTGTGGTGAGCTCGGTAGATAAGATCAAGTTTCCATTGAAGTGGTGGTAATTGCGGTCATAAATTGTTTCTCATTTATAAAACATTTAAAACGTTTAATTGATTATGTATTAATGAGTAAGACAATTCTGTGCCATGCAAAAATATCAACGGCTATCAGCAATAAGTATCTTATCGGCTGCCGTTATTATAGGCAGTTGTAAAACAAAATTTGATACCACAAAATCAAGCTTTACAGCTACACGCTCGGAAGCTACATTGGAACATGGCCAGGTATTGGTTTACAGTATTTGCGGCGGATGTCATTATGATCCCTCTGTCGGTAAATTTATCGGGAAGCGTATTCATGAAGTGCCAGGTATTGTGGGAAAAGTATATTCTGCAAATCTTACCAAATCCAAATCAAATGGCATTGCTCCCCGCTATACAGATGCAGAGTTAAAATATTTGCTCAAAACAGGCATAGCCCGAGATGGTCGTTTTATCCCCTATATGCTGAGGCCCAATATGGCCGATGAGGACCTTAATGATATCATAGGTTATCTCCGCTCCGATGATCCGGCCGTAGCTGCTGCTGATACATCTATCGGAATTAGTCATTTGACATGGATTGGAAAAATGGCAATGAACATGATGGCGAAGCCTCTGCCTTATAAAACGGAAATAAAAAGGCCGAACGAAAGCGACTCAGTTGCCGCAGGTCGCTATTTAATAGACAACATTGGCTGCTTTCATTGCCATTCAAAAAGTCTTACCAAGCTAAATTATCTTATTCCTGAGCAATCCAAAGGTTATATGGCGGGTGGTATGAAATTTAAAACCCCGTCAGGGGGCGAAATATATGCCTCAAATCTTACCCCGGATAAGCAGACAGGGATTGGCAATTATAACAAAATACAGTTCCGTGAAGCTGTAAAAGAAGGCAAATCACCCAGCGGAAAACTACACCCGCCAATGCCTGAATTTAAAAGGCTAAGTGACCAGGATGTAGATGTTATGTACACTTACTTAAAATCTATCCCGCCCCAAAATCATAAAGTACAAGGTCACTGATATAATATAATGTAAAAAGTCTGTGCGATATAAAACCGGTTAAACTTCATCGGCCGGATAATGAATGGCAGCTATATTTCTGACTTTATCCAGTACTTCCATCATTAAAAGAGTATCGGCAAAGGAAACGACATTGCTTTCTGTTAGCCCATTTCTCAAACAATCATTTACATGCCGGGCCTCATATTGATAACCAAAACCTTCTTCTTTATGTACAGCGATAAGTTCTTTTGAATCCGGTCGTCCATTATAAAACTCGATGTTGGAGGACGGCTCATAAAACCTCGATGTAAGCCTGATCCTTCCGTCGGTGCCGCTAATGTCGGCTTCTGTTGCCAGGTTAGAAGAAAAGGTAGAAAACAATTGGGCCAAAGCCCCATTTTTATAGCGGAAAAGTACAGCGCACTGCTCGTCAACGCCGGTAGAGGCGGGTGTCATGGTAGCCTCAATATGGTCGGGTTTGCCAAGCACACTCATTGCTATGAATATATTATAAATACCAATATCCATTACGGTGCCGCCACCCAATGCAGGATCAAATAGCCTGGCAGGGATAGGTGGGATTGGTTTAAAACCAAAGTTTACCAATACAGACTTGATTTCGCCCAATAAACCCTGCTTTATCATCTCAATCGTTTTGATGTAGTGGGGATGAAACTTAGTCCACATGGCCTCCATTAAAAAAAGTTTCTTTTCTTTTGCCATGTTAATCATTTCGACAGCCTGCCTGCTGTTCATGGCAAAAGGTTTTTCGCATAATACAGCTTTGTTATGTTGTAGGCACAGCAAGGTGTTTTCATAATGCAGATTATGGGGCGTGGCTATATAGATTACATCGACTTCAGGGTTTTGAGCCAATTCCTCATAGCTATAATGGCAATATTGCACCGGAAATTCTTTGTTAAACTCATCAGCTGATTGCTGACTGCGCGAGCCGATGGCTATTAATACACAATTTTCTGCCAATCTAAGGTCGGATGCAAATTTACGTGCGATGCGCCCTGTGCCTAAAATACCCCAGCGAATAATTCTCATTTTGGTTAGATTATGTTTAAGCGATATACGAAGATAGATTAATTGAGTGCGTATAAACAAAAGGCGGATAACACAACACATGCTATCCGCCCTTTTTATAGGTTGCAGATTACTTTGCTATTTCAGATGCGAACGTAGGAACCACACCATTTTTTCGTGTGTTTCCATCAGCCCGGTGATGAAATCGCTGGTACCTGCATCGCCGTATTCATTGGCAAAGGGATTAATATTTCCTCTGATAAATTGAATAATGCTGTCGTGATCCTCAACCAGTTCGCGGATGAAGCCGAGGCTATCGTTTGATCTTTCGGTGAGCTCTCCCAAATGAGTAAGCTGTAAAAAGCTTTTCAAGGTAGCGGGTGCATAATGACCGATCATGCGAATACGCTCTGCAACGCTATCCATTATCTCATCAAGTTCTTCGTATTGTGACTCAAAAAACAAATGCATCGAATGAAAATCAGGCCCTTCCACGTTCCAGTGCGCGTTACGTGTCTTGGTGTACAGAACAAATTCGTCGGCGAGTAACTTTGCAAGTTGAGTGGAAACAGCCTTCCTGTTTTCTTCGGAGATTCCAATATTGGTTTTCATGGGTATGGGTTTAAAGAATAAGTGTGTTTTACTGTAATTTCAAGGTAGAACAAATATAGGAAATGTGGATTGGTGAAATGACAATTGATTTAAAATTGACGTTGGCTTTACCAGTACATAATTTGGGAAGGACACATAAAATAAAGCAAGCAAACAACTTTTTAGGTTATTGGCTGTCAGTGCAACGGATGGAACGCATTACAACACTTTGAAATACTTTATTAATAACCCAGCCAAATTGACCGGGTTTATTTCATCATCTTCAACTATTTTTCACCATCCGGCATCCGTATATCGGCCCAGCACCGTTACCGGCTTTAGGCAGCAGCTTTATCGTCACTTTTGATTTCCCTTTCGTTAATTCAACCGGAATATCATAGGATATGTTATAAAATTTACTCTCTTTATATTTATTCAAATCCTCTGTTGCAATTTTAGCGCCGTCGACCAGGATGTCGAATACCCTACCCCTATTATCCATTCCCCAATAGGTATTGATCAAGGTATTTCGTGAACCTGTGTCCGTTTTCATTTCAAAACTTAAAAATCCCCCGTTTTCTGTCGATCGCCATTTTTTCTGATGATCCTCGCCGGTTATTTCGTGCTCACCGGTAAAGTTGTGGTCCCGCTCTGGTTGCATCTCGCCCAAACGTATTACGTCGGTAGTATGAGCTTCAAGGGCCTGTTGTTTTTTCAGATCTTCCTGATAAGCCTTTTGTTGCGCGGCCCACGTTTCCGGTGAGAAAACATCCCAGTAAACCGAATAATATTGATTCGTTGTTTGATTAAAAGGTATAAGTTTAATATCGGTTGGTTTCGCAATACCCTTAGTCTGGAAGGTGAGATTTTTGGGATCGGTCATTTGCAACCATTGATTAGGATCATTTGTGTTGGTCACAAAAACTGGTATGCCCTTAAGCGGATCGGGCTCAGTATCGCCCAGCACACCAGCAAGCAGCACTGGACCGTAGAATAGTGCTTTACGATTCATATTGTCCGGGATAGCTTCGGTATAGAGATTTTCCTCAAAGGTGCACTCAATTTTGTCCTTGTTTTTCCATTTGTGGTTTAAAACAAGGTATCCGTGTCCGTCAGCCGATACCTTTTGTGCGGCTCCATTAATTTTAATTGAATAATTAACGGCCCATTTAGGTTTGCGTATGCGTATTGCAAAAGCTGTTGTTTTCAGCGTATTTATAGTAAGATCAACTTTGTTATCGGTGGGCAAGCCTGTATTTTGAGTAATGGTAACGCCTTTGTCCTTCCAGTAAAGTACGGATGGGATAAATAAATTGACATACAAGCTGCCGTCACTCCCCCGGAAATAAATGCTTTCGTTGTATTTGACATGGTTCTCCATGCCTGAGCCTACACAGCAGGTGAACGTTGTAAATGGGGTGCTGTACTCTTTTTTCCCGCCCATACGCAGCGACACAAAATAGCACATCATTCCGTCTCTGTGGTTTTGCGAAGCGAGTATATGATTGTATAATGCCTTCTCGTAAAAGTCCATCAAAGTTGCCGATGGGTTAGCAGCAAACAGATGCCGTGTGAGTTTCAGCATGTTATAGGTGTTGCAGGTTTCAGTGGTGCTCTCAGTAAGTTTGTCATTTAGCTTTCCAGGCTCGCCAAGATATTCGTAATTACTGTTGCCGCCGTTTACGTAGGAGTGATTATGTGTTATCGCTTCCCAGAAAAAGGTTGAGATGCGCTCATCTTTCAGATCACCGGTAAGCTCGTAGCGCCGGGCGCTGGCGATAACTTTTGGAATCTGTGTGTTGGAATGCTTTCCTGCAAGGATGTCTTTTTGCTCAGCTAAAGGATCGAGAATAGGCTTATCATAAAATTTATAAGAAAGCGCCAGGTAACGCGGGTTTGAGGTGATGGCATATAAATTTACAAGTGTTTCGGCCATACCGCCATATTCGCATAACAGCATTTTTTGCAATTGGTCATCGTTAAGGTTTTTAATCGTCTCACCAGTCCAATTGGCCATTCCTTTGCATACGGTTAGCGCTTCCTGGCTATGACAATATAAATAGGCGTCCAGTAGCCCGGCCATTACTTTATGTACGGTGTACCAGGGCGACCAGCCCCCATTCAAATCAAATCCTCTCGATCTGATATCACCCCTGGCAACTTCAGCCCATATTGTGTCTTCTTTAGGTATCGCGCCCACATAACCTGTTTTACGTGCCAGTTGGCACTCCCTCAGTTCTTTTACAATATAATTAGCTCTTTCTTTAAACTTGGGGTCGTGGGTAGAAGCATAATGCAACGAAATTGCTGAAAGGTAATGCCCGAGCGTGTGCCCGGCCAGTCCCGACGACTCCCATCCTTCATATAAGGCTCCTTTTGGTTTCAGGCCTGAGTGCGATCGAAATCCCGACAACAGCCGGTCCGCCTCGATGGACAATAAATAAGCCGCGTCCTTTTCCATCGCCTCCTGAAAAGGGCTTTTCAGCAGATGCACATCCTGCAGGTCAAATGAGTAGGCCTTGATCTCAATTTTAGGTCTTATCGCCAAACGGTTATCATTTAACTCAGGTACGTATGACTGCGCATTCGCTTTGTGAGCGGCAAAGAAGGTCGCTGACAAACAGCATGCAGCAATTGCAAGATATTTATTCATTTAATTCAGGTTATTAAATTAGCAAGATACTCTTTAAGTTTTCGGAAAACAAAATTATCAGACACGACAAGCAATAGTGGCAAATTATTGACTGGTGCTGTGCAAATTTTATCTTGTTAATATTCGTGGCAGGTTTTGTACTACCCGGCATAAAATAGTAGCATTGTTTTGTTTTTTCTCTTGAATAAGTGTGATATTGACACACATTTTAGCAGTGTTTTCTTATATATTAACCTTTATAGTAAAACAGTTGAATATTTGGGTTAAATAATTGTAAATTTCAGAAAAAGATTAAAAGCCGAGCTATGAAAGTATTACAATTTACTATCCCGGTAGTTCATGACAAAAGTGTCATCACGGAGCAGGTGGAGTTACCTTATCACTACCCCTATCTGCACCGTCATAAGGAGGTGCAGGTGACCTGGATACAACGAGGTGAAGGAACTTTGATAGCTGGCAACAATATGCATGCTTATTCGTCGGGCGAAATTTATTTTTTGGGTGGCAGCCTGCCTCATCTATTCAAAAGCAACCCTGAATATTTCAAACCCGGTAACGGTAAAATGATCAAGGCAATGACTCTTTTTTTCAATCCTGCCGGTTTATTATCGCCGCTTTTTGAGTTACCCGAAATGAAAAGCCTGAAACTTTTTTTGCAACAGCATCAACAGGGTTTCAAAGTCCCCGATAATCATTTTCAGCAGGTTTCACAGGCGATGATTGAAGTAAAGAATGCTGCTGGCTCCAACAAGCTTGTGCAGTTTTTCGGACTGCTGGAGAGCATGATGGAAATTGATACTAAGCTGGAACCACTTTCGTCTTATGGCGATTTACCTGCCATCACCGAAAACGAAGGTATCAGGATCGGTAATATCTACAATTATATCATGAAAAACTACATGGAAGCCATCACCTTAGAAGATATTGCCCAGGCGGCTTGCATGACCCCCGAATCGTTTTGCCGGTACTTTAAGAAACACACCGGGCACACCTTTATATCATTCCTCAACGAGATAAGGATAAACGAGGCCTGCAAAAAGCTAACCGCGCATAGGTTCGAGAGCATATCGACAGTAGCCTATAAATGTGGTTTCAAGAGCATCACCAATTTTAACCGTGTTTTTAAATGCGTTATTGGCACTTCGCCACGTGAGTACCTTGATAATTATCTAAATAGTGTGAACAGTGCCTCTAAAATTGCAAGCTAACAATTTGCTCTTTTTAAATAACCTGCTTGGCAGATTTATGCCATGTAATGAAATTCTAAGTTCTAATATCTTAATCATGATTTGTTTTAAAAATCGGAGATCATTCGACAGTAATAAGCTTTTTGTACAGAGCCTTATCTTACTCCTGACTATATTAGTCCAGGCTGATGCGAAAGCACAAAAAATTAATCAGCAATCGAGCCTGTATGAACAGGCAAGTGAGGTCAGCGGACTGGTCATTCAATATGGCCAGGATATTAATGCAATCAAAGATTTTTACTGGCCTTATCATCTTAATCCTAACGAGGAGTATCAGCAGAAATATCCCGTGCTGAACTCGCCCGAACAAAGGAAGCGGTTGACAGAGGTCAATAATGATTATCTTAATAAACTTGACCAGGTTGATTTTGACGCGATGAGCGTTTATGGAAAGGTAGATTATATCCTGCTAAAGAAGAAAATCAGGTTCGAGCTGGGAAGCCTTCAAAAGGAGGAAGAACAATATGATAGTATCAGGAAGTACATTTCGTTTGCAGATGACATTTATCTGTTGGAGCAAAAACGCCGGCGCGGCGCGGCAATGGATGGACAGGAAGTGGCCGATCACTTGAATTCAATTCTAAAAAAGCTTAAGACAGACTCCATTGCCATAAGTAAAGTACCATTTTTGGATATGAAGCTTGCGGCTAAAGCTCATGAGGCGGTGACTGGGCTAAAATTCAGACTGAAGAACTTTTTTGATTTTTATAATGGCTACGATCCTTTATTCACCTTTTGGGCTCCAAAGCCATACAATGCTTTGGACAGCGCATTAACGCTTTATGGTAAAAAGATCATAAAAAAAGGGAAGCTTCTAACTACTCAAAAGCCCGACAGCAGCGGCATAAAAGGTGTTCCGATAGGTCGTGATGAGATCATTCGTCAGCTAAACGCCGAAATGATACCCTATACGCCTGAGGAACTGATCAGGCTTGCAACAAAGGAATTTGCATGGTGCGATAAAGAAATGCTAAAGGCATCGAGGGAGATGGGTTACGGCGACGATTGGAAGAAAGCTTTGGAAAAAGTGAAAAACAGCTATGTAGCGCCTGGTAAACAGCCTGAACTGATTTTGAAATTATATAATGATGCTATCAGCTTTATAAATGAGAAGGATCTGATCACGATACCTCCTCTTGCTGAAGAAACCTGGGGCATGATTATGATGACACCAAAGCGGCAACTGGTAAACCCGTTTTTTACGGGAGGCCGTGAAATCAGCATTTCCTATCCGACCAACACTATGCAGGAGGACGACAAGCTGATGAGCATGCGCGGCAATAACCCCTACTTTTCCAGGGGTACCGTACAGCACGAATTGATACCGGGGCACAATTTGCAATACTTTATGGGCAGTAGATATAAAGCTTACCGTCAGGACTTTGCTACACCCTTTGCCATTGAAGGATGGTCGTTATACTGGGAACTGCTGCTTTACGACCAGGGTTTTGCTAAAACACCCGAAGAACGGGTAGGCATGTTGTTTTGGCGGATGCATAGGTGTGCACGCATTATTTTCTCGCTCAACTATCATTTGGGTAACTGGACACCGCAGCAATGCATCGATTTCCTGGCCGACAGAGTGGGCCATGAACGAGCAAATGCTGAAGGTGAGGTAAGACGGTCATTTGAAGGGGGCTATGGGCCATTGTACCAGGTAGCTTATTTGGTTGGCGGACTACAATTGATGAGCCTTAAAAAAGAGCTGGTAGACAACGGAAAGATGACTTACAAGCAATTCAACGATGCCGTTATTAAAGAAAACCTTATCCCGGTTGAAATGACAAGAGCGATACTTACCGGCGCGCCTTTGAATAAAAATTTTAACACAAGCTGGCGGTTTTACGACCTGGGCAAATAGCCCGAATAAGATCCCCGGGATATTATCCTGAATAAACTACGTTTCATTTTCTTAAGCCTCATGGTTTGATCCCTTTTTTGCGATATCAGGCGCCTTTATGAACACGTCTTGTTTTTGCACCACTTGCTGTGTTTAGCGGCCAGACATTTCTCCGCATAAATCTTCTCTAAGTACGATCTGTGAACTTTATGTAACAACTATGTTAAAATACTGCAACTGTTAGCAAGATTCCTGAAAAAAAAGCCGGTCGTTACCCGATAGTTTTACTGCTCCATTACTTACTAATTGATCATTGAAAAGAAACTTAAAACTATTGACTATGAAGCTAAAACATGTACTTAAAAAGCTGATTGTTTGCTGCTTGGGAGTGCTTGCACTCTATTCAGCCGCATATGCCCAGGGAATCTCCCTCAAGGGCCATGTGCTGGATTCACATGGCACGCCTTTGCCGGGTGTGGTGGTGAAAATAAAAGGCACTACCCGTGGTGTCGCGACCGATGCACAGGGTGCCTTCGAGATAAGCTATAAAGCGCCTGCAACTTTGGTAATAACTGCCATAGGTTATATTACCAGGGAAATTAATTTAACAAACAACGAAAGCATTGAGATCAGATTAGCCGAGGATAACCAGCAGCTTGATGAAGTAGTTGTTACAGCCCTGGGTGTAAAGCGTGAGAAGAAGATTCTGACTTATAGCAGCCAGGAAATAAAGGGTAATGAACTGGTACAGGCGAAAGACCCAAACCTGGTGAATGCTATTGATGGAAAAGTATCTGGCGTGCAGGTTACCACCTCGTCGGGTACACCGGGAAGTTCGTCACGTATTGTTATTCGTGGTGCTTCCTCTTTTTATGGAAATAACAATCCTCTGATGATTTTGGATGGTGTGCCTATAGATAATAGCGAGACGGGCAATCTCAATTCCGGGCCCGGTACCAATAGGCTAGCTGATATAGACCCTTCAATTATTGATAACATTAACGTGCTAAAAGGGGCTGCTGCCACAGCTTTGTACGGCTCGGACGGTGCAAACGGAGTAATTATTATTACTACAAAAAACGGTGCCAACAATCAGAAACCTACTATTAATTTTTCGTCCGATTTTTCGTTCGAAAATCCGTGGCTCCCTCAAATTCAGGATAAATATGCACAAGGTACACATGGGATATTTTATGACGGTACAAACCAGAAAACAAGTACCTCCTGGGGGCCTTTAATGGACACCCTGAAGATCAATGGCCAGCCTGCTAAAAAGTATAACCAGGCCGATCTGTTTTTTAAAACTGGGCACACTTATAACAATACGGTTAGTATAAATGGGGGTGGTCCGGTTTCAAATTACTTTGTATCTTATTCCAACTTCAACCAAACAGGTACAGTGCCTAATACGTCTTTTTTGAGGAACACCATCTTCACCAAATACAGTACGCAGATAGTGAAGAACTTAACTGCTACCTTCCAGCTAAATTATTCGAATACCCAAAATATACGCATGCCTGAAGGTTATGCCCTGGAGAGCCCGGTATGGACCATTTTCGCGGCTCCGATATCTTATAATATGCTACCCTATGAAAATGAAGATGGTACGCAACGTTTATACCGTTATTCGAGGAATAACCCATATTGGGTACTGAATAATATATCTAATACCGCCGCCATTAATCGTTTCCTGCCTACTTTCACTGCTGACTATAAGCCGTTGAGCTGGCTTTCGGTAACTGAACGGTTTGGAGCAGACGTATATACCGAGCAGGATAATTATCATGAATCAGCTCAGTCGGTATCTAACCCCAATGGCCGTATCGTGGTCAATAATGCCATGTTCAGACAGTTTAATAACGACCTGATCATAAGTGCGAAGCACGAGTTTGGCGATTTTAATATAGACGGCATAATCGGTAATAACATTTACTCTACCTATTCCGAATATGCCTATGCCAATGGTTTGGGATTAGCAGTTGCCAGTTTGAATAATATTAGCTCGGCTTCTAATATCAGCTTTTCTGAGAACCATTACCTGTCACGCAGGATCGGGTTCTATGCTCAAACCAATATTGATTACAGAAGGTTTCTCATCCTGTCGTTGACCGGAAGATATGATGGCAGCTCCGTACTATCAACTATTCATAACTACTATCCCTATGGTTCAGCCGCTACAAGTTTTATATTCTCCGAGTTTTTCTCTAAAGAATTGCAGGATGTAATGAACCTTGGCAAGGTACGTATATCTTACGCTACAACAGGCGATAGCAATGTCGGGGCATATTCACTTACTACACCCTATTTGAGTCAAAATAGTAGTAATCCCATTCGAAATATAACCTTTCCTTATCAAGGGCAATCCGGATTCTTGCTGAGCCCGACACTGGGTAATCCCTTACTAAAAAACGAAAGAGTAAATGAGTTTGAAGTGGGCCTTGAAACTGGATTTTTCAACAATAGAATAAGTCTTGAAGCATCTTACTTTATTAAGAAAACTACAGATGGTATAATACAAGGTGTACAAACTGCTCCGTCTACCGGCTACAGTGGGACAACTGTAAATACGGGGGTTATGCAGGATAAGGGTTTGGAGGTGTTATTAAATGTGGTGCCTGTAAAAACCAAGGATTTCAAATGGGATTTAACACTCAATTATACACGTATAAGAAACAAGGTACTGAGCATTTATGACGGATATCAACAAATAGGGAATGGCTTTACCACAATAATAGTAGGCCAGCCTTATGGAACTATTTTTGGTACAAAATATGCCCGAAATGCACAGGGAAAACTGCTGATCGATGATACCGGACTGCCATATGCTGATTCGGAACAGGGCGTGATTGGCAATACCAACCCTGACTGGATGGGTGGCCTGACTAACAATTTCAAATACAAACAATTTAATCTGAGTTTCTTCTTCGATGTGAAGAAAGGCGGCGATATTCAGAACAATGTAGATGGCTATGGCTACTTTTATGGAACGCCTAAAGCAACCGAAAACAGGGGGCCCAGAGTAGTTCCGGGTATTGTTGCTTCAACAGGCCAGCCTAATACCATATCTGTTGACGGGCAATCTTATTTTCAACGGATAAGTGGTATTGAGCAATCGGTAATACAAGACGGAACTTATATTAAATTAAGAAATGTAAGCGTAGGGTATACCTTAAAGCCAACTTGGTTAAAGGGAAGCCCTTTTAAAGCGATGGCTGTAAGTGTTACCGGCCGTAACTTGTGGCTCTATGCACCGCACTTTACAGGAGGCGATCCAGAAGTAAGCTCATTCGGTTCATCAAATGGTTCACAAGGGATTTATTCCTTTTCCACACCTACATCAAGATCAATCGACTTTAACCTGAAACTCACGCTTTAATCATCGTTTACCAAATTAGAAAAGTCATGAAAAAAATATTAATAGCTCTGTTACCATGTCTCCTGATAAGTATTTCGGGATGTAAGAAATATATAGATGTCAATAACGACCCTAACAATCCTATTGTTGTTGGCGAAGCTCAGATTTTAGCACCTGTTGAAGTGGATATATCCTCCAACTTATTTGCCGGAAATGTAGCCTCGATTGTTCAGCAATATATGCAAGTAGCTGCATTAAACCAGGTAGCGCCCGATGCAGGTACTTATTTAATGTATAATACAGATATGGACGGAGATTGGACCAATCTGTATACCACATGCTTAAATAACCTGGTAACATTGAACCGGGTAGCTGAAAAAGATGGGAAATCAAATTATTCAGGTATTGCAAAGATTTTGACAGCGTATTGCCTGGGCACAGGCACCGATTTGTGGGGCGATATCCCTTATTCACAAGCCTTTAAAGGAATTGCAAACCTAACCCCTAAGTACGATGCTCAAAAGGACATTTATACCCAGATACAAAGTTTGCTGGATGCAGGTATTGCTGACATTGCAAAAGGTAGCACTATTGTACCAAATGGAGACGATTATATTTACGCCGGTGACATGACCAAATGGACAAAACTGGCTTATACCCTGAAAGCCCGTTATTATATGCACCTGAGCAAAGCTCCGGGCAATACTGCTGCTACACAGGCGCAATTAGTACTAACCGCCCTCGAAAATGGGATGAAGTCAAATGACGATGATTTTAAAATGGCTTATCCAGGCGCTGCGGGGCAGGAAAACCCATGGCAGCAAAACTTTATATCGGCCAGTACTCTAGTGCTTGCCAATACGGTGGTTGACGGATTTGGAACACGCAAAGATCCCCGGAAAACAATTATGGTCGCGCCAGCAACAAACACCGGTTTATACACTGGCCTGCCCGAAGGCCTGACAAGCATCAATTCGCTGGAAGACTATTCCCGTCCTGGCGACTTTTACGGTGCAGCCGGAGCTGCCAATTATATTGTAAACTACTCCGAGGCGCTGTTTTTGAAGGCTGAGGCTACACTGGTCACCTCGGGCTATGCCAGCGCCCAGCCGATCTATCAAGCTGCTGTTATGTCGCACATGAATAAACTGGGGGTAGCTGACACTGCTGCCAATAATTATCTTTCGAAAAGAATGCTCACGAGCGCCAATGCTGAGCAACTGATCATTGAAGAAAAAAATATAGCAAATTTTCTTTCTCTCGAGAATTTTAATGATTACAGGCGCACAGGGTTCCCGGTTTTACCGCCGGTTCCGAATGCTCTTTCTACCGTTCCTCGCAGGGTATTATATCCGGAGGTGGAGATTATTTCTAATCCACAGCCTCAACAGTCCGCAAAGTTGACTGACAGGGTTTGGTGGGACGCGCAATAAAGCAATTTATATCAAGCCGATGCTAACCTGAAATTAATAAGATCAGTTAATATCGGCGCATTTTTAAAGCCACCTGTAAGGTGGCTTTAATTTTTTCGGGGAATTTCAAAAAAATTAGTAATGCTTTAAATACATATCAAACTGGGAATTTTAAGTATTACGATCAGTATAAAATGAAAATTGGGAATGGTTCTATACCATCCCAGTTCAGTGTGGAAGAAGAGACTCAGACCCCTATGCCTCGCGGCGCTATAAATATCCTTTAGCTACCATCCATCGCAAAATTCTTCCCAATGCGATTTCATTCCGGTTTGCCGGTGTAGAAGCCATAATAACTTTATCCTTTGTAGGTAATGACACTATTCTTCTGTCATTGTCTTTTACAGTATACACCTCAAAGTTTTGTGCATTGTTTCCACCTGTAAAGCTTACTTTTACTACTGTTAAACCATTAGGCAAACTAAAATCGTAACTGTCAACATCGGATACCGAACCCAGATCCTTAAAACGACCAATCAGTTTACGCTCTTGTTCAATCGTTTGATCTTCCTTTAACACAATCGGAAAAATAAGACTCCGTTGCACCACGGTATAATCAGCAGCAACTCGCGGGTTCATACTCTTATAAGCAATAAATTCGGTAACCTTAGCAGAATTAAGGTCGTCATCAGTAATAATATTAGCTCCGCCGATCAGTTTGGCAAACGATTTTTCAGACCATAACTTCGCTATCGGGAAAATACCCACCTGGTTTGCGGTTAAGAATGTAAACCGGTAATAATAAAACGAATTATCACCATTAGGTGGCACAAAATCTGTAGCCAACGTTGCAATGATTAATTTTTTGACCGATAAGGAATAAAGCTCAAAATTGCCTGTAAGGCCGAAATTTGTTTTGATCTTGTTAACCCTTGCGAGTTCTTTTCCGTCAACGCTGATGATATTATTTTTATAGTCAATTTTTTGGGCAGTAGCTTGACCGACAGTAATTACCGTCATCAGAAGAATTAATAAATGTTTCATGTGGTCGTTAGGGTTTAAGTTTATAGTTTCCTTAAATGTACTAAATTTTATAAATAACGAACTGGCATTTAGAATACTAAAAACAAAAAAGCCATTAACATATCAGTTAACGGCTTTCAGTGCGGAAGAAGGGACTCGAACCCCCACGCCTCGCGGCGCCAGATCCTAAGTCTGGTGCGGCTACCAATTACGCCACTTCCGCAGTTAGGATTTTTAAGAGCGGCAAAGATAATTATTTATACGGATTTCACAGATTATTTTTGTGATTTCATCGATTCAAGCTCGAAATCAGCTGTTTAAAATATTCCGGTGCCTGTAGCAATCTGCTCCCGTACCATGAAAAGAGTTCGCCATCCACCAATTGAATATTTGAATCGGGTACCAAAGCCTGAAATTCTGTAATATGTCTGTCCGTGAAGGGATAAGGTTCTGACGAAAGCAATACCAGATCCGGATTTGCTTCTACTATTTGCGCTGGAAAAACTTCCGGGTATCGTTCCTGCTCAAACGCATTCTTTAAACCACATTTTTTAAGCATATCATCAATAAAAGTCCCCTTCCCGGCGACGATGTAGGGTTTGCGCCATATCAAGTATGCAACTTTTAGGGAAGAAGATTTTATTTTCAGGTTATCAAAAGAATCAGAAACTGTAGCGGCCATCAGATCAGCTTTTTCTTCTCTGCCAACCAACTCCCCTACTTTTCGGATCATACTAACCGCGTCTCCCAGATTAGAAATGTCACTCATCCATACCGGGAAATGCTCCATCAACTCTTCTATCTGATCTTTTTCGTTTTCTTCCTTATTACCGATAATCAGATCGGGATTTAATTTTTTTATCTGATTGATGTTTAGTTTTTTAGTTCCACCTACTTTAAGCTTCCGTTTAACTTTATCAGCCGGGTGAATGCAGAACTTTGTAACGCCAATGATCTCCTCCTCAAGTCCAAGATCAAATAACAATTCAGTTTGGGACGGCACGATCGAAATGATCCTTTTGGGTGGAGACGGTATATCTACCATACGATTCATCTGATCGGTGTACAGAGGCATATTATATCAACCGTTATAAATTTGATAAACGCCTGTTACGGTACGATCTTGTGCTGAACCAACTAGTATAGTCGCAATCTTGCGTTCGATCATCAATTGTTCAGCCTGATGGATATATTCATCAGGTTCGACGATTACCGGATTGATGGTCATCATATCGTCTATATGTAATTGTTTAGTATCCGGATTACGTAATAACGCGCGACGCAGGTCACCGTCGGTTACCACGCCTTCTACTTTGTCGGCGGTTCCCACGATCACCATTCCCAGTTTGCCTTCAGACATGCAAAGCAGCATTTCTGTAAATGAAGCATTCTTATTGATAAACGGCAGGCTCTCCTTGCGCATCAGGTCCTTCACCTTTACCAGTAGCTTTCGGCCTAAACTGCCGCCTGGATGGAATCTCGCAAAATCTTCATGCTGAAACTGCCTTGCCTCCATTAATGCTATGGCCAAAGCATCTCCCATCACCAAAGTAACTGTGGTTGATGACGTTGGCGCTAATTCCAGCGGACAAGCCTCGCGTGTAATACATACGTTCAGGTGGTAATCGCTATTTTTTGCAATGGTTGAATTTGGATTGCCGGTAATACTGATGATCCTGTTATTGTTCCATTTCAGAAAAGGAATGATTTTCAATACTTCATCCGTTTCGCCTGAGTAAGAAATTAAGATAACCAAATCATCGTGCTCCACCATGCCCAAGTCGCCATGAAAAGCTTCGCCGGGATGCAGGAAAAAGCTCGGAGTTCCGGTACTTGCTAAAGTAGCAGCTATTTTCCGCCCTATCAGGCCCGATTTACCGACACCAGCGACAATGAGCTTTCCTTTTGATTCCAAGATAGCATTAACGGCGGCAGTAAAATCATCGTTGATAGCACTAGCAACTTCATTCAGCGATTCGATCTCAATATCAAATACCTTTTTGGCGGTGTCTTTCATTCGATAGTGTTAGGCTATTAAAGGCTTTATAACTTCTTCCAACTGATGCAATTTTACCATGTTTGGACCGTCGCTCAGGGCGTTATCCGGATCAGGGTGTGTTTCCATAAAATAACCGTCAGCGCCAAAAGCTTTTGCGGCCAATGCCATCATCGGTACAAACGTACGATCGCCACCGGTTTTACCGCCCGCCCCACCTGGTCGTTGCACCGAATGGGTACAATCCATACATACGGGGTGACCAAATTTCTTCATATCATAAATATTTCTGAAATCAACCGCCAGGTTATTATAACCGTACATATTGCCACGTTCAGTTAGAATTACCTGTTCATTTCCTGCTTCAATTACTTTCTGTGCAGGATAAAACATATCCTGTCCTGATAAGAATTGTGCTTTCTTTACATTGACAACTTTGCCTGTTTTAGCAGCTGCAACTAACAGATCAGTTTGACGGCATAAAAAGGCGGGTATCTGTAAAATATCAACTACCTCAGCAGCTATCGCGGCCTGGAATGGCTCATGTATATCGGTGGTAACAGGCAAATTGAAACGCTCTTTTACGTTCTGCAGCATTTCCATGCCTTTTTCTATGCCGGGTCCGCGGTACGAGTGGATAGAAGTACGGTTTGCTTTATCAAAAGAGGATTTAAAGATTACGGTCAGCGGGTACTTCTGCCCTATTTCGGCAACTTTTTCGGCGATAGTGTAAAGCAGGTCCTGGTTTTCCATAACGCAGGGGCCCAATATAAAGAACGGCTTTTGCCGTATCTGGTCGTATAAACTCATGCACAAAGATGCAATTTTTTGGTAATACGTTAAACGCGTTACGTGGTACGTGTCATATAACAATCGAAACATCGAACCTATCAGGTAAAACCTATAACTTTGCGACATGATCAATTACTTCGATTTCTACGGAATACCTGAATCTTTCCATCCCGATGTACCAGCCCTGAAAAAGAAATTCTACGAGCTAAGCAAGCAGTATCACCCGGATTTTTATGCGAATGATACGGATGAAAAGCAGCAGGAGATTCTCGAGTTATCAACTATTAACAACAAAGCCTGGCAGACTTTGAGTGATCCGGCTAAAAGACTTGAATATATTTTACGCCAGCATGAGTTGTTGGTTGATGGTGCAAAGCCTGCATTACCCGGCGATTTCCTGATGGAAATGATGGATATTAACGAACGCTTGATGGAAGTTGAGGACGCTGATCAATGGGCTGAGATCAATAATGAGGTGCTGGCAGTAGATGATGACATCAATCAGAAACTACACTCATTAACAACGGATTATCATAGACTCGACGATACAGCCAAGGAAAGCCGGCTGAATGAAATATTAGATATTTACTACAGACAAAAATATTTGTTGCGTATTAAAGAGAGTTTAAATACATTTGCAGCCCGGTTTTGAACGAACTAATCCACCGTTCAGACCAAAAGAGGCCCAGATGGCGGAATCGGTAGACGCGTTGGTCTCAAACACCAATGGCTGCAAGGCCGTGCCGGTTCGACCCCGGCTCTGGGTACTGCAAGGCTCCTGATATGTCAGGGGCCTTTGTTGTTTTACTGGCCTTGTATTAAAAAAAAATAGGCCGCGCATTTTCAATTCGCAGCCCTTTCAATAAAATATCAGATTTGTTTATATCAAATTGATCTCAACATCAACGTTGCCTCGGATGGCCTTAGAGTAAGGACAAGTCTGGTGAGCAGCGTCGACCAACTGTTGAGCAATTTCGCGCTCAACGCCCGGTATGCTGATATTCAAACGAGCCTGCAAGGCATATCCATCAGCAGGTGATAGGGTTAGATCAATTTCTGCATTAATTATCGTATCATCAGGCAGACTAATATTTAGCTGTTTAGCAGCAATTCCCATTGCACCCTCAAAACACGCTGACCAGCCAGCAGCAAACAGTTGTTCAGGATTTGTGCCCGGACGTGAAGTGCCGGGAGTTGAAAGCTTTATATCCAATTGTCCATCATTGCTTTTTGCAGTTCCATTGGTACGGCCACCAGTTGTGGATACTTTGGCAGTATACAACACCTTTTTAGTTGTTTCCATTTTTTAACTTAATAATATGCGTTTGTAATTGTATTGCTTAAATAACAGTACAATTTTAAGCAATAAAATATACCAAATGGTATATTTTATGTCATCATTTAGTCTGTTATTTGTCATGTCCTCATTAAGCTATTTATATAAGGACATTTTTACTTTTCTGCCTCTTCAGCAACGCGGATATAATATCCATTGATATCAACAAAAGCAAACTCGCGTAACTCGTAGGGTTGAGTTAACAAAGTATCGGCGAACTCAATGCCTTTGGTCTGATACTCCTGGAATATCTCGTCAATGTTTTCGACAAACCACATCAAAGACAGACGGCCTTTTGAATGACTGTTGACGGTTCTTACAAAGTCCGGGGCTTCCCAAAAAGTAATCGCATATCATCCCGTCTGACGCTGCCGCCGGTTAAGTTGCTGTTTTTGTCGTCCCAGGTCTATTCATCATAAAAACCCAGTACATCAGGGTAATAGTCCAGTGTTTGCCTTAGATTTTTTACAGGAAGACGTGGATTGCTCCTGATAAACTTCTTTGGTTTCATGTCTTTTGGATATTGTATACATCCCAATCAGACATTTAATCATATTATGCCCATTTAATCTCCCGGTAACCTTCAAGGAAATTAGAGATTTGGGCCTGCTCATCAACAGAAAGATAGCCGTAATATTCCCATGCCTGGGTATCGGGTGAAAAAGAAAAGTAACCGCCCGGTGTCTCGTCCTCTTCGAACCATACGGAATAAATCATAGAGCTGTCTATTCCGTAATCTTTGAGGTTATCATATTTACCGATCAGCTTTATTTCATTGGTATTGCCATTGGGCATTTGTAATTGTAATGATAAAAGGTTATTCATATGTTAGTAGTTGTAATATAATACAGGAAAAATTAAAAATATTTTAAAAAAATAAGCCAAAACTATGCCAATTGTTATCTTGCAGCCTTATCCGTAATTAATATGAAACTTTCGCTCCTACTCATTTTTTTTATCTCAATTCTATATCTTCCTGATGCAAAAGCCCAAAGCAGCAATGAACTCAACAATGGTTGGAAATGTGCGCCTGTGAACAGTGTCAAGTTTGATGGTTATAAAATTTCATCAGTTGATTTTAATCTCGATAATTGGATGCCGGCTACTGTTCCTGGGACAGTGCTGACAACTTTATTGGACAATAAGAAGGTCCCAGATCCCTTCTTTGGTATGAATAACGAGCAAATTCCAGATATTTATAAAACTGGGCGCGATTACTATACATACTGGTTCGTTAAGGATTTTAAAGAGCAAGCCAATACTGATGATCAGGTCTATCTCGATTTCAGAGGGGTAAATTATAGCTGCGATATTTACCTGAATGGAAAAAAGCTCAACAAAGCTCCCCAGGTGGGGATGTTTCTCCGCTATAGTTACAATATCACCTCATTTCTAAATAAAAATGGCAATAACAGACTAGCTGTACTGGTACACCCACCGGATGTTCCGGGTAATCCCAATGGCGGACAGGGCGGTGATGGTACTATTGCCCGAAATGTTAGTTTACAATACACAGCTGGATGGGATTGGATACAACCTGTCCGCGACAGAAATACCGGTATATGGGATAAAGTTATTATACATAAGACCGCTAAAATCCGTATCACTGATACACACATAATCACTTTGGTCCCAGGAATACGACAGGTTGACGGACCGCAGCAGGCAGCGATTATCAAAGTAACCGCGGAACTAAAAAACCCTGCTTCCACTGCTGTGTCAGGTGTTTTAGAATATGAGATCGACGGTAAAACGATATCAAAAAATGTGACCGTGAAGCCTAATAGTACGCAGGATGTCAGTCTCAATGATCTTGTTTTGAAAAATCCGAAATTATGGTGGCCAAATGGGTATGGACCACAGAATTTGTATGACCTGCATGCCCAGTTTTTAATCAATGGCAAAGTATCCGACCAACAGACTACAAGGGTTGGCGTGCGCCAAATCCAAACCGAATGGAATACGCAAACCAAAAGTAGACAGGTATCGGTGAATGGGCAAAAGATATTCATTAAAGGGGGTAACTGGATCATTTCTGACGAGATGCTGCGTCTATCCGATTTGCGTTATGATGCTGAGGTCCGTTTTCACCGTGATATGAACCTGAACCTAATACGGGTTTGGGGTGGGGCCATGATAGAGCGTCCTGAGTTTTATGACGCGTGTGACAGATATGGCATGTTGGTTTTTCAGGATATGTGGGGATCAGGCGATTGCAATGGCCGCTGGCAGGATCCTATGAAACTGGACGACCAATGGACAAGAAGAAAATATCCGGATGATCACTCGCTGTTTTTACGGTCAATCGAAGATCAGGTAAAAATGGTGCGCAACCATGCGTCATTAGCTATCTGGTGCGGTGGTAACGAGATCACTCCTCCTGAAGATATTTTAGCGGCGCTTCGCGATACTATTATGCCAAAGTTGGATAATACACGCTGGTTTGTAGATTACTCGAATTCGGATGCTATGTCGTACAATTCACTTCTGGGTAATGGCGACGGGCCTTATGGTATTCAACCTTTATCAGTGTTCTGGCAACATCAAACTTATCCATTTAACTCTGAGGTAGGTTCTATTGGCGTAAGCGATATTGAATCATTACGAAAATTCATCCCAAAAGACCATCTGGATAATATTCCCGTGTATGCCGAATCAACCCATAAAACAAAAACCGACGAAGTTTGGGATTATCATAAGTATATAGGATATGATACCAGCATCAACAAATACGGCGAGGCAAAAAATGCCGAAGACTTTGCTTTCAAAGCTCAGTTAGTGAACTATGATCAATATCGTGGTTTGATGGAGGGATTTAGCGCTCACATGTGGGAATGGTATACCGGAACCATCATCTGGAAAACTCAAAACCCATGGACTGCCATGCGTGGTCAGATGTATGATTATTACCTCGACCCGAATGCCTGCTTATATGGTTTACATAACGGAAGCGAGCCTTTACATATCATGTATAATCCGGTTAATGGTATCGTAATGGCGGTTAATAATACCTTTAAGCCTCGCAGCGGTATGATGCTGGTTGTGAAGACTTATGACATGGATGGTAAGGAGACTGTGCTTAACCAGGTTTTTGCTGATGTCGGCCCTGCACTTGCCAAGAAATATTTTTCAATTAAAAAGGAAGTCGACCAGTTAGCAGCGGATAAGGGTATCTTCCTCGACCTGGAATTTCAGGATGCTGATAAAAAGCCAATTACTCAAAACATTTACTGGATACCTGACAGTAAAGGGAATTATTCAGGGTTACAGAAAATGAATAAGAGCGAACTGGTTGTAAATGCCAAATATCTGAAGCCGGGTAAAGTTGAAGTGACCCTTACCAATGATAAACAGAATGTTCCTGCATTTTTCAATAGGGTTTCAATAACTGAGGGCAGTACCAAAGCCAGACTTCTACCGGTATTTTATAGTGATAACTACCTCACTGTTTTACCAGGCGAGCAAAAGAAGATTATAATTGATTGTGATCAATTCAAAAACGACAAAAATATACAAGTTTCCATAAATGGCTGGAACACACCTTTAAGGTTTGTTGATATTGCAAACTGATAAGTTTATTTTTCCAATTCCTGAACCGCTGCCTTAACCCAACCTTCTTTTAGGTTAAGGCAGTGGTTCAGTCCTTTTTTATAGCGACATTTTATTGTTACGGCAATTTTGAGGTTAATTGACTTTATGTAATTGACTTAACAAAAAGATAATATTAAATTTATACTTCTATCACATACATTTGAACTCAATCAAATATGAAAAAGGAAAAACAAGAATCTCCTGCAAAAGCAGCCAAGAAAATAGCAACCAAATCGATCCAGCAACGGCTAATTAAAACAATAAAAACCATAACCGCAGAATTAGGTCAGGTAGAGATCGACATAGAGAAAGAGGCGAAAAAACTAGCCAAGAAAATCACCAAAAATTTAAAGTCTGCTAAAGAGCCTGAAAAAAGTGCTGCACCTGTAGTTGAAGCGAAGAAAGTAGAAAAGGCACCAGCACAAAGCAAGGCAAAACCTTCAGCTAAACCCGCGTCGATGCCAGCTAAGAAACCTGCGTCGATGCCAGCTAAGAAACCTGCGGTCAAGGCAACTCCTGCAAAGGCAGAGGCCCCTAAAAAAGAAGCAGCAAAAACGCCTGCGGCGAAAGCCTCAATAAAGTAAGCACAGAACGTCAACTTTATAGTGACCTGCAAAAGCGCAGCGTGTTGTTATCATCGTCTGTTACATAGAATTCTCTTGTACCCCAGGTTTGGTTAAGTGGCCCCTGATGTACAGGAGATTCTTTTTTACGGGAGGTGTCCAACCCGCGTTCAAGGTACTTGTTGAACAGGCCATCTATGTCGTCAACCCAAACATTTACTACCGAGCCAAACAGGTTATTGCTTTCAAGCACAGTCAGCTGAAGCTCTGCATCTCCATTGATCAAATCAATCACCCAATCGTTGACAGATGCATCAGCGTATTTCAACTTAAAGTCGAGGATTCTTGTATAAAAATCCAACGCGGTTTTCATGTTTCTGCACTTAAATAGAGGGATCATTTTCATGGCTCACTTGTTTAATTTATTATTCCGTCAAATGGTGATGCAACAATAAAGCATAGGGTATCTTGGGCACAATCCAGGTTGATTTTGGCGGCAATATTTCACCTTCTTCAGCAACTGAGATCAATTGCTCAACACTTACCGGGCATAGCGTAAATACAATAGCATTAGGGTAAACGCTAAGTATTGCATTGATCTCATCCATCGCCATTTCACCACCTGCACACTTTAATCGCAGGTCGGTTTTAGGGTCTTCGATACCAAAAATTGGCGATAACACTGTTTCTTGCAAAATGTAGGCATCCAAATTGGCTGCAGCATTTTTATCGTTATAAAGATGCGGTTTAGCAGTAAGTTCAAACCAGTTATTTGAAAAATACATTCCGAAATGGTGTGGCTTTCTTGGCTGCACTTGCTGATTTGAAGGATTGATATCAAAATGCTGTATTAATTGATCAATGAGGGCTTTTTTTTCAATCTTTTCCGAGGGAACCACTACCTTGTCATATTCCTCAATTCGCAATTGGTCCGTCGCCATGTAAAGCGAAGATATGTGATCGAACACCGGTAAGCCTTTTGCCTGTTGCTCTGCCGCCAGTAAAGCTGATGATTCTATGCGATGGTGACCGTCGGCCAGATAAGCTGTTTTGATCCGGCCAAAAGCATCAATAAGCAACTGCTGAACTTTCGGATCTTCTATTTTCCAGAGATGATGCAGGCCATGTTCATTACCATAAGTAATCTTCTTATTGTTTTTTATTGTTTCGGCAATGATGCGGTTAACAGTAATGTCCGGATGGTAAGCCAGCAAAATCGGGCTGCCTTCCAAACCCGTGTTCCTCCGATAATTGGTCAAACGCCTGATACTGTCGGCAAAGGTTAGTTCATGTATTTTGATATTGCCTTGTGTATAATCATCCAGCGATGTTAATGCCCATATACCCGTTTGGCGATAAGTTTTGTGTTCAACCTCATACACATATATACCCGGTGCCTGTTCGTACCATAGTTTATCGCTTTCAAGCAGACTTTTTAAAGTGTTTTTTATTTCCCGGAAAGCTTTAACCTGCCCTTCTGGTGTTTCAGGGCGTAACCTGGCTCCGGTCTCGAGCAGATGTTTTAAAGGAGCTAAAGTACCATCCTTGGTTTCGTCACCCGAGACAGACTCGACCTGCAAAGAAGTAAATACCAATTGATCAGCATAAAAAGGGTTCGACCTTATTGCCCTAAAAGGTTGAATTTTCGCCATAATTTAATTATTAACAGGTTGGTTTATTTCCTGTTTGAGTTCATATTGAGAATAGATAGCATAGTTACTAATAAAGCTTAAAATAATATGAACAAAACCTACTTTTAACAATTAAATAATTATGAAAATATATCAGCAAACGGTTAATCTTAAGGAAAGAAAAAGAGGGTTTCACCTGATTACACAGGAAGTGATTCACGCACTGCCTGAAATGCAGGAGATAAAGGCAGGCATTTGTCAGGTATTTATACAGCACACATCAGCATCGTTGTGCATTAATGAAAATGCTGATCCGACGGTACGCCAGGATTTCGAAACTTATTTCAATAAAAGGGTACCGGAAAATGACCCGGATTACGTGCACGATGATGAAGGCCCCGACGACATGCCCGCTCACCTGAAGGCTGCTATTTTAGGCAGTTCGGTCACTATCCCGATTCAAAACGGTGAACTGGCCTTAGGTATGTGGCAGGGCATATATTTCTGTGAGCACCGTAATTACGGTGGTTCACGGACCATCGTAATAACTGCCTGGGGTGATTAAACTATGCGGTTGTTTTCCCCAGTTTGTGCCCCCACGCAGCGTAGTAAAGAATGAACAGGTATATCGGCAACAAAATCAGATAAGCAGTTTGCGCCGAATAAAGATCAACAAAGTGACCATATAACGGTGGGATCACTGCGGCGCCTGATATGCCCATTACCAGCAAGGATGATGCGATTTTGGTGAACTTACCTAATCCATTTAATGCCAATGGCCATATTGCGGGCCACATCAGTGCATTGGCAAGACCGAGTAATGCGATGCAGAAAACAGAGGCATAGCCGTGTGTGACCAATGCTAAAATGCTAAAAATAAATCCCAATATAGCCGAAATCACGAGCGCTTTTTGCTGCGTAATGTATTTAGGTATACAGATAATTCCTATTACATAGCCAACCAGCATGGAGATCATGGTAAATGTTGCGAAGAATTTTGCTGTAGAGAGAGGTATATTCTGTGCAGACCCATAGCTGATAATGGAATCGCCTGCTAAAACTTCGGCACCAACATATAAAAATAAAGCAACGATACCTAATACTAAATTAGGGAACTGAAATACACTTGTCTTGCCTGAATTAGCTAATGCTGTAGTTTCATCTTCATGCTCCGTATCAATTTCCGGTAAGGTAGAGCGGTAAGTTAACACAGCCAGTATAACCAGTGATACCATAATACAGATGTATGGAACGACTACTCTTAATGCCAATTCATTTAAAAGAGGAATTTTCTCAGCTGCACTCATGGTTGCCAGTTTCACTTTCAACTGGTCAACATTTTTAAGAGCAACTACTCCCAATGCAATCGGTGCTATAGCACCGGCAGATTTATTAAAGATCCCCATAATACTTATCCGTTTGGCGGCGCTTTCAGCAGGACCTAATACAACCACATATGGATTGGATGCTGTTTGGAGTATCGCCAGTCCCATTCCCTGCACAAAAAGCCCGGCAAGGAAGAACGCATAAGTACGCGTTAAAGCAGCAGGTATAAAAATAATTGCTCCCACAGCCATAATCAGTAAACCAATCGCCATCCCATTTTTAAACCCAAATTTTTTCAATACCATTGAGGATGGCACAGCCATTACCAAATAGGCGATATAAAATGCTGTTGCCACCAAGTATGACTCAAGATTAGTAAGTTGGCAAGCTATCTTCAAATAAGGCACAAGTACTGAATTGAGCCATGTGACGAATCCGAAAACAAAGAATAAAACGCCGATGATAATGATCGGGTTAATCGCAGAACTCTTTTTAGCTGTTTGAAGGGTTGTGGAAGTTTCTTGCATACTGATGATTTGATAATGAAATCCAATGATAGTAAAAAAGTAGCAATAGTTTTTAAAAAATATTAAAAACTTTATCCTCTTATTAAAATGAGTTAGATCGCATTCTGATTATCATGAATTTATAAAATAAACCAGAATGTTGAGCCCTTACCCAATACGCTATTTACCCCTATCTGGCCATTGTGCCTTTTAATGATCTCAGACGAGATATACAAACCTAAACCGATACCGGAATAATTCTTCGATGTATTTTCTACCCGATAAAATCGGTCAAATATATTCTCAATTTTGTCGTCAGGTATCCCTATCCCATAGTCTGTTACAGATACTTTCACGGTACCATCTTTAAGTTTAGCGGCCTTAATGCTAACAAGCTCGCTATCCGGAGAGTATTTCATAGCATTTGTTAGAAAATTGTTGAGTACCTGGTCTAGCCTGTTTTTATCTGCATGCACCATTAATACTGGCGCAGCGTCGATTTTTATTTCGTGCCTGCTGTCTTCTGCCTGGCATTGATCAGCGCATTCTTTTAATACTTCAGTTAGGTTGAAATCCGTTTTATTCAGCTCAAGTTTTCCTGCCTGCATCCTGGTAACATCCAGCAAGTCATGAATAATTTCCGTCAATTTATTTACTTGTTTTGATGCTTTTTGCACAAAAGGAACAACCGGTTCCAACACTTCATTTTTATTTGCCATTCTTTCCACTACCTGAAGTGAGGCTTTTAAACTGGTGATGGGGGTTTTTAATTCATGACTTGCAATACTCATGAATTCATCTTTTTTAACGATCAGCTCTTCTGCAGCCAGCTTCATTACCTGGTGATGCCGCATTTCTGCTTCTGCTTTTTTCCGCTCTCCGATCTCTGCCTCCAACTGATCAAGGGTCCGAAGATTATAGATCAATGGCAGGATTTTATAAAGAGCAAATACTGTAAAGATGGAAACCATCCCTGTAATAAAACGGACTAACGCGCTTAAGCGATAGGCCGGCCACCAAAATATACCAGCATCTATTAAGTGTGTGGTGCCGCAAAGAAGGATGAACGCAATAAAAAGCCAGATAACTTTTGGAAAAGGTATATCTTTTCGTTTGTTTATGATGCGGAAAAGCAGAAAAGGTATAGCGAAATAAGCTGCCCCGATAGAAATATCTGACAGAATGTACAACCAGCCATGGAAATCGCTCCATGTACCGCAATGCCAGCGCGGCGGCCAGTCGGCGGTATTAAATAGTTTTGAAAAAAAATCTTTGACCTGGCCAAAGAGCCCGGCTTGTGTATGCTGGCTGATTATATGATGCGAATTGCACATGGAATCACAAGCAGCATGTGTCCCTGGCAGCGTCTTATTAGAATTAGCTTGCATTATATTGTTCTTAAATACACCAAGTTACGTTTTAACATTAAGCAGGGAAAATTAAGAACGCCTGTTTAGTGTATTTCTTTTAACGTGTTTCCCGAAATTGAGTTGCTCATTCAAGATGATTGTGACCATCAGTTAGAACGATAGGCTCATTGCGGGTATGTTGAGGGGTTAGTTTAATTCTCAGAACAATTGCTATTTTTCCATTGTAGTGTTTTATTTCGACGCCACTGCTAACATATACCAGGCCGCATGTGGCAGCCATTGCTCGGCCCAACGCCAGTCGGCATCCTTACCTGTTTGTGAGTATGGAAGGTTAAAATCGATGTCGTCCTCATTCTCAAAACCGGAGGTAACGCCATTAACAATGCCGCCCGGTGCATTAGTATACTCGAATGTACCGAAGAAGGCATAAGCAGGGTTATTATGCCCTATTCCTTCCAGCATACACGAGTCAAATGGGTTTAATCCCAATATCCAATTCAATTGATCCAATGCAAAGCTTTCCAATTTGTCATGATAGGCCTTGTCATCGATAAATAAACCTGCGGCAAGTCTTGCAGCAGTAGCTTCTGAACCCAATCTTGCATTTTCCCCCTGCCACCATGGTGAAGCATCACTACCGTGCGGGAAAAAGAACGCACTACGACGATTGCCTAAAGTATCCTGTGTTAGTTGGCGGCTATAACCAAACGGATTATTTACTTCAGCGGTAATTGCAAATTCATAATCCATAGATCTTCGAATTGCCGCTTTGATCTGAGATTGGGTAACCGCCGATGCATAAGGATAGTAATATACGAGGCTCACTACAGGTAAGCCGGCGTCCGATGGATGAAAAAATGGTCGGTCTTTATCATCGGCGCGCCAGTAGTCTTTATAGCTTTTCCATGTGGCAAACCTGGTTATTAATGATAGCGCACGTTTTTCAGCGGCAGCTTTATATTTTTCATCTTTGGTAGCTTTATAGAGTTCCGTTGCTGCTGTAAGGGCACAATAATCATCCAGTATGTTTTCCTTCCCGTCATTAGTCATCGATACATTATTTTTATCCAAAAAGTCAAATGCGTTTTCAGCAGCTTTCAGATAATCCGAATTAGTATAGTCTCCGGAAACATTATAAGTTGATGCCATTGCCAGCGCCGCTATTGACATACCACCGCCTGAGCGAAAACTACATTGGTAACTGCGCCAGTCATGTTCCTCCGGCCTCGTTTTAAATGAATCATCATTTTTAGAAACTTTAATACGATAGCTTTTGCCTTCAGGGCCGATCGCCCTGTCCTGAGGCAATTTACCCGGCCCCGGTGCTCCAACTGAACGGTAAAAAGCTCCGCCTTTTACTTGCATACGACATAAGTAATCTGCGCCATACATCGCTTCGTCTAATATCCTTCGGTTGAACTGCCGGTAATCAGTACCGGGCTTTTTGCTTAGTAATTCATAGGTTTTAAATAAACTATAATCTGTTAATGATATTTGCTGAGGATTGAAATAGGATGAAAAAGAAAGATGTGACAAATGTTTTCCGTAATCACCCGTAGCATCATACCAACCGCCATGGGCATCAATGGTATCGGTTTTTCCTTGTAGATGAGAATGACAGTCGGCCTTGTCCAATAAACCTGAGCTGCGTTGCCCTTTAAAATAATAGATTACGTCAGACAACGTAGTTTGTTCCAGCACATTCTTTCCGATTACAAACGAATAAGAGGAGATTGTTCCTCGCTGTGTTACAGCTTGTAATTTGAAGTTGCCATTAGTTGCCACAGTACTAAAGTCCAGTACCCAAAACTGGAATTTTTTCCATTTATCAACCGGTCCGCTGAAAACTGGCCTGCCATTATATACTACTTTGCTAGTTTTGGAATCGATCAGGGTGAATGCCGGAATGTTTAGTTTACTATTGGCTACAATGATCGCTTTCTTAGGCCCGTCAAGTTCATATCCAACGTGATTAGTTACAATTTTAACAGGTTGCGCAAATAGAAACACCGGCAGGCAAAGTAACAGGGTAACAAGTTTGATCGTTTTCATAAATAAAGGAATAAAAAGCCCTCGCAGGTTGATCCTGCAAGGGCTTAAATTAATAATTATTGTATGCGATTTAATGATTTAACAGATAATATTCTGATTCTAATTAAACTGGTTAACCGGTCACTAATTAACAGATAACTACGCCAAATTCCCTTTTTTAAGTTCCTCCACAGCATGGTTAGCTGCTCGGGCAGTTAAGGCCATGTAAGTTAACGATGGGTTTTGGCAGGCTGATGATGTCATACAAGCGCCGTCAGTTACAAATACGTTCTTTGCGTCCCATACCTGGTTCCATTCATTTAATACAGAGGTTTTCGGATCGCGACCCATGCGTGCTGTACCCATTTCGTGAATGCCACGGCCTAACACACCTTCCATCGTATGCGTTTTTACCTCCTTCACTCCTGCTGTTTCCAGCATTTCCTTGGCGTCATTTGTCATATCGATGCGCATTTTCAATTCATTATCACGAATAATTGCGTCGATAGCCGGTACAGGCAATCCCCATTTATCCTTTTTAGTTTTATCCAGGGTGACTTTGTTGTCATGATATGGTAGGGTCTCCCCAAATCCACCTATGTTCATCGTCCAGTGGCCTGGTTCCGATAATGCATCTTTAAAGTCGCCACCGATGCTTAATTCAGGGATATTCCTGCTCCATGCTTCTCTGGATGCACGGCCCTGGTAGCCAAACCCACGGATATAATCCCGTTTTTCTCCATTCAGGTTACGGTAGCGTGGTATATAAATGCCATTTGCACGACGGCCGAAATAATATTTATCCTCATACCCTTCTACGTGCCCGCTGGCCCCTACACCTAGGTGGTGATCCATCAGATTATGACCCAGTTCGCCGCTGCTGCTGCCCAAACCATCAGGCCAAACATCCGTTGCCGAATTCATTAATATCCATGCTGAATTGATAGTTGACGCATTCAAGAAGATGATCTTTGCATAAAACTCATAAGTTTTGTTTGTTTCGGCATCCAAGACTTCCACACCTTTAGCTTTTTTGGTATCCTTGTCATAAAGAATTTTGGTCACAATGGACCATGGTCTAACGGTCAGATTACCAGTGGCAACAGCCGCAGGTAAAGTGGACGACTGAGTGCTGAAATAAGCACCAAAAGGGCACCCCAACCAGCATTTGTTACGATACTGGCAATTGGTTCTTCCCGGTAATGGTTTAGTAATATTGGCTGTACGGCCAATTACCATATGCCGCGCCTCTTTGTAGAATGTATTAAAGCGGGCAGAGACATCCTTCTCGACACAATTCATTTCCATCGGTGGCATAAAGTTGCCGTCAGGCAAAATAGAAAGGCCATCATTATTGCCTGATATTCCGGCAAATCCTTCTACGTAACTATACCATGGATCAAGATCTTTATAACGGATGGGCCAGTCTACTGCTATACCATCCTTGAGGTTGGCCTCAAAATCAAGATTGGCCCAGCGATAGCTTTGACGCCCCCACATTAATGAGCGACCACCAACATGATAGCCTCTGAACCAGTCAAATCGTTTAACTTCGGTATATGGGCTTTCTTTCTCGTCAACCCAATAATCCAGATTGGTTTCGTTCAACGGATAATCCCTTTTCAATACGGGGTAATCATGGATCATCTGTTGAGTCCGGCCGCCTCTGTGCGGATATTCCCAGGGTGCTTTGCTTGCATTTACATAATCTTTTACGTGCTCGATATTCCGGCCGCGTTCAAGCATAATGGTTTTCAATCCTTTTTCAGTTAGCTCCTTAGCGGCCCAGCCACCCGATATCCCCGAGCCGATCACAATAGCGTCATATGTGTTTGTTGCCATGATTTGTTTAATAGGTATTTATTGGTTTGTTCGTCTAATGTAGAAAATTATTAATTAAAAAACATGACTATTGCGTCTGTTTTACACAATGGAATTGAGCCGCTTTTCCCGTTTTTTTTTTAAATTTTCTGTTAACTCAATGCCTTTACAGCAAACTCGCGGCATTTGATCACTTCTTTTACAGCGTCTGAATCTGCCGGGATATTGTACTCTAACTCAATAGTTGCAGGGAATTTGTATTTATTCTTTTTGATTAATTGTAACACCTCGACAATTGGTGTGTCACCTTGCCCCCATGGTTGATTTGGCCCATCGTGATATTTGCGGTCCTTCAGGTGCATGCTCATTATACGGGGATGGTTTTTCTCAATAAAAGGTACCGGGCTGCTGCTGGTACCAGCAGTATAGTGACCGATATCAAGGTTGATGGCATTGTATTCAGACTGACTCAACGCCGTATCCCACAGGGTTGGCGTAGCTTGCGTATGCGCATGGTAGCCAACATATATCTTATGCTTTGTAGCAATATCACCGAGGCGTTTGGTTTGATTATCATCAGTTGGCAGTTCAACGGTTACATGGGTTACGCCTAATGCCTTACCTGCGTTGAATGCATAATCAATCTCTGCATCGGTGTTTTTAGCACCTAATGCATTGGGTTTCCAGGCATATATCTTAATACCAGCCTCGTTAAATAATTTCCGCAGCTCCTTGAATTTATCCATTGATACACTGGCGCGCCAATCGGCTACCCGTTTAAAGTAAGCTGTACCATCTTCACCGCTGTTGCGTGTTGGTTTTCCCGCAAATGCTTCTGCCGCATCGCCCATTAGTTCAATAGCGTTGATATTGCATTGGAGACAATATTGCAATAAATTCTCGGCTGTACCCGGCATGCTTCTGAATGAATACGTGATCACCCCTATTTGTACGCCGTTGATAACAGAATTTGGCTTTGCCTGGAATAGCGATCCTGCTGCAAAAACTGATTTGGAGGTCAATGCCATACCTGCCGCGGCGAGTACCGTACTGCCGATAAACCGGCGACGGGAAATATGCTGTTCTTCCATAAAGGTAAAATTGGTGGGTTTGTTAAACTGATAAACTAATTTACCAAGTTACTCTTTGATTCTATAAAAAAACTGTAGCATTTGTAACAATAGTGTGTCAGTTACACTTAGTTAACTTTCTCACCTGTTGCCACCCATATCAACGAATTGAGGATAAGTTTCTCCTGTTCAGGGTTAGGAAACGTATGCGATAAGTCTTCGTTAGTATGGTGCTCATAATCGATATCGTTATGACCAAAGTTGAAGTAAACCATTTTGTAGTTTTTGTTGGTCCATACGATTGGGTAATAGCCGCTGTGCCAAATTTCATGGAGCTTTGGACCTGTACCTAACGGGAAGCTAGTTGAATCAACCGACAACAATATTTTGATATCCGGATTTTTGCGAATGTCCTTTTCCCAACGGTACCATTCGCTTGGCGATGCTTTGATAATATCGGGCAATCCCTTCGTCGCTGGATGGTTATGGTCTTCAACCCTCAAAAAAGCCGATACGGGCCGCCAGGTATTGCTTACATATTGTCCAGAACCCAGGAACTCATTATGATACCAGTCCCAATCTGCATTAAAATCTGAAGGCGTTAAAGCAAATGCGGCAAAGTGAAAACCCAGCCAGCCACCACCATTTTTCATGAATTCTTCAAATGCCTTTCGTTGGGCTGGAGCTTCTACTCTTGTGTCCAGAAATATCACAGCCTGGTATTTGGCCAGGAACTTGGCATTCATATTCGTCCAGTCTTTAGTAGAGTCATAGCTAAAGTTGTATTTTTTCGCCATTTCCTCAAACCATTTATTGGCTTCATGAACAAAACTGATATGCGCCTGATCGTTCCGGGCAGTGTAAAATGCGATAACATGAAAAGACTTTTTGTTGGTCTGAGCTATAAGTGAGGAGAAAAGGAAGATCAATGGTAATACAGTAAAGATCTGTATGCGGGTATAGATTTTAGGCATAATGGTTATGGTTTCGCGTTTTTAATATCCTGAACTTCTACACGATTTTTTTTTTCTTTCGGGGGATAAATAACGGTATTTTTTAAAGCTAAAAGCATTTGTTTTAACGATACCAGCGCCAATGCTTTTGCTTGGACAGAAGTAGATGGTATTATCTCCAACAATTTAAACACCGGCTGAAATAGCAACGGCCAGTAATGTCCGGGCCCTACTACATACCAGGGCCTGATCAACGTGGAGGTAAGCTCCGATGCCAGAACAGCTTCTTCCCCTTGTCGCCTTGCTTCCTGGTAATCAGCCATTACTTTTGTTGGATATTGCGCCACGCTCATATAGATGAAATGTTTTACTCCGGCTTGTTTTGCAGCTTCGACAGACACTTTCAGAGAAGCAAGGTCAACCGAATAAAATAATAACTTCTTTTTAGGCCCCGGATGGCTCACCCCTAGCAAATGAATAAAAATACAATCAGCCGGCACAGAATTCAAATAAGTTGCTGCATCAAAAGGACTGCCTATTACAGCTTTGCACCCATTCGGCAATTTCTTTACAGATTGCTCACGAACCAATGCAGTTACATCATACCTCTCATTTAATAATATACTGATCAGTCTTTTGCCGATATAACCCGTTCCGCCTGTAATAAAGACGGGAGATTTTTCCATATCATCAGAAGGTTAATAGTTGGATAATAAAATTAGGATTATTAATGATACTTCAATTTCAGCTTGTACATTTCAGATCCGGCCAATAAAAACGCTCCGACACCGTAAACTTCGGTATCATCATTGGTTACGGTTTCCGGCTTCTCACCTATTTGCTGTACATTACCCAGTTTACCATCAGCATGTACAGACGCTACCAAAGCAGCCCATGCCTTTTCAACAATACTATGATATTTATTATAAGGCAGTAATCCATTGTTGATACCGTATGCCAGCGCATAGCAATAAAAACCAGTTCCGCTGGTCTCTTTTACCGGATAACTGTCGGGATCTAATAATGCAGCATGCCAGGTGCCATCGGCATTTTGCAGTTTGGCTATTTTCTCGGCCATTTTTTTATACAGATATACGAAATGAACACGCGACTGATAATTTGCAGGCATATTGGACAGCATTCTTACCAATCCAGCCATTACCCAGCCGTTTCCTCTTGACCAGAATATCTTTTGCCCGTTTTTTTCTTTTAGTGTGAAGAAACGACTGTCTCTGAAATAAAGGCTCTCATCTTTGTCAAATAGGTAGTCTGTGGTCTTAAACCACATTTTAGCGGCAAAATCGAGGTATTTCTGATCACTTGTCGCTGTCGACAGATAAGCAAAGGCAGGCGGCCCCATAAACAGGGCATCGCACCAGGCCCATTCTCTGCTGGCGATATTATTTTTCCATTCAAGCGATTCCGTGTGCGGCCTTGCCATGATACTATCCGCCAAAGCCTTAAAACGTGCAATCATTTGAGGCCGTTTGTCAACAGCATACAGTTGAGAATACATCTGCGCTACGCAATAATCATCAGCCATTTCCCGGTTTGGGCCGGTATCCCATTTTAGGGTCTCGCCGATGCTGCGCAGCTCGTTAAAGTACTTTGGATTATGGCCAACCTGGTTCAGTGCAACATATCCCGCATAACAAGCGCCCATTGTCCAGAACCATTTTGGGTTCCTGGCGCCATGCGCCTGCCACTCGTGCAATTGCCAATCGGCAACTTTATTCATGATCCTTAATATGGAATCGGGCTTGGGTTTAGCATAAACAGCTTGCATAGTAATAGTCGCAAGCAAAATGAAAGTAAGAGGTTTTTTCACGGTAGAAGGTTTATATGGGTTAAAGCTATAAATTAAAGCACTAAATTTTAATCTGTGAAAAAAAATTAAAAGGTTTGTCCAGTTTTCTTTTTCGGGATCGTCAATAACCTAAAAACCAAAAATCAAAACCATGAAAGAATTTGTAATGATCATCAGGTTAGAAAACTTGCCTGAGATAAAATTTTCTCCCGAAGAAATGCAGGCCGGAATGGCTGTTTGGGAAAAATGGGTAAATGATATCATATCCCGGGATATCCTCGTTAGCCGCGGCAACCGCCTAAGCAACGATGGAAGAACTATCCGAAATGGTAAAGTAATCACCAACGGTCCTTTTGTTGAAACCAAGGAAATAATCGGAGGTTATTTGATCATCCGGGCTAACTCGATTGATGAAGCTGCTAATATTGCAAGGAGCGCCCCATTGGTCGGGTCAGGAAGTATTGAAATACGCGGGTTATATTCGGGTGAATAAAAAAATTGAAGCCCTTGTCCAATAATAACCGGCGCAATCGTCATTCGGTTATAAAACATAAAAAACTTAAAAGTTATGAACGAATTTGCATTAATCTTCAGGAACGATTTCCATCCTGAAACAGGGTACTCACCAGACAAACTGCAGGAAATTATGAAACAATGGCAGCTCTGGATGAGCGGTATGGCCGCTAAAGGACAACTGGCAAATCCAGGCACCCGCCTGGGCGGCGACGGCTCAACCGTAAGACCAGGGAGTTTAGTGACCAACGGCCCGTATGCCGAGATCAAGGAAATGATAACCGGAGTCATCGTTGTAAAAGCGGGTGATATAGACCAGGCAACAGAGATCGCAAAAGGCTGCCCTATCCTGAATGCCGGCGGGAACGTCGAGGTAAGAAATATTATTCCTATAGGAGCTAATTAAATTTCAATAAAAATTTAAAAGAGATGAAAGAATTTGCAATGATATACCGATCAGAGCCTATGGGCGAGATCGAACTGACACCGGAAGGAAATCTTGTGGTATCAAAAGAATGGGAAAACTGGATGGGTGGCATAGCCGCACAAAATAAACTGGTTTCGCCAGGCATGCGGTTAGGTAATGAAGGGCGTACCGTAAAACCAGGCAATATCATAACCAACGGTCCTTATGCCGAGGTTAAGGAGATCGTGGGCGGTCTGAGTGTCTTCAGGGCCGAATCTATAGAAGAGGCTTTGGAATTGGCTAAAAGCTGCCCGATGCTGAACGTCGCTGACGGTAGCGTTGAGGTAAGGGACATTATCCAGATGAATGGTTAAAATGTGAATTTTAATAAGCTTCTGCCTAATATTGTAATCAGGCAGAAGCCTTTCTACTTATGCAGGAAAAGGAGCTGATTCCATATTTGTACAGGACAGAGTTCAGGAAAATAACCGCCGTACTCTGCCGGTCGCTGGGCATAGAACATATTTCCATAGCCGAAGATCTTGTCGGCGATACTTTTCTGCTTGCTGCTGAGACGTGGGGTTTAAAAGGAATTCCACAAAACCCGGCTGCCTGGCTATATACTGTTGCCAAAAACAAAGCAAAAGACCTATTAAAGCGGAATACGCTTTTTTCGCAGAAAATATCGCCCCAAATACAATATGCTACCAATGATAAGCACGAAATAGAGATTGATCTTTCGGCACAAAACATACAGGATAGCCAGTTGCAGATGATGTTTGCCATTTGCTATCCAGGTATACCTGCTGAAGCACAGATCGGCTTATCGCTTCGCATCCTATGTAGTTTTAGCATTGATGAAATTGCTGATGCCTTCCTCGCCAACAAGGAAACCATCAATAAGCGTTTATATCGCGCTAAAGAAAAGCTGAAGCAAGACAATGTGAAGATCGAACTCCCGCCGGAAAGTGAGATCGATAAACGGATAGAAAATGTATTGACTACACTTTACCTGTTGTTTAACGAAGGATATTACTCATCAAACAATAATGCAGTGCTGCGAAAAGACCTTTGCCTGGAAGCCATGAGGTTAACGCATATGCTGACTGAAAACGAAACTACCAATAAGCCCGCCGTGAATGCCTTACTTGCTTTAATGTGTTTTCACGCTTCACGTTTCGAGGCAAGGGTTGATTCCAATGGTGAATTAATACTTTATGAAGATCAGGATACTTCATTGTGGAACAGAGAGTTGATTATACAAGGCGAGCGTTACCTGAACAAAGCATCTACAGGTAATTATCTGTCAAAATACCATTGGGAAGCTGCAATTGCCTATTGGCATACCACAACTAATAATGACGTGCAGAAATGGGAAAAGATACTCAGTCTGTATAACCAATTGTTGATAATGGAGTATTCACCCATTGCTGCGCTGAACCGCACTTATGCGCTATCGAAGGTGTTCGGTAGCGAAGAAGCCATTATCGAAGCTGAAAAACTTAAACTGGAGAACAGCCACTTATATCATTGCCTGCTGGGAGAGCTTTACAGTGATGTCGATCTTCAAAAAGCCATTGAGCATTTGCAGCAGGCCCTAAAATTATCACGTGTTACAGCTGATAAAAAGGTGATAAAGAACAAAATCAGCAAACTGGGTAAGCTGAAAAATGTTTAATTTGACAGACTCAGTTACAAACCTATGGCATACGATGAAAAATTAGCCGACCGTGTTCGCGAGGCCCTGGCAGATATCGCGAATGTGGAGGAGAAGAAGATGTTTCGCGGCGTCACTTTTATGGTCGACGATAAAATGTGTGTTAGTGTAAGTGGAAATGAATTAATGCTCCGCCTCGATCCGGACCTGACCGAACAACTGGTGGAAGAGCCCGGCACCCGCCCGATGGTTCATGGCGGGAAACATATGAAAGGATTTGTTTATATCAGTCCCGAACGCTTCAAGAATCAAAAGGACTTCGATCACTGGATAAACCTAGCCCTGGAATATAATCCAAGGGCTAAATCATCAAAAAAGTAAATCCAAACAACGGTGTGTCATGCTGAGGCTCTCGAAGCGCAGTGCTAGGGACTCTGCGCGCGTCCTTCGACAGGCTCAGGATGCCCCCAGACTGCATTCAGTTACTTCACCACCTCGTCCGTCATACTACTATTATCCTTGCCGTAAATCTTTGCGATGGCCTTTATCACAGCTCCTTTATTCGCTTTGAATGGTTTTCTATACTCGTTACCCGCAATAAATGATGGCGTTGCATCATCCGTTGTGTAATAGATCTTAGCCCCAGGTGTAGCACAAGTAATGCTTACTATACCGTTGCTGGTGTTTATTACAGGTTTTTTAACAATACCTACATATTTCGCAGTGCGTGCATCATGGATCACCCCTTTCCAATTCATGCCAAAACCAAAATCGTAAGTGTGGCCGTCAGCATCTTTGTAGCATACCATATCGTGCGGAATATCCTCGTCCTGTAACTCAACTGTTTTCATATTGGCCGGCATCTGGAATGGCAATAATCCCGATGGCTCAACCGCTCCGCTCAGAATGTCTAATATCGCCTGGTTTTGTACGCCGAAATCAGCTACAATGGCATTGGCATCCTTTTCAAACTCAGCCGGAATAGTTGGTTTTGTCATGGTAAGCACCACTACTATCGGTTTGCCTTTCATGGCTGCTTTGGTTTCACGGATCGTTTTCAGATCATTGTAGTTTCCTGCTGTGATTGTTTTGTCTTTATATGAGCGGTTGTTCACCCCTGGTTCAGATGGATCACCTGCTGCAATGCTGTGTGCTCTGGCATGGGTAGCCTTGTATTCTCCATATTGCAAAGTGATCGGAACATACCCATTGCCACCTTTTGCTACATCTTCCTTGTCATAACCGGCACCACCATAAGGACTGCTTACAAACACCACCGCACAATCCGCTTTCGCCGGGTCGTCGGTATAATTGAAATATTTGTTAAATAGTTCCGATTTAACCGCTTCATCCCAGTGTTCTTTTGATGGCGGCCCGAAAAAGCCCTGCATGGATGGTGTATATTTTTTAGGCAGGTATATCGTAATGCCTCTTTTCAGTGGTAGTACATGATTATTGTTTTTCAATAGGATAACCGACTTCAACTGGGCATTATACCCTGCTGTCATGAATTCCGGTTTACCTACGGTTTGTTTTGAATTGGTTGCATTCAGATATGGATTCTCAAATAAGCCTGTGCGGAAGATGTTGGTTAATAACCTTTGCGCGCTTTTTTCAAAACGTGCTCTCATAAATGCCTCGCCATGTTCCTTTACTCCCATCTGGTAAGCCTCGATCACCGGCCCTGATTCATTATTGCCGCCAAATTGGTCTACCCCGGCCATCATTACCTTGTAGTGTCTTTCGGCAACGGTTTTAGTTTCCATTCCCCACGATTTTCCTAAAAACTGATCAGGGGTTTTACCTTCGTCGGCTGTAACCAGCCAGTCGGTACAAATCACGCCATCATAATGATATTTCCCCCGAAGCAGATCGGTGATCAGGTATTTATTGTAACTATTGCCCTCATTTTCCTTGTTTCTGGTATCACGACCATAAGAGATGGTGTAATATGGCATCACAGCCGCCGCCATTTTGGTTTTGCCATGCAGGTGAAGCGCGCCATCCACAAAGGATACTAAGTGCTCATCAAAATTATTCCCTGGATATACTGCAAACTTACCATAAGCAAAATGCGCATCCCTTCCACCCTCTTCAGGACCGCCGCCCGGCCAGTGTTTCATCATCGCATTCACGCTGTGATAACCCCAGCCATCTTTTATTTCACTCCCACCGGTCGATGTTTGAAAGCCATCCACATAAGCACGGGCCATATCCGCATCCAGTTGCGGGTCTTCGCCAAAAGTGCCGTTGATACGTGACCAGCGTGGTTCAGAGCCTAGGTCGATTTGTGGTGATAATGCCGTAGCGATACCCAAAGCGCGGTATTCCTGCGAGGCAACATGCCCAAATTTCTTTACAACGTCTGGATCAAATGTCGCAGCCAAGCCCAGTTGATCAGGCCATTGTGATATTTTGCCGCCTGCCCCGGCAGTATACTCAACGCCTGACGAGGTTCCATGGCGTGGGTCAGAGCTGTTATTGGCAGGTATACCCAGCCCAGCGCCTTCCACCAAAGCCTGCACATTGTTGTTCCAACGAGCAGCTACCTCGGGGCTTTGTACCGAAGTGATCAGCACGTGGCGCAGGTTGTCTTTCAATAAAAAGCTCTTTTGCTGGTCGGTTACCTCAGCAGCATCTATCCCTCCATCGCTGAATTTTTTGCCATTGTAGGTGCCGCCTGCGAATGGGCCTCCGGACATGGCCGGTATAGCCTGGTGTGCGCTGTAAAGCATCAGTCCTGCTATTTGCTCGAGCGACATTTGAGAGGCCAGGTCTTTTGCTCTTTCCTCAACAGGCAAGCGCCAGTCCTCATATTTATCCAGTTTGCCGTTTTTGTTCAGGTCTTTAAAAGCCAGGCCATCTACGGTAAGAATTTTTACGCCTGATTTGGACGAATAACCCAGTGTAGGGCCGTTTGAGTTTTTTACCAGCACAATTCCATCGCCATCATCAATGCTCGTCCACTGTTTAAGCGAACCGGTATTGGTACTGCTGATAATGGTTGCCGCAAACGCAAGCAACGACAACGAACCGACAAAATAAATTGCAGGACGGGTAATGCTTTTCTTCATGTTGATTTAGTGAGTGGTTGATTAGGTTGATTGTGTTGGATTAAGTTGTTTTAGCCAACTATGCTTGTACATAATCAACCATTTAACTCAATCAACCTAATCAACTAATAAAAAAACAGGTTTACAATCTATTGTGTACTAATGACACAACTAAATGTAGGTATATAATTGATATATCCAAAATTTAATAGATGAATAAGGTGTGAATAACGATGAGGAATGTATTTAAAACGACGAGGCGTAGAGACGCAATGCAATACGTCTCCAAAAAAATTGCAACCGCTTTAAAGTTTCTTCCTAATTTTATTTTCAAATCACATCACCATGAAATCATTTACCGTCCCTACCTACGACCAAGTGGCCGACAACGCCCAGCCTGCATTCGACCGTTTTATTAAGATCATGGGTAGGATGCCCAATTTGTATGCTACAATAGGTTATTCAGCTAATGCGCTTAACTCCTACCTGGCTTATGTGAGCGAGCAAGCACGCGGTAATTTCCACGCTAAAGAGCGCGAAGCCGTTTACCTCATCGTATCGCAATTAAATGGCTGCGAATATTGTCTGGCATCTCATACCCAATCAGCTATTAAAAATGGTTGGACAGAACAAGAAACGCTATCACTGCGTGCCGGCAATCATCCCGATAAAAAATGGCAGATAATCTATCGCGTCATTAAATCAGTTATTGACAATAAAGGACAGGTAAGCGATGATCTGCTGGACGAGTTTTATGCATTAGGTTACCAGGAAGCTGCCATTATCGATCTGCTTGTCCTGATTAATGTAATGAGTTTTACCAACTATGCCTTCCGCTTAATGCAGATACCAATCGATTTCCCTTTGGCAAAAGATATTGCTTAAGTGTTTGTCTTTTCGATGTGTTTTGCTAAATTTGTTAGCATGAAGCGATCGGGAAGTGCTGACCTGCCTTTGCATTATGGCTATGTGCCCCAGTGGCTGGCCGAGCGTATGGCAAAGCTGGGTCTGGCCGTGGTGGAAACCATTGTGATGGATTATGGGAAGAACGAGGTTTTGACACGCATCAGCGATCCATTCTGGTTCCAGAGTTTGGGTGCAGTGATGGGCATGGACTGGCATTCATCAGGCATTACTACGTCGGTAATGGGGGCTTTAAAGCGGGCCATCAATCCACATAGCCGCGAGTTGGGGATTTATATTTGCGGAGGCAAAGGCAATCATTCCCGTGAGACACCAAGTGAATTATTAAGGATCAGTGAGCAAACCGGTCTCGACGGCAATCACCTGGTTAAATGCAGCAAGTTGAGCGCCAAGGTAGATAATACAGCTATTCAGGACGGCTTTCAATTATACACTCACAATTTCATCCTGACTAACGAGGGTAAATGGGCAGTGGTGCAGCAAGGCATGAGCGCACAAAGCAAAACTGCGCGCCGTTATCACTGGCATTCAGAAACATTGAATTCTTTTGTGGATGATCCCCATACGTTTATTTATGGGCAAAACAGTGGCTATATCTTGAATATGGCCGATAAACAAGCATTGGCTTCGCGCAATGGCGTGATGCAGATTGCTGCCGAAAAGCCGGACAAGATGCTGAGCGAGATCAATAAGCTGGTGATGCCGTCTCATCACGATGTTCGTGCAAAGGATGTTGATCTGAAACGCCTTGGTGCAGTGCTTTGGCTGGCGCAGGAAAAAAGGCCCTCAGATTTTGAAGATTTGCTTTTACTCGAAGGCCTCGGTCCACGGACATTACAGTCCCTGGCGTTGGTAAGTGAGGTAATCCACGGTGCACCGTCTCGATTTAAGGACCCTGCCCGCTTTTCTTTTGCCCATGGCGGTAAGGATGGTCATCCCTTCCCCGTTCCGACAAAAGTTTATGATGAGACCTTAGGTGTATTACAAACGGCTATTCATAAAGCCAAACTCGGTCAAACCGAAAAAAGCGAAGCCATCAAAAGGCTTTCCAAAATAGCCGAGAACGCCGAAAAGGATTTTTTACCGAATGCCAATTTCGATAAAGTAATAGAACAGGAACGAAATGATTCCTGGCGATATGGCGGTCGAACGGTATTCGGTAAAGCAAAACCACCTGTGGAAATGCAGTTGAAATTGTTTTAGTATTAAGTGTTTAGAAAATAGGGTTTAGAATTTAGAGATTAGAATTTGCTCACTAATATCCCTGAATCTTTTCGATAAGAAAGGAAAACGTCGAAATCAAAACGATCAAAATAAACAGGTGCACCAATATGAGTATCCATGTACCCATATTATTCTTTATCAGGTAATAAAAAATGGTGTTCTCTTTTTTCATTTTCAATATAAATATACAGACTGCAGTTGAAAAATGAAAGCATTCCAATTTGAATTTATTAACCTTTATTAAATTATTATTTGTATATTTAACTAAAGGTTTACAGGCCTTGCTCCCCGACTTAATTATTCATTTCCCCTTTCATTTTATTAGATTATTTAATTTATTAAACCATGAAAGACGTGCCGCTTTTTTTTTCAGTCAGTCATATTATTAAGCCGTTCAATACCAAGTTGATCTATAGTATAAGGTATCATGAGCTTGATTATTTCCTGCTCAAAACGTTAGGCGTTGAAGAGTGCGAGCAACTGGATAACAACTCCCGCCTGGATGCTGAGGTACTGAGTAAAATTTGTGAAGTAATTACTCAGGTTGAAAAAGAATATAAAAAAGCTCCTCCTTTAGAATATATCAATATGGATGTGTTCAATATCCTTTTTAAAGATGAAGATACGATCACAAAAAAGAATGGTAAAAATTTTTAATAATAGCCTTATCGCTTTTTCCAGATTACATTTCTTATTTTCACAGAGATTGTAAACCACCAAATTTTACCTGAATGCCAGTAACCTGTCTGTCTGCTCTCAAGAAATTGATCCTAACAATTTCAGCTTTAATCTTTTTAAACTATACGCTGTATGCGCAAAAATCAAAAGCTTTTCCTATTAGTGAGCCCGAGGCGCAGGGGGTATCGTCGGCAAGTATTGATAGCTTCTTAAATGCAGTAGGTAAAAGCAAGAATGAGTTTCACAGCTTTATATTTCTGCGGCATGGTAAAACGATCGCACAGGGTTGGTGGAACCCCTATGCTCCTGATCTGAGGCATTCGCTGTATAGCTGTAGCAAAAGTTTTACGTCAACTGCTGTTGGTTTTGCTGTGAGCGAAAAACTGCTTTCCGTGAATGATAAGGTAATCTCCTTCTTTCCAGGCAGTTTACCTGATTCAGTAAAGACTTATCTTGCTGCGCTCACGGTGAAGGATCTGTTGACCATGAGTGTAGGGCAAGAACCAGATCCTACCGGACAATTGGCATTAGGCAGTGACAACTGGGTAAAAGATTTTCTGGCTTTACCTATAAAATATGCTCCAGGTAGCAAGTTTTTGTACAATACGATGGCCACTTATATGTTATCGGCAATTGTACAAAAAGTAACAGGTCAAAAAGAAGTTGATTATTTAAAACCACGTCTATTTGATCCGTTGGGTATCAAGGATATGGATTGGGAAGTGAATACTCAAGGTGTTAATACAGGCGGATGGGGATTGCGGGTAAAAACAGAGGATCTGGCTAAAATGGGACAACTGTACCTGCAAAAGGGTGTGTGGAACGGTAAGCAGGTACTTGCCAAAGCGTGGATAGAAGAGGCTACAACATTTAAGATAGACCAGGCACCGGGCGTGCCGCAAAACAAAAAGGACTCCAGCGATTGGATGCAGGGATATTGTTACCAGTTTTGGCGCTGCCGGCACGATGCGTTCAGAGCGGATGGCGCTTTCGGACAATACATCATCGTCATGCCGGATCAGGATGCTGTGATAGCGATCACATCAGAAACTCCCGATATGCAGGACGAATTGAATTTGGTTTGGAAATACCTGCTTCCTGCTATGCACCCGAAGGCATTACCTCTTGATCAGTCAGCAGAAAAGAACCTCAAGGAACATTTGGCTGTATTAAGTTTGCCGCCGTTATCAAATAATACAGATGCAGGTATACCTTTAAGCAAAACTTTTACGATCGATAAAAATGATTTGAAAATCAAAGCTATATCATTGAAATCGGATGGTAAAACATGTGATTTTACTTTGAATGTAGATACCTCCAGGTACACCTTTAAACTTGCATCCGGCAAATGGCTTCCCGGCGAAACCAAAATGCAGGGGCCTTATCTTTTATTGAACGGCAAAGAAGATTTTTCCATCTTATCGCCCTATAAAGTTGAAGGAAGTTATGGCTGGAAAGATAACAACACACTGCAATTAAAATTACGTTATATAGAAAGCCCGCATACAGAGATTATCACTTTGCATTTTAATGATAGGCAACTGAACGCGGACGTAGAGTATAGTTTTAATTATGGTTCTAAGAAGATCGGATTACATGGTACGCAAACCGAATAAGAACAATCTCACTTTAATGTTGCAGCAACAGCCTTAGCTGAATCTAAATGCATTTCGATGGTGGGCAGTGTTTTACGGGCAAAGGACTGCACAGACACTACCCTTTCTTGGGTTTCTTCTTTAAATAGGTCTGCTGTTTTTTCATGATCGGCTACCATCACATGCATATAAGCTTTGTCAAAGTCTGTTCCTGAAAGCCGGGATAGACTATCGATTAACTTTCTGTGTTCGGGGCTCAACACATCATCCCCATTGATCAACTCTTTTTTTCTGAGCATTTTTAGTTCTTCAATACCTTTTGTGTGATCGGTGATCATCATTTTAGCAAAGCGAATTATCCTTGGATTCTGAGATACATGTTCGGCGACACTGGCTAATTTGACCTCCGTACGCCCCCCATCTATCGCCGTATTGATAAAATTAAGGCCGCTTTGATCTACTGTAGTTTCCTGGTTATAATTTTTTGCTTTTTTGGGGTCATCACACGATGATATAACATATATAGCAGGCACGAGCAATGCCAGCAACAATCTCGTTTTCATAGCTGAAGTTTTTAGATATTATGCCGGAAAAACAATGGGGACACCAAAAAGTTTATCTGATAGGAAAATAGTTGGCGCAGCAAATAGTTATTCTTTCTGTAAAGTTTTATTGCGGATGAAAATCATCGTCATTAAAGCTCCCAGGAACCCCAATCCGGCCGAAATTTTCATAATACCACTATAAGCGTTAATAAAGCTCTCACGATAGTCGGTGCTTATTGTTTTTCTGTATTGGGGATCAACTTCCTTTGGTACTTTGGCATTCCCAAGGTTAGCCGCCTCTTTAATAACCAACACTTTAACTTTGGAATCAAGCGGCGTCCTTGTCAATTGTTTTTGTAATGCGCCAGCGAAAAGCAAAACAGCCATGGCTCCGAAAACAGCATTAGCAAAAACATTGGATATGCGTGTGAGTGCATTATTTACTCCGGATGCTGTACCGGAAAGATGATCGCTAACCGAAGTCATCACCGTAGCTGTAAGCGGAGCAACAGTAAGGGACATACCCAAACCCAATACGATAACTCCCGGAAAAAAAGTCGTCCAATATTCATCAGGACCGACTGTTTGTTTGACAAAGGATAATAATAATAGGCCCGTCCCCGCAGTCGCCGGGCCAATGATTAACAACAATCGGGGCCCATATTTATCAGCCAATGTGCCTGCAAAACGGGCAATAGTGATCATCAGAACTGTGAAAGGCAAAAAGGTAAGTCCGGATTGCAATTGGCTATATCCCTGCACTTGTACCAGGTTAAGCGAAAGAAAAAGCATTCCCGCCCCCAATCCTGCGTACAGAAAAAACGTTAATAAATTTACCCCCGTAAAAACTGGATTGGAAAACAGATATAGCGGCATCATCGGGTGTTTGCTTTTCTTCTCAATAACCAGAAAAACAATCAGCAAAATGATTCCCCCTAACAATGTCAGATATACCTGTGCAGATTTAAAACCAACCGCCGGAATGCGGAGAAAACCAAACGTAAGCAAAGCAAGGCTTAAGGCAATGGTAATCGCTCCTGATATATCAACAGCTTTATCTGCATCCTCATCCCTGCTTTCCTTTACTTTGAATGCTACAATGATAAGCGCCACAATTCCAATCGGAACGTTGATAAAGAAAATATAGCGCCAAAGACCTGCATCAGCCAAAGTTCCGCCCAGTATCGGCCCGCCCATCGTAACAACAGTGGTTATGGCCGACCATGTGCCTATGGCTTTTCCTCTTTCGTTTTCATTAATGGATGATGAAATGAGCGACAAGCTGCCAGGTATCATTAATGCTCCTCCGATGCCTTGAATTATTCTGAATATAATCAATAGAAATACAGTTGGTGCGAAACCGCAAGCTGCTGAACCAAGAATGAACACCAATATCCCCAGCATGAATATCTTTTTACGGCCTAGTTTGTCCCCTAAGGATCCGCCGACCAGGATTAATGAGGCCAGCATCAACAGGTAAGCATTCAGCAGCCAGAAAAGATCAGATCCATTAGCATTCAGGCTTTTTTGAAGAGCGGGCAGAACCACATTGAGTGCAGTGCCATCGATAAATGCCATGGCCGAAGCCAGAATGGCCGAAACCATGATCCATTTACCCTCAGCGCTTTTGAGTGCGACTGTTGCCATTTGGTGTTGCTTGAACCGGATATACAGAATTTAGACTAGGTAGATTCAATGTTGTAAATCTAACCAAACTAAATCAACTCAATCTAGCGCAATCAACTAAAAAAAGTTTTATGCCAGATTTCTCCCCGCATTCACAATACCATACACAGTACGAATTACCAGTTTGTTGTAAACGTCGTTAAATTCCGGATGCTCGTTCCGGTTAAGACATTGCAGTGCGTAATGTTGGATGATTACCAGAGGTAAAACAATTTTTTCCCGTACAAAAATGGACTTCCGTTCAACCGGGTATTCCTGCATCAGGCTATCTGTATCTGTCAGCTCCAGTATCATGGCTTTGGTGAGATCATACTCATCTTTCAGCGTTTTCCAGAAAGCGGCGAACTTTTTGTCTTCTCCCAAATAAGCTGTAACCCTGAAATCAGACTTGGACATGGACATGCTACAGTTATCCAGCATGGTTTTAAAGAAACCTGAATTCTCATAGAGATTTTTTACTTCTTGCCATTTGCCTTCGTCTTTCATCTTTTTAAGTGCGGTTCCCACTCCATAAAACCCGGGGATATTTTGTTTCAATTGGCTCCATGAGGTTACAAAACTAATCGCACGCAGGTCTTCCAGTTTTAATTGAGCATCGGCATTACGTTTAGTTGGACGACTGCTGATATTGATCTTCGATAACAATTTCAGCGGACTGTATTTTTCCAAATATTCCACAAACAAGGGGTGCTGTCTCAAGTCCATAAACAGGTTATAGCTCGCGTTAGCCATTTCAGATATCAGCGCTTTGCTTTCTTTATTCAGTAAGTCATTTTCATTTGGCTTTAGCGATGAAACGATACCAGCGTTGATCAGTTGCTCGATATTAAAACGTGCGGTTTCGGCAGAGCCATATTGTGAACTCACTGTTTGCCCTTGTACCGTTAATTGGATATGTTCATTGGCGATCTCGCTGCCCATTGAAGCATAAAAACGATGCGTTTTACCACCACCACGAGCCGGCGGACCTCCTCGTCCGTCAAAAAATGCCAGGTCGATGCCATATTTACGTGCCATCGCGGTCAGTTCGACTTTTGCTTTGTAGATAGACCAGTTAGCCATCAGGTACCCGCCATCCTTTGTGCTATCCGAGAAGCCCAGCATAATCGTTTGCCGGTTGCCGCGACGTTTGAGGTGCTCCTTGTAGAGTGGATGAACATACAAGCTTTCCATCACTTCTGCAGCATGGGTCAGATCGTTTACAGTTTCAAAAAGCGGCATGAAATCAACACTTAATGATTCCTTCTTCCAACCGCTCCACAAGAAAAGGTTCATCAATTGTAAAATATCCGAAGAACGCTGACAGTTGCTGATAATAAATCGCTGACAAGCCTTTTGACCATTCGATTCCTGAATTTGCTGAACGAGGCGAATTGTATTTAATGTATCCTTGGTCATATCATCCGCCTCGTCCGGGCAATGAAAATCAGCTTCATTAAAAGGTATTGTTTTTAATTTTTCTTCCTCGCTTAATGTTTCATAATCTTTGGGCAGCCCCGATTTGATCTGTGATTGCTGAATACAATATTTAAATACGCTGCGCAAAACACGACTGTCCTGCCTTATATCCAGTGTTGCGAAATAACAACCGAACAAGCGCACCTTTTGGAGCATGCCATCCACGATATTCACAAAAAGACCACCGTGATCGGTTATCAGAGTTTGCTTTATTGAATCTAAAAGCGATAATAATTCGCTTTGAAGATCTTTTGGATTAGCTTGAACGTTAAATGCATTTTGATAAAGCAGCTTCTCGAGCCTCGAAATAGTTTTCTCAATCCCCCTGAATGTAATGCGGCGTTTCAATAACCTGAAATCGCGGTAATAGCTGCGGAATACGAATTGCCTCAACAAGCTGGCCACTGAAGCTGTGGTTTCAGTAGTCACATTCGGGTTGCCATCGCGATCACCGCCTGGCCAGAAACCAAGCTCCAATATTTGGTGATCCCCCAAATGTTCTATATCAAATTCTTCTTCCAGTTTTGATTGAATGCCCGATACCGCATGATAAAATGTATTCTCAAGGAACCATACCAAACTGGCTGCTTCATCAACAGGTGTAGGTGAAGTTTTATTAAAAAATGGTGTTTTACCTAGTTGCTGAAGCAGCACATCGATATTATTCAGGTCGTTGTGTTTTAAAGCTTCGATAAGGTCGGTCATTATACCCAATACTGTGCCGGGATAAAACTGGGTTGGGTGGGCAGTAAGTACCAGACGCAATGAGAAGTTCTTTAATTTTTGCCCTATCTCCTCCCTAGTTTTATCGTTTTGAGCTGCTAATTGTAATAAGCTCTGTAACGAACCACTATCATCTGTACGGCCAATCTTATTAAAAGATGAATCCTCGACAGCGTCAAACAATACCACCTGCCGCTCGATATACTGAATAAACCGGAACATTCGGTTGATTTGCTCCTGGTGATCGATGCCCGGGACATATTTTTTGAAAAATGATTCAATAATTTCAGTAGGTGACGAGAAAGAAGCTGTACCCTTCTCGCAATGCGAACTAAAAAAAGGAAGCAATATACCGGTATCCTTCACCTGGTAAAATGGAAGTGTCTGAAAAAGACTGTTATACAACTCAAATCGGGTTACAACTTCCTGGTTAAAAGTTGTTTCTCTGTGGCTGAGTTTTACAGGTGAGGACATAAATCTTAGTAGCTTGTTGTAAGGGTTTATAAAAATTCGGTGTGAATTTAATCATATTAATGATAAAAACCATTTAAAGATGAGTATTTATTAATTTAAATTCAATATTAATGCGATAATTATCAAAACATCCCGTAAAGATTTAATTTTTGTAAATTTGCATACGCTTTTTCCCATCTAACCCCGACCGATGAAAATATCCGTCCGCGAGATAAAGAGTTTCTTTTACAGCCAGTATTTTTCTGACGGTATCCGTACCAGCATCGGCATTTTATTGCCTGCACTGGTGCTCAATTATCTCAACCAGTTTGCTTTAGGAGTCACGCTGTCATTGGGGGCGTTGTGCGTGTCCGTGGTGGATATACCAGGTCCTGTGCTGCATAAGCGCAATGCGATGGCCATATGTAACCTGTGCATTTTTGTGGTTGCTGTTGTTACCGGTTTTGCTCGGATGAATGTGGTAACGCTAGGGATTGAGATTGCTATATTTTCCTTTCTTTTTTCTATGTTAATCGTCTACGGGACGAGAGCAGCAGCAGTAGGAACAGGATCGTTGTTGATGATGATCTTCATGATCGAAAAGGCATTGCCGGCAGATCAGGTCCTGTCTTATAGTTTGCAGGTAACTGCCGGAGGTATATGGTACCTTGTATTCAGTGTCTTGTTTTTTACTATTCGCCCTTATCGTGCTGCTCAACAGGCATTGGGCGAAAGTATACTGGATGTGGTAAAGTTTCTTCGTATCAAAGCTGATTTTTACCTGCCGGATACCGATATTGATGAAAACTACCGAAAACTGGTTTTACACCAGATACAGGTAAGCCAGCATCAGGACGCCGTGCGTGAGTTGCTTTTCAAGAGCCGGATAATGGTAAAGGAATCCACCAATGCAAGCCGGGTTTTGGTGCTCACGTTTATAGACCTGATTGATCTTTATGAACAGATATTAGCGACGCACTATGATTATAATCAAATAAGAGAACGATTCGGCAATACAGGCATATTGGAGGCTGTTGCACGTGTACTGGAGCAAATGGCACATGAACTGGAGAATATAGGATACGCTGTATTGTCAAATCACAGGTATAATCATTCACAAGATTTTAATGCAGAACTCGAACTCCTTAAAAAGAAAATCGATGAGATTGCTGCAAAGGACACCGGCATCAGCAATCTGGTATTAAAAAAGATATTGATTAACCTGCGCGATCTGAACAAAAACATTCACAATATTTTTGTTTATTATAATTCAAGGTCATCCAAAACGCTGATCGAGAAACCAGAAGATGTGGAATATTCAAAATTTGTAACGCATCAGGATTATGCACCGAGGATATTCTTTGATAACTTCTCTTTGTCGTCGGGCTCATTTAAGCATGCGCTAAGGGTGTCGCTGGTTTGTGTCATTGGTTTTACAATAGCAAGGTTATTTGCCCTGGGACATCATAGTTACTGGGTTTTGCTGACCATCATTGTTATCCTAAAACCGGGATTCAGCTTATCCAAGCAGCGGAATTATCAGCGTTTAATAGGTACAATAGCGGGTGGCGCTATAGGAATATTGGTTTTAACCCTGGTAAAAAATACCGATGCACAATTTGTTTTCTTCATCATATTTATGCTGGGAACATACAGCTTCACCCGGCTGAATTATGTGGTAAGCGTTATCTTCATGACCCCATACGTATTGATCCTGTTCAAGTTCCTGGGCGTTGGACATTTAAACCTGGCCGAAGAACGGATCATCGATACGGCTATTGGCTCGTCCATTGCTTTCATTGCCACCTACATTATTTTTCCTACCTGGGAATTTGAACAGGTGCAAGAAAATCTGCGGGATACCGTATATGCCAATGTAAATTACCTGGTAAAGATTGCAGAAACAATCACCGGTAAAACAGTAACTGTTACCGACTATAAACTGGCCCGGAAAGATATTTACGTAAAATCGGCTAACTTATCTGCCACTTTTGAACGTATGACTTCGGAGCCCAAAAGCAAACAGAAAAATATACGAGAGATACACAAATTTGTGGTGCTTACACACATTCTATCTTCCTACCTGGCTAACCTGGCATCCAGCATTTCAGAAAAAAACCTGCATAAAACCCAACCGGATAATGTAAGGCTACTTCGAAAAAGCGTCAATATATTAAATGAAACCAGCAAGAAATTAGGCGGCAAATGTGCAGATTTTGTAACTGAAAAGACAATTGCACCCGAGGAAAAAAGAACGCCAACAGCAAATGAAACTCTCTTAACTGAGCAATTGGGCTTTATTAATAAAATCAGTTATGATATAGCAAAGGTGACGGACAATATACTGGCTTAATCGGAAGATTAAATGTTAAAGGCAACCCATTCGGATTGCCTTATTAGTTGTAATATTTCAGAAATTATTAAACTGCTGTAGGACCGTTTCTTATGAATCCCAGCAAAAATGCTATTACGGCTATAACCAGCAGAGCATAAATTAATCCTCCTGCTGAATATGCAAAAACACCGATCGCCCATCCGATAACCATGATGACAGCGATAATATACAATAGTGATCTCATGATATGATGTTTTAGTTAATACCTAGGCATGTTAAAAAACCATGCCATACCGGTATTAACTAAAGCGTTAGATTTTTGTGTTCTAAATCGGGGACAGAAATGTTCAGAGGATCGTAAATATATGCTTAAATGGCTTACAATAAATCTATTGCCAAATTAGCCAACTCACTCCGCTCCCCTTTTTGCAGGGTAATATGAGCATAAAGCGGATGTCCCTTGGCTTTATCAATAAGGTAGGATAAACCATTACTTTCCGCATCAAGATATGGCGTGTCTATTTGATAAATATCTCCGGTAAACACAAATTTGCTATTCTCTCCGGCGCGTGAGATAATAGTTTTCACCTCGTGCGGGGTAAGGTTTTGTGCTTCATCCACAATGAAGAAGATTTTAGTCAACGTTCGGCCGCGGATAAAGGCAAGCGGCGCGATTGTGATCTTGTCATTTGATACCAGTTCATCTATCTTTAACTGCATCTTTTCATCGTCGGCAAATTGGTCACGGATAAACTTCAGGTTATCCCATATCGGTGCCATGTACGGGTCGACTTTTGATTTTACGTCACCCGGCAAAAAGCCAATATCCTTATTGCTTAAAGGGACAATAGGGCGTGTTACGTATATCTGTCTGTAAAACTTACGTTGTTCCAATGCACCGGCAAGCGCCAGCAAGGTCTTACCTGTTCCTGCGTTGCCTTGTATGGTAACCAATTTGATATCAGGATGCAGTAAAGCATGAATGGCAAAAGCCTGTTCGGGGTTTTTGGGCTGAATATTGAAAACCGGCTGCTCTGATACCTTTTCAAGAATCCCCGTCTGGCTGTTATAAAAGCCAGATACTTTTTGTTTTTTTCCTTTAAAACTGTAAAAATGATTGCTTTTATTAGGCAGGTTATCCAGATCACCGCCAGTTAGTACACCTTCTTTAGAAAGCTGACTAATGGTTTTGTCTGCTACCTTATTCAAAATAGTTTCGCCTGTATAAAGCTCTTCCAGGTTTTTGATTTTGCCTGTTTCGTAATCTTCGGCATGGATATTCAACGCTTTAGCTTTCAGGCGCAGGCATATATCTTTTGATACCAGGATTACTTTTTTTTCAGGATATTCCTCCTGTAGACCAAGGGCTGCATTCAATATCCGGTGATCGATCTTGTTGCTCCCAAATACTGTTTCAGCATCTACAGAGGTGGTTTTAACATCCATCACCACCTTAAAGCTTCCCTTATCTTTTCCTTTAAAAGGAATCCATTTGTTCAATAAATTTTTGCGGGAAACTTCATCCATTAATCTGATAAAGCTGCGCGCTTCGAAATTACGGGTGTCGTTCCCACTTTTCATATTGTCCAGCTCTTCCAGCACCTGTATGGGCAAGGCAACATCATGTTCCTGGAAATTTTCAAAGGCGTTGTGATCGTAAAGGATAACCGAGGTATCTAATACAAATATCTTTTCTCTCCCGTTTGCTTTAGTGCCAGACATAGGGCCTAAATTTACTATTTTTTGCAGTTGTTGGAACGTTCTAAGGTTGAAAAGTTGAAGGATTTTAAAGCCCTCCCTCTCGGGGAGGGTTGGGTGGGGCCAAAATTGAAAACGGAAGCACACTCTTGCGAATGACTTCCGTCTCCTGACTCCTGCGCAACCGTAGTTGAGCCGAAGCACCAAGTTTTGTGTAAATTGATCGGTCAGCTCTCATCTTAGTTCTTGCGAACTTTGACTGTTTGCTTCTCATTGTTCCCTGTTGCGTTACTCCGTAAAATACCGCATAGTTTCCAATACCTCTTAGCGTTTTCCGTTTTCTGTGACTTTCGTCATTTTGGTTTCCTTTCGCCTTCCGTAACTCACCAGTTTCTCAGGATTTGCATCCTTTGTCTTTTTGTGCTACCCAGGTACTTCCGGTGATCTTTAGCTCTTCCGAAGATTCGCCCGATTCACTTTCTGTTTTCCTGTCAAGGTTATCAAAGTACGTCGTTCTTGATGTTATCTAAGGTAGCGTGTAAATGAACATTTGTCAAGGTTTTTTTTATCTTTTTTATGAACAGGTTCTTAACAATTTTATGGTCTTTTTTTAACAATTACTTAGTCTTGACCCATAGTAGATTGCTGTTTATTTTGATCAATATTATTGTTGTTGTTAACAGTTTGTTTATTAACAAAAATCACCCACCGGAGATATTACTTCAAGGAAAAAAAATCCCAAAATAAGAAAATTAATAGAAAACACTCTTCAAAGTGCTGTTATTTCAGAATGAAATTAAGTGGTGTTTATGCTTAATTTAATGAATGAATTTTATTCAGCATGCCTTCTTATTTTGATGATTACCTTCTTAGAAACCGGAGTATTGCTTCCCGCGGCAACGCTGTCAATAGGCACCAGCACATTGGTTTCAGGGTAATAAGTAGCGGTATTTCGCTCCGGTATATTATAAGGTACAATTACAAATAGCCGGGCAACACGCGACATCCCGTTACTGTAATTAAATAAATCCACCTTATCGCCTGCCTGAAAACCAGCCAAGGCGATATCTTTTGGATTCATGAATATCACCCTGCGCTCATTGTGGATACCACGATAGCGGTCCTCCAATCCATAAATGGTAGTGTTAAACTGATCGTGGCTACGAATAGACATCATGATATAATCATCAGCTTCCAATTTTTCTTCAGGTACTTCTACAACTGAAAAGGCCGCCTTATCAGCATATTTTTCAGTCTTAAATTTTCCTTCACGGGGGCCATTGGGTAAGTAAAAACCTCCAGGTTGACGAATCTTTTCGTTATAATTCTCGCAGCCTGGAATAACTTTCGCTATAAGGTCTCGTATCTGGTCATAATTCGATTCGTATTTCTCCCAATCCACTTTTGTTCGATCGCCCAACGTTGCTTTAGCAAGACGGCAAACTATTTGTGTTTCACTTAAAAACTGATCGGATATCGGCTTAAGAACACCTTTGGATGCCTGCACTACCCCCATTGAGTTTTCGCATGTCACGATCTGTTCTACGCCATTGATGATATCTTTATCACTTCGTGAATAACAAGGCAGGATTAACGCTTCTTTCCCATGCACCAAATGACTACGGTTTAATTTGGTAGATACATGCACCGTCATATCCAGGTTTCTGATACTATTAGCTGTGTAATTTGTATCTGGCGTTGCCGAAAGAAAGTTACCGCCCATTGCAAAAAGCACTTTTAATTTACCTTCATTCATCGCCTTTATTGACTCTACCACATCGTACCCATTCTCTTTAGGCGGGTCGAAACCGAAAACTTCCTTTATTTTTTTAGCTGAGCTTTCTTTCAGTTTTTCCCAGATCAGCATGGTTCGGTTACCCTGCACATTGCTGTGACCACGAACAGGGCACAATCCAGCTCCGGGCTTACCAATACTTCCTTTTAACAAAGTTAGGTTGACGATCTCTTTAATAGTGTCTACCCCGTTTACATGCTGCGTAATGCCCATTGCCCAGCAAATTATAATCCGGTGTTTGTCCTTTAGCATTCCAGCCGCTTCGCTTACAGCCTCAAAAGGCACACCTGATTGTTCAGCCAACCGAACTGCGTCCTGTTTTTCAAGGTGTTGTATTAATTCATTATACCCAACTGTACTTTTATCGATAAAATCATGATCGAATACTTTTCCTGGGTTTTCTTTTTCTGCATCCAGTAATAGCTTTTCAATCGCCTTTAGCAGGGCCATATCGCCATTAATTTTAACCTGTAAATACAGATCGGCCAATTTTGTACTTATGCCTAAAAAACCTTTTACTTTTTGCGGATCTTTAAATGCAGTCAGGCCAGCCTCATGTAACGGATTAATAGCTATTATTTTAGCGCCATTATTTTTGGCTTTTTCAAGCGCAGTCAACATCCGCGGGTGATTAGTACCCGGATTTTGCCCCATAATGATGATAACATCAGTTTTATAAAAGTCATTGAGCGTCACAGTTCCTTTTCCTATGCCAATTACTTCGTTAAGTGCTGTTCCACTAGATTCATGGCACATATTCGAACAATCGGGCATGTTGTTAGTACCGAATTCTCGCACAAACAACTGGTACATAAATGAGGCCTCATTACTGGTACGTCCGGAAGTGTAAAAAGCGGCTTCATTTGGAGAATTAAGGCCATTGAGTTTGTTAGCAATCTTTTTAAAAGCATCTTCCCAGCTAATTACTTCATAATGCGTAGCACCTTCAGCTAAATATACCGGCTGAGCTATCCGGCCCTTCTTCCCTATTTCATAGTCATTCAGTTTGGCCAGATCTGCTACCGAATTTTGTGCGAAAAAATCACCTGTTAGCTTTTTTGTGGTAGCTTCTTCCGCCAGCGCCTTTGCACCGTTCTCACAATATTCAGCTATGGGCGAACGGTCATCATCCGGATCGGGCCAGGCACAGCTTGAACAGTCAAACCCACCTTTTTGGTTCATTTTAAAGGCAGCCATCATTCCGCGAATGGCACCTGTTTCATGAACGATATCTTTAACAGCTTCATAAACCGCAGGCAACCCCGCAGCCCATTGCTTTGGCTCGGTAACTTCTAAATCCAATAATTCTTCAGGGTTCTCGGCTGATGGTTGTTCAACTTTCTTATTCATTTCAATTTCTCAGCTAAGGGATTGGGGTAATTATCGCTCTGGTCTTCATCAACATTATCCAGGCAGGTAAAATCTTTTTCTACCAATAACAGCAGATCATCTTGCTTACCTTCAAATCCTACCCTATCCGTTTTATCCAATTCTTGTATCATATTGCCCGGCATTTGCAGGCAGATCACGTTATCATCAAAAAAGGCAGAAAGCTTGCTTTCATTCGTTTTTTGAATGACATATACCAGTTCTCTCTTACCAAAATTGGTTTTATCCTCTAAATACCCCTCATGTGACAATCTGTACATATCGCTTTTGGTAAGCCGGTAACGCAGTGAATTGCCCTTAATACGAATCTTCATATTTTAATAATAAAATGCGCTCAGGTTTGGTATACATGTTAAACCGTTGATCGCGCAAAAAACCAACCAGTGTTATATTAAATTCTTCGGCCAATTGCACCGCCAGACTCGACGGCGCTCCTACTGCGGCTATAATGGTAATGCCTGCCATTGCCGCTTTTTGCACCAATTCAAAACTTATCCTGCCGCTTAACAATAATATATGTTGATTTAACGGCAGTATGTTTTTATTCAAAGCTGCGCCGATCATTTTATCCAGCGCATTATGTCTGCCTACATCTTCTTTAACTAATACCAATTCACCATCAAAGGTAAATAATGCGGAGGCATGCAGGCCACCGGTAGCAGCAAATACTTTCTGATGTTTTTGCAATGCAGACGGCAGTGCATGCAGCAAATTTGAGCTAACCCGATTTTCTGTAATGCTATTATTATAGGTGCTAACGGTTTTTATTGAATTGATAGACGCCTTCCCGCAAACTCCACAACTTGAAGTGGTATAAAAATTACGTTCGGTATTGTGAAGAACAGGTTCAACGCCTTCTTTTAAACTTACCTGTATGATGTTTTCCTTATTCTCAGTGCAGGCGATGAAACAATGCTTAGCAGAATTGACATCTTCTGGTTGTCTGATGATTCCTTCGGTAAACAAAAAGCCTAATGCAAGTTCGGCGTCATTGCCAGGAGTACGCATGGTGACGGAAATGCTCCGTATTATACGTTCATCAGTGTCTCCATATTCCATGCGAATTTCTAATGGCTCCTCAATAGCAAGTGTGTCATGAGTGGCAAATTCTTCGTTATCAGTTATTTTGATAACAGGTAACCGTGTGCTTGAATTGATGGACATAACAGGTAAATGATAAGCTAATTTAATCTTTTACAGGATAACATCACAGCCAAATAATGGTTTAAATAAAAACGGCCTCTCGGTTAAGAGAAGCCGTTTGATATTTAATTAGGAAATTAAATTAGATGATTTTGCTGTCAACCAATACCTGGTTCATGTTACGAACAGCATCAGCACTCTTATTGAACTCAGCTTGTTCAGCATCGCTCAATTTGAAGTTAACGATCTGCTCCCAACCGCTTTTGCCTAATACCACAGGTACAACAAGTGATATGTCTTTCTGATCGTATTCGCCGTCAAGGGCCACACCGCAGCTGATTAGTTTTTTCTCATCACGAACAATGCTTTCAACCATTGCAGCAGTACCTGCGCCCGGTGCATACCAAGCAGAAGTACCGATCAGTTTGGTTAATGTAGCACCCCCCACCATTGTAGCAGCAACAATCTTATCCTGTTGCTCCTGGCTCAGGAACTCAGTTACAGGGATGCTGTTCCAGGTAGCATGTTTGATCAATGGGATCATAGTAGTATCACCGTGACCGCCAATTACTACCGCATTCAAGTCGGCAGGTGAGCAGTTTAGTTCCTGGCTCAGATAATATTTAAATCGTGATGAATCTAATGCACCACCCATACCTAATATTTTATTTTTAGGCAAGCCTGAAGTTTTCAGGGTTAAGTAGTTCATCGTATCCATCGGGTTCGATACTACTATTATAATGGTATTCGGAGAATACTTTAAAATACTTTCGGTGACACTTTTTACGATACCAGCGTTGGTGCCGATTAATTCTTCGCGAGTCATTCCTGGTTTGCGTGGCAGACCAGAAGTAATTACAACCACTTCTGAACCGGCAGTAGCGGCGTAATCATTGGTAACACCTTTTATCTTGGTATCAAAACCAAGCAGTGCCGAAGTTTGCATCATATCGATCGCTTTACCTTCTGCAAAGCCTTCGCGGATGTCTAACAAAATTAATTCTTCGGCCAGCTCTTTTCTTGCGATATTATCTGCGCAAGTGGCGCCTACAGCCCCGGCACCAACAACAGTTATTTTCATTTTCTTAATTTGTTTTTAAAAGGCAATGAAGCTGCCATGAGCGTGTGTTTTTTGTTTTGGCTGCTCATTGGTGGTTTCATATTGTAATTAATTTATGGAAGAGACATTTAAATTAACGACCGGCAGATCGCCTGTCAAAAAATTTCAGGCAATTTTAAGAAAATTTTAGAATAGCATCTTTAATTAATTGAAAATATAACTATCAGTCAGCAAAGTGTTGAAATTTATCATTTTCATTATTTTATGGATTAAAACCTTCTATTTTTTGACATTTTGATAAAAAGCCCGGACTTTGGTAATCTTATGTCGTTAATATTTTTAGGCCTTAATCATAAAATTGAATTTTTATCCGTTTTTATGGTGGATTTTTTTTCATTTTTAATCGAAAAGCGTTTTTGATTGATTTTTTATCTATTTTTATGGATAAAATGATGGTTTTTGAAAATATTTTTAATTTTTTATCACAATTATGATGAAAATTGTAAAAAATATTTAAATTCGCACTCGAAATTTAAACTTACGTTATTAGAACTAATACTTGAATCCAATTTTCAAAAACAACTAAACAATGGCAAAATTAGAGTACATCTGGCTTGACGGCTACAAACCAACACAAAGCCTTCGTAGTAAAACAAAAATTGAAGGCGATTTTAGCGGTAAATTAGAAGATTGCCCAAATTGGAGCTTTGATGGTTCATCAACCGAACAGGCACCAGGCGGATCTTCTGATTGTATTTTGAAACCTGTTTACATCTGTAAAGATCCTCAAAGAAAAGACGCTTACCTGGTAATGTGCGAAGTACTTGATTCAACTGGCAAACCCCATGAATCTAATGGCCGTGCTCTAATTGAAGATGACGATAACGATTTTTGGTTTGGTTTTGAGCAGGAATACTTCCTGTGGGATCCTGAAACTAATAAGCCGCTGGGCTTCCCTGCTGGCGGTTACCCTGGCCCTCAAGGTCCATACTACTGCTCTGTAGGTGCTAAAAACGCTTATGGCCGCGAAATCGTTGAGGAGCATTTAGATGCTTGTTTGGATGCTGGTCTGAACGTTGAAGGTATCAACGCTGAGGTTGCTGCTGGGCAGTGGGAATTCCAGATCTTTGCTAAAGGAGCTAAAGAAGCCGGTGACGAAATTTGGGTTGCCCGTTATTTACTGGAAAGAATTGGTGAGAAATATGGAGTTTCTATCAACTGGCATTGTAAACCGCTTGGTCAACTGGACTGGAACGGTTCAGGTATGCACGCTAACTTCTCAAATACATTATTGAGAACTACCGGCAGCGAGGATGTTTACAAAAAAATCCTTGAAGCTTTCCGCCCAGTAGTTGCAGAACACATCGCAGTTTACGGTGCTGACAACGATCAGCGTTTGACCGGTAAACACGAAACTGCTTCTATTCACGATTATAGCTATGGTGTATCTGACCGTGGTGCTTCTATCCGTATCCCTTTGTATACTGTACAAAAAGGCTGGAAGGGCTACCTGGAAGATCGTCGTCCAAACTCAGCTGCTGATCCATACAAAGTAGCTGCTCGTATCATTAAAACTGTTAAGTCAGCAATATAATAACTCCTAATTAATTTAAACTGAGCCCTGCAGATCTGTGTTTCTGCGGGGCTTTTTATTTAACATATCTGCCACCTTCAATCTTTTCCAAACTATCGATTGGTAGATTGTAAACATAGGTGTAACAAGGAACAATTTCTGATGCTGTTTCAACATCCGCTGATACCCTGATAAACTCATTAGGCTCTGGTTGCTCATCGCCATAACCTTCATAGTTATCTATTTCAGAAAATACCACCTCGGGATCATCGATTTGCAAAATGACGCCATAGATGTATTCATCGCTCTTGTCTAATATTGCACCCGGATATTCGCCAATATCATAAAGCTTTCCTCTAACCTTACCATTTGCATAGAAATGACTATGCTCCTTCAGGTAAACCGCAAATTCATTGTTATGATTTAACAATGTGCCATATACAAATAACAGTGCACTTTTCATGATGATCAAAGTTAATACTCCTAAATAAAATATCGCTTAATTAACCTTTCACTAATTCACTCAATCACTAATTCACTAATTTTATACCTAACTTGCCAACGTTTTTTTCGTATCACTACTCATGGATGAACAACAAATTATAACCTGGTTAAAGGAAAAAAATATTGATAAAATTAAGTTCGCTTTTGCTGATATCGATGGCGTGTTGCGCGGAAAAGTGATCCACCATAAAAAATTTGCCGACGGGTTGCAAAAGGGCTATGGTTTTTGTGACGTTGTTTTTGGCTGGGATAGCAGCGACGTTTGTAATAACAATATAGAACTGACCGGTTGGCATACAGGATATCCGGATCAGATTTGCCGCATTGACCTGTCAACTTTTCGTACAATTCCGTGGCAAGATAATATTCCTTTTTTCCTGGCTGATTTTAGCAAAGCAGATGGAAATGATTTGCCCGCTTGTCCAAGGAGTTTACTAAAACGAATCACCAAGGATTGCGAATCACTAGGTTTTTACCCTGAATTTGCGCAGGAGTTTGAATGGTTCAATTTCAGGGAAACGCCACAATCACTGCAGGAGAAAAGCTTTACCAATCTGGAAACCTTAACACCGGGAATGTTTGGTTACTCCTTACTCCGTACATCAGAAAATAGTGATTTCTATTATGACCTGTTTAATCTGTTGATGCAGTTCGGCATCCCGTTAGAAGGTTTGCATACCGAAACAGGTCCGGGAGTGTACGAAGCAGCGATATTACACGATCATGTAATAGAAGCTGCCGACAGAGCCGTATTGCTAAAAACAGCCATCAAAGAAATTGCCTATCGGCATGGTATCATGGCAACCTTTATGGCAAAATGGAACGAGAATTTACCAGGTTGTGGCGGACATGTACACCAGAGTTTGTGGAATAAGGATAAAACCGAAAATCTATTTTATAAAGCGGACGATGCCAATAAAATGAGTGATCTGCATAAGCATTACCTTGCCGGCCAGTTGTATTGTTTGCCACATATTTTACCAATGTATGCGCCTACCATAAACAGTTATAAACGTTTGGTTGAAGGTGCATGGGCGCCAACTACCATTACCTGGGCGGTTGAAAACAGGACTACAGCTTTCCGCGTAATCAACACCTCTCCTGCTTATACCAGGTTAGAAACACGCATTCCAGGTTCTGATACAAATCCTTACCTGGCTATGGCAGCTGCATTAGCGTCGGGATTATATGGTGTGAAGAATAAACTGTCGTTGGATATTCCAGCCACAGCAGGAAATGGCTATCATGATACTAAAAATGGAGTTATACCATCTAATCTGCTCGATGCTGCAAATATGATGAAAGATTCAAAGATCGCCCGCGAGTTGTTTGGCGAAGGCTTTGTAAATCATTTTGTTACAACCCGCCTATGGGAATGCAAACAATTTGCAAAAAGTGTGACCGACTGGGAATTGAAGAGATATTTTGAGATAATTTAAATGAACTACCATTTTATACTAAAAAGAGCCTGGGAAGGCTATGATGCTTCTAAAACGATACGTGATATTGAGGATATCAGCGCCATGGTTTCAACCAATCATGTGTTTAAGATAACCTTTCAGGATGATGATATTATTATTGCCAAGCTTTCACATTTTGGAAAATTCGAACTTTTTAAAGAAGATCACAGGATCATACATAGCTTGTCCAATAACCTGCTTTACCCTTTTGAAAACGTACTATCTAAATCGCTTTTAAAGAACAACCGGGTTTATATTTATCGCCATAAACAGGGAAAAGAGGATGCCTGGGTGGTGTTTTATAACCCCACCCGTATTGCTGAACGCATGCCACGACGCTTAGATGAGCAGCATATTCGCAAATTAGGGCAACAGATCGGCAAGTTTCATAAAGCTTGCTCACGTGCCAAGAATGTGTTGCCAAAATCTTCGAAAACACTTCGCACGGATATTTATGCCCTTCAGCAGCAATTGGAAAAGAATGAAAAGCGATTTGGCTCTGCCATGCAGGTGGATTTTCTGAAATATCATTGCGAATTGTTTCTTAAAAACCGTTCGAAATACAATATGAGCTCATTTGAGATCATTCCGGTATTTATTGACTGGAACATCGGTAATTTCTCTGTCACCAAAGATTTGGAGCTTTACTCCCGCTGGGACTATGATTGGTTTAGGATGAGCTACCGTGTACTTGACTTCTACTTCTTTAGTCGTGTAGTTTCTAATCTCGGAGATAGAACCGTATTCAGCTATGGCATCAATACTTTAATGGAAGATCGTTTTGTTATATTCCTGAAGGAATATCATAAAGTTAATCCATTGACAGCTAATGAAATCCGGTTTTTGAAAGAAGCCTACCGTTTCTTTATCCTGAATTATGTAATAAAAGATGGTAAATACTTCTTTAACGAGCAATACGCAAAAAAACTTCAGGCTGAGGCTTTTGATATTTATCTGCCATCAGTTGATCGTGATTTTGACGCAGAGCACATTATACAAGCCCTTAATCTTGAAGAAAGTAAAACTTTAGTATAAACAAACTAACCAATTATAAATGAAGAAAGTAGATAACTTTAAATCGATAGTAGATAAGTATAAGATTATCTTTTTTGACGCTTTTGGAGTTATTAAAAATTATTCAGGTTTGGTTAGTGGAATTGAAAGTACCTTTACTTACCTCGAAAAGGAAAACAAGGAATACTACATAGTTACTAACGATGCTTCACGCGGTCCGCAGCAGTTAGCTGAATCTTACCATCGCATGGGCTTAAAGGCTATCACTGCCGACCGTATTGTTTCATCAGGAATGTTAACTAAAGAGTTTCTTGACCTGAAAGTTCCCGATGGAATTGTCGCCTATCTCGGCACGCCAAATTCGGCGCACTATATTGAAAGATCAGGTTTGCAAACTTTGCCCATGAGTGAGGTGAACGAAAGCAACCTGGATAAAGTGAGTGCCTTGATATTTCTAGATGATGAAGGTTTCGACTGGTGCCAGGATCTGAATAAAACTGTCAATCTGATCAGGAAGAAGACTATTCCTGTTATTGTAGCCAATACTGACCGTGCTTATCCCCTTTCTGCTGCTAACGTGTCGATTGCTATTGGTGGTATCGCAGCCATGATAGAAAGTGTTGTCGGTAAGCAATTTATTCGCTTTGGTAAGCCTGATTCGCAAATGTTTATGTTTGCTTACGATCTGATACGTGAATACCGTCAAATTAGCAAAAGTGAGATCGTAATGGTTGGTGATACTTTAAATACAGATATCCTGGGGGGAAATAAGTTTGGTCTGGATACTGTGTTGGTGCTAACGGGCAATACGTTGGCAAAAGACTATGAGACACGCATCACAGCTGCGGGCATTATGCCTACCTATATTTGCGATTCAGCGGTCGTTGATTTGAGCGGCCTCGACTTTTAGTGTAAAGTAATTCCGGGTATTCTTTATATTTATTCCGAGCAATCTAACCAATCAATGCCCGAAGCTAATTCTTCTGTAAATGAATGGTCGCCTGGTAAAAAACAGGTATTTCGATTTTCATTTATCTTTTTATCGCTTTTTATCCTGATAAACCCTAATGATATTGTTCCATATTTTTCTGTTGTACAGAAATTTACCAGGTGGCCTTATTATCATTTGGTAAATTGGTTTGGCAGCTTTTTTTTTAATATACCGGGCACTTTATCCAATGCCAGGCACCCCGCCACTGACACTGTATCTAATTATCTGATAGTTTTATTTACTATTTGCATTGCTGCTATTGCTTCCGTTATTTGGGGGACAATAGACAGAAAATCATCCAATTACAGTAAAATAAATGAAGCGTTAATCATTGTCCTCAGATATTATTTAGGTATAACATGGATTACTTATGCTACACTTAAGATCATTCACCTCCAGTTTCCCGAACTTACGCCTATAACGCTATTACATACTTACGGGAATTCAATGCCACGAGAGTTGGCCTGGAATTTTATGGGATATTCCACCGGGTTTAATTATTTTATAGGTATTGCTGAATATATCATTGGCATTTTGCTCTTTTTCAGAAGAACTTATACGCTTGGAAACCTGCTTGCTATAGGTGCATTGGCAAATGTACTGGCCTTTAACTACTACTTTGATGATAATGTAAAGCTATTATCCACAATGCTGATGGTCATGAGCCTGTTTTTATTGGCAAGAGATATAAGGCGTCTAACAGATTTCTTTTTCCGTGGCAAAGCAGCATCGCTTGAAACAACAGATTTTTTTCGCTTTAATACGAGAGGCAAAAACATCGTATTTAATATTTTCAAATGCGGGTTAATTGTATTTGTGATATTCTTTGACCTGCATGCCCTATCAGGTAAATCCAAACAATTAGGCTACATCGGCAAAAAAGCCCCACTTTATGGAGTTTACAACGCAGAAACTTTCATTGTTAACAAAGACACGCTAAAGCCTTTAACTTCAGATACAACCCGATGGAGGAAATTGGTTATTTCCTCTATATCCGGAAAAGCTGGCATAGTACTGATGAATAATGATATGCGGTATTTTGATATTAAACCGGATACAGTAAGGAGAACGATTCTGCTAACCGCTGAAAATGATGCCACAAATCGTTATATATTATCTTATAATTTAAAAGACAGCGTGTTATCTCTTTCCGGGAAACATTATACTGATTCACTGCAAATACGGTTAAAGCGGTTTAATCTGGATAGTTTGCCGCTGTTAAAACAGAAATTTCACTGGGTAACTGAGCATCAGCAACGCATCGAAAGATAAAATGAATTAAAATTAATTGTAATTATTACATTTTTTATCAATTTAGCATTCAGGAATTAACCAGTCCTGCACACCTGAATATCATGAGGCCCAGAAATCAATTTTTCCTGATCTTATTCTTTATTCTTTTTACATTGTCTGTTGGGGCGCAAAAAATGCAACCCGCTCCCATCTGGTCAGCGGCCAAAGCGAATGCCTGGTATGCCAAACACAAATGGATAAATGGGGCCAATTTTACGCCAAGTACTGCCATTAACCAGTTGGAAATGTGGCAGGCCGATACGTTCGATCCAAAAACTATTGACCGGGAGTTAGGTTACGCCGAAGGAATAGGATTTAACGCCATGCGTGTTTTCTTACATAGTATGGCCTGGCAGCAGGATCCTAAAGGTTTTAACAACCGTGTCAATCAATATTTAACTATTGCTGATAAGCATCATATCCAAACCATATTTGTATTCCTGGATGATTGCTGGAACGCTGAATCTAAGATTGGTAAGCAGCCGGAACCAAAGACAGGTATCCATAATTCAGGGTGGTTGCAAGACCCGGGGAATAGGATAAAAAATGCCGGTGAATTGCCTTTACTTCAAAAATATGTGACCAATGTACTAATTACATTTAAGCATGATAAGCGTATCCTTTTATGGGATTTGTATAATGAACCCGGTAATAGCAACAAGGGTAATGCCTCACTGGATTTACTTTCTAAAATATTTTCGTGGGCCAAAACTGTAAACCCTGACCAACCGGTAAGCTCCGGAATGTGGGACTGGAATTTAGAGAAACTCAATAAGTTTCAATTAACCCATTCAGATGTGATCACCTATCATGATTACGAGGAGCCTGAAAACCATCAGCGTGTTGTACAGATATTAAAAGCCACTGGCCGGCCGGTAATTTGTACCGAATATATGGCACGTTTGCGCGGAAGCACTTTTGAGAATACCATGCCTATGTTGAAGAAGGAAAATATAGGTGCTATCAATTGGGGGCTGGTGTCGGGTAAAACAAACACTATATACGCCTGGGACACACCCATGCCTAACGGTGACGAACCCAAATTATGGTTTCATGATGTTTTTAGAAAAGATGGCACCCCTTACAAACAGGAGGAAACCAATTTGATAAAGCAGTTAAATAACAAATAATAAACCAACTATAAATAATATAAATATGAAACTAAGGAATTTATCTTTGGGCCTTTTATCTGGTTGCGTGGCTTTGATGGGAGCCTGCAAACAATCCGCTAATAACAATTCAGACACATCAAAAAATATGAAAGATAGTATAACCTACACCAAACTACCGGCTGATTCGGCCTTTGAAAAAACTATTGATGGTAAACAAACACATTTATTCGTGCTAAAAAACAAAAATGGCATGGAGGCAGCGATAACCAATTACGGTGGTCGTTTGGTGGCTTTATTGGTCCCGGATAGTGCTGGCAAAATGATAGATGTTTCGGTAGGTATGGGTAATGTGGATGACTACGTGAAGTCATCAGAACGCTACTATGGCGCAACCATCGGCAGGTACGGTAACCGCATCGCCAAAGGGCATTTTACTTTGGAAGGTAAGCAATATACCCTGGCTACCAATAATGCTCCCAATTCGCTGCATGGAGGTAAAAAAGGATATCAGGACGTAGTTTGGGATGCTAAAAAGATCAACGACCAAACCCTTGAGCTCACTTATCTTTCAAAGGATATGGAGGAAGGATACCCAGGAAACTTAAAAGTCAAAGTTACCTATTCGTTAACCGACGATAATGGCTTCAAATGCAGTTACGAAGCAACCACTGATAAAGTCACTGTGGTTAATCTGACTAACCATGCTTATTTCAACCTGAATGGTGAAGGTAGCGGAACAATTTTAGATCATTTGGTACAGATAAAGGCAAACAACTATACGCCTGTTGACTCTACCCTTATCCCAACCGGAAAAATTGAACCAGTAAAAGGGACGCCGTTTGATTTTACTACTCCTGTGACTATTGGTGCAAGGATTAATGACGCCAATGAGCAGTTAAAAAATGGCAAAGGGTATGATCACAACTTTGTGTTAGATAAACATACGCTGGCTGACCCTATCGCTATTGTAAAGGGTGATAAGACAGGTATTGTAATGGAAATTTACACAGAGGAGCCCGGTATGCAATTCTACAGCGGCAACTTCATGCACTCTAAAAACACGATGAAATATGGTGATAAAGATTATTATCGTTCTGCCTTTGCTATGGAAACCCAACATTATCCTGATTCACCAAATCAGCCGCAGTTCCCGTCAACAGTATTGAAGCCTGGTCAGACTTATAAAACAGAATCACTCTATAAATTCAAAACAAAGTAGAGGCACAAAACCTTGCGTCTGATAAGCAAATCCTGTTAACTAACCTTAACAGGATTTTTTGTGTAATAAAACGACATTTGAAAAACATTCGGATGCGCTGAAATACTTAAATTTACAGTTTCTTATATTAAAGACATTGCTAACAGATAATCACGGCAGAAAAATCAATTACCTTCGATTGGCTGTAACCGACCGGTGCAACCTGCGTTGCTTTTACTGTATGCCCGAGGAAGGCTTGAACTGGCTTTCACGCAAGGAACTGATGACTTACGAGGAAATGCTACGAAGCTGCGCTCTGCTGGTGAGAATGGGTATCGAAAAAATTCGTATTACCGGTGGTGAGCCCTTTGTACGGAAGGATATTATGCAATTTTTGACGGCCCTTTCAGTCTTGCCTGGATTAAATGAGCTGACAATAACCACCAATGGGGTGTTAACAGCCCCTCTCGTACCGGAATTAAAAAAAATCGGCATAAGATCTGTCAATCTTAGTTTGGATACATTGGATGCAAATCGTTTTTTTTCGATAACAAAACGGGACGAATTTGCCAATGTGATGGAAACATTGGAACAACTGTTGAAACACAAGATAGAGGTTAAGATTAATGCCGTTGTGATGGATGGAAAAAATACACAGGATATTATTCCTTTAGTTGAACTAACTAAAGAATTACCCATAAGTGTTCGGTTTATTGAGGAAATGCCATTTAATGGCGATGGACACATCTATACTGGTTTGCAATGGGATTATGTGCGGATTTTGGACGAAATCAGGCATAGGTACCCCGATATGAATAAATTAACCGATTCTCTTTATTCCACATCGTATAACTATCATATCCCTGGACATAAAGGCGATATCGGCGTTATCGCAGCTTATTCCCGCACATTTTGCGGTACCTGCAACCGGATAAGGATCACGCCGCAAGGCGAATTAAAAACCTGTTTATATGACGCCGGTGTATTGAATATAAAAGATCTGATACGCGGCGGAGCAACAGATAATGATCTGCAAAACGCTTTATTAAAGGGTTTTTCGAACAGACCAAAGGACGGTTGGGAAGCAGAAAAAAATAGAAGTAAAAACTTACCTGCACACGAATCAATGGCAACAATTGGAGGGTAAAGCATGGTAACGGTTGAACAGGCTGAAGCACTTATCCTGGCTGAAATAAAGGATTTTGGTACTGAAACAGTCTACTTTGAAGATGCCTTAGGCCGCATACTTGCTGGAGACATCAAGGCCGACCGCGACCTCCCCCCTTTTAACCGAGTAACCATGGATGGTATAGCAATAAACTATGCTGCCATTGAAAAAGACATAAAATCGTTCAAAATAAAAGCTATACAGGCTGCTGGCGATAGTCCTGCTGATATAGACAAGCATGATGAATGCATTGAGATTATGACCGGGGCCGCTTTACCATCTTCGGTAGATACGGTAATTCCCTACGAGCATATCGATATTAAAGATGGTATAGTTACTATGATAACTACTGGAGCCAAAAAAGGTCAGAATTTGCATTTAAAAGGAGCCGATAAAAAACAGGGTGACATTGTTGCTGCAAAGAAACAATTGATTACTCCCGCAGTGATCAGCGTTGCAGCGTCCGTTGGTGATACTGAGTTATTGGTAAAAAAATTACCAAGAGTTGTTGTCATCTCATCCGGGGATGAACTGGTGAACGTTGATGAGCAGCCCTCGCCTATTCAAATCAGGAAATCAAACAGTTATACCATTAGGGCGGTGTTAAATCAATATAGATTGGAAGCTGATCTTCTTCATATTCCGGATAACCCTGAAGTCACAAAAGAAAAGCTAAACTACTGCATTGCCAATTATGATGTAATACTAATGACTGGTGGTATCAGTATGGGTAAATTTGATCATATACCTAAGGCCTTGGATGCCATTGGAGTACAAACCATTTTTCATAAAGTGAGTCAGCGTCCGGGTAAACCATTCTGGTTTGGCAAGAATGATAACGGCGTATTGGTATTTGCTTTTCCTGGTAATCCTGTCGCTACCTTTATGTGCCTGCATCGATATTTTTTGCCTTGGTTAAATGCTTGTCAGGAGCTTAGCGAAAAACCAAAAATGTATGCTGTGTTAGGTCAGGATTTTACTTTTAAACCTGATTTGCAGTATTTTCTGCAAGTAAAGTTGAAGTTTTCCGACAAAGGGCAAATAATAGCTGAGGCAATTGAAGGCAATGGTTCGGGTGATTTTGCTAACTTAGCAGATACAGATGCTTTTATTGAATTACCTAAAGGAAGAGATGAATTTAAGCAGGGAGAGGTATTTCACATTTGGCCATTTAAACAATTGACTATATGACTTTCTCACATTTAGACGAGCGTGGGCAACCCAATATGGTTGATGTTGGTGAAAAACAAACTTCGCCTCGTACAGCTGTTGCAAGAAGCATTGTTTCATTGCCAGCGGCGGTGTTAGAGCAGTTAACCAATGGCGATATCCAAACTAAAAAAGGATCGGTATTTCAAATAGCGATTATAGCAGGAATAATGGCCGCTAAAAAAACAGGAGATTTGATACCATTATGCCATCCGTTGGGGCTGGATAATTGCAACATCAATATTCATCTGAATGAACAGCGGGAAGTGGTGATTGATTGTACAGCAACGATTACAGCTAAAACTGGTGTCGAAATGGAGGCCCTGGTTGGTGTATCAATTGCAGCACTGACCATATACGATATGTGCAAGGCTTTAAGCCATGATATTGTAATTAAAGAAACCAAACTGATGGAAAAAACAGGAGGTAAACGTGACTTCAAAAGAACATAAAAAGCATGCCGACCTGGTAAGACCAGCTATCGGAAATTATGCAAGAAATGAATGGGCTATTGTTGGAGCGCCGTGTGTTGTGATAAAGGCTTTGGCTGATCTGGTTATCGGTGCGTTATCTTCTAAATATAAATGTGCTTATGCGGATACGTCTCACAACGATGAGATGACACTTGCACCGGGCCGTCTTGCTAACGGCGCTATGCTGGAATATACTGATCAGATTAATTATCAGCAGTTCAATTATAATACCACTTCTACCCCATTTAGCTTAAGGCAGCAATTTTCTGAAGCCGACCTGGTGTTGGTAAATGGGAACCATCAGCAGGCTAAGTCGCAAGTCGTAATTGTCTATCATACTAAAGCTGCTTCATTGCAAAAAAGGCTGGCTCAACTAATCAATGTCGAATTGATTCTACTGGCAGAAAATGCAATTGACGTTTTTGATTTCATTAAAGAGTCAATTCCAAACTGGCAAAACATCCCCATATGCAGGTTGGATGAATCGGATAAAATCATTGCCTTCTTCGAGAACAAAATACAATATTCAAAACCTTCGCTAAATGGTTTGGTGCTTGCAGGCGGAAAGAGTGTACGCATGGGATATGATAAAGGGGCAGTTTGCTGGTTTGGTAAAGAGCAGCGTTATCATGTAGCTGATATCTTAAAACCGCTATGTAAAGAGGTGTTCATATCCTGCCGGGCTGATCAAAAACAGCAAATCAATCCAGCTTACCCGGTTTTGGAGGATACTTTTACAGGTTTAGGGCCTTATGGAGCGATCCTTTCAGCATTCAGGGAACAGCCCGACAGCGCCTGGCTTGTAGTCGCCTGTGATATGCCATTACTGGAGACGGAGACTTTTAAATTCCTGATCGAAAGGCGTAAAATATCTGCTATTGCCACGGCCTATAATAGCCCCGACAATGAATTTCCGGAACCATTGATTACTATCTGGGAGCCCAAAAGCTATCCTGTATTGCTTTCGTTTTTATCCCAGGGTTATTCTTGTCCACGTAAGGTGTTGATCAATAACGATGTGCATGTGTTGCAAGCGCCCAATGTTGATGCACTGACTAACGTAAATACACCCGATGACCTTGAAAAAGTGAAGAGGACTATCCATCAAAAGATAGCGAGTGCTGATGCTTGAAGATTTTACAAGATATAGTTGCCAGATCGCTCTGCCCGGTTTCAGTGCGTCTGCACAACTGCTTTTGCAGCAGGCAAAAGTATTGATTGTGGGGGCAGGTGGCTTAGGTTGCCCGGCAGCGCAATATTTGGCCGCCTCGGGAGTAGGCACATTGGGTATAGCTGATTTTGATACGGTATCAATAAGCAATTTGCATCGGCAAGTTTTGTATACTCCGCAGGATGTAGGAAAAAATAAAGCAGCCGTTGCCTGTGAACGTCTTCAAAAACAAAATCCCGGGATAAAGCTTGTCCCACATCAAATAAAGATTACCTCTGATAACGTGATGGGGATTTTAAAGCAATATGATATTATTGCAGATGGCACAGACAATTTTGAAACCCGTTATTTATTAAATGATGCTGCCGTTCTCCTGGGGAAACCTTTGGTTTACGGAGCTATTTATCAGTTTGAAGGACAATTGGCTGTCTGGAACGTAAAGAATGCAGGTGGTACCTACTCTCCTAATTACCGCGACCTGTTTCCCGAAGTTGATGCTACGCAAGTGCCCAATTGTGCTGAAGGCGGGGTAATCCCTAGCCTGGCAGGTATTATTGGTTGTATGCAAGCTAACGAAGTAATTAAATATATTACTAAAACGGGGGAATTATTAGCCGGAAAAATATTGATGCTAGATTCGCAGACTTTACAAAGTCGTATGATAAAAATTGGTTCACGAAGTAAGGTTACGATCAAACAGTTAACACCAACTAAGGACGTTCCACTAATAAGCGCTGCGGAACTGAAGAAAAGCCTTAACGAAAATCGTTTTGAATTGATTGATGTACGTACTGATCGCGAAAGAGATGAGTATGATATAGGCGGTAAACATATTCCACTAATGGAACTGGAAGATCATATAGACTACTTTTCAGGAATTGAAGAAAAAGTATTCTATTGTGCAACAGGAAAAAGAAGTGCTGACGCAGTAAAGCGCATCAAACAAAAATACCCTGATGCTAGGGTACTTTCACTTGACGGTGGATTGGAAGCCTGGGAAAAAATACTCTGAATCTGCGAAATCATTTAATCAAATGAATCAGCAGTCACGGATGAGCTGCTACCCAAACTTCGCCATCCTCAAATATTTCCTTTTTCCAAATGGGTACGGTTTCCTTCAATGTATCAATTATATAACGACAAGCCTCAAAAGCAGCATCGCGATGTGCACAGGAGACACCAATAATAACAGGCACCTCACCTACTTTTAATACGCCTATACGGTGATGAATTAATAATTTCTGAACCGGCCATTTGCTGAATGCCTTTTCTGCAATTTTGTGCATCTCTTTAAGTGCCATAGCTTCGTATGCTTCAAATTCCAATCGCATTACAATTTTTCCTTTGGTGGCATTACGAACAGTACCAATAAATATATTTATCCCACCCGATTGCGGCGTCATCACCCAATCTATGCAGGATTGAATATTTAACGGCTGGTCTGATATTTTTATCTGGTTATTCAATCAACGAAATCTTAAAATCATTAAAAATCAACGATCACCCTCCGCTTACCGGCGGAATAATAGCTACTTCATCCCGTTCGGTCAATAAACTCTCATCTGATGCGTATTCATTGTTCACAGCCACCATGTACGATACCAGGTGCTTCAGGCGTGGATATCGTTCTTCCAGGGATTGTTTTAAATTTTGCGTAGTGCCTTGCTCTGGCAATTCTACTTCAACAGATGAGCCTCCAAAAATATCTTTTGCAATACCAAATGCCAGCACATTTACTTTCATACTGCAAAATTAAATCAATCCTGCAATATAACATCTTTTGTAGCCTCGTTCTTTTTGAAATACCAGTATAAGGGGATTCCTATTGCAGTTAACGCAATTCCAAATACAGAATTGATAATGGCGCTTTTGCCTTCTAAATAATTATTGATGTCGTTGTAAAGCGTGACTACCACATATAAGGTGGTAAAAAGAATGAAAATGGCTGGTAAATAAGGGTATCCTTTCAGTTTATATGGCCGTTCAGCATTCGGCATCTTTTTACGCAGAATCACTATACCGTACGCAGCAAAACCATAATATACCCACGATATAAACACGAACATATCCATTAGCATGTCAAATGATCCCATAAAGACAAGCAATACGGCCCAGATAGCTTGTACCCAAAGCGCATTTACAGGGGTGTGATATTTTGGACTGGCTTTACCTGTTGATGGGAAAAAATGCTTTTCTTCGGCCATGGCGTAAATAATGCGGGCGCAGGGTAATATATTGCCATTAGTGCTTCCCGCGGTAGAAATAATCACCAGTACAGCTACAAAACCTCCTCCCGCTACGCCAAGTACTTTGTACAGCGCATCAGAGGCTACCAGCGCCGAGTTTTGCATGGTATCTACGGGCAGCATATATAGATAGGCCTCATTGGTTAAGGCGTAGATCAGGACACATACTCCCAATCCCATAATCAGACCCCGGGGAATATTTCTTTGCGGGTTCCTTATCTCGCCGGATATAAATCCCAGGTTGTTCCAGCCATCATAAGCCGCAAGAGCGCCGGTAGTGGCGGCAATAAAAGCTGTCAGTACTTTCCAACCGGAGTAATTAAAACTTGCAGATGTTTGTACCAGATTGTGAGCATTCCCTTTACTGGAAAAAAATATTGCTCCTATCAAAAAGAGTAAAGCAACGACCTTTAATACCGAAAGAAATACCTGTACGCCGCCGCTTGCTTTCAAGCTTCTGATATTAATCAGCGTAAATAACACGATCAAAAAAATAGCAACTGCCTTGGTGCCGATATTTTCCAGTAAATAAAATTTGCCAATAAATGGGATAACGATAGGAATAGAATGCTCAATTGCAGCAGAAAAATGAGGCAGCTTGACAAAATAGCCTGTATAATCAGCAAATACGAATGCAATGCCTGATATAGATGCGGTGTTGATCACTATAAAACATGCCCAGCCATACAGGTAAGCAAAAAAATCGCCATACATGTGCTTGAAATAAACATACTGGCCCCCAGTTTCTGGCAGTATACAACCCACTTCGGCGTTGATCATCGCCCCAAATAGCGAGACTATACCTGCTACTATCCAGACCAGTAATAGTAGCGACGGCGAACTCAACTGAGCGGCCATTGTAGCGGGTTTCATAAAAATGCTGCTCCCTATAACGGAGCCTATCACAATTGAAATGGAAACCCACAGTCCTAATTTGCGCTCGAGTTGTGCCATGGGCTATTTATTGATGAATTCGGCCAAAATGCGATGGAAATGATGTGTACCCTGCTCTCGTGTTACCGAATACCGTCCATGTTTATAAAACCTGGAACGTATGCCGCGTTGTACGTTTTCTACTATTTCTTCATCCTCCCGTTCTACTTTGTCAAGACCCGACCCTGCTCCCGCGTCTAGTTTGGTTTCGTCCCATACGTAGGATAAGAACCTTACCCTGCACTCTCCAACCGAGACCGGCTCGACCACATTAACCGATAGTCCCCAAGGGTAAAAATTGAACATCATATTAGGAAATACCCAGAAATAATAGGCAGCTACATTTTTGCCATAATCTGGCGAATCGGTTGGCAGGTCGAAGCAATCCTTGTTTGTTTTTGACAAACCTAACTGCAGGCTGGAATAGGGGAAATATAATTCGGTTGCATATTCGCCAAAATCGATTATTGCATTTAATCCCGCGTGAACAAACGGTATATGAAAACCCTCCAGGTAATTCTCACAATACAGCGCCCAATTGGCTTTAACATTAAATGTGCGGCATAGCTCCGGATAAAACTTAAAATCGTCCAGCGGCATCCAGCTAACCCGCTCAATCATATCCCGAAAAAACAACTTGTGGTCGTAAACAGGGTTAACTGAAGTAAAGAGCCATTTACTCCATTTAAACAGGTTTAATCCTGGCAGATCATCATCTTTTGACGGGAAGTTTTTCACTTCCCTAAACTCGGGCATCGAAGTAAACTTCCCGTCAAGGTTAAACAAACGACCGTGATAACGGCATCGCAAATTAGCTAGCTTACATGCTTTTTCGGCTACTATATTACCGCGATGGGTGCATACATTGGACAGAAGATTTAACTCACCTGCTTTGCCTTTTGTAAGCACAAGCGGCTCGTCGAGATAATCCGGCAACAAAGTAAACGGATAGACCTCGCCATTTTCTTTTACAATATCTTCATTGCCTATAAACTGCCACGATGTTGCAAATATTTTTTCGCGGCATTGTTCAAATACTTCAGAACTGGTGTAGAAATCGGTATCAATGGTTTTAGCCACAGAAATATCAGGATCGACAGAAAATCGGGGCATATCAGCTTGGCTTAATCGGTTAAAGCTGTAATTTAGTGGTTATGGAAGACAATATCAAGAAATATGACAATGGTGAAATAACGGTGGTTTGGCAGCCACATCTATGTGCCCATTCTGCCAGATGCGTTAATGGTCTTCCTGCTGTTTTCAATCTACAGCAGAAACCCTGGATCAATATAACCGGTGCTGATGCAGAAACAATTGCAAACCAGGTGAACCAATGTCCCTCTGGTGCTTTATCTTACTATAGAAACAACGAAAGATAATTTAAAAACTAAAGTCGCCGTTGCTATAAGCATCAATACCAATAACGACGGCTACTATAGCAACCGCCCCTAACACATTCAGAATATTAGTAATGGCTGATATTTTTTTTGTATAGCTTAAATCTACGCCGTTGCTTTTATAGCCTATGATGTTGCCGGTGCGATCGAAAATGAAATTGACATAAATATTGGAGGGGATTGCTGTTGAAGTATGAGTGGTATCATTAACTGGTTGATTTTTGGCTAATGCCAGTGTGGTTTTACCGCTCACGTCATGATTATAGATCCATATTTCCGTACTATCCGCCATTCTTTTGATATCCGGATTGCCGAACCGCTTAAAAACATCATCCTTCGTATGAAAGCTTTGCATCACCTGCTTATGGGTGTACAGTTTCTTACTGCAACTGGATGAAATTAGGACAAGTAATAAAATAAAAAATCCGGGTAATGTTTTCTTCATATTAAGTATCACCCGAATTTACACAGAAAATAGCTTATTTCGATTATTTCTTTAACAGGTAAACCAATTGCCCCAAATGGTAACTCAGGTGATTGGTTCGGTTAATCACAATATTCAGTTTATTGCGGTGAGGTTCTTTTGCGAAATCCTCTTCTGTAACAGCTGTATGACGTGTAAACCACTCCTCTGGAGCTATCTGATTTATTTTTTCAGAAAGTAATTCATTTACTTTATTCCAGTATTCTTTTAATTCGGCAATCGATGGTTTTTCCAGACCCGACTCTTCAGGATTATGCAAAAATAATTCATCCATTGCCGGGTTAAGTCTTTTACCAATGCCCAGAATGGTAAACATGCCATCACTGACAGCTGCTAAATGACCTAATAAATAAACGCCAGTATTGCGTTCAGGCGCTGTTGGAGCTGATAGTTCTTCATCGCTTAGTTTGGCCAGTACGCCGTTCATCCGGCTCACTTGAAGATTCCAGTTTGACATGACCATTTTGATAAACAGCTCTTTCTCGGAAACTATAATATTTGTACTCATAATCTTAGTTTTTTATCAAATATGGATCATATCTGTATTAATTACAGACATGCTTGTGTAAACTTTTATGTTATGATTTTTTTAACAATAGCTTGTGCTTCATCTTGCTAAAAAACTCAGGCGTTACACCAATGTAGGAGGCTATTTGTTTGGATGGCAAGGTAGTAATAAGCGTAGGGTAACGTTTGCAGAAGTTATTGTAACGCTCTTGCGCAGTGAGGCTCAGATTATCAAGCAGTCGCTGTTGGTATGATACCAAAGAGTTTTCTGTAATAATGCGAAAGAAACGTTCAAAGACAGGAACTTTGATATACAATTCTTCCTGGTGGATCTTTGATAAAGTCAGTATCTCCGTGTCCTCAAGTGCTTCGATATTCAATATACCGGGCTTTTGTGTAATAAGGCTGTACATATCGGCTATCCACCAATTCCGAGGCGCAAAATTCAGTACATGTTCATATCCGTTTTCATCGACAGAATAACCTCTTAAACAACCCTGAATAACAAATGATGAATAGCGGCATATATCTCCTGTCTTCAACAGCATTTGCTTGCGCTTCAGTCTCATCGGTTTCAGCAACGAAACGAAAAACTCTTTCTCTGATTCATTCAGATGAATATATCCGGAAATATTAGTTAGAATCAGGTTTGTTGCCTCCATGGGCTAAAGATAACCATGAAGCTTAAAGTATGAGCAAAAAAATAGCGACGGTTTTTTTTAGCCCCGTCGCTATAAAGTTTCAATGGAAAATCAACTTTTTTATTTTAACACATGCTGTTCAGCCAGATCCAGTTCATCCTGCGTAATAGTATGCGGACGACCTTTATATACTTTAAACAGCACATTAGCATTCATTTTTGTGAGTTGAGCAACGGTCTCCTCTACTCTGCTCACTGGTACATGCGGATCAGGATCTCCAGTGGCCATCAATATCGGCGTTTGTGCAAAATCGCCTGAATAATTTGATAGTTTCAGTTCCTGTCCTATCAAACCGCCAGTAAATGCCATCACGCCTCCATACTGCTGACCGTGACGCGCCACATACTCCAGCGTTAAACATGCACCCTGAGAAAAGCCCAAAAAGTAGATGTTGTTTCTCCCGATACCTTGCTTTACCAGATCCTCTACTACCTCATTGATCAGAGATAGGGCTGAACTTAGAGCCGGTTCATTATTCGCAGCCGGGGCCATAAAACCATACGGGTACCAGGTATTGTTGTTTGCCTGCGGTGCGATGATCGTCATATTGGTAGGCAAGGTGAGGTGGTCAGCTAATGATAATATGCTATTAGCGGATGCTCCCCTGCCGTGTATCATGATCAGTGCCTTTTTAGCCTGGCTAACAGGCACACCTGCTGTAATAATCTGTTTACTATGCGTGTACATTTCAGGCTAATTTTGGCAAACTTTGTTCGATTTCATTGCGGTAGGCCTCATATTGCGCAGGTAATTTTAAACCATTGCCCAATTCAGCAACCGGCTCATCAACCGAAAAACCTGGATTATCCGTAGCAATTTCAAACAATACGCCGCCCGGTTCACGGAAATAAAGCGAATAGAAATAGTTACGATCGATCTTCTCAGTAATATTCAAACCCATATTCACGATCTTTTCGCGGTATTGCATCAATACTTCTTCATTCTCCACACGGAAAGCCACGTGGTGAACTGAACCGCCGGCAACATGACCGGCTATTTCAGCTGGAATCTCCACGATGTCAACTATGGCTGCATTTTCTACTGCATCAGTCACGAAACGATAACGATTTACCTCCTGCTCCAATAATTTATATCCAAACACATCAGTCAATATTTTAGCTGTTGCATCCATCTTATTGGAGGTTATAGTGATGTGATGAAAGCCACGGGTAGCGTTTTCAGCGGCAACTTCATCAATGGTCCATGGTTCCCGGGTGTCAGGTCGTTTTGGCACAGTCAGTTCAAATTTTAACCCGTCAGGATCAAGAAACGAAACATATTCGTCGCCAAACTTTGCAGATGGTTTGTTATAAATCACATTGTTTTCATCCAAACGTTTTACCCAGAAACCCAAACTACCTTCCGGAACAGAATAACCAATCTCAGTTACCTGTCTTGCTCCCCTGCGACCAGTTTGTATGCCTTCCCATGGGAAGAAGGTCAAAATAGTACCGGGAGTTCCTACTTTGTCACCATAATAAAAATGGTAAGTGTGCGGATCATCAAAGTTTACAGTTTTCTTTACCATACGTAAACCAAGGACACGTGTATAAAAATCAAAATTCTTTTTAGCATTTCCTGCAATTGCAGTGATATGATGTATGCCTTTAATTCTATTGTTCATTTTATTAAGCTTTACTCCTGTTTGTTTTTGTTATACAAATTTACCCCACAATTCAGTCCTGCACACTTAATGTAGGTTAAGAAATAAATGCGATGATATTTTTTGATTCGACCAATAACCACGATACTTTTCTTAATTTCGGAGCCGTCCCCGAAACGGCATTTACTGGTACAATGGAACATAAATTTGAGGAGAGTACGACTTTTAAAAACATAACGGCGGCTGATATTGAAGGCACCGAGCGTACCTTTGAAGATTGCCAGTTTGTAAATTGCGATTTCTCCTACGCCAACCTTTCACACCTCACCTTTATTAATTGTGTCATGGATACTTGTAACCTGTCGCTTATCAAATTAACCCAGACCGGTTTACAGGGAGTCGAGTTTAAAGACTGCAAAATAACAGGTGTCAACTTCGGGGAAAGCAGCAGCTTTTCGCTTGAAGTAAGCTTCAAAAAATGTGTGCTCGATTATACAGTATGGCATAAAAAGAAATTAAAAGGAACAACTTTCGACGACTGCTCTTTTGAAGAGGCTGATTTCAGCGAGGCTGATCTGACCAATGCGGTATTTCAGAAGTGTAACCTGAACCGCGCTATTTTTAACCGGACGATATTAAAAGGAGCTGATCTGCGTTCGGCTTATAATTTTAACATCGACCCTGAAAATAATACCATTAATAAAGCCAAATTTAGTGCCGATGCTTTGAATGGTTTACTTCTTAAATACAACCTGGTAATTGATTAACCTATGACCGAACACATTATACCTTTTAGTAGTGATAAACTGGTAAAGGTGAAACAACTGCAAAAAGACTATTACCAGATAAGCCTCGATCATTCGTTTATCGGTTATATACGCAAAGTAGGTGGCGGCTGGCAATTGGAAGAGTATTCCAAGGCTGAATTAACTGCTGAAAATGTTCAACTTATCGGAGATCAGATCGATCAGCTGCGCTGGCAATTGACCCAGTTTTAATGAGCTAGCCGGAAAGGCAGAAAGTTGGCAAGTCCGAAAGATTCGAGTAAAAGCCCCGGAATTTTCCAGGGCTTTTTTATCAGTCATCATTATTCGGATAGTTCCTTTTTGACTTTGCCCGTTTTTTAAGTTCATCAACAGTGATAGTGATTAAACGGCCAACAGGTTTATCACCTTTGTATGTAATTACGCGCAACATATAGGCATCCGTTGGTACTAATAATGGTGCAGTGTATTTCGGATAGAACTGGTCAGGGAACGAATTATCAAATGTATAATGAATATCCAGCCCTTTTACCTCGGTCGATAATTCTACTTCTGTCTTAGTGGTGTCAGCTCCAATTTTTGCTGTAAAGATTGGGTCGTACACGCTTGGCGCATATTTGGTTTGCGCTACATCAAAGCGGTCAAAGTGCTTTTCAACACGGCTAGCAAAGTCATCAAAATTACGAACCGATTTGGGCGACCAAACCGCTTCAGCAATAGCAAAAGCACGGGGCCAGGTCATGTATTCGAGGTGACGGGTATTATACACCTGTTCGGTCCATAAGTTTGCCTGTCCTCCAATGATCAGTTTAGAATCAACGCTATCAGGTGCTGGATCAAATTGGTAAGCTTTGTTCAGGCGAAGAGTTGAATAAACACGCGGCTCAATTGCAGGGTCTCCGTTCATGTAATCCAGGTAAGCAAAAGTGGTCGGACTCATTACCACCTCATGGCCCATCTTTGCAGCCTGAATACCGCCTTTCATACCCCTCCAGCTCATCACTATGGCATCAGGTGCAAGCCCGCCTTCCAAGATCTCGTCCCAGCCCATAAACTTTTTGCCTTTTGATTCTACGATCTTCTCAATACGTTTTTCAAAATAACTTTGTACTTCTTCCTGGGTTTTTAGGTTTTCTTTTTGCATCAGTGCTTTAATCGCATCGCTTTGCTCCCAGAAATTTTTGGCACACTCATCGCCACCCATATGGATATAACCGAATGGAAATAGTTGAGCTACTTCGGTTAATACTTTATCCAGGAAATCGTAAACCTTTTCATTCGCAGGGCACAACGTATTATCTATACCTGCTTTAATGCCGTCTTTGCTGAAGTTCATAAAGTGCTCTCCCGATCTTACCTGGTATTTATCAGCTCCCGGGGTACAGGATAATTCCGGATAAGCAACTACAGCTGCCAAACTATGGCCCGGTACGTCAATTTCAGGAAGGATATCTACAAACCTATCCTTTGCATATTGTACTATTTCTTTTATGTCCTTTTGTGTATAAAAGCCCCCGTAGTCGCGCGGTTCGTCAGGTCCCGGTGGAGAGAAGTTGCCAAAATAACCTACTTTTTTTACGTTATAAGCACCAACTGTAGTTAAGCGTGGTAAGCTTTTGATTTCTATTCTCCAGCCTTCATCATCGGTTAGGTGTAAATGCAACAAATTCATTTTGTACTTCACCATGTTGTCGATGTATTGTTCAACCTCGGCCTTGGTAAAGAAGTGACGGGCCACATCAAACATCAAGCCTCTCCATTTAAAACGCGGATAGTCGGTAATCTCCACACAGGGCGCCATCCAGCTTACATTGGCCACATATTTATTGCTTACGATTTCTTTAGGGAATAATTGAACTAAAGTTTGAGCCCCATAGAACAAACCTGCTGGTCCATTGGCCTTTATGAAAATACCCTTAGGGGTTACTGCCAGGTTATAGCCTTCTTTACCTAAGGCATCATCAGCTTTCTTATTTAATATGAGTTTGATGGTGGCTGCTTGTGCATTACTTAAAACAACAACCTTTGAGCCTGTTGGCACTGAAAAACGCTCACGAAGTGTAGCAATAATCTGTTTCATCTCAGGTCCGGTAGCCGTTTCGATAATAACTCTTTTGGGTAAAGTAAACTCACCTTCTTTTTGAGTGAGCGATACAGGCTCCGGAATGATGGCAATATTGCCATCCCTGTTGCTTTGGCCGAATGAATGCAAAGCAATAAAGCTTAAGCATAGCAATCCTAAAAGTTTCTTCATTTGGAAATAATTTTTTTGAAAAGATTTTATAGTTGGGATTTACTTCGCAAATTAATGTTTTAGAGGGAGAAACCAAATATTTTATATAAGTGTAACAATCTTTTTAAAATTATTTCAAATCTTCTACCTGGCCTTTCCCATGGCATATTTGATACCGCCTAAAAGGTGATTCAAATACAATGGATCAGAATAAGACTCATCGGTGTGCCCTAATTCTGTATAGAATGCCCTGCCGCCATCATACTCATGATACCAGGCCATAGGGTGGTTATCGCCATTTTCACCGCCGGTATAACTCTTTTCATCTATGGTGATGAGTACATGCAGGCCTTTGGCGATGTATTTATAGTTATACCATTCGTCAAAGCGTTTCCATTCTGCGGGTAGGTGCTTAGTTGCGATAAAGTCACGGTCAATTACATGTAGTGTTGCTTCTTGTTGTTTTGGATGACTTTTAAAATAAGCTCCTACCAAATCGCCATACCATGGCCAGTCATATTCAGTGTCAGTTGCAGCATGCACACCTACAAAGCCCCCGCCTGAACGAATATATTGCTGAAAAGCTTTCTGCTGCTCATCATTCAATACATCGCCTGTTGTGCTCAGGAAAATCACAGCTGCATATTGCTTTAGGTTAGCTGCTGTGAATTTGGCAGAATTAGTGGTGGTGTCTACATCAAAATTGTTCTCTTGTCCTAATTTAATAATAGCAGGTACACCTACTGCAATAGAGTTATGGTGAAAGCCGGCTGTTTTAGCAAAGACCAATATTTTAGGTTTAGCTAATAATTTACTGTAGGGAAGCTGCACCAGAATCAGTAGAATGGCGCAAGCTTTTAAATAATATACTATAGTTTTCATAACATTGATTTATAATCGTTTAAACAAAGCCGAAATCGAACATCCGAAATCAAATATTTCCTTTTTTCAATTCATCGGCGGCAAAATTTGCGGCACGGGCAGTCATAGCCATATAAGTTAACGATGGGTTCTGACATGCCGATGAAGTCATCATAGCGCCGTCAGTAACAAATACGTTTTTAGCGTCCCAAACCTGATTATGCATGTTGAGTACCGATGTTTTTGGATCGCGGCCCATACGAGCGGTTCCCATCTCATGGATACCGTCGCCTACATGGTGGCCGAAATCATGCGATTTTACATCCTTTACCCCTGCTGCTTCCAGCATCGCTTTGGCTTCAGATACAATGTCTTTGCGCATCTTTTTCTCATTGTCTTTGATTTCAGCATCCATCGCTAACACTGGTAAACCCCATTTATCTTTTTTATTGTGATCCAATGTGATCTTGTTTTCATGATATGGCAGCAATTCGCCAAAACCGCCAATGCCCATCGTCCATTGCCCTGGTTCGCTTAACTCATCTTTGAACTTCGCACCAATACTTAGTTCAGCAACATTACGGCTCCATCCTTCGCGACTCGCACCGCCCTGATAACCAAAGCCACGAAGATAATCCCGCTTATCACCAAACAGGTTAGTAAACCGGGGTATATAGATTCCGTTCGGCCTTCTGCCAAAGTAATATTTATCCTCGTAACCTTCAACCTTGCCTGATGCGCCCAAATTATAATGGTGATCCATAATGTTATGACCTAATTCTCCGCTGCTGCTGCCTAATCCATCGGGCCAAACATCAGTTGCTGAATTCATCAAAACCCAGGCACTGTTCAAAGCTGAGGCATTAACAAATACTATTTTTGCGTGATATTGATAGGTTTGATTGGTTTCTGCATCTAATATTTCTACTCCGGTAGCTTTTTGGGTATTCTGATCATACAATATTTTGGTAACAATGGAGAACGGTCTTACCGTCAGGTTGCCCGTTTTCATAGCTGCGGGTAACGTGGACGATTGTGTACTGAAATATCCTCCAAAAGGACAACCTTCCCAGCAACGGTTACGGAACTGGCATTGCGTACGACCGGGTATAGGCGCTGTTAAATTAGCTGACCGACCGATGATCATATGCCGGGTATTGTTATAGTGTTTTTTTATTCTGTCTGCTACATCCTTTTCAACACAGTTCATTTGCATAGCTGGTAGAAAATGCCCATCCGGTAGTTGTTCTAATCCTTCCAATGAACCATTTACGCCAATAAACTTTTCTACATGATCATACCAGGGGGCAATATCTTTATATCGAATAGGCCAGTCGATGGCCCAGCCATCTTTCAGATTTGCTTCGAAGTCAAGATCACTCCAACGATAGCTTTGACGCCCCCAAAGTATAGACCTGCCGCCTAACTGATACGAGCGCCACCAATTGAAAGGCTTTATTTCGGTATAAGGAGCGTCCGCGTCATCGGCCCAGTAGTTAACGTTTCCTTCATTAAGCCCCCATGCCCTTGCCACTATAGCGTGGTGTTTTTTTTGCTGCTGGGTAACATGCCCGCGGTGTTCAAAATCCCAGGGATTGTTAGTAGCGGTTTTATAATCCTTGATGTGCTCAAAATTCCGGCCACGTTCCAGCATAATGGTTTTTAAGCCACGTTCGGTAAGTTCTTTGGCAGCCCAGCCGCCGCTGATACCCGACCCTATTACGATCGCATCATAAGTATTTTTTGCCTGTGCCTTATTGTTGACATTAACGGAATCTATCGGCATATTTGAAAAAAATGTTTTAAAGTGGTTTTATTTGTTTGAATCTCTGATTTTAATCTGTAAAATCCTTTAATTGTGTAATTCTTTTATTTTGATATTCCTGTAATTTACTTCAAAACCATGATCCTGCAATAAAAGATGCCCCTGTTTAGCTTCGCCGAAGTTTTTCCAGATCACATATTTGCTGATCTTCACCAGGTCTTCAAATTCTTTGGATCCACGCTCATATTCCAGCACTTTTACTCCATTCAGGTAATGTTCAACATGATTATTTGGAAAAACGATAATCCTGCCAGTGTTCCACGCGCCAATGGGGCGTACAAATCGATCCTGTTTTTTTGCAGGGATCAGATCGTATAAGGAAGCTAATGTTCGGTCGCCATTACGTCCCAATTTGGCGTCAGGGTGCACTTTATCATCCAGCACCTGGTATTCCAAACCTATAGCCGATTGTCCGTGTGTATCTTCCTGCAGCGTTACGAAATATTTTACACCACTGTTTGCACCTGTACTCATCTTAAAATCAAACGACAGATCAAATGCACTGAATTGTTCTTTGGTGACGATATCACCTACATTGGCAGCCTCACCGCCTGCTGAGCCTAAAATGGTCATTGTTCCATCGCGTACTACCCATCCGTTGGACTTAGTAGGGAAACTTGTTGAGGTTGCCCCTCTCCATCCGGCATTGGTTTTGCCGTCAAACAGCAAGCGCCAGCCTTCTTTTTTCTCATAATCAGTTAGATGATTGGATACATAGTCAACAACATAAACGCCTGAAGGGAATGGTTTTGGTTTAAGCCTAGCTGTTTGTATTTTGATGTTTTTAAAGTAGATGTGTTTGCCTGCCTGGCCTTCGTTGCTGATACCATGTACCTGCAGGCCTATAAAGCCTTTGCTGTCCACCGTATCCACCATATAAGCTGTGGCTACACCATTAACCCATGTTTTGATGGAATTCCCGATACATTCAATACGATAATGGTTCCACTCGCCTACTTTAAAGGCATCTTTTGCTTTGGCGTTTAGGTCCATTGGATACAGCCAGTCACGCCGGCCTTCATCATAGATGCCGCCGCTCCATTTACGGTCTGATGGGTCAACCTCAACCTGGCGGCCATATACTTTCCCTGCACCATCATTGCCTTTCGGATCGTAATGACTACGTGTTTGCACACCGGAATTGGTTTCATTGTTTTCAACCTTAATATCGATCTCCAGTATAAAATCGCCATATTCCTTATCTGTCACCAGGAATGAATTGGGCGAATGAGCTACCGTAGTTCCTACAATCACACCATTCTCAACAGTATATGTAGCCTTCCCTGTAGCTTGTTTCCAGCCTTTAAGAGTTTTACCGTCAAAAAGGTTTGTCCAGCCAGCCTGCGCGTAGCATGATAGCGAAAGCCCTGATAACAGAGCTGTTAGAATTAAATATTGCTGTTTTTTCATGTTAGAATTTGGATAAATATTATTACGCTAGTTTCGGTTCCCAGCCTGCTTGGTAAGTGCGGCCCCATAATTTCATGGCTTCAGTACTATTGGTGATATAACCATTCTTTGGATCACAGTTCAATGTAATACCTGTGCGTTGTGAGATATTTGCCAAATGACACAAAAGCACACTTTTTGATGCTTCGTCTACTGGCGAAGTCAATTCATTCTCCCCGCGAACAGCACCCACAAAGTTTTTAAAATGATAAAAATCCAGATTGCCGTTGGCGCTAACGGTATTGTTCGGGTCAGCAGCTACTTCTGATTTTACTTCTTTCAGTACCTTATTCTTGATATCCAGTATTTTGTAGTCACCGCCACCTAAGTTAACCAGACTGCCTTTGGAACCATAAATAATAAACCCGCGACTGCTACCTTCAACCGGGAAGTTATTGCAACTGCGACTTTCCCATGTAATAGAGCATTTATCTCCGAATTCGAAATTGGCTACCTGGGTGTCCGGCGTTTGCCAGTCGTCTTTATAAGCATATCTTCCGCCAGATGAGTTCACTTTAGTAGGATAATCAACCCCTAAGAACCAGCGGCAGCAATCAATTTCGTGCGTACCGTTGTTGCAAGCCTCGCCTGTTCCCCAGTTCCAGAACCAGTGCCAGTTATAATGTACCAAATTATCCTGGTAAGGTTTGCGAGGCGCAGGTCCCTGCCATAGTTCAAAATCAAGGGTTGAAGGTACCGGTATTTGTTTTCCTATGCCTATAGATTGACGGTTGTTGGTGTACCAGGCTTTAGCAAAATAGGCATCACCAATTGCACCTTCTCTTACCTGTTTAACGGCGTCGATCAGAGAAGGCATAGAGCGGCGCTGGTTACCCATTTGTATATGTTTGCCATATTTATGCAAAGCTTGGGATATTAATTCTCCTTCATGCGCATTTTGCCCGCATGGTTTTTCTACATATACATGCTTGCCATGTGATGCACCTAAAATTGCTGCGGGTGTATGCCAGTGATCGGGAGCAGCCACTACAAGGGCATCAAAATCCTTCTTTTCAACCAGCTTACGGATGTCGTGTACCAGTTCAGGTTTTCGGGGTGCATTTTTAAGCGCATCATAGCCTTTTTTTATAGCGCCGTCTTCCACATCGCAGATGTAGCCGACTTCAACATTAGGCAGCTGTGCGAAGCTGCTTGCCAGATAATTCCCTCTGCTGTTTACCCCCATTACGCCTAATACTACTTTGTTGCTCGGCGCATTTTTACCAAATACCGGGAAATTAAGTATAGTAAGACCTGCCGTAGCCAGCGAGGCATCCCTGATGAATTTTCTGCGATGCATAATTAGATGTTTTAAATTGGTTTTTAAATGTAGGGATAAATGTGTTAAACCGATTCCAATCTTTCAAAAATGTAACGAAGTTGTTATAACTCTGTTTGCCGCGGCCTGTACAAAACTTATCTTTACAGCCTTTACTTTTAACAATGCTTCGCATCAGCCAACTATTCATCTATCCAGTAAAATCATTAGGGGGAATTGCTTTAGATAAAGCTTTGGTAACCGACAGGGGCTTTCAATATGACCGCCGCTGGATGCTGGTTGACCACAATAACCGTTTTATTTCTCAACGCGATGTCCACCAAATGGCATTGCTCAAACCGGCATTAACAGACAAAGGCATAAAGATCACTCATTCGGTTAAGCAATCGTCGTGTACCATTCCTTTTGATGCTGTTAAAAACGAATTTGCAGAAGTTACGATATGGGATGATACCTGTCGCGGGCAGTTTGTAGGTAACGAAGCTGATGAATGGTTCAGTAGCATGCTTGAGATACCATGCCGGTTAGTATTTATGCCTGATGACACCTACCGCATCACGGATCAGCGATATACCTCAGAAGATAGCATCACTTCGTTTTCAGATGCTTATCCATTCTTACTAATTGGTCAATCTTCCCTGGATGATTTGAACAGCAAATTGGCAGAAGTATTGCCTATGAGCCGTTTCCGCCCAAATATTGTATTTACCGGAGGCGAACCATACCAGGAAGATGCGATGCATACTTTCATAATTGGCGATATTATTTTTTATGGTGTAAAACTTTGCGCTCGTTGCGTAATGACCACCATTGACCAGGAAAATGGCCTTGCTGGTAAAGAACCTTTAAAAACGCTGGCACGTTACCGTCTGAAAGACAAAAAGATCATGTTCGGACAAAATCTTGCACATAATGGTTTAGGGGAGATTAAAATCGGGGATGAATTGCAGATAATTAAATTAAACTACCAAGACAGGTTTTTAGTTGGGGTATAGCAATCGTTTAACGAGAAAATTAAATTATAAATTAATTTTTTTGAAAGTCATTAAGAGTAAATTTAATACGCTAACAATCAGCATGTTTTAGTATTTTATCTAAACAGGAATCCACTCCTTGCTTTATCCAAAAAAGCCCCTGAAATAATCAAAAACGCAGATTTTTGCAACCATAGCCTTCTGTTTTTCGTTATAAAGCCCAAATTAAATTGCTTATATGAAATCAATAGAAAACTTATTTGATGCTGTATTGAATGCTGTGGGCGCATATGTTAACAATAATAATATTTTCAAGAAAAGAAAGAAGGCCCCTTTTAACCCCAAACTGGCATTAGGCTTTAATTTTATCCAAAGTAGGTAATCCACCTTCCCATATAATCACAATTTTGAATTCTTAATATCATCATTTTACACGTTTCCTAATTAGCGTGTTATGATGATATTTTTATTTTTTACGGGCTGATTTGTAAATTGGCTTAATGAAACCGACTATAACTATTGAATATTGTCCAAAATGCCATTGGCTGTTGCGCGCAGCATATATGGCCCAGGAATTGTTAACTACCTTCTCTGATGAACTTTATGCCGTTACGCTGCAACCCAGTGAAACCGGGGGGCACTACAGTATTCGGATAAATGATGCCGTTATTTATGACCATAAAGAATGGGCGCGTTTCCCTGAAATAAAAGAAATAAAGCAATTAGTGCGAGATATAGTGAATCCTGCAAAAAGTCTTGGACATTCTGATAAAAAATAAATACTATATTTACTTTAAATAGTACGTACAGCCGACCAATTATATAGACATAATATATTTACCTATCTTTGTAAGTTTTAATATTATTAAATGCTATCGAAAAAAACGAAATATGCCATTAAGGCCCTGGTAGTGCTGGGAAAGAATGTCGATAAACCACCAATGCAAATCTCCAAAATCGCGGAAGAGGAACGGATTCCTAAAAAATTCCTTGAACAGATATTGCTGGACTTACGTAATGCCGGGTTCCTTTACAGTAAAAAGGGCGCCGGAGGTGGTTATAGCTTAAATAAAGATCCAAAAGATATTTACCTGGTAAGCATCATGCGTATTACCGATGGGCCTATTGCGATGGTGCCTTGTGCCAGCCTCAACTTTTATCATAAATGCGATGAGTGCAAGCAGGAAACCACGTGTGGCATCCGTGATGTGTTTATTGATGTGCGAGATGCAACGCTTAAAATTCTGTCGGAAACTAGTATAGCCGATGTAATAGCCAGAGAAAATACGCTGATCAAAGTTTGAAGCTCTCCGTTAGAAATTTACTGTAATACAAAGGGTATATTTTTCCCCAATTGAGTATTGGTTAAAACTATGCCTTTAATTATTTACTTAGCCCTAGAGGATTTTTTTACTTTTTCTTCTGAATAATTTAAAAAAATAGTTTCCCGAGTTTTTCTATTGAGAAAAAAACGGGCATTGTATTTACTTGAATTTCAATTGTATACAGAGTAACGCAAAATGTCTGATTTGATTCGCGAGTATCTAAAATTCAATCACTTGCGTATACCGATTCTCAAACTAAACTTTGGCGCAGATTTGGTACGTTTAAAAACGGCTTTGTATGTAATTTTACTGTAAAAGAAATAATATTACTAAAAAATGCTACCATTTCCGTATACTATATATATATTTGGGGTTCAAACTAAGAGATAAATATTAATTTAATTATTAGAAGATATGCAAAGCTTCAGAACTGAACTGGAAAATCCGGTTGTGGAGAAGGATATTATCGATCTGGAAAAGAAGATCAGAGCTTTCCGTGAAGGTAAGATACATGATGAAAAGTTTAGGAGCTTGCGTCTGGCCCGCGGCGTTTATGGTCAGCGCCAGCCCGGTGTGCAAATGGTTCGTATCAAATTACCTTTTGGTAAAGTTACGTTTAAACAACTGCTGCGCATTGCTGACGTATCTGATGAGTATGCGAGCCATAACCTGCACTTAACCACACGCCAGGATATTCAAATACATTATGTTAGTTTGGACCGTACACCTCAACTTTGGGCCGAACTGGCGCAGGACGATATCACCCTGCGTGAAGCATGCGGCAATACCGTAAGAAATGTGACTGCCTCTCCTACTGCGGGTATTGATCCGAAAGAGCCGTTTGATGTTTCGCCTTATGCTCATGCTGCGTTTGAATTCTTTCTGCGCAATCCTATCTGTCAGGAAATGGGCCGTAAGTTTAAGATTTCCTTTTCGTCAAGCGATGAGGATACCGCATTTTCATATGTACATGATATTGGCGCTATCCCTAAAATAAATGATAAAGGTGAGCGTGGCTTTAAAATATTGCTTGGTGGGGGTTTAGGTGCTCAGCCTATTTTGGCAAGCATTGTTGAAGAATTTTTGCCCGAAGATCAATTGATTCCTTATATCGAATCAGTTATCCGTGTTTTTGACCGTTATGGCGAACGCAATAACCGTAATAAAGCACGGCTAAAATATGTGATCCAGAAATTAGGCCTGGAAGAAGTATTAAGACTGGTAAAAGAGGAAAGAATTGCTAACAAAGTAAAAACCTACCCTATTAACCGTGATGTGCTAGACATGCCGGTTATACCCGAGCCTTTAATCATTCCTGAGGCAAAGATGGACAACCCATTGCGTTACGAACAATGGTTGGCAACCAATGTATTTGAACAAAAGCAGCAAGGCTTTTATGGCGTATATGTAAAGGTCCCTGTTGGCGATATCCATACAGATGTAGCGAGAAAGTTTGTTGAGGCCATCCGCCCTTATGTGGCAGATGAGTTACGTATTACCCAAAATCAGGGCTTGCTGTTAAAATATGTAAGAAAAGAAGCATTGCCGGCTTTATATGCGGGTTTAACCGCTTTGGATATGTCAGCCCCCGGTTTTGACAGCGTAGCCGATGTGACTACTTGCCCAGGTACCGATACGTGTAACCTGGGTATTTCCAATAGTATGACCTTTGCCCGTGTCCTGGAAGATATCATCTATAATGAATATGAAGATCTGATCTTCAACCGCGATATCAAGATCAAAATAAGCGGCTGTATGAACTCTTGTGGTCAGCATGGTTTGGCCCATATTGGTTTCCATGGCAGCTCACTTAAAGCCGGTTTGAAGGTGTTACCATCGATGCAGGTTTTGTTGGGTGGCGGTACAGTTGGCGATGGAATTGGTCGTGCTGCTGAAAAGATCATCAAAGTTCCTGCTAAAAGGGCTGATGTTGTATTAAGAACCGTTTTGGACGATTACAAGCAAAATTCAATAGAAGACGAGCTTTTCCACCATTATTACGACAGACAGGGAAAAGACTATTTCTACCAGATGTTAAAACCACTGGCTGATCTGTCAACCCTGAAAGATGATGAGTTTGTAGACTGGGGGCATGAAGAAACTTTCGTCCCAGCTATTGGTGTTGGTGAGTGTGCTGGCGTAGTGATCGATTTGGTTGCTACATTATTATACGAAGCTGATGAGAAATCAGGCTGGGCAAATGAATCATTTGCAAATGGTGCCTGGGCCGATACTATTTATCATTCCTACAATGTATTCATCAGCTCAGCAAAGGCATTGTTGTTGGATAAAAATATCAATGTTGGTACCCAAATTGGCATCATTAATGAATTCGACAAGCAATATATAGCCACTGGAGAATTTAATTTTGACGGTACGTTTAGTGACACGGTATTGCAGATTAACAAAAATGAACCTTCTGAAGAATTTGCGACAGCTTACCGCAAACAGGCTGAAGCATTTTTAGCAAATGTTAAAGCAAAAAGAGAGGCATTGGTGCAATCATGATAGATATAAAAAAAGAAATTAAGGAACCACGTATTACTCTGGTTGGTGCAGGCCCCGGCGACGCCGAACTGATTACCATAAAAGGTATAAAAGCACTTAAAACCGCAGACGTGGTGCTTTATGATGCTTTGGTAAACGAAGAATTGCTTGACTTTGCGCCGGAGCATGCAACTAAGGTTTATGTAGGTAAACGTTCGGGAGATCATTCTTTTTCACAAGATGCGATCAATAAATTAATGATTGATTATGCCTTGAATTATGGCCATGTTGTGCGTTTAAAAGGCGGCGACCCGTTTGTATTCGGCCGTGGTTATGAAGAGTTGGATCATGCGGCTTCTTACAGCATCCACACAGAAGTAATTCCCGGCATATCAAGTTCAATTGGTGTTCCAGGATTACAGCATATCCCGGTTACTCATCGCGGTATGAGCGAAAGCTTTTGGGTAGTAACGGGTACAAAAGCCGACGGCAATATATCAAATGATCTTTATGAGGCGGCTCGTACCAGGGCGACTGTTGTTGTTTTGATGGGCCTGCATAAACTGAGCGAAATTGCCGAAATATTCAAAAAAGAAGGTAAACAACGCATGCCTGTAGCTGTAATTCAAAGCGGTTCGACCGAAAATGAAAAAGTAGCCATTGGCATTATAGATACTATTACAGAGATTGTTGAGGAGAAAAAGATCACCTCGCCTGCTTTAATTGTCATTGGCGAAGTGGTGTCTTTACATCCACAGTTTCAGCCTATCAGGGAATTTTATGGCATTATCTCCCAGGAATAACGGTACACCTACCATTCAGACAGAAAAAACCGAAGGCAATCAGCTTTTTCCGGTTTTTTTAAAGCTGAATAATTTGCATACGGTTCTGATCGGTGCGGGCAATGTTGGTTTGGAAAAACTGACCGCCCTGCTTGGTAATAGTCCAAAGGCAAAGGTGACTATTATTGCCAAAGAGTTTGTACCCGGTGTACGTGCTTTGGCAGGAGAATATGAAGGCATAAGCATTTCGCAAAAAGCATTTGTAGATACTGACCTTGATGACGCGGATATAGTTATAGCTGCAACAAACGATAATCAACTTAATGAGTATATCAGAAGCTCAGCACACGAGCGTAAATTATTGGTGAATATAGCTGATAAACCTGATCTGTGCGATTTTTATCTCGGCTCGATTGTTCAGAAGGGCGACCTGAAAGTAGCCATATCTACTAATGGTAAATCCCCTACAGTTGCCAAGCGATTAAGAGAAGTATTGGATGAGGCAATTCCCGGAGAGCTGGATATTACGCTGCAACAAATGAACGAGTTGAGAAACTCGCTTTCAGGTGATTTCGCTTATAAAGTAAAAGTGCTGAATGATGTTACTTCGGTATTGGTTGAGAAAAAAACTCAGGGTAATAAGAACTTAATTTGGCTATTATGGGGCGCACTGGTTTTTGCTATCGTAGTAACCATCTTTACTTTATGGAATAAGGATCCCGATTTTAGAACTTACGTTGAGGGCATCAACCCCATTTTTTACTATTTCCTGGGTGCAGGTTTTGTGTTTGCAATGATTGATGGGGCCATTGGCATGTCTTACGGTGTTACTTCGACTACTTTCTCTTTATCAATGGGCATTACACCCGCAACAGCAAGTATGGGTGTGCATCTTTCTGAAATATTAAGCAATGGCATAGCGGGCTGGATGCATTACCGGATGGGCAACATCAACTGGAAATTGTTTAAGATGCTGCTCATTCCCGGTATCATAGGTGCGATGCTAGGGGCTACCATATTGTCTTCATTAGAACATTATAGTGCTTATACCAAACCATTTGTATCGTTGTATACCTTAATATTAGGTATCATTATATTCAGAAAGGGTTTAAAAACCGGGCAAAAAAGAACAACAGCCAAAATTAAAAGAATTGGTCTGTTAGGTTTTGGTGGTGGTTTTATTGATGCAGTTGGAGGTGGTGGCTGGGGGTCAATCGTTTTATCAACCCTTATTGCTGGCGGGCGTCATCCACGTTTTTCTTTAGGGACTGTTAAATTATCACGCTTTTTTATTGCGCTGATGAGCTCGTTAACATTCATCTGGTTTTTGGGCAGCGCTCGTTGGGAAGCGGTTTCCGGTCTGGTAATAGGCAGTGCGTTGGCTTCTCCTATTGCGGCTAAGATTTCAAATAAAATATCGGCTAAAGCTATTATGATGGCTGTAGCTATAATCGTAATATTAATAAGTATAAGAGCGATTCTTAAATTCTTGGGAGTTCACGTTTTATGATAAGCGAGTTAGAAGATATAAAGCAACAAATTCAAGGTCTTGACCCAGTGGCAGCACTATCATTACTGGCAAACAGGTTTGCCGGACAGATCGTGTTTTCTACAAGTTTCGGCTGGGAAGACCAGGTGATCACGCACATGATTTTTACCAATGATCTGCCTATCAAGGTATTTACATTAGAGACAGGTCGCCTTTTTCCTGAAACTTATTATGTGTGGAACCGTACTATGGAAATGTACGAGAAACCTATACATGCTTATTATCCTAATAATGAGTTGCTGGAGAAGATGGTCAACACAAAAGGGCCGAGTAGCTTTTACGAATCTGTTGAGAACCGTAAAGAATGCTGCGGTATTCGTAAAGTTGAACCCCTGAAGCGTGCCCTTGCAGGCAATAAATGTTGGGTAACTGGCATTCGTGCCGAACAGTCAGTCAATCGACATGACATGCACAATCTGGAATGGGACGAACAAAATAATTTGATTAAATTTCACCCGATTTACGATTGGACCCTCGATCAGGTAAAAGAATATATCAGGATACATAACGTACCCTATAACACGCTACACGACAGAGGCTTTCCGAGTATCGGGTGCCAACCTTGCACAAGGGCAGTTCAACCCGGAGAAGATTTCAGGGCAGGCCGTTGGTGGTGGGAAGATCAGTCGAAAAAAGAATGCGGATTACACGAGGTGCATAAATAAGTTTGAATTACATAATTAATGAGTAAGCAGCAGTTGGATTATTTAGATGAATTAGAGGCGGAAGCCATCCATATCTTGCGGGAGGTAGCCGGGCAATTTGAAAAGCCCGCCCTGCTTTTTTCGGGAGGTAAAGATTCTATCACTTTAGTAAGGTTGGCCGAAAAGGCTTTTCGTCCGGGAAAATTTCCGTTCCCGTTGGTACATATTGATACCGGGCATAATTTTGAAGAAACCATTATCTATCGCGACAATATGATCAAACGTATCGGCGAAAAGCTGATCGTCGGTTATGTTCAGGATGACATTGATAATGGCCGCGTAGTAGAGCAAAAAGGTAAAAACGCCAGCCGTAATCAGTTACAAACTGTTACGCTGTTAAATACGATTGCAAAGCACCAGTTTGATGCCTGCATAGGTGGCGCACGCCGTGATGAGGAAAAAGCACGGGCAAAAGAACGTATCTTTTCGGTACGTGATGAATTTGGTCAGTGGGATCCTAAACGTCAGCGCCCGGAGCTTTGGAATATCTATAACGGTAAGATACATAAAGGCGAAAACGTTCGCGTATTCCCAATCAGTAACTGGACAGAGTTAGATGTGTGGAACTATATTCGTAGGGAAAAAATTGAATTACCCACTATCTATTTTGCCCACGAACGTGATGTGATCACCCGCAATGGTCAGTTAATGGCTGCCTCTCCATTCCTGAATATGGATGATGAGGATGTGGTGGAGCGCCGTAATGTACGTTTCCGCACCGTTGGCGATATGACCTGTACAGCTGCTGTAGAGTCATACGCATTTGAGATAGATAATATTATTGATGAAATAAGCGCCTCCCGTGTTAGCGAACGCGGTGCTCGTATGGACGATAAAGTGAGTGAAGCCGCAATGGAAGACCGCAAGAAAGGGGGCTACTTTTAATATGAATATTCTAAAATTTTTAACTGCAGGCAGTGTTGACGATGGTAAAAGCACCCTTATAGGCCGCCTGCTTTATGATAGCGGCGCTATATTGGTTGACCAGTTAGAGGCGCTTCAACGCTCAAACCGTAAAAATGATGATGGCACTATTGACCTGGCCATTTTAACCGACGGCTTGAAAGCGGAGCGCGAACAAGGTATAACTATCGACGTTGCCTACAAATACTTTCAGACAGACAAACGCAAATTCATTATAGCTGACACCCCGGGCCATATTCAGTACACCCGTAACATGGTTACCGGCGCTTCAAATGCTGGTTTGGCCATCATCCTGATCGATGCGCGAAAAGGCGTGATCGAGCAGACCATACGTCACTCCTTCCTGGTATCCCTGTTAGGCTTACCACAAGTGGTAGTATGTGTGAATAAGATGGATATGGTTGATTACGAAGAAGATGTTTTCAATAAGATCGTCAGCGATTACAAATCATTAGCGGCTAAGGTTGGATTGAAAAATGTAGCTTACATACCAGTTAGTGCGTTGAAAGGTGATAATATTGTCCATGCTTCCGAAAGAATGCCGTGGTTTAAGGGCAATAGTTTATTACCTTATTTGGAAACCGTTGAAATACCTGCCGATACCCTCACCGAGCATGCAAGGTTCCCGGTACAGTGGGTGATTCGTCCACAAACTGAAGAATTGCACGATTACCGTGGTTATGCAGGGCGAGTTTCAAGCGGCTCGTTCCGTGTGAATGACAAGGTAACAGTTTTACCATCGGGTTTTACATCAACTATCAGTAAAATTGAGCTGCTTGATTCAGAGCCAGAAGCTGCCATATCCGGTATGTCTGTAACCATTCATCTTGAAGACGAAATTGACATTAGTCGCGGTGATACATTGGTAAGTGCAAAAAACAAACCGCAGGTTTCACAGCAGATTGAAGCTGATCTGTGCTGGATGGATACTAAACCACTGGATACTACCCACACCTACTTTCTGCAGCATAACAGTAAATTAACACGTTGCCGCATACAGGAAATATTGTACAAGGTGAATATTAATACGTTGGAGCAGGAGTTTGATGAAGATTTCAAACTGAATGATATCGGCCGTATCGTTATCAAAACAGCCGATCCTTTAGCCTTTGATCTTTACCAGGACAATAAAGCAAATGGTGGCGCTATACTGATTGACAGTCGCACTAACGTAACCGTAGGTGCATTGATGTTCAGGGCAAATGCAGAATAAGCCAATTATATTCCACGACTAAATAAATCAATCAACTAAACTGGCTCCTTTATGGGGCCTTTTTTTCTTTTTGCCACTCCCAATTCGCAGAAGCGCCGGCAGGTGAATGCATGCAACATTAACGTTACATTAATTTCAATGAAACAATTTAACACCACTTTTGTAGTTGAACAATATTATTTGAAACCCAAATGAAAGGAGCGCTGGTTTTTAAAGTATTCTTTGCATTTGCAGCGCTGCTGTTTATTGCCAAGCCTTTTTTTGGTTTTGAGGTTTCCAATCGCCACTTTAAAATTCACATTTCGCACAATATCCTGGTCAAAAGCTTCTCTAAGCGAAAGCCCGAGAATCTGGAGGATGCCGATAAAAATGCAAAACAGATCCATCAGCGACTTGCAAATCCACTGATGGTACTGCTTTCCTCCATTTCACTTTTATTGCTTAACCTTTTTCCCGCTCTTTTTGACCCATTATCAAAATTAACGGCCAGAATATTATCTGATCTTCGCTTATCTCTATGGCCACCTGAAAGTGCCTATCTCCTGGCCGGCAAGCTCATTATTTGATATTTCCTAAAGTAACACATGATTACCCGCAGCATTCACCTGCGCGTATGCCTTATACTTTTTGAATTTATCAAATTAATGATCCAAAAAATGTCAAATATTCATAGAAGTCTGTTTGCGGTGTTTTTGCTGCTGCTATCTGTTGCAGCCAGCGCGCAGCAGTCTGTTTCATTAAAACAACTCTTAATACAAGTAGATAAAAGCGCCCCTACTTTAATAACGGATTCTTCAGCCATACGCATCAGGCAAGCGCAAGCGGCAGAGGTGCGCAATAACTGGCTGCCCAATTTGCGGTTGAACTACCAAGCTGATATCGGTACCAACAACAACGTTGCCGGTCCTTATTTCGGCTTCGGGATAATTCCATCTGACAGCCGGGGCGTTCGTACCGAAAGCAATGCCACAGCTGTATCAGCCAATGTTGGCGTAGCTGCATTAGATTGGGAAATATATAATTTCGGTGCATATGGCGCCCAAAACCGCGTAGCACAGTCGAATATACAGGTTGAGCAAAATAATTTCGCGCAATCAAAATATCAACTGGAAGCTTACGCCATCAGTAATTACCTTTTACTGATGAGCCTGCAGGATTATCAGCAAATTCAGGCACGAAACATTCAGCGTAACCAGGAAATCCTGCGTTCCATCGGTTCACTTACCCGCAGTGGTGTACGCCCGGGTGTCGATACCAGTATTGCCAATGCGGAGTTATCAAAGGCACGCTTGAATTATATCGAATTAAACAACCAGTTGCAGCAAGTACAATTGCGTCTGGCTACTGTGAGCGGTCTGCCTTATCAATCAATAGTAGCTGATACATTGGTGGAAGATCAGTTAATCCATTCACCTTATGGCCAGCTTAATACTGATACTGCCAATCATCCGCTCATTAATTATTATAAGTCACTGTATCAGAACAGCAAAGAACAGGAAGACCTGGTGAAAAAGCAATATAATCCAAAGATATTACTGGAGGGTGCTGCCTGGGGACGCGGATCAAGCGTAGATGCCAACGATCATTTTAACGGCCTTTCAACCGGCTGGGGTTTTCAGCGCGATAATTATTTGGTTGGATTAGGTATTTCCTATAACCTTTTCGACCTGCGTCGGAAACAGTTAAAAGTTCGCACCCAGAAAACCCAATCCGATTATTTCCAAAATAAACTGCAGGAGCAGAAGACCCTGCTCGCAGCTAATGCCAGCCAGGCATATGCAGAAATGCAAACGGCCCGTGAACGGTTAACCGAAATACCCCATCAGCTCAAAGCAGCCAATGATGGCTATCGTCAAAAGCTATCTCTGTATAAAAACGGGCTGACAGATATTATCGAGCTGGACGCCGCACTAAACATCCTTTATCGTGCCGAAACCGATTATGTACAGGCTAAATATGCTTATACCAATGCATTGTTTAACCAAGCCATTACCGACAACAAAGTAAACACCATATTAAACCTTTTAAAATAACTACAACTATGTCAATGGTCACATCCGCACTGAAAAGGCCGATCACTACGATAGTGATCACTGTAAGCCTTTTAATTTTTGCAGTGCTCCGTGCAATGAATATCCCGATAGATATATTCCCCAAGCTTAACCTTCCTACCATTTATGTGATCGAATCATACGGTGGTATGTCAGCACAGCAAATGGAAGGCTTTTTTGCCACCGGGCTACAAAACCAGTTCCTGTATGTAGACGGTGTAAAGAACATCAGCAGTAAAAGCATACAGGGCTTAACTATTATCAAAATATCATTTTATGAAACAACTAATATGGCCGAGGCGTCGGCACAGGTTGCTTTACAGGTGAGCCGTGCCCAGGGGTTCTTCCCTCCAGGCGCTTTGCCTCCCCAGGTAATACGTTATGACGCTTCCTCACTGCCCGTTGGTGAGTTGGTACTGGATAGTAAAAGCGAAAGTTTGAAAGACATCTACGATCTGGCTGCTACACGCATCAGGCCTATGTTTTCAACCATACCGGGCCTCTCCGCTCCTCCTCCATTTGGCTCCAACGCACGAACCATTGTTTTTAGCGTTGACCCTGACAAGCTGAGAAGCTTTAATCTCACACCTGACGAAGTGGTTGAAGCCCTGGCGAAATTTAATGTAATGTCACCATCGGGCAACTTGCGTGTGGGTAACACCATGTATTTGACTACAATGAATACTCTGGTTAAAAACGCTGAAAACTTTGGTAACATTCCAGTAATCACCAAAAATGGTGTACCCATTTATGTAAAAGATATAGCACGGGTAACCGATGCAACCGACGTAACTGTTGACTATGCTTTGATCAACGGCAAACGCTCGGTATATATACCTGTTGTAAAAACGGCATCGGCATCTACCTGGTCGGTAGTACAGGGTTTGAAAGGTAAACTGGCGGAAATGCAGAACCTGTTGCCAAGCGACGTGAAAATATCTTATGAGTTTGACCAGTCGGTGTTTGTAGTAAACGCAGTGAAGAGCTTGATGACTGAGGGTGGTCTTGGCGCTCTGCTGACGGGGTTAATGGTGTTGCTGTTTTTGCGCGACTGGCGAAGCAGTCTGATCGTAGTGATCACGATACCTGTATCAATCCTGATTGGCGTGTTATTATTGAGCCTCTTTGGTCAAACCATCAATATTATGACGTTGAGCGGTTTGGCTTTAGCCATAGGCATTCTGGTCGATCAGGCTACGGTAACGATAGAAAATATTCACCAGCACCTGGAAATGGGTAAATCCAAACGTAAAGCAATTTTCGATGCCTGTGAAGAAATATCATTTCCGCTGTTGCTCATCTTATTATGTATCCTGGCCGTATTTGCGCCTTCCTTTATGATGAACGGCGTGCCTAAGGCGATGTTCCTGCCGCTTTCGTTATCGATCGGTTTGACCATGATCGTTTCCTACGTGCTGGCACAAACCCTGGTACCAATTATGAGTAACTGGTTGATCAAGGCCGAACGCTACCAGCATTATCATCACGGCAAAATACACGCTCATGCTGGCGGAACATTCGATGAAACAGAGGAAGAACAGGTACAAATGCACCAACAACAGGAGGAAGAGCATCCAGAAGAAAACGACCTGTTCGAACGCGTTAAAATGCGCTTCATCGCGATCATCAAACACATGATGCCGCGCAAAAAATTCTATGTGCTTACCTACCTGATCGTTGTGATTGCCCTGGCGGCTACAGGTTTTGTGATAATTGGCAAGGACATGATGCCCAAACTCAATAACGGACAATTCCAGATACGGATAAAAGAACCACAGGGAACCAGGCTGGAACGCACAGAGGATAAGTTTAAAGAAGTACTCCGCATCATCAATCAAACGGTAAACAACCACGTGAAGATCACTTCCGGGTACATTGGTTTGGTACCGAGCAGTTTCGGCAGCAGTAACCTGTACGTATTTAATACAGGTACGCATGAAGCGGTTTTGCAGGTAAACCTGGATGAAGATTACCATATTAATATGGACGAATTGAAGGATGCTTTACGAAAAAATATTGCCCATGCTCTGCCTGAGATGACCATCACCTTTGAACCGATAGATATGACTGAAAAGATCATGAGTCTTGGGGCCAATACCCCGATTGAAGTGCAGGTAGCCGGAAAGGATCTTGATCAGATAAAAAACTATGGCTATAAGGTACTAGATAAATTGAAACAAATCCCTTATCTGCGTGATGTACAGATCAATCAGCCTTTAGATTACCCGGTAATTGCCATTACGCTCGACAGGTTGAAAGTGTCGCAATTGGGCTTGAATGTGAGCGATATTGCCCGGTCTGTTACTGCCAGTACCTCATCCAGCCGTTTTACTTTAAAAAACCTTTGGCTGGATGAGAAGAACGCCTACGCCTACCAGGTACAAGCCCAGGTGCCGGAATATGTGATGAATAATATGGATGAGTTGAAAGAAATCCCGCTTGTAAAAGGCAAAAGCAGCCCCACCCTCGCCGATGTAGCTACTTTTAAACTCACCACCGCACCCGCTGAGTACGACCGTGCGGGTCCTCGTCGCTTTATTACCATCAGCGCCAATATTTATAAAAAGGATTTAGGCACAGCTACTTCTGATGTGCAAAAAGCAGTAAAATCTATCGGCACGCCACCCAAAGGATTGATTGCAGAAGTTGGTGGTATGTCGGGTCTGCTGACCGAGACTTTGGGAAGTCTGCAAAATGGTTTGGGGTTTGCCATATTGGTTATATTCCTGTTGCTAGCCGCCAATTATCAATCGTTCAAGGTATCGCTTACTGTATTGGTGACCATCCCTGCAGTAATATTGGGATCGATCACTGCGTTGCTGATGACAGGCAGTACGTTAAATCTGCAATCCTATATGGGTATGATCATGTCGACCGGTGTGTCAGTTGCTAATGCGATCCTGATCGTAACCAATGCCGAGAATTTAAGACTGAAGTATAAAGATTCTACTAAAGCAGCAGTAACCAGTGCTTCTATCCGTTTAAGGCCTATTTTAATGACCAGTTTGGCAATGATCGCCGGTATGATCCCAATGGCTTCGGGTCTAGGCGAAGCCGGTGAGCAATCTGCTCCGCTGGGCCGTGCTGTAATTGGAGGACTGTTTGCTTCTACTTTTGCTGCATTATTCATACTACCAATGGTTTTTGCCTGGGTGCAGGAGAAAACCACTTATGATTCCCCGGCGCTGATGCCTGAACAATCAGCCGAATCCACCACTTTAAATATTCAACAACATGAAATATAGATCTTATTTATTAATAGCTGCAACTGCTTTAGTTGCAGCATGTACAAGCAGCGAAAAGCCTGTTGATTTAACTGAAAAATCCAACAAAAACACAGGTAAATATGAGTTTGGTACCGTATCGGAAAAAGCACTGTCAAGTTCAGCGAGCTTACCCGGACAATTAGTGCCTTTTAATGAAGTAAACCTTTTCCCGAAAGTAAATGGCTTTGTAAAACAGCTCTTTGTCGACCGCGGCTCGATAGTGAAAAAAGGTCAGTTGCTAATAATATTGGAAGCGCCTGAAATGGAAGCGCAATTGCAGTCTGCCAATTCACGATATATGCAAGCGCAAGAAAATGCCCAGGCCAGCAAGGAGAAATATGAGCGTTTAAAAGAGGCAGCTAAAGAGCCAGGTTCTGTGTCATCCTTAGATTTGGATAATGCCAGTTCCAAAATGAAAGCCGATCTGGCTATGGCGCAATCCGAGCAGTCGAATGTTGAGGCTGTGCGTACCATGCAAGGTTATCTACGCATCTACGCTCCTTTTGATGGAATGATCGTCCAGAGAAATGTTTCTCCGGGTGCTCTTGTTGCTCCAGGCAAGCAAACCGATCAGCCGATGCTCATCATACAGGATATTAACAAAATGCGCCTAACCGTGTACATTCCGGAGGATTATGTAGATAAGGTCGACTTAGCTCAACCGGTAAAATTCACCTTCAACGCCATGCCCGGACAGGAACATACCGCTAAAATCAGTCGTTCGGCTAATGCTTTAGGTAGTATGCGCCAGGAAGCAATTGAGATCGATGTAATCAACGAAAACGGAAAACTAAAACCGGGGATGTATGCCGAAGTTAAAATACCGATGGTATCGGGGGCAAAATCATTACAGGTACCCAATTCGGCTATTGTCAGGTCTACCGAAAAGGAATATGTGATAGCGATTCGTGATGGCAAAGCAAGTTTGGTAGGTATCAAAGAAGGCCTGGCCGGTAACGACTCAACCGAAATATTCGGCGATTTGAAACCAAATGATAAAATACTCCTTCACGGCTCCGACGAGATCAAACAAGGAGACTCTATACAATAAAATTTGAGGTTATTTTATTGGTGTAAGACCGGTAGTCGCTTTGATTATCGGTCTTTTTTTTGCGTTGCTCCCATACAAATAATAAAATTAATGGTCTGATAATCAATAAACTAAGACTTATTGTCGAAAAATATATTAAATCTTTTTTGTCTTATTCACTTAATAATTTGATATTTACACTACTAAATCAGTAGAATATATAGAAATAATAGAATATACAAAATTAAACTTTAACAATAAATAAGTAATAATAACCCCAACCTGATAATTTGAACTAAGTACTAACATGAAACACTTCTATTTAAAAAGAGCCCTTTTTGTACTCGTCCTACTTTTTACGGCAATTATATCAAAAGCACAATCGAATGATGAGCTGCTTAACCTGCTTATCAAAAAGAATTTATTAACTCAACAGGAAGCCGACTCCCTGCGTTCTGATCTGGCCTTAAAGGAGCAGCAGAAACGTGATAAGGACAGAGAAAATCAGCATAATTTATTTATTGGCAGCCGTGCATTACAAATAAGCGGTTTGGTACAGGCCCGTTATCAGGGTTTTGCCCAAAGCGGGGTAAATGACGCATTCGATCTGCACCGTGCCCGTTTGGATGCAAAAGGTAATATTACCGACCAATGGTCATACGAAGTTTATACTGAGTTCGCCGGTACAACTAAACTGCTCGATGCTTACACAGCCTATAAGTTTGCCGATTTCCTGAAACTCCAGGCTGGTCAGTTTAAAGTTCCGCTTGGTTATGAAAGTTTGGTTGGAGATGCTCAGTTAGATTTCATCGACCGTTCACAGGTGGTTGAAGCTCTGGCCGAAAGATCAAAAGATGTTATTGGAAATCAAAACGGCCGTGATCTGGGTATTCAGGTGAGCGGAAGCTTTGCCAAAGTAAGTGACCGCTATCTGTTTGATTATACTTTTGGTGTATTTAATGGTGCAGGTTATAATGCCACTACCGACAATAACAACCACAAGGATATAGCTGCCCGTTTAGGCGTCCATCCTCTTAAAGGCCTTGATTTAGGCGGTAGTTTATATGAGGGCGAAGATATCCCTGTCGCTACAACAAAAGTGCCTAATCCTGTTACCCAGGCACGTAATCGCTATGGTTTCGACGCAAGATATGTTACTGGACCTTTTTCAATAACTACTGAGTATTTACATGGTACCGACGCTTCTGTTCATCGCGACGGCTGGTATGCGCAGGCAGGATATTTTGTAATTCCCCAGGTGCAGTTAGTCGCAAAATATGATACTTATGATCCGAGCAAAATTGTTACAACAGACCGTTCAATCATTTATAATGGCGGTGTAAACTTTGTGTTCAATAAATGGACAAAACTGGCTGTTGATTATTTATACAAACACGAAGAAACTACACAGATTAAAAACAACATAATCGAAGCGCAATTACAGATTGCATTCTAATAAACGCAAACGCAATAACAATGAAACGCATATCATTTAATTCAAAAACTATACTATCATTTGCAGCCATAACAGGTATAGTTATCACCTTATCATCATTTAAAAAGGCTGAAAACAAACCAGCACCAGATGATTTGAAAGGTACTATCAATATATCCGGTGCATTCGCCCTCTACCCTATCACCGTAAAATGGGCTCAGGAATTTAAAAAGATTCACCCTAACGTGGTATTTAATATTTCAGCAGGCGGCGCAGGTAAGGGAATAACCGATGCGCTCTCAGGACTGGTTGATATCGGCCTTGCTTCACGGGATATTAACCCTGCCGAAGTAAAAAAAGGTGCTTATACCATTTATGTGACCAAAGATGCTGTTGTTCCTACTTATAATACAGGTAATCCTAATGCAAGTACCCTGGAAACTAAGGGCGTGAAGCGCGATCAGTTTTTAAATGTATTTGTTAACGGATCGGTTAAAAACTGGAACCAGCTGGGCGGAAAAGTATCTGTGCCAATCCATGTGTACACACGCTCAGATGCGGCTGGTGCTGCCGAAACCTGGGCAAAATACTTCAACAAAAAGCAGGAGGACCTGCTTGGTGTAGGTGTTTACGGCGACCCGGGCCTTGCCCAGGCGGTTAAAAAAGATGTAACTGCCATTGGTTACAACAACCTTGCTTACTTATACGATCTGAAAACACGCAAACAGGTTGCGGGTGTGCATGCTTTGCCTATTGATGTAAATGGCAATGGCAAAATCGATCCGGATGAGAATTTCTATGACACGATTGATAATCTGACCGATGCTATCGCTTCGGGTAAATACCCATCTCCTCCGGCACGTAACCTTGGGTTCCTGTTTAAAGGAAAACCAACCAAACCGGAACTGGTGGCATTTGTAAAATTTGTACTGACCGAAGGCCAGAAGTATGTTGACGAAAACGGGTATATCCAGCTTTCAAAACAGAAAATAGCCGAGGAGCTGAAGAAAGTTAACTAATATTTAGTTGATTGAGTTAAGTGGTTGATTGAGTTGATTAAGTTTTAATACCCAATTCAATCAACTTAATCTAACTCAATGCAACTTAATCAACCTAACCAATATAATGCAATTTAGGCTATTAAAAGATAAAGTTCTTTCGAAACTAATGCTATTACTCACTATACTATCGGTTTCGGTAGTGTTGGTAATAGGTATTGGTTTATATTATAAATCTATACCTGTACTGGCTAATTCGTCCTGGTGGACACTGCTTACATCGAGCGATTGGAAGCCCCTCAAAGGATTATTCGGTTTCTTCCCCTTTATCATGGGCACACTTTGGGTTACAGGTATTGCGATCATTATTGCATTGCCCCTGTGTCTCCTTAGCTCATTTTATATCACCGAATATGCACACCCGCGGGTCAGGAAAGTACTGGTTCCCTTTGTCAACCTGTTGTCGGGCATACCCCCGGTAATTTTTGGCGTATGGGGGGTACTTTTCATTATTCCGCTTATTCAAAATCACATTGCACCCCATTTTGTCGAATTTTCTACTGGATACAGTGTATTGGCAGGTGGAATTGTTCTGGCGGTGATGATATTTCCGCTCATCGTCAGTATTGTATGTGAAGTGCTAAATACTATTCCGAAAGAACTAAAGGAAGCATCCCTGTCATTAGGCGCTACCAAATGGGAAACAATCAAAAAAGTATATCTGCGTAAAGCAAAACCGGGAATTATCGCTGCTACTGTATTAGCCATTTCCCGTGCATTTGGCGAGACCATTGCTGTACTGATGGTCTGCGGGAATAATGCCGCTGTGCCACACTCGGTATTTGATTCAGGTTATCCCCTGCCAGCCCTTATCGCCAATAATTATGGCGAGATGCTATCCATACCTATGTACGATTCTGCACTGATGTTCGCGGCCTTGTTATTATTCATCATCATTTTATTGTTCAACATTATATCAAGGGTGATACTGGCCCGATTGGAAAGGAAACTTGCAGCATGATCAGGCGAAAATTAGAAGAAAACTTTTTCAAAGTCTTGATGCTGCTAGCTATTGTTATTGTAGCCGGTAGTTTCTTTCTGATTGTTGGTACCATATTTTACAAAGGTGTACCCTTTATGAACTGGGATATAATCACCAAAATACCCGGCGGAGGTTTTTATATTGGTAAGGAAGGTGGTGTTCTGAATGCCATCATAGGCTCTTTGTACATTGCAGGCGGCGCTACTGTGTTAGGATTACTCATCAGTATACCGGTAGCCATATACATCAATATGTACCTTGGAAGCCGCAATGTTATTGCCAACTCGCTTCGCATTGCATTTGACGTCCTGTTTGGTATCCCATCCATCGTTTATGGAGCATTCGGGTTTCTTATTATGGTATACTTTGGTATCAAGGCATCGCTGCTCGGTGGTATTGTTGCGGTAACACTATTGGTGATTCCCATCCTGGTGCGCACGCTGGACGAAGTAATCATCACCGTACCCAAAGAGCTTCGCGATGCTTCATTAGCCTTAGGGGCAACCCGTTGGGAAATGTCTAAAGTAGTGTTGCGACAGATCCGGCCGGGAATCTTTACGGCTATACTGCTTTCCTTCGGCCGTGCTATTGGCGATGTGGCATCAGTATTATTCACCGCCGGTTTTAGCGATAATATTCCCACATCCTTACACCAGCCTGCAGCAACACTTCCTTTAGCCATATTCTTTCAGTTAGGCAGCCCAGTAGAAGAAGTACAGGGACGGGCGTATGCTTCAGCTTTAATATTAACTATCGTAGTATTGATCATCACCGTTTTATCATCCCTACTGGCAAAACGGTTCTCAAAAAACAAAATTCAGTAGCCATGACAAACAATCCGCATATTAGTGTTCAGCATTTAAATGTCAGCATCGGCAACCACGAGATACTGAAGGATATTACCATCAATATTCCCAACAAAAAAGTGATCTCCATAATTGGGCCCTCAGGCTGCGGTAAAACTACTTTGCTGAAATCATTCAACCGTTTATTGGATGATACGCCAGATGTAAAAGTGACCGGTAAAGTATTGTTAGATGGAGAAAATATCTATGATCCAAAAGCCGAAGTAACCCACATTCGTAAAAAGATGGGGTTATTATCACAACGCCCTTACCCCCTGCCGATGTCGATTTACGATAACGTGGCCTACGGTCCGCGCCTGCACGGTAACCCCAAAAAGGTGGAGTTGGATCAATTGGTGGAAACTCAATTAAAAGCTACAGGTTTGTGGAACGAGGTAAAAGATCGTCTGCATGCGCCTGCGACACGCTTATCAATCGGTCAGCAGCAGCGGTTATGCCTGGCACGCGGACTTGCTGTCGAGCCGGAGATCATATTGGGTGATGAATCCACTTCTGCACTCGATCCGGTTTCCACCAGTATTATCGAGGATTTGTTTATCCACCTAAAACAAAAGTATACTATTGTTTTGGTAACACATATCTTACGTCAGGCGCGCCGTGTATCCGATTATATCATCTTTGTTTACATGGGTAAGATTATTGAATTTGGCCCCACCGAAGAGCTGTTACTAAACCCACAAAAGGAACTGACCAAGGAATATGTGAAAGGGTTTATTAGTTAATGGTTGTCTAAATCAGAATTTACAGATTTCTTAAGATCCAGAGAATTCTGCTGATTTTTTATGCTGTATTCTTATTCAAACTATTTTAGAAATCTCCTGATAATAACCACTCTGTTTACCGTATCAATCATTATATCATGTCCGGCGTAGGCCCCCACATCTACCCCACCAAAGGGTGTACCGACCGGAAACGACGCTCCGGAACCAATTATCACCGTTAATCTGTACCGGGTATAAAGTTGAATAAGAACCGTCGGTATTTCGCTTAAATACATCATTAAACTTTACTCTGAAGGCCGTATTGGTTGTCGTTGGAATATTTCTTGAGGTATCTTTGGTTTTAGCTTTAGATTGGCCAAATGCCAAAACGGCGGCCATGCTTAAAACGATCGATAAAATTAGTCTTTTCATTTGCTGCTTACCCCGTATCTTTAATGCATAAGTATTAAATAAAGATTTTGTTTCTATGATGATTAACTGTAGCGTTTAGAAACAAGATAACGTATTGGTTTTTAATTAATAAGGCAATGGAAAGATATACTCGTAAAATCATGATGCTTTTACTCCTGGCTATAGCTTTTACGGCCTGCAAGAAAGGGCGCCAACTGCCGGCATCTGCTTTATTTACTGACCATGGGACTATTAGTTTGGATTATAGAGCGTGCGTGACTTGTGGTGGCTATTTGATCGTATTTGATAAAGACACCTCAACTGTTTACCGGTCATATCAGATTCCTGCTAATTCCGGAATTACCTCCGGTACCACATTTCCGGTTAAGGCCACCATTGGCTGGAAACCCGATACATCTGTAAAACTCCCCCATTTTATTACTATCGCGTCCCTTAAGCTAGATAAGTGAACCCACCTACTTTCAAAAGGTAATTATTATCACCTATTATTCCCATCAATCAGCTATAATTTATTAATATTGGGGCCTGAATTATAGGAATACCCAATGGCTTTTAATTACCACCGCATTGTAGTAAAGATCGGATCAAATGTTTTGACGCAAAAAGATGGTTTACCCGATCTGAAACGCATTGGCCATTTGGTGGAACAAATTGCTGCAATTAAAAAGCAAGGGAAAGAGGTAATATTGGTATCGTCAGGAGCGGTAGCTTCAGGACGTAGTATGATCGCCGTTTCTGAAAAGGCCGATGCAGTAGCCGCAAGGCAATTATTAGCTTCTATAGGTCAGGTAAAGCTCATCAATACTTATTCCAGCCTGTTTAGTGAGTTTGATATGCTTTGCTCGCAGATACTGGTTACCAAAGAAGATTTCCGTGACCGGTTGCATTACCTCAACATGCGCAACTGTCTTGAAGTACTTTTACAGCACCAGGTAATACCCGTTGTCAATGAGAACGATGTGGTTTCGGTAACTGAATTAATGTTTACCGATAATGATGAACTCGCGGGGCTGATCGCATCGATGCTAAATGCACAAGCGTTGATAGTGCTCACAAATGTCGATGGCATCTATGACGGTGATCCTAAATTGCCAGGCTCAAAAGTAATTGAGGAGATTGATAATTCGTCGCTGGATCTATCTGCCTTTGTTTCCTCCGGGCGTTCACAGTTTGGCCGTGGCGGGATGATCACCAAATCAACCATGTCGCAAAAAGTGGCGCAGTTAGGCATAGCAGTGCATATTGCTAATGGTACCCGGGATAATATTTTGACTGATGTGCTGGAAGATAAAGTGATACACTCAAGATTTATACCTGACAAGACCAAATCTGGTAAAAAGAAATGGATAGCGCATTCTGTGCATTATGCAACAGGTGTGGTTAAGGTAAATGAGGGTGCGAAAACAGCTTTACTTTCAAGCAAAGCAACAAGTTTGTTGCCTGTTGGGATAGTAACTGTAGAAGCTGATTTTAATAAAGGGGAGATCATAAAATTGGTAGATGAGCATGATAAACTGATCGGTTTAGGCATAGCCGAATACGGTTCAGAAAAAGCACGGGAGCGCATTGGCCATAAAAACCAGAAAGCGCTGGTGCATTATGATTATCTTTATTTGCAGAGTTAGTGATAGTGCTGTTTCGTTCGTTATTGTGTAACAGTATAAGTGGAACAGGTCGGAACAGTTGAGCGCATTTTGATTTTACGAGATGGAATATAAACAATATTTTGAAGATGCATTATTAGCCGGACGGGACATTGTAAGTGTCTCGCCTGAGACGATAGTTGCTGTGTTGAATAATCTGGCTGAAGCCGCAGTTGCACAAACTACGCTCCTGTTGCAGGAAAATCAAAAAGACCTTGATCGTATGGATATAAACGATCCGAAATATGATCGTCTAAAACTCACCGAATCCCGCATACAGGATATCGCTAAAGATATGGTGAATGTGGCCAACCTACCCCATCCGCTTGGCCATATCCTGTCAGAAAAGACCATGCCTAACGGGTTGAATATAAAAAAGATCAGTGTGCCATTGGGTATCGTCGGAGTGATCTATGAGGCTCGCCCTAACGTTACTTTTGATGTATTTGCTCTTTGTTTTAAAACAGGTAACGTATGTATTCTGAAAGGCGGAAGCGATGCTGAATATTCCAACAAAGCCATAATCAAGATCATTCATGATGTGCTGGCTAAGCATGGTATCAATAAAAATGTAGCGGTACTTTTACCTCCTGAGCGAGAGGCTACTGAGGCACTTTTAAATGCCATTGGCTATATCGATGTGCTGATACCACGTGGTAGTCAGGGTCTGATCGACCGTGTACGACAACAAAGTAAGGTGCCTGTGATCGAGACCGGTGCCGGTATAGTTCATACTTATTTTGATGAAACCGGGGACCTTCAGAAAGGTAGCGAGATCGTCTTTAATGCTAAAACCAGACGTGTTAGCGTTTGTAATGCCTTGGATTGTTTAGTGGTACATTCATCGCGTTTATCTGAACTGCCTGAATTATCTGAAAAGTTAGCTGAGAAGGATGTCGAAATATTCGCTGACGAAAGGGCCTATGCCTCATTAAAAGGTAATTATCCTGATAACTTGTTGCAAAAAGCTCAACCTGAACATTTCGGTACGGAGTTTTTAGATTACAAAATGGCCATCAAAACGGTGGATAGCTTTAATGAGGGTTTAAATCACATCGCCAGTCATAGCTCAAAACACAGTGAGGCTATTATTACAGAGAATGCAAATCATGCAGCAATATTCCTGAATAAGGTTGACGCAGCAGCAGTATATGTAAATGCTTCAACGGCTTTTACTGATGGTGCCCAGTTTGGTTTGGGTGCTGAAATTGGTATCAGTACGCAAAAATTGCATGCCCGCGGACCGATGGGTTTGCAGGAACTCACCAGCTATAAATGGGTTGTTGAAGGCAACGGCCAGGTGCGCAATCCATAGCTAGCTATATATAACAATTGGCTCAAGTTTTCGTTTATTGGTTAACAACCAATCACAGTTACTTTGAAGCGAAATTTCGCCGTTATACTCAACTATTATAAAACGCTCTTAGGAGTAAATCTTCCTGTTTCAATACTTTTTGGGGTTTTATTTCACTTCCCTGCTTTTGCGATATCATTTTGCTTCTTCGGTTTGATACTTTCTGTATTTTATTTCGAGCTGTTCTATAAGCAACAATATTATTTTTATTACAATCGAGGACTATCTAAATTTAAACTGATAGGTTTTTCTTGCTTGGGCAATATTCTGATTGCACTTGTAATATTCATTGTTCTAAAACTTATTTGATCATGAAAAATCTGTTGGAAGTTGATAGTGTTGTAATTTCCTTTGACGAGAAAAATATACTGACAGATTGCTTTCTGAGATGTGAGACAAGTGATATTATTGGCATACTTGGACGAAATGGCTGCGGTAAGTCATCCTTGTTTAAGGTTATTTTTGGTACACTCTTCACACACTACAAGTTCATTCGTATAAACGGTAAGGTTTATCATCAACCTTATAAAAATGGGAATTTAATTGCTTATATGCCCCAGCACGGTTTTTTGCCTACAAATATTTCTGTTCAGGACATTATTAATATTTATGTAGCGTCTCTCGCTGCAAGAGAAAAGATAAAAGATGATTTGAGATTAAAAAATCACCTCAAAAAACGGGTATCAGAATTATCCGGAGGCGAATTGCGGTATCTTGAGATCCTGCTCCTGGTAAATTTGGATGTTAAATTTATCTTGCTTGATGAACCATTTTCCCGAGTGGAACCTTTATACAAGCAAGTCATTGTAGAATTGATCAAGGAGTTTCGTTCATCAAAAGGTTTTATAATAACTGATCATGATTATCAGAATATCATCGCTGCCAGTGATAGAATAATCCTGATTAACAATGGCGTATGCAGACCAATAAATGATTTGAATGACCTGGAGCTGTTTAATTATGTGCCACAAGGCACATTTTATTGATAGGTTCCCGGCTAATTTTTTTAACTATTTGTTATTACAACTGTTTACCTTTGACAGGTAGATAGTTATGAACCTAACTTCAGTCAATCCGGTCAACGGAAAAGTATTAAAACAGTACCACGCGCATACAGCCAAACAGGTTGAACAAAAGATTGCTCAAACGCATAAGGCATGGCTTAAGTGGAGAAACTCCTCTCATGAAGAGCGCAGCAAACTTTTGACCAATATGGCCGCGGTATTGCAAACCCGTAAATCAGAATTTGCCATACTGATGGCTCATGAAATGGGCAAGCCCGTGAACCAGGGTGTTGCCGAGATTGAAAAATGCGCGGCAGTCTGCGAATACTATGCTGCTAATGCCTCAAAATATCTTAGTGATCAGGTAATTGAAACTGATGCTTCTAAAAGCTTCGTAACCTTTCAGCCTATTGGTGTGGTATTGGCGGTAATGCCCTGGAATTTTCCTTTCTGGCAGGTATTTCGCTTCCTCGCCCCTGCGTTGGCTGCCGGTAACTGTGGAGTTTTAAAACATGCCTCCAATGTACCAGGATGCGCGCAGGCAATTGAAGAAGTTGTTCACCAGGCAGGTTTTCCGGATTATGTTTTCCAAACGCTGATGGTAAACAACACGATGGTCGAAAAGATCATCGAAAACCCTTTAATTCAGGCTGTCACCCTCACAGGCAGTACCAACGCCGGTAGAATGGTAGCACAAAAGGCGGCCGCGCTTATCAAAAAAACGGTTTTGGAGTTAGGCGGAAGCGATGCCTATGTTGTCCTGTCTGATGCCGACCTGGAGCAAGCCGCAGAAACTTGTGTGAACAGCCGTATGATTAACAGCGGTCAGAGCTGTATAGCTGCTAAGCGCTTTATCGTCGTAAAATCAGTAGAAAAAGAGTTTACAAAGCTTTTTCTAAATAAAATGAAAGCCAAAAAGCTGGGTGATCCATTAGATGTCAACACAGCTATAGGGCCTCAGGCACGCATTGATCTGCGTAACCAATTGCACGAACAGGTAAAACTATCTATAAAAAAAGGCGCTAAATGCATTTTAGGAGGTACGTTGCCAAAAGGTAAAAATGCCTTTTATCCTGCAACTATCCTCACCAAAGTAAAGTCAGGTATGCCTGCTTATGATGACGAGTTATTCGGTCCTGTAGCATCCATTATTGTGGCCAAAGATGAGGCCGATGCCATACGTAAGGCCAATGATTCCGCCTTCGGTTTAGGAGCAGCTATATTCACCAAAAACAAAGATAAAGGTGAAACAATAGCTGCCACACAGTTACAGGCGGGTTCCTGCTTTGTCAATTCGCTGGTTAAATCAGATCCACGCTTGCCTTTTGGCGGCATCAAACAATCAGGCTACGGCCGTGAATTAGGCTTGTTTGGTATTCATGAGTTTGTGAATATAAAGACGGTTTTTGTACAGTGAATGAAGCGAGGTGTTTCGTTCTTTATTTTGTAACACTCCCATGAAACACCCCTGGTTAACCAATCATTGATTAACTGGTTTATTTCCACCCACAATTTACCATCCATTGACTTAACAACCAATTTCAAAACCGTATCTTTGCGCCAAATATGAGCAAGCACGGCAGGATATTAGTGGCGATGAGTGGCGGAGTTGATAGCTCGGTTGCGGCGATTATGCTGCATGAACAGGGTTATGAGGTGATCGGCCTTACGATGAAAACGTGGGATTATGCTTCATCAGGCGGTAGCTCTAAAGAAACCGGTTGCTGTAGCCTTGATAGTATCAATGATGCACGTGCACTTGCCGTTGGTTATGGCTTTCCTCATTATATCCTCGATATACGCAGCGAATTCGGTGATTTTGTGATCGATAACTTTGTCGACGAATATCTCGCCGGGCGTACCCCTAATCCTTGCGTCTTATGCAACACCCACATTAAATGGGAAGCATTATTAAAGCGTGCAGATAAACTCGACTGTGAATTTATAGCTACCGGACATTATGCCAATATCCGTATGCATGATAATGGTCGTTATGTAGTATCAAAGGGGTTGGATGAAAACAAAGACCAATCCTATGTACTTTGGGGTGTGTCTCAGAAAAACCTTGCCCGTACTAAATTCCCCTTAGGGAGCTTTACCAAGGCAGAGATCAGGCAGATGGCTTTAGATATGGGTCAGGTAGAATTAGCCGGAAAAAGTGAAAGCTACGAAATATGCTTTGTGCCTGATAACGATTACAGGGCCTTTTTGCGCCATAAAGTAGAAGATCTGGATGAGCGTGTAGGCAAGGGTAATTTCGTGCTCACAGACGGTACTGTAGTAGGCCAGCACCAGGGATATCCTTTCTATACCATCGGCCAGCGTAAAGGACTGGGAATTGCTTTAGGCCATCCGATGTTTGTTACCCGTATCGATCCGCATACCAATACCGTGGTTTTAGGCACACAGGAAGAGCTGGAACGCAAAGAAGCCTGGGTGCGCAACCTTAACCTGGTTAAATATGAAAGCATCACCGAACCTATCGATGCGGTGACCAAAATACGCTACAAAGATGCCGGCACGCAAAGCACCATTGTTCAGATGGGCGAGCACATGAAGGTGGATTTCACCCATAATGTAAGCGGTATTGCTCCCGGCCAATCGGCTGTATTCTACGAAGGTAACGACTTGTTAGGCGGCGGATTCCTGATTTAATTCTGTTTGAAAGGTTAATTTTGTTTCGTTCGTTATAGGGAAACACCCCAACGAAACAACTAACCTTACAACATTTCAACTTTTCAACTTTCCAACCATATTCCCACAAACAATTTGCGTTTCCCTTTCTTTATGTTTTATTTGCAAAAAAATAATTGGTTTAATGGCTAAAAATCTACTCATTGTTGAATCTCCGGCGAAAGCCAAAACGATCGAGGGATACCTCGGCAAAGACTTTACCGTAAAGTCAAGCTATGGGCATATTCGCGATCTGGTGAAGTCGGAAGATGCGATCGATATCGCTAATAACTTCGCCCAAAAATATGAAGTTCCTGCTGATAAGAAGCAGGTAGTAAGCGAGTTAAAGAAATTAGCCAAGGAAGCCGAAATGGTGTGGCTCGCATCCGATGAGGACCGTGAGGGAGAAGCCATTTCCTGGCATTTATTTGAGACTTTGGGTTTGAAAGATGCCTCTACCAAACGTATCGTATTCCACGAGATAACAAAACCTGCCATTTTAAAGGCGATAGAGAATCCACGTAAAATAGATTATAACCTGGTAAATGCTCAGCAGGCACGCCGTGTATTGGATAGATTAGTGGGTTTTGAACTTTCTCCCGTGTTATGGAAAAAAGTAAAGCCATCACTGTCGGCAGGACGTGTACAATCCGTTGCGGTGCGGCTAATAGTCGACCGTGAGCGTGAGATCAACAAATTCCAGTCAGAAGCGGCATTTAAGATCGTTGCTATATTTGGTAAAGGTAAGGAAGCATTTAAAGCTGAACTATCCGAGCGCTGGGCAAAGCAGGAAGACGCAGAAAAATTCCTTAAAGACTGTATTGGTGCCGATTTCAATGTGAATTCACTTGAAACCAAGCCTGCCAAACGCTCTCCGGCTGCACCATTCACCACTTCTACCCTGCAACAGGAAGCCAGCCGTAAACTGGGCTTTTCGGTATCACGTACCATGCAGGTTGCTCAAAAGCTGTACGAATCGGGTAAGATCACCTACATGCGTACCGACTCGGTGAACTTATCTGATACGGCGTTAAACGCAGCTGCAAAAGAAATCAACTCAGCTTATGGCGAAAAATACCATCAGATAAGAAAATATAAAACCAAGAGCGCCGGAGCTCAGGAAGCCCACGAAGCTATAAGGCCTACCTATTTTGATGCTCACACCATTGATGGGGATCCATCTGAAAAACGTCTGTATGAGCTGATCTGGAAACGTGCCATCGCTTCCCAAATGAGTGAAGCTTTATTTGAGAAAACCACTGCAAAGATCAGTATATCAACACGTAAAGAAGAATTGGTAGCCAATGGAGAGGTAATGAAATTCGACGGTTTCCTGAAAGTATACCTGGAATCGGTTGATGATGATGAAGATACGCAGAGCGATGAGGATAACGCCATGCTGCCACCGTTAACCAAAGGTCAGCGTCTTGATATGCAGGAAATAACTGCTACCGAGCGTTTCTCGCGCCCTGCTGCCCGCTACACTGAGGCAAGCCTGGTAAAGAAGCTGGAAGAGTTGGGTATCGGCCGCCCGTCCACTTATGCCCCTACTATATCTACGATACAAAACCGTGGTTATGTAGTTAAGGAAGACCGCGAAGGCAAGCAGCGTAACTTTAGAGTGCTGACGTTGAAAGGTACTAACATCACCAAAGAAGAAAAAACTGAAAATACAGGCGCTGAACGCGGTAAATTGTTCCCGACAGACATCGGCTCGGTGGTGAACGATTTCCTGGTGCAGTACTTTAAAGGAATCGTGGATTATCACTTTACCGCCGGAGTAGAAAAACAATTTGATGAGATAGCACAGGGGTTGGAAGAGTGGACCGACATGATCCGCAAATTCTATAACCCTTTCCACAAAGAGGTGCAGAATACCATCGAGACAGCCGATAAAGCCACTGGTGAGCGCGATCTGGGTGTCCATCCGGATAATGGTAAAAAGGTATCGGTGCGTATTGGCCGCTTCGGGCCATTTGTGCAGATCGGCGACAGCGATACAGAAGAAAAACCGCTTTATGCCAGTCTGCGCGCAGGTCAGAGCATCGAGACCATTGCTTTGGAGGATGCGCTCGAACTGTTTAAGCTGCCTAAAAAAGTAGGCCTGTTTGAGGATAAGGAAATGACGGTTGCCATAGGTAAGTTCGGCCCCTATATCCGTCACAACAGTGCGTTTTACTCGCTGCCAAAGGATATCGACCCGTTGGATGTATCCGAAGAGCAGGCCATCGAGATTATCCTGGATAAACGTAAACGTGACTCGGAGCGCCTGATAAAAACGTTCGACGAAAACCCGGATGTGAAAATACTGAACGGTCGCTGGGGGCCTTATATCGAATTTGGCAAACAAAACGTTAAGATACCAAAGGGCAAAGAGCCCAAGGACCTCACCTACGAGGAATGCAAGGCCCTGGCCGAGGCCGAAGCCAAAGCACCGAAAAAGAAGTTTGTGAAGAAGAAGTAGTTATAGTTGATTGCGTTAAATAGTTGATTAAGTTGAATGAGTTTAACCTAATCAACCTAATCCAACTCAATCAACCCAATCAACTAATAAAATGAAAAAAGACATCCCTGAAAATATTGTAAAGGATATCGCCATTGCGGTAGCGCTGGAGGGTGAGAGTGTAGAAAGCAAAACATGGTATGTCTATCTCATCAACCTAAAGAATGAACCGATAGAAAATGTGCTGATCACCTCAAAAGGCTATGGTGAAAAGAATGGCGAACCCATTAAGACCTCTACCCTGCGTCACATGTTCCCGCTGGTTGAAAATAGTGCTTACGCTTTAATCGAGCCTATAGATGAATCCACCTTTGGCCTCAACAATGAATACTGGCTCAGCTACTACATAGGCCGCGAAATATTCGATAAAAAGTTCATCTTCCTGCCCGAAAGCATTGTTGAATCCAATTTTATTAAGCTTCCTATTCTGAATAAGCCGGGAGTGATGATTAGGTAGTTCAGTTTGCAGTTAATGGTTGGCAGTTTGCAATAATAAATCCGAGATTAATTGTTTTATAAATTTAGTCATGCTGAAAACAAGTTCAGAATGACATGGTTGTGCCGTTTCGTTCTTTAGGGTATAACAAAATATAGAACGAAACAAAAGGCGCCGGGGGATAGCAATGGATACCTGCCTTGTCGCTAATGCCTGTGCAGTATGAATGAATAGCCCGCCCTGGCGCCCTGATAAACCAATTCGCCCTGTACGGCAAAGCGATTGCTTCTTCACCACACGGGCCGTTCATCGCAATGACATGATTTTTTAAGGTATAACATACCACGTAAAACGTACAACCTCTCCACAAAATATTCCTCTTTTATTTCCGGAAAATTCATAATTTACGTAAATATTTCACCTTATCCATGGAAGACACCGAAAGCCTTTCCCCTGCACGCAGGCGCCCTTTTATTGCGCTTGCAGCTACTATTATTTTGCTGGTTATTGTCTATTTTGTTTTTCACCGTAAGCACGCGAATGCAGTCGACCCGGCGTTTAGCAAGTACATCGAGTCGTACACCTCGGGGATTATTTCCAAAGAGGGTACCATCCGTATTAAACTTGCGGGTGATGTGCCTACCACGCATGTGCAGAACGACAAGCTGCCCGATGGTGTGTTTGATTTTTCGCCGTCCATTGCTGGTAAGGCTTATTGGATAGACGAGCGCACCATTGAGTTCAGGCCCGAAAAGAAGCTCGTAGCCGACCAAAGCTATACAGCCGAATTCGCGCTGAAAAAGATTGTGGATGTGCCCGACCGATTTAAGGAGTTTAAGTTTACCTTTCAAACCGTTAAGCCCGATTTTACGGTATCGTTTGTTGGCTTGCAAACCGCTACACATACCTCGCTGGATAAGATGAAGCTGGAGGGCGAGGTGCAAACTGCGGATGACGAAAACAATGCCGATATAGAAAAACTGATCAGCGTTAGTTATGCCTCACCTACCCGCATCAGCTGGCAGCATAACAACGTGCAGCGTATACATAAGTTTACCATTAACGATGTGGACCGGGGTAATAACGCGGTAAACAAACTTGGGGTGAACTGGGATGGCAGCAGCCTGAATGTGGACAAAAAAGGCAGCCAGGAGTTTGAGATACCCGCCATCGGCGATTTTAAGGTATTGTCGATAACGGCAGTTCAGGATCAGGATCAGTATGTGCTGGTGCAGTTCTCGGATGCGATACTGGTAGGTCAGGAATTAAAGGGATTGGTAGGTATAAAGAATGTGGAGGATCCCGCCTATACCATTGACGGCAGTACAGTAAAAATATATGCTCCCGACCGTTTACAGGGCAATTACAGCGCATTTGTAAATGAGGGTGTCGAGAACATTTCGCATAAGAAGATCACGCAACCTTACTCGGCCAGTGTATTTTTTGAGAATAGGATGCCATCGGTTACTATTCCCGGCAAGGGCGTCATCCTGCCCGATTCGGGTAAGCTGACGATGGCTTTTGAGGCGGTGAACCTGAACGCAGTGGATGTGAGCATCATTAAAATATATGAAACTAATGTGCCACAGTTTTTTCAGAATAACGACTTTAACGGTGGACAGGAATTGCGCTCAGTGGGTCGACCTATTTTGCAGAAAACTATCCGCCTTGATCAGGATAAAAGCCTTAACCTGAACAAGAAGAACCGCTTTATGCTGGATATAGACCAGTTGCTGCGTGCAGAACCGGGCGCTATTTATCGTGTGGTGATCGGTTTCAGGCAAGAGTATTCCTTGTATAACTGTAGCCTGGGCTCGCCGGTGTTAAAGAAGAATGATGGGACGGACGACGAAGACAGTTATGAATATGATGGCGGCGGCAATAATGGCAAAGTAAAAGACGAAGATGATGACTTTTGGCAGCGATACGACAGTTATTATCCTGAAAATTATGTTTGGAACGAGCGTTTCGACCCATGCAAAAGTTCTTATTATACCAAAGAACGCTGGGCAAAAAGAAATATCATCGCCTCGAACATCGGCCTGATAGCCAAGCGTGGCAATAATAACAGCATGACGGTGGCCGTGACCAACATACTGACGGCTCAGCCTATCTCGGGCGTGACGCTGGAGCTGTTGGATTTCCAGAAGCAAGTGCTTTATAAAGGATCGTCTGATGGAGATGGTATGGCTAAGTTCGACCTAAAACGCAAGCCTTACCTATTGGTGGCCACCCACGGCGCCGAGAAAGGATACCTGAAACTGGATGACGGAAGCTCACTCCCCCTGTCAAGATTCAACGTCGGTGGCGATGAGATACAAAGCGGATTAAAGGGTTTTATTTATGGCGAACGTGGGGTGTGGCGGCCTGGAGATTCGATATTCCTGTCGTTTATTTTAGAGGATAAGTTGAAGACGCTGCCTCCCGATCATCCGGTAGAGTTTGAGCTCTATAATCCGGACGGACAGTTATATAAACGCATTACGCAAACCAAATCAGTAGATGGTTTTTATAGTTTCCATACGGCTACAGAAACTTCATCACGCACGGGTAACTGGATGGCGAAGGTGAAAGTGGGCGGCGCAACGTTTCAGAAAAATATCAAGATAGAAACCATTATGCCCAACCGCCTGAAGCTGAACCTGAGCTTTAACGGCGCAAGTGAGTTATCGAAAGGCAGTAATACCGATGGCAAGCTGGAGGCGCACTGGTTATTCGGCGGCATAGCCCAAAACCTGAAAGCGAAGGTTGATGCCTTCCTGTCCGCACAAAAGACATCTTTCAAAGACTATCCTGACTATACCTTTGACGATCCTACCCTGGCATTCAATACCCAAACGCAAACCGTATTCGACGGTAAACTAAATGAGAACGGCGTAGCTTCTGTTAATGCAGATATTAATGTAGAGAAACAAGCACCGGGGCAACTGAGGGCAAATTTTGTGGTAAAGGTATTTGAACCGGGCGGTAATTTCAGTCTGCAAACGCTATCGTTACCTTATAACGTTTATCCTGGTTATGTGGGCATCAAAACACCAAAGGGAAGCGACCTGTCGGGTATGTTGTTTACCGGCCGGGACAACCAGATCGATATCGCCGATGTGGATACCAAAGGCAATGCAATAAGCGGCACACGTGAAGTTCAGTTAGAACTATATAAGATACAATGGCGCTGGTGGTGGGATCAGACCGGTGATCAGATGAGCAACTTTACGCAGGACAAGTATAATAAGCTCATCAAAACCGAGACCGTAAGGCTCACCAACGGCAAAGGCAGCTGGAATCTGCATATCGCTCCGGAAGATTGGGGACGTTATCTCATCAAAGTATCTGATCAGCAAACCGGGCATTCGTCGGGTAAAATTATTTATGTCGACTGGCCAAACTGGTCGGAACGCTTACAGCAAACTAATCCTACTGAGGCTTCGATGCTGTCCTTCACCTCTGATAAGACCAATTATAAGGTTGGTGAACAGGCTACTCTGACCATTCCTACCATGTCTGATGGTCGTGCCCTGATCAGCTTTGAAAATGGTAGCCGTGTACTAAAGACGGTTTGGGTAGACACTAAAAAAGGACAGACACAATATAGCTTTAAAGTAGACGAGAGCATGGCGCCTAACATTTTTGTGAATGTGACTTTACTACAGCGTCATGCACAAACGGTAAACGATCTGCCTATTCGTATGTATGGCGCTATCCCACTGCAGGTGGATAACCCGGAAACGATATTGAAGCCGGTTATCAGTCTACCAGCCAAATTAAAGCCTGAAACTCGATCATCTATAACCGTTTCAGAAGCATCGGGCAAGGAAATGACTTATACCATAGCGATTGTGGATGAAGGTTTACTAGATATAACTAACTACAAAACACCTGATCCGCATGAAACTTTCTATGCAAAAGAAGCTTTAGGTGTAAAAACCTGGGATCTGTTTGATTATGTGATTGGGGCTTATGGCGGAGGTTTGGAGCGTATCCTGAGTATAGGCGGTGACGGCACGAATGGTATCAAGAAGAATGTATCTGTGAATAGATTTAAACCTGTAGTGAAGTTCCTGGGACCGTTCCATTTAGGCAAAGGAGAAAAACAAACACATGACTTTACGCTTCCTCAGTATATCGGTTCGGTAAAAGCAATGGTTATCGCAGGGCACGAAGGTAGTTATGGTTTTGCAGAAAAGGCTGTGCCTGTTAAAAAGCCGTTGATGATACTGGCTACGCTACCGAGGGTATTGGGGCCGACAGAAAAAGTGCAGTTGCCGATAACGGTATTTGCTTTAGAAAATAACGTAAAGACGGTAAATGTGAGCGTCCAGTCTAATGCTTTCAGCAACCTGAGTGGCAATAACCGGAAGACAGTCACTTTCACAAAAACTGGCGATCAGTTAGTCACATTTGATTTTGACGTGAAGGATTTTGTGGGCGTAGGAAAAGTGAAGATACTGGCCCAAAGCGGCAGTGAAAAAGCTGCTTACGATATCGAACTAAATGTACGTAACCCTAACCCGCCTATCACAAAGATAACAGAGAAGGAGTTGAAGCCGGGTGAAACATGGATAACCAGTTACGCAGCTATCGGTATGAATGGGACAAACAAGGCTACATTGGAGGTAGCTTCAATCCCACCTTTAAATCTTTCAAAACGGTTGGACTACCTGATAGAATACCCTTACGGCTGTGTGGAACAGACTACGTCTTCGGCATTCCCGCAATTGTTTTTAAGTCAGATACTTGATCTGAACCCCGTACAGAAAGCAGAAACAGAACGGAACATCAAGGCGACCATCAACCGGTTAAACGGCTTCCAGGTTTCGGATGGCGGCTTAAGCTACTGGCCTGATGGCGGCGAGTCTGATGAATGGGGAACCAATTATGCTGGTCACTTTATGCTGGCTGCACAGGCAAAAGGCTATAGCTTACCAATAGGCTTCATTGAACGTTGGAAGAAATACCAGAAAGCCAAAGCCGTAGGATGGGCGCCTGATACCCGCAGCTTCTATGGTTCTGACCTGATACAAGCCTATCGATTGTATTTATTAGCTATGGCCCGCTCACCTGAATTGGGAGCGATGAACCGTTTGCGTGAGTTTAAATACATCAGTCCGGAGGCTAAATGGCGCTTGGCAGCAGCCTATAAACTATCGGGTCAGCCGGAGATTGGTCAGCAGATGATAGCTGGCTTACCTACCACCATAAAGCCTTATAATATGATGTATGGCACTTATGGCTCTGATCTCCGTGATGAAGCTATGATATTGGAAACATTAACATTATTGGGTCAACAACAAAGAGCGTCCGCCATGTTACGCACCGTTGCTGCACGCTTAGCTCAGGATAGCTGGTATAGCACACAAACCACGGCTTATTCATTACTGGCTATAGCGGAATATTGCGGAATCAATAAATCGGGAAGCAAGTTGCAGTTTAATTACAACGGCAGTAGCGTTACGTCAGGTTCGTACATGTGGCAAACAGCCGCTGCATCCAATGGAGGTAAAGTAGTAATTAAAGATAATGGCTCTAATAAATTGTACATCAGATTGATACAGAAAGGTCAGCCTACAGCGGCGCAGGATGTACAGTCGATCAGCAAGCCGGATATTTTACAAATGCGGATTGGTTACTTCAATCTGTCCGGAAAGCCTGTCGACCCTGTCGCACTTAAACAAGGGACGGACTTTGTAGCACAGGTGAATATTAAAAACCCCGGACATCGCGGGCGATATGATAACCTGGCTTTAACACAGATATTCCCTTCAGGATGGGAAATACTAAATACCCGCATGATGAATGACGATGAGGCCTTCAAATCTTCTCCATCGGATTACCGTGATGTAAGAGATGACAGGGTTAACACTCATTTCAGTTTAGCAGAAGGTAAGGAAGTTACCTTCTATGTAATGCTGAATGCTGCTTATACCGGTAAATACTATCTGCCTGCAACAAGCTGCGAAGCGATGTATGATGTATCGGTAAATGCGATGGAAAAAGGGAAATGGGTAGAGGTTGTGAAATAGTTAGTTGGTTGATTGTGTTGATTAAGTGAGTGGTTAGAACCCATTAAAACTTAATCAACTCAATCTAACTTAATCAACTTATTTAGCTCCAAAAAAGCCATACTTCAAAATACAATAGATCGCCCGTACACCGTCCTTCCATCCTATTTTCTTACCGTCTTCGTAAGTACGGCCGTAGTAAGATATACCTACCTCATAAATGCGGATACGAGGTACACGGGCAATTTTCTGGGTTACCTCGGGCTCAAAGCCAAAACGTTGTTCAGTCAGCTTAATAGATTGGATTAGCTTGGTATCAAACAGCTTATAGCAGGTTTCCATATCTGTTAGGTTCAGATTGGAGAACATATTGGATAAAAATGTTAAAAAGTTATTTCCGATAGTATGCCAGAAGAATAAAATACGGTGGGGGTTACTACCCATAAAACGCGAGCCATATACCACATCGGCAAAACCATCTACAATAGGTTTTAGCAGATCGTTGTATTCATTGGGGTCGTATTCCAGGTCGGCATCCTGGATGATGAGGTATTCGCCGGTTGCTTTTGCAATACCTGTATGCAGTGCCGCACCTTTACCTTTGTTTACTTCGTGTTTGAAGTATTGGATATTCATATCCGGATTGGCAGATTGGTAGTCAGCGATGGCTTGCTCGGTGTGATCTTTTGAGAAATCGTTAACGATGATGATCTCTTTTTCGATGTTACCAATGAGTTGAACGGATTTAATTTTGTTGAGTATCAGGTGGATGGTATTACCTTCGTTATAAGCCGGAATAATGATGGATAATTTGTTTATTTTCATCTTGGTCAACAGATACTCTAATTATCAATAAGGTGTTTCAGCGCGTTAAACAATACGTTCAAAAACCAAAAGTAATCATATTTCTGGCTATTTTATTGGCTCTGGTGCTATGGTTCTGGTTTTGCCTTCCACGGCAATTGTTTAACAGTCCTACTTCTTATGTGATTGATGATGACCAGGGCCAACTATTAGGCGCAGCTATAGCACCTAATGGACAATGGCATTTTCCTTATGACACTGCAGTCCCTGAAAAATTTAAGCAATGCATTATCGCTTTTGAGGATAAGCGTTTTGAGCATCATCCGGGGATTGATATGATTGCTTTTAGCAGGGCTATCAAGCAAAATATGCATTCCAAACATGTAGTAAGCGGTGGCAGCACTATTACTATGCAGGTGATCCGACTAGCAACCAAGCATAAACGTACCTTTTGGAATAAACTGAGCGAGATTTTTATGGCCGTGCGTCTGGAATGCACCCATAGCAAGCAGGAAGTATTAGCTCTGTATACCAGCAATGCACCTTTTGGTACTAACGTCATCGGTTTGGATGCAGCAGCATGGCGGTATTTTGGACGCAGTCCTGATAAACTTTCATGGGGAGAGATGGCGGCTATGGCTGTCCTGCCAAATTCTCCGTCATTAGTACATCCCGGAAAGAACAGGCAAATTTTATTGAAGAAAAGAAACCTGCTGCTGGATAAGCTATATAGGCAAGGTACCATCGACAGCACAACAACAGCCCTTGCAAAGCTGGAACCAGTGCCCGACAGGCCCATGCCTTTACCACAATCAGCCCCTCATCTTTTGGAACGCTTTAAATCGGATCACAAGACTGATAAAACAAGTGATACACGTATCCGCACAACCATCAAATCAAATCTTCAGCAACAGGTAAACGATATACTGGAAAGGCACCATTCGGTTTTGAAGGCTAATGACATCAATAACATAGCTGCTGTAATATTAGATGTGGAGACAGGTGCAGCGGTGGCGTATGCGGGCAATATCTCACACCCTGAAGATCCGGAAATGGAAAGCGATGTGGATGTGGTGAATGCTCCCCGGAGCCCCGGAAGTACATTAAAACCGCTTTTATATGCGTCAATGCTTCACGATGGTTTGATACTGCCCAACAGTCTTATCCCGGATATACCTACACAAATTGCAGGTTATCATCCTGAGAATTTTGACCTGGGTTATGATGGCGCTGTGCCAGCATCAAGGGCTTTGTCGCGTTCGCTGAATGTGCCCGCCGTAAAAATGCTGCAGCAATTTAAGTACGAACGCTTTTATGATTTTTTGCAGAAAGCAGGCATCACCACCTTGAAAAAACCGGCCGATCACTATGGTTTATCATTGATATTGGGTGGAGGAGAAAACACCCTTTGGGAACTTACAGGAGCTTACGCTGATATGGCCCGGGTGTTAAACCACTACAACAAATACAATGGCAAATATGATACAGCGGATTACCATAGCCCGGTATATGCCCTTCAGCCTGCCAGAAAGCCACAATTGCAAAAAGCAGGATTATTAGATGCAGGGGCGATTTATTACACTTTCCAGGCGATGGAGGAAGTGATGCGGCCGGGTGAAGAAATGCTTTGGCAGCAATTTAGCTCTACCCAGCGAATTGCCTGGAAAACAGGTACCAGTTTTGGCTTTCGTGATGGCTGGGCCATTGGCGTTACACCCCGGTACGTTGTCGGTGTTTGGGTTGGCAATACAGATGGTGAAGGTCGGCCTGATCTAACCGGGATCAACACCGCTGCCCCAATTCTGTTTGAAATATTCAGGTTATTACCCGTGGCGCGCGATTGGTTTGATATGCCTGTAGGCGAAATGGTGAAGATAAAAGTATGCCATAAAAGCGGTTACCGGGCCGGCGAGTATTGCGAAGATACAGACGAAATGTGGGTACCCAAAAGTGGGTTGAAAGCACCGGCATGCCCATGGCACCAATTGGTGCACCTGGATGCAAGCGGCAAATGGCAGGTAACAGCGGACTGCATGTCGCCGGGAAGTATGGTAAACAAAGCATGGTTCGTATTGCCGCCATCAATGGAATATTACTACAAGACAAAGAACTATCAATATCATGTTTTACCACCATTCAGATCGGACTGCGCATTAGCGGAAAGAGGAAGCCCGATGGAGTTGATTTATCCCAAAGATGGAGCCAAGGTATATGTACCATTGGAAGCAGATGGAAGCCGTGGACGCATGATCTGCAACGCTGCTCACCGGCAGACTGGCATAAAGATATTCTGGCACCTGGATGATAAATATGTTGGCGAAACGAGCGATTTTCATCAGATAGCTTTAAATCCACCCGCAGGTAAACATAAGCTCACCCTGGTGGATGGCAATGGCAATAATTTACAGATCAATTTTGAGGTACTCGCTAAATAGTTGGCGGTTTTCAGTGGGCGGTTTGCTTACGGTGCCGGGTACAATTAACTGCAAACTGCCCGCTGAAAACTGCTGCCTGAATTACTATCTTGCAACAAAATAGAAATCTGATCCAAAAATGCTCGAACAATATGATTTGAATAACCTGATGGTGCTGGACATTGAAACTGTACCTCAATGCAGTAGTTTTGATCAGTTACCCGGGCATATGCAAAAGCTTTGGGACCTGAAGACACTATATCAGCGTAAGGAGGAGACGGCAGAAGAATTTTACGGTCGTGCAGGTATTTGGGCAGAGTTTGGCAAGATTATTTGTATATCGGTCGGCATATATACGAAAGGCAGAGGAACTGGCCTCAGAGTGAAATCATTTGCTTCACATGATGAAACGGAGATATTGATCAAGTTTGGTGAGCTGCTTCGCTCCCAGCCACTTACCCTGGTACTTTGTGCACATAACGGCAAAGAATTTGATTTTCCTTATATCTGTCGCAGGATGCTGATAAACGGACTGCAAATTCCGCCGCAGTTAGAAATATCAGGTAAAAAACCTTGGGAAGTAAATCACCTGGACACGATGGAATTATGGAAATTTGGCGATTATAAAAGCTATACCTCACTGAATCTTCTTACGGCTATTTTTAATATCCCTACGCCGAAAGATGATATAGACGGCAGCATGGTTGGTCACGTATACTGGAACGAGAATGACCTGGAGCGAATATCCACTTACTGCCAGAAAGACGTGATCGCAACCGCACAACTGATCCGGCGCTATCGCGGCGAAAGCCTGATCGAAGATGATTTGATAACCCTTATCGGACAATAATGCTACAGGTAAAACACCTACAAGTGAAGTTCAAAACACGGGATGGTTTTATTGAAGCCGTTAAGGATACTTCATTTACACTTAAGAAAGGTGAAACTGTTGGCATTGTGGGTGAATCTGGTTCAGGAAAGTCTGTTACGTCTTTGGCCATCATGCGACTGCATAATTTATCCAATACGGTCATTAGTGGCGAAATATTATTGAATGACATCGACACCTTGCAGCTCCCTGAAGACAAAATGCGCGAAATACGGGGTAACCGGATAGCGATGATTTTTCAGGAGCCTATGACCTCATTGAATCCTGTCCTTACATGCGGTTTTCAGGTGACAGAGGCCATCCGATTTCACTTAGGTGTGAGCAGGCTAGAAGCCAAAGAGAAAACAATAAACCTTTTTAACGAAGTACAATTACCCCGCCCTGAAGCGATTTTTGACAGCTATCCTCACCAATTATCCGGCGGACAGAAGCAGCGGGTAATGATAGCGATGGCTTTGTCCTGCGATCCGGAGATACTAATAGCAGATGAACCGACTACTGCACTGGATGTTACTGTTCAGAAAACGATCATTGAACTCCTTTTGCGGTTAAAAGCTGATCGCCATATGAGCCTGATCTTTATTTCGCATGATCTGGGTGTGGTAAGCGAAATTGCCGATCGGGTTATCGTAATGTACAAGGGTAATATCGTTGAGAATGGAACTGCCAAAAGCATATTTTCTAATCCCAAGCACCCTTATACCAAAGGATTGCTGGCTTGCCGGCCAGCACCAGATCATCATCTAAAAAAGCTTCCGGTAGTAGCAGACTTTTTGGATGCAGAAGATAGAGCTGTTTCTGTAGAAACCATAAGAGAGCAATACAGCTATAAGGGCAATGAGATAAAAGACAGAAAACAAAAGCTCTACGCCCAGCGACCTATTCTTCAAATAAATGAACTGTGTACTTGGTTTCCGGTTGGTGCAGGCTTATTCTCCAATAAGAAACTGTTTGTAAAGGCTGTCAACAAGGTAAGTTTTGATGTTTATCCCGGCGAAACATTAGGCTTGGTTGGTGAATCGGGCTGTGGTAAGTCTACCTTAGGGCGAAGCATACTTAGGCTGATAGAACCAACTTCAGGCGATGTGAATTTTGAGGATACAGATATTAGAACACTCAACAAGCGAGACATGCGCAATATGCGCCGTGATATACAGATCATTTTTCAGGACCCCTATTCTTCTTTAAACCCGCGGCTTACCATTGGCGACTCCCTGATGGAGCCTTTGCAGGTACATCAACTTTATGAGAACAATACTAAACGCAAAAAAAAAGTATTGGAGTTACTCGAGCGTGTGAACCTCCCTGCAAGTTACTTTTATCGTTATCCTCATGAGTTTTCCGGTGGTCAGCGGCAGCGTATTGTGATTGCCCGTGCATTAGCTTTACAACCAAAGTTTATTATTTGTGATGAATCGGTGTCTGCTTTGGATGTATCCGTACAGGCGCAGGTATTAAATCTGATCCGTGAACTGCAGCTGGAATTTAATCTGACCTATATCTTCATCTCACACGACCTTTCCGTTATAAAACACATCTCCGATCGTATCATGGTGATGAACAAAGGTGAAATAATAGAAACCGGCGACCCTGATGATATTTATTATCGACCAAAGGAGGAATACACGAAACGGCTTATATCTTCTATTCCCGGAGTATAACTACAACCTGAATTTAATCATCAAAAATCTTTATGTTCAAAGCCTGAATTATTAATTATTATCGGATATTGCATAATAATTGTAAACCGAACACTTATTATGCTTATGTCAGCAAAAACTACTTCCATCGGGCTTTTTAGCGCGTTAATCATTCTTTTAGTTACATCTTTAAGCGCATATCCGCAGGCAAAAACAGACAAACTGCTGTATGGGGTTGCTTATTACGATGAATACATGCCCTATGACCGGTTAGAAAAAGATGTGAAAATGATGAAGGCCGCAGGCATCAATGTTGTGCGGATAGCTGAGTCCACCTGGAGTACGGTAGAACCCCAGGAAGGCGTTTATGATTTCCATCATATCGATCGCGTTCTTGATGCTATGCATAAGGCAGGTATACATGTGATCATTGGTACCCCCACCTACGCTGTACCTACCTGGCTGGTAAGAAAATACCCTGATGTATTGGCTATTACTCCGCATGGACAAAATCAGTACGGTGCGCGTCAGAATATGGATATTACTAACGAACATTTCAGAATATATGCTGAACGGGTGATCCGTAAAATGCTGGAACATATTAAAGATCATCCTGCTATCATCGGCTATCAGGTAGATAATGAAACCAAAGCTTATGGCACCAGCGGGCCGAATGTTCAGAGGCTTTTTGTGGACTACATGAAGGAAAAGTTTAAGTCGCTGGATACCGTTAACAAAGCTTTTGGGTTAGATTACTGGAGTAACCGGATAAATAACTGGGATGATTTTCCTTCGGTTAACGGAAGTATCAATGCCAGTCTTACTTCCGAGTTTTATAAGTTTCAACGTAAACTGGTAACGGATTACCTGGCCTGGCAGGCTGGTATTGTAAGAGAGTATAAACATCCGGATCAGTTTATCACGCAAAATTTTGATTTTGACTGGCATGGTTATTCTTATGGTATACAACCGGAGGTAGATCATTTTGCTGCCTCTAAAGCGTTGGATATCGCTGGTGTGGATATTTATCATCCTTCGCAGGATCATTTGACCGGCATGGAGATATCTTTTGGCGGCGATCTTGGCCGGTCCATGAAAGGGGGGCAAAATTATCTGGTAATGGAAACCGAGGCGCAAGGCTTCGCACAGTGGGTGCCTTATCCCGGTCAGCTTTATTTACAGGCGTTTAGCCATCTGGCTTCAGGAGCGAATATGGTGGAGTATTGGCACTGGCACTCGATACACAACTCGGCCGAGACTTACTGGAAGGGCTTGTTGAGCCATGATTTTGAACCCAATCCTACTTATGAGGAAGCAAAAACAATCGGGGCCGATTTTAATAGGTTAAGTTCGCACCTTATTAATCTAAAGAAGAAAAATGATGTTGCCATTTTATTCAGCAACGAAGCGTTGACCGGATTTAATGCCTTCTCATTTGGCTGGGGAGCTAGAGAAAGTTACAACGATATCTTGCGCTCATTGTATGATGCTCTGTATAAGATCAACGTTGGGGTTGATTTTGTTGACCCATCCAGTAATACTTTAGAAAACTACAAATTGATTATTGTGCCGGCTTTGTACGCAGCTCCCGATAGCCTGCTGATCCGGTTGAACAATTTTGTCAAGAATGGCGGGCATATCCTTTGTACTTTCAAAAGCGGCTTTTCCGATCAGAATGTAAAGGTACGCACTTCGGTACAGCCTGGTATTATCAGCGAAGCCTGCGGTATCACCTACAGTCAGTTTACAACTCCTGAGCACGTGGGCCTAAAGGACGATCCATTTCATGCAGGCAAGGATAATACCGTAAATACTTTTATGGAGCTTATCACTCCAAAAACAGCGAAGGTGCTGGCTTACTATGATCACCCGGTTTGGGGTAAATATGCAGCCATCACACAAAACAGTTACGGGAAAGGCATGGCTACTTATATTGGTTGTATCACGAGTGAGGCTATAACCGAAAAAGTTGTAGAAAATGTCATTAAATCAGCCGGTCTGTGGGGTGCCAATCAGGAACTTAAATTTCCTCTCGTTGTAAAATCAGGTATTAATCAATACGGCAAAGCAATTCACTATTATTTCAACTATTCCGCAAGTCCTGCCGTGTTTACTTATTCTTACAAGTCCGGGAAAGATTTATTGAGTGGTGCTGAAATCTCCACTAAAAATAAAATGGAGATCGGAGCCTGGGGGGTAAAAATTATGGAAGAAAAATAGCTTTGATTTTATTTAATAAACGGAATGCGAGGGTGGAATGCTGCAGTGTCTGCATTAATTGTAATACCCAAATTCATGCAACAATCTTTGTACCTTTGGCTGTAAATTCTATCTATGTCTAAAAATAAAAAGAACTCATCCATCAAACAAGTACTCACCCAAATGGTACTGGATGTGTTTGAGCAAAACAGAAATACCTCCTGGAACTACAAACAGGTTTCAGCCAAATTAAATATCCATAATACTGAAGATCGGGAGATCATACTTGAAATATTAAAGGACGAGGCTAAAAAGAACGTCCTTAAGGAAGTTTCGAATGGTAAGTTTCAACTACGGGAACTGAAAACCTTTATTGAAGGTGTAGTCGATATGACTAATGACGGATCGGCTTTTATTGTTACGGATGATGAAGACGAAACCGACATTTACGTAGCTCCGCGCAAACTTCGCAATGCACTTAATGGTGATCGGGTAAAAGTATATGTATATGCGAAAAGTAAAGGTGCACGCAAAGAAGGCGAAATAATTGAAATACTTCATCGCAATAAGATGGAGTTTACAGGCATTGTGAAACTGTCGGACCGTTTTGCGTTCTTTATTCCTGACGACCGGAAAATGATGCATGATATTTTTATTCCGATTAATGAACTGAATGGTGCAAAAAACGGAATAAAAGCCATCGCTGAAATTACCGACTGGCCACCTGAAGCTAAGAACCCCGTTGGTCGTATCAAGCATGTATTAGGTACGCAGGGCGAGAACGATACGGAAATGAATGCTATACTGGCTGAGTATGGTTTCCCATTGTCGTTCCCGAAAGAAGTAGAGCTGGATTCAGAAGAAATACCCGATGTAATTACCGCAGATGAAATTGCCAGAAGACGTGATTTTAGAGAGATATTAACTTTTACAATCGACCCATTTGACGCAAAGGATTTTGATGATGCGCTATCATTTCAATATTTGCCCAATGGCAATTATGAAGTGGGTATACACATCGCCGATGTGGCCCACTACATTCAGCCAGATTCTGCTTTGGATAAAGAAGCGCTGGAGCGAGGCACTTCAGTTTACCTCGTCGACAGGGTGATACCGATGTTGCCTGAAAGATTATCAAATGGCTTATGCTCACTCAGGCCAAAAGAAGATAAACTTTGCTTTGCAGCAGTTTTTGAATTAAACGAAGAAGCGCACATAGTAAATGAATGGTTTGGTAAGACCGTTATTCATTCTGACCGCCGCTTTACTTACGAGGAAGTGCAGCAAATTATTGAAGATGAATCAGGAGAGTTTGATAAAGAGATATTAAAATTAAATGCACTCGCGCACAAACTTCGTGACCGTAAATTCAAAAATGGCGCCATCAGCTTTGAAACCACGGAAGTAAAATTTAAGCTGGATGAAAAAGGCAGGCCAACAGGCGTATATGTAAAGGAGCGTAAGGATGCCCATAAACTAATCGAAGATTTTATGCTGTTAGCAAACCGTAAAGTGGCTGAGTTTGTAAGCAAAAAAGGTAAAGGAAAGCATAAATACACCTTTGTTTATCGTACGCACGACTCGCCTAAGCCGGATAGTCTGGCCAGCTTTGCACAATTTGCAGCAAGGTTTGGTTATCGCATAAACACCAAATCAGATAAGGAGATAGCTAAGTCACTCAATTTCCTGATGGAGGATGTGGAAGGTAAAAAAGAGCAAAACGTTCTGACACAATTGGCTATACGATCTATGGCTAAGGCTATTTACACCACCAAAGCCACCAGCCATTACGGACTTGCATTTGATCACTATACGCATTTCACCTCTCCCATCCGCCGTTACCCGGATGTGATGGTGCACAGGTTGTTATTCCACTATTTGAATGGAGGACAATCGGCCAATGCAGAGTTTTACGAAAAACTTTGCCAGCATTGTTCTCAAATGGAGAAGAAGGCAGCCGATGCTGAACGATCGTCAGTAAAGTATAAACAAGCAGAATTCCTGAAAGACCAGATCGGAATGATTTATACCGGTATTATCTCGGGTGTTACCGAATGGGGTATGTATGTGGAAATTATCGACAACAAATGCGAGGGTATGATACGCCTGCGCGATATAGCTGACGATTTTTATACACTGGATGAAAAAAATTATGCTATAATTGGCCAACGTAAAAAGAAGGTCTATAGACTGGGAGACGAAGTGCAGATCAAGGTTAAAAACGTTGATCTTACCAAAAAGCAAATAGATTTTTCCCTTATACAGGACAGAGATTATTAATTAGATAGTTGATCGGTTGGTTGAGTTACGTGGTTTGACAGAATACCGATCAACAAATAAATAGACATGAAGAAATTAAACGATCTGCAGGTTATTATTAGCAATGAGGTTGAAAAACTTACTTTTCCTACTTATCCTGCAGAGTTATATGAGCCGATAAAATATATTCTCTCACTAGGTGGAAAACGTATGCGCCCTGCCCTTCTATTGATGGCGTGTGATTTTTTTGGTGGCGATGTTAACAAGGCTATCTCTCCTGCTCTGGCTATCGAGGTGTTTCACAACTTTACGCTGATGCATGATGACATCATGGACAATGCACCATTACGCCGCGGCAAAACGACGGTTCATGAGCGTTGGAATAATAATGTAGGCATACTTTCGGGGGATGTGATGCTGATCGAGGGCTATAAGTTGATGATGAATGTAGATCAGCATTTGTTAAGGCCTATCCTCAATATTTTTAATGAAACTGCGGTAGGTGTTTGCGAAGGTCAGCAACTGGACATGGAGTTTGAAACCCGGAATGATGTGAGCATTGATGAATACATTAACATGATACGCCTGAAAACAGCCGTTGTATTGGGCGGAGCATTAAAAATCGGGGCATTAATCGGCGGGGCTAGCGACAGGGAAGCTGTTTTACTTCACGATTTCGGTGAACAATTGGGCGTCGCTTTCCAATTACAGGATGATATTTTAGATGTGTACGGCGACCCTGAAAAATTCGGGAAACAGGTTGGAGGGGATATCATGTCTAACAAAAAAACCTATTTACTACTTAAAGCGCTGGAGCTGGCTAATGCCGTTCAAAAGGCTGAGTTGAAAAAATGGTTGACCATTTCCAATGCAGATCCTAAAGAAAAGGTTGTGGCTGTGACTGAGATTTATAGTCAGCTGCAAGTGAGGCGTCGCGCAGAAGAGGCCATGCATAACTATGCTGATAAAGCGTTTGCTGCTTTAGACACTATTACTCAGCCCGAAAACCGTAAACAATACCTGCGCGACTTTGCCGATGGATTGATGGTTCGGGAGAATTGAGAATTAATTATATTTAAAGGATGAAATCATTCCTTTTTCTCCTATCTCTGTTTTGCCTTTCAATATTTTCAGTCAGCGCCCAAACCCTCACCAATGGCGGCAAATTAAAGCCTGAGCAGGCCATTATGGATGTAAGGCACTACACGATTGCGCTGAATGTCGACTTTGCGGAGCATGTTATCAGCGGTTATACCGAGATCAAAGTAAACATGGCAAAACCAACCCACGTTCTGCTTTTTGATTTGATGGACTCATTAAATGTCAGCAAGGTATTGGTGAACGGAAAAACTGAACATTTTGACTATAAACACAATCTTATTTCTATTCACCCTGCCGGAGAATTACAGACGGGTATTGCAATCGTTCGCGTATATTATGGTGGCAAGCCGCACGTAGCACGCCGGCCACCCTGGGACGACGGTTTTATCTGGTCGAAAGATTCAACCGGCCATCAATGGATGGCTATTACAGCCGAAGGTGCTGGCGGTAAATTGTATTTCCCCTGTAAAGATCATCCTTCTGATGAACCCAACGAAGGCGTGGATATGATCATCACTATTCCTAAAGGCCTCGTCGTTGCCGGTCCTGGTGTGTTGCAAAACGTTACCAAATCTGGTCAGACTGCCACTTACCATTGGAAAACCAATTACACGATAAATAATTATAGCATCATATTTAATGTGGGCGATTATAAAGTTTTCAGCAGACCCTACACCACCTGCGACGGAAATAAAACCAAAGTGCAGTTTTATGTTTTAAAAGAGCACGCCGATAAAGCTGAACATTTCCTGGATGTATTCGTCAAAACGATTCATGAGCAGGAAAAGTATTTTGGCGAGTATCCTTTCTGGAAAGAGAAGATCGCGATGGCGGAAACGCCCCATTTGGGCATGGAGCATCAAACCATGGTGGCTTATGGCAATAAATTTCGTTACACAAAAATCGGTGGTGAGGATTATGATTGGCTAATGCACCACGAGTTTGGGCATGAATGGTGGGGCAACAAAGTAACCGCAAAGGATTGGGCCGATTACTGGATCCATGAAGGTATCTGCTCATTTGGCGATGCACTTTATACCCGTGAGTTTGACGGTGAAGAAGCTTATAACAAAATATTTCAGAAGAGCATTTTTAGTTTTGAGAACAAATTGCCCATCGTTCAGCATCCTGATATGGATGAAGAGGCTGCCTACATTGGTGATATTTACACAAAAGGTGCTTTCTTTATGCATACGCTCCGTTATGTGATGGGCGATAGTCTTTTCTTTCCAACGTTAAAGAAGTTTGTAACCAGTCCGCAGTACACCTACGATAACCTGGTAAGTACCGATGACGTTGAGCAGTTTTTCACCAAACAAGCCGGATATAATCTGAAGCCATTGTTTGACCTCTACTTAAGAACAACCAATAAATTAGAGATACATATCAAAACACTTCCAGCTAATAAATATCTCATACAACTTCAGAATATCGATATGAAATTACCTCTTGATATTACAACCGATGCCGGTACTAAGCGATCAATAGTAGATGTCAAAGGTTTGCGTGTAGAAAGCAAATCGATACCTATTATAGACCCTGAAGTGTTTTATATCAAGAAGATTATAATAGAATAATATGAAAAAAGCCTTTATCACAATTATTGTGCTTGCGTCTTTTACTATTGTAAAAGCGCAAACAACCAACAATGTAAAGCAAAGTGAAGAACTGAACGATCCAGGGCAACGCCCAATAACTGATTCCACTATTTTTGTTGCGGTACAACAGCCACCGAGTTTTCCAGGTGGAATGGAAAAATGGTTGGATTATGTGAAGGAAAATCTTAAGTACCCGGAAAAAGATAAGACAGATGGGCGTAAAGGCAAAGTGTTTGTAACCTTTATTGTCGAAAAAGACGGAACTATTGCTAATTCAAAGGTAGTTAGAGGAATAGGCGGTGCTTGCGATATAGAGGCGATAAGACTGGTTAAAAATAGCCCTAAATGGAATCCCGGTATGCAAAATGAAAAGGCCGTTAGAGTTCAGTTCGTTGCCATGGTTGAGTTTAAACCATAGGAATAAAAATTAAAAATAATCAAAAAGCCCCGATCTGCATCAGACCGGGGCTTTGTATTTTATAAAGAACTGATTACTCAGCGCCTTCTTCTTTATCAGTCTTTTTTGCTTTTGGAGCAGCAACTTTCTTCGCTTTGGGTGCTTCTTCAGCAACTTCAGCAGCGGGAGCAACTTCTTTTTTAGTTTCAGCCTTTGGAGCTTCAGCAACCGGTGCTTCTACAGCTTTCTTCTCAGCCTTTGCAGCAGGTTTTGCTTTTGGAGCTTCAACTACAGGTGCAGCTTCAAAAGGTATTACTGAAACGTATGAACGGTTATCAGCTTTCTTTTTGAAAATCACTGTACCATCAACTAATGCAAATAAGGTATGATCCTTACCTAAGCCAACATTCTCGCCAGGATTGTGCGGGGTACCACGCTGACGTACGATGATGTTGCCAGCAATTGCAGGCTGACCACCGAAAATCTTGATACCTAAACGTTTGCTATGCGACTCGCGGCCGTTTCGTGAGCTACCGGCCCCTTTTTTGTGTGCCATTTCTTATATTTTTTATTGGATCACTAAGAATCCACGTTTAAAACCTTAAATTATAATGTGATACCAGTGATCTCTATTTTGGTAAATTGTTGACGGTGACCGTTTTTCTTTTTGTAACCTTTTCTTCTTTTCTTTTTGAAGATAATTACTTTATCACCTTTTAAATGAGACACGATCTTAGCTGATACTTTAGCATTTTTCAAATCAGTTCCTAATTTGAATTTGCCTTCGTTTTCTGCTAATAACACATTGTCAAATTCAATACTAGCGCCTTCATCTCCCTGTAAACGGTGTACAAAGATCTGCTGGTCTTTAGCAACTTTAAATTGCTGTCCGGCTATACTTACTATTGCGTACATGGTTATTAATTAATTTGTTTAAAAATTCGAGGTGCAAATGTAGTTATTCTGTTTTTAAATAGCAATACTTTTTTGAGTAAAGTGTTGGATTAAGTTGATTGAGTTAGATTGAGTTAGATTGAGTTTTTTAAGGACCTAATCAACTACTTGACCTAATCAACTATTTCTCCTTCCCTTCTTCCTTAGCCAGAACCCGCTTTATCTCTTTTATCAGACGCTGATTAGCATCTTTCAATCGCTCATCGCCACTAAACGACTCATCATAAATTACCTTCTTGGTTTTACGTTTATATTTAAACTCGATAACATAGCGCAGCGGCCGCATACCGTTACGTCTTTGAGTCGTATCACCTATCTCTACATTTGGGAAATCCCAGAAACCCAGGTCTGCAGCTTTGCGGTGCAGGTATAAAAGCTCTTCTTTTGGTAGATGGAGGTTCATTTTAAGGATTGAATCACGGTTATCTACATATTGATATTGGCCGGTCTTTGAGCTGTATTTGTTGATAAGACTATCAGCGCCGGGGCCGTATTCAAATGTCATCGATTCAAATTCGCTGAATTTATAGGGTGCGTTTTTAAAAACATGCGCATAATAATAAACGCAGTAGGCCACAAAGGGCACAATTACAGCACAGGCCATGAATATTCTTTTCGAGCGTGAATCTCTCATGTTATTTTAATTAGTGAATTATTGAATTATTGATTTTAAAAATTACAAATCGTTATTTGCTACCGGGATGCCATCGCCTAGCTGATTCTCCCATTTGCTTACTACTGCTGTAGCCATTACATTGCCTAAAACATTGGTTGCTGATCTTCCCATATCCAATAAAGGATCGATACCTAACAACAAGGCCAAACCCGCTTCGGGAATATTGAACATGCCGATTGCTCCTGCCACCACTACTAATGCTGCGCGTGGGACACCTGCCATGCCCTTGCTCATCAGCATCAGCATCAACAGCATGGATAATTGCTGACCAAAACCCAGGTGTATGCCATAAGCCTGCGCCAGGAACAGCGAAGCAAAGGTCATATACATCATCGAGCCAACCAAATTGAATGAATAACCCAACGGCAAAACAAAGCTCACGATCTTATTGCTGCAGCCGAAATTCTCCAATTCTTCCAACGATCTTGGATAAGCTGCTTCGCTGGTTGATGTGCTGAATGCCACTAAAACGGCATCCTTAATGTTATTCAGCAATGTAAATGCCCGGCCTTTTAATACGGAGAAACTTCCGGCAACTATCAGCAACCAAAGCAAAAGCAGTGAAAAATAAAATTCGCTGATAAACGACGCATAGGTTGAAATAATACCCAAGCCTTCCTTAGCCACTACCGCCGTTATGGCGCCAAATACTGCAATCGGGGCAACTTTCATCACATAGCCGGTTATCTTCATGATCACATGGGCTACGGCGTCGAGGAATTTGATGATGATCTCCCCTTTTTCGCCAATAGCGGCCGTTGCTGCACCAAAGAATAGCGAGAATACCACAATCTGCAATATTTCGTTATTCGCCATTGCCTCTGTAAAGCTTCTCGGAAAGACGTGACCGATAAAATCTTTAAATGATATGGCCGTTTTTTTAACATCTACGCTCAAATGACCTTCAGGTAATGATAAATGGATAGAACCGCCCGGTTCAAATAAATTTACCAACACCATACCCAGCAACAGTGATACAAACGTGGCTGTAATGAATAGCAATAGCGTCTTTCCCCCTATCCTGCCCACAGCCTTTATATCACCCACTTTGGCCACGCCTACTACTAACGTGGTGAATACCAGCGGACCTACGATCATCTTAATCAACCGCAGAAAGATATCGCTCAAAATGGTGAAGCCTTCCAGCTTGTTATCACGTTCGGTATTTTTGTCGGTCCGTAACTGCGCCAAACTTGCTCTTTGCGATTTGAGTTGCTTGTACTCCTTTGCAGTGGTATCTTTTAATCCTGCTACATGTGCATCAATTGTTTTTATATTCGCGTCGGCAACGCTTATTTTTTTGTTCAGGTCGTCAATTACTTTAACATTGTAAACATATCCGGTTGCAACGCCGAGCACCAATGCGATAATGATGTATAGGGTAAGCCTGCTTTTGTGCATAAAAATGAAAGTGCGAAACTACAACTATTTGCTAAAATAATGATGTTAGAGGCATGAGCATCCCAAACTATGGCATTGCGGAGATAAAAAAAGAACTTCAGCACCTGGATAATTCCCAGCTGACAGAGCTTTGCCTGCGCTTGGTTCGGTACAAAAAAGAGAATAAGGAGCTAACAGGCTACCTGTTATTTGATGCGGATAACGAGCGTGCTTTTATCGATGCCCTGATGGCCGAAAGTGGTTTAATGTTTAGTCAGCTGCCATATAATAATTATCAGCTGGCAAAAAGTCTGCGGAAAATACTGAGGCTGTTAGGTAAATACATCAAGTTTATGGCATCCAGTGAGGCTGAGGTTGAAGTACTTATCAATTTTTGCCGTAATTACGTGCAGTATGTAGATAAGCGGGCATCATCAACCTACAAACCCCTGCGGTTAATATTTACCCGTCAATTAGATAAAATACGCAAATCCATAACTAAATTGCACGAAGATCTTCAGTTCGATTACAGCCAGGATTTTAACAATATGGTTGGCGAGGCTGAAGAAAAACTACGATGGCTAAATATGAACGATTATCTGTTGTAACAAATTACCCCTTTAACCTATCTAAAAACTAAAAAAGTTAACTGAATTGGATACCAGAGAAGCAGTCTTCAAGCAAATATTTGAAGCTAATTCAAAAAAGATATACCATTTATGCTATGGTTATACCGGCGATGATGATGCCGCGAATGACCTGCTACAGGAGACTTTTTTAAAAGTATGGCAAAACCTGGAGAAATTCCGTAACCAGGCGCAAATATCCACCTGGATCTATCGTATTGCTGTAAACACCTGTTTAACCTACCTACGGTCTGAAAAACGACAGGCTAAGGATGAAATAACACCTCAGTTTGCTGAAAGTAAGGGAGAAGAATACTCAGAGAAGAATGAGCAGGTAGCGCTGCTTTATAAGTGTATATCTAAGTTAGAAGAATCAGAAAGAATTATTATTACTATGGTGCTGGATGAAGTGCCTTATCCTGAAATAGCCGATATATCGGGCATATCAGAGGGCAACCTGAGGGTGAAAATACATCGTATTAAACAAAAATTAACAGAGTTGTATAACCACTATGAAAGACTTTGATCATTTGATGTCCGTTTGGCAGGGACAGCCAAAGCAGGAGCAGCTTTCAGTGGAGGAGACGCTGAAGCAGGTAAAAAAAGGAGTACGCAGTATCACCAGTCAGCTGTACTGGGGTATAGTGGCAATGGTGGTTATGGTAGCGCTTACGTTTATTATTACTATTTTCTTTGTGTTTCAGTGGTTAACCTATGTAGGGCTGTTCATAATGTTGTTGACCATGATGGCTTATGCCGCCCGTATCATCCGCAATTATCGTATCCTGAGCAAGCATGACGCCACTCAAAATCCTTCCGATTACCTGCAAGACCTGAAAGAATACCAAAAAGATCAGGCCAAAATAGCCGGGTGGTTTTATTACCTGTATGTAATGCTCATCAGCCTTGGATTATCGCTCTACTTAGTCGAAATACTGGGCAATGCATCCATTTATTATCGAATAGGGTTTTATAGCTTCACCGTCATCTGGATATTATTCCTCACTTTCTATTACAAAAAGCGCATCTTCAAAAGCCAGGAAGAAAAGCTGAACCTGATCATCGATCGATTAGAGCGGTTGCAGGAGCAGTTTGAATAATTTGATTTGAAGATTAGCCAATTTGAAGATTTGAAAATTAAATTTGCAGCATCTTCAAATTTTCAAATCAACACATTTTCAAATTAAAAATGGTTACCATACGTCTTGTCCGTCCGTCCGAAACTGAGGAGTTATTATTATTGTCCCGTAAAACCTTTTACGATGCCTTTGAGCACCTGAACAATAAGGATGATTTTGAAGCTTATACCTCTGTAGCGTTCACCAGTCAAAAACTGTCGGGTGAGTTACAAAATCCGTACTCGCAATTCTATTTTGCCATTATTGATGATGAAAAAGTGGGTTATATGAAGCTTAATTATTCATTGGCACAAACGGAGATGCAGGATGAGAATGCAGTTGAGGTTGAGCGTATTTATGTATTGGCCAGTCAGCAAGGTAAAAAAATAGGCAATCAGTTATTGGACTATGCTATTGATAAAGCAAAAACCGAAGGTAAGCTCTACATCTGGCTTGGTGTATGGGAGCATAACCAGGCGGCACAACGTTTTTATGAGCGCAATGGGTTCAAACCTTTCGGTAACCATAAATTCTGGGTGGGAAAAGATGAGCAGACCGATATTTTAATGAGGAAGGAGTTGTGATACACCACTATTGACAAATATTAAAACTTCATAATTAATCAGTTGTTACCAATAAAACGACAATGTTATGAAAGCCACCACCGCAGTAATCTGGGCAACAATTTATCTCATTGGGTTGTATGTCATACCCAATTATTCATCTTCCCTTATCTTAACCGGGATATTATATTTATCATTTCCAGTTATTTTTATATCGATGATAGTTATCGTCCTGAAAGATGACAGCATTAAGCCGAAAGAGTTAAATAATGAAGAATGGGGTTATGCTGATAAGAATAAAGACGAGCTTTGGGTGATGTAGCTTAAAGCCGAAGGCGAAAAGCTTAAAGCTAAGAGTAATCGCTATAAAGAGGTTTCAGCTTTGGTCTTTCAGCTTTCTGATCCTAACCCCTCATAAACGGATTGAAATTCCTTGTCCCGATCTCCATACCGGCAGCACGACATACTGTTTTATCGCCAAACTTGAAATTGATCTTATCCATTGCCTGGTATAGCCTGATCTGCTCCTCATTATCTTCAAACAGATTTATCTGGTAGCTGCCGGTGCAAAGCTGACTTAACCTCAGGCCTATTAACCTTACAGGTCGGTGATTATTCCATGCTTTTTTGAGTAGATTTTTAACGCCAGGTATCAGGATATGCTCTGCCGCTGTTAGGGCAATCTTTTCCTGCTGGGTATGTGTCTCGAAATTGGCATAACGTATCTTGATAGCCAGGCACGATGCCAGTTTATTCTCTCGCCGCAGCTTGGATGATAGTTCCTCCGTCATGGATACCAGTATGGATTCTAATCTCCGCTCGTCCGATATAGTGCGACTGAAGGTTTGTTCGGTGGATATGGATTTGCGTTCAGCATGCGGTATGATCTCTGCCGGATCCAGTCCCCTGGCCTTATTATACATCCATAAGCCATTCTTGCCGAATAGGGTTTGCAAAAAACGCAGGTCAACCCGTTGCAGGTCGCCTATTTTTTCAATGCCATATTCGTATACCTTTTTTGCAGTGCTCTCCCCTAACCCCGGTATGGCTGATATGGGTAACGGCGCAAGGAACTGCATCTCGCAGCCATGTGGTATAAATAACTGGCCATTCGGCTTAGCCTTGTTGGTGGCCATTTTAGCGATGGTTTTGCTTGATCCCAACCCGAAGGATATAGGTAGCTGTGTTTCGCGAATAATGCGTTGACGCACCTCTGATGCCAGCTTATAAGGACTAAAAAACCGGTCCGTACCTGTCAGGTCGATATAAAACTCATCAACCGAAGCCTTTTGATAGAGAGGTACCATATCGTCGATGATCTTGGTTACTTCTGTCGATGCTTCTGAATACAAATGATGATTACCGCGTACCGAAATAGCGTGTGGGCATAACTTAAACGCGTCCCGTGATGACATACCTGAGTGCACCCCATATTGACGTGCTTCATAACTGCAACTCGCTACTACACCACGCTGCGCATTGCCGCCAATGATAATAGGTTTACCTATCAGCTCAGGATTGAACTTACGCTCCACCGACACGAAGAACGAGTCGAGATCGATATGCATGATATACCGCTTGGCTTCCACTGTACAAATGTGAAAAATTATTTGGATATATGCTAAAAATATTAGCATATTTATATCCCTCAAAAAAATAACGGTATGAAAGGGTATACAGATTATTTGATCATTCTCTCACCTTCAGAGGATGTTTGCGAGCAGATTGAGAAATACAAACAGCAATCCGCTGATATCATAGGCCATTACGATAGTATGTATTCAACGGCTCACATCAGCATAAAACCTATGCCCCGCCGCAAGCCCTACATGGCTGAGCCTGAACTGGCAGCATTAAAAGCTAATATAAAACTGTTGCCCCCAGCTACGCTGGTTATTGATGGGTTCGATTTCTTTAATCATGGCGAGGAATACCGCACAGTGTATGCTAAAATACAATCGTCAGCATTTACCACGCAATGGGTCAAGGCCCTTAAAAAGAGTCTCAACATAAAGGATTACCTGGTGCCGCATATCCCTATAGCCCGGAACATCCATAGGAATGATTTTGATAAACTATGGCCTCATCTCCGCAAAATAAAATGGGTACAGGATTTTGAAGTAAGCAAACTCACCATCCTGCAACGTGAGGCATTAAACACCTTCGTGCATTGGCAAGTGCTGATGGAGATACCTTTTGAAGCAAGGCATTTAGTGAGTGAAACGCTGCCAAAAGCAACGTCAACCAAACCACTTACGGGTAATTATAGGGCGAATCAACAGATCAAATTATTTTAAAGTAGAAGCGCAGATGAGCGTTGTCATGTTGAGGTTTTCGAAACATTGGCGGGCAGAGCCCTACAAACTACACTTCGACTGAGCTTAGTGTAACACCCGACTGTAGGTTTTTTTATCACTTTATCCATTCACCTTTAACCTTTTACCCTTCCCCTTTCCCCATTTCCCTTAAAAAATAACTTTTTCTTAACCCCAATTCAACCTTTTGTCTATATTTGCGCCGGGGTAAGTCTTTTACGACCAGCTCCTCTTGAACTCCCCCAGGGTGGGAACGCAGCAAGGGTAGAGGGTTGTAGCGGTGCGATAAAAGTAGCTTACCCTTTTTTTATTTCTTCATTTTTCTGGACCTTAATTCGCCTGATTTCAAGGATTTTCAGAATTCCTTACTAAGCTCCATAACATTTTTTTAAAAGTTTACATTATTATTGTGCTATTACTTATGGCAATCATTTATTCTTGTAAATCAAGGTTCAACCTATGGAAATAAAACAAGAAGAACATCACCGCACAGGTGTTTTTTATATCGATGATAATGGCAACCGTTTAGGTGAAATGCGCTACCTGATACGCGATGGGGTAATGAACATTTACCATACCGAGGTGGACGAGAAGCTGCAAGGCCATCATATGGGTGAGAAACTGGTAGAGGCCGGTGTAAAATATGCCCGCGAAAATCAGTTTAAAATATTACCCACATGCACCTTTGCACGGTCGGTTTTTAACCGTACACCAGCTTATGACGATGTGCTGGTGAAGAATTTTTAGAATAGACATAACCCACGCGTCATTGCGATGAACGGGCTGAGCCGTGAAGAAGCAATCTCAAACTATACAGAGCGAAGGGAAAAAGGTGCAGAACTTGTATAGCCGCTATGCTAATCGAGGATTGCTTCGTCGCTCACTCCTCGCAATGACGGGAATAAATAAAAATAACGCTAATGCTCGATATACTCATTATAGGCGGTGGCCCCATTGGTTTGGCTTGTGCCCTGGAGGCAAAAAAAGCTAATTTAAACTACATTATTATTGAAAAAGGGTGCCTTGCCAACTCGTTATACAACTATCCTTCTACCATGACCTTCTTCAGCACTTCTGAGCGACTGGAGATCGGCGGGATACCGTTTGTTACCATCAGCAATAAACCTAACCGCGCCGAAGCGCTGGAGTATTACCGCCGCGTAGCTTTCTCCAATCATATTAAAGTGAATTTATTTGAGGAAGTTCTTACAGTTATACGGACGGACAAACATTATACCGTCACTACTTCGCGCGGTAAATATGAGGCGAAGAATGTGATCGTAGCAACTGGCTTTTATGATATCGCCGTAAAGCTGGATATTCCCGGTGAGAATCTGCCAAAGGTGATGCATTACTACAAAGACCCTCACTTTTATGCTTTACAAAAGGTAGTCGTGGTAGGCTCAAGCAACTCGGCTATTGATGTGGCTTTGGAAACTTTTCGCAAAGGTGCCGAGGTGACATTGGTTATCAGAGGTGAAGAAGTAAGTCACCGGGTAAAATACTGGGTACGGCCTGATATTATCAATCGTATTAAAGAAGGCAGCATTAAGGCCCATTTTAACTCCAGCCTGACTGCTATTCGTGAACACGATGTGGATATACAAACCCCTGATGGATTATTAACCATCCCTAACGATTTTGTAATGGCGATGACTGGTTACAGGCCCAATTTTGAGTTCTTGAAAAAGATTGGCATACACCTTTCAACGGATGCCAAATGCATTCCTCAGTATAACCATGATACCATGGAAACCAACCTGCCGGGCATCTACCTTGCCGGTGTAGTTTGCGGCGGCATGGATACTCATTTATGGTTCATCGAAAACTCGCGCATACATGCGGAGATGATTGCGAATGATATCGTTTCTAAACGTTGAATTGTTGTATTGCTGAATTGTTGATTGTGTGGGCTTGTTTAATTACATCATGCAGGTGCACAACAATTTAACAATAAAACAAAGCAACAATATCCCATTTTAGCAATATGTCAATACAACAATATCACCATAGCGCAATAAGTAAAATTTTTTCTTGCATAAATAAAAATTAATGCGATACTTTGCAGAAAATTAAAAAGTAACTAAAACACGCTTTTAAAATGAAACTGCAAAGCATATTTAACACCGTTGTCAGGGCCATATTTGCCCCGGCCACTGTTGCTTTGGTTGCACCTGTGTTTGAGTATGCCCCTTCACGACGAAGGCTTTATATCCCCCGGGTTTAATTTACGCTCTGCTAATAACCCATTATGATGAAGTATTTATTTTTAAACTTCATCAACAAAAATCCATCTATTACGTATTGGCGGCAACGCTTCAATTTTAACGTTAATTCTTACTACTTAAATGACTATACAAGATTTTGATATTCGGGTTGCATCAGCGCAGGATGTCGATTTTGCACAACAGATTTGTGATGAAATGGCTGAGTCGGCTAAGGCACGAGGTACAGGTATTGCGCAACGTTCAGCCGAGTATGTAGCCAATAAAATGCTGGAAGGCAAGGCGGTTATCGCTTTTCATAAAGACGGTACCTGGGCAGGTTTTTGTTATATCGAAACCTGGAGCGGTGAGTTCGTAGCTAATTCAGGTTTGATCGTTAACCCAAATTTTCGCAAGTCAGGGCTGGCTAAGGCGATCAAGGAAAGGATATTCAAGCTGTCACGTACTAAATACCCTGATGCTAAGATATTCGGTTTGACCACTGGACTGGCTGTAATGAAGATTAATTCTGATCTTGGTTACGAACCCGTAACCTACTCTGAACTTACCCAGGATGAGAAATTTTGGGAGGGGTGCAAAAGCTGCGTGAACTATGATATCCTGATGAGTAAGGACCGCAAAAACTGCATGTGCACTGCTATGCTGTTTGATCCGGCGGAAAAGCAAAAGGAACAGGAGGACAAGATGAAAAGGATCACCCATAAGGCTACCCTTTTGGAGCGTATTGAGAATGCGATAAAAAGGCGGATGGAGAAGTTTAGTTTCGAACTGAAGGGATGAGAGGTTATCCTATGTCGTTGCCAGCGATAGCGTGGCAATCGCGAACTATGCATCTTCGCCCTGTATAGCATGCGGTTGCTTCGTTCCTCGCCATGACAGGATATTTTACTCAGTTATGGACGGACAAAACATAAATAATAATATTAAAGTAACAATTAATGAACTGAAAGCTATGTTATTAGGATAACGAATCTTTGATTCTCAGCTTTCACCCCAAATAAAACGATGAAGAAAAAAGTAGTATTGGCTTACAGCGGTGGTTTGGATACCTCATTCTGCTGCATTTATTTAACACGTGATCTGGGCCTTGAGGTTCACTCGGTGATTGTAAACACAGGCGGTTTTAGCGCTGATGAACTTTATAATGTTGAACAGCGTGCTTATCGCATGGGCGTTACTTCACACCATGTGGTTGACGAGACTGAGAACTTCTACAATACCTGCGTGCGATACCTCATCTACGGTAACGTGTTAAAAAACAACACCTATCCCCTTTCGGTAAGTGCGGAGCGTGTAAGCCAGGCTACAGCTATAGCCAATTATGCAAAAGAGATTGGTGCTGAATACGTAGCACATGGCAGTACAGGTGCCGGTAATGACCAGGTGCGTTTTGATATGATCTTCAACATTCTGATTCCAAATGTACAGATCCTTACTCCCATCCGCGACCTGAAACTGAGCCGCGAGGAAGAGATCGAATACCTGAAAAAGCATGGCGTAGATATGAACTTCGAGAAGGCTAAGTATTCTATCAATAAAGGCATCTGGGGAACATCAGTTGGCGGTAAAGAGACGTTAACCTCGCATTTAGGCTTACCGGAAGATGCATGGCCTACGCCAATGACAGCATCCGGCACCAGAAATATCGAGTTAGAATTTGAAAGAGGCGAACTGGTTGCATTGGATGGACAAAGATATAGTCACCCCACACAAGCTATACAGGCATTGCAGGCAATTGCGCAGCCTTATGGCATTGGCAGGGATATTCACGTGGGCGATACCATTATCGGCATTAAAGGTCGTGTAGGTTTTGAGGCTGCTGCACCGATGGTGATCATCAAGGCGCACCATACCTTAGAAAAACATGTATTGACCAAGTGGCAGCTTTCCTGGAAAGATCAGTTATCTTCGTTCTATGGCAACTGGCTGCACGAAGGGCAGTTCCACGACCCGATTATGCGTAATATCGAGGCGTTTTTAACCGACACACAGCAAAATGTAAGCGGAAAGGTATTTGTTCAATTGAATCCATATCGCTTCCAGGTAACAGGCATTGAATCGAAACATGATTTGATGTCGAGCAAGTTTGGAAGCTATGGCGAGATGAACAATGCGTGGACCGGCGAGGATGTTAAAGGTTTTTCTAAAATATTTGGCAACCAGGTAATGATCTATCACAAAGTAAATCAATCAGAATAATGGATAACCCTGTCTTTTCAAAAAGCGAATGCACGAGCCACTATAAATGGGGCGACGATTGCTATGGATGGAACTTCATAGATACCGATCAACTTTCTGTAAAGCAGGAATTGATGCCACCAGATACTGCCGAGCAGTTGCATTACCACGAAAAGGCAACCCAGGTATTTTTTATTATCAAAGGCAAAGCAACTTTCACCATCGACGGGGTTGAAAGCGAACTGAAGCCGGAACAGGGTATCGAAATAAAACCAGGACAAAAGCATTTCATCAGCAATAAGGAAACGACCGACCTGGAATTCATACTCTACTCTACACCATCTACAAAAAATGACAGGATCAACATCAAATAAAATAAAGGCGGGAATAGTTGGCGGTGCAGGATATACTGGCGGCGAAATGCTGCGCATACTGGTAAACCATCCTAGCGTGGAGATTGCCTTTGCTCATAGTAAAAGCAATGCAGGGAACTATGTTTATGAAGTACACACCGATCTATTCGGCGATACTGACCTGAAATTTGCCAGCGAATTATCCAATGATATTGATGTATTATTTCTATGCGTGGGACACGGTGACGCTAAGAAGTTTTTGGATGCTAACCCTATCCCTGCACTTGTTAAAATCATAGATTTAAGCCAGGATTTTAGATTGACTGCATCCTCGAAGATCAATGATCGTGAGTTTGTTTATGGTTTGCCTGAATTAAACCGTGATGCTATAAAATCAGCTCAAAACGTGGCTAATCCAGGTTGCTTTGCTACTTGTCTGCAATTAGGTTTATTGCCTTTAGCGGCAAAGGGCTTATTGAATGAAGCAGTGCATATTACCGGTACAACAGGTTCAACAGGAGCTGGTCAGAGTTTGTCAAGCACCACGCATTTTACGTGGAGAAATGATAACCTGTCTATCTACAAAGCCTTCGATCACCAGCATTTGAAGGAGATCAAACAATCGATACATCAACTTCAACCCAGTTACGGACGGACAATAAATTTTGTGCCTTATCGTGGTGATTATACACGTGGGATTATTGCCTCAATTTACATGGATAGCGACTTATCAGGCGATGAAGCATTGAAGATATTTGAAGATTATTATGCAGGTCATCCATTTACGCATGTTACCAAACGTAATATTGACTTAAAGCAGGTGGTTAATACTAACAAGTGCTTTATACAAGTTGCCAAGCACGGCAGCAAGCTATTGATCACCAGTATAATTGATAACTTAACAAAGGGAGCATCAGGGCAGGCAGTTCAGAATATGAACTTGTTGTTTGGTCTTGATGAAACCGCAGGACTTAAACTAAAAGCGACAGCTTTTTAATATCGTACTACAATGAAACTATTTGATGTATATCCAATCAATCCGATCAACATTGTAAAAGGTGTTGGAAGTTTGGTTTATGATGACAAGGGAACTGAGTACCTTGATCTGTATGGCGGTCATGCCGTTATTTCAATCGGACATACCAATCCGCATTACGTAAAGCGATTGGAGGATCAGTTACATCAAATAGGATTCTATTCCAATTCTATTGAGATCCCTTTGCAAAAAGAGTTGGCCGAGAAATTGGGCAAAGTTTCGGGCAAAGATGATTATCAGTTGTTCTTGTGCAATTCCGGTGCTGAAGCAAATGAGAATGCGCTTAAACTGGCCTCATTCTACAATGGCAAGAAAAAAGTAATAGCTTTCCGCAAAGCATTCCACGGACGGACATCATTGGCAGTTGCTGTAACCGACAACCCAAAGATTGTTGCTCCGATTAATGAAACCGAGAACGTGATCTTCTTGCCATGGTGCGATGAGGCGGCTTTAGAGCAGGCATTTAACGAGCATGAAGTATCTTCCGTCATCATAGAGGGGATACAGGGTGTTGGTGGTATACAGGTAGCTAGTGTGAGTTTTTTACAGAAGATCAGGTGGCTTTGCGATCAGCATAATGCGGTGTTTATCGCAGACTCAGTTCAGTGCGGTTACGGACGGACAGGAAAATTCTTCTCTCATGACTTCGCAGGAATAAATGCCGATATCTACAGCATGGCAAAAGGCATGGGCAATGGCTTCCCTATTGGAGGCATTATTATCTCGCCAAAAATTCAGCCTGCTTACGGTATGCTCGGCACGACCTTTGGCGGTAACCATTTGGCTTGTGCTGCCGGTTTGGCAGTACTGGAAGTTATGGAACAGGATAAACTGATGAACAACGCTGCAACAGTTGGCGGGTACCTGATAGATGAGTTAAAGAAATTTGACCAGGTGCTGGAAGTTCGTGGCCGTGGGTTGATGATCGGCATTGAACTGCCTGAAGAGCTGGCCCATGCAAGAAAAGATTTATTATTCAAGCATCATATTTTCACAGGTGAGGCTAAACCAAACGTGATCAGGTTGTTACCTGCTTTAAATCTGACCAAAGCTCATGCTGATAGATTTTTGGAGGCATTCGCTACTGTTCTAAATCATTCAACCATAACACAATAATACCCCGGTCGCATATGAAACTTTTTTCCTCCGTAAACGATGTAACCGACGTTCAGGCACTGGTTAAAGAAGCGCTTAGTTTAAAGCAAAACCCATATGCACATCAGCATTTGGGTAAGAATAAAACTTTAGGATTGATTTTCCTTAATCCTAGCTTACGTACCCGCATAAGTACCCAAAAGGCAGGCATGAACCTGGGCATGAATGTAATGGTGTTGAATATAGATAAAGAAGGTTGGGCATTAGAGCTGAAAGATGGTGCCGTAATGAATGGGGGTACTGTAGAGCATATTCGTGAAGCTGCTGCTGTTTTGGGAGAGTATGTTGATATTATCGGGGTGCGCTCTTTCCCGGGGTTAAAAGACCGTGATGCAGATTACAGCGAAGATATATTCAATAAGTTTGTGAAATACTGCGGTGTCCCTGTAGTGAGTTTGGAATCAGCTACGCGTCACCCTTTACAAAGTCTGGCTGATCTGGTAACGATTGAAGAACTGAAAACCAAGCCTCGTCCAAAGGTGGTTTTAACCTGGGCTCCTCACGTAAAGGCATTACCTCAGGCTGTACCAAATTCATTTGCGGAATGGATGTGTAAGGCTGATGTAGATTTTACCATTGCACATCCAGAAGGTTATGAATTATGCCCTGATTTTACCCAGGGTGCAACTATTACTCATGATCAGAACGAAGGCTTGGCTGATGCTGATTTCATCTACGTAAAAAACTGGTCTGCTTATGAACCTTATGGCAAAGTATTCGATGGTTATAACGATTGGATGCTGACTAACGATAGCCTGCAAAATACAAACAATGCCAAGGTGATGCACTGCTTGCCGGTTCGCCGTAATCTTGAATTGTCCGACGAGATTCTGGACGGAGAAAATTCAATAGTGATCCACCAAGCAGGCAACCGTGTCTGGGCTGCGCAAGCAGTATTGAAACAGATGCTGGAATCATTATAGTTTAAAGTTGATTAGGTTAGATTGAGTTGATTAAGTTTGAACTCATTCAGCTCAATCAACCAATTAACTCAATCAACTAAGCTCGATGTACATTCCTTCTTTTAACTCATTTACGGACGGACAAGAGATTGTAGCATTTATGCAACGCTACAGTTTTGCTACAATCATTACGCAGATGGATGGTGTACCTGTTGCAACGCATTTGCCATTTCTGGTAAAAGAGGAAAACGATAAGTTGACCCTGCAAGCTCACTTTGCAAAGGCAAATCCGCAGTGGAAGGAAATAGAAGGGAATACCTCCTTAGTTATCTTCACGGAGCCTCATGCCTATATCTCACCTAACAATTACGGGAAGGTGGAGAATGTGCCTACATGGAACTATATTGCCGTTCATGCTTATGGAAAAGCGCACATATTGGATGATATTGCACAAAAGACGGAGTTACTCAAACATACCATAAACGCTTTCGAATCGGCTTATTTACAGCAATGGGAGAGCTTGCCGGAGCAATACAGGTTAAAAATGATGAACGGCATTGTTGCCTTTGAAATAGAAGTAACCGATCTGCAAGCCAAAAGGAAGCTGAGCCAGAACAGAAGCGAACAGGAACAAACGAATATCATCAACTCGCTGTCGCAAAGCCCTGATGCCAATGAACGGGAAATAGCAGCCTATATGAGCAAACTTCCGGACGGACAGTCAAAGTAAGCTATTTTGAAGTATCGAGCGAGCGGGTTTCCATATTAAAGAACCGCACTATTAGTCTGTTATCAGTATTTCTCACAAAATACTTCGACGCCCAGCTAACCAATACACTGAGCTTGTTGGAGAACCCCATTAACGACATCAGGTGGACAAACATCCACAACAGCCAGGCAAAGAACCCGTGGAAATGGAACTTGCCAATATCGGCCACAGCCTTATTTTGTCCTACTGTGGCCAGTGAGCCTTTATCCCAATATTTAAACGGAACAGTTGGTTCGCCATTGATGATATGCATTAGGTTTTTAGCCAGGTGCTGACCGGTTTGTATAGCGCCCTGTGCCATTCCGGGTATTCCATTTGGTGTCTCCGGGGTAATCATAGCTGACACGTCCCCTATAGCAAATATATTTTGATAACCGTTTACCCTGTTTATTTCGTCAACCAATATTCTTTTCCCACTTGTGATGGTTCCGTTAGTCAGTCCATCAGGCATTTCTCCCATTACCCCTGCTGCCCAGAATACGTTACGGGTATCTATAATTGTTCCGTCGTCTATAGTTAACAGATGACCGTCATAGCTTTTCACATGAACGCCGTTATGAATGATCACTCCCATTTTTACCAATGCTGCCTTTGCCGCAGCAGATGAGTCGGCAGACATTGCGCCCAATACAACGGGCTTCCCTTCCACCAGGTACACTTTCATATCTTCCTCACACAATGAGGGATAATCCTTACAAAGCACTTTATTACGCATTTCGGCCAATGCGCCTGAAAGCTCCACGCCTGTCGGGCCTCCTCCTACTACCACGAATGTTAGCAGGGCATCCTTTTCCTCTGGATCTGTTGTGATCACCGCCTTTTCCAGATTTTGCAGCATGTAACTGCGGATATTCAATGCCTCACTAATGTTTTTCATCGGCATAGTATAATGCGCTATTTGCGTATTGCCGAAAAAGTTGGTGTTGGCACCTGTAGCAATTACCAGGTAATCGTAGGGTATTTCACCTATATCCGCTGTTACGGTATTTTTCTCAGGATTGATGGTTTTAACTTCAGCCAGGTTAAAAGTGAAATTTTTTTGATTGGTAAATATTCTCCGTACCGGAAAGCCGATCGAATCAGCTTCAATAGCGCCCATCGCCACCTGGTAAAGTAATGGCTGAAAAGTATGGTAATTGTGCTTATCCAGCATCAACACTTCTACAGGTTTATTTTTTAGCTTTTTTGCCAGGTTAATCCCGCCAAAACCACCGCCAATAATAACAATACGCGGCATGTGGGCCGATTTATTTTGATCCATAAGTAAATATTACCAGAGCTTGAGCGCAAAATAAGGATAAAAAAACCTTCGTTATGCCATATTAACTTAATTTAATATATGGATGTTCTTAAACTCGTCTTATTTTTACGGCCTAATTACTATTTTTAGCCCTTTATTTGACAAAAGCACAAAACATGCAGGGTAATATTTGTGCAAACTACTATCCATGGATAAAAAGAAACTACATGTCATCAAAATTGGCGGGAATGTTATCGATAATTCAGAGAATCTTTATCATTTTCTAAAGGATTTCGCCGCGGTTGATGGCAATAAAATACTGGTGCACGGTGGTGGAAAGGTGGCAACGCAGCTATCTGAAACGCTTGGCATCGAAACAAAACTGGTGGATGGCCGCCGGATAACCGATATTGAAACCCTGCGTGTAGTGACGATGGTTTATGGCGGATTAATTAACAAGAATATTGTAGCACAATTGCAAAGGTTTGGCAGTAATGCAATCGGTCTTACCGGTGCGGACGGAAATTTTATCCGGACAAAAAAACGCCCTGTTAAGACCATTGACTATGGTTTTGTGGGCGACATTGACGATAAATCTATCGATCCAAAAAATCTTGAAAAATTGATGGATGCAGGATTTACACCTGTATTTTGTGCAATCACTCATGATGGCGAAGGGCAACTATTAAATACCAATGCAGATACCATAGCTTCTGCTCTTGCCGTTGCTTTATCGGCGCTATATGAAACTACTTTAGTATATTGCTTCGAGAAAAAAGGGGTGCTGCAGGATATTAATGATGAAGAATCACTGATCAGGGAAATAGACCCTGTACGGTATGAAAGACTAAAGGAACAGCAGATCATTCACAGTGGTATGCTACCAAAACTGGATAATGCATTTACCGCTATCAATTGTGGTGTAAAAGCGGTAATTATAGGCAAATCTGACGATTTAGCACAATTAAAACACGAAAATTCATTTGGCACACGTTTAAGCAAATAAGAAATGAGCGAGATACAAACCATAGCGATATTAGGAGGCGGAAATATAGGCCTTTCATTGGCCCGGGGACTGGTTAAAGCAGGGATTTACAAACCCGAGCAGATTATTGTGACAAGAAGGAACTTAGGTGCTTTAGCGTTGTTGTCAAAAGAAGGTTTTCAAACGACTGATAATAATTCGGATGCAGTAAAAAGGTCGGACGCAGTAGTTATAGCAGTATTACCACAACAGTTGAATAAACTGATGTATGAAATCCGTCCTTCGTTAAAGAAACAGCGCCATCTGCTTATCTCTGTTGTATCGGGGGTTAGCTGTCATGATATTTATGTGCAGGCTGGAACATTAGTTCAGGTAGTCAGGGCTATGCCTAACACAGCTATTGCTATTGGTCAATCCATGACTTGTATCTCAACAGAAAATGCTTCTAATGAAAATATGGAGCTGGTAAAATCGCTTTTTGATACGGTTGGCGTAACTATCCAGATCAATGAAGAATTGATGACCTCGGCTACAGCGCTTTGTGCCTGCGGTATCGCATTTTTTCTGCGTTCTATACGCGCTGCTTCACAGGGAGGAACAGAGATCGGCTTCCATGCACATGATGCACTCAGAATGGCTGCACAAACCGCCAAAGGCGCGGCCGATCTGCTTTTGCAGTTATCTTCTCACCCTGAACAGGAAATCGATAAAGTAACCTCACCAAAAGGCTGTACCATTGCCGGTTTGAACGAAATGGAGCACAATGGCTTTAGTTCAGCTATGATCAAAGGCATCAAAACATCGGCTGATAAGGCGGCGGTGTTATATGATAAAGAGGATTAAAGGCATCATTCCAAATAATAATGCCTGATCCTGTTTAATTGGTCATCCAATTCATAAATTAAAGGCACACCTGTAGGCAGATCTAATTGAGTAACTTCCTCATCTGATAAGTGGTCAATATACTGTATTAAAGCGCGCAAACTGTTCCCATGCGCTGATACGATAACCTTTTGATTCATACGGATAGCAGCAACAATGTTCTCGTGCCAGAAAGGTAATACCCTATCCATTGTTTCGCTCAGGTTTTCAGTTAAGGGCAATTCGCGTTCAGTTAAATTTTTGTAGCGTGGGTCTTTACCCGGGTAACGGTCGTCATCTTTGGTAATTGCAGGTGGTAATTCATGCGGGTCACGGCGCCATTTGTGAACCTGTTCGGCACCATACTGTGCGGTGACCTCATCTTTGTTTAATCCCTGCAAAGCCCCGTAGAAACGCTCATTCAACCGCCACGACTTCTGCACAGGAATCCAAAGCAGGTCCATTTCTTCTAAAACAATATCCAGAGTTTTGATAGACCGCTTTAGAACAGAACAAAAACCTGTGTCAAAAGTGTAACAATGCTTTTTTAATAGCTGCCCTGCACGTTTTGCCTGCCGGTAGCCATTCTCAGACAGGTCGACGTCTGTCCATCCTGTAAAACGGTTTTGCTGGTTCCAGATACTTTCGCCGTGACGAATTAATAGCAGTTTTTGCATTTTATTGAGGTAAAAGCCGAAAGGTAAAAGCTGAAAGGCGGATTTGCAAATACCCATTGGCAATAATGGGTGCAATCATTATAAATCATTTATTATATTGCATCATAAACTCTAACAATAAACCTAAATTACTATGATCCCAACAACACCTGTTCCCGCTAAGGATGGGACCGCTAATCCTGCTCCTCTTGGTCTTTGCGCCTTTGGCATGACTACAGTTTTATTAAATTTTCATAATGCCGGATTCTTCGGGCTGAACTCTATGATCCTGGCCATGGGCCTCTGTTATGGTGGACTCGCGCAAGTTATAGCCGGTATAATTGAGGCTAAGAAAAATAACACCTTTGGCTTAACAGCCTTTACGTCCTACGGTTTTTTCTGGCTCTCATTTGTCGGACTGATTGTAATGAGCAAAGTAGGTTGGATAGACAAACCAACTGACGGCGCTATTGCAGCTTATCTGGGCGTTTGGGGCTTCTTTACTTTTTGCATGTTCTTCGGTACACTCAAGCTAAACAGAGCGTTACAATTCGTGTTTGCGTCGCTTACTATACTATTTTTCCTATTAGCTGTCGGCGATGCTACAGGTAACGCTTCTATCAAAACATTTGCCGGATACGAAGGCATAATATGCGGATTATCTGCTATTTATACTGGCATAGCCAATGTTTTAAATGAAGTATATGGTAGGACAGTTTTGCCGATTGGTGCAGTCAGCTAATTCTACTAAATTGCACCTGTGAAAGATTTCAAAAAATATTACCTTCTACCCGCTACACCGGAGGAAATTTATATGGCATTAACCAATCCATTAACTATTGAGTTATGGACCGGTGAAGAAGCCGTTATGAGTACCGAGCCTGGATCGGAGTTTTCTATGTGGGAAGGAAGTATTGTAGGAAAGAACCTGGAATTTGAGCAAGGGAAGAAAATCGTACAGCAATGGTATTTTGATGGGCAACCTGAAGCATCTATCGTCACTATAAAACTTCATCCCGATAAAAAAGGAACTTCGGTAGAGCTAAGGCATACTAATATTCCCGACGCGGATTACGAAAGTTTCGCCGAGGGCTGGGATGATTCCTACTTTGGCCCGCTGACAGATTTCTTCGACGTGCCATAAAACAAGAAAGCCGCTCAATAATGGGCGGCTCTCTAATTTAATTATTGATTATTTTATTAAAACAAAGTAAACTCAACACGTCTATTTAATTGACGGCCTTTTGCTGTTTTATTGCTAGCTATCGGCTGAGTCTTGCCATATCCGGTAGCTTCGATACGAGACGCATTAGCTCCTTTACTTACAAGGTAAGCCTTAATGGCCTCTGCCCTATCTTTTGATAATTTCATGTTAGCGTCAGCAGAACCTACGTTATCCGTATGGCCAGCTAATTTGAGGCTAAAGTTTTTATCGATCAGCAATTGCGCTACTCTATCAAGACTTGGATATGAATGCGCCCTTATAGTTGCTTTACCAAAATCAAACTCAAGGTTTTTTATCGCTTCCCTTACAATTTTTCTATCTTCTTCGGTTACATACACCTTCACATCTTTTGGTGTTGGAAGCGGACAACCTGAGCCGTCTACCTTTGTACCGCTAGGCGTATTAGGACACTTATCGAAGAAATCAGGAACACCGTCACCATCGCTGTCAACAGTAAACTTAGCCAGATTAGCGTTAGTTACATCAAGGTCTGCACGTAATTTATCATTTTTAGCTTTCTCTGCCTCAAGCTGAGCACGCTGTGCCTGTATCGAATTATTCAGTGTAGCCTCCTCGGTCAGGTATTCTGTACGCATTGAATTAACAGGGTTATGCGTTGCCAGTTGTGGCTTAGACCGTGAACCTAAAGCAAATTCTAACCCAATATGAGCGTAAGAGAACCGATCATTTCCCATACCATGATTGTACCCATCAATATTGTCAGAGTTAACAAAATTGATCTGGTAACCAAGATCCAAATTGATGCTTTGCGAGATATTGAACTTTACGCCCGCTCCGGCAGGAATATAAAATTCATGTATCTGATCAGCCGTTACCGAGCCCCCGCTTCCACCGCGTATGGTCACAGTTGGCTTGTATCCCATTAATCCGCCGCCAAGTGTAACGTATGGCTGTATAAAGCCTTGCTTATGGCGCCAGTTAATATTGGCCAACGTAAAATTACCACTCAAGTCGACAGCATAATTTAATTTGGTGCTGAAGCCATTGTAAGGTGAATATCCAACTGCATTAGCCTGGGCATGATCACCGGAAAGCTTACCTGCCATTAAATTGAGCTGTAAGCCAAAAGAAGGTAATATTTGTTTTTTGATATAAGCGCTGTAGCCCAGCTCCCCATTCGGCGATGTAAAATCCATGCTTCTCTTGTCCTGGATAATGTTGTATGGTGTTAAAACGCCAACATTAACTCCTATAGACCATGTGCGAAAAGCATTTTCTGGTGAAAATGGTTTTACGTAATTTGTTGTTGTTTGTACGGTTTTGGTTGTATCAGGAGTTTGTGCGAATAGTTGACTCCCTGTCATAATTCCTGAAAATAACAGAATAGCCTTTTTTAAGTTGAACTTCATAAGCTAAAAATTTGGTTTCAATGTCCTTTCGTAAGACATTCAACGCAGGTAGTCAATATCGATGCCATGCAGCACCTGGTCACATGACTGTTGCCCAAATAGGAAATAGGAAAAAATAATGTGCGAGAAATTTACGGGATAAGTTACTACAGAGCAGTTATATAGGGAATGCTGTCAGCAGCGTCGATACATCCGGCAAGTTAAGAATATGTAACAGCCCTGACTTTTTGAATATTGAGGTAAATGAGTTATAAAAGGTACGCTTTCTACAGAAAGTGTACAGAATTGAGGAATAATTATCCAATACCGGTTTTTGATATGTTTCCGGTATTGGATTTTTTTTATAGCGAGCTTTTTTCTAAAGCCTGAGTAATATCAGCTATTGTATCTTCCACCTTCTCTAATCCAACTGAAATACGGATCAGTCCCGGTGTAATCCCTACTGATAATCTTTCAGCATCACTTAACCTGGAGTGAGTTGTACTTGCAGGATGCGATGCTATGCTCCTTGTGTCACCTAAATTGGCCGTTACTGAAAGCATTTCAAGAGCATCAAGAAACTTACGACCAGCTTCCAAACCACCTTTTATCTCAAAGCACAATACACCGCCACCTAATTTCATCTGTTTTTTAGCGATATCATATTGTGGATGCCCCTTTAGGAAAGGATATTTCACCCACGATATATTTGGATTGCCTTGCAAGGTCTCAGCTATTTTCAGCGCATTGTCGCAATGACGTTGCATGCGTACATCTAACGTCTCCAAGCTCTTGCTTAATACCCATGCATTAAACGGTGACATAGACGGTCCGGTATTCCTGCAAAACAGGTAAATATCTTTTATCAGATCAGCACGACCAACGATTACACCACCTAATACCCTACCCTGTCCGTCAATCCATTTGGTAGCTGAGTGAACAACCAGATCGGCACCAAAATCTATCGGACGCTGCAATAATGGTGTAGCAAAGCAATTATCTACATTCAGTATGAGTCCGTGTTTTTTAGAAAACTGACCTATCCACTCCAGATCGAGCACCTCTAATTGAGGGTTGGTAGGAGTTTCCAGGTAAACCATTTTTGAATTAGGCTTAACGGCTGCTTCCCATGCCGCGTTATCATTGGCAGGTACCAGCGTGCTTTCAATACCAAACCTGGAAAGATACTTGGTTACCATGGTAAACGTACTCCCAAAAACTGAGCTGCAACAGATTAAATGATCTCCCTTACTTAACAGTGCAAACATAGATGAGAATATGGCGCTCATACCTGTTGATGTCGCAAAACCAGCATCAGCACCTTCCAGGGCGCACATTTTGGCAATAAATTCATCCACATTAGGATTGCTGAAACGACTGTAGATATTATCATCTGTTTCATCAGCAAAAGCCGCGCGCATCGCTTCGGCTTCGTCGAAAGTAAAGCTGCTGGTAAGATATAACGGAGTAGAGTGCTCCTGTTGCTGAGTTTTTTGTGACTGAATACGGATAGCCTGGGTAACCGGATCTAATTTTTTAGACATGATATTTTGTGAATGTAGTAGAAGAATGTATCGTAAATTATATAGCCGGGTGAACAACCACTGATGTGGTTATTTTTGCACCTGCTTTCATCAAAGTAGCTGCAACCGAGCAATATTTATTAATAGACAAGTCAACCGCGCGGGCCGCTTTATCCTTATCAATATCACCATACAATTGGAATTTGACATGGATAGTTTGCCAAAGAGAAGGTTCCTTGCCTTTTTCGCGCTCACCGCTGATGGTCATCTTATAATCAACCACATCCTGGCGTTGTTTCTTCAGTATGCTGATGACATCAATTGCAGAGCATCCGCCTAAAGCCATTAACAGGCTCTGCATAGGGCGAACTCCATAATTCAGACCGCCGCTTTCAGGGCTGCTGTCCATTTTAATAGTGTGTCCATTTTCATCTGTAGCCTCAAAGCCGAAATCACCGTGTACACGCGAAAGTTGAATAGTAGGCATCTTATTATAATTAAAGGTTGCAAAGTTATCATTTTTAGGCAGGAATGTTAGCCGAGAGGAACAAATCTGACTTTTGATAAATAAACTCTAAACTTAGGTTAATAAAAATACTTTGAATAACCGCTTTTACGGTTTGTCTCTCAATAGGTTTTGCTTACGACAGAATTTTGGGGGACTTATCGTAATAGTTGTGTTAGAAAAATCAAGGCTATGTAACCACTGAAACCAACGAGATTAACTTAACGATCCTTAACGGGAATAACCAGTTTTAAGCCCGACCAAATTTCATCAACAGCGCAAACTTTGATATCAACCAGGCCTGTCTGAAGGGCAAAATTCCGGATAATATCTTCTGTAACATCAGTAGCTATTTTGGATGATTTCTTGGGCCAGGATACCCATATCGATCCATTGGATTTGATGCGATTTTTTAATTGCGGTAGTAAGGATTGATATTCTTGCCGGTCTTTGGTAAAAAAGTGGATCAAATCCACCTTAGAATCTTTACCATTTTCGACATATAAATTAGCAGGCAGATCAGTAAAAAGGCATCGGTAATATTCAGGCGCATTGATCACCTCGATATGAAAATTATCTTTTATCCCCAACTTTTTGGCAAGGGGGGTACCGGAATAACCGGCTGGACGAGTTTGCCCAGGATCAATTGACGGGTTCATGTACTCTGATCTGGTTTAAGTGATGTTGCAGATGGTCTAAATAATCATTCGCCAACCATTCTACCGTATGGAGCTTTATCTCAGTTTTGCCGGTGTCACAATTAGCCTGCATCCTGTCAGTCGGATAATTATCCAGAACATGAATAATCTGCAGGTTCAAGATCTTCCATAATTGCAACACTTCATCTTCAGTCATTTCCTGGTAATGCTGTGCTTTTACCCATTCATCCTGCTCATAGACCAATTTAAAATTCTCTTGATAAGTGCATCTTATAAAGCGTTGCAGGTTGATCATGGCGCTATCACACAAATGGCCCATGATCTCCTTTCTTGACCATTTGCCGGGTGCGGACCTGATGCTCCAGTCAATTGGACGATTGTCGGGATTGTTAAGCGATTTGATAAACTGGTAGATCGCCGTTAATATATTTTTGGATATCTGTTTCATAGCTGCGATATCTGTCATTAAATATAGCAATGAAATCTTAAACTTTTTACAAAAAACTGTTACCTTCAACACCTGAATAAGCACTATGGCCCTTAACTATATCTGGATATTCTTTTTTGTTATTGCATTTATACTTGCCCTGGTAAAATTGATCTTTCTGGGCGATACAGAAGCCTTTAAATCAATTGTTGATAGCTTATTCAGCTCTTCACAAACAGCGGTAATGGACATTGCCCTGCCATTGATCGGTGCGATGACTTTCTGGCTCGGGATCATGAAAATTGGTGAAAAAGCAGGTGCAATTAACTTCCTTTCCCGCATTGTAGGGCCATTTTTTCGTCGCATATTTCCTGAAATTCCAAAAGATCATCCGGCTTTGGGAAATATCCTGATGAGTTTTTCGGCAAACCTGCTCGGACTGTTAAACGCGGCTACCCCACTTGGTTTAAAAGCAATGGATAGCATGCAGGAGATAAATGAAGACAAAGAGACAGCCAGTAATGCCCAGATCATGTTCCTGGTGCTGCTTACATCCGGTATGCAGTTGTTGCCCGTTGCCATTATTGCACAGCGCGCTATACTTCACGCCAAGGATCCAACAGATGTTTTTATTCCATGCATCATAGCTACGTATGTATCAGCTGTGATCGGCATGATCGCGGTAGCCATTCGCCAAAGAATCAATTTATTTGACAGGGTGATCATCGCCTGGCTTGGCGGTGTTAGTTTATTCATCACAGTGATGGTTTGGTTCTTTACAACCCATCTAACTAAAGAACAAATCAGTACCTTCTCAAAAATCACCAGTAACCTACTTTTGTTTGCTATTCCTGTTGTCTTCATTTTAGGAGGTATGCTTAAGAAAATCAACGTTTTTGAAGCATTCATTGATGGAGCAAAAGGTGGGTTTGATACCTGCATTAAGATCATCCCCTACCTCGTTGCTATGCTGGTGGGTATTGCCGTTTTCCGTAGCTGCGGTGCTTTGGGTTATATGAACGATGGTTTGAGATGGGCAGTGAACGGTTTAGGCCTGGATACGCGTTTTGTAGACGCCATGCCTGTTGCATATATGAAACCATTAAGTGGCTCAGGATCACGCGCCATGATGATTACAACTATGCAAACATTTGGCCCCGACAGTTTTGCAGGTCGTTTAGGTTGTGTATTTAACGGTTCAGCAGATACCACTTTTTACATTGTGGCACTTTATTTTGGGTCGGTCGGCATTAAAAAATTCCGTTATTCAATTCCTTTTGGGTTGATAGCAGATTTGGCTGGAATTGTTGCTGCAATTTTCGTTTCATACTTGTTTTTCGGATAAACTTATCCACATTTTGATTTCTTTTCGCTTCAGATATTATAATTAACTTCCAGTTAATCAGAATGTTCTAATTCGACTCTTTTTGGAGCATTTTTAACAAGCTCGTTTTAGCTAAAATACTGCAACCCAATGCACTCAGTTTCGTATAAAGGCGGAAGTTAGTTCTATTTACTTAAAACCTGCATTTTCTGATAAAAGCAGGTTTTGTTGCTAAAAAGGTAAAGAACAACTGTTAGGCATACCCTTACAATTAAGTGAAAAAAATGTGTATGGATAGAACCTTTACGAAACATTTATTCTTTTTAGCAATACTCACCTTGTTTTTTATAACAGGTGCCTTTGCTCAAACTATAACGGTCGGCACGGTTGATCCGGGGCCATATGCTCCGGGATCAACTGTGGCAGTTCCTATCAGTCTCGGTACTACAGGCTCTTGTCTGGATAAAAGCAGCAATCAGTTCCAGGTAATTTTGTCCAACTCATCAGGCTCTTTTGCGTCAGGCACAACAGTCTTAGGAACCTATTCAGGATTCTATGCCAGTTTTGTTAATGGTACTTTACCTGCAGCACTGGCACCGGGAACCTATAACATCGAAGTAGTAACAACTACCCCAGCTTCCACCAGTTCAAACACGGCGAGCATCACTGTTGCGGCTGGTACGGCAGTAAAACCTACGATCTCTACGGAGACAATTCCTTCCAGTGGTGTATTCGGGCGATGTGTAGGTACCCTTCCACCTTTTACAATTACACCAACATCCAGCGGTACCGTTACTGCCAGTTTTTATAACGAGACGTCAGGCAGCAGCGAGGGTACTAATATCACAATACCGGCAGGCGGGTATTCATTCACGCCTACTAAATCTTATTATACCGTTATTGCTAAATCAACCATTGGTGGTGTAGTTGGCACCTATGGCTATCAACTTATTAACAATAACTTGCTTAATCCGTTTAGCCCGGTTGGTCAGCCTTTTGCCTGTATGCCGGCGGGTGGTATGGCGACATTAACGTTTGGTGTACCCTTCTCGGGCGCTATTGGAATAAACAACAACTATCCGGGAACATTGTACACAGTTAGCTGGGGCGATGGGACAACCAGCGTTTTAGATTATTGCGATATAGTTCAGGCCGGCGGTCTATTGTCGCATGACTATACGGCGCCAACTTGTGGTTCAGGCACTCCGTTACAGGTAATATGCCAGCCATCGACACCATATTGCGGTGGATTAACTGCTCCAAGTACTACTACTGCTAAGATAATAATTACACCGACGGTCGACTTTGGCCTACCCGCCATTGCCTGTGTGGGCACGGCGATCACCGTGCCCAATAATTCCAGACCGGGGCCGGACTACAGTACAGCTACCCAACTTGACTGTAATTTACAGAATCCAAATGCATTGTACGATTGGTATTTTGATGGAACTCTGGTAGCTAGCCAGGTAAATCTGGCCTATTCTTATGTCATACCTGCTACTACGTCACATGGTACCCACACGATATTACTTCATGCAGACGCGCCTGCGGATCCCAACGTTCCTTACTGCGCGGCAGCAGATGTTCAAAAGTCTATTTGTCTTGAAGACCCGCCGCAGCCGGCATTTACTATTATAAGCCCGGTTTGCGTAACAACTGCATCAGTACCCGTAACTAATACATCAGTAGTAGATAGTGCTCCATGCAGCCCTATAGTATACACCTGGTCAGCTACGCCTTCCACTTATAGTTTTACAGGCGGAACTAACCAAAACAGCATTTCACCTCTATTTAAGTTTACGGCAGCCGGTACTTATACAATAACCTTGAACATTAGCGATGTCGCTAATACGGCCTGTGCCACAAGATCGGTTACACAAACTATAGTAGTACAAGCTACGCCTGTTGCTACCCTGTCGCCAGATGTGTCGCTTTGTGGTGATAACCAGACACTAACTTTTGATGGCACCAGTGGCTCGTCTACCAAAGTGCTATTTACAGGCTCCGCCTCAACAGATACCTATGCCTGGACCGTAACGCCACCAGCAGGTGGCAGCGCTGTTTTTGCAGGAGGGACAAACTCAAGCAGTAAATATCCAAAAATAAAATTCGTCGGCTATGGCACTTATGCCATTAATGTAACTCATGCTAATGCCTGCGGCACCGCATCCGACTCGCAAAATATCACTTTTATCCAGCCGCCTACTGTCGATGCCGGTACGGACCAGACTGTTTGTGCGTACCCTGTACCAACCGTTACCTTGTCGGGAAATGTGGTGGGTGGTACCGGTTACAGTTGGAGCAGTGCAGGTGGAGGTACCTTTTCGAGCACTACATCGCTAACGCCAACTTACACACCTTCTGCTTCAGAAATATCGGCAGGAATAGCCACATTGACGCTTACAGCTACGTCTACTGCCCCTTGTCTTACAACAACTGACCAGGTTGTAATTAATATCACGCCACAGGCAAAGATCAATAGTTCTGCTACTGTGGCAACCTGCTCGGGGCAGGCGGTTAATTATAATATAACCGCTGACCATGCCGGAACCAGCTTTACGTGGACGGCCGCTGTAACTACAGGAACGGCAGCCAACTTTACTACTCCAGGAAGTGGTAATAACATAACCGATCAGATCACTAATTCCGGCACTACGGATGCTATCGTGACTTATACGATCAGCCCTACTTATAATTCGTGTCCTGGAGTTCCATTTACGCTTCAGGTTACCGTTCATCCGTTGCCATCGGCCATTGCAAACGCACCTTCACCAGTTTGTAGTAATGTGCTTGCAAACGCAAATATTACGCTATCGTCAAATGTAGCCAATACATCCTACACCTGGACAAGTGCCGCACCTTCAGGTGTAACAGGCAATAGCAGCCAAAGTACAGCCGTTCTTGTAAATAGTATTGTAGATAACCTGGTGAACAGTAATACTACGCCGCGCGTTGTAACCTATACGATCACTCCTTATAATGGCAGCTGTCCGGGTACGCCTGTGACTGTTTCAATTACTGTTGAGCCATCCCCTATTACTGCTAATGCAGGGCCGCTGCAGCACCTTTGTAACGTAACCTCTGTCCCGTTACAAGCTAATGATCCGACACCCCAAACCGGGATGTGGTCACAAGTGGGAGCCCCAACTCCAGGTATCATTTTTTCGCCGAATAATACCGACCCTCATGCAACTGTATCAGGTTTGACACCGGGCAACAATTACCAGTTTCAATGGACAATTACGGCATCTGCTTCATGCCCAACAAGCAGCAGTTCGGTATCTATCATTATTGATAAAGCGCCCCTGGGCGGTATTGCGACTGCTAACCCCGGAGAAGTTTGCCAGGGTGGCAACAGTTCGATCTCACTTGCCGGCAAATCGGGTACTTTAGTGGAATGGCAGTCTTCAATAGATACGGCCTTTGCTACCAACTGGATATCGACTACTGTTAGCGCGGATACCTTGGTTGTTGCCAACCTGACCCAAACCACCTATTATCGTGCCCTGATACATGACGGATCTTCATGTCCTGACGTTTATTCAACTATAGCAACGGTAATTGTAGACCCTCCGCCTACTACGGCAAATGCCGGTCCGAACGCCACAGTATGTTATGCATCAGGTGCATATAAGTTAGGCGGAAATACGCCGACTGTTGGAACAGGGGTATGGTCGCAAATAAGCAGTGGGCCTACGGCCAGTTTTTCTTCCTTGACAGACGGTCAGGCTTTCGTCACCCCTCCTGCTCCGGGATCGTATACATTTAAATGGACCATCACAGCTTCTGCGAGTTGTCCGCCGAGCAGCAGTACGGTAACTATAACTTTCGAGCCTCCGGCTGTCGGTGGCATAGCTACACCTAACCCTGCGGAAGTGTGCGTGGGTGGAAACAGCTCAATCGCGCTTGCCGGCAGATCGGGTACGTTAGTAGAATGGCAGTCTTCAACCGATTCGACCTTTGCTACCAACTTGACATCGATCACGGTTACGGCGGATACCCTGAATGTTGCAGGCCTGTTACAAACAACCTATTACCGTGCCAAGGTACACAATGGAGCCTCATGTCCCGATGATTATTCGACCACAGCAACAGTAATCGTAGATCCACCACCTACAACGGCGAATGCAGGTTCGCCCGCCACAATATGTTATTCATCGGGCTCGTATCAATTAAGTGGTAATCCACCTGCTGTTGGTACAGGTGTATGGTCGCAGGTAAGTAGTGGACCTGCCGCCAGTTTTTCTTCTATAACAGACCCCTATGCCACGGTCACTCCATCTGCTCCGGGACTGTACACATTTAAATGGACCATCACAGCTTCCCCATCATGTCCTCCGAGCAGTAGTACGGTAAACATAACTTTCGATGCTCCCCCTATAGGCGGTAACACGTCAAGCGACGCGCACGTGTGTTTAGGCGCCAATGCAGGAAGGATAACACTCTCTGGGCAATCCGGCAAAATATTGAGGTGGGAATATTCGGTTGATAATACCACTTGGTTTCCGATTGCAGACACAACTAATATATACGACTATTCAGGTTTGATGCAGACCACTCAGTACAGGGCTGTTATAACTAATGGAGTTTGCCCAGTTGCATATTCGACTCCAACTACAATTACGGTAGATCAGCCGCCGATTGCGGCAAATGCCGGTCCGGATTATGCACTATGTAATCAGAGTAATTATGTTCTGCAAGGCAATAACCCATCACCCGGCAAAGGCAAATGGACCGTTTTAGGCAGCCCGGCAAGTATAGTTTTTGCAAACGACACGCTTTCTAATTCAGGAGTAAGCGGACTACTGCCCGGTACTACCTACAAATTTATATGGACCATTTCCAACAGGACAGGATCTTGTCCACCAACTGCTGATACGGTTACGATAAAAAATGACCCGCCAGCTGTTGGTGGTACCACCCAAAGTGATACACATGTTTGTTCGGGAGCCAATTCGGGCACCATACAGCTTACAGCGTATGCGGGATCCGTATTGCGCTGGGAATATAATGATAGCGGAACATGGCAAACCATCTTTAATACTACGGATAAACAAGATTATTCAGGTCTGTTGAAGACAACTAAATACAGGGCCTGGGTGCAAATCCCCGGCAGCACTTGTCCGGCCGATTCATCGACAATCACGACCATTACCGTTGATCCCCCTCCAACGGTATCCGATCCCGGCCCGGATGAAACAATATGCTATCAACCTACTTACAAGCTTAAGGCTACCGGCGTTTCATTCCCAAATAAAGGGGTGTGGACAATATTTAGTGAACCGCCAACGGCCAATGCAAAGTTTGCAGATTCAACTAGCAATAGTAGCGATGTAATCAATTTAATACCCGGCAAATACGTATTCAGATGGACAATAAGCAATGCTACAGCCTGTCCGCCAAGCGCAAATGACGTTACCATCATTATTGACAAAGCACCGGTAGGTGGTACCACATCAAGTGATGCAACGGTCTGTGCCGGCAGCAATGGCGGACCGATCACGCTTTCGGGAGAATATGGCCATGTGGTTCGCTGGGAGTACCGTGACACCATCAGTAACGGGTGGCAGCCGATATTGGATACCAATAGAAAAATTAGTTATAACAATTTAACCCAGACCACCCAATATCGTGCCTGGGTTCAAAATGGGGTCTGCCCGGAGGTGCCTTCAACAGTGACCACAATTACCGTGGATCCACCTCCTGTTGCTGCAAATGCAGGACCATCTGATCGTGTATGTAATCAAACTTCTTATAAGCTCAACGCCACTCCAGTCCAATTACCAAATAAAGGTCGGTGGAGCATGCTATCAGGGCCGTCGTTACCAGTTTTTGCTAACGTTGCAGATCCGAAGACCATGGTTGATAGCCTGAAACCTGGTGTCTATAAATTCATTTGGACGGTAACAAATACAGCGGCGTGTCCGTCTAAACCCGATGAGGTGGATATTACGATCGACCCGGCGCCATACGGTGGTATTACATCGACCAATGATACCGTTTGTTATGGTAGCAATTTCGGACAAGTTCGCCTTTCGCAGCAGGTCGGTTCTGTAGTAGGCTGGGAATTCTCAGTTGGTGGGAATAACTGGCAGCCGATGGGTGATACGACATCTGTAATAAATTATAAAAATCTAACACGAACTACGCAATACAGGGCAATTGTACGTAATGGTCTTACTTGTGGTGACGTACGCTCGACACCTACTACCATTACCGTTAACCCGCCAACGCCTATTGCTGATGCAGGACCAAACCAAAATTTGTGCAATCAATTCAGCACCACATTAAAAGGTAACGATCCGGGGGCATTTGTTGGAGCATGGATGCAAACCGGAGGCCCACCAGTGAATATTGCTGATCCTAATAATTATATCACGTCAGTTACTGGTATGAAAGGAGGGAACGTTTACAAGTTCACCTGGACAATAAAAGGTTTACCACCATGTCAGGATATACCCTCAACTGTTGCAATCAGTGTGTCTTCCGACATTACTCCAAATTTCGCGATGGATCAAGACCATGGTTGCGGACCTGTAACAGTTACATTTACCAATACATCTACTCCTACACCAACCGGTGGTACATTTGTTTGGAATTTTGGTGATGGGTCGCCCCAGGTAACTGCTGTGAACCCGCCGTCTCATACCTTCCAGCCATCAAATGATGGTACCGAAGCTATTTATGAGGTCTCTATGACACCTACAAGTAATTGCGGTTCGCAAGCACCTTATGTTGCTTACGTAAAAGTGAGCTCTGCTAAACCGCTTGCAGTTTTAAATCCGTCTCAAACATCAGCCTGTGGTACATTTACGCTTTCTGCTCAAAACTTATCGCCCGGCGATAATGCGCAGTATGATTTTTATCTGAAAGACGCAAATGGTAACATAGTACAACACTTGACTTATCCGGATACGCGGGATGCCGTCTTTCAACCAATGACGGTTACTCAGCAAACTCACTTTTCAATGTACCTGGTGGTGATAGACAAGTGCGGTAACCAGGCTACTTCTCCGTCTAATGATATACAGGTTTCGCCATCATCTTTGATATCGAAAATACAGATCAAAGGTGATGTCGGCAATGTTTGTATTGGCAGCCCGGTAACGTTCCAGAACCTCTCATCCGGCGGCGATAAATTCACGATTACTATATATGATTCCAATAAAAAACCGATACTGACCTTACCCGCCGGAACTGGAGACATTCCCTATACTCCTCCCGCCACAGGTGTATATTACGTATCAATAACAGCGGGCAATTCCGGTTGTGGTGATGCCCCTGAATCGGCGTTGAAACAGTTTACGGTTTATCCTATCCCCGCTCCAAACTTTACCTGGACTGCTGATCAGAACTTTAACGTTACTTTCAACAACACTACGCCTGGGGTAGATAACATCCCTGCATCATCATTAACTTACAAGTGGGACTTTGGTGATGGATCAAACTTTGATCCGTCTTATATGCCTGCTTCACACCATTTTGATTTTAGTAAGGCGCCATTTACGGTCTCGCTGACTGCCACGACACCAGGTACGGATTGTTCCCAAGTGATCTCTAAGAGCATAAATATTACGTTTAAGGGAAACTTATTTTTACCAAATGCGTTTATTCCAGCCAGTTCGGATAAGAGCCTGAATACATTTATTGCGAAAGGGTTCGGGATGAAAACATGGCGCATGCAGATATTTAACAATTTCGGTCAATTGGTTTGGGAAACAACTAAGTTAGATAACAATGGCTCGCCTATTGAAGGTTGGGATGGTACTTATAAAGGCAAAATTGTAGAGCAAGGTGTTTACATATGGCAAATAAGTGCTACACTTCTAAACGGCGAGGAATGGAAAGGAATGTCATACCATAATTCATCACCAAGCAAAACAGGGGCAATACATTTATTAAGATAATACGATAATATTAAGGTGAAGAATAATATGGTTATGCGGCGGTTGGTGCTCCTGATGGTACTATTTAAAAGCTTTACGAGCTTTGCCCAGGATCATTTGTACTCGCAGTTTTTCAATTCGCCTTTATATCTTAACCCTGCTCTTACGGGCCAGTTCAAGGCTGATCTCAGGATGAACCTGATCTACCGTAACCAATGGACGGCGGTGCCCGGTACATTATCGTATGTTTCCGGATCTATTGATTGGAATATTCCACGATTTGGTGGCGGTATTGGTCTGTTGTTTACCCGAAGCAGTGAAGGTACCGCTTACCTGGATAAAACAAACTTATCGGGTTTGTATTCGTACAGCGTCGGTTCCGAAGACTTCGTACTTTCATTCGGTTTGCAGGCAGGCTTTACTCAACGGAAAATAGACTATAATAAATTGGTTTTTGACGATCAGTTAGACGCCAGCATTGGTATTATTCCCGGCTCAGTTTCAGCAGCTACTCAATTACCTTTTAATAATAAATTTTATTTTGATACAGGTATTGGTACAAACCTGGTAATAGGTGAATTTAATATCGGTGCAGCGTTGCAACATGTGAACCAACCCAACGAATCGTTTACCGGTATGCCAGCTAAATTGCCGATGAGACTCAATACCCATATCAGCTATCGCCTGAACCTTGATCCATTCGAAAATATGGATGATGACGATAAATCTTATGTAATTCCATCCGTAGTTTATTATAAGCAAGACAAGTTTCAATCGTACAGTATCGGTATGCAATACAAGCGCCGTGGTGTAAACGTTGGACTCTCCTACCGCAGTGGTGCACAAACAGGCCCTAGTGCTGTCGTTTTATCTCTTATATTTGATCTGTTTATTAACAGGGAAGGTGGCGAAAAGCTGCGTTTTGGTTTTAGTCATGACGCAGCGGTACAAGGCCTTACCTATGGTAACACTGCGGGTAGCACCGAAGGAAGCATAGGATACGAAACGACTTTACCTTCAAGTAGCGGCGATGGATCGCCAGGGCGATTTGAAGGAGTAAGGCGTTGTTATGAGTTTTACTAATGTCAAAAAGCTACGTTAACAATCAGGCGATTAAAAAGAAGTTTGCTTACAAGTTGATCATATTCCTGATCATACTTGCCGTTTTTTTTACGTTTGTTCTCGTCAGGTTTGCACGTAGCGGAACGAATGAGGAAATAGTAAATAACCCTCCGAAAAATGAAGATGTATACACTATTGCCAAGCAGTTTGTAAAACAGAATGTAAAAACTGCTAATATTGTTTTCCCTGAGACAGGTTATCAGTTTGACCAAAAAACCGACTCTACTTACACCATAAAATCTTACCTGGAGTCGAAGGATACCAGGGGAGAAAAAACGGTAACATCCTTCGTAATCACGTTGCAGTTTTTTGGTGGTGATGCCCTAAATAAAAAAAGATGGAAAATGGTTAGTCTTATTAAGGACTGATATAAAAGAAAAAAGCACCCCGGTAATCCCCGGGATGCTTCAATCACTCTAAAACAATCACCTCTAAATTAAGAAGTATCTTTAACAATTATATGACGAATAATTATTGACCAAATAATTTAATTAGTCAAATATACCAAATAAAGCAGGCGTTAATTTAAGGTTAATGACTTTTTGACCCAAAGGTGACAGTAGATCAGTACTTTAATCCTTTAATAAAAATATCGATCAGCAATAGACGCTTGTTGTGGATCTCTTCCAGATGTTCTTTCCTGGGAAAACTATTCTTTTTATTGTAAGCTGCCGACCCGACCCTTACACCATGTAATGCGTCCAGCAATAATCCAACAACTTCCCGGGGGGTATCAACTGGTTTTATGTTACCGCGTTCGGCCTCAGCAATAATGGTATCGCCTAACAAGCTCATCTCTGCCTGGCGGATATCATCCACTATTTCCCATATCGCATCTGGCATATTTTGCTCATTGAGCCTGAAGTAATCAAAGAAATTATAATTATTTAGTATGAAGTTATGGTGGGTATCAATCTGGAATACAAAAGCTTCTTTCAGATCGGTAATCTTGCTGATATTATCCTGTAAAGTCTTCAGATAATCACCGGCCAGCTTGCGTGTTACGGCTATGTAAAGCTGACTTTTATCTGGAAAGTAGTAGTAAAGTAAGGCTTTCGATAAAGATAATGAGCCGGCAATCTCATTCATTGTGGTCTTAGAGTAACCATAATGCAAAAACTGTTCATAAGCTGCCTCTAATATTTTTTCCCTCTTAATATCCTGTTGTTCGCTTATTACACCCATTAAATATTAAATGTTTAATAGACAAATTTGACTTTTCAAACAAATCTATCAAAAATTCCAACATTACAATGTCATTTTTACACAATGAATATGCCTGGACGATGTTTTTTAGCCTAAAACAAAAGAGCTGCCCTGGTGTAGCAGGCAGCTCTTTGAATATGCATATTGAAGATTAGACCATTTGACCTACTTCAATTTCCTGTGGCTCTTCGGCGGAGTCTTTTTTCTTAAAGAGTGCTGTTTTAAGCCTTATCCTGATGATATACATACATGGTACCAATATTAACGTAATAATTGTTGCAAAGCCTAAGCCAAAAATCATTGTCCATGATAGTGGCCCCCAGAATGCAACGTTATCACCACCAAAGTAAATGTGCGGTTTAAATGAGGTAAATAAACCTGCAAAGTCGATATTGAAGCCCACAGCCAGCGGGATTAACCCAAGCATAGCAGCAGTAGCAGTTAACAACACCGGTGTCATACGGGTACGGGCAGCTTCTACTACTGCGTCGTGCAGGCTTGCCCCCTGCTCTATCAGCATATCGGTAAACTCAACCAGCAGGATACCATTTCGAACAACTACCCCGGCCAATGCAACTATACCGATGCCTGTCATTACGATGGAGATGGTCATTTTGAATATGGCCACGCCCAGGAACACACCAATGATACTGAAGAATATTTCCGTCAGGATAATAAATGTCTTTCCTATCGAGTTAAACTGTGTCATCAATATAATCAGGATTATACCGAAAGATATCATCAAAGCAGTACCCAAAAATGTTGCTGCTTCTACCTGGTCTTCCTGGCCACCACCCATGTGGATGCTTACACCATCAGGTACTCTAAAATTCTTGATAGCCTGGGCTATTGCAACGTTCACTTCGTTGGCATTAGCTGATTTCAATACATTTGATCCTAACGTAATCACCCGTCTTGATTGTTTATGTTTGATGTTAGCATAGGTATTTGTATACCTGATATCTGTAAAGGCTGAGATAGGTACCTGGCGAATAGCACCGCCGGTCGCCAAATCACGATAAGTGATCTTCAGATTTTTCAAAGCGTCAATATTATCGCGTTGAGCTTTTTGGGCACGTACATCGATCTCGTAGTTATCCTCCTTCGTGTTCCTGAAATCGGAAGCTTTAAAACCATAGATAGAGGTAAATAAAGCCTGATTGATCTGCGACGTAGTAATACCTTCGCGGTTTGCGCGCTCCCGGTCTACATCAAATACAATCTCAGGCTTATCATTCTGTACATCAGGTACCAGATTCTCGATACCGGCTATGTTCTGTTTCTCAATGAATTTTTTCAACCTGTCACTGGTTCTTACCAGCGTATCCAGATTATCGCCTATCATCTCTATGCTGACGTCCTTTTGTACCGGTGGTCCCGCATTTTCCTGAGCTACAGAAATTTTTACGCCAGGCATACCTTGTACAGACCTGCGTATATTCTCCATCACTTTCTTGGTATCCTTACCGTTACGTTTACCGAACTCAACAAAAGCTACTGTTATTTTGCCCTTATTATAGTAAGTACCCTGGTCTTCATCCGTAGGATCGGTTACACCGATTGAAACGTTGGAGATAATAGATGATACAATATCCTTGTCTGGTTCCACTACAGCAGCTACCTTTTTCTCGAGTTTGGCAACCACCTCATTAGTATACGACTGATCGGTACCAATAGGCATGGTTACATAAACATAAGTGAAGTTAGGGTCGCCTGCCGGGAAGAATTCCACTTTCGGGCTACGAACGATAGTAAATCCAATCGTAAAAATAAATAAGCCAATGATACTTGCTAATACCCACCATGGTCTTTGCACTGCCCATTCCAAACGTTTTGCGTACCATGTCTGGAATCTGGGCCAGGCGTTCTTTTGGAAACGGTCGATCCATCGCATCAAAAAGAAATGGTTTAGTAAATACAATAGTGCTGCAAATACCACAAAGTTTCCTACACCACGATTCATCAAATATCCAAAAACTGCTGCAATACCCAAAAACAACATAGCTCGCTGCACCTTTTTATCAAATTTCGGATGATCATGTTCGCCATCATGATGCGGCTTCATAAAGTCAACAGCAAAAACCGGGTTCATGATATAAGCTACAACCAACGATGCCAGTAAGGTAATGATCAGCGTAATTGGCAGGAAGAACATAAAGTGACCGATTAAGCTGTTCCAGAATGCCAGCGGAACAAATGGTGCCAAAGTGGTCATGGTGCCTGAAAATACAGGCAAAAACACCTCACCTGCAGCCATTTTAGCAGCTTGTTTAATAGGCACTTTACCATTAGCAAAAATTCGGTGTGTGTTTTCGATCACCACGATGGCATCATCCACCACAATACCCAATGCAAGCAAGAACGAGAACAATACGATCATGTTCAGGGTAAACCCAATGGCCGGCATCACCAAAAATGCGATGAAACAGGACAATGGTACCGATAGTGCCACGAAGATGGCATTGGTACTACCCATAAAGAACATCAGGATGATAGTTACCAGGATGAAACCGATCACGATGGTATTGATCAGGTCATTCAGCGTAGTACGGGTTTTATCTGACTGATCGCCAGTAACTGTAATATTCAATCCCTTAGGGAATACAGTTTTTTGTTTGTCCTTTATCAACTGGTTGATCTTGTCCGACGCCTCGATCAGGTTCTCTCCGGATCTTTTACTAACGTTAAGCGTAATAACGTTCTTAAAATTAGGATCATCATTTGTTTTTAAACGAGCGTAGCTCTCCTGGTCCTGGAATGCATCCTTTACTTCGGCAATATCACGCAGGTAAACAGCTTTGCCCTGCGGATTTCTGATCACCATGGCAGCTACTTCATCCGCATTCTTGAAATCCTCTTTTATATCAATAGCACGTTGCACGCCATCGGTCTTGATGTTACCTGCCGAAGAAATGACGTTCTCATTTCCAACAGCCTGGATAATATCATTATAGCTTACCTGTGCGGCAGTCATCTTATTCAGGTCGACATTGATCTGAATATTTGGTTTGAGCGCCCCTACCTCATCCACTTTGGAAATTTCCTTCATGGCTTCGATATCATCTTTCAGGTTATCAGCATATTCCTTCAATTTTTTAAGATCATAGTTACCTGATATATTAATGTACAGGATAGGAATATCAGCCACATTAATATCCGATATAACCGATTCTTTTAATTGATTATCATTTTGAGGAAGGTCTTGTTTAGCTTTATCAACCGCTTCCTTTACATCTCGCTTAGCATCTTTAATGTCAACATTCGCCTGAAACTCAGCAGTGATGATAGAAACGTTCTGCTGCGTGTTCGAAGTCACCTTTTTCAGGCCCTTAAGCGATTTTAATTGCTTTTCGATCTGTTTGGTTACCAGTGTTTCAATATTCTGAGGGGACTGACCACCATAAGCCGTAGTGATAAATACTTTTGATTGCGCTATATCCGGAAAGTTTTCCTTCGGCAACCTGTTATAGCTTAACAAGCCAAGCAACGTGATCAAAAATATCATCACATAAACTGCTGTCTTGTTATCTATCGCCCAGCTTGAGGGCTTGAATTCTTTTACAACATCTTTCATATCCTGTCGATTTTAGATGATTAATTAGCAGTTGATATTTTGATTTTATCACCGTCTTCAACTTCACTGGCGCCTTGTGTGATCAATTTTTCGCCATTACTTAGTCCGGTTAATATTTCTGCCTGTGCGCCTGAGACTGCCCCCACTTTCACCGTTTTTTTCTTTGCTTCGCCGTTATCAGCAACAAAAACATAATCGCCTGATGTTGACCTTTGCACTGCATTCAATGGGACAACAATCGAATTGTTTTTTGAATAATCAGCGATCTTTATCACAGCTGTCATATTCGGACGCAATGTTTTGCGCTGAGGTAATTTTATTTCGATACCAAAGCTGCGAGATGCCTGGTCTATAACCTTTGCAGCAAAAGTCACTTTAGCCGTTAACGAATCATTCGCATCAGGAACAACAATTTTAACATTATCACCCTGATTGATATTTGCTACGTAGGACTCGGGAACATCGGCTTTAATCTTCAAAACATCAGCATTTACAATGCGGATACCTGTTGCACCTGGCGACGCTATCTGACCTAATTTAAGATCCATTTGATCAACAGAACCAGATATTGGAGAAACAATGCGATACAAATTAGATTGCTGTTTCAAGGAAGCTACTTGCTTCTCAGATGCTTCGAAATTACTTTTTGCCTGTAAAAACTGCACTTCAGTTCCTATTTTCTGATCCCAAAGATTTTTCTGACGCTGATATACTGTTTTAGTAAGTTCCGCCTGCGCTTGTGCCTGTGCAATGTTTTGTAATAGCACACTGTTATCCAACTGCGCCAAAACCTGACCTTTGCTCACGTGGTCGCCTACTTTTACATATAAGCCTGTAATGGAGCCCGAAGCCTGTGGATACGCTACCACATTGTCCTGAGCATCAATACGGCCCTGTAATTGAACATAATTGGTAAAGTTACCTGCTTTTATATCAACAACGTTCACTTCAGTTCGTTTCACGGAATCGGTTGAGCCGAGCTCAGTCTGTAACTTGGTTATTTTGGCATTCAGGTCAGCCTGTTCTTTTTTAAGTTTATCCAGTTCAGCCTGTTTAGCAGCTTTACCCTGTGGCTGACTGCAAGCTGCCAATAATAAAATTGCCGGTATGTATAATAGTTTTTTCATGTCTTTATATTCTGAGTCTGTTGTGATTGTTTATTGAATTTTTCCGTATGCTTTATCCAGGTCAACTTTGCTAACCAGGGCATCATACAAGCTTTGTATATATTTGTTATCGGCTGTTTCAAGATCTGTTTGCGCCTGCGTCACCTCAATACTTGAGCCTACTCCCTGGCCATATTTGATCTTCGATACACGTAATACTTCTTGCGCCAGTTTTTGATTCTCTTTCTGGTTGTCTAATGATTTCAAACTATTGGTATATGTAATCTGCGCTGAATTAGCCTGAAGCAGAATGCCATTCTTAAGGTTATCAAGGTCGTTCTGTGCCTTCAACACGGCTATTTTTGATTGCCTTACCTGGTTAATGCGCTGGCCGCCACTAAAAATTGGTATATTCAAACTTAATCCTACATAAGTCGATGGATAGTCAGCTTTAAACAATTGGTTAAACGAATTATTTTGGTTAACTATTGAAGTATTACCGTTTGCTGAAAATGTTGGCAAAAACTGAGACTTTCTACGCTGAAGATCAAGTTGGTTGAGCTTCAAATTGGTTTCAGAGAGACCATATTCTATTCTGTTATGATAAAATGTTGTATCTCCCTGGTTTGAGATATCTGATTCTAACTTAATATCCTCCAACTTGTCAGCCAGCGTAAGCTCTTCATTTACAGGCATTCCCATCTGGAATTTTAATAACTGGTAATTTAGCACCAACAATCTTATCGTATTCTCCCGGGTTGTTACCAGGTTATTATACTGTACTTGTATGCGTTGAACATCAATTTGCTCAACAAAGCCTTGCTTATTTTGAGCAACTGTCTGGTCAAGCTGTTGTTTAAGCTGAGTTAAATCAGCATCTAATAATCTGATTTGCTCATTACTTACCAATACCTGGTAATAGGCTTTGGTGACATTTACTTTTGCGTCGATTTTTGAGCGTATATAGCTGCGCTCAGATAACTCCTTATATGTTTTTGAAGCCTTTAAGCCGACAAGGTAGCTACCATCAAATAATATCTGAGTTAATGTGAGGCCTACATTAGTGCTATATTTTTGCTGAAAGCTTACTGATGTATAGCCACCTGCACCATTCGGCACAGTAGTAATTGTATTGCCTGATCCGTCTTTTATTTTTTGATCTATCAATACCTGATAGACCGCTGGTGTAATAAAATTGGGAAATAAAATAGTAGAGGTTTTTAAATAATCCGTAAAGCTGGCAGATCCATTTATCTGGGGTAAACCTATTCCTGTCGTTTCTTTTACCTTGTATTCAGCACTTTTAATATCCAGCGCCGCATTTTTCACAGTATCCTGGTGTTCATAGGCATAGTTAATACAGTCCTGGAGCGAAAAATTATGGGCTGTACCCGGTGGAGGCGCAGTCTGCTGGGCATAACTGCTTAAAGTTAATCCCGACAGAAGCAGCATAAATAGAAATAGATGTTTCATAGTATATAGTGAGTTGTGTTTATTCGTATTAGTATTAGTTTGCATTATCAAAGGTTAAAAACCTGTGTGACAACGGTATGTCAATAGCATTAATTAATTTACCTGTTCGTGCAGGCTCCTGTATTCATTCAGGAGTTTATACCCTTCAAGCGTACAAATCCCATAATTAAAGTGCTCGTGAAACTGTTGCTGCACCTTCCATATATTGAACTCGGAATGCGGGAAAATGGCGGTATTAAAGCCCATCTCCACCTGCATCATCCTCATCCTTGCAATTATCTTTACGTCGATATCAGCCCTTATGTAACCCTGCTCTATCCCCTTTTTCAAAAGTTCTTCGAGTGTTTGAACCATCACGCCCGATTTAAAATTCTGGAATTGTTTCCAGGCATCCGGATGATATTTCTGAAGGTCATGTATCACCACCGGATTGATCCTGGAAAAAATATCTTCCGAACATTTCATCATGTTGATCATTCCCTCGATCACATTGGTTGATTTAGCAACAATCTCTTCCATCTGATCCTCATCTTCCCGGAGCTTTTTATTAACCAGGGCGATCACCAGTTCATTTTTGTCTCTAAAAAACTGGTAGATAGTTTTCTTCGACATTCCCAGGTGTTTGGCGATGTCGTCCATCGTGACGCTCTTGATCCCCGCCTTTAAAAAAAGCTCCTCACCGCCTAATATTATTCTCTCTGTTTGACTCATTGACTTAATGGGTCAAAACTATGGAAACATTTTTTGATTTCAAAGTTTCCTGAATAAATGACTTTTCCAAGACAATCTCAACCAGTTTATACTTGTCAGTTAACAGTTTGCAAACTGCAAACTCAAAACTGCGAACTGATTTTGTTACCTTTGCCGAAAATTAGCACTACATGACGCTTACACCGCTTTCGGCAATCTCTCCTATTGATGGCCGGTACCGTAATACCACAGCCGGGTTAGCCGGTTACTTTTCAGAATATGCGCTTATCAAATACAGAGTATTTGTTGAAATAGAATACTTTATAGCCCTGTGCGAATATCCTTTGCCACAGCTCCAGGATTTTGATAAAAAATTATCAGAAAAGTTACGCAGCATCTACCAAAAATTTTCAGAAAGTGATGCCCAGAGCATAAAAGACATTGAAAAGATCACCAACCACGATGTAAAAGCAGTTGAGTATTTTATCAAAAAAGAATTCGATAAGCTTGGCCTTGAAAAGTATAAGGAGTTTATTCATTTCGGACTTACATCACAGGATATTAATAACACATCCATTCCTTACAGTTTCAAATTAGCTATTGACGAGGCTTATCTCCCTGCTATTACAGAGTTAATCGATCTATTAAAAAGCTATGCTGCCGAATGGGCCACTTTACCCATGCTGGCGCATACCCATGGTCAGCCTGCATCACCAACACGTTTGGGCAAAGAGATACAAGTGTTTATTGAACGCCTGGAAAACCAGCTTCATTTATTAAAACAGGTGCCTTATTCGGCAAAATTTGGGGGTGCTACTGGTAACTACAATGCACATTATATAGCTTATCCTGAAATCGACTGGAGAAAGTTTGGGGATCATTTCGTAAACGGCATTCTTGGCCTTAGCCGTTCACAATTCACCACGCAGATAGAGCATTACGACAATTTTGCAGCGCAATGTGATGCATTAAAACGTATCAATAATATTCTAATCGACCTGGACAGGGATATATGGTCTTATATCTCCATGAATTACTTTAAGCAAAAAATAAAAGCCGGAGAAGTGGGCTCATCAGCCATGCCGCATAAAGTTAACCCGATAGATTTTGAAAACTCCGAGGGCAACCTGGGCATAGCTAATGCGTTATTTGAGCACCTTGCGGGCAAACTGCCGATCTCTCGTTTGCAACGCGATTTGACTGACTCTACAGTCCTGCGTAATATTGGTGTTCCGGTTGCACATACTTTAATTGCAATCAAATCAACTGTAAAAGGTTTAAATAAATTACTACTGAATGAACCGGCAATCAATGCACATTTGGAAGCTAACTGGGCAGTAGTTGCAGAAGCTATACAAACCATTTTGCGCCGCGAAGGCTATCCTAATCCATACGAAGCATTAAAGGAATTGACCCGAACAAACGCAGCGATCAATGCCGAAACTATTGCTGAGTTTGTAGAAACCTTGAATGTAAGCGACGTAATAAAAGCAGAGATCAAGAAAATAAGTCCCTCAAATTATACAGGTGTTTGATGTGCAGATGGTTAAATGTGCGAACGTGCAAATGAAAAAATCGAATCTGTACGTTTACGCATTCGCATATTTGCACATTATCATAAAGGCGTCATAACAACTCGACCTATTGAAAGTAAGCAAAAAGCTGTCTAACTTTGTTATTGCATTAATTTAGAATTAAAATGAACATCAACGTATATACTGAATCGACCCCAAACCCGGCAACCATGAAGTTCATCGTGAACAAGTTGCTGATCAATGGTAGTGTTGATTACCCTACAAAGGAGAGTGCAGAACACTCACCTTTTGCAAAAGAACTGTACAAGTTCTCGTTTGTGAACGGTGTTTTCTTTGCCAGCAACTTCGTTACTGTAACCAAAACTGAAGGAAGTGACTGGAACGACCTGGAGCCAATAGTTAAGGAGTTTGTAAAAGGCGCCGTTGAAGCTGAACTGAAAGTACAAATGGAAGAGCAACAGGAAGTTGCGTTTGAAGGCACCGAAGCGGAGATCAAAATTCAGCAGATATTGCAGGATTACGTTCGCCCTGCTGTTGAGCAAGATGGCGGAGCTATTCACTATAAGTCATTTACAGATGGCGTAGTAACTGTTGAACTTAGAGGTTCGTGCAGTGGCTGCCCGTCATCAACTGTTACGCTTAAAGCAGGTATCGAGAATCTGTTGAAAAGAATGGTTCCAGAAGTTACCGAGGTAGTTTCGGAAGCGATGTAATTGGCACCAATTACACGAATTAATAAAATACGAATTGCACGAATTGAGGTCCTGTTGATGGAATTTATTCGTGCAATTTGCTTTTAATCAGCGTGAAATTCGTGCTACTTAATTAAAGTATTGTTGAATAATCTCAAGCATTTCCCGAGTTATCTTGCCATTGGTTGCCAGTAACTGACGCGAATTAAGTACTTCATCGCCTCCTTTGTAATTCACCACTTCTCCTCCGGCTTGCCGAACGATGACAACACCGGCTGCTATATCCCACGGATTTAAGTTATATTCATAAAATGCCTCAAACCTGCCACATGCTGTGTAAGCTAAGTCAACTGCTGCAGAACCTAAACGACGCAAGCCATGACAGCTTTTCATTAATTCTGTAAATAGTGCAATATATGCCGCTTGCTTTTCAAAATCATAATAAGGGAAACCGGTTGCGATCAAACTACCTCCAACGGAAGGATTATTGCTCACTTTAATTTCTTTGCCGTTCAGATAAGCGGGTGCGTCTTTCCAGGCATAAAAACATTCGTCCAGGTTGATCTCATACACCACCCCTAATACCAACTCATCATATTCTTTCAGCGCAATGCTTACAGAAAAACTGGGTACGCCATGTATGAAATTGGTAGTGCCATCTAAGGGGTCAATGATCCAATTATAACGATCACCTATTTTAGTAGTGGTTTTTTCCTCGGTGATGAATCCGGCTTCGGGTAAGGATCTTTCCAGTTCGGTTACGATGATCTTCTCCGCTGTTTTATCAACATAGGACACGAGGTCGTTCAGTCCTTTATACTCTATTTTATCTGGATCAAAGTTTTTACGTTCCTGCCGGATGAAATCGCCGGCTTGTTTGGCAACACGAATTACTTCGTGCGTTAGTCTTTCAAGATGCATGCCGCAAAGATAAGCTGAACGAAAACATCTTATGTATAAAATAGCTGGCAAAGAATAAAATTGAAATTGCCATTACTCTTGCTATATCCGGATTAAAGTCAAATTTTAAAATAAATAGCTTTACTAGTGTCCAATTCGCAAAATATCCAACAATTGCGACTGAAATAAATCTTACAAACTGCTTAGTAGGTTTGGATTTCGATTCCTTAAACACTAAATACCTTGTTACTAAAAAATTAACTATGACGCCTAAAAAAAATGATATAGCCAATGATATTGTATAATTGCCGAGCGTAAAAGAAAAAACGTTATAGGTCTTTTGTTCGAAAATATTTTGGTAAAATAAATGAAAGGCCGAGACATCAACCAAAGCACCAGTACCCGCCGAAAGAAGAAATCTAAAAACCTGGTTTTTTACCAGTTTATGTTGCAAAAGCTGATCAACCATTCGTTGTTGGGGTCAATTGTTTTGAATTACGTTTCGCTACAGCTATCAAAATGATTCCTCCTACTACCAATATAACGGAAATTAATTCAGCTTGTGTAAATTCTAATCCGCCAATCTTGTACCTGGTGTTGACCCTTATCAACTCAATCAGGAAGCGTTCAACACCTGCTATGATCATGTAGATTCCAAACATAACGCCAGGTACCTTTATCTTGTCACGTATACTCCACAGAAAGAAAAACAGTAATATACAAACCACCGATTCATAAAATGACGTCGGATAAACTTGCATCGGTAACTCCTTACAATATTTTCCGACGCACATAGGTATGCTTACTCCCGCCTCATTCACATTGTGAGGAAATTTGAAACCCCACATCCAATCAGGCGCCCAACTTAACCAGTGTGGTTTTGGGTTAAAATTATTTATACCCCAATCACCATCACCCGACATCTGGCAGCCGATACGGCCAATGCCGTAAGATAACATCATACCCGGTGCGCCGATATCCAGCATGGTAAACGGCTTAATTCCATTTTTATTGGCTATGTATAAAACAGCTGCTCCACCGCATATTAATCCTCCAAAAAAGGTTAATCCTGCAAAGCCGATCAACATGCCAACCGGGTCGGCCACAAACTGATCCCAGTTCTCCAGTGCATTGAATATTTTAGCGCCAGCAAAGCCTGCAATAGCCGCCCAAAGCAATATGCTGCCCATCAATTCGTGCGGATGCATAGTTACCTGTTTGGTGACGGGGTGAGCTAACACATGTTTTTTCTTTTCAGCATATGCCCAGTAGGCAAAAACAGCCGCACCGACAATGCCACCTATCCAATTGCCACGCGCCGACAAAATAAAGCCTTGTGTATCATCTAAAAGCTTGTGATAGTTGACAACAGCATCTATCAGCTTATAACCTAAAATAAACCCGAATATGCCATTTGCAATCAACTCGCCGGAAGAGGCTGGTTCGCCAACTGTAACTGTACGTTCCATCGGATGAACATAACCCAGTTTTTCCTTACGTTTAAATTCTTGCGAAAAAGCCCAATAAGCTCCCAGGAAAGCAAAGGCCACAAAAAAACCGAAGGTTTGTATTGGAAGCGGAATATCGAGGCCGGTAAGATATTGGATGAGGGAACTAAGGGTTGGGAACATAGATGTTAATTTGCAGCGAATATAAACTTAATGCACTAATAATTCTTCGCTTTCGGTAATCTCCACGTCACCGTCAGATGAAATATTTGTTAAATAAACCGACCTTAATTCGTTAACTAAAACAGGGTCGTATTTGGCTTTCACCTTCACATAGTTGCGGGTAAAGCCATGCATAAAACCATCTTTGATATCGCCTTCGAATAACACTTTTTCGGTTTTATTAAGCTGTGTTTCGTAAAAAGCACGGCGTTTTTTGTCAGACAGAATGTGCAGCATCTTGCTCCTTTCGGCACGCGTTGATCCCGGAACGGGATTACTCATCTCGGCAGCCGGGGTATTTTCCCTCTCCGAATAAGTGAACACATGCAGATAAGAAATGTCCAGCCCATTCAGGAAATTATAGGTATCAATAAAGTCCTCACGTGTTTCGCCAGGGAACCCGACGATCACATCCACCCCGATACAACAATCTGGCATCAGTTCCTTTATTTTAGCCACTCTGTCAGCATACAGCTCTCTTTTATACCGGCGGCGCATCAAACCTAATATCTTGTTATTACCCGATTGCAGCGGAATATGGAAATGTGGCATAAAGCGCTTTGACTTGGCCACAAACTCAATGATCTCATCCGTTAGCAAATTTGGCTCGATAGATGATATACGAATCCTCTCTATTCCTTCTACTTCATCCAGAGCTTTTACCAGGTCGAAGAACTTATCTTCACGTTCTCCATTGCGAATACCAAAATCACCAAGGTTAACACCAGTAAGCACGATCTCTTTCACACCTGAGGCAACAATCTGTTTGGCTTGTTCCAATACGTGCTCGATAGTGTCACTCCGGCTGGCCCCACGGGCAAGGGGAATGGTACAAAATGAACAGGAATAGTCACAACCGTCCTGAACTTTAAGAAAAGTACGCGTGCGGTCGCCAAATGAATAAGATGAAACAAACTGGTTGGCCTCTGATACCGGCTGATTATAAACCAATGCTTTTGGCTGTTTGGTCAGATCAGTGATATGATCGATGATCTGAAATTTCTCTGCGGCACCCAAAACCATATCCACACCCGGTATTTCCGAAATCTCTTTTGGCTTAAGCTGAGCATAGCAACCGACGATGGTCACATAGGCATTTGGAGATATCTTTAATGCCTCTTTAACTACCTTTTTGCACTTTTTATCAGCATTTTCGGTAACAGAACATGTATTGATCACAAACACATCGGGCGTGTCGGTAAAATCAACCGTATCGTAACCGGCCTGATTAAACAGGCGACCGATGGTTGATGTTTCCGAATAGTTAAGCTTGCAGCCTAATGTATAAAATGCGACTTTCTTATTCATTTGCGGCGCAAATGTACTAAAATTAGAGATTAGTTGATTAGAGATCAATGATTAGGCGCATTTTGACAATTAATCTACAGCCCCTACTCGCTCCAGCGATAGCTCTCGTTCTCCAATCCTATCAAGTCAATCACCCGGTGTACAACCGTCATGGCTACATCTTCAATACTTTCGGGTTTACTATAAAATGACGGGACAGCAGGGCAAATAATTCCACCTGCCTCTGTAATAGTAGCCATATTGCGGATATGAATCAAATTAAGCGGGGTATCGCGAGCCACCAGGATCAGTTTACGGCGTTCTTTCAGAATCACATCCGCAGCCCGGGCAATGAGGTCGTCGGATGTTCCACTGGCTATGCGACCAAGTGTTCCCATAGAGCATGGAATGACCACCATCGTATCAAAACGCGCTGATCCGGATGCAAAAGGCGCCATAAAATCGTTCTTCGGGTAAATCTTGTAAGGAAGTTTGTCGTAATCGGAATTATCAAGCTCAAATTGCCATACCTGTTTGGCATTATCAGACATAACAATAGCCACTTCTGAAATCTGAGCGCGCAATTGCTGCAATTTTTGAAGTAATAATTGAGCATAAACAGCCCCGCTGGCACCTGTAATGGCAACGACAATCTTTCTTTTCGGCATTGAAACAAAGCTACAGATTTATATCGGACGCACAAAAAAGGGTCGAATACACGTACTCGACCCTACATCTACCTATGAAAAACATGCCCTATGAGAGGGCACTACAAATGTAAAAACAGTTTTTTAATTTTTAAACAATTTCTTAAAATATTTTTAATCGGTATTTGAAAAGTTTTTTTCGATCAAAATCTGAACAATTCCATCCACTAAGCCTACGCTTGGAACATATATGGCCTTAATATTGGCCCATTTCATTATCGACAAATATATTTCGCATGCCGGGATGATGACGTCCGCCCTATCCTGATTAAGCCCTAATACGTTAATACGGTCCTTCAACGAGAAAGAATTCAGGTAGCTATAAAGAGATTTTAACTTAACAAAAGTTAACGGAGCGTTGTTCTTTTCCTCCGATAAACGATAAAGCTTATTAATATTACCACCTGTACCTATGCCGTTAATACTTTTGAAATGTTTGGTATGGTCGCGAATAAAATCGCGCATTTCATTCCATGTTTCTTCCTTATCCTGATTATCCAAAATACGTATGGTGCCGATGTTGAACGACCGTGAGGCCTCTAATTTACCTTCAGTGAATAACGATAACTCGGTGCTGCCACCGCCGACGTCTATATAAAGATAGTTTTTGCTTTTATCTATATTTTGTTCGGCATGATTGGTGTAGATGATCTTTGCTTCCTTTTGCCCGGTAACTATCTCCAGATCGATGTCAGCCTGTTCTTTAATCGTTCTTACAATGTCAGCTCCGTTTTTAGCTTCGCGCATGGCTGATGTCGCGAAAGCCATGTAGTCGGTTACTTTATAAACGTCCATCAGGTTGCGGAAGGCAATCATGGTTTTTACCAGATCTGTTGCCTTACGCTCCGAAATAAATTGCTGCAGAAAAGCATCGTCTCCTAAACGTAAGGGGACCCTGACGAGCGTATTCTTTTTGAATGAAACGGAATCGTTGTTTTCAATAATATCAGCTATAAGTAATCTTACAGCATTTGATCCAATATCTATAGCGGCGTATCTCAATTTTAAAGGGATTAATTCTTGTATTTAAGGTAGTTGTAAATGTCTATTTGTGCCCGGCAAGGTATATCATTGTGTGTTTTGTGATATTTATTACTGTTCTGGCTATTAATCTCGCGGGCCTTGGTATTGTCTTCCAACTGAATATTGATGATGTCTCTGATCTCTTTCTTAAGCTCCTCATCATAGATCGGGAAGCCTACTTCTACCCGGTTATCTATATTCCTGGTCATAAAATCAGCGGAGGTCAGGTAAATCAGTTCATTACCTCCGTTACAGTAAATATGTATGCGGGCGTGTTCCAGGTATTTATCTACAATACTGATCACTTCGATATTTTCACTAAAGCCTTTTACTCCTGGCACCAAACAACACATCCCCCTGATGATCATCTTTATTCTTACACCAACATTGTTTGCCTGGTATAATTTTGCTATCACCTGCTCATCGGCAAGGCTGTTCATCTTTAATATCATATAAGCCGGCTTACCAGCTTTTGCATTTTTGATCTCGTTGTCTATCAACTTATAGATAGCTGGACGCGAGTCTATCGGTGAAACAATAAGGTGTTTCAAGCCTTTTGCAAACTGATTTTGTTTTAGTGCCTTAAATACTTCAGCCAGGTCATCCGTTAATTTTTTATTAGAGGTAAATAAGGTATGATCAGCATAAATTCGTGCCGTGCTTTCATTAAAGTTACCGGTTGAAAATACCGCATAATTCACAGGCTTACCTTTCTCAGTACGGGTGACCATGCATATTTTGGAGTGCACTTTATAGCCGCTTATACCATACAGAACATTTACCCCTTCTTCTTCCAGCCTGCTGCTATAGGTAATATTATTCTGTTCATCAAACCGCGCACGCAACTCCATTAGGCAGTTTACTTTTTTGCCATTTTTTGCCGCATTGATCAAAGCGTGAATAATCCTCGAATTACTTGCAACACGGTACAAGGCAATGTTTATCTCTTTTACCTTCGGATCAATAGCTGCTTCGCGCAAAAAGTGAATGATATAATCAAACGATTGATATGGCGTACTTACCATATAGTCCTTTTGAGCGATCATACCCATCAAACTTTTGCCGAATGACAGACCATCCACGGGTAATGGCTGGTAGGGTGTATATTCCAGTTCAGGCCGGCCCACATTAGGAAAACTGATAAAATTCTTAAAGTTCTGATAACGATTGCCCGGAATAAGGCTTTCCGCATGTAATCCCATCTTGGTCACCAGATAAGTAACCATTTCTAATGGCATTTCTGTATCATAAAGTAGCCGCATTGGCTTACCTTTCTTACGTTTCTGCAGGCTTTTGCTCAATGCATCGATAAACTTTTCACTTACTTCTTTATCCAGGTCAAGTTCTGCATCGCGGGTCAACTGGATAGAGTACGCTTCAATCGTATCATGATCAAAAATGAAAAATATATCTTCCAAGGCATAGCGGATTATGTCATCCAGCAGAATAATAAATTTCAGATTGTTTGTATCAGGCAGAACCAAAAACCTTGATAGCGTATCAGGTATTTCTATCAGGGCGTACCGCGATTTTTTACCTGTTGAAAGTTTCACGAAAAAGTATATCGCCCTGTCCCTTAATTCAGGGAAAGCCTGAGTTTCGTCAAGCATAATGGGTACCAATGTTGCCAGCAAGCGTTCGCGGAAATAATTCTTCACGAAAGCACCTCGGGTTACGTTCAGCTGTTTGTCATTCAGGATGAATATCTTTTCTTCAGCCAGTTGCTTTACAATAATGTTCTCGTATAGATTATTAAACTTACGTTCCTGTTTTACAACGACATTCTTTATCTGGTTGAGAATCTTTTTAGGGTTATAGCCCAATACTTCCTTGGCCTTTTCGTTTAGATTGGCCAGGCGGCTCATGGTGGCCACACGTACGCGATAAAATTCATCCAGATTGGAGGAAAAGATGGCCAAAAACCGTATTCTGTCAATTAACGGGACTGTCGGATCGGAGGCTTCCTGTAGAACTCTGTCATTGAAGTATAACCAGCTGATCTCTCTATTAATTAAAGGTATCTTTTTAATATCCATATAAATACGGCCCCGTAAAGCCCTGCTTACAAAACTGCCTATTTATTTGTTAAGTTAATATTAACTAAACTTTAAATAGCGGGTATTTTAGTATATACAATTTACACACAAAACAGATTGAAATAAACTAATCTAAATTTTATATTATCATTTCTTATAAAGGAATATATTTTTGTACAATTAACAACCTCCGATTATGCCATCATTTGATATCGTCAGCAAGATAGACGGCCAAACACTCGATAATGCAATCAATACCGCCAAGAAGGAAATTTTGAACCGTTATGATTTTCATGATTCAAAAAGCAGTATTGAATTAGATAAAAAAACTAACCAGATCACGATTGTAACTGAGAACGATATGCGCCTTAAAGCCATTAAAGATTCGATCATCAGCCGTATGGTAAAGCAGAGTATAGATCCCTCGGTTTTGGATGATGGTAAAGAACAATATGCATCAGGCAATATGATCCGCAAGGAGCTTAAGATCAAGGAAGGCATTGATAAAACAACCGCTTCAAAAATTGTAAAGAAGATCAAAGACAGCGGATTAAAGGTACAGGCTTCCATTATGGACGACCAGGTTCGTATTCAGGGTAAGAAGATCGACGACTTGCAAGCCGTCATCAGCCTTTGCCGGAAAGAAGATTTTGGACAGCCGTTGCAATATATCAATATGCGGAATTAGTGGTTGATGCAAGGCGGACGGCGTAATTTACAGCTTTATATTAAATGCTCTGGCCATTACTACCTGGTTAAAGTATTCAGTGTATTCAATGATTTTTCCATTTTTTAATCTGAATGTACCCAGATAGTCATTTTCATATTTACCGCCGGCTTTGATCTCAATCTCCCCCCTGAATTGTACAAAAAAGAAATCCGGATCTTCGGTAGCGTAAATTTTTCGCGGGAATAGCATCTTGCCAAAATTAGCCGTTAACCCACTGTATTGTTTGTAGATACCTTCTGATCCATTAAAACTTTTCGGAAACCCGTCGGGAGCATAAGGATTAAGTTGCTTCCCATCTGGCGCAAAAATATTTTTCAAAAGATCAAATTGCTGGGTTTCCAACGCCATAAAAAAGGTATCGACCACCTTTTTGTTTGATTCGGTGATGGTATCCATAGGATTGAATATTGATGACCTAAAATAAGCATATTGATAATACCGGCGATATAGTTATATTAGATTGAAATCTGCGACCTGTGCAGACCGAACCAATTATTTCTTGTCACACTTAAATTTAAAAAATCATGAGCTTATTATGGACGATTTTACTGGGAGGCATTGCAGGCTGGTTAGCCGGTCAGGTGATGAAGGGCGGTGGATACGGAATTATTGTTGATATCATTTTAGGGCTTATTGGCGGTTGGCTAGGAGGCCATGTTTTAGGATGGTTTCATATCCATTCAGGTGGCAGCATTGGGTACATTGTCACCGCATTTATCGGGGCGGTTATCCTGGTTTGGATAGTACGATTGATAAAAGGAAGATCCTGATCGTATACAAAAAAGGCCGCTCCGGAATCCGGAACGGCCTAATCAAACTAAACCAACAACTTACTTATGAAAACGATCTTTTAAAACCGGCCGGAAAGTGTCGTTATGCTTTCCGGACTTTTATATTTTTCCGGGGCCTCAAGCTATTCTACCAAATCACAACATTTAATCTCACTGCTCTTGGCACCCGGGAAAAATTATTTTACAGAGATTTCTCTGCTTTGTGCCTTAGCTTCTTCTTTCTTGGCTACATTCAGCTTCAGGATACCATCGGTATATTCAGCTTCAATTTTAGCCTGGTCAGCTACTTCAGGTAAGGTGAACGATCTTACAAATGAGCTGTAGCTGTATTCGCGTTTGCTGTATTTCTTACCTTCTTCTACATTTTCAGCTTTCTTTTCAGCAGATACGCTTAATACGTTTTTGTCAAGGTTGATCTTAAAATCTTCTTTCTTTAAGCCTGGTGCAGCCAATTCGATTTGGAATTCATTTTCAGTTTCTGCAATGTTAACGGCAGGGGTTTTAGTAACAAACCTGTCGTTTAAAACTGAATCATTAAACAAAGTATCAAATACATCATTAAACCAAGGGTTTACTGCATTTCTGTGACCGTTATTGAATTTTACAAGTGTCATAATTTATATCCTCCAGAATTTCTTATGTTAGTTTTATTAACTTCGGGGAGGATAAATCAACTGTTATACCAAGTGTTAAAAATCATCAATTTAAGACATTGTGTCTGATTGATTTGATTTAAGACAGACATAATGACATAAAATGAGCGAAAATTTAGCAGATTATAAATATAAAACCATGATTCCCATCCGCTTCTCAGATCTTGACGCTTATGGGCATGTGAACAACGCTGTCTATTTAACCTATTTCGAAATAGCGCGGTCGAACTATTGGCGTGATGTCGTAAAATGGGATTGGAACCACAACGGCATTATCCTGGCACGATCAGAGATCAACTACCTGAAGCCTATTTTAAGGGAAGATGAGATAGTTTGTTATGTACGCACCACCCGCATCGGCAACAGTAGCTTTGATGTTATGCACGTTTTGGTGAAGGTAAATGGCGATACTGAAGAAATTTGTACTACTGGCAAAACCGTTTGCATCAGCTATGATTACACTATGCACAAATCAGTGAAGATTCCCACAGAACAACGAGCCCGCATGATTGCTTATGATGAGCCGAGGATGATATTGAATACAAATTGATTTGCAAATTTGCAATTGTGTGAATGTGTAAATGGCCTGAAATAGGTTTAGGGTCAGGCTAAAATGATCTTAATTCTTTTATTGTCAAAAGCGTTTCGTTCAGCTTGGCGATATGTTTTTTACGTCCGGTAACAAAAATAGTCGCCTGCAAACAACCGTCTTTTTTATTAACCAGCCTTGTTTCCGCTCCGAGTTTTTGTTTTTGGATAATATCTTCTACCATTTTCAGGTTTTCAAAATCATCATCATCGAATACCAGTGATAAAAGCTTTTCGTGATGGATATTGTCCAGGTAGTTTTCAAAAAAGTGGAAAATAATTAATACGATCAGTGTTATAAAGGTGGAGATAATTGCCAGCATATAATTACCTGAACCATTGGCCATTCCGATAGCAGCGGCAACCCAGATCACTGCAGCTGTAGTAAGTCCATTGACAGAAATATTGTCCTTAAATATTACTCCTGCCCCAATAAAACCAACACCTGTAACCAGATTGATGTTTACTCCCTGGCCTGCACGTTGTGAGATCATGGTGAAAATGGTTGAGCCAAGACAGATCAGGATAATAGTACGGAAACCGGCCGTTTTGTTTTTGTATTGACGTTCCAAACCCATAACAGAACCACAGAATACCGCTAAAGCCACTTTTATAAGGTCGCCGGATGAAATATCAAACTCTAAGCTTTTCAATTGCCGATTTTTTATTCAATTTATTATAAAATCACTTAATCCCAAAATTGCATCAAAATATTTTACCGGGATTTAGAATTCCGTTTGGATCAAACACTTTTTTTATACCACGCCATAATGCAAAATGTCTATCGGTGAATTTAACCGGCATAAACTCTTTCTGAACCAGGCCGATCCCATGTTCGCCGGATAGCGTGCCGCCTAAAGATACTGTTAGCTCAAATATCTCACGAATACCGTCTTTCAGCTGATTATGCCAGGCATCGTCACTCATGTTGCCTTTTATTATATTTACATGCAAATTACCATCCCCTGCGTGGCCATAACAAACTGATTCAAAGCCATATTTGACACCTATCTCTTTTATCCCTTTAATTAATTGTGGTAGTTGAGCGCGCGGTACCACGGTGTCTTCTTCTTTGTAAATGGAGTTTGATTTTACCGACACAGCCATGGTACGACGTAAACGCCAGAATTCCTCTTTTTGAGCTGATGAATCGGCAAACAGTACATCTTTACAATCAAACTGCTCCAAGACTTCATTGATTTTTTCACAATCAGAGAAGATCACATCCTGGTTGGTGCCATCTACTTCAATTAGTAAAAACGCCTCTATACCGTCTTTCAAATCAAAGCTAATATCATCATGCTCTATCACCCATTCTACTCCTGTTCGTTCCATAAACTCTAAAGCTGACGGAACAATTCCGGCCCTGAATATAGCTGACACCGCAGCGCAGGCCATCTCGTTATTACCAAAGGAAGCCAGCAACAAGGCATCCTGCGTAGGTCTTGGTATTAGTTTAACTACAATTTTGGTGATAATACCCAAAGTGCCTTCAGAACCGATCATCAATTGGGTCAAATTATAACCTGAGGCATATTTTAAAGTGTTTGCACCGGTCCAGATAATCTCCCCGTCTGGCAAAACTACTTGCAGATTCAGGATATATTCGCGGATTGTGCCATATTTGACCACCCTCGGTCCACCAGAACCATGAGACACATTGCCGCCTATAAAGCAACTACCTTTACTTGCCGGGTCAACAGGATAAAGTAAACCTCTCTCGGCAACGGCATCCATAAAAACTTCGGTGATCACACCCGGTTCAACTGTAGCCTGCAGATTTCCTTCGTCAATATGCAGAATCCTGTTAAATCGCTCCATCGACAAAAGTACGCCCCCCTTTATTGGCAATGCGCCACCACTTAACCCTGTTCCCGCTCCTCTTGGTGTTACTGGTATCAGATGCTGGTTACAAAGCCTCATCAATGCCGAAACTTCCTCTGTCGACCCGGCCTTAACCACTATTTCAGGGTAATAGGTTAAATCTTCGGTCTCATCGTGACTATATTCTTCCATCTCTTCACGCTCCGCTATCACAGCATCTCCACCAACAATAGCCTTGATGGCCGATAACAGCTCGACAGTTATTTTATTAAATTCCATTTTATGGTTTTGCATAGGTAATTGTAACGCTTGTATGATCAACCGGCCCGGGCATAGGAGGATGTTTCTTCTTGATGATCACCTCTGCCTTTTCGATATAAGGGTACGCAGTTCTGATATCATTTATTATAGCCTCCCCTAAAGTTTCAATCAGTTTCCTTGGATGCTGCATCTGACGACTGGCGATGTTGTACAATTGCTCATAGTTTACTGTATTGGCCAGACTATCCTTTTTCAACTCGTCTGCCGGTGTAAAATCCACCGTAATATCCACCAAAAACTTGCATCCTAAAAGTTGCTCTTCGGGATAATATCCATGTTTTGCAAAAAACTCAGCGCCGTGTATTGCTACTGTGATCATGGGTCAAATTTAGTTTTAATAGTCGGAAAGTCCGAAAGTCCGCATAAGTCCGGAAGATTATTTAACTGAATGCTGTCTCACTGACTTTCCGACTTACGCGGACTTTCGGACTAAACATCTATCTTTGCCTCACCAATTGTATCATTATGGCAAAAACAGACCTATTTGAAGCTCCTGATTACTTTCTTGTTGATGAATTACTAACTGATGAGCACAAACTAATACGTGCAAGTGTACGCGACTGGGTTAAAAAAGAAATAAGTCCGATTATTGAGGATTATGCTCAAAAAGCGCAATTCCCGAAGCAATTATTAAAAGGATTAGCTGAAATAGGTGCCTTTGGTCCAACCATACCTGCAGAATATGGCGGTGCCGGATTAGATTATATTTCTTACGGCATTATTATGCAGGAAATTGAGCGTGGTGACTCAGGTATCCGTTCAACGGCATCAGTGCAGGGTTCGCTGGTAATGTACCCTATTTATGCTTACGGTTCGGAAGAACAAAAAATGAAATACCTGCCTAAGCTAGCTACCGGTGAATTAATGGGTTGTTTCGGACTTACCGAACCTGATCATGGCTCAAATCCGAGCGGTATGGTCACTAATATTAAAGATGCAGGCGATCATTACGTTTTAAATGGGGCCAAAATGTGGATATCTAATTCCCCATTTGCAGATATTGCCGTAGTTTGGGCAAAAGACGAAAGCGGAAAGATCCGCGGAATGGTGGTAGAGCGTGGTATGGAAGGCTTCAGCACCCCCGAAACACACAATAAGTGGTCTTTAAGGGCTTCTGCCACAGGTGAGTTAGTATTTGATAATGTAAAAGTTCCAAAAAATAATATTTTTCCTAATGTTTCAGGGTTAAAAGGCCCCCTTGGTTGTCTAAATCAGGCTCGATATGGCATTTCATGGGGAGCGATAGGCGCCGCCATGGATTGTTACGATACCGCATTGCGTTATGCCAAAGAGCGGGTACAGTTTGGTAGACCAATAGCCGGTTTCCAGCTACAACAAAAAAAGCTTGCGGAAATGATCACTGAGATAACCAAGGCACAGCTACTGGTTTGGCGGTTAGGAACTTTAAAGAATGAGAACAGGGCCACCCCTGCCCAAATATCGATGGCTAAACGTAACAGTGTGGAAACTGCGATAAACATAGCCCGGGAAGCGAGACAAATATTAGGCGGAATGGGTATCACAGGTGAGTATTCCATCATGCGCCATATGATGAACCTTGAATCGGTAATTACCTATGAAGGCACACATGACATTCATTTATTAATAACCGGCATGGACATTACCGGCGAAGATGCTTTTAAGTAACATTTTTGATAATTAGTCAAAAACCCCTTTAAATCATAACAACATCTTCTCCTTCTGCGTATAAGGGCGTGGTTAGGACTCTCTATTGATGCTTTTATTAAAAACCAAAAACAAGTCGTTCCCGCTTACCGTAGGTATGTGCCTGGCAAGCTTGTTTTTATATTTTTTCTCTTTCCTGATCATTTCTTGCAACAAAAAAAACACAGAAGCTAGTGAGTTTTCTGATGCTTTTAAGCCCGTTTTTGCAAACACTACCCATTATTTTGATTTTAATCAACCGGCCCGTGGGATGTACTATCTCGACTCAGCATTTGCCCATATCAAAAATCCAAACCTAAATGACCGGTTCCGATATTTTGGCTTTCATTATGTTTATCAGCAAAAAACTAAAGGCAATTATAAGCTTGCCCTGGCGTTTGCAGATAGCATGCTCGCCACAGCACAACAAAGTGTTAGTAAACAACAGTATGTGTCAAACTTTGCCGAGGCGAATTATGCGAAAGGTGACACCTATTTTAGCCTGAACCAATATAATGATTCGTATCAATGTTATTTTCAGGGCTACCTTATTGCAAAAAGCTACCTGAATAAAGTATCCTTGTCTGATTATACTTACCGAATGGGTATGATTATGTACAAGCAGGCTCACTACAAACAGGCGGCACAATATTTTAAAGATAGTTATGCTCAAAACCTGTCGATACCGGATAATGGGAAAGACGATTTTCCAACTTTCTATCGTCGTCAGGAATTACTAGATAACATAGCAATAAGCTACAGACATAATGGCAATTTGGATAGTGCTGTTTTCTATTTTGATAAAGCCCTTGCATTCGTTAATAGTAACATCGATCGTTTCAAAAACAGAGCTGATATGCTGGATATGGCCAGGGGGGTGATCTATGGTAATAAAGCTGAAGCACTTATCATGAGTAAACAGTATGACAAGGCTAAGGGGTTACTAAGAAAAAGCATTGCTATCAACTTAAAGAAAGGTGGCGATAACCGTGATGCGCAATCATCCGAAATTAAACTGGCACAGATCTATTACAATCAACATAAAAGAGATTCCTTATATAAGCAACTGCTCAGCCTGCGCAAACAATTGGATGTTTTAAGTAATCCGGATGCTGAAATTGACTGGAACAGGCTCATGGGAGCATATTACCTGGAGAAAAAAGACGCTGTTAAAGCTTTGACCTATATTCAGCATTATAATGTATTTAAGGATTCGGCCATTAAGAGACTGAGTACATTAAAAGAAAGCGATGTAAACCAGCAGTTAGCAAATTTTGAAAAACAATACGAAATTGAAAATCTGAGCAACAATAATAAACTGCAGAAAATTTATCTGTCTGTAGCTATTATCTCTGCGTTGATGGCTATTGCGATCATATTTCTGGTTTGGCGCAACTGGAGCAGATCGAAATTGGATGTAATTACAGTAAAAAATCTAAACAAGGAGATCAATTCGCAAAAGAAAGATCTGGAAAAAGCACTTGACGAAATTAAGAACAGTAGCCGTGAGAAAGACCGCATTTTGCGTACAGTAGCGCATGATTTGCGAAACCCACTTGGAGGCATAGCTTCATTAACCAGTATTATGGTGGAAGAAACAGCGTATGATACCGATCTGCAATATCAATTAAAGATTATTAAAGATACCTCATCGGATACGCTTGAACTGATCAACGAGATTCTGGAAGCAACAAACACCACCTCAACTGCTCTGAAAAAGCAACTGGTTGAAGTGAATTCATTGTTAAACAACAGTATCGAATTATTAAGATTTAAAGCTTCGGAAAAGCATCAGGAAATCATTTTAGATCCATTAAGTTCAATTGAACAATTATATATCAATCGTGAAATGATATGGCGCGTGATAAGCAACCTGATCAGTAATGCCATAAAATTCAGTCCTGTAGGCGAAACTATCCGCCTGAAGTGTATCAATGAATCAACTCAGGTACAAATATCCGTAACTGATCATGGAATTGGCATTCCCGACGAGATGAAAGATAAAGTGTTCAATATGTTTACCGATGCCAAGCGGGCCGGCACTATTGGCGAGAAATCGTTTGGGCTAGGACTTTCTATTTGTAAACAGATCATTGAAAAACATCAGGGCAAAATTTGGTTCGAAAGTAAGGCCGGAAAGGGCACCACATTTTACATAAGCCTCCCAAAGCCAAAGAAGATGGATTTGATTATCCTTGAATCAGACCGCGAGGCCAGTAAACAAAAGGTAAACTAATTTAACCTTTTAAAAAATCGGCATACCACTTACCCGACGACTTGATGATGCGTTTTTGCGTGTCAAAGTCAACATGTACCAATCCAAAACGCGGATGATAGCCTTCGGCCCATTCAAAGTTGTCGGTTAAAGTCCACACAAAGTATCCTTCTACTCTGCAACCTTCCTGTTTCGCTTTAAAAACCTGCTTCAAATGGCTCTGCAGATACTCTGTACGAAGGGGGTCATTTACCTCATCATCTATAGCCTCATCGGGGAATGCCGCACCATTTTCTGTGATGAGTATCTTTTTAATCTGTGGATAAGCATTAAACTTTTTAATAATATGGTAGATTGCCGGAGGGTAGACTTCCCAACCCATTGCGGTTATAGCCACCTTTCGGTCTTTTGCCTTTATTAAGCTGGCATTAATATATGGCGTAAAGAATGAATAACGTACAATTTCCCGCGTATAATTTTGCAAACCGATAAAGTCAAAATCAAATGACATATTCTGCTCATCGCCAGGCTGAATAAATTTTTCAAGACCTTTTAGAACCGGAAGATCGGCTACAGGGTATCCTAAGCCCAATACAGGTTCAATAAATAGACGATTTACCAAAGCGTCAGCTACCATCGCAGCTCTCATATCACGTTTACTAGCTGACCGTGGTTCAATATAGGAACACGAAAATGTAGTACCTATTACCGCATCGGGCAATATTTCACGGAGCTTCGTGGCACCAGCAGCCATACTAAGAACAATGTGATGTATAACAGGCAAGAAATTCTTTAGCCCAGTTCGTCCCGGGGCGTGTATTCCAAAAAAATACCCTGCTCCTGCGAATACCGACGGCTCATTCATCACCATCCAATATTTTACCCTGTCACCAAAGCTTTTCGCACATAAAGTGACAAACTCGGTAAACCACTCTATAATATCACGGTTTGTCCAGCCGCCTTTATCTTCTAAAGCCTGCGGCAGGTCCCAGTGATAAATGGTAACCCAGGGTTCGATACCTTGTGAAATGCAATAACTAATTACACGGTTATAATAGTCAATACCGGCCTGGTTAGCTTCGCCTGTTCCATTTGGCAATATGCGCGTCCAAGATATTGAAAATCTGAAATTAGGGATATTTAACTGCTTGATAAGATCAATATCAGCCTTGTAGTTATTATAGAAATCGCAGGCCACGTCTGCTTTATGGCCATTTAATATTTTACCTTTTTTCGCAGTGAACGCATCCCAGATGGACGCCCCTTTACCGTCGGCATCACACCCTCCCTCTATCTGAAATGCAGCTGTTGATACACCCCACTTGAAATCTTCCCCAAAAAGCGCTTTAGTCAAATGATCCATAAGTTATTGATCCATACACAGGATAAGCCCCCGTCAAAAAGCCTGATTTGCTTTTAACAGCGGACAATAATATGAATCCCAAATTGTACAATATAATTGGATAATAGAAAAGTAAAACCGATAAAAGTGTTTAGTGAATAAAAGTTGATCTCATGCTTTTTAAGATCATCCATTCACGTAAACTTCTGAAAAGAGCGGAAAAGAGTTTCATAACAATTCATTTTCTTGATATAAAACTAATACAAGTATATAATCTAATAGTGAAGACAACATTATCTTTTTGTTATGCACATAAGTTGAAAAATTGACTTCGAACAGACGCAGTAAGGACTAAATCACGTCCTCCGTTAATTAAATTTGACGGATGAAAGATTACTTTATCCGCCTGCTTCATTACGATCGGTATGCCAATCTGCGTATCTTGGCCGCCTTACTTCAAACCGAGGACCGAACCAAAGCTGAACAATTGATGGCGCACTTATTAATAGCACAACAAGTTTGGTTGGGCCGCTGCATAGGTAAACCCGCTAGTGTTACCACTTTATGGCCCGACTGGAAGGCTAACACCTTCGAGCAAATAATAAATGATAATCACAGTCAATGGCTGACATTCCTCGTAGGTGCAAGCAATAATGATTTTGAACAATCCATATATTACAAAAACCTGCAGGGAGATACTTTTGAAACCAGGCTCTCCGATATCCTCACCCATTTAATTAATCACGGAACTCATCACCGTGCACAAGTTGGTCAGCATTTAAAACTTGTGGGGATAGGTTTGCCCGGTACTGATTATATATTATTTGCACGTGAACATTAATTTGCTCCGGCTTTTGCGGTTTAAATCTTACTTTTGAGCCTAAATATACTACTATGAAAAAACGATCTCTTGTACTTATTGCAAGCTTAATTTTTGCAGCTTGTTCTGATAATAAAAAACAGGAAAAAGAGCTCCTCAGTAATATTCTAAAGGTACATGATAAATTAATGGGTAAGGATGAAGCCATCATGAAAAATAAAATGGCATTGGACAGCCTGCTGAAATTACCCGCAAAAGACACAGCAGAAAAAACCAATATGAAGGCAATTGAGCTAAAATTAACTGCTGCCGAAGAAGCTATGGAGATTTGGATGCAAAAATTTGATCCTGATGTGATTAACAAAAAACAGCATGATGAGATCATAAGTTATTATAACGAGCAAAAAAAAAGCATAATGTCGGTTGATTCACTCATGAATACCGCTGTTGATGAATCTACCAAATACCTTTCAAGCAGAACAAAATGAAAAATTTCCTGATCGCGGGATTTGTAGCAATAACATTATGGAGTGCCTGCAAATCGGGTTCTGATAAAAAAACATTACCTATTTACGGCAACCGTGAACCAATAACCAAAACTGTAGATGGCAAACAGGTAACGGACACTATTTACCAAACAATCCCCCCTTTTAAATTTGTCAATCAGTATGGGGATAGCGTAAGTAATAAAACCCTGAATGGAAATATTTATGTAGTCGACTTCTTTTTCACCACCTGCCCTTCGATTTGCCCCATCATGCACCGTAATATGTTGAAGGTGTATGATACCTTTAAGAGTACGGGTAATTTTAAGATCATATCCCACACTATCGACCCCAAGCACGATAGTGTACCTGTTTTGAAGAAGTATGCTGATAAATTGGGGATAACCGGGAACACATGGTGGTTTCTACAAGGTAAAAAAGAAGATATTTATACCATCGCTGAAAAGAATTACCTGGTTGCTGTGAAGCAGGACGGCAGCGCTGCCGGAGGCTATATTCACGCCGGCTATTTCGTATTAATCGATAAGCAAAAAAGGATCAGAGGTTCATACGATGGTACCGATCCAAAACAAGTGGATCAGTTGATAGATGATATCAAAACCTTACAGGCCGAACCCGATCAAATGATTGTACAATGAGTTGGAGATTTGTCAGCAGCATTGCGGCATTTTTAGCTATTCTGTTTATTACGGCCTGCCAAAGTGATGAAAGCCTGGAATTCAAACGTTATTACTCATCCGGCGCGCTGGTATATCAGCAGCATTGCCAAAACTGCCACGGTACTAAGGGCGAAGGTTTATCAGCACTCATACCTCCGCTTTCAGATTCAACCTATTTAAGAAAAAACATATTGGCCCTACCCTGTTATATAAAAAATGGCTTAAAAGGTCAGATTATTATAAGCGGTAAAACCTTTGAAGATGTGATGCCAGCTAATGATCTTTCACCTGTAGAAATCTCACAGGTATTAACGTACATTGGCAATTCATTCGGCAATAAATTAAGTACGATTGATGAGCAATCGGTACAAAAGAACCTTGCCGGCTGCAAGTAATCACTTAATCAATCAACTTAATAAACTATCTTTGTGTCTGCAAATCGTTCTATCGCTTCCGCTTTAGGCGGAGGAGGAAAGTCCGGGCAACATAGAGCATCCTGCTTCCTAACGGGAAGGCGCCGTTCAGCCGGTGACAGAAAGTGCCACAGAAAATAAACCACCCCGATTTATCGGGGAAAGGGTGAAAACGTGAGGTAAGAGCTCACGGCTTTTCCTGGCGACAGGGATCGCGGTAAACCTCAGGAGTTGAAAGACCAAATAGGTCCTGGAAATGAAGCTGCTCGCTTTTGTATCGTTTCGGCGGTCACCAGGATGGGTAGGTTGCTTGAACCTGTCAGCAATGACAGGGCCAGATCAATGATAGAACCAGACAGAACCCGGCTTACAGCTTTGCTGCTGAATTTGACCTCTTTCTTAAACGGAAGGGGTTATTTTTTACCTGCTTTTAAAGTGTTTGTTTTTCTATACAACAATTCTCTATCTTCGTGTGTTTAATATTTCTACCGACTCTAACTAAAAAATGGCTAAGATTTTAATTATTGATGATGAGCGTGCGATTCGTAGCACCTTGCGCGAAATACTTGAATATGAAGATTATGAAGTTGAAGATGTGGATAATGGAACCGACGGTCTTGAATTAATTGAACATAATAACTACGACCTGGTTCTATGTGATATAAAAATGAACCGCATGGACGGCATGGAGGTTCTTTCGGAAGGACTTGCTATTAAACCGGATCTGCCGTTTATCATGATATCGGGCCACGGCACAGTGGAAACTGCTGTGGAGGCCAGCAAAAAAGGCGCGTTCGACTTTATTTCGAAACCGCCAGATCTGAACCGTTTACTGATTACAGTTCGAAATGCCCTGGACCGCGGCAACCTTGTTTCCGAAGCGAAAGTTTTAAAACGAAAGGTTTCTAAGGTACGCGCTATTTTAGGCAATTCCCAACCGATACAGAAGATTAAAGAAACTATTGAACGAGTAGCACCTACCGATGCCCGTGTATTGATAACCGGGGCGAATGGTAGCGGGAAGGAATTGGTTGCTCGTTGGCTTCATGAAAAATCGAACCGCTCTTCTGCGCCTTTAATTGAAGTAAACTGTGCCGCTATCCCTTCAGAGCTGATTGAAAGCGAATTATTTGGGCATGAAAAAGGTTCATTTACTTCGGCTGTAAAGCAACGCATTGGCAAATTCGAATCGGCCCATGGTGGCACATTATTTTTGGATGAAATCGGAGACATGAGTCATTCGGCACAGGCTAAAGTATTGCGGGCTTTGCAGGAAAGCAAAATAACCCGTGTAGGAGGAGAAAGAGAAATTGAGGTTGATGTACGTGTAGTAGCTGCAACAAACAAGGATCTGCTTAAAGAAATTGAAGCTGGCAACTTTCGTATGGACTTGTACCATCGTTTAAGTGTGATTTTGATACATGTGCCGCCGCTTTCAGAACGCAGAGATGATATCGGCTTACTCACACAAAATTTCATCGAGGAAATATGTAATGACTACGGCATGCCTCCAAAAAAAATATCGGAAGCTGCTATTGATGAGTTAAAAAAATTACCCTGGACCGGTAACATTCGTGAGTTACGTAACATGGTAGAACGTCTGATTATTCTGAGTGATAAAATAATCACGGATAACGACGTTAGGTCTTTCGCTAATCCGTCTGCCATTGGCCCATCGACTAATGGCGGCTCGGCAGCCCCTCAAACGGATTTTGATCAGTTTGCCAATTTCCAGGAATACAAAGATTATGCGGAGCGCGAATACATCAAATTTAAACTGGAGAAGAACAACTGGAATGTATCCAAAACTGCCGATGATATTGATATTCAACGCAGTCACTTATATAGTAAGATCGAAAAGTTTGGTTTAAAACGAGGCGAGTAATGCATTTTTACAGTGCTTTGAATTAATAAAATTCAAAGCGCTGTAATGTTTTAAGACCACCTACTGAAAGTTCCGCCCCTTATAAAAAACCTTTTCTACTCTTTTATTTTGATCGGGTGCTGTATTTCGTTTATCAGGCACAGATGCCGTTCGTTCATCAGCGCGTGATAAAGAAAGCACCGGCACATCTTCATTTTTTTGAGGCACCAGTTCAGATAAATATTTCGACAGGTTGAAACAACGATTAACAATCACATGGATGACCAGTCCTTCGATCTGCAACTTACCCTCTACCATTAACAAACGTGATTGAAGTATTTCCTTCCGATATTTGTCAAACAACTTTTCCCAAACCACCAGGTTAGAGAATCCGGTTTCGTCTTCGATGGTGATAAACAAAATCCCCTTGGCTGTGCCTGGTCGCTGCCTAACGGTTACAAGCCCTGCTACTTTAATTAAATCTCCATCTTTAAGGGTGGACAATTCGCTGGTCGTCCTTACATGCAACAGGTTTAATTTCTCACGGACAAAACTCACCGGATGCGCTTTCAAGGATAAACCTATAGAGGCATAGTCCTGAACTACATGCTCCGCCTGGGTCATAAATGGTAAAACCATTTGATGTTCTTGGGTGCTTTCAGAAGGTTGCCCTATAAAAATCCCGGTAGGTTTATCAGCTAGTGCCGCCACTTCCCATAAAGCTTGTCGACGATCAAGATCAAGTGATCTGAATGCATCTGCATCGGTCAATTTTTCTATAGCAGTTTGAGATATGCCCGCATCACTTAATTGATTAATACTTTTATAACCATTCCCACGTGCCGCGATTAATAATTGCATTTCTTCTTCCTTCAATCCTTTTACCTGCCGGAAACCTAATCGCAAAGCGCAGTACTTACCTTCTTTTTCTTCCAATGTATTATCCCACATGGAATGATTAACATCCACCGGCCGTACTATAACCCCATGTTTTTGTGCATCTATCACGATCTGGGCAGGCTGATAAAAGCCCATGGGCTGGCTATTAAGCAAAGCCGCTGTAAAAACATCCGGATAATGACACTTGAGCCAGCAGGAAATATAAACCAAATGAGCAAAACTGGTGGCATGACTTTCAGGGAAACCATAACTGCCGAATCCTTCCAATTGCTTAAATACTCGGTTTGCAAATTCTTCCTCATATCCTCTTGTCACCATCCCGTCGACCAACTTCTTTCTATGCTGGCTCACAAGTCCTTTCGCCTTAAAGGTTGCCATGCTGCGCCGTAGTTGATCAGCTTCAGCAGGTGTAAACTCTGCTGCTACAATGGCAATTTCCATCGCTTGTTCCTGGAATAATGGTACGCCTTTAGTTCTGGCTAAAATAGCTCTTAACTCTTCCTTAGGGTATTCTTCAGATTCTTCACCATTACGACGACGTAAATAAGGATGTACCATGTCCCCCTGTATCGGGCCGGGACGCACAATAGCTACCTCGATCACCAAATCATAGAACTCTCTTGGTTTCAGCCTCGGAAGCATTGACATTTGCGCCCGGCTTTCAATTTGGAAAACACCCAAAGTATCTGCTCTGCAGATCATATCATAAACTCTCTGATCATCCTGAGGTACGTTCTCCAAAGTAAGATTGAGGTTATAACTCGATTTAGCCAGGTCGAATGCTTTGCGTATACAGGTGAGCATGCCAAGACCTAACACATCAACTTTTAAAATCCCTAAATCTTCCAGGTCGTCTTTGTTCCACTCAAGCTGGGTCCGGTCTTCCATCCGGGCATTCATCACAGGGCATATATCCGAAAGTTTACATTGTGTAATAACAAAGCCTCCGGTATGCTGCCCTAATTGGCGCGGAAAGCCCATGAGTTGATCGGTCAGCTCCAAAACCTTAAACAAATGAGGGTCATCAGGATTCAGTCCTTGTTCGAGTATTCGCTGACGGTCAAAAGCCTCTTCCGAAAAATCCCATATCGCACCCGAAAGCCTTTTAATCGTATCTTCGGATAGCCCCATCGCTTTACCTACATCCCGTATAGCCCCTTTATGCCGTTCCTGAGTTACAGTAGCCACAATGGCGGCATGCTCACGGCCATAGGTTTGGTATATCCATTGAATAATCTCCTCGCGCCTTTCATGCTCAAAGTCAACGTCCACATCAGGCCACTCATCACGCGCGTCAGACATAAATCTTGAGAACAGCATTTGCGATTTAGTAGGGTTTACGGGGGTTATACCCAGACAAAAACAAACCGTACAGTTAGCAGCCGATCCTCGTCCCTGGTGCAGGATACCTAATTCTGTTGCCTTATTAGTGTATTCATATATCCTCAAAAAATATGGAGCCAGTTTACGACGTGCAAAAAAAGCCAGCTCAAACTCGATCTGTTCAATTATTTTAGGTGTTATTTTATCACCAAGCAGTTTCCTGGCGCCATTCCATGTGTGTTCTGCAAGGTGCTCATCCGCTGTGCGCCCATCAGGACTTATCCATTCCGGTTCCAAATATTTCAACGTGTCCAGTGAGAATTGGCAAGCGTCGGCTATTTCTTGTGTTCGCACTATTGCATCAGGATACTGACGAAATAAGCGCTGCATTTCATCAATCGTTTTTAAATGGCGCTCTGCATTGGCATGCAATTTAAACCCGCCATTATTTACGGTACATTTCTCGCGAACACAGGTAACTACGTCTTGCAGCTCGCGGCGCTGTACTTCATGATAATAGACATCGTTTGTTGCTACCATCGCCACATCGAATTGCGAAATACGATGAAGCCGTTTACCATCATTCCCATCATAAGAGCGATTAGCTGCGATATAAAGATTATTGCCCAATACTTTATAATATTCTTTGATGTCCCTTTTGAAAGGATCATCAAAGTCAAACCTTTCATTTAAAGATTCAGGCGCAATAGCAATAAACTTTATTCCTTCGGCATGCTCAAATACATCCTTTTTATAAAGATCACATTTGCCTTTTTCAGCCCGCAAGTTACCTTTGCTTAGTAAAGCACATAACCGGCCCCAGGCAGTAATATTAGTGGGATAGGCAAGCAGGCTTGGCCCATCAAGTAAATCAAGCCGGCAAGCCGGGATAAATTTTATACCTAAAACCTGAGCAGTTTTATGAGCACGAACCACTCCAGCCACACTATTACGGTCGGTAATTGCAATGGCAGTATAACCATATGCCGCAGCTTGCTGCACCAGCTCTTCGGGGTGTGAGCCGCCCCTTAAAAAGCTAAAATTGCTGGTTACCTGTAATTCCGTATAGCTCATAATATCAGGCAAAAAAACCGTGAATAAACCATTGCTTGGGTTGGCCATCAGAATAATGACCTGAGCGGAACAACCAATAACGTTGGCCATCCTGATCTTCTACATAATAATAATCCCGATGCTCACCTTTCTCCAGCCACCATTCCCGCTCAATACGTTCAGGACCATCTGCTTTTTTGATTTGATGAACTTTATTCTTGTAAACAAAAAGCATCGGCGGGTAATCCGGTATAGGTGCCGTTACTTGAATTTGTTCAGGCTTTTGTAGTAACAGAGAGGGCCTCGGTCTGTCGGTACGCCAGGCAGTCATACGTTTATCCTGTAATGTTTTTGCCTGTTTTATTGACCTTTCCGGCCAATGGCACTCTTGTGGTAAATAGCGATGAATAGTCGCTGCGCCCATTTTATTGGATATTTTGTCAAGAAGTTCAGTCAGGCGTCCATCTTCCAACCCTCCCGATGTGGTTGACCAAAGCACCTCTTGTTCCGGTTCAACGTCTTCTACTTTTAATGCATCAAGCGTAAACAACTCTATTCCCAAAGCAGGTTCAATGAGAGGCACTTTTAACTCAAATAGCTTAAATAAATGATCGATATAGCGCGATGGGTGACTTGTGCCGATGCTTACCTGTATGATCTTGTCATCTACCCGGTAGCATTTTAAAATGGCTGTTCTCAAACCCTTTCCTTCACCTTCTAAACGATGACAAAGCTGCTCCAGAAGTTTCCTAATGGCGATTTCGATCCCGGTAGCTGTTCTGATCGGCTCCAGGCATGGCAAACGCTCGTGATAAGGCTCAACGGGTTGCAGCAGTTGCATGGGTTCATCCTCATTACCTAAAGCCTGGTCTAACCTCATTAAAAACTCCTGCCCAAAACGTCGTCTCAGAACAGGGCGCCCCATGCCGATAAATCCCTGAATAGTATAGAATCCCAGCTTCTGTAACCGTTCAAGAGTCAGCGGTTCCAATCGTAATGCTGCTGGCGCTAAGGACAGCAAAGCTTCCGTCTGTTGGCCTGGTTCTATTATTGGTTTTACTTTGCCAAAACGTGCGACGGCCCAAGCCGTGCCTATCGTATCGGCCATAGCACCCCTTGCGTCGTAGCCTTTGCTTCTAAGCGTTTTGATAATTGCGCCCAAATAAGCTCTTTCTCCACCCCATAAATGACTGCAGCCGGAAATGTCCAGTATTAATCCGTCGGGCATATCTACAGCAATCAACGGTGTATAACGAATACACCACTCGCCCAACGCCTTTAATAATTTTGCGGGTTGTCCCGGTATATCATCCATCATTTCAAGGGATGGAATAATAGCCCTCGCATCAGCCATTGCCATTTCGGTAGTAATTCCCTGCATTTCTGCCAGTGCATTGGCTGCAGTGATCACAACACGCCCCCTAACAGGTGTTGTCAAAACAAATGGCAATTCACTAAATCCCGGATGTTTAAGGGTCATCCAGTCGGTCATCAAATGACGGAACCATATAGCAACAAATCGTCTTTTTACCCTCATCCAGCCCTCCTTTCCAAAGCTTCGTGTGCTATTACTTTTTCATCAAGCGATACAAAACTTCTGCCGGCCCATTCCATTTTCCAAACCCCCGGACTCCCGTTACGAACTTTAAGCAATTCAACCTGCCAACGCGGGAAACCTACACCTGGTAAACCATCTTCGGTTTCACTTGATATTGGGGATACCCTCCAGCGTGCTACACAGGTACTTGTTTTAGCTTTATTCAGATCTGTTCGCATAATAAAGCCAGTCACCTTACTACTTTCAACTGCCAATTGCAACCTACGTGATTGCGCAATATTGATATCCTGCAATTCTGCTATAACTGCGGTCAGGCTCTCACATTTCAGGGCTTCTTCTGTTACCCAAAGCATATCTCTTTCCCGCTTCAGGTCTATAAAGATCATTCTGTCGGGCTCTATATTAAATGCGCTCAAGGAAGATGGAAATAGCTTTCTTGCTGACCCTATCCAAAGGCATACCCCGTCCTGTTTTATCAATTTTCCTAATATTCCCGTTATAAACCCGGACGTTGCTGCCGCTTGTTCAGCTGTTGGACAAATTAACTCATGCAAAGCACCGAGCGGAAAAACGCCATTTGGGAAAGCGCTTTCTATCGGGCCGAGACCAAAAGTATCAGCACTATCGGTTTGGGGTGGTTTAAATCCCTCCCAAAGCAAAATATCCTTTTGCAACTTGCTGATTATGTCTCTTTTGTTATCCGGCATAACTGTTTATTACGGATAACAAAATTGCTAATATTTTTAGTATTTTTAGTAAATAATTTTCATTTTTGTTTTGCTATGGTAAAACATATTAATTTGATAACAGAAACGAAAGTTTGGATAAAACGGAAAAATGGCACAGGCGAGATCATACAAGTAATACTTGACCACCGAGTTGGAAGCAAGGTCATTGCTTATAATCTATACAAAACGTTTGATGAGCACCCTGACTATTTGGGCAGGATATTGTTTGACGTAAAAGGCTATTGGATATACGATGGTTCAGTGATGAGCATTGACGAACAGGAACAGCTGGCCAAGTTCATTATTTGTCATGTTAAAAAGCACGCAGCGGCAGTATCAGATGAATTGCGTTAAGCAATCCCTCACCTGTGCTAAATATCCTGAGCCAAATAAATTCAGATGTACCAGCAATGGATACAAATTCCAAAGATCAAGACGTTGTTGCCAGCCTTTTGCTAAAGGGGAATGATGGTTATAAGCCTCGTAAAACTCGTTAGAGAAACCGCCGAATAAGGTAGTCATAGCGATATCAAACTCGCGGTGGCCATAGGATACTGCGGGATCGATCAGGTAAGGGTTGTTATCAACGCTGATCAGGTAATTACCGCTCCACAGATCTCCGTGGATAAGAGAGGGGGGTTCTTCCTGGAACAAGCCCGGAAGTTGTTTATACAGCTTCTCGAAATTTTGTATATACGTGTTGTTTATCAGATGTTTATTTATAGCTAACTCAACCATTGGTTTCAATCGTTCTTCGATGAAAAACGCCGCCCATGTTGGGTGTGAACGATTACCTTGCTTTAATGAGCCCATGTAATTATCAGCCACTTCGCCAAAGTTTGCAGAAGTGTTCCGGTGCATCTGAGCGAGTTCCTCGCCTAATAATGCCGATGATTGGGGATTGGGCCTTTTAGTTTCGATCCATTCCAACACGAGGAGACTATCACTTTCAAAATTATCCTGCAAGATAACCGTCGGTACATGAATAGAATTTGTACTTTTTATAATGTCCAATCCTTCGGCTTCCGCCTTAAACATACCGGGGAAAGCACCCTTATTATTAAGCTTCAAAAGATATTTTTCCTTTGCAGTATGCAAGCAATAAACATGGCTGATGCTTCCCCCACCAACGGGCCCAGCCTTGCTTATTGTCGCATTCAATTCCTTTTCCAGGTGTCTTAAAAGCTCATTATTGATAGCCATATCATCAAAATACCTAATTCAAAACGGCATTCCAAAATGTCGCCTTAAAAAGCTATTTTTGCGCTTCAAATGGAGCATATTCGTAATTTCTGTATTATAGCACATATCGACCACGGTAAAAGTACGCTTGCCGACCGGTTATTAGAATATACCAACACCATTACCCAGCGCGAATCGCAGGCACAGTTGCTTGACGATATGGATCTGGAGCGTGAGCGTGGTATTACCATCAAGAGCCACGCCATCCAGATGGACTATGTCCTAGATGGTCAAAAATATGTTCTGAACCTGATCGATACACCCGGACACGTGGATTTTTCGTACGAAGTTTCCCGCTCTATTGCGGCCTGCGAAGGCGCTTTGCTCATTGTAGACGCCGCGCAAGGTATACAGGCACAAACTATATCTAACCTGTACCTGGCACTAGAAAACGACCTGGAGATCATCCCTATATTAAATAAAATGGACCTTCCGGGCGCTATGCCTGAGGAGGTTAAAGACCAAATAGTTGACCTGTTGGGTTGCAAACGCGAGGAAATTCTTGCTGCTTCAGGTAAAACCGGTATGGGCGTGCATGATATCCTGCGGGCTATTGTGGAGCGTGTCCCCGCTCCTGTCGGCGATCCGCAAGCTCCGCTACAGGCTTTGATATTTGACTCGGTGTTTAACTCATTCCGTGGTATTATTGCTTATTATAAGGTTGTAAACGGCCAGATCAGGAAAGGTGATAAAGTTAAATTTGTGGCTACCGAAAAGCAATACCTTGCAGATGAAGTAGGTACATTGAAGCTTAACCAGTTACCTAAAGATGTGATAAAGACCGGTGACGTAGGATATATTATTTCGGGTATAAAAGAAGCGCGTGAGGTAAAAGTCGGTGATACGATAACACATGTAGAACGCCCCTGCGAAAGCGGTATACAAGGCTTTGAGGAAGTAAAACCAATGGTATTTGCAGGTATTTACCCGGTGGACACGGAAGATTATGAAGAGCTTCGTGAGTCGATGGCCAAGTTGCAGTTAAACGATGCCTCACTGGTATTCGAGCCGGAATCATCGGCGGCACTGGGTTTTGGTTTCCGTTGCGGTTTCCTCGGGATGCTGCACATGGAGATCATCCAGGAACGTTTGGAGCGCGAGTTCAACATGACGGTAATTACCACCGTTCCCAACGTATCATACAAAGCTTATACCACCAAAGGTGAAGAATTACAGGTAAATAACCCATCTGATCTACCCGATCCAAGCAAGTTGGATTATGTAGAGGAACCCTATATCCAAGCTACTATCATTACCAAAGCGGAATTTGTTGGCCCGGTAATGTCACTGTGTATTCAGAAACGTGGTTTTATTAAAAACCAGTCATACCTTACTTCAGATCGTGTTGAATTGATTTTCGAGATGCCAATGGGCGAAATCGTATTCGACTTTTATGATAAACTAAAAACCATTTCCAAAGGCTACGCTTCATTCGATTATCACCAAATCGGCTACCGCCAGTCGGACCTGGTGCGTTTGGACATCCGTCTGAACAGTGAACCGGTTGATGCTTTGTCATCTTTGATCCACCGCAGCAACTCGTATGATTTTGGTAAAAAGATATGCGAAAAGCTGAAGGAATTATTACCACGTCAGCAGTTCGAGATCATTATACAAGCGTCTATCGGCGCCAAGATCATCGCCCGTGAAACAGTAAAAGCTTTGCGTAAGGATGTTACCGCAAAATGTTATGGTGGTGATATTTCGCGTAAACGTAAGTTGCTGGAGAAACAGAAAAAAGGTAAAAAACGCATGCGACAGGTTGGCAACGTGGAAATCCCGCAATCTGCGTTTATGGCGGTGTTGAAACTGGATTAATAATAGATTTGAGATGTTAGATATGAGATTTGAGACCGATCTCATGGTTTTAAATTCTTATCTCAAATCTCACGTCTCATATCTCACATCTAAAAAAATGGAATTACTCGACGGTAAATACGTATCAGAAAAATTAAAGGGCGAAATAGCTGAAGAAGCAGCCAAAATTTTAGCAAACACAGGCCGCAAACCGCATTTGGTAGCGGTGTTAGTTGGTCATGACGGCGGCAGTGAAACTTACGTAGCCAGCAAAATGAAAAATTGCGAAAAAGTAGGTTTTAAGTCTACCCTGGTACGCTATGAAAGCGACGTAACCGAAGAAGAGCTACTTAAAAAAGTAGCTGAACTGAATGCTGATCCGGATATTGACGGTATTATCGTTCAGTTGCCTTTACCAAAACATATCGATCCGGAGAAAGTAACCGAGCAAATTGATCACCGCAAGGATGTTGATGGTTTTCACCCTATTAACCTGGGTCGCATGCAGCGCAACCTGCCGTCATTCATCCCGGCTACCCCTTATGGGATTACTTTAATGCTGCAAGAATACGGTATTGATACTACCGGCAAGCATTGTGTAGTAGTTGGTCGCAGTAATATCGTGGGCTCACCAATGAGTATTCTGATGGCGCGCAATACCCAACCAGGCAACTGCACTGTAACTATCTGCCATAGTCGCACACCGAATATTAAAGAATACACCCTTCAAGCCGATATCCTGATCGTAGCCATTGGTAAAAAGAACTTTATTACTGCCGATATGGTGAAAGATGGTGTGATCGTGATTGATGTGGGTATGAACCGCGAAGTATCAACAGTAACCAAGTCAGGTTACAAACTATATGGCGATGTAGACTTTGAAAACGTTGCACCAAAATCATCATGGATCACTCCTGTACCGGGTGGTGTTGGTTTGATGACTATTATTGGATTGCTAAAGAACACACTGGCTTCTGCAAAAAAAGAGGTATATCCTTGAAATGCAGCAAAGGTTAAAAGCATTAGTCGTTGAGCAACATTTAGACAGTACTGTTACCCTAAGACTATTACAACTTTCCCTCGGGCGTGTCCTCCTTCCAGATAACGGATGGCCTCGTGGATCTCGGTCAATTTATAACTTCTGTCGATAACAGGCGCTATCTTACCAGACTGCATAAGCTCTTTTATTAAGATCAGATCGTCTTTATTGATTTTCGCCAGAAATCCGACAAATTTTTTGCTTCCGATTGAAGATAGCATTAGCGCTTGTATGGCATGAATAATCGGGCCAATCATCCACACGTCAGACGGCCCTCCGGCCCCTACATAGATTCCTCCTTGATTTAAGACCCGTTTATATTCCGACAATGAGTGATTCCCAACGGTGTCGAAAATCAAATCATAACATTGTGCACTTTGGGTAAAATTCTCCCGGGTATAATCAAAAACGTGCTCCGCGCCTATAGACCGAACCATATCCATATTCCTTGTACTGCATACACCCGTCACATCCGCTCCGAATGATTTGGCGATTTGTACTGCAAATGTCCCCACCCCACCCGCGGCTCCATTAATTAAAACATGTTTTCCTTGCTGAATACGTCCTTTGTTTCGAAGCCCTTGGAGCGCAGTCAGTGTGCCAATAGGTACGGAGGCCGCTTGTTCAAACGATACGTTTTCTGGTTTTATAACTAATGTTGATTCTGAAGCGCATGCATATTCTGCAAAGGCGCCACGGCATGAGCCAAATACCGAATCCCCGGCCTTGAACTGCGTTACATTCTTTCCAACAACTTCAATATAACCAGCTACATCAGCACCCAGTCTTTCAACCTTGGGTTTCCTAAGCCCGGTCATTAGCCGAACAGGATATGGTGTACCCCTCATAAAGTGCCAGTCGAGCGGATTAACAGAAGCCGCGCAAACTTTTATCAAAACCTCGTTGTCGTTCGGAACAGGAATTTCAACATCGTTAATTTGGAGAACGCCCGGTGGGCCATATTTACTATAAGTAACTGCTTTCATTAATTGACTTTAGTATCTGTTTGATTGTTTTTAAGAACAATTAAACTTACCAAATACTAATGTAAATACTCCTCAGGTATTAAATGGTTTTCATTTTCATCGCTCCAGGCCATTGATAGTATACGCCAGTGACCTTCGATCTGCACGAATTGAATGAAGTTAATGCCACGGGGTAACTTTGGCATTTCATGATCCGCAAAATTGTATTCATAAACACTGATGCGGTGGGCAACCTTGCCAAATACTTCAGTTTTTGAATGTAACTCTCGCTGCATAAATTGCTCGATTGCGCCGTCAGCAACTTGTGACTCCATTGCTTTTATAAAGCTTTCTGCGGTAAAAGTTATTGGCTTACTAAAGCTGTTATTGATTAATATACCCGTCCCATAGAACAATATTTTCACTGGAGTAAAATCCGGTGATGTTGAATGGCCAAAACTGATCGCCCGGTAAAAATCTTTAGTCAGATAATCGATTTCCGCGGTACTCATTACTTAAATGCTTGTTTCAATTTATCCCAAAATGAGCTTATACCTACATATATTATCCCATCCTTTATCTCTATAGGATAACTCTCGATATAGTCATTCTGGCCTTCACTTCCCTTACCTGTTTCGAGGCTAAATGAATAACGATGCACAGGGCAAATAAGTTTTCCTTCTTCGCACCATCCTTGTGTCAAATCACCACCTGCATGTGGGCACCGGGCTCCAAGTGCATACACTTTATCATCAACGCTTACCAGACAAAGCGTTTTGCCTCCTGCTTTTACTTTCTTTATAAATGGTTTTCCAGTGAGTTGTATATCGGGTATTAGGTACCAGTTCATATAGATCAAAAGTCGATCTTCAAATTCATTACGTTTGGATTCTTAATAATCTCATCCATATTGGTTTGAAGGATAACCCTCTTCCTGTCGGCAGAAAGTATCGCCTTAGGGTTGTTTACTTTTTTTACAGGCTTGGCAAAGTTGAGGATCACTTTATAAGGCATATCGATCAGCATCGCTTTTGCCATTGCAAAAGTTGACTGCGTTTTTTTCAGGAAAGCATTAAATTTCGCTTTATCGATGATGCGGTAAAACTTATGAGGGCTTACTTCATAAGTGTAATAATCCTGCCCGCTTATAAGCTGACTGGCGTCAAAATCACGGGTATTTTTATCCTTGGTTACGCCTTTGAGATTACTGTTTGATTCTATCCTTGAGATATTGCGAAGGTAATATTGCAGGTCGGCCGCATCTTTTGCATCATGGGTGATGCTGATCTTCATCAGGCTTTTCTGAAGGTTCATCTTCACCGACAGATTGCTACTTTTCGCCAGGTTGCTTTCATCCAGCGTCATTCGTTGTTGCGTACTGTCGGGCAAGGCGCTGTAGAAGTTAAGTGTAGTATCTTTTACAACGGCAAATTGCGGCGTTGCCTTTACAGAATCCGACATCAGGTTCATCAAAACTGACACCGCTTTACTCATGTCAAAGCTGTAGGCAACCTTGCACGAACCATCGGCTTTAAAGTCGTAATGTTCCTCTACATCAACACACGATGTCAGGCAAAAAATCACCAAAACAGTCATGAACATGTAGAGTTTTCGCATACCTGAACCTTTAAAGTAATAGTAAAAAAATAAACGGACTTTTAAAAGCAAAAAATTAAATAATATATTGAAAAAGAACCTGTTGATAATCTTGATATTAAGTTTATCCTTTTAAAGTAAAATCCGTACTGTTTGTGTTATTCTGCTTTACGGTCTCAGCTTAAAAAGGTAATTTTGCGGCTTAATTATGGCACACCAGGTTCCGGAAGATGGCACATTACTTCCTTTAATGGAAGAGTTTTATACAATACAGGGCGAAGGATTTAATACCGGAAAAGCCGCTTATTTTATCCGCCTTGGCGGTTGTGATGTGGGCTGTCACTGGTGCGATGTTAAAGAAAGCTGGAATGCTGAATTGCATCCGCTCACAGCAGCTGACCAGATTGTCGAAAATGTTTCAAAATATCCTTCAAAAGCAGTTGTAGTTACAGGCGGAGAACCCTTGTTATATAATCTGGATTACTTAACCAGCCAATTACAGCAAAAAGGAATTAAAACTTTTATCGAAACTTCAGGTGCTTACCCCCTGTCAGGCAATTGGGACTGGATATGCTTATCACCTAAAAAGTTCAAATCTCCATCTCCGGGTATTGCGGCACATGCAGACGAGCTTAAAGTGATTGTGTTCAACAAATCAGATTTCGCCTGGGCCGAGGAACATGCTAAACTGGTATCGCCTGATTGCAAACTTTACCTGCAACCCGAGTGGTCAAAGGCAAAAGAAATGACGCCACTCATAGTAGATTATGTAATGAACAATCCGAAATGGGAAATATCACTACAGACTCATAAATATTTGAATATTCCTTAAAAGGCGTAACTTCGGATATTAAATACCGTATTAATTACCTACAATGAAAGTTTTTTTCTTATCGGTATTTTTTTTATTCCTCTTTTTCTCTTTATCTGCCCAGGAAAGACAATACAGCACCACTAACGAGCAGGCAATAAAGCATTATGCTCTGGCTGGTCAGAATCTGGATGATCATATGTTTGATGAAGCTGTGGCTGAATTACTGAAAGCCATAGATGAGGATTCTAAATTTATTGAAGCGCGTGCACAATTAGCCGATGTTTACCGAAAGGAATGGAAATACAAGGAGGCGGTAGCACAATACCAACAATGTCTTAAACTCAACCCCGATTTTAATGAGTCCATCTACTTTAAGATGGGCGACTGTGAAATACATTTGGCTGCCTATGCTGATGCTAAACAACATCTTGAGAAGTATCTGACTTATATTGATCATCTGACACCGCAGAGCACTTTTTTAGCGCAAAAACTTTTAAAAGACTGCAATTTTAGTCTTGATGCCATTCAACATCCCGTAGATTTTAAACCGGTTAATTTAGGTCCAGAGATCAACACTGCTGATGATGAGTACTTCCCTGCACTTACTGCTGATGAAAGCACCATCATATTTACACGGAAAATTAACAGCAACGAAGACTTTTATAAAAGCGTTAAAGTTGATGGTAAGTGGCAAACAGCAACTCCTTTGAGTGATAATATTAATTCACCGAATTATAACGAAGGCGCTTTGTCGTTATCACAGGATGGCAAAGTACTGTTCTTTACCGGTTGCAATCGTCCTGATGGATTAGGTCGCTGCGATATCTATATATCGCAAAAGAAAGGTGAAGGCTGGAGCAAACCATTCGATATCACGCCTCCGGTAAACACACCGGGATGGGAGGCGCAGCCATCAATTAGCTCAGATGGCCGTACATTATATTTTGTGAGCAATCGAAAAGGTGGTTATGGAGGTTATGACATTTGGAAATCCACGTTAACGGACAAAGGCTGGGCGGAGCCAGAAAATCTGGGCCCGAATATTAATACGTCATTTGACGAACAATCACCCTTCATACATCCTGACGATAGTACGCTTTATTTTTGCTCAAACGGTTGGCCGGGATTAGGCGGAAAAGACTTATTTGTTAGCAGACTAGGGAAAGATGGCAAATGGCAAAAACCACAGAACCTGGGCTTCCCTATCAATTCCAGCGGTGATGAAAATGGGTTAACGCTTACCGCAAATGGCAATTATGCTTTCTTTTCGTCCAATAACTTGAATGGAGCCGGTGGCTTTGATATTTATGCATTTGAGCTTCCGCAAAAACTGAGACCACACCTGGTAACTTATGTAAAAGGCATTGTGGAGGATGCGGTGACTAAGCAGCCATTAGAGTCAGCCGTAGAGATAATTGATCTGGCAAGCGAAAAACCTGTTTTCCAGGACTACAGTTCGGAAGATAAAGGCGATTTTTTGGCCACACTCACAACTGGTCATAATTACGGCCTTAATGTTTCCAGAAACGGATATCTTTTCTATTCAGCAAACTTCTCCTTGATTGGGCATAATGATAAAAACCCATTTGATATACTTGCTTTACTACAACCTATCGCGGTGGGCAACAAAGTAGTATTGAAAAATATATTCTTTGATACCAATAAATGGGATATTAAGGATGAATCGAAAGCCGAGCTGAAGAAACTGATCGACTTTTTAGAATTAAACCCAACTGTTAAGATTGAAGTTTCCGGGCATACTGACAATGTTGGAACTGCACAATCCAACCAAATACTTTCTGAGAACAGGGCTAAATCAGTTTATCAGTATCTATTAGGCAACGGTGTACAGGCGGAGCGCCTGGTTTATAAGGGTTATGGTGAAACTCAACCTATTGCGCCTAATGACAACGATGAAAATCGAAGTAAGAATCGCAGGACAGAATTTAAAATTGTGGCGAAATAGTTATTCAGCGGTCAGGTTAACTGATTGTCAATTAATTATGCCGTTTGCAAATATAAAAAAGCCGGACTAAAAGATCCGGCCTCCCATTTTTATAGCTTTAAGCTTTCCGCTTAATTACCCATTTCGGACATAAACTTGATACGCATCAATTGTACTTCCTCGCGGGTATAGTCATCGGCACCAAGTTCAACCAAAGCGTCATCAATTGAGTCAATTTCGGCTGATTTAAAATAGTCAAATACCTCTTCCTGTTTGTCTTCATCAATTACTTCATCAATAAAGTAATTCAGGTTGAGTTTTGTACCGGAATTAACAATTGATTCCACCTCGCGCAATATCTCTTCGTAAGTGAGACCTTTTGAAGCAGCAATATCTTCCAGGTTCAAATGACGGTCGATATTCTGAATGATATAAACCTTAAGTGCAGACTTGTTGGCAGCACTTTTAATTACCATATCTACCGGGCGATCAATCTCATTATCCTCCACATATTTCTTGATCAGGTCAATAAACGGAGCACCGAACTTCATCGCTTTACCGGCTCCTACTCCTGATATTTGCTTCAATTCTTCAGTTGTGATAGGATAATGTGTACACATTTCTTCCAATGAAGGATCCTGGAATATGACAAACGGCGGAAGTCCTTTTTGCTTGGCGATCTTCTTGCGGAGGTCTTTCAGCATTTGCAGCAGTTCGGCGTCTAATGCCCCACCACCTTGTTTCGGCCCTTCCTCTGAGTCATCATCATCAGTAGCACCCATCGGCCTGTTCATGATGAAACGTATGCTGTGCGGGTTTTCAAGGAAGGAGTTTCCTATTTTTGTTAAGCGCAACAAACCGTACTGATCGATATCCTTAGATAGATAATTATTCAACACTGCCTGTCTTAACAATGAATTCCATAGATTTTCGCCTTGCTCCTTGCCTGATCCAAACGAATCCAACAAATGGTGTTCATAATTGTGGACCTGAGGATTATCATTACCCATCAATACACTAATGATATGGGCATCGTCAAACTTCTCACCAAATTGTTTAATCAGGCTCAATACCTTATGCAGATGTTCTTCGCCGTCAAAATGCTCTTTATGTGCACAGCAATTGTCGCACATATTATTGCAACCTGCTTCGTTAAAGTTCTCACCAAAATAATGAAGCAATTGCTTACGACGGCATACAGATGATTCCGCATAGTCGATTACTTCTTTCAATATTTGCGTACCAATCTCACGTTCAGACACTGGTTTATCCTTCATGAATTTCTGTAGCTTATCAATATCCTTTTCAGAATAAAAAGCGACACAAACGCCCTCACCACCATCACGTCCGGCACGACCGGTTTCCTGGTAATAACCTTCCATGCTCTTTGGCATGTCGTGGTGAATGACATAACGAACATCCGGTTTATCGATACCCATACCGAAGGCGATAGTCGCAACAATCACATCCACATCTTCCATCAAAAATTTATCCTGTGTATCGGCACGTACTTTTGAGTCCAGTCCGGCATGGTATGGTAAAGCCCTTACGCCATTCAGGTTAAGTGCTTCTGCTACTTCCTCTACCTTTTTGCGGCTCAGGCAATATATAATTCCCGATTTTCCGGTGTTTTGCTTTACAAATTTTACGATCTCCTTTAATACATTGCGCTTGGCTTTCACCTCATAAAATAGATTTGAGCGATTAAAGGATGATTTGAAAACCGTTGCATTGTTCATCTGCAGGTTCTTTTGAATATCCTGCTGAACCTTAGGTGTCGCTGTAGCAGTAAGGGCGATAATAGGAATATCATCACCTATGTTACTAATCACTTGTCTTATTTTTCGGTATTCAGGTCTGAAATCGTGACCCCATTCAGAGATACAGTGCGCTTCGTCCACTGCAACGAACGATACCTGGTTGAGTCTCAGAAAATCAACGTTTTCCTGTTTAGTTAATGATTCAGGTGCAACGTATAAAAGTTTAGTTTTGCCGCCTAGTACATCTTCTTTTACCCGGCCTATCTCAGCCTTGTTTAATGAGGAATTCAGGAAATGTGCAATGCTGTCAGAGCCGCCGAAGGCCCTCAATTGGTCTACCTGGTTTTTCATCAGGGCTATCAATGGCGAAATTACAATCGCTGTTCCGTCGCTCATCAATGCCGGTAACTGGTAACACATGGACTTACCCCCGCCTGTCGGCATAATTACAAACGTATCATTGCCTGCGAGGATATTGGTTATAATCGCTTCCTGTTCCCCCTTGAAATTGTCGAACCCGAAAAAGTTCTGTAGATTATCAAAAAGCGACCTTTTTGTTTCAATCATTATTCAACGTATCCTTAATTCTAATTTTAAAACTCAAAATAACAAATTTTTCTAAATAAACGGCGGGTTTTGTTTAAAATTTTATACAAAAATGATTTTTAAATGAAAACAATTTATTTTCTTGCTTCGTTTTAAAACGAATTAAACACAACTGTGCTTTATGTAATTTTATTTAGTATATTATTTACAGAATATTCTACATTTTTGCCGTTAGTTTGCAGCAATAAAATTCTTTAAAAACAAACATGAATAAAGACTACTATGCTATCATTATGGCAGGCGGTATTGGAAGCCGTTTTTGGCCGATTAGCAGAACATCACATCCTAAACAGTTTATTGACATACTGGGCACAGGCAAAACACTGATACAGAATACTTACGAACGATTTCTAAAAGTTTGTCCAAAGGAAAATATCTACATTGTTACCAATGAAAATTACCTTGATCTTGTAAGGGCACAGTTACCGGGTATAACCGATCAGCAGATCCTGACCGAGCCTGTGATGCGTAATACTGCGCCCTGTATTGCATATGGTTGTTTTAAAATTGAAAGCATTAATCCGAAGGCATCAATCGTCGTTGCACCATCGGATCACCTGATATTGGATGAAGCAGCTTTTATTACATCTATTGAAAAGTCGTTAAAAATTGCTTCAGAAAACCAATGCCTGATCACTCTTGGAATCAAACCCTCACGCCCAGACACCGGCTATGGTTATATTCAATACACCGATCAAATATTGGATGAAGACTTCCATAAAGTGAAGACCTTTACAGAAAAGCCGACCCTGGATATCGCCAAAACCTTTATTCAAAGCGGTGATTTCTTATGGAACGCGGGTATTTTCATTTGGTCAGCTGATGCTATTCTGAAGGCTTTCAGCCGTTACCTGCCGGAAATGAATGAAATATTTGCCGAGGCCCGTCCGGTCTACAATTCCGATAACGAAAGGAATCACATTCATAAGACTTATCTACAGTGCACCAATATCTCTATTGACTACGGAATAATGGAGAAAGCAGACAATGTGTATGTGTTACCCTCAGAGTTCGGCTGGTCTGACCTGGGTACCTGGGCATCGATTTACCAGCTTGCAGAGAAAGATTATGTAGGTAATGTTGTGATTCCTTCAGAAAAAGTGATCATGTATGATTCGTCCAACTGCATGGTGAACGTGCCAGGCGAAAAACTAGTGGTTTTACAAGGCTTGCATGATTACATCGTTGTTGAATCTAACAACACCTTACTCATCTGCCCGCGTGACCAGGAGCAAAATGTAAAGCAGGTTGTTGCAGATGTAAAAGCCAAGTTTGGGTCGAAGTATATTTGAGTTTTTAGTGGTTGAAGACCAGTAACATGACTTTTAATTAATCTATGTTATACATTTAACAAAATGGATTGCTATCTATTTAATGAGTAGAGAATTTTTCTTTGCTAAGTAATTAAATATCAAAGTCAATACTAATAAGATTATAATGGTTAGTCCAAAAGTTAAGTTAGTTTTCGTCGGTATTTTATGCCCGCTCCCCTGAGCCGTAATGAAGAAAAGTACAGTTATGGTCAATAATAGAATTAGAAATATTCAAATAAGTTTACTCAGCATTTTTGTTGTAAATAATTGGTGATTAATTCATCCTTTGTCTAATTGCTTCATAAAGAATAATTCCGGTAGAAACTGACACATTCAGCGATTCGATTTCACCAAACATTGGGATTTTAGCTAAATGATCTGATATGCGGATGATCTCATTGCGAATACCATCCTCTTCAGAGCCCATAATAATGGCAGTTGGCGAGGTATAGTCAGGTTTGTAGATATCATCGTTAGTCTTTTCAGTGCAGCATACCAGTTGCAGGCCCGATTCCTGCAGAAAGCGGACGGTTTGCATAAAGTTATCGTGTCTGCAAACCGGAATTTTGTATAATGCGCCAGCTGAAGTTTTTATACCATCAGCATTAATCTGTGCAGAGCCTTTAGCGGGTATCACAACAGCATGTACACCGGCGCATTCTGCTGTACGGGCAATGGCGCCCATGTTGCGTACATCGGTAATGCCATCCAGCACCAAGATCAAAGGAGTCTCCCCTTTTTCAAATATTTCGGGAATAATATTTTCAATCTTCTGGTAAATAATAGGCGAAATAACAGCAATCACTCCCTGGTGATTCTTTTGAGTAATACGGTTCAATTTTTCTACGGGTACCTGTTGACCGATAATTCCGTATTCCTGCATCAGTGTCTTCAGTTCATTCAACAAGCCTCCGCCGATGCCCCTTTGTATGTATAGCGACTCGATTTCCTTGCCCGAACGAACCGCCTCAATTACAGCACGGATACCAAAAACCATTTGATTATTTTCTCTGCTTTCCCTGTTATTATAAGCCATTATTTTTGATTAATTGAAGGGGTAAAATTAGCCATATTAATTGTATTGCAACGAGGTTAAAATGTATAGCAATTTTTACCAAATTTTTAAAGTACTAGTGGCAAGTTCAATTTACTAACAAGTATAAATAGTGGCTGATTTACAGCGGGAAATTAAATTTTTCAACAAATCATTGTTAATTAATTATTTACAAATTATTTAATTGTCTATTGCTTTGGCGTTTCATAAGATCTTAAAAAAAAGATTTTAACGTATAAGTAAATCGTGATTTTTTCGTATACTTTTGGGTTATGATTCTGGAGAACGATAACCCTTACAACAAGCCCACTACCAATGAAAGACGCAGCAGAATTAGTAACCCCACACCCTACACCGGTCTCGGTAAGCTGCCGCCCCAGGCAATCGATTTGGAAGAGGCTGTTCTTGGAGCATTGATGCTCGAAAAGGATGCCTTATCCTCTGTGATCGACATACTTAAGCCCGAGGTTTTTTACAAAGACAGTCATCAGAAAATATTCAAGGCCATCAGGTATTTGTTTGAGAAAACATCGCCCGTGGATATTCTTACGGTGACGTCCCAATTGCGCCAGCAAGGTGAGCTGGAAATGATAGGTGGTGCCTATTATATCACCGAGCTCACCAACCGTGTGGCTTCAGCAGCCAATATTGAATTTCACTCGCGTATCATCATTCAAAAATTCATTCAACGTGAATTGATCCGCATTTCGACAGAAGTGATCAATAATGCTTATGAGGATACTACTGACGTTCTTGACCTGTTAGATAAGGCCGAGAAAAACCTATTCGATATTGCCCAAAACAACCTCCGTCGCGACTCGCGAAAAATGGATGACATTATGCACGAAACCCTGAAGGAGATCGAGGCATTAAAAGATAAAAAAGATGGCCTTACCGGCGTGGCCTCTGGTTTTACTGACCTTGACAGGATGACTTCAGGTTGGCAGCGTTCCGATTTAGTGATAATCGCAGCTCGCCCGGCGATGGGTAAAACTGCCTTTGTGTTGAGCTGCGCACGTAATGCAGCTGTTGATTTTAACCGTCCTGTTGTGGTGTTCTCGCTGGAGATGTCATCAATACAGCTGGTCAATCGTTTGATATCTGGTGAAACAGAAATTGAGCAGGAAAAGATTCGTAAAGGGACATTGGAAGAATGGGAATGGCAGCAGATACACTCTAAAATAGGCAGGCTTGAGCAGGCGCCACTCATTATAGATGACACTCCGGCACTGAATATTTTTGAATTCAGGGCAAAATGCCGCCGTTTAAAATCACAACATGACATTCAATTGATCATCATCGACTACTTGCAACTAATGCAAGGTAAAAGCGATGGTAAGGGCGGCGGCAACCGTGAGCAGGAGATCGGTAGTATATCACGTGCATTGAAATCTGTGGCAAAAGAATTGAATGTACCGGTAATAGCCCTGTCGCAGTTGAGCCGTGCGGTGGAAAACAGGCCAGGCGCCTCTAAACGACCAATGTTGTCCGACTTACGTGAATCGGGTTCCATCGAGCAGGATGCGGATATGGTGTTGTTCCTCTACCGTCCGGAATATTACGGCATGACCGAGGATGAGAACGGCAACCCGACAAACGGCGTAGGTGAAGTTATTATTGCCAAGCACCGTAACGGCGAGACAGGAACTGTACGATTGAAGTTTGTGGGCAAATTTGTGAAATTCCAGGATTTGGATCAGGGTGGAACATTCCTGCCCCAAGGTACTCCATTCACAGGCTTAACCCCTTCGCAGGAATTTGATAAACCAAGCAATTTTATTATTCGACCATCAAGAGCAAACGAGATTGATGATGATGACGCCCCGTTTTAACGATCAAAATATTAGTCCCAATACCACCCCGATAATAATAACGATCGGGGTTTTTACTTTGGTAAAATATAGCAGGCAAAAAGATCCTATCATTAATACATAAGCCAACCAGTCGGTTCCAAAGGGCCTTACCAGTAATATTAGTGCCGTAGCCATAAAACCTACCGCGACAGCACTGATACCGCTCAGCGAATTACGGATACGGGTTATCTTTTTTAAGTCTTCCCAAAATGGCACGATAAATAATATCAATATCAATCCCGGCAGGTTTATACCTATTACTGCGATGACACTTCCAAGAATTTGCCCCCATAAGCCAAAGCCTTTATTACCCAGCGTCATGCTACCAATAAATGAGGTAAAGGAGAATGTAGGACCGGGTAAAGCTTGTTGCAAAGCAAATCCGGAGAGGAATTCAGAAGCTCCCAGGTAGTGCTTTACTTCAACAAACTCGGTATACATCAGCGGAACAAGTACCTGTCCCCCACCAAAAATCAGAATTCCGTTACGATAAAAGTTTTCGAACAAACGTATAGGTAAACTGAAAGGTGATGTTTGATTGATAATAGCACCCAGTGCGGCAAAGGCCAATAGAATGCCTATAAAATAAGCCACCTTATTGGGGTTCACATTGGCAAACAGGCTTACCCGTAGCTCACTTTCCTGTGGTTGTGTTTCTAATGCGGAGGAAATGATCCCTCCTAACAAAACCAGGATCGGGAAGGCATAGGCATTCTGCAATATCAATGTAGCTATCAATGAACCTATAGCCAGCATAGTGGTCACCTTGCTCTTCAGAAATTTTGTGGCAAAAGTATACGCTGCATAAGCAACTATGCCCACCGCAATAGGTTGCACGAAGCGCAATATCTCGGCAAACCGGGCATGTGTCAAAAACATTTTATAACTGATAGCCGCTATACCCATAATTACGGCCGAAGGCGCTATCCATATCAAAAAGGTAATGATAGCCAGCCTCAGCCCTCCTACTTTCCATGCTATACCAACCAGCGTTTGAGTGGATGATGGACCGGGCAATATCTGGGCTAATGCGTTCAATTCCATCAACTCCAGTTCGGTGATGTAGCGGCGTTTCTCAACAAACTCGCGTAGCAAAATGGCTATATGCCCCTGCGGCCCGCCAAAGGCAGTGAAGGTGTAGATCAGCACATCACGGATAAACAGTAGTTGACGTTTCCTCATTAGTTCATTGGTTCAATTGTTCACTGATTCATTGGTCTTCTTTTATAATCAATTTGCATTACTAATAAACATAATGCTCCCTTGAACTAATGAACATTCAATAGTCATCATCTTCGTTCGAGCCGGTCGCTTCACGGTATACAGCCTGCAATTCCGAAAACGCATGATTGTCCCTTTTTCGTTTAGCCGTTTCCATTCCTTTCTCATAGGTGCCTATTGCATCTTCTTTGCGGTTTAGGGCTTCGTATAATTTCCCAAGGTGATAATAGGTTCCCACATAATCCGGGTGATTTTTTACCAGGTTCTCATAATACCACAATGCTTTTTCAGTATCATTGAGCCTGAGGTACTCGGTGGCCAGGGCATATTGCAGGAATTCATCGTTGGGTTCATTTTGTAAAAATTCCAACAGCTTTTCTAATCGGCTCAACTGCATTTTAAACTCTCTCTTTTTTATCTAAATTTGCGAAACCTATTTCATGAAAACCTTTTTGTGTGTTCATGAGTAAAAGAATAAAACCATAACACACATTGTAAAGATCATTTGCCAATTAAAACAAATAGCCTGATGAAGATACTGGTATGTATAAGTAATGTTCCTGATACGACGACAAAAATAACTTTTACCGATAATAACACCCAATTTAATGCAAACGGCGTTCAGTTTATCCTGAATCCTTACGATGAGATTGCATTATCACGGGCAATTGAGCTAACAGAAGGTGGTAAAGGATCAGTTACTGTGATCAATGTTGGTGAGGCCAATACCGAAGCTACCATTCGTAAAGCATTGGCTATCGGGGCTGATGATGCAATCCGCATAAATGCAAAACCACATGATGCCTGGTTTGTAGCTTATCAAATTGCACAATACGTGAAACAAAATCCATTCGACCTGATTTTAACAGGAAGGGAATCGATTGATTACAATGGCTCAAAAGTGGCTGGTATGCTGGGTGAACTTTTGGATATTCCATCGGTATCTATCATCAAAAAGCTTGATGCAGATGGTGACAAAGCCACAGTAGAACGTGAAATTGAAGGCGGTAAGGAAGTATTGGTAATACCCTTCCCATTTGTTGCGGGCACGGCTGAAGGTGTTGCCGAGCCCAAAATACCAAATATGCGTGGTATCATGTCGGCGCGTACAAAACCGTTGAATGTTGTTGAAGCTACCGAGGTAAGAAATAATTCAGAAATACTCGGCTATCAAACCCCTGCTCCACGCGGACAGGTGAAGCTGGTAGCTGCCAATGAAGCAGAAAAATTGATCGGTTTATTGCACACCGAAGCCAAAGTGATATAAATAAATAGTTTTACGAACCGGATCATATATGTCAGTTTTAATTTATACAGAAAATGCAGAAGGCAAATTCAAAAAGTCAACTTTTGAAGCCGTTTCTTACGCTCGCGCAGTTGCTGATCAAACTAACACCAGCCTTGTTGCCATTTCTATTGGCGATGTAGCCAATGACCAGCTCAGTCTGCTGGGCAAATACGGGGCCGGTAAAGTACTTACGGTATCAAATGCTCAGTTAAAGAATTTTGTTAATCAGGCTTATGCATCAGTTATCGCTTCGGCAGCCAAAAAAGAAAGTGCTGACATTGTGGTTTTATCCAACTCATTTTCCGGGCGTGGATTAGCGCCGCGTATCGGTGTTAAACTGGATGCTGGTGTCGCCGACGGCGTAGTGGCCTTACCAGAGATAGCAGGTGATAAATTCACTGTTAAAAAAACCGCATTCTCGGGCAAAGCATTTGCTACCGTTCAACTCACATCATCAAACAAAGTAATTGCTTTAGTACCAAATTCTTATCAGGTAGTTGAAAAACCAGCAGCCGGGGCTATCGAAGCTTTTTCTGCGGAAACTAAAGAATCCGACTTTAAGGCAATGGTCAAAGAGATCGTTCGCTCAACCGATAAAGTTTCTTTACCAGATGCTGAGATAGTGGTTTCAGGCGGTCGTGGATTAAAAGGTCCGGAGAACTGGGGAATGGTAGAAGAACTGGCCGAGCTATTGGGTGCAGCAACAGCCTGTTCGAAGCCCGTTTCAGATGCCGGATGGCGCCCACATAGCGAACACGTTGGCCAAACTGGTATAGCTGTCAGTCCAAATTTGTATATTGCAATTGGAATTTCGGGCGCTATACAACACCTGGCAGGCATTAGTTCATCCAAAGTGATCGTGGCAATAAACAAAGATCCCGAAGCACCTATTTTTAAAGTAGCTGACTATGGGATAGTTGGCGATGCATTTGAGGTAGTGCCCAAATTAATCGCAGCAGTAAAAGAATATAAAGCATCAGCATAAATAAGAATCAGTGATGGGTAACAATATGAAAAAAATCAAGCTGGATATCGTGGGGCTATCATACAGCCAAACACAATCCGGCGCTTATGCACTGGTTTTAGGCGAAGTAAATGGCCGCCGAAGATTGCCAATCATCATAGGGAGTTTTGAAGCTCAGGCAATTGCTATTGAAATTGAGAAAATGACCCCAAGCCGGCCGCTTACGCATGATCTGTTCAAGAATTTCGCACAGGCTTATAATATCACTATACAGGAAATTATTATCTATAACCTGGTTGATGGTATATTCTATGCTAAACTGGTTTGTTCAGACGGCAAAAAAACGATAGAGATCGACGCGCGTACTTCCGATGCTATTGCGATGGCAGTTCGCTTCGATTGCTCTATTTATACTTACGAATTCATTCTTTCAACAGCAGGTATCGTAATCGAAGGCAACGATTTTGTTTATCTCGAAAACATGAGTGATACTACCGAAGAAAAAGCCGTAACTCCTACAACAAGCGGTTATGCATCATTAAGTACCGATGAGCTTAAAAGTAAACTCCAGGAAGCTCTATCAGAGGAAGCTTACGAAAAGGCGGCCAAAATAAGGGACGAACTGAACCGCAGAAAAGCATCCTGATACTGAGATATTAGATTTGAGGTGTGAATCCACTTTTATTTATTTAATACTAATATCCATTCATCGTCTTTCTGATTCTGTGTTTATTTCATTATTTTTCAGCTTTTGATCTCAATAGTTATGGCTTTCAACAAAACCAGGGCACTTTATGAATATTAAGTTCCGCTTAATACTGATGAACTTCATGCAATATTTTGTGTGGGGATCATGGCTTCTTACAGTTGGAGCTTATTGTGATCACACCAAGCATTGGACATTTACAGAGTTTGGAGCTATATTCTCTACGATGGGGTTTTCAGCCATTTTTATGCCTGCAATTACTGGCATATTGGTTGACAGAGCGATAAATGCTGAAAAACTTTATGGGATCATGCACATATTGGGCTCAATTATGCTATTTACACTGCCCCTTGCGTCCAACCCCTCGGCTTTCTTTTGGCTCATGTTTCTAAACATGATATTTTATATGCCAACGATATCGCTTTCTATCACTGTTGCTTATTCTGCCTTAAAAAGGAAAAATATTGATATAGTGAAAGACTATCCCCCAATACGGACATGGGGCACAGTTGGCTTTATTGTGGCTTTGTGGACCATAAGTCTTACACACAATACAACATCTGCAAATCAATTTTATATTTCCTCCGCCATTGCTTTAGTACTTGGCGTGTATTCATTTACGCTTCCAAAATGCCCTCCTATTGGGAGGCATACAAGTAAAAAATCATTTGTAAATCTCTTAGGGTTAAAAGCCTTTACTTTATTTAAGGAACCCAAATTTGCAATTTTCTTTATCTTTTCGATGTTATTGGGTGCTGCTTTACAACTAACAAACGCCTATGGTACAGACTTTCTCAATGGATTTAGCAGCATGCCTATCTATAAAGATACCGTGGCAGTAAAGCACCCTGCCATTATTATGTCAATCTCGCAGATATCCGAAACAATGTTTATACTGGCGATTCCATTCTTCCTGCGAAAATTTGGCATCAAATACGTAATGTTATTCAGTATGCTAGCCTGGGTACTGCGTTTTGGTCTTTTTGCATTTGGCGATCCTGATGGTGGCCTGTGGATGATCATATTGTCTTGTATTGTATATGGAATGGCATTTGATTTCTTTAATATATCAGGTTCTTTATTCGTAGAAACTCAAACTACACCAGAGATAAGGGGCAGTGCACAAGGGCTGTTCATGATGATGGTAAATGGTTTCGGTGCGGTATTTGGCAGCCTGACAAGCGGAATATTGATCGACAAGTATTTTATATTAGCTGACCATAACAAAAACTGGCATGGCATATGGCTTACTTTTGCTGCTTACGCCTTAGTTATAGCTGTCGTGTTCCCTTTTGTTTTTAGATATAAACATACTGCTACATTACAACGAGTTACGCAACACATCTAAAAAGACACTAAGTCATGAAAAAGCATTACCGGCATGAAAATAACTGTCTGAATTGCGGCACCATACTTGAAGGGCACTACTGTCATAACTGCGGCCAGGAGAACCTGGAGCTACATGAAAGTTTTGGCCACTTGATGAACCATACCATAAGCGACTACTTTCATTTTGATCATCAATTTTTTCATACACTAAAACCTCTGCTATTTAAACCCGGCTTTCTTACCATTGAATATATGTCAGGCCGGCGCGCACAATACCTGCACCCAGTAAAAATGTATATTTTTATTAGTATTGTTTATTTCTTGCTTCTGTTTCAAACCAATGGTGATAACAACATTGCACGCATTAACGACAATGGGAAACCGGCTGAAAAAGGCGTAGTTGTTACGCCAGCCAGCAATAAACCCTTTGAACAAGCAAAAAAAGCAGGAGAAGTAGTATTGGACTATACAAAGACACCTAATGGTTGGTTCCATCCTACAACAAAAGATACCAGCTATGCTGAATATCTAACCAATCAAAAAAAGTTAGCGGAAAACGATCGTGATGGTTTCGTTGCAAGAGTCTGGAATAAAAAGACGTTTGAATACCGGGAAAAATACGGAAACCATGCAAAAGAAGTTTTTGCGGAAGAGCTAAGGCATAACATCCCCAAAATGATGTTCATTCTGCTGCCGCTATTTGCGCTTATTCTTAAGATCGCTTTCTGGAGAAACAAAAAATTTTACGTTGAACATTTGATTTACTCCTTTCATTTTCATTGCTTTCTATTCTTGTTTTTAGCCTTTTTTATGCTGTTGCAGTTGATACTACTGCCCTTTGGTAAAAGCGTCATAGAATGGCTAACCTTGCCCGCAACGTTATATGTGATATGGTATATTTACCGTTCGTTGCGTGCGGTATACCATCGCAGTATCTTCAGAACAATTACGAAGATGATAGGAATGTGGATTATGTATTTTGCAGCGCTTTCATTTTGTGTAACGCTGGTATTTGTCATAACAACCATCATTTAATTTATTAAACTATTCCGGTAACGACCATCAGAGTCGTTACCGGAATAATTGATCTTATCAGCATGCTATAATCTTCCCGTTCTCGACGGAACTGTATTGCTGATATATTTAAAGCTAATCGACTGATCGCCGATCATTATTTTGAAATCTCCGCCCTCGGTTACCGTTTTGCTTACATCATTTACAAAAGCTAAGTCTTTCGATGTGAGCTTAAAGGTTACCGTTTTAGTTTCACCAGGTTTTAGATTGATCTTATTATAAGCGCGTAGGCGTTTAAAATCAGGGGCAATACTGGCATACATCTGACTGGTATACAGCAATACCGCGTCCTTACCTTCCACCGAACCAGTATTTTTCACCTCAACGCTAACAGTTAACGTTTCGCCATCCATTAATTCAGTTTTATTAATATGCAGGTTGCTATAGTTGAAAGTAGTATAACTCAAACCTGTACCAAATTCATACAACGGGTTATAGCCATGCTTATCATCCGGATTGCCGTTTTCCAAATTTTTGCGGTAATAATTGTTTAATGAATTTGTATATCGTGGATAAGTAATCGATAATCTGCCTGATGGATTTGCGTCGCCAAAAAGAATATTTGCCAGTGCGTCGCCACCTTCATTGCCTGAAAGATAAGCCATAATGGTAGCCGCCGAATGACTTTCGGCATCTGTAACTATCCTCGGGCGTCCTTCTGCCAATACCAAAATAATAGGCTTGCCGGTTTTAGCCAGTTCCAAAGCCAATTGGGTTTGGGCAACAGGCAGACTCAGGTCATCTATATTACCCACGTTTTCCGTATAAGATAATTCACCCAGGCATAGAATAATCGCATCTGCATTTTTAGCCGCGTTTACGGCATCATCTATATTTTGCAATTGATCGAAGGATGCACCCGGCTGATAAGTTACATTATCCTTCCCTATTTTCTGTTCGATAGATTTCAGTATGGTATTCTTTCCTACTGCTAATTTATCAGCCATCTCGCCCTGCCAGTTATAGCTCCATCCACCATCCAATGATCGCATGGTGTTTGCAGTTGGACCGGTAACCAATACTTTGATACCCTTTTTCAGTGGTAAGGTATTGTTATTATTTTTTAACAATGTGATCGCTTCTGTGGCTGCCTGCAGGCTTACATTGCGGAATTCATCCGAACCAAATTTCGGATAATCATCCGGATTCCCTACGGGGCGCTCAAATAACCCTAATTCATATTTTACCTTTAAAATGCGATGAACAGCCTGATTAATCCTGCTCATTGGCACCTTCCCTTCCTTCACCAGTTCAACTAAATACGTGAAAAATGTATAATCGTACGGTACCATACTCATATCTACTCCGGCATTCACTGCCATCATCACAGCATCTTTTTGAGTAGCGGCAATGTGATGGCGATCGTGCAGATATTGTATATCACGCCAGTCTGTTACAGCTATGCCATCAAAATGCAGTTCACCGCGAAGCACATCAGTCAGCATATATTTGCTGGCATGTATCGGCACGCCGTTAATTTCACCAGAGTTAATCATCAGCGTTTTTGCACCCGCCTTTACTGCCTCGGCAAATGGTGGTAGAAAATATTCGCGCATATAACGATCAGGTATCCATGCAGGCGTACGGTCCTTTCCGCTTAGTGGATAACTGTAGCCTAAATAATGTTTCATACAGGCAGCCACGTGGTATTTATCGCCAACATTATTACCCTGATAGCCGGTAATGATGGCCGCTCCCATAGTTTTTACCAGGTACGGATCCTCGCCAAAAGTTTCATAAATGCGCGGCCAAAGCGGCGATTTACCCAAGTCTAATACAGGAGAATAATTCCAGGGGATATAACTTGCCCTGGTCTCATAGGCGGTGATCTCCCCGGCTTTGTGTACGATATCGCGATTGAAAGTAGCCGCCATCGCTATCTCTTGGGGGAAAAGCGTGCTGCCCAGAGTATAAGTAACCCCATGTATAGCATCAATGCCATAAATCACCGGTATTTTTAAACGATCCTTACCAGCTTCATTTTGTATTTGGGAAATGATATCGTACCAATGTTTCCGGTCGTAAGCAAATCCGCTAACGTTTAGGATAGAGCCGACATGATACTTCATAATGGCTTCCTTTAGTTTATCAAGGTCAAGCTGGTGTGTACTGACATTGCTTTTGGATACAACGTCCAGCGTTACTTCGGTCATTTGCCCTACTTTTTCTTCCAGCGTCATTTTAGCGATCAATGCGTCGACTTTCTTATCGAGCGCATCGGCAGGCTTTTGGGCCTGAACTAATACCGGAATTGTAAGCACTGCAAAGCCGATGAGGTTTAAAAATACTCTTCTCATGGTTGTGCGTTTGGTTTGATAGTTGGTTTAATAAAACGATATAATAACTTTATTTTTAATAACTTATGTTATTTTGCAATGCTTCGAGCGCGTTGGCAAGGTAGGCAAACGGCGAATTCCAGTTAATTGCAACTTCGTTAGAAGCATATGCCTGGTCATTATCGGTATACGCCTCATCAGGAATAAATGACGGTAGCGGAACGTGGTCCTCGTCACCTGGATTTGCACCTCCCGCCAGTAAACCGGGTATTGGGTCAACTATACCATCTGCAATAGACGGACGATGGTGCGGATGCATAGGGGTTTTGCTTCCATAACCCGTTACAAAAGAATAACCAGTACCATTACGGCCCAAAATATAATCAAGGTTATCTAAAGCATATTTCAAATACTTTTTATCGCCTGTAAGCTTATAAGCTTGTATTAATGCAATCCCCTGATTGGCTGCTACAGAATTACTTCCCCAAATGAAATTGGCCTTCTTTTTATACATTACGGCTATATAAGCTGTCTTACTTGCGTCTTTGATCAGGCCGTCGGCATAACTCACTATACGTTTTTTTATTTCAGCAATGTTTTTGTAGCCTGTACCCGCTACACGCTCACTATTTCTTGCAATGGTGTAGTACCCAAGCACACGCACCTGGCTCCATGAAGGCAATGGCATTTTGACATCAGGAATTACATTGATCTTGTGAACATATTTAATGTCTTTTAAAGTGACGAACAATTCAGATGCGGCCCAAATAAATTCATCTCTCACCTCACCGTCTCCATAGTCACCGGTCGTTATTTTAGGACTGAAATTATCATTCAGAACATATTTATTATAAATGATATGGGGATGTGTTTGAGCCCACTCCCAAGCTTTCAAAGCGGCCTCACGACAAGAATCCGCAAAGCCCGGCAGTTGTACCTCATATTGTCTGAATACGCGGGCTGATTGTGCCATTACAGCAGTAAAATCCAATGTCGCAGCAGTGCTTTTTTGGATAACATACCGTGGTTCAGTCGCTTTATCCGGCATTTCCATTTTATCAAAGGCTGCATTGGTCAGTTTGTGATACACTCCGCCATCGATTGAATCCTGCATGGTTAGCATCCAGCGCAGGTTCCAGAGCGTTTCGTTTAATAGATCAGGAATGCCGTTCCCACTTTCCGGTATATTTAGCTTAACGGTTTTCATATACTCCGGAAAGTCTTCATAGAGGGACAATAATGTATAGGTTGAAATACCGCTGTTAACGATGTACTTATTGTAATCGCCCGCATCGTACCAGCCGCGCGGCGAAGATACCAGGGTACCCTCAGGCCGGCCCTCGCTTACTGCGGAGGCATGCACCAATACTTTATTATCCGGATGCCCCATTGCCCTGTGCCATTTTCCTGCATACTTTTCCAAAAGCGGCGTAGATGCCCGCATAAAGTAGAATGCTTTGATAGAGGCATTGGCAACCTGCTGATGAACATTTTTAGAAATGCTGAATGTATAAGAAGTACCTAGGCCCGAAACATTTAAAACATATTTTCCGGGTTTGGTAAAGGCTGAAAAATTTGCAATCCAGGTGTACTGACCCGCAAAATTAGGTTGAATAGACTTTTTGAGTATACCTTTGAATACTATTTTCTTATCTGGTGTCTGAAGCGAGAAACTCCCCTTTTTATTTGTTAATACAATAACAATCTTGGGAGCATTAGGATAAAAACCAACCTGATTAAGCCGTATTTTATATTTCCCGCTATCTGATTTAAACTGTGCTGACGTTGTTAAACGGAAAAAAGATAAAAGACAGAGTGATATGTAAAGGGCTTTCTTAAACATAAATTTTAATTAGCCCTTAAATTTACGGTCTTTATCCGATACCTGCAGAACTAAATACCTGATTTATAGCACATGATTTCAACAAATCATCATACAAAAACACGGATCGCTGTATTTTATATTAAAAACACGGCTTAATAAATCGGCAGTAATTATTGCAATGACAATTTGCCCTGATAATAATCCAGGATTTTGCTTTCGATGAAGTAATCGTATTTGGCACTGATCAGATTCACAGTAGCCGATTCAAGGTTATTTTTTGCAATAATAAAATCAACTGTGGTCAATACTCCGGCATCAAAACGGAGTTTATAGATACGATAACTTTCAGTATAAGCTTTAACCTGATCATTTAGCGATTGATATCTTTTATAAGCAGCCATCATATTATAATAGGTCTGCTCAATATTCTGCTTCAATTGTATTTTGGTATTTTCCTCTACATCTTTCTGATACAAAGCATTTAGTTTAGCCTTATCTAAGGTATTGCGTTTGTAACCATTATTAAAAATTGGGATACTCAAACCTAAACCAATCGAAGAGTTATAGTTGTTTTTAAGCTGATCTCTATATGCAATAGAACGGGATCCACCAATAGAATCCTGTTGGGTGGCGGTATTTGAATAGGCAGTCTGTAAGTTACCACCTATTGTTAAAGCTGGATACAACGCCCCCCTAGCGGCCTTTACGCTCTTTTCGGCCGATTGGCGGGTCAAGGCAGCAGCTTTTACTGCAGCAAAAGACTGTAGTGCAGATTCATAAACCTGGTTTGGATCGGCGCCGTAATCGCCTCGTAAATCTTCAGCATTCAGGCCCTGGAATGTTGCCTCTGACTGATAAGGCATGTTCATCAATTGAAACAGGTTTAGCCTGGATGTATTCAAATTATTTTGTGCATTAACGACAGAAACTTCATTCGTTGCCAATGCACCTTTTTGATCCGTAAGATCAGATGCTGCCTTATTTGCGCCTTGCTTTTCAAGTATCTCCATCCTGTTTACAGTCTCTTGCTGAACGGCCAGTGCATTTTTACTTGCATTTAATATTTCCTGGTTGTCCAATATTGCCAGGTAACCAGTTATTACATTTACGGTAACTACATCTTTAGCAGCCTGAAAATTCATTCTACCTGCCTGATAAGCTAATGATGCTGATTTAATAGCATTTTGCAATGCAAAACCATTGAATATGGTCATATTGCCATTCAGGTTATAGCTGTCATTAGTTTGCGATTGATTCACATATGCGTTGGTAACCGGGCTGATACCACGGCCATTGTAGAATGTGCGTTGCGCATTGGCATTAATAGATGGCAGCAGATTTTCCTTAGATTGCCGCAGATCGATTTTCGCCGATTCCGCAGTCATGTTACTTTGTTTTACCTGCAAATTGTTTTTAATAGCAATATCAAGGCATTTTTGCAACGTAAACAAAGTATCCGTTCCCTGTGCATTCGCCAAAATACTGCCGCCAATAAAAAGAAATGTTAATATGTATTTACTAAATCGCATTGTATATATCGTGTTATTTGTAGATCAGAATTTTCTTGAGGAGCTGATTTTACCGTCCAGAAGATCGATAATACGTGTTCCGTATTCCGCATTTTTTTCAGAGTGTGTCACCTGGATAATCGTTACTCCATCTTCTTTATTTAATTTCCTGAACAACTCCATTATCTCTTCCCCTTGTTTTGAGTTAAGATTACCTGTAGGCTCATCGGCAAGTAATAATTTCGGCTTTGCAATCAATGCACGGGCAATGCCTACCAGTTGCTGCTGACCACCAGACAATTGAGCCGGGAAGAGATCTTTCTTACCTACAATCTGGAACCTGTCGAGCATATCGGCCACCATTGCTTTGCGTTCCGATCCTTTTACATCCTGATAAATTAATGGCGTTTCAATATTCTCATACACGGTCAATTCGTCAATCAGGTGATACGCCTGAAAAACGAACCCGATATACTGTTTATATAAAGCCGAGCGTTGTTTTTCTTTAAGCTGGTGCACAGCCTGTCCTATAAAATAATGGTAACCTTCAGAAGGCTCATCCAGCATACCGATAACGTTTAGTAAAGTAGACTTACCTGATCCTGACGGGCCCATGATTGAAATAAATTCGCCTTCATCCACCTCAAGACTCACATCGTTCAGTACAAAATTCTTGTTTCCGCCTGCCTGGTAATATTTGGTAACGTGTTGTAGTGATAACATTTGTTTAATTTTTGAATTAATGATTTAGTGAATTATTGATTTAATAATACTAATTCATCTTGGCATTAAGCAATCAATAACATACCAAAGTTTCAATAATCTATATATCAACAAGTTATACAATATTTGATTTTGCTCGGTGTTCGCTTATGTAACAGGATGCGTTCGGTTATGATACAGTTGGTCTTATACAGTGAGATTAGTTGATCAGAGGTTATCAGTGATCGGGTTGGCTATTGCACAAATAAATCCCTCTCAATGGAGAAGGATCTCTTATTCTCTTTTAATAACTGGTTTAACGGATAACCGATCACTCACTCCTCAAACTTTTTACAGGATTGGCCAACGCCGCTTTAACAGCCTTATACCCTACTGTGGCCCAGGCAATGGCTATAGAAGCAATGATGGCCAATATGAATATATCCGGGCTTATAGGAATACGGTAAGTAAAATCCTGCAGCCACTTATGCATAACATAGTAGCCTATGAATGATGAAATAACAAAAGCGATGAGGATAAGTACTGTAAATTCTTTTGAGAACAGATAAACTATATTCACTACTGACGCTCCCAGGGTTTTACGTATTCCAACTTCTTTAGTACGTTGTAACGTCATAAACGAAATCAGGCCATATAAACCAAGACACGAAATGAATATCGCGAGCCCTGCAAATATTTTTGCCAATTGAGACTGCTGATCCTCGCGCTTATAAAAGTTGGCAATTTTTTCGTCCAGAAACTGGAATTCATATAAGCCGTCCGGGTAGGTATTGTTCCACAGTTTTTCAATCGAAACGAGCGTTTGATTTACATTCTTCGGTTCAATCTTGATGTTCAATTTTTGATAAACGTCTTTCCAACTGCTCATTAAAACAGGCGGAATAGCATTTTTCAGCGACCCAACATTGAAATCCTTAACCACTCCAACAATGGGCGCATATTTCTTCTTGTCATCCCATAGTTTAATGTACTTACCGATTGCATTCTTAGGATCACTGATCCCTAATTTGTGTATTAGTGTTTCGTTAACGACAAACCCATGTATAGTGTCGCTTTTCTCATATGGCTGCCCGGCAACAAATTGAATATTATATAATTTAAAATATTCCGCATCAGCCCATTTCAGACTAGCTCCAAAATTGGTTTGCTTTGCTGAATTATTGAATTTAAAATCAGAACTCCAGCCATTATTATCGGACGGACTCGCAAAGCTAAAGCTCACATCTTTTATACCCGGTTGTTGCATAAGTTGATCCCGCAGGGTATTGATTTTAGTCTTGCTAACACTGTCGCCGGGAAACGGGACTGTCAAAATTGCATCTTTATCGAACCCTAACGATTTATTCCTGAAATAGTCCATCTGGTAAACGATCACGAGTGTTCCTATCACCAGGAACTGCGCTATCATAAATTGTACTACAACCAATGTCCTTCTAAGCGAGATACCACTTGCTTTCCCTGCCTTGATCCTATTCTTCAAAGCTTCTATCGGGTTAAATCCGGATAATACCAAAGCAGGATAAAAACCTGATAACAGCGTTACTCCGACAATAGTAGCAACCAAAAATGCCAGGAATACAGGATCAGTGAAGAAAGCTCTGCTTAATTCTATTTCCAACAAATGGTTAAGCATCGGCAATGTCAATTCAGCAATCCCAATGGCAAGAACAACTGCAAATAAAGTAATGATCAATGTTTCAGTGATGAACTGCATTGCCAATTGATTGCGGTTACTTCCCAAAACCTTTCGGATACCCACTTCTTTTGAGCGGTTTACTGCTTGTGCTGTAGCCAAATTGATGAAGTTAACGCAGGCTATAAGCAAAAGGAACAGCCCGATCAGGCTAATTACATTAAGTAATTGTTTACTAAAAGGATGTCCTCCGTACACATTTACTTCAGTATTATAGTGCATTTCCTTCAATGGCTGTAGTTGCAGCGCGTCTTTGTTATAATCAGCTGGTTTATGCTTTTTCACAAATGCTTTCAGGTTTTGATCAAATTGCGCCTGGCTCATATTATCGGGCAGTATAACAAAGCAGCTATTATCTCCAAACGTGCTTACCCAATCGTGCAGGTTGCCATAATAGTCGCTTCCCTTTGAACGTAAAGTCGCAAAAGAGACGATCAGCTTCATCGGGATATCTGTATTAGGTGGTGTGTTTTCGATAATGCCGGTTACCTTCAGATCAGTTTTGTTTTCATATTTAATGACCTTACCTATGGCGTCGTGCCAGTTCCCGAAAAATTTATCGGCTTCATCTCTGCTCAGTACAACGGTATAGGGCTCCGTCAAGGCGGTTTTCTTGTCGCCAGCCAGCCAGGCATAATCAAAAATTTGAAAGAATTGTGGTTCTATATAATACGCCCAGTCTTCCTTAAACTTTTTAACCTGCTCACCTTTGCTCGCATTCCCGATTGAATAATGGCTCCCATCATTTTGCATCACTTGTGCAACCTGCTTTAATTGAGGAAAATCAAGCCTCAACCCTTCTGAGATAGGCAACGGCAAACCGCTTGAAAGGTTTATACCATCCGGATTATGGAATGCTGTTATAACACGGTATATCTTATCCTTTTTGGCATGAAAGGAATCAAAACTTGTCTCAAACTGTATAATCAGAAAAATAAGGGTGCAGGCCGCAATACCTATTGATAACCCGATAATGTTAATAGCTGCATAGCTTTTGTTACGCATCAGGTTACGCCACGCTGTTTTGAAATAATTCCGTATCATAATATTTAAATGCTAAGCTCTAAATCCTAAACTCTAATGACTAATGACAAATCCTTCACTCCGAACGCAAACTTTTCACCGGGTTCATCAGCGCCGCCTTAATAGCCTGAAAACTTACTGTAGCCAGGGCGATCAGCATGGCTAAAACTCCTGCCAGGACAAATACCCACCAGTTAATATCAACCCGGTATTGATAGCTTTCCAGCCATTTATGCAATGCCCAGAATGCTACCGGGAATGCAATAACGCAAGCGATACTGACCAACTGTAAAAAGTCTTTTGATAACAGACCGGCGAGCACCGATACTGAAGCACCAAGTACTTTGCGTATGCCAATTTCCTTGATCCGGCGTTCGGCTGTGTATGCTGCTAAACCAAATAGCCCAAGACAAGAAATAAAAATGGCCAATGCAGCAAAAACACCTGCTAATGTACCTGTTAGTGTTTCTGTCTTAAATAATTGGTTAAAGTCATCATCAATGAATTTGTATTCGAAAGAATATCCAGGATAATCTCTTTTCACGATATTCCCTGCTTTGGTTAAGGCATCCTGAATATTAATGCCTGTTTTAAAGCGAATGCTTAACACAGCAGTACCGGAAGGATGATTGTACAATAACAAAGGTGCTGTTGAACCATATGGATCGTTGTATAAGTAATCTTTTAATATACCTATGATTTGGAATGGTTTTTTCCCGCCATCACGGATAATTCCACCTATCCGCCCCTCTTTGCCCATTTGTTTAGCGAAGGTTTCATTAATGATTACATTCAGGCTATCAGTTGCAGAGTTGGTATTGAAATCATGACCTGCCACTAGCTTCATGCCCATAGTTGAGATAAACTGTGAACTCACATTTTGCCACGATATCAAAGGGTTTTTAGAAGCATCTTTACCCTCCCATGTGTAGTTATCTGTATTGCTGCCAACTTCCAGTGATATATTATCGCTCAGCGCAGCATCTTCGACTACACCCGATTGTTTCAGATCATTGTAAACGCCTGAGAAATGATCAGACTGATTACCTTGCAAATAGATGTAAACCATATTATCCTTATTATATCCCAGGTTACGGTTCTTAACATGCTGTATTTGCTGGTAAATAATAATGGTACTGATGATCAGTATAATTGAAATAGAGAATTGGATCACCACCAGGCTTTGACGAATAAATCCAGAGCCTGCACTTGACTTTATCCGGATATTCTTCAGAACGGTAATAGGGTTAAACGACGACAAATAAAATGCAGGATAACTACCGGCCAATAAACCTGTAACCGCTCCAATGAGGAAAATATAGATCAGGTGTAAAGGCTCCAGTATATTTACTGATAATTCCTTCTGCACAAGCGTATTAAATGACGGCATAGCTGCATAAATCATACCTATTGCCAGTATTACGGCGATGAACGACATGATGACCGCTTCGCCAATAAACTGGCCGATCAGTTTGCCCTTGCCAGCTCCCATTACCTTACGCACCCCTACTTCTTTTGCACGTTGTTCGGAACGGGCAGTTGACAGGTTCATAAAATTGATACAGGCGATCAATAGAATAATCCAGGCAATGAAAGAGAACAACTTTACATATTGAATTCGGCCGCCACTCATTTTTCCATCAGTAAAACTGTTATGCAGGTTCCAATCATTCATGGCAAATAGGAAGCAAACTGTAGTGTTATCTGACTTTGTCTTAGATGCGATATAGTGGTTTAGTTGATTATTAATTGCAGCGACATTTGCGTTAGGCTCTAATTCAACCAGCGTACGCACCCAGTTAGCACCCCAAATAGTCATCCAGGGTTGCTTGTGATCTATATTTTCCAATGGGGCCAGCCATTGAAACTGGTAAGTGGAGTTTTTGGGCAGATCCTTAAATACCCCGGTTACTATATAGTCCTGCTCGTTGTTAACTTTTAAAGCTTTACCGATAGGATCAGTATCGCCAAAAAACTTTCGAGCCATGGTCTCGTTGATCACCACCGAATGCAATTGCTTAAAAGCATTATCAGCGGATCCCTCTACAAAAGGTAGCTGCAGCATAGAGAATATCTCCGGATCAGCGTAGTTTCCGGTTTCGGTAATGATCTTATCACCCAAAGAAAATAACGCATTGTTGCCGTCGCCGGTCATCCTTGCAGTATTCTTAATGCCTGGAATTTCACCTTTCATGGCTTTTGCCATAGGTCCGGGCGTGGCAAAGAACGTACTGGTCTTACCTTCGTAAGTCTGATTTTCATAGACTTTATACAAGACATTGCGTTTAGCAAAATTGTGATTGAAGGTGAGCTCATCCTCTACCCACAAAAATATCAGCGAAGCACAAGCTATTCCAATAGCCAGCCCGGCAATATTTAAAAAACTGTACGACCTGTTCTTCAGCAGGCTGCGCAAGGTGGTTTTAATATAGTTCCTTATCATAATGTTCAAATTCCAAAATCTAAACCCTAAATTCTAATGACTAAAAACTCATTCCGAACGTAGACTCTTCACTGGCGTTACGTGCGCTGCCTTGATCGCCTTATATCCTACTGTAAACCAAGCCAAAACGATCGCACCCACCAATGCGAGTACAAATGCATCCGGGCTAACCGGAATCCGATAAACAAAGTTTTGCAACCAGCCCGACATCATATACCAACCCACAGGTACCGCAATGACAAATGCCAGCATTATCAACAGTATAAATTCCTTTGAGAACAGGTAAACGATGCTCACTACGGAGGCACCTAACACTTTCCGCACCCCTACTTCCTTGGTTCTTTGCACCACCATGAATGATACCAGTCCATACAATCCCAGGCAAGAAATGAATATGGCTATACCGGCAAATAATTTATAAACCAGCGCCATCTGATTTTCCTGCTTGTAAAACTGAGCTATATTATCATCCAGAAAATATCCATTATAGGCATATTCTGGATAAGTGTTTTCCCATAGTTTTTGTAAGGTAGAAACCGTTTTGGTAAGGTTTCGGGTTTGAATTTTTATGGCAACTTCTTGTTCAGAGGATTTGCTTGGCGAGATAACAATCGGCTTAACAGTTTCCCGTAATGAATTCGTTTTAAAATCCTTTACTACACCGGCAATTGGCAACCATCTGCCTCCACCTAAACTCACCGTTTTTCCAATCGCATCTGCCGGGTTGCGAATCCCTACTTTGCTCAGGAAGGTTTCATTTACTACTACCTGCCTCGCTGTGTCGCTTTGGTCATACCCTTTACCTGCTATAAAGTGAAGCCCGAAAGTTTTGAAATAATCTGCATCGCCATATTTTAACCACGTAGTAAGTCCGTCATCTTTATGGACATTGTTAAAATAAAAATTGGTTGCCCAGTTGTTATCGGATGACGGCACGTCGGATATGAAACTCACTTCGCGTACATCCGGGTTTCGTAATAACTGCTGCTTAAAGGGATCAATTTTCCGTAAGCTTAAGCTATCTGTATATCCCGGTATTACCAATATGGCCTCTTTGTTAAAACCCAAATCGGCCTCATTCACAAAATTCATTTGCTTAATAGCGATGATCGTTCCGATGATTAGTAATTGAGAAATTGCAAATTGTGCTACTACCAACACCCTGCGAAGCGGAATACCGCCAATCGACGCAGCAGTGATTTTGTTCTTTAAAGCTAATACGGGCTTAAATCCGGATACAACCACAGCGGGATAGATACCTGATAAAAGAATAACGATAATTGTGGTTGTTAACAGGAATAAAATACTCCCCGGGGATAATAGACTGATCGAATCCGGAACGTTTGCAATATTTTTGAGGTAAGGCAGCAGTAATTTGGCGATGAGGACGGATAATGATACAGCAATAATCACCAATATGGCTGTTTCTCCTATCACCTGCCCAATCAGTTGTCTGCGGCTGCTGCCTAATACTTTCCGTATACCAACCTCTTTTGACCTGCCAACGGATTGCGCCGTTGATAGATTGATAAAATTGATAGAAGCCATAACAATGATCAAGACCGCAATAAATGATAAGGTAGCCAATGTTGACTTTTTTGTCATGTGGTCGCCAAGCACATTACCAAAGCGGGCATCAAAATGCATTTCAGACAAAGGTTGCAGGAATTGGGTCTTGTGGACAACATCTTTGCTTCCGGAATGCCTATGATTAAAGTCCTTCAACTGCGCATTTATTTTCGCAATGGACTCATTTTCAGGCACGCTCATAAACACCTGGTGATTGCTGCTTACAGATCGCCAGTCGTAGTTATAATTATAATCTTTAGGGTGCTGTTTCCAGGTAATAAATGAGATCAGCACTTTTAAAGGAAAATCGCTGTTAGATTTAGCATCATCTATTACCCCGGCGACTTTCAAGTTTAATACATTATCCATTTTGAGCGATCTGCCCATGGCATTTTTCCAGTCGCCGAAATATTTCGTGGCACTGCTTTTATCAATGACCGCCATATTGGGTTGAGCCAACACCGACGGGCCGCCAGCCAGCCAATCAGCCTGAAAAATATCGAAGAACTGGGGCTCCAGAAACATAACGCCCACATTTTCTGTGAACTTTTTATCCGAAGCCTGGTTACCTGAACTGCTTAAAGGCACAGTTATCTGACTGCCATAACTGGTATTGATGGCGGCAATTTTTGCCTGTGGAAAATCAAGACGAAGCGCATCGGTCGATGGTACAGGCAAACCTGGATTATAAGTAATTCCGTCGTTATGCTTTTCACGGGTCACCACGTGGTAAATATTTTTAAAATTGGGCCTGAAAGTATCGAAACTCAATTCATATTGAACAACAACGAAAATGAGCAGACAAGCCGCAATTCCAACAGTAAGTCCCGAAATATTAATGGCAGCATATCCTTTGTGACGAACTATATTGCGCCAGGCGATTTTAAAGTAACTTTTCAGCATAAATAGAATTGTTTATATCATCAGAAACCATGTAAACAATGTACCAAAACCAAAACAAACTGATTATTAACACGTTGTGTAATATAAAAGTTTACGAACGTGTTCGTATATGTAACACAGTGTGTTCGGAAACGATACAGTCTTTTTTATAAACGAGAGGCAAAATCACATCAGCCATTACCTACTCTATCACTTTCCTCTGTAGCGCTTCCTTCAGAATGGGTGTTGACTTTATAGGTTTTTCCGAAACGATAAGTAAAAGCAACTGTGAAAACCCTTGAATCTCTTTTTTCCTTAAAATATTCTGTTGCGTTTGGAAACTGAGTTAAACCCTCCATAGCATTTGTGTAAAAAATATCACGCGCACTGAACTTTAAAGTTCCTTTCTTTTTTAGGATAGATTTTGAAAAGCCAAGCGACAGCTGACCAGTGGGATATAATAGCTCCTGTATATCGTTGCGAGCTTTTGTAGTGTAAAAGCCGGAAATTTCGGCGGTATACGCTCTGGCTATAATAAACTGGCTTGTTGAGCTTATATTAAGCTGGTTGATTTTGGTTGTATAATTATTGCCATTGAATCCGGCAAGCTGTTTATGGTTGTAAACAGCTTGCGCGGTAAGTGACCACCATCTAAACAACGATGTAACAACAGACGCGGAGAGACCAATATTGCTTGTGTGACCAACATTTCCCTGTGAATATAAAAGTATCCCTCTTGCGGTATCCGCCAGGAACAGTTGCGAAAAATAGTTATTTATAATACTGTACGATACGCTTGTTGTAAGCAAACTTCTATATTGATGACTAAGCTGCAGATTCCAGCTATATTGTGGTAAAAGATATGGATTACCTGTTTGATAGGTGTATTTATTAATAATGAAATAGAAAGGGTTTAGTGTTTGAAAAACAGGCCGGTCTATACGTCGGCCGGCGGTAAGGGTAAAACTATTTGATGAATCTGCCTGATAGCTGACACTCCCACTTGGGAAAAGCCCACCATAGTTACGCGAAAAAGCCGAATCTTTCTGAATAGCATTACCTAATTGGTGAGCATGATAGGTAGTGTGTTCGTATCGTAGGCCTGCCTCTAAGGTTAAATGCTCATATTTTTGATCGATATTAACATATACAGCGTTGATGTTTTCATTGTATTTGAAATGATTGTTTTTGGTATTATCCTCGATCCAATTCGATCCATCGAAATTCTGATAGGATGCTATATTATCTGTACTGCTGTGTGACGATTTTAACCCAGCCTGATAGGATGTATTTTCACGGCACTTTAACGTATAGTCGGCTTTGCCCGAGACAATATTTATGGTAGTTGGTATATTACCCCTTGATTGCTCATTATACCCATTTGGCGTTTGCAATTGATTATTAAAATCTTCATCAGTTTGAATCGAATAATGCAGCCAGTCAAAATTTGTCCCGATGTCCTGCGATGCGGATAGGACATGCTTGCCATTCAAATTTATAGAACCATTTTTGAACCGGCTATTATTTTGGTTAACAGTGGCTATCGTCGAGTCTGCGGCGCCTGCAGGATTTAACCATGTGGCAGTAGATTTGTTGGCACCGTCGCGTTGAATAAAGGTGCCGCCTAATACTAATCCCACTGTTGTTTTAGAACTGACTTCATAATCAAGTCCGGTTTTCAGCGTATTATTTAGAAATGTGCCTTTAAAATAAGAAGGCTGCTGTAACATTGCAGTCAGTGCGCCCTGATCATCATAGTATTTTCGCAAAGCATAAAGGTCCAGAAGGTATTTAACCCAATTGCGGTTATAAGTAATAAAAGTATTGATTTTACCGCTACGATAATTTAGCGCGAGGTTCTCATTATTTTTAGGGTAAACCCCTTGCCCGATGGATGTTGTAACAGAGCCATTAAATCCCTTCAATTTGTTTTTTTTTGTCTTAATATTTATTACGCCCGCATTACCACTTGCATCATACTTTGCTGAACGGTTTGTTATTAATTCTATTTGCTCTACCTGGGTAGAACTCATACTGCTTAATAAACTGTTCAGGTCGGCGCCAGACAGGTAAGTCGGTTTATCGTCTATGGTTACAAGCACCCCTGTCTTCCCTTGTAAAGTAATACCCCCGTTTCTGTCCACTGTAACCCCGGGCGATTTCTCCAACACCTCAAGTATAGTTGCACCAACGTTGGTAACCGACGAGCTAATATTCAGCACTATTTTACCTTTTTTCTGCTCAATAAACGGCTTGAGTGCCGTAATATTCACCTCATTTAATGTAGAACTCAGAGGCTGTAATGCTATTGTCGCAGTATTTAAGGTGTCAGAAGGAAGCTGATATACCCCTGTTCTGTTGGTTTTATAACCTGTATAAGTTATAGAAAACGTGTAACTTCCTTCAGCAATGTTTTCAAACCTTGCAGTGCCTTTCGAATCCGTAATAGTTGTCTTAACAAGTTTATCGTTTTTCAGTAATCCGACAGAAGCCCCATCAATAGGTTGCGATTTCTCATTAACAACCAATAGTACAAAATCAGATGCCTTATCCTTTGCCGGCTGACAATAGCCAGTTAAAGCTCCAAAGAGTAATATAATTAAGCAGCTTGTTTTTTTAATGAACCACATATCAACGATCAGGTTGTTTTGCTATAAAGTTACTATCTCATTAGCCAAAAACTTCTTCAAAAAACTATTCGGATCGTAAGCTATTCACCGGATTGGCTATTGCTGCTTTAACAGCGTGATAACTAACCGTAATTATAGCAACAGTAACCACCAGTAATCCAGCCCCGGCAAACATCCACCACTGGATATGAATGCGATAAGCAAAGCCCTGAAGCCAGTTATGCATAACCCACCAAGCAACAGGTGAGGCTATTAGAATGGACAATAATACCAGTTTGAGAAACCCGCTGGAAAGCAACGCATTGATAGATGTAATGCTGGCTCCCAACACTTTGCGAATGCCAATTTCTTTTGTACGTTGCTCAATGCTAAATGCCGCCAGGCCGAACAGGCCCATTGTTGCCAATACAATGGTGATTACCGTAAAGATGCTGAATATGGAAGCCAGCCTATCTTCGGCTTTATATTGGGCATTAAAAGAGTCATCCATAAACGTATAGCTGAACGGTGTATCCTTATCATATTTTTCATAGATGCCTTCCATTGCACTAAGTAATGTAGGTAAGTTTGTATGTGGTTTTATTTTAGCAAACAAGCAACCACCAGCAACTCCCCAATCAGCAGCGTTATCTGCGGCTATAAACAAGCACAAAGGGCCAATCTTCCCTTGCAATGAACTGAAGTTAAAATCTCTGACCACACCTGCCACTTCATATTTTTGCTTTCCCCCAAAATCAACTATTTTTCCAATAGGGTTTGAAGGCAGCTTTAACTTGGTTATAGCCATCTCATTGATCACAATGTTTTGGGGATTTCTTAAAATTGAGGCAGAAACCGGTGGTATTTTCCATTTGATATCCAGCACTGGTATAAAAGATGCATCTACCGATAATACAGGCATTGCAATATCCTCATTACTAACTTTATCATGCATAAAAAACATATCATAACCTTTATACATCGGATAGTGCGAAGTAGCGACCAGCTTTATTCCGGCCAGGATGTTTACATCATGCTTAAATCCCTGATATTGTTTGCCAAAACTGTTGCTGATAGGCACCATAATCACATTCTCACGATTTACTCCGGTATCTGTGTGCCTGATATAGTACAATTGCCGGTCAATTACAATTCCACAAATAATCAATCCAACTGAAATTGCGAATTGCAGAATAGTAAATATCTTACGGACAGCTACACCACCAGCCTGCTTACTCATTTTCCCTTTAAGTGTGATCACTGGCTTAAACGCGGATAAAATAATAGCCGGATAACTGCCTGAGATTAATAAAGCAACTAGTAGTAGAACAAGCAAAACGCCCAGCATTATCGGGCTATATAAAAAAGAGGTATCCATTTTCAAATCAAGAGTATTCAGAAATCGAGATTTGAGCGAATAACACAAAACATAGCCGAGAATAAATGACAGTGCAGTAAACACCGTGGATTCGATATAAAACTGCATGGCTATTGATTTTCTGCTTGCACCTGTTACTTTTCTTACCCCGATTTCTTTTGACCGTAAGGTAGCCCGCGCAGTTGTCAAGCTCATATAATTCACGAGAGCCAAAAGCAGGATTAATCCGGCAACGATAGGGAATATCCGGATATATTTAATATTAGCTGAATCACCAAAATTGGCTTCTAAATGAGTATCGGTCAATGCAGTTAATTGCGGGATATCTTTTTCGCTCCCTGGAGTGTTTTTTACCAGGGTTTGTAAAGCCGCCCGCACTTGTGCTGAATCAGCTGGATGTTTTAAAGATAAATAGGTTGTAAATGCACCACCCTGTATGTATTCAGACTTAAGAAAGGGTTTAGCCTCTTCCATTAACTGCAGACTGGTATTTGAAGCCAAAAAATCAAATTCTATGCTTGAATTTGAGGGTACGTTTTCTGCCACCCCGGTGATTAGATATGAATAGGTGCTATCCGTTTTGATTTTCAATGTTTTACCTACCGGATTTTCTGTGCCAAAATATTTTCTGGCCATATCCTGTGAAATAACCATCGAAAAGGGATTTTTTAATACCGTTGAAGAATTCCCTGAAATTAGTTTAAAGGAAAAAAAGTTAAAAAAACCGGCATCGGCAAACAACATGTTTTTTTCAGAGAATTTGGCCCCCTCTTTACCGGGCCCCTCCACTATTACTGGCTTGTAAGGCTTCCTGGTACGCATAAAGCCCGAGACATTGGGTATACTTTGCGTTATCATCGGTCCGCTGGCATAACTCATATATTCTATGTTAACCTCCTGGCCCTGCATACGCAAACGCTCGTTCAATAAAAAAATGTGATCCGCATTTTTATGAAATCGGTCATAGCTATGTTCATGTACCACGTACAGCATAATGAGCATACATGCTGCTAGTCCTACTGCCAATCCTGAGATATTGATGAAACTGAATAATTTATGCCTTAACAAGTTGCGCCAGGCAATTTTTATATAGTTCTTTATCATGCGTTTAGTTTATTGGTCATTTTTCATTCGTGTTACAAAGAATAATCATTGGTTAACCAGTCTTTGATTAGCTGATCACTCGCTCCGCAAACTCTTCACAGGATTAGCCAATGCTGACTTGATGGACTGGAAGCTGATCGTTATTAATGCAATAGCGACAGCACAAATGCCGGCAACCACAAATATCCACCAGTTCATATCTGTTTTGTAAGCGAAACTTAGCAGCCATTTGTTCATCATCCACCACGCTACAGGTACCGAAATAATAATAGCAATGAAAACAAGCTTTACAAAATCTACAGATAATAATGCGGTAATATTGCTAACGCTTGCGCCCAAAACCTTGCGTATACCAATTTCTTTAACCCGCTGTTTAGCTGCGTAGGCAGATAAACCAAGCAAGCCCAAACATGCTAAAGCAATAGCGACTGACGCAAAAACCGTAAGCACTTTGCCCAACCGCATTTCAGAACTATATAGACTGTTAAAGTCTTCATCCAGGAAATGATATTCGAAGGGGCGATAAGGCACCAATTGCTTCCACTTCGATTCCAGGAACGAGATGGTTTGTTGCAGATTGTTACCTTTTAATTTTAATAACAGTATCCGGCCTCTTTCCTCAGGAAATAACACCAGCGGCTTGATTGGATTATGCATCGATTCGAAATTGAAATCCTTTACAACTGCTTTAACATAGCCGGGGCGGGTATCATCCATAAACATCTTTTTTCCGATGGCCTGTTCGGGCGTCCACCCTAATTGACGGGCGGCAGATTCATTTAAGATGAAATGAAAACTGTTTTTCTTGTAGTCGTCGTATGAGGCATCTTTAATGTCTTGCTGAGTTAAATTTGAGCCTGTTAATATTTGCAACCCAATTGTATTCACAAAATCCTCATCTACAACATTGGCTGTAACGGCAATCTGCTGCGTTTCGGGCATTGTAGCAGAACGCATATTATATCCACTCACAATATTTGTAGGGGGATTTGTGCAGCGGCTGATACTGATAACGTTTGCATTCGACTTAAACTCCTGTTTGATAAGGTCAACCTTAGCCTGCATCTTATTATCCATAGGCAATACCAGCACTTGCTCGCGGTTATAACCCAAATTCCTGTTCTGAATATAGTTGAGCTGTTTCTGCATGATAAAGGTTGAAATGATCAATACAACCGATATAGAAAACTGGAAAACAATCAATGATTTGCGTACCCATCGACCGGAGTTTGTATTTTTAAATGAACCTTTGAGCACTCTCACCGGTTGGAAATTCGATAAGATCAAAGCCGGATAGGTACCCGCCAGGAAACTCACCAATATGATTAACAGTAAGGCACCCGCTGTAAATGGAATTGAGAAGATCGCCGCGATGGTTAACTGCTTATCTGAAAGTTGGTTGAAGACCGGCAACAATAAGGCTGCCGCCAAAACACTTAGGATAGTCGAAATAGTACAAAGCAAAACAGATTCACCAATAAATTGCCAGAAAAGCTGCCTGTTACCCGCCCCTATTACCTTACGCACCCCTACTTCCCTGGCACGTTCCATTGACCGTGCGGTATTCAGGTTCACATAGGTAAAAGAAGCGATAGCTAACATCAGCAATGCAACAGCCTCAAGAATGTAGATATAAGTGATACTATTATTAGGCTCAAAACCCTCATAAGGCGAATAAAGGTGAATCTTATTGAAAGGCTCCAGTTCATAATCTACGGTCGCTCCTTGTCCCGCCATTTCCTTTTTCATAAACGGAGTTATCTTGGATTGAAGCGTCGCTATAGATTCTTTATCCTTCAGCAAAAGGTAAGTGGTGTAATTCGCATCCCAGTAGCTTTTTTCTTCATCAGCCAAGCCAAGCGACGACCAGGAGGACAGAAAATCAAATTTTATCTGCGAATTCGACGGACAATCCTGTATCACACCAGTTACCTGGTAAAGTGCAGTATCTGTGCCTACCTTTAATACTTTTCCTATTGGATCTTCATCCGAAAAATATCTTTTAGCGGTCGATTCAGTCAGAACCACCTGGTTTGGTGCTTTCAATACATTTGAAGGCTCGCCGCGAAGAAGCTTAAATGAGAACAGGTTAAAAAATTCAGGATCAGCATACATGAAACTATTCTCATTGATCAGCTTATCCTTGTACTGCACTACCCTGCTATACCGCACCATACGTACAGCTGATTCTATTTCAGGGAAAGTCTGCTTAAACCTTGGTGCAACACGCGCGCTCGTAAAATTACCTTTCTTCATCTCGGTGCCACCGTCGAATTTGTAAGCCATAATCACGCGGGCAATGCGGTCACCGTTTGTTTGGAACTTATCGTAGCTCAACTCATGTTGAATATAAAGCCCGATTAGAAGGCAGCTGCACAAACCAATTGTAAGGCCGAAAATATTAATGAAGGAAGAAGCTTTGTTCTTCCATAGATTTCTGAAGGCGGTTTTAAAATAATTTTTGATCATTTCTTTAGTTCATTTGTTCATTAGTCATTGGTACTCTCGTAGCCGGTCTCTGATTAACTGATAACCGGTTAACTGATCACTGATTACTCGCTTCTCAAACTCTTTACTGGGTTAGCTACAGCGGCCTTAATAGTCTGAAAGCTCAGTGTCAGGAAAGCTGTCAGGAGCATACCTACCCCACTCAGGGCAAAAATCCACCAGCTGATAGTTGTTTTATCGGCAAAATTTTGCATCCATTTATTCATGGCCAGCCATGCCAGTGGAGTTACAATTATAAATGCCAGGATAACTAACAGTACCAATTCAGTGGATAAAAGGGTCACAATTTGAGTTACAGTGGCGCCTAATACTTTCCGCACGCCAATTTCTTTTACACGCAGGTTGGTAGTGAACATCGCTAACCCTAATAATCCCAGGCAGCTAATCAATATAGAAAGCCCTGTTGCCCAAGTAAGTAATTTGGAAGTATGCTGCTCGCTTTCATAAAATTTAGCGATGCTTTCGTCGTAAAAGCTATAAGTGAAATCGTTATCGGGATATATGCCTTTCCATATTTTTTCTATAGTTGTGATGGTCGTTTTCCATTCGTTCCCATTTGCTGTTTGTGGCTTCAGGGATATGTGCATGACATTGTTATTGTAGGTATTGGGATGATATATTATAGCTAAAGGTTTAATAGGCGAATGAAGAGATTTTTGATAAAAATCTCCTGCGACACCAATTATCTCCGCCTGCTTTTTATCCCATTCTATAAATTTTCCTATGGCTTGCTGAGGGCTCTTAAAGCCCAATATTTTTGCATAAGTGTTGTTGATGACCATTTGCTTAGTGGTATCACCAACACGAAGATTACGCCCGGCCAATAATTTTATTTGGTAAACTTGAATGTAATTCTCATCACCCATTTTTAATTGCAGGTCTGTTTTTATTTCCTTTTTACCATCTTTGTAGGTGACTTCAGTGGACCGCGTATTTCCTGAAGATGGAGGTGCTTCGCCTACGCTCACCAGTTCTACTTGTGATAATGTTCGCATCTTATCTGCAAAATATTGCTTTTTCACATCCGAGTTACCTTTGAATGGAGTGGTGATAAACACAATAGCATCCTTTTTAAATCCAAGATCCTTGTGCAGAGCGTAATAGATCTGCTTGCTGACCAAAATTGTTGCCATGATAAAAAATTGAGCAATAATAAATTGGGTAACAGTGAGCGATTTTCGCAACCATGCGTTGCGTGTTTTATTAGTGCCTGTATAAGCCTGGTTCTTAAGAACCAGTACTGGTTTGTAATTGGATAGTACTAGTGCCGGGTAAAAACCGGAGACTAAACTAACAACAACAGTAAGTAATATAATAAATAAAACAAGTCCGGGATGACTTGTTATATCCATTTTTATATCTTTTGAAATAAACTCGGCGAAAAGTTTCAATATTACAGGCAACAGCGCAATCGAAATAACCACCGCCAGCAGTGTAATTAAAAATGTTTCACTCAAATATTGCACTATAATTTGCGAACGGCTACTACCCATAGTTTTGCGTATGCCAATCTCTTTGGCTCTTTGGGAAGCCTGTGCGGTTGTCAGATTGATGAAATTAATACACGCCAGTATTAGCAGGAAAGCGGCTATAGCCAATAAACCATATAAAGTGGTTTTATTGGCAACATTACCAATATCGAAATTGCCATACTTCTCGTTAAAATGCAGATCATTAAAAGGCTGCAGTTTAAACTCTGTAGTGCTCCCCCGGTTTTCAGGTTTTGGAGGATTATTTTTCTTAAGTATTGCATTTATTTGCTTCTCTATACCAGATGGGTTGGTTTTGGGCATTAGCTTTACGAAGAGCTGCGAAGCTGATGTCGTACTACCCCACTCTGTTGGCTGCACCTGGTCTTTTAAGGAACGGGCACTATATATAGTGATGAATGATATAAAGTCCTGGAATTTAAAGTCAGTATTTTCCTTTATAGACTGCACAATACCGGTGACAGTAGTCTTTAGGGTATCCTCGTATACGATCTGCTTTCCCAGCATTTGATCATATGATAATGATGGAAAATATTTTTTTGCCTGGTCCGAGGTTAATACCACCTGATATGGAGCATTTAAAGAGGTTTTTACTGATCCAACCAACCATTTATATTGGAACATATTAAAATAGCGTTGATCGGCAAGTATAACGCACTCCTGATTTTTGAATTTAGCGGGGTTCTTTGTTGCGTTAGGGATGATTGTATTGAACTGATATAGCGTAAAAAACGGCGCCGAGCTCTCTAAACCTGTCACATCATTTTTTACAGCTTCAGCAAGCGGACCGCAAACACCACCGTTATAACCGATTTCGCCAGAAAATGTATAGTTTGTGACAATCCTGTAAATCCGGTCACTGTCTTTGTGGAATTGATCGAATGTAAAATCATAATTGACGATCAGATAAATCGTCAAAGCGGCACTAATGCCGATAGATAATCCAATAATATTAATAAACGTAAATAACTTATGCCGTTTAAAATTACGGAGAGCTATTTTAAAGTAGTTTTTAATCATGACTATACCGGTTAGGCATAATCAGCACAAAAACTTATACCAATAAGACAAGCAATTGATTATTAATATATTAAAATAAAACACCATCTACCCAATGTACGCATGCGGACAACATGTGTACGGTTATGATACAGTGCTTTTCAGTTAATCGGTGACTAGTTAACCAGCGATCAGGACTACTCATACCGTCCAACTGGTTAACCGGTAACTGGTTAACCGATCACTCCGATCGCAAACTCTTCACCGGATTTACATTAGCGGCCTTAACAGTTTGCATGCCTATTGTAGCGAATGCAATGATAAACGCTGTAATTCCAGCTCCGAGGAACACCCACCAGCTTAATTCAATTCTCGATGCAAAATCCAGTAACCATTTATGCATAAGGAGCCAAGAGACAGGTAAGGCAACTATAGCGGATATTATCACCAGTTTCATGAAACTCCTGGATAACTCTACCACAATTTGAGATACACTGGCGCCTAATACTTTGCGGACTCCAATTTCCTTGATACGCTGTGATATAGTAAATGCAGATAAACCAAATAACCCCAAACAAGCAATGAAAATTGCCAGACAGGAGAATATGGTAAACAGTTTACTTTCCTGCTGTTCAGCATCGTATAATTTCTGGAAACGGTCATCTAAAAAAGTATAATCGAAAGGTACATTCGGTACATATTGGTGCCATGTTTCTTTGATGGTATTGATAGCAGATTGAACGTTATTCCCATTCAATTTTATAGATATGCTATTATAATAACCGCTCGATGGTGCTGGCAGGAAAAACAGCATTGGAATGATTGGCTGATGCAATGACTCGAAATGAAAGTCATGAACCACCCCGATCACTTTTCCTTTGGTATTACCATAGGTTAAATCTTTTCCGATGGCATTTTGAGCAGTTTTCCAACCCAATTGCTGTACGGCAGTTTCATTAATGACGTAGTTGGCGGTGTCAGTCAAATATTCTTTCGAGAAATTCCTACCCGCTGCCATTCTCATGCCGTAAGTGTCCATGAAGCCAAAATCGGTAGTAATATATTTTAACTCAATATTGGTAGGTACGCTCTTTCCTCCTTCAATTACTTGAGCCCCCTGATCGTCCAGCAAACGTCCGGAAGGTATACGCGATGAGCGCCCCACCGCTAGAATTGCAGGGTTTTTAAGCAATTCTTGTTTGAACGATTCAAACTGTTTGGTCAACGTGCCCGTATAGCCAGTAACAAGTATGTGATCTTTATTAAAGCCTAGCGATTTATTCTCTATATAACTTAATTGTTGAAATACCACTGTGGTTGCCACAATCAAAACGATAGAAACCGAGAATTGTACCACAACCAGCACCTTTCTGAAAGAAATATTTCCCGAACCTACCTTCAATACACCTTTCAGTACGTACACCGGCTTGAATGAAGACATAAAAACAGCAGGATACAAACCGCTGAGCAAACCTATAAAGAACGGCAGACATAGAATACCTATTAAAATATTCCACCTGAATAAACTACTAAAAGTAAGATTTAAATGTGCTAATTGATTGATATACGGCACCAGCAACCAGGAGAATACGGTAGCCAGGATTAGCGCTACCCAGGTAACAAGGATCGATTCGCCGAGAAACTGCCTGATAATTTCTTTTCGCTGAGCACCAATCACCTTACGCACGCCAATTTCTTTAGCGCGTAATGCCGAACGGGCGGTGGAAAGATTCATATAGTTGATGCAAGCAATCAACAGAATAAACAACGCTATAATAGAGAAAATGTACACTCTAGTCATACTTCCCGCTGGTTCTATCTCGTCATCCAAATGCGACATCAGATGTATATCAGTAAGCTTTTCCATGGTAAGCTTTGTAGTCTGAGAGGTTTTGATATTGGGGGGCGTTCCGGGCATGTGGACATATTTATCCAAAAAGTTATTTAGTTGCCCACTGATCATTTTAGCATTGTAATTCTTTGGTAAAAGCAGGTAGGTATAAAATGAATTATTCCCATAGTTGGTTTCCAGTTGCTTTTCACCATAAATAATCGAATCTTTCAAAGTATTGAAAGAGAGCAACATATTTGGATGCATGTGCGAATTTGATGGCAACGGCTCAAAAACACCGGTAACCTTAAACTCATGTTTGGTGTTATCCAAAATAACAGTCTTGTTGATAGGATCTTCATTGCCAAAATATTTTCTGGCAATTTCGGGAGTTATCATTACGCTATAAGGATCATCTAATGCGGTCTTCTTGTCCCCTTCTGTTACATTGACGCTGAAAACGTTAAAGAAGTTTTCATCAGCAAAAAAGCCATTTTTTTCATTAAACAATTTATCCTTATATCTGAATACCGTGGTGCCATTAGGTAATACCCTGGTCACCTTTTCGATGTCAGGGAAGGCCACCTTAAGCAACGGACCAAATGGCGGTGCCACAGCACTTAGGTGCAAATTCTCAGAACCATCTCTTGAGTAAAAAATACGGGTAACGCGATATGTACGATCGGAATTTTCATTATATCGGTCATAACTCAACTCATTCAAAATATAAATAAGTATCAACAAACAGCATGTGATGCCGATGGTTAATCCGGAAATATTAATAAACGAGATAAACTTGTGCCTCGCAATATTGCGCCACGCGCTTCTCAGGTAGTTCTTTATCATAATCTTAAAAATTAATGAACCGGTTTCAATTAATTATAAGACATCACGGAAAAGAAAAACGTTACGGGATTTTGATAAATTCTAAAATCTAAATCCTAAACTCTGTTTGAAAGGCTCTAAACCCTAAATTCTAATGACCAATGACAAAAAATCACTCACTTTTCAAGCTTTTGACAGGATTGGCCAGAGCCGCTTTAACTGATTGAAAACTTATCGTGATTAAAGCGATCAATAGCGCAATGCATCCGGCCAGTATAAACACCCACCATTGAATATCTATACGGTAGGCAAAATCCTGCAACCATTTATTCATTGCAAACCAGGTGATTGGGAATGAAATGATGATAGCAATCAGCACCAATTTCAAAAATTCGGTCGAAAGCATCGCCGTAATATTACTGGACGACGCGCCCAACACCTTACGTATGCCAATTTCTTTTACACGCAATTTGATCATGAAGGCAGCCAAGCCAAATAATCCAAGACTTGCAATAATCACTGCAATCACTGCAAATGAGGTGAATATATGACCGGTACGTTGTTCCGCAGAATACAGGGACGCAAATTGCTCATCAACGAAATAATAGCTAAAAGGTCCGCTTGCTTTATACTCGCCCCATTGTTTTTTGATATCGTCAATCAAACCATTTACCTCTGGTGCTTTTATTTTCAGAATGGTTGAACCATGCCTATGCGTGGCTAGCAACATCAACGGAGCTACTTTTTGCCTGGCCGAGGTATAGTTAAAATCCTTTACTACACCTACAACAGTAAAGGCCCTCCTTCCCGAACGCACAATTGTTTTACCTATCGGATCGGTTTTACTCCACCCTAATTCATTAACCGCCGCTTCATTGATTACCACCGCTGAAGAATCCGCCGGAAAATCAGGCGACACTCCTCGTCCACTTGCCAGTTTAATGCCAAAGGTCGACAAGTAACTGCCATCAATGCGGTAAATATTGCAATGGATCTCATTCTTGGTTTCGTTGGCGGCTTTTTCCTGAGGATATATTTCCGTGCCGCTCATATGTCCGTTTCCTGGAATATCGGTCGCAACGGTAGCATTTACTACCCTGCTGTCGCGCATTAGCTGATCTTTGAAGGCATATTCATTATTACCCAACAGGTAAGTGTCATTAAGAACCAATAGCTGATCTTTATCATAGCCCAACTTTTTATTCTGCATATAATGCAATTGTTGGTATACAATAAATGTGGCAATGATCAGAGCGGTTGAAATGGTGAACTGAAATACTACTAAACCGCTTTGAATAAAATTCTTTTTAGCAGGTTCGTTGCCTGTGGTTCCTTTTAAAACACTGATGATTTGGAATGATGACAGAAAAAATGCCGGATATAAGCCAGCCAGTATACCCACGAGCAAGGTTAAACAGACCCCAATAGCTAAAGATTTAAAGCTAAGGAAAAACCAGATCGAGATATGCTTTCCGGCCAAATCATTAAAGTATGGCAGCAATACCCAAACTATTCCCAATGCCAGTATCATTGCCAAAAGCGTAAGCATTATTGACTCAACAAGGAACTGGGTTACCAGCCACTCTTTCAGCGAACCCATTACTTTACGTATACCCACCTCTTTTGAGCGTTTGGATGAGCTTGCTGTTGATAAGTTGGTAAAATTGATGCAAGCCAATAACAGGATAAATACAGCTAAGGCCCCAAAAATGTATACATAGCTCATATCACCGTTAGGTTCCATATCAAATTTGGTAGACGAATGCAGGTGAATGTCTGTAATGGGCAGCAGGTAAAACTTAAAGGTATTTACTGCCTTTTGAGCCTCCGCCAGGCTAACACCCATATCGTGCTGTATCTCCGGAACTACGTACTTTGCCACCAACTGAGGAAATTGTGATTCTAACTTTTTAGGATCAGCATTTTTATCCAGCAACAAATAAGTATAATAGCCTACATTACTCCATGTCTGCTGAGGGTCGGGAAATGTTTTACTACTAATGAATGCGTCATAATGGAAATGAGAATTATCAGGAACCTTGTCGATTACGCCGGTAACTTTCACTAAATCATTACCAACCTTTAACATTTTGCCTACAGGCGCTTCTGCTCCAAAGTATTTCGTTGCAAAAGCATTAGTAATAACTATACTTTTGGGCTCGGTTAAGGCAGTTTTTTCATCACCCTGTATTAAGGGGATAGAAAACAACCGCAGAAAGTTTGAATCAACCAGCACCATCTTTTCTTCCTTAAATTGTCTGTTATTGTAAGTAACAAATGCAGGCCCCCTGTTTGTAAGGCGTGTAACATCTAATACCTGCGGATAGGTTCGTTTCATTCCTGGCCCTACTGCAACATCTACCATCGGGAAGTCGGTAACACTTCCATTGCCCAGGGTTGTTATCCCAACTCGGTAAAGCTGTTCTGAGTTGACGGAATAGGTATCATAGGTTAGTTCCGTATACAGGTAAGCTGCAATAAACATACAGCATGCCAGCCCTACTGCTAACCCAAATACATTGATAAAGGAGAATACCTTATTCTTTGCGAGGTTTCTCCAGGCGGTTTTGATATAATTCCTGATCATGACGTTCTTTTTTGATTTTGGCATTCAATTGTGTGCCAAATTTTCAAATTGCTAACTATCAATTAATTACGAAAGTGCCCCATGTACGAAACTATTCGTATATAGAACACTTTATGTTCGGTTTTGAACATATTCAAAAAAAAGCCCTGGGTCAAAATATATTAAAATACCGACTCGGGGCCTTCTACCTATGACTAAAATCAGCCAACCGATATCAATTCATCGTCAATGTAACACGGCCGCCGCCGTTAACATCAATAGGCACACCGCCGCCATTCAGCTTACCTTCTATTCTGTCTTTATCTTTTGTGCCGTCAAAATTCCCTGAAAAATCAGCTGTTACGCGGTTACCGTGAACATTCAGGTTCATTCCTGATTTTGGCAAACGCAGGTTAACATGACCACTGCTTGCGTCGATTTTAACAAATTTGCCAAGCTGGCTTAATTCAGCATTAATACTGCCACCCGATGTATAGGTATCAAGGCTGCAAGCCAACCCACTTAAGTTAACACTGCCACCTGAGGTACCGGTACGCAAATCGCCCTTTATATTATTAGCTTGAATGCTGCCTCCACTTGTAGTAGCATCAATTTTACCATCCAGATCACTCAAGTGTAATGAACCGCCTGATGTTTCGAGTTTGATGGTTCCTTTGCAGTTATCGGCGTGTACACTGCCCCCGCTGGTTTGTAAATCGATATTATCACTTGAATTGGAAACAGTAATGCTGCCGCCTGAAGTACGGCCGTGGATGTTACCGGTTAAGCGCTCGACGTGCAAGCTACCACCACTGGTGCCAAATTTTTCGTCACCGCTCAGGTTATCCAAATGAATGCTTCCGCCGCTGGTTTCCAGATTGGTAGATACATTTTTTGAAACATATACTTTAAATGCAATACTCAGTGATTTTCTCCAGTCCCAATCATGCTCATGTTTATTTTTTGCTGAAGCACGCAACTCGTCGCCGTTTACAGAAATATTCAGGTCATAATCTTCATCCAGACGTTTTTTGATCTCTTCATTTGACGGGGTGAACCCATTATTTGCAGTGACATAAACTTCGATACGTGGTTTTTCATCCGGAGAACCGCTTACAGTAATACTACCACCTGAAGTAGTTACGGAAACGTGTTTTATTGCATCGCCTGAAAGCGATTTGGTGAGGTACGGGGTCTTTTTCTCCTGTGATAATGCTACAACACTTTGGCAGGCAAGAAAAAATAGTATGATACGGGTTTTCATTGTTGTATTGTTTATAGTTTGATTAAGTTGATTGATTAGTTGAATTTAACATTCACGCTTCCGCTGCTGGCGCTGGCGCTTACTCCGGCGCCACCGCCGTTTACAGAACCCCTCACATGATCATCATTCCACTCGCCGTGAAATCCTTCAAAATGATGTTGATTAACATGATCTCCACGAAGATCAAGATCAAGGCCTTGTTTTGTAGGCAATTCAATATCCACATTACCTGCACTTGATCTTAACTTTGCATATTTACCTACGTGTAGTAACTGTGCATATAAGCTACCAGCGCTGGTTGAAGCATCAACACTGCCATTCAGTCTCTTTAAAGAAATACCGCCGCCTGATGTGCTGGTAATCAGCTCACCTTCGATATTATCACCATCAACACCGCCGCCACTGGTATGGGCAGTAATCTGCCCCTTTAAATTATCAAGACGTATACCACCGCCTGAAGTATTCAATCTGATATTGCCACTGCAATTCTTTGCGTCAATACCACCACCGCTGGTTTGCAGGTCAAGTTCTTCGTTTGAGTTAAACACTTCGATACCACCACCTGAAGTGCGGCCATGGATCACTCCTGTTAAATGATCGATATGCAAACCACCGCCGCTTGTCGTAAATGTTTCATTTCCCTTTAAATGATCCAGGCTAATGCCTCCCCCACTGGTTTTCAGGTCGGTAGCGCAGTTTTCAGGAACAAAAATTTTGAACGAAATGCTGAGCTGATGTCTCCAGTTTGAGAAGTTGTGCTTGCTTTTTGCAATAGCGGTTAATTCGTGACCGCTAACCGATACGCTCAGATCGTAATCATTATCCAGGCGTTTCTTAATTTCTTCTTTGCTGAGGTGTTCGTTATTGTTGCCTCTCACATAAACCTCCACACGAGGCTGCTGACCGCTTGCACCGCTTACTTCGATACCGCCTGCAGATGTATTTACAGACACATTATTAATGCCGTCGCTGGCCAGTGATTTAGTCATGTAAGGAGTCTTGTCGTCCTGAGCAAATACCATTGTACTTTGCAGCGCGACAACTAATAAGGTTAAATAAGTTTTCATAATCTCCGATTTATTTTATAACCATTAGACTAACTTTTAAATGGATACGTTGCATGAGATCAGAAAAATTACCAGAAATTCTAACTCAAATCAATAATTAACCTTCCACGGGTTAACTGATCACTCAGAGCGCAAGCTCTTCACCGGATTAGCGGCCGCCGCTTTTATAGACTGAAAGCTGATTGTAGCCAATGCGATAACAACTGCAAGGGCACCAGCCAGGCCAAATATCCACCAGCTGATATTGATGTGATAGGCAAAATCCTGCAGCCACTTGTGCAGAACATACCATGCAATAGGTACTGCTATTAGAATGGCGACAATTACCAGTTTGATAAAATCCTTCGACAATAGAAATACGATATTGGCAATAGAAGCACCTAAAACCTTGCGTACACCAATTTCTTTAGTGCGTTGAAGCGTAGCAAATAACGAAAGCCCTAATAGACCCAAACACGCGATCAGGATAGCAAAACCACCGAATATTCCGAAAGCTTTACCAAATAACTCATCATTTTTATATTGCTCATTAAAACTCTCATCAAGGAAGTGGTAATCAAAAATATTCCCCGGAAAAAAACTACTGTATTTTGTTTTGACTGCTGCTATAGTCTGTTCGACATTCCGGGGTGTTATTTTTACAGATATTTGATTTTCAATATTTAATACGGGCTCCAATATTGTAGGTTCGATCGCATAGTGCAGAGATTTCTGATGGTAGTCGGCAACAACACCTACTATTTCCCACTGTTTGCCGCCATTAAAAATTGAACGCCCAATGGCAGCTTCCGGGGAGGCAAAACCAAGCGTTTTAATTGCATTATAATTTAATATCACATTATGTAATTTGTCAAAGCTGGGGTTATAGTCGGTAGAGACAAAGTTTCTGCCGGCAAGTAATTGCATATCGTATGTTTTCAAATAATCGCGGCTTATACCATCAAAACGCACAGTGTAATGAGTATTCGGATCGCCGGTGGCTGACCTGACATCAAAATTCCTTCCCATTTCATTTCCGGGGACCCAAAAAGAAGTAGCGGCATTTTTTAAGCCTGGTATTTGATCCAGCTCAGCTATAAAAGTGTTTGCTCTTGTAACAAAACTGGTGTCTGTTGGCACAAATATTGGCCCATTGATAACCATTACCTGATCGATATTCATGCCTAGTTTTTGCTGGTTCATATACTTTATTTGTTTATAAACCACAAACGAACCTGTAATCAGAATAACGGTAATTGCAAACTGTCCTATTACTAGTATTTTACGTAAAAGAGCACCTTTGCCTGTGCTACGGAATTTACCCTTTAAAACCAAAATTGGTTTGAATGCCGATAGCACAAAAGCAGGGTAAAAGCCGGATATAAAAATCCCAACTAATACAGTGACGATCAGTCCTATACTAATAACATATCCCCCCAGGCCTCTTTTAAACAGGTAGGCAATTGATAATTGATGCCTTACTAAATCATTAAAAATGCCTTGAGCCATGTAAACCATTATCAATCCTATGCACAATGCCATTAAATTGACCAGAAATGATTCCGCTAAGAATTGCCTGATTAGCTGGCTTTGTGTAGCCCCCGTTACCTTCCGTATCCCTACTTCTTTCGCCCTTTCCGCCGAACGGGCAGTTGATAGGTTAATGTAATTTACCCAGGCGATACCGATAATAAACAGAGCTATAATCAGCAAGCCCCAAACTACATTAGAACTCCCTGTATTTCCTATTTCATATTCGGTATCGGAATAGAGATGTGCTTTTAATAAAGGCTGAAGATAAAATTTCTCAACACTGCCGGATACTTTATTACCCTGAAAATGCCGTTGACTGAAGGCTCCCAGTTTTGCGTTGAAAGCATTATAATCCGTACCTGGTTTTAAAAGGATATAGTGCCAGAAATCAGAATCCTTAAAGTCATAATCAGCCTGCTTATAACCATAGCTGCGGATAACAGTCTGATAAGATACAAGCATATCGAACTTCAACAAGGAATTTTCAGGAACATCTTTAATGATTGCTGTAATTTTTGAATAGAAAGTATCTTTAGTAACCTTTATTAGCCGACCGATATAAGGATTAAAGTCATTCCCCTTCACGTCAAATATTTTACGTGCTGTCGTCTCAGATATTACCACCGTATTCGGCTCCATCAGTGCGTTCTTTGTGTCGCCCGCGCTTACAGGGAACGAAAACATCGAGAGAAAAGAGTTGTCGGTAAAAAAGGCGCTCTCTTTAGGTATTTTTTTATCTTTATAAATTATTACCTGTTGACCAAAGGGCAGTATTCTTGCATTATCCGCTACTTCAGGAAAGTCGGTTTTCAACGCTTTACCAACTGCCGAATAGGTTATTGTTCCATGTTGTATCAGTTTATTATTCTGATACCGGTCATTCACCACGCGATAAAGATTTGGTGCATTTTTGTTAAACTGATCATAGCTCAACTCAAAATTCACATACTGCAATATCAGCAGGCAAGCCCCCATGCCCAATGATAAACCCAGTATATTGATCAGCGAAAAAAACTTATTCTTCCAAAGATTCCGCCACGCGGTTTTAAGATAATTTCGTATCATGATGTTGAAATTCTAAGATCTAAATCCTAAACTCTAATGAACTAATGACAAAAAACTACTCCGTCCGCAAACTATTTACCGGGTTAGCTATGGCCGCTCTTATGGCTTGATAACTTACAGTAACGAGGGCGATAAATAATACCACCGCACCAGCAAGCACGAATATCCAGGCGTTAATATCAATCCGGTATGGGTAATTTTCCAGCCACTTATGCATGGCCCACCACGCCGCGGGAACTGCGATAATGGCGGCAATGGCCACTAGTTTTGCAAAATCGGTTGACAGTTTTCTCACAATTCCTTCGACACTGGCTCCCAACACTTTGCGGATACCGATCTCTTTCCTGCGACGTTCGGCTGATAAAGTCGCCAGGCCGAACAAACCAATACATGATATGAAAATGGTAAGCACAGCTCCAAACGTTACTATTTGTTTCCACTTTGCTTCTTTATCATATTGTTCCGCAACTTCGGCGTCTTTAAACTTATACTGATACGGGATGAATGGGAACAGGGCTTTAAATTCCTTTTGAATATGGTTTAATGATTCCGATTTATTTTTGTCACTGATTTTCACAAAGATATTTCCGAATGGATAATCCGGTTTCATGGTATACAATATCGCAGGAGTCTTTTCAGTAAGCGATAAAAAGTGGTAATTCTTCACAATTCCTACTACCGTGTATTTCTGCTTGTTATAAAAGAAATCAACAACCTGCCCTATCGGGTTCTTCCAGCCTGCCTGTTTCACAAACTCTTCATTCACCAATATTGACTTGGCGCTGTCAGATACCATAGCTTTAGAAAAATTGCGTCCTTTCACTATCGGTACCTTGAACAAAGGCAAATAATCTTCGTCAACATGCTTCATGTCGAACATTTGTTGTTGGTTGCCATTAATATGAGCCATGGTTCCCCAGCGGCCGCCCTGGTCTGCTGTGACACGGAGTATGGATGGGTCTTTTAATAATTCGCTTTTGAATAAGGGCAATTTTGTTTTATCTATCCCCCAAGCGGTTATCGATACAACATTCTTATCGTTGTAGCCCAAATCGAAGTTCATCAGGTAACTGAACTGGGAATAAATGGTAATGGTGGATATAATTAGGAATGTGGCTAGGGTGAATTGCAATATCACAAGTCCTTTTGATAAATAATTCTTGCCAACATATTGCGTGCGATTGTACAATGTTTGTACAGGATTGAACCCTGAAAGAACCAACGCCGGGTAAAAACCAGCCAATAAACCGGTTAACAGAAATATACCAATATAGCCCGCTACCAATTTAAAGCTGAGGAGATATGAGAAAGCCAATGCTTTATTGGCCAGGGTATTGAAGACAGGCAATGCCAGTTGAACCAAAACAATGGACAACACAAAAGCTATAAAGCTCAGTATGAATGACTCGCCAAGGAATTGCATGATGAGCTGCTTACGCTGACCGCCAATTACCTTACGGATGCCGATTTCTTTGGCTCTTTTGAGTGAACGGGCAACAGTAAGGTTCACGAAATTGATACAAGCAATAGCCAAAATAAACAAAGCAATACCTGAGAGAATATAAGAATACATTGGATTACTTTGATCAGATAAACCATTATCGGCCGGATAGTCTGTACTGGTATGCATTTCAAGTAAGGGCTGCAGACTGAACGTTCGCTTGTTCTTATCCCCATATTTATCTGCATTTCCTTTAATCTCACTTGCAGCATCGGTAAGAAATACCTTGTTTATCTTGGCATCCAGTTGTTTGATATTAGTGCCGGGCTTTATCACGAAGAAAGTGTTCTGAAAGAAGTTTAGCCACTGATTATCAATGTGATTTACTTTCTTCGGCAACAGCATTTTGATCTTGATCGATGAATTTTGCGGCGATTTCCTGGTCACAGCTGTCACTGTGAACGGCTGAAATTTATCATCTACTTTCAGTTCCAGCGTTTTTCCCACAGGGTTTTCTTTGCCAAAATATTTTTCGGCCACTTCTTCTGAGAGTACAATAGAATGGAGATCATCCAGGGCATGTTGTGGTTTGCCGTACACCATTGGAAAGGTAAAAACCGAAAAGAAATTACTATCAACGTGCAAGGCATCCTGATCGAACACCTCGTTACCCCGCTTTATAGTATAACTACCGCCCTGTATCCGCACAAAATCCAGTATCTCGGGCAATTGTCTTTTAAAGTTAGGACCCGGCATGTCACCGGTACTCGAAAACTTATGCACCTGGCCATCAGGGCTTTTATCATCAACTGCTAAGTGGTAAATATTGGATGCATTAACATTGAACCTGTCGTAACTCACCTCATCCATAGTATATAAGAAGATGAGCATACAGCAAGCAAGCCCCACACTGAGGCCTACAATGTTGATCAGCGAAAACCCTTTATTCCTCCAAAGGTTCCTGAATGCGGTTTTGAAGTAGTTTCTTATCATGATATTGAAAATCTAAATGCTATGCAAAAAACTCTAAAATCTAAATCCTGATGACTAATAACCAGCGACTAAAGATCACTCACTTCTCAAACTCCTCACTGGGTTAGCTAACGCCGCTTTAATAGTCTGGAAGCTGATTGTTATCAAAGCGATTATAATGGCCAATGCTCCTGCTACCAGGTACACCCACCATTGCATTTCGATATGATACCGATAGCCTTTCAGCCACAAACTCATTCTCCAGTAAGCAACCGGGAAAGCGATCAGGCAGGATAGTATTACCAGTTGTAAAAAATCTTTTGAAAGGAGTGATGTAACACTTGCTACACTTGCACCCAACACTTTGCGTATACCGATCTCTTTGGTGCGTCGCTCAGCCGTGTATGCGGCCAGACCAAACAATCCCAAACACGAAATCACAATAGCCAGCGCAGCAAATAGCCTTGACAATTTGCTTGCGAGCATCTCAGTGAGGAACATGCCATTGAACTGGTCATCAACGAAACGATATTGAAATGGAAAGGCAGGGTTATATCTTTTTAATATTCCCTGTATATTAGCAAGCGTTTTCTGAATATCTGCCTGCGGTTTAATACGCACATACATCACCGTATTATCCTCGGGTTTGGCGACCATAAACATTACTGGGTCAGGCTTGCCATACATGTCGCCATATACATAGTCATTTACCACACCTACAATTGTAGCCGTCGTAGTGTCGCCATTATAATGCATGGTTTTACCCAATGCACTCCCCTTACCCATCAATTTTTCTAACGATTTAGTAATGATCATATGAATCGGCCTTCCGGTATCCCGTACTACTAAATTCCGTCCTTCTAATATGCTTAAACCCGATGTGGCCATAAATTCAGGAGTCACATAACGTTGAGATATTAGTACCTCTGAACCTGGGGCCTTGCCTTCCCATGTCATCCCGCTGGTATTATTACCGCCATAAATAATGGAATGGTCAGCAAGCGCTGCATTCTCAACATCGCCGACTCTGAGCAATTCTTCTCTTATTGGGGTATAGTTTTTCGCCATTTGACCCTGCAGATCGATCTCCAGAAGATTGTTTTTGTTAAAGCCCAACTCCCTATTCTTTACATGCTGTATTTGTTGGTAGATAATTACCGTGCTGATAATGAGAATAATCGATGCAGAGAACTGCAGGATAACCAATCCTTTGCGAATGTATGCCGCACTACTGTCTTTCAATTTGATTCCCTTCAAAACCGAAACTGGCTTAAATGAAGACAAGTACAATGCAGGATAACTTCCTGCTACCAAACCACAAATGATTGCAATGCCCAATAATACGAGTATATGGTATGGCTTACCTAACCCAAGGCTAAGCTGTTTTTCAACCAAAAGATTAAAGCCGGGTAGTACTAATGTTAGCAGAATTAAACCGACGCAAGCGGCAACAAGGGCCATAAAAATAGCTTCTCCAATAAATTGGAAGATCAGTGAGTTTTTACCTGCACCTAAAACTTTTCGGACACCAACCTCACGCGCACGTTTTTCACTGCGGGCGGTAGCCAGGTTCATAAAATTGATACAAGCTATCAGCATAATGATCCAGGCTATAATGGTAAACAAGTGAACATACTCTATACGGCCACCACCTGTCATTTTACCATCTTTAAAGTCGTCGCGAAGCCGCCAGTCGTTCATACTGAACAAGAACAAATGACTAAGGGCCTTGGGCTCATGCCTTTGAATATAATTAAGTATTTGCCCCTTAACCGTAGCAATGCTTGCATTTGACTTTAGCTCCACATAGGTAGTAGTATTGTTGTTTCCCCAAGATTTTAACCAGGGGCTATTATCCAGATGAATCTGAAACGGCATGAGCCACTCAAACTGTAACGATGAGTTTGCAGGCAGATCCCTTATTACGCCAGAAATGACATATTCTTGTTTGTTATCAACCTTAATTGTTTTGCCAATAACGTTTGGCTCATTTCCGAAGAATTTTTTAGCGGCTCTCTCAGTAACTACCAATGAATGATATTGAGCAAAAGCCGAACGGGCATTCCCCTGTGTAAATGGCAAAGTAAACATGCTGAATATGGATGGATCAGCATATTTTCCTGAGGCATACACAGATTTATCGCCCTGTGAAAACAGAAATGTTTCCTGTCCTTCAGAGGTGCGACATGCGTTGGCAATCCCGGGCAAGGTCTCCTTCAATTCAGGTCCCATAATACCCGGTGTAGATGAATGCGTGAATATATACGCATCATATTTTTGGTTTTCCTTTACCAGGTATAACCTATCCTTTTTTACATTGACAGAATCGTAATTCACCTCATCTTCAACCCATAAAAAGATCAAAGCGGCACATACGATACCGATGGATAAGCCGAAGATGTTCAGGAAGCTGTAAGCCTTATTTTTGGTGAGGCTTCGGAAAGCAGTTTTGATGTAGTTCTTTATCATATCCGAAAAAATTTTAGACAAAAAACTCTCGATCTAACTCCTTCCTGCTTTGGGAAGGAGTTAGGGAGACACACACATTAATCAACTGATTATTAAAAACTAATTCAGTTCGGGGATGATCCTTAGATCATTATATTTTCCATCACAGTCTGACCGTCGAGCAGACGAATAATGCGGTGACTGTAACGGGCGTCATGTTCAGAGTGAGTTACCATGATGATGGTAGTACCTTGTTCGTTCAGGTCAGTTAACAGTTCCATTACGTCGTTACCGTTGCTGCTGTCCAGGTTACCGGTGGGCTCATCCGCAAGTATCAATTTTGGTTTATTTACAACGGCACGGGCAATAGCCACACGTTGCTGCTGACCACCCGATAACTGCTGCGGATAGTGATTGCGGCGGTGCATGATCTGCATTTTATCCAGCACCTCTTCTACCCTTTTAACACGCTCGGAACTTGGAACACCGGTGTAGATCAATGGCAGTTCGACGTTTTCAAATACTGTCAGCTCGTCGATCAGGTTAAAGCTCTGGAACACGAAGCCAATGTTGTGTTTGCGCAGGTCCGCACGTTTACGTTCGTTAAAATGTGCTACTTCTACGCCATTGAAAACATAGCTTCCGCCATCAGGATCGTCAAGCATACCCAAAATGTTCAGTAACGTGGATTTACCGCAACCAGACGGGCCCATGATTGCTACAAATTCTCCCGTGTTCACGTGAATGGACAATTTGTTTAATGCGATCGTCTCCACTTCTTCGGTGCGATAAAATTTTTCTAAGTCTGTAATCTTTATCATTTGTGCCTCCTAAACCTTTTATGTAATAAGGTTTGATTTTATTTAGTTAATAATCAGGTTTTCTATTTTGTTAATACTAATTCTTGTATATCGCCGTAGGTTTCATAGCTCGAAGTGATTACTTTGTCGCCTGGCTTCAAACCTCTCGTTACTTCGAAATAATCCGGATTTTGCCTATTTAGCTGAATGTCAACCTTGTAAGCTGTTTTACCATCGTCGCTCACTTTAAATATCCAGTTACCACCGGTTTGCTGGAAGAAGCCGCCTTTAGGTAACAATATTGCAGGCGCCTCGTCGCTGAATGCCAAACGGATCTGCAAAGTCTGACCCTTTCTTAATCCGGAAGGGGCATCGCCAACAAACATCATGTCAACCTGGAAGGTACCCCCGGTACCAACTGCCGTGAAGACTTTTTTGACAATCAGTTTATAAGTTTTATCATCGGTCGGATAGTACGCAGTAAGCCCCGGTATCACTCTTGATAAATAGTGTTCATCTACAAGAGCACGTACTTTTATACCCGAAAAACCGTCAATCTGCGCAAGGTGTTCACCTTTATTTTTATTCTGGCCAATTTCTGCGTCAAGGGATGTTAACTGACCATCTATAGGGGCCCTCACAGTGAGGTCGGCAACTTCTTTACGCATCAGTTCCAGACTTTTCTTCATCTGAACGTATTGTTCTTCCGCCTGTAGATTTTGAACTTTATTCAGCGCGGTATCCTGTTTCAAAATTTCTCTTGTCAGGTTCCTTTTACGTAACTGGTAATTGTATGTATTTTCGGCAATCTTGTATTCCTGCAAACCAATTGCTTTTTGATCATATAACTTTTTATCAAGATTATAAACCCGTTCTGCTTCTTTAAATGCACTTTCAGCATCAGCCATCGTCTGCAACTTATTGACTGTATTTTGTGCTGCATTATTTTTAGATATCTGCATCTGGGTTTGAACATTATAAACACTGTTTTCAGAATTGGCCAGGCTTAGTTCTACATCTGTATTTGCCAATTTTAGTATAGGATCACCCTTTTTCAATTTGGCTCCATCTTCCACATATTTCTCCTGGACGGTACCACCCTGCACAGCATCAAGATAAATTGTTATTTGAGGTAACACGGTACCATTTACAGGAATAAACTCCTGGAAAGGCCCCTTTTTTATTTCGCTGATAGTAATACGGTCAATAGATGCATTGTATTTGCTTTTGCCGGTGATACCTACGTAGGTAACCGATACTATCAAAGCAACCAACGCGGTTATACCCACAATAGTCAGTATTCGTTTTTTGTTCCAGGTACTTTTTTCAATTTTTCTGTCCACGGTATTAAATTATATTTTGGTTAATGGTTACAAAAACACATGCCACAAATTAAACAGCTGTTTTTCAGTATTTTAATATTAAAAACAAGAATTCAACCGTACGCTTCTGTTACAGCAAGTGTCCGGTTATGATACAATGCGTTTTGGCGGTTTTAGTCAATAAATCATACTTAATCGTTCATAGTTAACTATTTAGTATCATTAAGCGCCTTTAGCATAAAAATTGTATCTCAGCAGTAAGCATATATAGTGTATAAACACAAGCGCGAGCCATATTTATTTACTAATTTAGAGCTTTATCATAAACGAATTACCATACAACATATAAACAAACAAATACTATGATATTAAAAAAGGCAACCATTTTGGTTGTTGATGATGACATTGATGTATTAACCGCCGTTAAGCTCCTGCTAAAAACCGAAACACAGGAAGTTATCACGGAAAAGAACCCGGAAAACCTGAATTGGTTGCTACAACGAAACCAGGTCGACCTTGTTTTGCTTGATATGAATTTTAACAGTGCTATCAATACCGGGAACGAGGGTATATACTGGCTGAGAAAAATTAAAGAGTGGAAACCCAATGTATGCGTAATTATGATTACCGCTTATGGCGATATTGATTTGGCTGTACGTTCATTAAAAGAAGGTGCCAATGACTTTATTGTTAAGCCATGGCATAACGAAAAGTTGATAAGTACAATAAAGGAACTTCTGGATAAACAGGAAGGTACAAAACCTACAAAGGCAAGCGTAAAATCGGCCGGGAATACCTCTATCCTTGGCGATTCAGAGGTGATGCAAGACATATTTTATAAGGTAAATAAGATTGCACCAACTGATGCTAATATATTGATATTAGGCGAAAACGGCACCGGTAAGGATTTGATGGCAAAAGCTATACATGAACGATCGCTTCGTGCAGATAAGCCGTTTGTTAAGGTCGATGTAGGCGCATTGACCGATACTTTGTTTGAAAGCGAATTATTTGGCCATAAAAAAGGAGCATTTACCGATGCGCGTGAGGATCGGGAAGGCCGGTTTGAGGAAGCACATGGCGGCACGTTGTTCCTGGATGAAATAGGTAACATCAGCCTGCAGCAACAAGCTAAACTATTGACTGTATTACAAAACCGTCAGGTTACCCGCCTGGGCACAAATAAGGCCGTAGATATTGATATCCGCCTGATCTGTGCAACCAACGTACCATTATATGAATTGGCGAACGAGAACCGTTTCCGGAAGGACTTGATCTATCGTATCAATACTGTCGAGATAAACATGCCACCATTACGAAAGCGGAATGAAGATATCGTCCTGTTAGCTAAACATTTTGCCAAGATGTATGCCAACAAGTACTTAAAACCGTCGGTGGATTTTGATGCCGGAGCATTGCAAAAATTGAAACAGTACAATTTCCCGGGCAATGTGCGCGAACTCCAATATACCATAGAACGTGCCGTAATTATGGCAGATGACCATTTGTTAAAACCGGATGATCTGATATTTTCAATACTCGAAACACCTACCGAAAGTGAGGTTGAAGCCGATAATGTACCACTAAGCACATTGGAAAAAAATGCCATTTTGAGGGTGATTGAAAAAAATAACGGCAATATTACCAGGGCCGCCAAAGAGCTGGGGTTGACCCGCACCGCCTTATACCGCAGACTAAGCAAATATGATATTTAAACGTTACGAATGGCGGCTTCTGCTGCGTGTACTAATTTTATTTATAACCCTAACGGGTACAGCTATTATTGCCGTGCAAGGGCAGCTTATATATATGGTTCTTGCTTGTCCGCTGCTGGTATATGAGCTCATTGACATGATCCGTTTTCAGAAAAAGGCGCAGGACGAGGTGAGTCAGTTCGTGGAATCAATACATTACCGCGATTTTTCGCGCCATTTTGATGTGCGGAAGGCACCTACTGAACTTAAACCCCTCAGGAAAGGTTTTAACGAGATCAATTCTACCTTTAAACTCATCAGCCGCGAACGTGAAACCCAGTATCATTACCTGCAAAAAATATTGGAAATTGTCGATACAGGTATTCTTTCCTATGAGTTGGAAACCGGTGAAACAGGTTGGATCAACGAGGCTTTTAAACGGATAATAGGCATCCCGTATGTTAAAACTATTTCTTCACTTGAAAAGAGAGAAGAATCTCTTTATAAGGAGATTATAAATATAAAACCCGGCGAAAGCAAAGTAATTTCTATTACCCGAAACCAACAATTAATTAAGATACTCATCACTGCAAGTTTGCTGCGTAGTGATGATAAGGTATACAAGCTTATAGCTTTCCAGAATGTGAGCGAAGCCCTTGACGAAACAGAATCAAAAGCATGGCAAAAGCTATTGAGCGTAATGACACATGAAATCATGAATTCTGTGGCTCCTATTTCCTCATTGGCCGATACCTTGAAAAACCGCCTGCAATCGCCCGAGATAGTTAACAGTTCAATGGGTGGACAGCTGGAGGATTTGGAATTAGGCATTGATACGATAAAACGCCGCAGTGAGGGCTTGCTCAAGTTCACAGAGAGTTACCGTAACCTGAACAAGATCACCAAGCTTGATTTGAAAAAAATACTGGTGCGTGATCTGTTCGAAAACCTGAGCAGCCTGATGCATCCATCTATGGCAAAAAAGCACATCGAATTGGAAATAGTACTGCGCGACCCCGCCTTAGCTATCGAGGCTGACATCAATCTGATTGAACAGGTAATGATTAACCTGCTTGTAAATGCGGTTGAGGCTGTTAAGGATAAAGAACACCCCCGCATTACCCTTTCAGCTGAAGTTCAGCCAAATAACCGTACAGTAGTTAAGGTAGCTGATAATGGCTCGGGCATACCAACCGATCTGCTCGATAAGATATTTATCCCCTTCTTTAGTACCCGCAAAACAGGTAGCGGCATTGGCTTAAGTCTCTGCAAACAGATCATGCTGCTGCATAAGGGCAATATCCAGGTACAATCTGCCGAAGGTGTGGGCTCAGCGTTTTTATTGGTGTTTGTAAATTAATCTATTTTTTTGCTGCCAAATCCACGGCTCTTTGGGACAACTGTACATTGCCGCCTTGACTTTGCAGGTTAAATTTAAACTTGGTCACTTTGGCGTCATCACCAACTATAGCCAATTCCAGGTCATAGCTGCCCTCAACTGTCCAGCTTTCACCGTCAATAAAATGATCTGCTTTACCAGAAAAATGCGCTTTAGCAATTCCAACTGATTGTTCAATCTCAAATTTAGTTACATAGTGATGTGTGAGGTCAAAGCCGGGAAGAAACCCCTTCCATGCTTTAATAATGTCATTGGAGGATAAAACAGTGGCCGGGCTACCGTTCATGGAATAGTAATCCAACAGCACATCGTTGGCAAATGAAGCTTTTACCTTATTCCAATCGCGCTCATCGGCGCCTTCAAAAATATTGGTAATAGTTTCAATGATCTTTTCTGTATTCATAGGTTTTAAAATTGCAATTACATCACCACTTTCACTTTGATTTGGCCATTTGATAAAGTCCGGACAATCAGCTTCTCTTCAGTTGGGTAAATAGCCTGTATATCCAGATCGCGGATATTCACATCAGTATGAACGCCGTTGCCCATATCGCGGCTCATCTCACTTTGTATCCTTTTTCTGCTATCGGCAATGAAACTCGTGAAATTATAAGTGGCCCGCTGGCGTATCATTTCGGTTATCTTGGCATTGAACATCCATTTAGCAGCTTTTAGCATCCATGCTTTGGTTTGCAGATCAAAGGTCAGATCGGGGAAGGAAAGCTCATGTGTAGTTGAATTATAGGTAGGTGTTCCTACCAAATAGATGGTACCCGTGCTGGAGCCCTTAAAATCGATCTGCATTACAATCTGACTGCCACTACCCCATATTTTGGTATTATCTACAATAAATTGCTTGCCGGCTACATCAGCGCTTTGTCCTACAACCTGCTTGTTCACCAATTTGGTCAGATGATCATAGTTCTCCAGCAAATCCAGATACACATTAAATCCCTTTGCAGGCGCATAGGCGGTCAGGTTGGGCACTGGTTTGGCGGGTGGCGGATTGCTAACTGTAGTTACCACAGGCTTAGCCGATAAACCCACCGAAAAAGTAAGTTGCGAACCACTTAAGCTAAAATTGCTCAAACGCACCGATTCAGGATTAATAGATACATAACCCACGTCGCCTACTTTGGTTTCGCTGGCGATATTTTTCCATATTTGGTCGATAATCGGTTTAATATTATAGGCGGCGATCTTATCATCTACCTGCTTGCCCAAGTCATTCAACGGGCCGCTGATGTATTGAATCAGGCGGTCGGTGACGTCAATATTTCCCATAAAGACATTACAGCGATCGATAGGTCGCGGTGCCGGGTATAATATGGTTTTTGATTTCAGGTGATAGTCGGGCAATACGGCGATGGTCGTTTGGTAAGAAATTTCCATTCTGCGTGGCGGCTCACCACCCATGCCGCATTGTGCCGATACGACCGGAACAACACATTGCGGCCCTGAACCAAACATTGAGGAGCATTTGGCACAGTAAGAAGCATTGAACCCATAACTTCCCACAAATTTCAAGTTCACTATATTATTGCTTCCGGTAATAGTAAAAGGTGTGCGGGTAAATGTATAAAAATAACGTAAGCCTTCGCATGGCTGTTGATTATCGGAATATTTGGTTGGAACCGAGTTTTCAGCCTGAACGAAATAAGTTTTCAAATCGACCGTAACAGGCACATCGATGTTAGAAACAGGCTGAATAAGTTTTGGAACATCCGCTGCAGTTTTTGCCGGAGCTAACGGTTTGGTTGTGGCACACGAATAAAGTAAAAGAGGCAGGATATATACCGCGAGTAGTTGTGTTGGTTTAAGTGTCATATCAGGGGCATAGTAAACTGGCTGTAAAAATAGCAAAGCTTTTAAATTCTGTCTTTAAATATTATTTAGTTTAGCCTGGCATGAAAAACATATTTGCTATATCCGGCAGCTTGCGGGAAGGCTCGTCTAATCATAGCTTATTGCGCTTATTGGGTAAATTGATACCCTCCGGTATAAATTATACTATTTATGGTGGTTTACGGGATATTCCAGCTTTTGATCCTGGATTAGACGATGATACGCCTCCGTCTGCTGTTTCTGATCTCAGAAAGCAATTATCACAAGCTAATGGTATCATTATTTGCACGCCCGAATATGCCTTCGGTGTACCTGGCGCATTAAAAAATGCTTTGGACTGGACGGTGTCTACCGGTTCATTCTGTGGTAAGCCAACGGCGTTAATAACAGCATCCACAGGTGGCGAAAATGCACATGCGGCGATGATCAAAATCCTGGGAGCGATTGATGCCAAATTAGCACCAGAAACGACATTGCTGATACAGTTTGTCCGGTCTAAAATGGATGCTGATAGTAATGTAACTGATGCTGATACAGCTCAAAAACTAGAGGACTTACTTAAAGTATTCATCAATTCAGGATAAAAACCAATCGGCGCAATCCAAGTTAATCAACTATTCAACTCAACTGCGCCCTGCCAATTTGACAATATATTGACTTTGGAACAGGCATTGATGAACAAGCCCTGATAACATAAAACTCATTTCTAAAACTATTATAGACTATGCAAGAAAAAGGAACAATCTCGATCCACACCGAGAACATTTTCCCGATCATTAAAAAGTTCTTATACTCTGACCACGAGATATTTTTGCGCGAGCTGGTATCAAACGCAGTAGACGCTACCCAAAAAATGAAACGCCTTGCCTCGCTCGGTCAATACAAAGGCGAAGTGGGCGACCTGCGTGTCGAAGTGGCATTTGACGAAAAGGCAAAAACCATTACCATATCGGATAACGGTATCGGGATGACTGCCGAAGAGATCAAAAAATACATCAACCAGATCGCTTTCTCCGGCGCTACTGAGTTCATGGAGAAATTTAAAGAGTCAAAAGACGCCAATGAGATCATCGGTCGCTTCGGTTTAGGTTTTTACTCGGCCTTTATGGTGGCTGATAAGGTTGAAATTGAAAGCCTGTCGTACCAGGAAGGCGCTCAACCAGCACACTGGGTATGCGATGGCAGCACTGAGTTTGAACTAAGCGAAGGCAGTTTAACAGAGCGTGGAACAGAAATCACCCTGCACATTAACCAGGACTCAGAGGAGTTCCTGAGCAAATATAAATTGCAGGAAATATTGGATAAATATTGCCGCTTTTTACCCGTACCAATCATTTTTGGAACCAAGACCGAGGATGAACCCGACGGAGAGGACGAAGAAGGTAAACCAAAATACAAACAGGTTGATGTACCGAATGTCATTAATGATACCAACCCAATCTGGACCAAATCGCCAAATGATCTGAAGGATGAGGATTACCTTGAATTCTACAAACAACTATATCCGTTCTCGGAAGAGCCACTGTTCTGGATTCATTTAAATGTCGATTATCCGTTCAACCTGACAGGTGTGCTGTACTTCCCTAAGGTGAAAAATGAGTTTGATTTTCAGCGTAACAAGATCAAATTATTCTCGCGCCAGGTATTTATTACCGACGAGGTGAAAGACATTGTGCCTGAATTCCTGATGCTGCTTCATGGTGTGATCGATTCACCGGATATTCCTCTGAACGTATCACGCAGTTTCTTACAGGCTGATAGTAATGTCAAGAAGATCAATACATATATCACCAAGAAGGTAGCCGATAAACTGGCAGAGTTGTTCAAAAACGACCGTAAAGGTTACGAAGAAAAATGGCCTGATATCGGCTTGTTTGTAAAATACGGGATGGTAAGCGAGGATAAATTCTATGATAAAGCAAAAGAGTTTGCCCTGCTGACCAACACCGAAAAACAAAACTTCACCCTTGAGGAATACAAGGAAAAAGTAGCTGCTGAGCAAACCGATAAGAATGGTCAGCTGGTGTATATTTACACTAATGACCCAGAAAAACAGGATGCATTTATTCAGTCGGCCACTAAAAAGGGTTACGACGTATTGGTGATGAACTCACCTATCGACAACCATTTCGTCAGCAGCCTGGAACAAAAACTGGAGAAGACCCAGCTAAAACGAGTTGACTCAGATGTAGCAGATAAACTGATCAGTAAAGAAGATGCACCCGCGCATATTTTGACTGAGGAAGAGTCAGCTAAAGTGAAAACTATCTTCGAAAAAGCGATCAACCGTCCGGCCTACAGAGTTGAATTGGAAAGCCTTAATCCGGAGGAGTTACCTGTAACTGTGACTATGGACGAATTTATGCGCCGTATGAAAGAAATGGCTGCAATGGGCGGCGGTATGGGCTTCTATGGCAGCATGCCTGATAACTATAAAGTAGTGATCAATGCTAATCACAAACTAATCACCCGTATTCTACAGGATGAGAACGAACAGGAACAATCTCAGTTAGCCCGCCAGGCTTTTGATCTGGCATTGTTATCACAGGGCTTACTGACAGGGGCTGACCTTACCGAGTTTGTAAATCGTAGCGTGAATTTGATATAATCGCAATTCAAATTATTAGGAGAGCCCCGGATTTTTCGGGGCTTTTTTATTAAATAAAGTTTAGGTAACTTTATGGAATCTCCCCTGATTACGCATCCTATCGACATCATGAAGACTTTAAAGAATCTATGCATCCTGCTGCTAATAGTTAGCGCCGGGTTAAATACTGCATTTGCACAAAACAACAGAAAAGATAAAAAAGCTGAAAAAGAAGCTACAACAAAGAGGCTCGTAGATGGCCGTCATTATACTTTTTTGGCCACGTATATGTTGCCGCTCCGAGGCGGTGGTAAGGCACTTACTGACACCTATTATGAATTAAACGTGCGTAAGGATAGTGTGATTGCTTTTCTTCCTTATTATGGCCGGGCTTACTTTGACGTACCTTACAACGGTGATGGGGGCATGAAATTTACTTCGACTAAATTCACCTATGATATAAAAGACAAGAAAAAAAGCGGATGGATGATTACCATAAAGCCGGCGGATGTAAGGAACATTGAATACCTGATATTGAATATTTCATCAGACGGATATGCCTCACTATCAATAACGAGTGTCAACCGGGATTTTATTTCTTATGATGGTTATTTAAAGTAGGATCTCAGGTTAAGTTGAATTCTAACTATCTAAAAGACCCGTGTTGTCTTTCAACACTACGCCTGATAATTTGCGCTTAAAAGCTTCCTGTATGAGGTAGAATATCTTTTTAGAAGCCATTTTAAATGTTAGGCCATGAGGCCGGATATTAGAAATACAGTTGCGCGACTCGTCCGTTAAACCAACTTTGGGATTGTAGGTAAGATAAACTCCCATGCTATCAGCGGAGCTCAGACCGGGCCGCTCGCCGATCAGAATAATAGCCAACCTGGAGTTAAGATCCGCACCAATGTGATCTGCAATAGCAACCCTCCCTTGTTTCACTAAGCACAGGGGCGCAAGTTTAAATCCGGAGGCTTGTAACTGCGGAATCAATATTTTAAGCAGGCCAATTGTATTGTGATTAACCGCCGTTGCCGACAACCCATCGGCTATAATAATTGTAATATCCGTTTTGTCATGTGAATAATATCTTAGCGTACTAACGGACGCTTCATCTAATTGACGCCCAAGATCAGGGCGCTGAAGATATTGCTCACGATAAGCCGCTTTACTGTGCAATACTAAAACAAGGAGTTCAAACTGTTTTAAATCAGCTGACAATTTATCGATATCCAATTCCGAATAAACAGCGTCGCGTGCATGCGCGTGGGCTAATTTTAACTCCAGTGACTGACTGATTGGAATACTGGCGCCTGTCCGCCCTATACCTATGCGGGCAGCGGTAAACTGTCTTAGACCATGTAAAAGTTCATCATGAGATATCTCCCTATCCTTTATCTCGTCCATATTCCCTTCATTTCGTTCCATAAACGTGGATTGGTGTGATTTATTAACATCCCATTGCTATCCAAAATACCTTGTTTAATCAGCCATTGCTCAAATTCGGGCGCGGGTCTTAATCCAAGCGCATTTCTGATGTACAAAGCATCATGAAACGAGGTTGACTGATAATTCAGCATAATATCATCTGAGCCGGGCACTCCCATTATAAAATTACAACCAGCAACGCCAAGCAATGTCAACAGGTTATCCATATCATCCTGATCAGCTTCGGCGTGATTGGTATAACAAATGTCCACTCCCATAGGCAAGCCGAGTAATTTTCCGCAGAAGTGATCCTCCAAAGCTGCACGGATGATCTGTTTACCATCATATAAATATTCAGGCCCGATAAAACCTACCACCGTGTTTACAAGCAGTGGATTATATTTCCTTGCTACTGCATAAGCCCTTGCTTCACAAGTCTGTTGGTCGACGCCGTGATGCGCATTGGCCGATAACTCACTACCCTGCCCTGTTTCAAAATACATCACATTGTTTCCTACCGTTCCGCGGTTAAGTGATAATGTTGCCTCATAGGCCTGGTCAAGCAAAGCCAGACTGATACCAAAACTGGAATTGCTTTTCTCTGTACCGCCTATCGACTGAAAGCAAAGATCGACCGGGGCTCCTTGTCTTACCAACTCAAGCGTAGTGGTAACATGAGACAACACACAGCTCTGGGTTGGAATATCGAATTGCTGGCGAAGCGTGTCCATTAGTAATAAAAGGTTATTCACTTCTGCCGGGCTGTCCGTAGCCGGATTGATGCCGATAACAGCGTCTCCGCTACCGTATAACAGACCGTCGATCATGCTGGCAGCAATTCCTTTTGGATCGTCTGTTGGATGATTGGGTTGCAAGCGTGTTGAGAAATGCCCCTTTAATCCAATCGTATTTCTGAACCTGGTAACCACCTCACATTTCTTTGCAACAGCAATCAGATCCTGGTTACGCATCAGTTTCGATACAGCCGCAGCCATTTCTGGTGTAATACCCGGTGCAAGATCCTGTAATGTTTTCGTATCCGTTTCATCCCTCAAAAGCCAATCTCTTAACTCGCCAACAGTTAAACTATTTATTAAATTAAAAGCCGTTATATCATGATTATCAATTATTAATCTTGTTATTTCGTCGTGTTCGTACGGGATAATTGCTTCGCTCAGAAAAGCTTTTAAAGGAACGTCGGATAATGCAATCTGGGCAGCTACCCGTTCTTCATAACTTTCGGCAGCAATGCCGGCCAATACATCTCCTGATCGATGAGGGGATGCCTTTGCCAGCAGCGTTTTCAGGTCGTTAAACCTGTAAGTCTTTCTGCCGATGGTATGATGATATGACATAGTTTATTCTGTTTCGGCTAATACAGCAGCTTTTTCAAGTAATACATCATCCATTATCTTCACCCTATGCTTACCCATCAGCATAAATATCAGAACAGCAACACCAAGGCCTCCTAAAAAAATCAGACTAAGTAACCAGTTGTAATAGATAATCGCAACCAGGCACAGTCCTGACAGTACCAGGGCAATAGCCGGAAAATATGGATAAAACGGAGAAGCAAATGGTCTTTCAAGATCAGGCTCCTTTTTTCGCAGTACAAATAAACTGATCATGCTCAACATATACATCAGCACAGCTCCCATCACCGATAAGATGATGATCTGTGCAGTAGTTCCGGTATACAAGGCAATAAAACTGATCAGTCCTCCGGCGAGGATTGCCCAATGAGGCGTTTTAAACCGGTGATTCACCGATGCCAGAAAACTAGGCAAATAAGTACTACGCGCCATAGCGTATACCTGGCGGGAAGACGCCAGTATGGTGCCATGAAAAGACGCAATCAGCCCAAATAAACCAATGCTGGCAAATATTTTTGTCAATCCATTTGATTTGCCTAATACGATACTTATTGCCTCGGGCAACGGATAATCCAGGTTACTTAGTTTACGCCAGTCGGTTATCCCTCCAGTCAGGATCATCACCCCTAGGGCCAAAAACATCAGGGTACCAATCCCGTAAAGATATCCTTTGGGAATATTGCGTTTGGGTTCCTGCACTTCTTCTGCCACCATGGCCACACCTTCTATCGCTAAATAAAACCACACAGCAAAAGGTAATGCTGCGAATATTCCGCTCACACCAAATGGCATAGGGTGGCTCAAATAATTACCCATTTTAAAGTGTGGCGAAATAATCCCCATAAAAAGCAACAACTCAGCTACTGCCAACAGGGTGATAAATACTGAAAATGTTGCAGATTCTTTTACTCCCCATACATTGATAGCCATAAACAGCAGATTAAATACTATGGCCGATTGCAATACCGAAACAGGGGGGTATAAAAAATGAAGATAACTTCCTAAAGCAAAGGCGATGGCAGGCGTGGCAAATAAAAAATCGATGAGTGTTGCATAACCTGCTATCAGCCCGGCTATTGGCCCCATAGCGCGGTATGCGTAGGCAAATGCACCACCAGCATGGGGAATAGCCGTAGTCAATTCGGTATAGCTAAAAATGAAAGTAACATACATTATGGTCACTACCAGTGTTGCGATAAGAAAACCGATGGTGCCAGCAACGCCCCAGCCTAAATTCCACCCGAAATATTCGCCGGAGATAACCAGGCCAACAGCTATGGCCCATAAATGAACCGGTTTTAAAACTTTTTTAAGATGTTCTTTTCTATTATCCGTCATTACGGCTTAAAATACTCAATGCGGCTGTTAAATCAAAATTAACTTGGATTATCAAATTATTAAGGTCAGCGTGAGTTATTAAACCTTTTGACTATAGAATTGTTGTAACAAGAGTTAACTATAAGAGGAATAACAATATGTTAGTCATTGAGATTAGTTCGGATGGCCGGTCACCGATCACGCTTGCCGAACTGAATAAATATGATATCCCGACACCTCCCGACGGATTCGATTCAGAGATCAATAATGATGTCATTATGAAATTTGAAGACGAACAGGAAGCGATTGATTATTCGTATGAATTAGACAGCTATGCCAATACGATTGATAATAAATCAGAGGAGTATCGAATCATTACAGAAATCGTCAAAGCGATCAGTGAGGATGAGTTTATTCAAAACTATATACAGGATTGACTGTATAATGGTGATTAGTTAATCAGTAACCAGTTATCAGGAGTAAAATACTAATGACTAAGACTAATGACAATCACACTTCGACGATCACACCTGCATAAGTTAAGCCACCGCCAAAGCCAAGCAGCAGCATTTTATTGCCCTTCTTTATTTTACCGGATTTTGCTGCCAGGTCCCACGCCAATGGTATTGAGGCTGACGATGTGTTTCCATATAACTCAATACTGGTCAGCATTTTGTCCATCGGAACATTAAGTTCTTGTGCAACCGCTTCAATGATCCTCAAATTGGCGCTATGCAATATGACCCAGTCCAGGTCCTCCAATTTTAACGCATTCTTAGACAGCAATTCACCTACTTTATTGGTAATAGTTTGAATAGCCCACTTAAACACAACTTTACCATTTTGGTGGATTTTTCCGTTAGGAACAATTTCTTCCCCGTTGACTACAGAAGCATGCTGCGACAGGTAAAGATCCTTACCATGACTACCATCTGTACCAGTAATCGTATTATATATCTTTGATTTTTCTGACGCTTCAACCAGCGCCACTCCTGCGCCATCGCCAAATAATATACAGGAGGTACGATCATTAAAGTCGGTGAATTTTGACAGCGTTTCGGCGCCAAACACCAATACTTTTTTATGAGTCCCTGCAGCAATCAAACCTTTCGCCAAAATAATACCATAAACAAAGCCTGCACAGGCCGCCATAATATCAAGGCAACCGGCATCCTGTATATTTAAAGCATTCTGTATTTGACTAGCCATGCTGGGCATCACCTGATCGGCAGTAGTGGTGCCCACAATAATGAAATCAACACCTTCGGTAGTAACTCCCGGATTTTCAGCTATCAGATTTTTAACTGCTTTAACACATATATCGCTGGTATATTCGTCCGGTTCGGTGAACCTCCGTTCTCTGATGCCGGTTCTCGAAATGATCCATTCGTTATTTGTTTCGATCTTATCGGCAAACCAATCATTAGTGATAACCTGTGATGGTGCATATACACCTATAGCTGTAATTTGAGAATTCATTATTAGAGTTTATATTTTATACTAAAGTACAATTTAGTAAATATTATAATTTCAAAGCAAAGATTATCCAAAACAATCTTTTTAATCTTCAAAACACCTGTTATAACCTTAAAGGAGACAATTGGCAATTAATCCGGTCCAACCTGTTTGATGTGATGCACCTGCTCCGCGGCCGTTATCACCATCAAAATATTCGTAAAACAATATGTAGTCTTTAAACTCAGGATCAAACTGCATCTTATCATAATGACCGAATACCGCCCGTTTGCCATTTTCATCACGCAGGAATATTTTGAGCAAACGATAGTATAAATGATCAGCAACCTCTTTCAGGTTCATAAAAACACCGGAGTTCGTCGGACACTCTACTTTATAATCATCACCATAGTACTGATAAAAGCGATGCAGACTATCAATGATCAAGTAGTTGATAGGTACCCAAACCGGTCCGCGCCAGTTACTATTACCACCGAACAGGCCACTATCGCTCTCTGCAGGAAGATATTTAACGCTAAACTCATGCCCATCAATCTTTACACGGTACGGATTATTCAGGTGATATTTTGATACCGAACGTATACCATATGGACTCAGAAACTCATCCTCATCCAGCATATACCTGAGCAACGACTTCATTCGATACCCGCGAAGCAAACTGAGCAAATGCTTTCCTTGTGGATTTTTCTCATTCCAGCGCGACACCAATGCAGCAAGATCAGGACGGTTATCTGTAAACCACTTCATCCTGTCTTTGAATATCGGGCTGTCAGTTATCTCCTTATCATCCAATACTTCCGTTGCAAAAAGGGGGATTAATCCGACAATACTCCTGATTTTCATTTTTTGCACGCTGTTATCAGGCGATTTAAGTTGATCATAGAAAAAGTCATCCTCCTCATCCCACAAACCCTCGTTGTCTTGCCCCAGATTTGACATGGCACCAACGATATAAATGAAGTGCTCGAAAAATTTAGATGCTATATCTGCATAAGCACTGTTATTAGCTGTCAACTCCGATGCAATGCGAAGCAGATTAAGCGAATACATTGCCATCCAACTGGTGCCATCAGCCTGCTCAAGATATTGTCCATCTGCTAAACGGGCATTCCTGTCAAACACCCCGATGTTGTCCAGTCCTAAGAACCCTCCTTCAAAAATATTATTACCCTGTGCATCCTTACGATTTACCCACCATGTAAAGTTGAGCATCAGTTTATGAAATATCCGCTCCAGGAAACGTAAATCACCGTTTCCGCCATTGGCTTGCTTATCCTGCTTATAAATCGTCCAGGTGACCATGGCATGCACCGGCGGGTTTGCGTCGCCAAAGTCCCACTCATAGGCGGGCAACTGACCGTTTGGATGCATATACCAATCGCGGGTCAATAACAATAGCTGTCTCTTAGCGAAAACCATGTCCACATTGGCTAAGGCGAGACAATGAAAAGCCAAATCCCATGAGGCAAACCACGGATACTCCCATTTATCGGGCATAGATATAATTGCACGGGTATTCAGGTGCTGCCATTTATTATTCCTTCCATTCAACCGTTCGGCAGGTGGTTTAGGTTCATTGGGATCACCATTTAACCAATTGTGAATATCGTAGTGATAATATTGTTTGCTCCATAACATGCCGGCAAATGCCTGGCGTTGTATCATCCCGTGATCGGTATCGCTTGAATGTTGTTGAAGTGTGTTGTAAAATTCATCAGCTTCGGCAATTCTTGCATGGAATACTTTATCAAAATCATCAAAAGAATTCTTTGCATCCTGTGTCAACCTTAGCCGTATTGTAACGCTCTGTTTAGCTGGAATTGTTATATCATAATTTACAGATGCTTTCGTACCCTCATTCTTCAGGTTGACGGTATTAGCGTCATGAATCAGATAATCGTTTATGCCGTCTTTATAGAACTCCTTGCCATCATTGTAATTGTATAAACGGCTGGTATTGGTTTCATTATCACAAAACAAGAATTCAGGCGCGCCTTCTGCTTTTAACCAATATTGCCCTAAATCTTTATGATATATATCCATTACACCCGGCGAGTCCTGAGCCAGCCGTGGTGTATAGTCATCATATCCCCAATCCCAGGTATTACGAAACCAGATAGTGGGCAATACATGCAATGAGGCTTCAGCATCGCCACGATTATGAACAGCGATCCTGATATAAATTTCTCCCGGTGCACCTTTGGCATATTCAGTAAAGACATCAAAATACTTATCCTCATTAAATATACCCGTATCAACCAGTTCAAACTCCGGATCGTTCCTTGTACGTCGTTTATTCTCATTAATCAGCCACGTATATGGATACTCCTGCTGCGGATATTTGTACAGCATTTTCATATAGGAGTGCGTAGGGGTGCTATCCAGATAATAGTATAACTCTTTTACATCTTCACCATGATTTCCCTCGGGGTTGCTTAAGCCGAAATAACGCTCTTTGATGATTGGATCTTTCTTATTCCACAAAGCAAGTGAGAAACATAATAATTGTAAATCATCACAGATACCAGCTATACCCTCTTCATTCCAGCGGTAGGCCTTGCTCCGCGCCATATCGTGAGTAACATAATTCCATGCGTCACCATTAGCACTATAATCTTCCCTTACAGTTCCCCATTGGCGATCGCTTACATAGGGCCCCCATTGTTTCCAGTCATTATCCTGCAACCGTGTTTGCTCTGCGTTCATAGATTTATAAAGGGTTACACCTGCAAATAACGTGAAGTTTCAGATCAAATCAACATATAGTCATCTGAAATAAGATCAGGCCCATGCATTACGTATAAAACGAAGCCAGTTACCATGCATCATATTTTCAATATCCTGTTCAGTATATCCCCGTTTAGTTAAAAGCGCAGGTACTTTTTGCAGATCGGCAATTGTTTCCAGATCATACGGGCATTGTTCTTTTCCAAATGCGCCATCCAAATCAGTGCCCATACCAACGTGTAATGAGTTGCCGGCAATCTGGCATATATGATCGATGTGATCAATCATTACCTCCATACTGCATTTCATTTCCTTTGGTGTCGATACACCCCTGACCCATCCGGGCACCATCATCCAGGCATCCAGGGCCGCTCCTATCACTGCTCGGCGATCAATCAGCGCACGGATCATTTCGTCACTGTATTGCCGGTTATGATTAACCAAAGCACGGCAGTTATTATGACTAGCCCAAACATGGCCGTTAAAATTGTCTAATGCCTGCCAAAAAGCATCGTCACAGAGATGTGTCGCATCCAATATAATCCCTAATCGTTCAATCTCTTTTAGTAATTCAAGACCCACTTTTCCCATCTTTCCGCTGGCATCTGTTCCATTGGCATATCTGCCAGGGCCATAATGTGCCGGACCTATTGCTCGCAAACCATATCGATAAGCTCTTTCCAGATGTTTTATAGTGACAATAGAATCAGCTCCTTCCAAACTTAAAATATAACCAACAGGCTTATTGGGGGTCGATATTGCATATTTCCACAGTTCAATATGTTTTTCAAGGCTCTCCAGATCGGTTATTTGCACCATCTCCCCATCCTCTTCCATAGCCTTGTACCAGGCCAATTGCCCCTGTGTTTGTGCCCAGGCCTGTTCAGGCGAATGCCAGCCAGGAAGCGAGTTATCAGGCGCTACGTATCGCCCAATTTGTGTAGCCACTACTAAACCGATCTCTCCCCTTCTCAAGTCAGGCAATGACACAACACCCTTTGCACGGTCGGGTTTATCGGTTAGTCCTTTTTCACGTTCATTTATTTCTGAAATGGGGCGCCGCAGGTCGCGGTTCCATTCCAGGGCATTCATACTTAAATCAAGGTGGGCATCTATGGTGAACATGGTTATTGTATTGGTTAGATTGGTTGGTATAGAGACGCGATGCATCGCGTCTCTACCTGAATTAAATAGTAATTTTTCTGTCGCGGGCAATATTGCGCCACTCCCCGCTTATCTGGTTATTTTCAATGGTTATCGCCCGTTCATATAAAGCAATTGTCGGGCATATATGATATGGTAATCCATACAACACGTCCCCAACGTTATATCTGTGATCTTTTCCTGCATCCACCACCAAATGTTCCTCACTCTGGCCAACAAAAGTCAGTTCCGGAGCATTGAGAAAAAATATCCTCTTGATCAGTTCATTTTCTGCAGATATGGACTTATGACCTACGTCAAGGCAAAGCTTGGTTTCATCTGGCAATGAAATTACCCTTGATAGCACAAGCGCTGCAGTTAAAAATGGTTGTTCTTCACAGTTCATGCTATAGCCTCTATCCCAATATATAAAAGTGCCCGGGCTACATTCAACAACGCCTCGCGCAGCATAAACGGGGAATGTAGGTGATCCTCCTGCAATGATAACAGGCTCAGGATAATTTTTCTTTTTGAAGTCTCTTTGTAATTGTTCTACCTTAGCAAAAACTTCATCGGCCCGTTCTTTTCGCACCGTCAGTTCTTTGTCGTGAATATGTCCATCATAGGCATGCAAACCCATCAGTTTAATACCCTGTAGTGTATTGCAATGTCCATAAAGCGCTAATGCACCGTCATCCGGCTTTATACCGGTGCGATTCATACCTACATTCAAATCAATATAAACAGGGATGACTACATCATCCTCAAGTGCAACTTCTGATATCTGTTCCGCGGCAGCCATGTTATCCACAAGACATGAGAATTGAGTCGCAGCGTAGGACTTTATCAATTTAACAAAACGTTCCAGTTTGGGGCCGATGGGCTGATAAGCCAGCAGAACGTCAGGTGCTTCGCTCATCCCCAGCATTTCAGCTTCGGCAATAGTGGCACATTTGAATTTGCTGATACCTGCCTCCAGCATTAGTAGTGCCGCATCCTTACATTTGTGGGTTTTTACATGAGGGCGTAGGCGCGACACATCATCTATCATTCCCTTCAAGATATTGATATTTTCTTTTACCCTCCCCGAATAGATCACCAGGGCAGGAGTGTCTAATTTTTCAATATCATTAATTACATACCAATTCTGATCGGTCATTTCTCTCGGTCTTACGAATTTCTGGCTTACACTAATTCGAACAAAGCCTCTATCTCAACCGGGATATTATCAGGCAATGAGCCCATACCCACTGCACTGCGAACACCGATACCATTATCCTCACCCCAAACATTAGCAAACAACTCACTGCATCCGTTTATGATAAAAGGATGCTTTTCAAAGTCAGGGGTACAGTTTACCATTCCCAATACTTTGATCACGCGCTTTACTTTATCCAGGCTACCCAGATTTGTTTTTATGGTTGATAAAATAGCTAACCCAACCTGGCGTGCCGCCAGCTTGCCGTCTTCGGCTGTCATGGTTTCGCCAATGCGGCCTATGATCAGTGTCTTGTCCTCTTTCACGGTTCCGTGTCCTGATACATACAAGTATTTTCCATCAATTAAGTAAGGCTTGTAAACACCTAACGGCTGAGGTGCAGGGGGCAAATTAAGTCCCAACGCTGCAAAATTTTGTTCGGGAGTATTCATTTTATAAAACTATAAAGTTTTGGTGATACACGGAATTTATATTTAAAATCTGAGAATTTGATAACAAAAAAGCCGGGGATCTCACACCCGGCTCTCAACTAATCAACCAGTAAATATTTGCTCAACTAAAATCTTACTGTAAGTCCTATGTTAACAACGTAATCTGCAAATGCAGCATCGCCGTGGGCCACTGCACCAGTTGTTGACGCATTGCTAGCAGTTGTCCTTAAATCAGGTACACTTTGCGTACGGTCGCGGATAATAGCAATCGGGAAAAACCCGTATATCGCAATATTTTTAAAACGATAAGTTACTCCAGGCTCACCAGAGAAGATGCGGCCTGGTCTTCTGAAGCCATCGCTGCTACCAAATAGGTCACGAACCGGTAATACATCATAACGTACGCCGCCGGAAAGATCAAAATGACCGACAGCAAAGCTAGCACCACCTCTGAACAATTCCTGATCAGGTACACTTTCTATATCTCCTGTTGCAGCAACAACTTTCGGATCTTGAGTTCCGGCAGACCGTGGTGTTCCATTAACATCTCGCGGATTAGCCAAATAGAAGTAGTTTGCGTAAAGACCAAACTTATGGGTAAAGTTATAATAGGCATTCAGTTCGAGACTGACACCTGTACCACCATCTCCTAATTGAATAGATTGATCCACAGGGCCTAAAGATTTTGAGCCATCTGCCTGCAAGAAATAGTCTTGCAAATTGTAAGCGCCTGTTGCGAATTTGGCGCCCAAACCCACCTGGATATTGCCTCTGTGCACTTTGGCAGGATTTAATAACCAATAATATCCTGTTACCCGGATATCACCCAAACCAAATGTGTGCGTGCTAAATCTGGTTCCATTTCCCTTTTGCACTTGTGAGCGGCTGTTATCTGCATATGGAATATCCAGTGCCAATGACCAGCGGTCGTTAAATATTCTTGTAAATCCAAAATCCTGGGTAACTACTTTGTTGATAACGTTGTTGTGCATAACATCAATACGTTGATATTGCTCCGCCTTTCCCACAAAGTGTCTGAAAGATTTATAATAACGGGTATTACTGTTAAAAAGCCACGCTCCACTTTTAACTGAGCTATCGGGATGCGAATCCATAGTGCATAAACCACCTGTACTACGTATGGCTACGCAGCCTTGTGCGAAAACATTTGTGTGACTGACTAATAATAAGAAACAAGCAATAAGGGGTAATTTGTAGATTTTTCTCATGTTTTTGTTTGAAGATCAAGATTGATTTTTGTTTGTTGATGATTTAGTTAATTGATATTGTGTTTAAAGTTTGTTGTGATTTAAGAGATTGCTGTGGTAATATGAGCCAAAGGGCCAGGATTGCGCCATAACTACCCCCTCGCTCTATCCACTCAAATGCCTCCCAATGCGGGTAGAATAACTCCGTCCCAATTTTCCATACCAGAAGGATTAAAAGTACCGGGCGAATAGGTTTGATCAACACACTTAATGCAGCCAGAATTTCGAATACTCCAATAATATGAGCTACTTGTATGGGATTGGAAAAACCTAATGATGTATACTGACTAAGCAAGCTTTTCTTTTCTGCCAGGTTGAGCCAGCCATGACCAGCCAAAAGCAGGAACACCACCACCCTTAGGCACGTTGTAGCTAAGGCCAGCGTTTTTTCAGTGATGAGCGTATCGGGGCTAATACCGATAAACCAGGTTTTGATCCTTTTACTTCCAAATCCGGATAAGATTAATAAAGCTAATGGAGCACCATAATTACCCGCACGTTCAATCGTTTCAGCAAAATGTTCGCCTGATAGTGGCCGGCATAATGCTGTTATGAAACCCCATACAATTAGCCATAAAAGAATTGCCCTGGTGGGATAAAACAACAAGGAAATTCCCATTAAAATATCAAGCATTCCAACAAACGGCATCAGGTTAAAAGCCATATCATGGCCGATGCCAAACACTGCAAAATAATTAGCCCATATTGGTTTTGTAATGATACCAAAAGCACCATGCCCAATAAAGCACATCACTGAGGCAAAACGAAGTGTATAATGTAGTTTAGTATTCAACAATAATTTTTCCACTACGATATTATTTAGTGAGTTTTAGTTTTTGCCAGATGTATTCGCCTACCTGTTTGCCCTGCTCTGCTCCCATCAGCGAGCTGTTTTTGTAATGTATCCCTCCATAAAACCGGCTCATGGCCGTCTCGGCTGCTGCCTTGTTGAAGGAATCGAAATGCCGTTGTAAGCCGATGTATTTCCGGTCACTGGTATCCTGGAAAGCATAGTTCTCCCCAAATACATGTGTCAGCACTGTGGCCGAGGCTGCACTGATCGTACTGTGCCCTGCCGTATATTCCGGGAATGGCGGCGTTTGCAGCAGTGGCAGCCAGTTATGATCGATCTTCTCATTGATCACCGATACCGGACGCTCGTAGGCATATTTGTATTTCACTCCCCAGCAGGTGATAAACGATTCAAACAGGGCTACTGAGGTCAGGGCATAGGCCTGTGCTGTTTTCACTGCATCCGCATGGCTTTGCTTGCAGGCGATCGATGTGATCCCTATCCAGTGTCCCCCCGGGGTGATCTTCTTATCGGCAAACATCATATGTCCGTTATGTACCACCACAAA